>NZ_CP025394.1:0-1242500 GCF_002943525.1 Kitasatospora sp. MMS16-BH015 | reverse complement strand
CCGACGAGGACATCCGCACGCTGCTGCGCCGCGCGGTGGCCGACGAGCGCGGCCTGGGCGGCTCGGTGGAGCTGACCGCGGAGGCCGAGGACCACCTGGTCCGGCTGGCCGGCGGGGACGCCCGGCGCTCGCTCACCACGCTGGAGGCGGCGGCCGGCGCCGCGATCGAGCAGGGCTCGGCCCAGATCACCCTGGCGATCACCGAGACGGCCGTCAACCAGGCCGCCGTGCGCTACGACAAGGACGGCGACCAGCACTACGACGTGGCCAGCGCCCTGATCAAGTCGATCCGGGGCAGCGACGTGGACGCCACCCTGCACTACCTGGCCCGGATGATCGAGGCGGGCGAGGACCCGCGGTTCATCGCCCGCCGCCTGATGATCTCCGCCAGCGAGGACATCGGCCTGGCCGACCCGACGGCCCTGCAGACGGCGGTGGCCGCCGCCCAGGCGGTGGCCCTGATCGGCTTCCCCGAGGCCCGGATCATCCTCTCCCAGGCCGCCATCGCGCTGGCGCTCGCGCCCAAGTCCAACGCGGCCTACCTGGCGATCGACGCGGCCCTGGCCGACGTCCGCCAGGGCCTGGCCGGGGCCGTCCCGCCGCACCTGCGGGACGCGCACTACGGCGGCGCGGGCAAGCTGGGCCACGGCAAGGGCTACCGGTACCCGCACGACCTGCCCGGCGGGATCGCCGCCCAGCAGTACGCGCCGGACTCCGTGCACGGCAAGGAGTACTACCAGCCGACCAGGCACGGCGGCGAGGCCCGGTACGCGGACGTGGTGGAGTGGACCAGGGGCAAGCTCAGGGGCCAGTGAAGGGTGATGGTGGCCGGCGGGTATAGTTGCTCGGAGTGCCATGTCCCGGGCACGGCGATGGGGTGACCCGTCGACCGTCCGCACCAGCGGGGCAATGGCCCGAGGCTCCCCTTCGCGGGGGTCTCCAGGAGCGTCGCGCACCTTCACCGGTGTCGCGGGCCGTCCATCGGGCGGCGCGTGTAACAAGCACTTCTGTGCCCGGCCCCGGAGGCGGCTGACCACTCGTACGGGTGGTTTCTCCGGGTCGCGAGAGGCGACCTCCGTCAACACCTGGTGACAGCCGTATTCACACGCAAGAGAGGTTTGGTTCATGGCGAACCAGAAGCGCCCCAAGGTCAAGATTGCCCGTGCCCTGGGCATTCCGCTGACCCCGAAGTCCGTCAAGTACTTCGAGGCGCGCCCGTACCCGCCCGGCCAGCACGGCCGTGGCCGCAAGCAGAACTCTGACTACAAGGTCCGTCTGACCGAGAAGCAGCGTCTGCGCGCCCAGTACGACCTGAGCGAGAAGCAGATGGCTCGCGCCTTCGAGTCCGCCAAGAAGGTCGAGGGCAAGACCGGTGAGGCGCTCGTCGCCCTGCTGGAGACCCGTCTCGACGCCCTGGTCCTGCGTTCGGGCATCGCCCGCACCATCTACCAGGCCCGCCAGATGGTCGTCCACGGCCACATCGAGGTCAACGGCAGCAAGGTCAACAAGCCGTCGTTCCTGATGAAGCCGGGCTACGTCGTCACCGTGCGTGAGCGTAGCAAGGAGAAGGTCCCGTTCCAGGTCGCCCGTGAGGGTGGCTACGCGGGCGAGGGCCAGACCCCGAAGTACCTCGAGGTCAACCTCAAGGCCCTGGCGTTCCGCCTGGACCGCACCCCGCTCCGCCGCGAGATCCCCGTGATCTGCGACGAGCAGCTGGTCGTCGAGTACTACTCGCGCTGACCCGCGAGCACCGAGCCCCCGGTCGCCTTCCTCGGAAGGCGACCGGGGGCTCGGTCGTTCCCGGGCGCCGAGTCGTTCCTAGGCGCCGAGCGCGCGGGCGACGGCCTCGTCCAGGTCGAGGGCGGCGCCGCGGGTGAAGGCCTCGGCGAACTCCAGCTCGGTCAGGCCGGTGCGGGCCCGGGACTCGCACTCGCGGTAGGGGCCGTTGAAGCTGCGGGAGCCGAAGAACGGGGTGCCGACGGCCTGCCAGAGGCGGTGCGCCGCGCCCTGGAGCACCCGGGCCTCGACCAGATCGGCCTCCGGGCCCTCGGTCTGGAGCAGGGCCAGCACGTCCAGGGCGAGCACCACCCCGAGCAGATCGCGGAAGAGGTGGTTGAGCCGGACGCACTCGCGCGCGTATGCCCGGGCCGGGCGCAGCTCGCCCGTCTGCCAGCGGGCGTAGGCCAGGGCGTAGAGGGCGTACGCGTAGGCCCACTGCTCGCCGTGCCGCTCGCAGATCTCCCTCACCCTGTCCAGCCAGTGCCGGGCGCCCTCCTCGTCGCCCTGGAAGAGGCAGGCCACGCCGAGCTCGAACATCGCCATCAGGACGTTGGAGTTGAGCTCGCCGATCCGGTCGTAGAGGGTCAGCGCCTCCTCGAAGAGCACCGCGGCCCGGGCCGGCTCGTCGCCGATCAGCGCGGCGCAGCCCTGCCGGTGCACCGCGTAGGCCAGCGCCCGGTCGTCCCCGGTGTCCACCGCCTGGCGGCGGCACTCGGCCAGGGCCGGGCGGGCCCGGGCCAGGTCGCCCTGGAGGGTGGCCATGTAGCCGGTGACCCAGAGCGCCTTGGCGCGGGCCCGGGTCGGCTCGGGGGCGAGCGCCAGGGCCCGGTCCAGCCAGTGCCGGCCCTCGCCGAGGTGGCCGGAGCCGACCCAGTAGTACCAGAGGGTGCCCGCCAGCAGCAGGGCCTGCTGCTCCTCGCCGGGCTCGGCCAGACTGAACTCCAGCGCGGCGCGCAGGTTCGGGTGGGCCAGGCGGGTCCGTTCCGCCGTCTCGGCCTGGTGCGGGCCGAACCACTCGGCCTCGCCCCAGGAGGCCAGGCCCAGGTACCAGTCGCGGTGCCGGCTGCGCAGCCGGCGCTCCTCGCCGGTGGCGCGCAGCCACTGGCCGCCGTACTCGCGCAGGGTGTCCAGCAGCCGGAACCGCACCCCGCCGTCCGGGGCCGACTCGCGCAGCAGCACGGACTTGGCCACCAGCTCGCCCAGCAGGTCGAGCACCTGCTCGGTGGCCAGGCCGTCGCCCGCGCAGACGTACTCGGCCGCGTCCAGGTCGAAGGCGCCGGCGAAGACCGCCAGCCGGGCCCAGAGCAGCCGCTCCTGCGGGGTGCAGAGCTCGTGGCTCCAGCCGATCGTGGTGCGCAGGGTCTGGTGGCGCAGCGGGGCGGTGCGGGCGCCGCCGGTGAGCAGGGCGAAGCGGTCGTCCAGGCGGTGGGTGATCTGCTCGACGGAGAGGGTGCGCAGCCGGCCGGCGGCCAGCTCCACGGCCAGCGGGATGCCGTCCAGCCGGCGGCAGAGCGGCTCCACGGCGTCGTCGGGGGTGAACCCGGGCAGCACGGCGGTGGCCCGGTCGGTGAAGAGCCGGGCCGCCTCGGGCAGCGGCAGCGGGGTGACCGGCAGCAGGTGCTCGCCGGCCGCCTGGAGCGCCTCGCGGCTGGTGGCCAGCACCCGCACGCCCGGCGCGGCCCGCAGCAGCTCCTCGACCAGCTCGGCGCAGGCCGCCACCAGGTGCTCGCACCCGTCGAGCACGATCAGCAGCCGCCGGTCGGCCAGCCGCTCGGCCAGCACCTCCAGCGGTGGCCGGGTGGTGCTGTCGGTGAGCCGGAGCGCCTCCTGCACGGCGTGGCCGAGGAGCAGGTCGTGCTGCACGGCGGAGACCTCGACCACGCGGACCCCGTCGGGGAACAGGAGGGGGTCCGAGACGGGGGAGGGGGGTGTGTCGGTGAAGGGGCCCGCCGGGAGGCCGGACGTGCCCGCGGTGGCCGGGTACGCGGGGGCGGCGGGGGCGGCCGGTTGGGTCAGGGCGGCGGCAGCCCGCAGCGCCAGGCGGGTCTTGCCGACGCCGCCCGGGCCGGTCACGGTGACCAGGCGGGTGCGGGTCAACAGGCTCTGGAGGGCGGCGAGTTCGGGGGAGCGGCCGACGAAGGTGGTGAGCTCGGCGGGCAGCCGGCCCGGGGTGGTGGCGGTGGTGGTCGCCTGGTCGCTGGACACGGTCTCTCCCCCCGAGGCCCTCACCCTCGGAGAGTCCGGGCGTCCAACGACCTGACCCGCCGGTAGGTTACGCACGGAGGTTCGCCCGCCTTCCCGGCCCGCGACGGGGATATCGAGTCGGGAATGACCACGTCGCCACGGTAGGGTTCCCTCCAGTAGCGACGAGAAGCCGAGGGAGCGCGCAAGGTGTCCGTGGGAGAGCTGGCCGGCCTGCTGGTCGCCGTGTTCTGGGCGGTCCTGGTCACGCTGCTCGCCGTGGTGCTGGTGCGGCTCTCCAAGGTGCTGCGGGAGGCCGCCGTGCTGGTCACCGAGGTGACCGAGCGGGCCGTGCCGCTGCTCACCGAGGCCGGGCAGGCCGTGCGCAGCGCCAACGAGCAGCTGGAGCGGGTGGACGAGATCACCGCCAACGTGCAGGACGCCGCCGCCAACGCCAACGCGCTCTCCTCCACCGTCGCTGCGACCATCGGCGGCCCGCTGGTCAAGGTGGCCGCGTTCAGCTACGGCGTGCGCAAGGCCGTCGGCCGTCAGCAGGCCGGGCTGACGCTGCCCCAGCAGGGCAGCGAGCGCGAGGAGCTGGCCCGGCTGATCCGGGCCGAGGTGCGCGCGGCCACCGCGCCGCGCGGCGGGCTGCTGGCCCGCGTCCGCCGAGCCGTGAGGGGCTGAGATGGTACGCCGGATCTTCTGGATGGCCGTCGGCGCCGGGGCCACCGTGTGGGCGATGAACAAGGCGAACGAGGCGGTGCACCGGCTCACCCCGGACAGCCTCTCGGGCACCGCCGCGCGCGGCGCCCTCCAGCTGGGTGACGCGGCCAAGCGCTTCGCGGCCGACGTGCGCGCCGGGATGACCGAGCGCGAGGAGCAGCTGCGCAGCGACCTCGGTCTGGACGGCACCGCCGTCCTCGAGCCGCGCCGGGCACCCCGGCGCGACGCCCGGTACCGAGCTATCTCGGCGGCGCCGGGCTCGCCCGCCGTCGCCCTGCCCCCCGCTCAGCGCGTCACCAAGGCCATCGCACCCACGCCCCGGCAGCCCCGAGAGCTGCCCGGCGGCACCACCAACCAGGAGGACCTGTAATGGAGTCGGCAGAGATCCGCCGCCGCTGGCTGCGCTTCTACGAGGAGCGCGGCCACACCGTCGTACCGTCGGCCTCGCTGGTCGCCGACGACCCCACCCTGCTGCTCGTCAACGCCGGCATGGTGCCCTTCAAGCCGTACTTCCTCGGCGAGATCAAGCCGCAGTTCACCCGCGCCACCTCGGTCCAGAAGTGCGTCCGCACGCTGGACATCGAGGAGGTCGGCAAGACCACCCGGCACGGCTCGTTCTTCCAGATGTGCGGCAACTTCTCCTTCGGCGACTACTTCAAGGAAGGGGCCATCAAGTACGCGTGGGAGCTGCTCACCACCTCCGTCGCGGACGGTGGCTACGGCCTTGAGCCCGAGAAGCTCTGGATCACCGTCTACAAGGACGACGACGAGGCCGAGCAGATCTGGCGCGACGTCATCGGCGTGCCGGCCGAGCGCATCCAGCGCCTCGGCATGAAGGACAACTTCTGGTCGATGGGCGTGCCCGGCCCCTGCGGCCCGTGCTCGGAGATCAACTACGACCGCGGCCCCGCCTACGGCGAGGAGGGCGGCCCGGCCGTCAACGGCGAGCGGTACATGGAGATCTGGAACCTGGTCTTCATGCAGTACGAGCGCGGCCACGGCGACGGCAAGGACGGGTTCGAGATCCTCGGCGACCTGCCGAGCAAGAACATCGACACCGGCCTCGGCCTGGAGCGCCTGGCCTGCATCCTGCAGGACGTCGACAACCTCTTCGAGATCGACACCAGCCGGATGATCCTCGACCACGCCGCCGAGCTCACCGGCCACACCTACGGCGCCGACCACAAGTCGGACGTCTCGCTGCGCGTGGTCACCGACCACATCCGCACCGCGCTGATGCTGGTCGGCGACGGCGTCACCCCCGGCAACGAGGGCCGCGGCTACGTGCTGCGCCGCATCCTGCGCCGCGCGATCCGCAACATGCGCCTGCTGGGCGCCACCGAGCCGGTGGCCCAGGTGCTGATCGACACCGCGATCAAGGCGATGGCCCCGCAGTACCCGGAGCTGGAGTCCGAGCGCAAGCGGATCGAGACCGTCGTGGTCGCGGAGGAGGTCGCCTTCCTCCAGACCCTGAAGGCCGGCACCAACCTGCTGGACACCGCCGTCACCGAGACCAAGCAGGCCGGCCGCGCCGTGCTCTCGGGCGAGCAGGCGTTCAAGCTGCACGACACCTACGGCTTCCCCATCGACCTGACCCTGGAGATGGCCGAGGAGCAGGGCCTCCAGGTGGACGAGTCCGGCTTCCGCCGCCTGATGCAGGAGCAGCGGGACCGCGCCAAGGCCGACGCCAAGGCGAAGAAGATGGGCCACGCCGACGTGGCCGCCTACCGCGAGGTGGCGGACAAGGCCGGTGCCTCCGTCTTCACCGGGTACACCGCCACCGAGGGCGAGGCCACCGTCGTCGGCCTGCTCGTCAACGGCTCGCCGGCCCCGGCCGCGAGCGAGGGCGACGAGGTCGAGATCGTGCTCGACCGCACCCCGTTCTACGCCGAGGGCGGCGGCCAGCTGGCCGACCACGGCCGGATCCGGCTGGACTCGGGCGCGGTCGTGGAGATCCGCGACGTGCAGCAGCCGGTGCCGGGCGTCGTGGTGCACTCCGGCGGCGTGCTCTTCGGTGAGGTCGTGCTCGGCGCCGCCGCGTACGCCACCATCGACGTGGAGCGCCGCCGGGCGATCGCCCGCGCCCACTCGGCCACCCACCTGACCCACCAGGCGCTGCGCGACGCGCTCGGCCCCACCGCCGCCCAGGCCGGTTCGGAGAACGCCCCGGGCCGCTTCCGCTTCGACTTCGGCTCGCCCGCCGCCGTGCCCGGCAGCGTGCTGACCGACGTGGAGCAGAAGATCAACGACGTGCTGACCCGCGAGCTGGAGGTCACCGCCGAGGTCATGACGATGGACCAGGCCCGCAAGGCCGGCGCCATCGCGATGTTCGGCGAGAAGTACGGCGACTCGGTCCGCGTGGTCACCATCGGCGACTTCTCCAAGGAGCTGTGCGGTGGCACCCACGTGGGCAACACCGCCCAGCTGGGCCTGGTGAAGCTGCTCGGCGAGTCCTCGATCGGCTCCGGCGTGCGCCGGGTCGAGGCGCTGGTCGGCGCCGACGCCTACAAGTTCCTGGCCCGTGAGCACACCGTGGTGGCCCAGCTGACCGAGCTGGTCAAGGGCCGCCCGGAGGAGCTGCCGGAGAAGATCTCCGGCATGCTCGCCAAGCTCAAGGACGCGGAGAAGGAGATCGAGCGCTTCCGCGCGGAGAAGGTCCTCGCGGCCGCCGCCGGGCTCGCCTCCGGTGCCGAGGACGTCCAGGGCGTGGCCGTGGTCGCCGCCCGGGTCGCCGACGGCACCGGTGCGGACGAGCTGCGCAAGCTGGTGCTCGACGTCCGTGCCCGCCTGGGCTCGCGCCCGGCCGTGGTCGCCGCCTTCACCGTGGCGAACGACCGCCCGCTGACCGTGATCGCCACCAACGAGGACGCGCGCGGGCGCGGCATTAAGGCCGGCGAGCTGGTCCGCGTCGCGGCCAAGACCCTCGGCGGCGGCGGTGGCGGCAAGGACGACGTGGCCCAGGGCGGTGGCACCAACCCGGGTGCCGTGGACGAGGCGATCGCCGCCGTCCGTGGCCTGGTCGCGGAGCGCGCCAGCTGATGTACGACGACTCCACCCAGGAGGAGAAGGTCTTCCGCCGGGGGCGCCGGATCGCCGTCGACGTGGGTGACGCCCGGATCGGGGTCGCGTCCTGCGACCCCGACGGGCTGATCGCCACGCCGGTGGAGACCGTCCCGGCGGGCGGCCGCTCGCAGGCACGGATCAAGGCGATCGCCGAGGAGTACGACGCGATCGAGATCGTGGTCGGCCTGCCCCGCTCGATGAGCGGCAAGGAGGGCCCGGCCGCGGCCAAGATCCGTGAGTACGCGGGTCGGCTGGCGATGCTGGTCTACCCGGTGAAGGTGCGCCTGGTGGACGAGCGGATGACCACGGTGACGGCCGCCCAGGGCATGCGTGCCGCCGGGCGTTCGTCCAAGAAGGGCCGCTCGGTGATCGACCAGGCGGCCGCCGTGGTGATCCTGCAGAGCGCGCTTGAGACCGAACGGGTGAGTGGCCGCGCCCCCGGCGAGTGCGTCGAGCCCACCGAGTAGTGGTGCTGGGCTAGCTTCCCTGGTGGGGGCCCGTGCGGACGCGTCCGCACGGGCCCCCGATTCGTTCCCGGGGGTCCGTTCCCGGGAGGATCCGTTCCTGGGGGAGAAGCGGCCCGTTGACCGACCCGTACAGCGCACCCGGTCTGACCCCCGGGCACCTCGGCGCGCCCGCCGCCGAGCCGGAGGCCGCCCCGCCCGGGGCGCCGCCCGCGCTCGACCTGCCGGACCCGCGCCGGCTGCGCAGCGGCCTGGCCTGCTGCCTGAGCGTCGGCGCGCTGGTGGGCGTGGTCTGCGCGGTGGCACTGGCGGCCGTGCTGCTCTGGCCGAGCGGCCAGGCACCGGCCGCCGACTACCCCGGCGGGGGCAGCGGCACGGTGCAGGTCTCGGTGGCCCAGGGGGCCTCGCTGACCCAGATCGGGCAGGCCCTGGTCAAGAACGGCGTGGTGGCCAGCACCCGGGCCTTCACCGAGGCGGCGGCGCACAGCGCGGCCGGCACCCGGATCCAGCCGGGCGTCTACCAGCTCAAGCAGCAGATGTCGGCCGCCAACGCGCTCAACGTGCTGCTCGACCCGGCCAACGCCAACGCGCTCACCATCCCCGAGGGCTGGCGCGCCGCCCAGGTCTACGCCGCGATCGACCAGAAGCTCAAGCTGCCGCCCGGCACCACCCAGACCACCGCCCAGCAGCACCTCGCCGAGCTCGGCCTGCCCGACCAGGCGAACGGCAACGCCGAGGGCTACCTCTTCCCCGCGACCTACCCGGTGACGGGGGACAGCGGCCCGCTCGCGCTGCTCCAGCAGATGGTCGGCCAGAGCGGCAAGGTGTACGGCGCCGAGGACGTGGACTCGCTGGCGGCCGGCAACGGGCAGACCCCGTACGGGCTGGTGGTCATCGCCAGCCTGGTGCAGGGCGAGGCGGACAACGAGGAGGACATGGCCAAGGTGGCGCGGGTGGTCTACAACCGGCTGGCGAAGGGCATGCCGCTGCAGTTCGACTCCGCCATCAACTACGCACTCGGCCGTTCCACCCTCACCACGACCAACGTCGACACCAAGCTGGATTCGCCCTTCAACACCTACCTGCACCCGGGCCTGCCGCCCACCCCGATCGCCAACCCGGGCCGGGACGCGCTGCGGGCCGCGGCCCACCCGGCGGACGGCGACTGGCTGTACTTCGTGACCGTACGACCCGGTGACACCCGCTTCACCGACAGCTTCGATCAGCAGCAGAAGAACGTCGCCGAGTTCAACGCCGTCCAGTCGCAGGCCCGGTCCTCACCGAGCGCCAGTGGGCATTGACGAGGAGTTGACCAGGCCGGTGACCCCCCTGCGGTACGGTAACGTCTCCCTCCGGGCGTGTCGCTAGCACGCTGGTTCGAGACGGCAGTCTTCCGTCGGTTTAAGGGGTTCGATGAGTGATCTGGGTGGGGGCTACAACCCCCAGGGCTCGCAGCCGTGGCACCCAGGCGACCCCGGATACGGCGGTACGCCCGAGGAGCAGGCCGCCGCGCAGCAGGCGGCCTGGCAGCAGCAGAACCAGTACGCGCAGGACCCGTACGGCCAGCAGCAGCAGACCGGTGCCTGGCAGCAGGTCGGCCAGCAGCAGCACCAGCAGCAGGGGCAGTACGCGCAGGACCTGTACGCCCAGCAGCAGGCTCAGCAGCAGCAGTTGTGGCAGCAGCAGCAACAGCAACAGCAGGCCCAGGCCCAGCAGGCGCAGCAGCAGACCGGTGCCTGGCAGCAGGTCGGCCAGCAGCACCAGCAGCAGGGTCAGTACACCCAGGACCCGTACGGCCGGCCGCAGGCTCAGCAGCAGCAGATGCCGCAGCAGGGCCAGCAGCAGTGGCAGCAGGGCATGCAGCAGGGGCTCCAGACGCAGGGGCTGCGGCAGGCCGCCCAGCAGACGGGCCTCCAGCAGCAGGGGATGCCGGCCCAGGGGCTCCAGCAGGGCATGCCGCAGCAGCAGGGCTTCCAGCAGCAGGGCGGGCCGCAGGGCTTCCCGCCGGGTGGTCAGCCGGGGCAGCCCGGTCGGCCCGGGCCGGGTGGGCCGCTCGGGCAGCAGGCCCAGCAGCCGTTCGGGCAGCAGGGCCAGCCGGGCCAGCCGGGGCGTTTCGGTCAGCAGCAGGCCGCCGGCCGTCCGCCGGTGCAGCAGCAGCGATCGGCCCCCGCGCCCGCCGGGCCCGGGCCGGACGGGATCGACTGGGAGGCCGAGGCCGCCGCGCTGGAGCACGGCGGGCCGGCCGGGGCCGGTGCGCCCGCCGTGACCGAGCCGGAGCCCGAGGTCTGGGCCGAGGAGCACGGCGAGGAGTACGAGGACGAGTACCACGAGGAGGGGCAGGGCTCCTTCCTCGGCGAGCAGGACACCTCCCGCGAGGGCGAGCGCAAGCGCAAGGAGAAGGGCAAGGCCGCCGGCCGCCGCAACAGCGGCGCCTGCCTGGTGGTCGCGCTGGTGCTGCTCGGCGGCCTGGGCGGGGCCGGTTGGTGGGGCTACGGCTTCTACCAGCGGCACTTCGGCCCGCCGGCCGACTACGCCGGGGCGGGCACCGGCTCGGTGTCGATCCAGATCAAGCCGGGCGCGGCGGGCGAGCAGATGGGCCAGACGCTCTTCGAGGCGGGCGTGGTCAAGTCGGTCAAGGCCTTCTACAACGCCTTCGTGGCCAACCCCAAGGCGTCCACCATCCAGCCCGGTGCCTACACCATGCACCACCAGATGTCGGCCGAGTCCGCCGTCGCGCTGCTGGTCGACTCCAACGGCGGCAACGCGCTGGTCATCCCCGAGGGGAAGAAGGCCGCCGACATCTACACGATCATCGACGGCAAGCTGAAGCTCAACAAGGGCACCACCGCCCAGGCCGCCCAGGCCCACGCGGGCGAGCTGGGCCTGCCGCAGTACGCGAACAACAACCCCGAGGGCTTCCTCTTCCCGGCCAAGTACTCGATCACCGAGGGCATGAAGCCCGAGGACCTGCTCAAGCAGATGGTGGCCAACGCCACCCAGCACTACAAGGACCTCAACCTGGACGGCAACGCCCAGAAGATCGGTCTGAACAACGGCTACGAGGTGCTCACCGAGGCGAGCATCCTGCAGGCCGAGGGCAACAACGACCAGGACTTCGGCAAGATCGCCCGGGTGCTGTACAACCGCCTGAAGACCAACGCGACCCAGGGCAAGCTCCAGCTGGACACCACGCTCCAGTACAAGCTGGGCCGCACCAACTTCACCAAGGCGGAGAAGGACGGCGACAAGAGCCCGTACAACACCTACGTCAACAAGGGCCTGCCGCCGACCCCGATCTCCAACCCGGGTGACGAGGCGATCCAGGCGGTGCTCAACCCGACCGCGGGTGACTGGGTGTACTTCGTGGCGCTCTCGCCGACCGAGACCCGCTTCTCCACGACCTTCGACCAGTTCAAGAAGGACGTGAAGGACTACTGCTCGGCGCACAACCAGGGCTTCGACGAGGCCCAGGGCATGTGCAAGTAAGCACCAAGCGAACTGAGCGCGACCTGATCTGACACAGGGGGATCCACCGTGACACCGCAGCACCGGGCCGCCGTCCTCGGCTCGCCGATCGCGCACTCGCTCTCGCCGGAGCTGCACCGGGCGGGCTACGCCGCGCTCGGGCTGGCCGACTGGGAGTACGGGCGGCACGAGGTGGACGAGGCGGGGCTGCCGGCCTTCGTGGCCGGGCCGTTCGCGGAGCCCGGCTGGGCCGGGCTCTCGCTGACCATGCCGCTCAAGCGGGCGATCATGCCGCTGCTGGACGAGATCAGCCCCACCGCGCTCGCGGTGGACGCCGTCAACACCGTGGTGCGGCAGGCCGACGGGCGGCTGCGCGGGGACAACACCGACGTGCCCGGCCTGGTCAACGCGCTGCGCGAGCGGGGCATCGAGCGGGTCGAGGCCGCCTCGGTGCTCGGCGCCGGGGCCACCGCCTCCTCCGCGCTGGCCGCGCTGGCGCAGATCTGCGACGGCGAGGTGACGGTCTACGTGCGCAGCCCCGAGCGGGCCGCCGAGATGCGCGAGCTGGGCGAGAAGCTGGGCCTGGCCGTCCGGGCCGCCGACTGGGAGCGCTCGGCGGACGCGCTGGCCGCGCCGCTGACCATCTCCACCACCCCGGCGGGGGCGACCGATGTCTTCGCGCCCGGCGTGCCGGAGCAGCCGGGGGCGCTCTTCGACGTGCTCTACCACCCCTGGCCGACCGAGCTGGTGGCCGCCTGCGCGAAGCGCGGGGCCGTGGTGCTCGGCGGTCTCGACCTGCTGGTGCACCAGGCGGTGCTCCAGTTCGAGCAGTTCACCGGCGTCCCGGCCGGCCCGCTCGCGGCGATGCGCGCGGCGGGCGAGGAAGCGCTGCAGTGCTAGATCCGCACGGGGAGTGACGGAGAGCGGTCCGGATCTGACAGAGATGGACGGTAAACAGGTCAGCCGTACGTCCGACCGGTGGACTCCGGGCTGGACCGCCCACTCGCCCCGGAGCCCGAAACCGCTGGTCGGCCGGGGTGCGCGCGGCTACTGGAACCCTGCTGTCCGCCACACGGACCGTGCACCTGCCCGGTCGCCGGACGTGAAAGGATCGGGTTCAGAGCGCGGGCACCTGCTCACCGGTGCCCGCCGGACGAACGCCTGGTCGGCCCGCCGCAGCGCAGGGCCGCTGACGAAGGAGCTCCGTTGGGTACGTTGCGCTGGCTGACGGCGGGGGAGTCGCACGGCCCCGCACTGGTCGCGACGCTGGAGGGTCTGCCCGCAGGTGTGCCGGTGACCACCGAGATGGTCGCCGACGCGCTGGCGCGGCGCCGGCTCGGCTACGGCCGGGGCGCGCGGATGAAGTTCGAGCAGGACGAGGTGACCTTCCTCGGTGGCGTCCGGCACGGCCTCACCATGGGCAGCCCGGTCGCGATCATGGTCGGCAACACCGAGTGGCCCAAGTGGGACCAGGTCATGTCGGCCGACCCGGTCGACCCCGAGATCCTCGCGGGCCTGGCCCGCAACGAGGCGCTGACCCGCCCCCGCCCCGGCCACGCCGACCTCGCGGGCATGCAGAAGTACTCGATCGACGAGGCCCGCCCGATCCTGGAGCGCGCCAGCGCCCGCGAGACGGCCGCCCGGGTCGCGCTCGGCGTGGTCGCCCGCTCCTACCTCAAGGAGACCTGCGGCATCGAGCTGGTCTCGCACGTGGTCGAGCTGGCCGCCGCCAAGGCCCCGGCCGGCGTGCTCCCGCTGCCCTCCGACGAGGCCCGCCTCGACGAGGACCCGGTGCGCTGCCTGGACGCCGACGCCTCGAAGGCGATGGTCGCCGAGATCGACCAGGCCCACAAGGACGGCGACACGCTCGGCGGCGTGGTCGAGGTGCTCGCCTACGGCGTGCCGGTCGGCCTCGGCAGCCACGTGCACTGGGACCGCCGCCTGGACGCCCGCCTGGCCGCCGCCCTGATGGGCATCCAGGCGATCAAGGGCGTCGAGGTCGGCGACGGCTTCGACCTGGCCCGGGTGCCCGGCTCGCAGGCCCACGACGAGATCGTCCCCGGCCCGAACGGCGTCCAGCGCACCTCCGGCCGCTCCGGCGGCACCGAGGGCGGCCTCTCCACCGGTGAGCTGCTGCGGGTGCGCGCCGCGATGAAGCCGATCGCCACCGTGCCGCGTGCGCTGCGCACCATCGACACCCGCACCGGCGAGCCCGCCGCCGCGCACCACCAGCGCTCCGACGTCTGCGCCGTGCCGGCCGCCGGCATCGTGGCCGAGGCGATGGTCGCGCTGGTGCTGGCCGACGCGGTGAGCGAGAAGTTCGGCGGCGACAACGTCTCCGAGACCCGCCGCAACGTGCAGGGCTACCTCGAGAACCTGATCGTCCGATGAGCCCCGTGCTGGTGCTCGTCGGCCCGCCCGGCAGTGGCAAGTCCACTGTCGGGCGGGTCCTGGCCGAGCGCCTCGGGGTCGGCTTCCGGGACACCGACGCCGACATCGAGGCGCTCGCCGGGAAGCCGATCGCGGAGATCTTCGTCGACGAGGGCGAGCCGTACTTCCGCGAGCTGGAGGTGCGGGCCGTCCGCGAGGCCGTGGAGACCCACGAGGGCGTGCTGGCGCTGGGCGGCGGCGCGGTGATGGCCGAGGCCACCCGCAAGCTGCTGGCCGACTGCCGGGTGGTCTACCTTGAGGTGGCGCTCGCGGACGCCGTGAAGCGGGTCGGCCTGGACGCGCCGCGCCCGCTGCTCGCCGTCAACCCGCGCGCTCGCTGGCGCGAGCTGATGGAGGCCCGGCGCCCGCTCTACCTGGAGGTCGCCACCGCGGTGGTGGACACCCAGGGACGGGAGCCGGAGCAGGTGGCCGAGGCCGCCCTGGACGCACTGGATTTGAGGAACTGATGACTGACACCGTCACCATCCACGTCGGTGGCAGCGCCGGCCACGACCCGTACGACGTGCTGGTGGGCCACCAGCTGCTCGGCGAGCTGGGCGGCCTGATCGGCACCCAGGCCCGCCGGGTGGCGATCGTGCACCCGGAGGCCCTGGAGGCCACCGCCGAAGCCATCCGTGAGGACCTCGCGGGCGAGGGCTACGAGGCGATCCTGCTGCAGGTGCCGAACGCCGAGGAGGCCAAGAGCGCCGAGGTCGCGGCCTACTGCTGGTCGGTGCTCGGGCAGACCGGCTTCACCCGCTCCGACGTGATCGTCGGCCTCGGCGGCGGCGCCACCACCGACCTCGCGGGCTTCGTCGCGGCCACCTGGCTGCGCGGGGTGCGCTGGGTCTCGATGCCCACCACCCTGCTCGGCATGGTCGACGCCGCCGTGGGCGGCAAGACCGGCATCAACATCGCCGAGGGCAAGAACATGGTCGGCGCCTTCCACCCGCCGGTGGGCGTGCTGGCCGACCTGGCCACCCTGGAGACCGTGCCCAAGCACGACTACGTCTCCGGCCTGGCCGAGGTCATCAAGTGCGGCTTCATCGCCGACCCGGCCATCCTCGACCTGATCGAGGCCGACCCGGAGGGCGCCAAGACCCCGGCCGGCCCGCACACGGTGGAGCTCATCCGCCGGGCCATCCAGGTCAAGGCCGACGTGGTCTCGGGCGACCTCAAGGAGGCCGGCCGCCGGGAGATCCTCAACTACGGCCACACCCTGGGCCACGCGATCGAGCGCAACGAGCGCTACAAGTGGCGGCACGGCGCGGCGATCTCGATCGGCATGGTCTTCGCGGCCGAACTCGGCCGGCTGGCCGGGCGGTTGGACGACGAGACGGCCGACCGGCACCGCTCCGTGCTCGCCTCGGTCGGCCTGCCGCTCACCTACCGGGCGGACGCCTGGCCGAAGCTGCTCGATGCCATGAAGATCGACAAGAAGTCGCGCGGCGACCTGCTGCGCTTCATCGTGCTCGACGGCCTGGGCAAGACCTCCGTCCTGGAGGGCCCGGACCCGACGCTGCTGGTCGGCGCCTACGCGGAGGTCTCCGCGTGACCACTCGCGTCGTGGTGCTGAACGGGCCCAACCTCGGCCGCCTCGGCAGCCGGGAGCCCGACGTGTACGGCGCCACCTCCTACGCCGGCCTGGTCGAGCGCTGCACCGCGCTCGGCAAGGAGTTCGGCTTCGAGGTGGAGGTCCGCGAGACCAACTCCGAGCAGGAGATGGTCGAGTGGCTGCACCGCGCGGCCGACGAGCGCACCCCCGTGGTGATCAACCCGGGCGCGTTCACGCACTACTCGTACGCGATGCGGGACGCCGCCGCCCAGCGGACCGCCCCGCTGATCGAGGTGCACATCTCCAACCCCTACGCCCGGGAGGCATTCCGGCACACCTCGGTGATCGCCGCCGTCGCCTCCGGCACCATCGCGGGCTTCGGCCTGGGCAGCTACGAACTGGCCCTCCGGGCCATCGCGGAGCAGCTGGCGACGAAGTAGGGGGAACGCGTCGGCGGCGGCGCGCGTTGGCCTGACAGCAGGTCAGCGAGGGTGACCAGCCGCCGGTACGACTGTGTCAGCCCGGTGGCGGACTGTGCCCGCCACCGGGCTGACGTGTAGTGTCCCGATCGGGAGCACGTCCGAGCCCGCCGGGAGGTGAAGTGACGCAGTACACGGAGGGCGGCCACCTGCCGCCGCGCCCGCTCGCGCCGCCGCCGTACCAGGCCGCCGCGCCCGTGCCGGTGCCCGCCGCCGGACCGGCTGCGCCGGTCGCCGGGTCGGCCCTCGCACCGGGTGTGCCCGCTGCGCCGGTCGCTCCGTCGGCTGGTGGCCCGCAGGCGCCGGGGCCGGCCCAGGCCGCGGGTGCCGGGCCGACTGCCGGTGCCGGGCCGGCCACCGGTGCGGTGCCGGGCACCGGGCACTTCCCGATGCCGCCCGCCCACCCCGTGTACCCCTCGGCCGCCGGGCCGCTGGCCGTGCTGCTGATCGGGCCCGCCGGGGCGGGCAAGACCAGCGTGGCCCGGTACTGGGCCGAGCGGCAGCCCACCGCGACGGCGCACGTGAGCCTGGACGACGTCCGCGAGTGGGTGCAGGCCGGCTTCGCCGACCCGCAGTCCGGGTGGAACGACGCCTCCGAGGCGCAGTACCGGCTGGCCCGCCGCACCTGCGGCTTCGCCTGCCGCAACTACCTGGCCAACGGCATCTCCTGCATCATCGACGACGCCGTCTTCCCCGACCGCCCGGCCGTCGGCCTCGGCGGCTGGCACCGCCACATCGGCCCCGGCATGATCCCGGTGGTGCTGCTCCCGGGCCTGGACGCCGTGCTGGCCCGCAACGCCCGCCGCTCCGGCAACCGCCGCCTGCGCGACGAGGAGGTGGCCCGGATCCACGGCCGGATGGCCGGCTGGTACAACTCCGGGCTGCCGATCATCGACAACTCCTCGATGGACATCCCCACCACCGCCGCCGCCCTCGACCAGGCGATCGCCGCCCGCCTGACGGCCCGTTAGTCGGTGCTGCGGGCGGTGACCAGGCCGGTCTCGTAGGCCGCGATCACCGCCTGGGCGCGGTCGCGGACCCCGAGCTTGGCGAACAGCGCGGTGATGTGGTTCTTCACGGTGGAGACGCTCAGCGCCAGCTCGACGGCGATCGCGGCGTTGTCCAGGCCGGCGGCGATCAGCCGCCAGATCTCCAGCTCACGGGGGGTCAGGCCCTCGGCGGTGGCGGTGGGGGCGCCCGTCCGGGCGGGCTGCGGGGCCCGCACGTACGCGGCGATCAGGCCGGTGAGCAGCCGCGGGGCGACGGCAGCCTCGCCCGCGTGGACGGTGCGGATCGCGGCCGTCAGCTCCTCGGGCGAGACGTCCTTGGGCAGGAAGCCCGAGGCGCCGGCCCGCAGCGCGGCCACCACGTACTCGTCCAGGTCGAAGGTGCTGAGCGCGAGCACCCGGCAGCCCGGCAGCTCCTCGGCCAGCCGGGCGGTGGCCGCCACCCCGTCCATGACCGGCATCCGGATGTCCATCACCACCACGTCCGGCCGCAGCTCGTGCGCCAGCGCGACGGCCCGCTCGCCGTTCTCCGCCTCGCCGACCACCGCGAAGCCGGGGTCGGGAGTAAGGATCAGCGCGAGACCGCGCCGGACCAGCGGCTGGTCGTCCGCGATCAGCACGGTGATCCGCTCGGCCGCCCGCTCGGTCATACCCGGTTCCTTCCGGTTCAGGTGGCGGCTGCGGTCGGGGCGAGGGGGAACCGGCCGAGGACCAGGTAGCCGCCCTCGGCCGGCGGACCGGCCGTCAGGCTGCCGCCGTGCAGGGCCACGCGTTCTTTCATCCCGACCAGACCGTACCCGGCGCGCCCGGACGTCGGTTCAGCGGGTGGGCCGCCCGCGCCGTCGTCCCGGACCTCCACCAGCAGCTCCTCCGGCCGGTAGGTGAGCTCGACCACGGCCCGGGCCCGGCCCGCGTGCTTGCGGGTGTTGGTCAGGGCCTCCTGGACGATCCGGTACACCGTCAGACCCAGGGTCGGCTCCAGCGGCCGGGCCTCGCCGACCACCCGCAGCTCGGTCGGCAGCCCGGCCCGGACGGAGTCCTCGATCAGCTTGCCGAGCTCGTCCACCCCGGGCTGCGGGGCGTCGGGAGCCGTCCGGCCGGGCCCCGCCTCGTCTCCCGCCCGCAGCACGTCGAGCAGCTGGCGCATCTCGCGCAGGGCCAGCCGGCCGGAGGACTCCAGGGTGACCAGGGCCTCCCGCACCACCTCGGGGTCGCGGCCGAGGTTGGCCCGGGCGCCGCCCGCCATCAGCTGCATGGTGGTGATGTGGTGGGCGACGATGTCGTGCAGCTCACGGGCGATCCGGCGCCGCTCCTCGGCCACCGCGCGCTCGGCGAGAAGCCGGCGGTTGTCCGACACCTGCTGCTGCCAGCGGCGCACCGCCACCGCGGTGACGGCCACCATGGCCGCCGCCACCGTGCTGCTGAGCGCGTCCGACCAGGTCAGCGCCCGATCGTGGGTCTGGGTCAGCAGGACGACCAGCGCCGCCCCGACGGTGGCCGCCGCCCCGAGGGCCGGGCGGCAGAACCGGACGGCGGTGTAGAGCGCCACGGCCGGCGCCGCCCCGAAGTGGGTCAGCTGTGGCTCCGAGAGGTTGAAGGCCGCCCCGATCGCCAGCACCGCCCCGAGCACCGGGGCCGGCCACCGGCCCCGCACCAGCAGCGGTAGGGCCGCCAGCACCAGCAGCAGGCAGCCCGGCACGCTGACCGGCAGGCCCTCGCCGGAGTTGCCGAGGGTGTACCCCAGCAGGTCGACCGCCGCAGCGCCGACGGCCACCAAGGCGTCGGACCGCGTCCACGGTGCCTTGTCCACGTGTTCCCTCTGTCCCTCTGGCCTGCGTGCGCTCTGGCCTGCGTGTTCCGCTGTCGGTCCAGTCTCCCAGGGCCGGGGCGGCCCCGACCGGGACGTGAGGAGGGCCTTGGACCAGTACTCCGGTCCTGGTCCGGGGCCCGGACCCGGTGCCCGGGGCCCGGCGGCGGATCCTCCCTGGCCAGGACGCGATCGGGGGTGCCCGGCTGATGGTCTTGAAGAGGCCCGGGAGCACCCGGCGCCGTACCCCCTGCCATGGGAGAACCACCGTGATCCGCGCCCTCACCGGGTACTCGACCAGGAACCCCTGGAAGGTCATCCTCATCTGGGTCCTGCTGGGCATCACCCTGACCGGCGTGAGCGGGACGCTGATGTACCGCGTCACGCAGACCCAGACCGGCGACTTCCTGCCCCGCGGCTACGACTCGGCCGCCGCGCTGCGGATCGCCGAGGAGCGGTTCGGCGTCAAGCCCGACGCGAACGCCGTCACCGTGCTGGTCGCCCGCACCGACGGCGCCAAGCTCGGCGAGGCCGACCAGCGCAAGATCGCGGCCTCGGCCGAGAAGCTCGCCCACCAGCGGGTGGTCACCCCGAAGCTGAAGGACGACGCCCCGGCCTTCCTGGGCGAGGACTACTCGCAGACGCCCTCGGTGCAGTCGCTGATGCTCGCCCCCGACGGCCGGTTCCAGCTGCTCTCGGCCGGCCTGGTCGGCAACTCCCTCGACCCGGCCCTGCAGCGCACCTTCAAGGCCTTCCGCGACTCGGCCCGGGCCGAGTTCGCCGCCCAGGGCCTGCGCACCGGCTTCACCGGCGGGCTCGCCGACTCGGTGGACGCCGCGGACGCGGACGAGGTCGCCGGGAAGATCACGGGGGCGCTGGTGATGGCGCTGATCGTGCTGCTCAACGTGCTGGTCTTCCGGGGCGTGCTGGCCGCGATCCTGCCGCTGATCGCCGTCACCCTGATCGGTGGCGCCGCCAGCGGGGCGGTGATCGGCATCGCGATGCTCACCGGGGTCAAGCTCGACCCGGGCACGCCCATGCTCATCCAGGTGGTGCTGATCGGCATCGGCGTCGACTACCTGATCTTCCTGCTGTTCCGCTTCCGCGAGCGCCTGCGGGCCCGGCCCGAGGCCGACCGCAAGGAGCTCGCCGGCGAGACGGCCGGCCGGGTCGGCACCGCGATCACCTCGGCCGCCCTCACCATCGTCGCCGCCTTCGCCACCCTCGGGGTGGCCAGCTTCGGCCAGTTCCGGGTGCTCGGCCCGGCGATCGCCGTCTCCGTCCTGGTGATGCTGCTCGGCAGCCTGACCCTGATGCCGGCCCTGCTGGCCGTCTGCGGCCGGAAGATGTTCTGGCCCTCGCGGGCTCTGATGCTCGAACCCCGTCCGGGCGTGGCCGCCCGCCTCGCCGACCTGGTCACCCGTCGTCCCGTGCTCGCCGCCCTGGGCTCGCTCGCCCTGCTCGCGGCGCTGGCCGCCGGCGTGATCGGCATCCGGATGGACTACGGCTTCGGTTCGGACGGCCCGAAGACCGCCGCCACCGCGACCGCCGCCGAGATCTCCCGTGCCCTCCCGGCCGGCGTCTCCGATCCCACCACGGTCTACGTGACGGCCAAGGACTCCGCGCGGCCCCTCGACGGGCCGGCCGGGCTCGACGGGCTGGAGCGGGCGCTCGGTGCGGTGCCCGGGGTCGGCAAGGTCGGCGCCACCACGCTCTCCCCGGATCACCGGGCGGCCAGGATCGACCTCTACCTGACGGCCGATCAGCAGTCCCAGCAGGCCCGCGACCTGGTGGCCGGTCCGTTGCGCGCCGCCGTCGCGGCCCACACCCCGGCCGGGCTCACCGCCCACCTGGGCGGCACGGCCGCGATCTTCACGGACGTGGCCACCGTCGTCGACCACGACCTGCGGATCGTCTTCCCGGTGGCCGCCGCCCTGATCGCGCTGATCCTCTTCATGCTGCTGCGGAGCCTGCTCGCCCCGGCCGTCCTGCTGATCTCGGTCGGCCTCTGCTTCGCCGCCACCCTCGGCGCCTCGACCCTGGTCTTCCAGCATGCCGCCGGCAACCCCGGGGTGGCCTTCACCCTGCCCCTGGTGCTCTTCCTCTTCGTCGTCGCCCTCGGCACCGACTACAACATCCTGATCACCGACCGGATCCGCGAGGAGATGGCCCGGCCCGGCTCCGCCCGCTCCGCCGTGGCCCGCGCCCTGCGCCACACCGCCCCGGCCATCGCCACCGCCGCCCTCGTCCTGGCCGGTTCCTTCGCCGCCCTCGGTGCCACCCCGGCCAGCCGCCAGGTCGGGTTCGCCACCGCCCTGGGCATCCTGCTCTCCGCCTTCCTGCTGTCCATGGTGCTGGTACCCGCCGTGGCCACCCTGCTGGGCCGCAGCATCTGGTGGCCGCTGCGCCCCCGCTCCACCCCGGAGCCGGCCGCCCCTCCCCGCGAGCCGGCCCACGCGGCGCGGTACTGAACCCGGGTAGGAATGGTTGTACTCTTGCAACAGTTGCAGGAGTACAACCATTGGGGGTGTGCCATGGTCGAGCTCAGCTCTCGGCGGCGGGCGGCCGTGCTGGCCATCTGCTGCATGAGCCTGTTCATCGTCGGGTTGGACAACACGATCGTGAACGTGGCGCTGCCGTCGATCCAGCGGGAGCTGCACGCCTCCGTCTCCGGTCTGCAGTGGACCATCGACGCGTACACGCTGGTGCTCGCGAGCCTGCTGATGCTGTCCGGCTCCACTGGAGACCGGATCGGCCGCCGCCGGACCTTCCGGGCCGGTCTGGTGCTCTTCACCCTCGGCTCGCTGCTGTGCAGCCTGGCGCCGGGGCTCGGCTGGCTGGTGGCGGCCCGTACCGTGCAGGCCGTCGGCGGCTCGATGCTCAACCCGGTGGCGATGGGGATCATCACCAACACCTTCACCGAGCCGCGGGAGCGGGCCCGGGCGATCGGGGTCTGGGGCGCGACGGTGGGGGTGAGCATGGCGCTCGGGCCGGTGGTCGGCGGGCTGCTGACCGGGTGGTTCGGGTGGCAGGCGATCTTCTGGGTGAACATCCCGGTCGGGCTCGCGGCGCTGGTGCTGGCCGGGCGGTTCGTGCCCGAGTCGCGGGCTGAGCGGGCCCGCCGGGTCGACCCGGTCGGGCAGCTGCTGGTCATCCTGCTGCTCGCCTCGCTCACCTACGGGATCATCGAGGCCCCCGAGGCCGGCTGGACCTCGGCCCGCACCCTCGCCTGCTTCGGCCTGGCCCTGATCGCGCTGCTCGCCCTGCTGGGCTACGAGTCGCGCCGGGAGGAGCCGCTGATCGAGCTGAAGTTCTTCCGCAGCGCGCCGTTCTCCGGCGCCACGGTGATCGCGGTCTCCGGCTTCGCCTCGCTGGCCGGCTTCCTCTTCCTCAACATCCTCTACCTGCAGGACGTCCGCGGCTTCAGCGCGCTGCGCGCCGGGGTGTACACCCTGCCGATGGCCCTGATGACGGTCGCGTTCGCGCCGCTCTCCGGCCGGATCGTCGGCAGCCGCGGCCCGCGCCTCCCGCTTCTGGTGGCCGGGGTCTCGATGGCCTGCGGCGGGTTCCTGCTGACCGGGCTCACCGTCGGTACGCCGACCTGGCGACTGCTCACCGCCTACACCGTGTTCGGCCTCGGGTTCGGCATGCTGAACTCGCCGATCACCAACACGGCGGTGTCGGGGATGCCGCGCAGCCGGGCCGGGGTGGCCGCGGCGGTGGCCTCCACCAGCCGCCAGGTGGGGCAGTCGCTCGGGGTGGCCGTGGTCGGCTCGGTGGTCACCTCCGCCGTGCACGGCCCGCTGAGCACCGGCTTCACCGCCGCCAGTCACGCCGGCTGGTGGATCACCACCGGTTGCGGGGCGGCGGTCTTCCTGCTCGGTATCCTCACCACCGGCCGGTGGGCCCAGCGGACCGCCGAGCGCACCGCCGCCGGCCTCAGCCCCGAGCGGACCAGAACGGCGGTCACCACCTCGTGAACGTGAACATCCCGGCCGACGAGACTCGCCCGCCCTCGGCTGAGGCCGAGGACCCCACGGTGCAGGCGGCCACCCGGATCTGGGCCGCGATGTCCGGCCTGGTGTTGGAGCACGGCGACCGCCGCAAGCAGGTCAGCGACGCCCTCGGCCTGAGCTTCGCCCGCGCCAAGGCGCTGCGCCGCCTCGTCCCCGGCCCGTTGACCATGCGCGAGCTAGGCGCCAAGCTCACCAGCGACAAGGCGTACACCACGCTGATCGTCGACGACCTGGAGGAGCGCGGCCTGGTCGAGCGCACCGTCCACCCCGAGGACCGCCGCTGCAAACTGGTCACCCTCACCGCCCCCGGCCGAGCCGCCGCAGCCCGGGCCGACCGGATCCTCGCCCGCCCCCCGGCCGCCATGCTGACCCTCCCCCCGGCGGACCTGGCCACCCTGGAACGCCTGCTGACGGTCCTGCGCGAGGGCGAGGACTGAGGCCGGGTGCCCGTCGGCGGGGCCAGCCGTGCGGTGCCTGTGACACAACGAGGGTGGCTCATCCCTCTCTGTGCGGTGAGGGATGAGCCACCCTTTAGTGCGGGGCAGTCAGGTCACTGGTTGTTGTAGATGGTCTTGACCTGCTCCTTGGTGAGGACGTAGGGGTAGGTGCGGACGTCGGCGATGTTGCCGTGCACCTGGTTGCTGGTGGCGCCGCCGGTGAGCTTGACGCCGCCGATGGTCAGGGGGCCGGAGGCGGACCAGGAGTTCTGGTCAGTGTTGGGGACGCCGGCGGAGCCGGCGTACTCGCCGTTGACGTAGAGCGTGAGCGAGCCGTCAGGACCCTTGGTGTCGCCGGGGGTGTAGGTGCCGACGAGGTGAGTCCAGTTTCCCGAGACGGCCTGCGGGTTGCTGTGGGCGATGTACTGCGTAGCTCCGGATGAGTCGGTGGACGTGGTCAGGAAGGTCCAGGCGTTGAGGGCCTTGTTGTACTGGAGGTAGAAGGCGCTCGTGTTCGTGCCCGCCTGGGAGACGAAGGTCTGGTAACTGGCGACGTTGTCGAGCTTGACCCAGGCGCTGACCGTGTAGGCGCTCTTGGTGTCGACGGCGGTGCCTGCCGCTGTTGCCATTCCGCCGTCGAGCCGCAGGGAGCCGGTGGAGCCGGGCATGGACGGCAGCGGCGTGCCCCAGGACACCGGGTCGGTGACGGTGAGGTTGTTGAAGTTGTTGGCGTCGGTCCTGGTCTGGGAGAGGGTCCACTGGTCGTCGCGGCGGGTGAAGGCGACGACCGGGGCGCCGGGCTTGCTCGGGTCGGTGACGCCTGCCCAGGTGGTGATCTGGTTGGTCGTGCTGCCCCGGGCCCAGAGGTCGGGGACGTCGTCGCTGGTGAGGCTCGCGGCGCCGACGACGGGCCAGTCCTGGACAGTCACTCCGGTGCCGATGGGTGTGGCGGGGTATTGGTCGATCTTGGTGACGATGGTGTAGCCGGTGGGGTTCGCCTTGTCGGTGGCGGTGCCGAACTCCAGCGCGTACTGGTAAATGTCGCCGGCGTGGACGGTGCCGGCGTCACTGCGGGCGCGGACCCACAGGGTCGGCGTGGCGGGGGACTTGGTGTCCAGTGCGTCCCCGGGAACGATGAGGTCGTAGTTGCCCCAGCTCCGGTCTGTGGTGAGCTGGATGGGACTGGCGAAGTCGGCGATCGTGGTCGGACTGGTCACCTGGCCGATCCCGGCGGGGTAGTACCAGAGGTTTCCCTTCTCGATGACGAGGAGGCCGGTCGCGTTGGTGAACTTGCCGTCCGGGGTGAGGGTGGTGGTGGGCGAGCCGATCGGGGTGATCTGGCTGACGGTGGCCCAGCTCGTGGCGGGTCCGTAGTCGTCTGGGCCGCAGTTGGGCGCGGGGATCGGCTGAGTGGGCTGGACTGCCTGGGACGTCTGGCAGAGTGGGCGGTTGAGCGTGGTGGGGTCCTTGGTGAAGGTTCCGTTGAGCGTGTGGCTGTTCTTCAGGTAAGTGAGATCCGGGCCGCCGTTGTCCATGTTGGCGTTGTTGGGGTCCTGGTGGGCGAAGACATCGTCCACGTTCCGCGAGTTGTCCTTCGAACCGCGGTGGCTGATACGGAACTTGTTCCAGCCGATGCGACTGTCCGGGGTGTTGCTGACGGGGGGTGCCTGGTCCTTGGTGGCGACCACCCCTGGCGCGTTGGGAAACCCGCTGATGCCGGGGACGGTGGCGGGGGCGCTGAAGGTGAGGGCCTGGCTGTAGTCGAGGAGGTCACCGTTGGGGGCTGGGGCCAGGACGTCGGGGCGTGCGTCGCCGGAGAAGTCCCCGTAAGCGAGGGGGACGGGGGACCAGGGCACGTAGAACGAGAACGCGGTGGACGCGCTGATGTTGCCGGCCCTGTCCATCACCTGCACGTAGATGACGTTGGTGCCCCAGTGCGTGGCCCGGACCGGCAGGCCGGTGGCGTTGATCCCCGCCGACGCGCCGCCGGGGACCCAGGTGGGGGAGACCCAGCCCCAGTTCGGAGCGGGGGCCGGGTCGTAGCTCCAGCGCAGCGCAGCGATACCGGAGGCAACCTTTCCGTTTCCATGGGGATCGGGGGCGTCGTTGGCCTGGAACTTGATGTAGCCGGTCTCACCGGTGTGTATGGGGCTGTCCTGTCCGTTGCCGGACGGGGGGAGCTGCAGCTTGCCGGTGTCGACCAAGTCGTTCTCGGAGGGGAGAGTAAGGGTCGGCGGCGTCAGGTCGACGGCGAAGTGGCAGACGGGTGCGGTGGGGCTGTAGGCGATGCCGTCGTTGGTGAAGGCGTACCAGCCGTAGTAGTGGCCGTCCTTGAGGGAGTTGGCGGGTAGTTGGTAGCTCGTGGTGCCGCCGTTGGGGACGGGGTTGCCCCAGCCGTTGTTGTTGAGGTCGGTGGGGACGGTGTTGTCCCAGATGTGCGCCCACTCGTTCAGCAGGGGTGCCGGCTGGGTCGGGGTGGAGACCGTCGACTGGAGGGCGGTGGTGTCGGTGTTGATCCAGCCGTAGCTGGAGGCGGGGACATCGGCGCAGGATTCGACGTCGGTGGTGGTCAGGCCGACGCCGCCGATACCGGTGCCGAAGATCCTGGGCGGGGAGGGTGCGGTGTGCAGGTTGGTGGGGATGTTGGGGTAGAGGTCGTAGACGACGGTCAGGGCGGGGCTGGCGTTGAAGTACTTGAGGGCGAAGGGGTTGTCCTGGTCGCCGTAGATGCCGAAGGTCAGCAGGTCCCGGGAGTTCTTCGCGGCGTCGCTCATCGCGGGGGTGACGTTGAAGTAGACGGGCACGTTGCCGTAGCAGCCGTCGCCGCCGGAGCCCCCGACGTCCCGGGTCTCTTGGAGGGTGCCGTCAGCGGGCTTGTTCGACCAGCTGGTGTTGCCGTCGATCGCGGTGGTCGCGTAGGCGCTGACCGGGTAGGTCTGGGTGCAGCTGTGGTCGGCCGAGGAGTACTCGTTGATCTTGAGGGTGGCGCTGTTGACGAGGGCGTTGTGCCATCCCCGGACGTCGAACTGGTAGTAGCTGCGCTCGTAGGTGGTGGTGGTACAGGGATCGCCGTTGGGGTAACGGGTGCCGCACTGGCCGACGCCGAGGTGGTTGGTGTCGACACCCGGCGTGCTGCCGTTCGAGACCCGGGTCGGGTCGGCGCTCTCGGTCCAGGCCCAGGCCTGGAAGTTCGCGTCTCTGTTGGACCAGCTCGGGTCGATGTACACCGGGAACCGGGTACCCGGGTCCGTCAGGAGGTCCTGGCTCGGCGTCAGGTCGACCGTGCCGTTGCTCGCGGCGACCGGCATCGCGGCCACGGCAGCGCCGGCACCCGGGCCCGAGGCGCTGCTGGTGGCCGGGGCGCCCGGGGGCGGCGTGACCGGGTTCACGGGAGCCGGCGCGGAATCGCTGGGAGCGGCTGCGGCCTTGAAGGACCTGGCCATGGCCTTTGCGCCGGTGCCGGTCGAGGGCGAGTTGCCGGTGGTGGTGCGCGAGTCCCACATGATCGGGGTCGGGGCGGTGAAGACGGGCTTGCCCGTGGTGTCGTCGAGGGCGCTGATATTGCCGGAGCTGTCGGCGCTGACCTTGACGCCCTTGGCCGCGGTGGGCCAACTGAGCTTCCTGAGCGCCGGATTGGCGGCTGCGGCCGGGGTCTTGACGATGAGGACGGTGGAGAAGCCGCCCTCCTTCGTCACGGTGACCTTGAGGTCGGTGTCGGGCGCGACGTTCGGGTAGAGCGCGCTGTCACCGGTGGTGGTCGGCGCGGGCAGTGCGAACGGGGCGGTGATGGAGAGCTGCTGGCCGCCGGCGTTCGTCATCACGGCCAGCGGGCCGGCTCCGCCACCGGAGAGGGTGAGAACGGAGGAGGACGCCGTGGGTGACAGGGTGCCGTCGGGGCCAGCCGTGAGGGTCGCGTCGAGCGGTATCCAGGTGCCGTCGCGCTTCATGCGCTGGGGTTCGACCTGGCGGCTCTCGCGCAGGTGCCCGTCGGGCGTGGCGACGGTCTCCGAGTACTCCGTGGTGAGCGAGAGGACCGGGACGTCCTTCCCGTCGGCCTTGGCCTGGGCGAGCGCGGCGTCCACCACGGTGCCTGGCGGGCGCTCGCCCAGGTGCGTGGCGTCCAGCGCGGCGATCGCGGCCGCACTCGGCAGGCCGTCGTCATCGGCGTGAGCCGCAGGCGCGCCCAGTGACGTGGCCAGGCTGAGAGCGGCAACAGCCAAGGCGAGACGGGGCGGGGCTTGCGGGGGACGGTGACGGGGCGGGCGGGATCGCCTGGACATGTCTTCCTTGCCTTCTTCTTCGCGGGCCGATCCTGACGGCACGGCACTCCGGAACGACTCCTCCGATGCGCGGCACTGAACGGTCCTGAGTACAGAGATCAGCCGCATGCTGGCAGCACCCTCGGACAGCCCGAAAATTCGATCTTGACGGCATGTCCGAGTTGTTCATGTTGCCAATCCTTTGGCCACGATGTGATTCCCGTCACTCGTAAAGACTGGGTCAAGAACTGCTTCGCATGGGTCGTAGGCGCCTAGAGTCCCAGCAGCCCGCCCGGCCTTCGCCCGGCGGGTTTCTGTCGTTTCCTCACTCCAGGGGGGTTGAGTTGACTGTGCGTACATTCCGCACAAATCCCACATTCCACCGACGAAGTACCCGCTCACGCACCGCGATCGTCAGCGCGTTCGCCGTACTCGTCAGCCTGGTGGGCCCGATCGGGTTCGCGGCCGCCGCCACGCACCCGCCCAAGCTCTGGTCGCCCCCCGACACGCCGCTACCGAAAACGCCATCCATAGCGGTCGTCAACGCGGCCCACGGCGCCGCCGTCAAACCGCACTACCCGGTCCCCCCGACCGCACCGGCGACCCCGCGTAAGCCGGCCGCCGTAGCATCCGGGGCCGTCGACCTGTCGGCAGCCGGAACGGATTCTCCGGCACGGGCCGGAAGCCTTCCGATATGGATTTCCAAAACGTCAAAGACCGGCCCAGAAAAGACATCCCTGGCAGGTCGATTGACGATTCATCAGGCTGATTCCAAGGCAGCGCAGGCTGCCGGCATCGACGGTGTCCTCCTTCAGCTGGTGCCCGATTCCGCCACGGTCGGCGGCCCCGCCCAGGTCACGCTCGACCAGGCTGCGCTGGACGCGGCGGCCGGTGGAGCGTTCGCCCAGCGCGGCCGACTCGTCACCCTGCCCGCCTGCGCGCTGACGACCCCGCAGGTCCCGGCCTGCACCGTGCAGACCCCGCTCGCCACCCACGTCGACGCCGCGACCAAGCGCGTCGTCGCCGACGTCACCCTGCCCAGCGGAGCGAAGTCCGTCGCCGCTGCTGCGGGGCGTTCCGCCATGGCGTCGCCGCAGGCGCTCAACGCGGCGTCCGCCCCCATGATCGTCGCCGCGACCAACACGGCATCGGGCGGTGGCGGCGACTACAAGGCCTCCAGCCTCGCCCCGTCGGCCGGCTGGGCGGCCGGCAACTCCAACGGCGGACTCACCTACAACTACGGCATCCAGGTGCCCGCACCGCTCGGCGGCGCAGCCCCATCGGTCGCACTGTCGTACAACTCCTCCTCCGTGGACGGCAAGACGTCTGCGACCAACTCGCAGTCCTCGTGGATCGGTGACGGCTGGGACTACACGCCCGGCTTCATCGAGCGGACCTACCGGGCCTGCGACAAGCACGGCATCACCGGATCCGGTGACGAGTGCTGGGCCGGCAACAACGCCACGCTCTCCTTCGGCTCCCACTCGGGCCCGCTGGTGCACGACGACAGTTCTGGGGTCTGGCGCCTCAAGAACGACGACGGTACCAAGGTCGAGTTCCTCTCCGGTGCCAACAACGGTGCGAACAACGGTGATTACGTCAAGCTCACCGACACCTCCGGCACCGTCTACTACTTCGGTGCCAACTACCTGCCCAAGGCTGACGGCGGCATGCAGACCATGGGGGCGGCCAGCAACTCCGTCTCCACCGTGCCGGTCTACTCGCCGAGCAGCACCGACCCCTGCTACAACTCCAGCCAGGGGGCGGCGTCCTGGTGCCAGATGGCCTACCGCTGGGCGCTCGACTTCGTCATCGACCCCCACGGCAACCTGATCACCTACACGTACAAGCCGGAGACCGGCTACTACGCGCGCGGCGGTGGCCAGAACAACGGCAACGGCACCACCACCGCCTACACCCGCGCCAACCTGCTCTCGCAGATCTCCTACAACCAGCGCCAGGACGAGCAACTCGCCGCCGGCGACAGCCTGCAGCCCGCCGCCCGCGTTCTCTTCCGTGCCGACACCGAGCGCTGCCTCCCCGACTCCGGTTTCACCTGCGACCCGAGCCTGCGCACCGCGGCCAACGCGGACCGCTGGTACGACACCCCCGTCGACCAGGAATGCCAGGCCAGCGGCACCTGCACGCACTACAGCCCGACGTTCTTCACCACCAAGCGCCTGGCCAGCATCGCCACCCAGGTCCGCAAGAACAACGTCTGGTGGATCATCGACACCTGGACCCTCACCCAGACCTTCCCCGACCCACTCGACACCACCAGCCAGCGCACCCTCTGGCTCAACTCCATCCAGCGCGAAGGCAACACCACCGGCCCCGACATCTCCCTCCCGTCGATCAACTTCACCCCGGTGATGCTGCCCAACCGCGTCGACGGCATCGCCACCGCCGCCAACGGCGCAGCCTTCCCCGACATCAGACGCCCCCGGATCCAGCAGATCCAGACCGAAACCGGCGCCGTCCTACTCGTCGACTACAACCTCCCTGGCTGCTCACGCCTCAACCATGTGATGCCAACGAGCGAGGACGACAACTCGATGTCCTGCTTCCCGGTGAAGTGGACACCGCCTGGTGCCGTCGCCGGCACCGATCCGATCCTGGACTGGTTCAACCACTACACCGTCAGCGCGCTCACCACCGACGACCCCACCACCAGTGCCAACGACGGTGAGTACACGGCGTCGAAGACGGCGTACAGCTACGGCAAGCCGGGCTGGCACCGTGACGACAGCGAGTTCACCGAGACCAACGCCCGCACGTGGGGCGACTTCCGCGGCTACGGCACCGTCACCACCATCACGGGGAACGGCAACGACGGCCCGAAGGGCCGTACCACCACCACCTACCTCCAAGGTCTCGACGGGGACAAGACCAAGGGGGCACCCCGGTCCGTCCAGCTGACCGACGCGCTCAAGGAGAAGGTCACCGACGACGACTGGCTAGCCGGCCAGGTGCTCCAGACCGACACCTACGCCCAGGACGAAGCCAAGCCGACGGATCTCAAGATCGTCGCCAGTACCGTCAACCGCACCCTCAACCCCTACACCACCGGAACACACGCCAAAACCGGCAGCACCGCCCTCGACGTCCCCCAGGTCGCGCGCTACACCGGGACGACCATGGTCGCCACGGCGCTCGCCCTGAAGACCGACGGCACCTGGCGCACCAACACCAAGACCAGCACCTTGGACCCGTCCCACGGCAACCGGGCCAAGACCGTCCTCGATCAGGCCGACGGCCTGCCGGACCTGTGCACCCGTACTGACTACGCCACCGGACCCGACACGCAGCGCGTGGACCTGACCGACCGTGTAACCACCATCAGCGGCCAGGGCGCCTGCAGCGCGACACCTGCAGCATCGAATACTGTCTCCGACAGCAAGATCCTCTTCGACGGGCTGGCGTTCGGGAAAGCCGCAGCGACGGCGAACCCCACCAGCACCCAGATCCTCGATTCATACGACAGCTCGGGCAACCCCCACTTCACGCCGCAGACGGGTACCACGTTCGACCGCTACGGCCGCACGGTCACCGCAACTGCGCTGACCAGCACCGATTCTCAGCACCCGGGAGGCGCGACCGCCACGACCACCTACACCCCGGCCGCCACAGGTGAGCAGCCCGCGACGGTGACGATGTCCGCCCCGATCCCCGGGGCGTCCAGCGGTACGTGGGATACCACCACGACGTTCGACGTGCGGCGCGGTGACATGCTGACGAGCACCGATCCGAACGGCAAGACCGTCAAGCAGGTCACCGACTCCCTTGGTCGCACCGTCGCCCTCTGGTCCGCCGGCCGGACCGCCAGCGCGAACGCCAACCAGACGTTCACCTACACACTCGACCCCAACCATGCGCTGCCGCCGTACGTCACGACGAAGACCCTCACGATGGACTCCTCGGCGCCGACATACGTGACGAGCGTCCAGATCAACGACGGTCTCGGGCGGGCTCGGCAGACACAGAGCGACCCGTCGGCTTCCGGCTACACGGGTCGGCTGATCTCCGATACCTACTACGACTCCCAGGGCCGGGCCTACAAGACCAACACGCCCTGGTACAACGACCTCATCCACCCGAGCGGAACCCTGGTGGTGCCGAAGACCACTCCAGTGGAAGGCGACGCGACGGTCCCAGGGCAGACACTGAAGACCTTCGACGGCCTCGGCCGCACCGTCTCCACCAGCTTCCGCGCCAAGAACAGCATCCAGTGGACCACCACCACCGCTTACCCGGGCGTGGACCGCACCGACGTCACCCGGCCGGGCGGCACAGCCCCCAGCAGCACGTTCACCGACGCTCGGGGGCGCACCACGGAGCTGTGGCAGTACAACACGCCGACCCCGACCGGGAACGCGGGCGACGCGACCGTCACCCGCTACACCTACCGTTCGGACGGCAAGCCCGCCACCCGCACCGACGCGGCCGGCAACACCTGGTCCTACGGCTACGACCAACTCGGCCACCAGATCAGCTCCACCGACCCCGACACCGGCACCACCACCCAGACCTACGACGCGGCAGGACGCGTCACCACCACCACCGACGCCCGCAACCAGACCCTCGCCTACACCTACGACCTCCTCGGCCGCAAGACAGGCGAGTACAACGGCAGCATCAGCGCCGGCAACCAGCTCGCCGGCTGGACCTACGACGACATCGCCAAGGGCAAGCCCACCAGCTCTACCCGCTACACCGCCGGAGCATCCGGCCCGGCCTACACCAAGGCCGTCACCGGCTACGACGACGCCTACCGCGCCACCGGCACCAAGTACACCCTCCCCGGCAGCGAGTTCGGCCAGACCGACCCGTACACCTACTCCACCACCAGTGGCTTCGATCCGGTCACCGGCAACCTCAACTACACGATCATGCCCGCCGTCGGCGGACTCCCGTACGAACCCCTCAGCTACAAGTACGGTTCCTACGGCCTGCTCACCGACTACAAGGGCGTCGTCACCTACGACCTCAACACGGACTACGACGCCTACGGCCGCCCGGACCGCACGACGCTGAACCCGTGGGGTACCCAGGTCGTTGTCAGCACCGACTACGACCAGAACACCGGCCAGGTCCTGCGCGACTACGTCGACCAGCAGACCAACCAGCAAGGCCAGACCCAGATCACCGGGTATACCTACAACACCGCCGGGCAGATCACCTCCATCTCCACCACCCCCGACAACACACCCTCCGCCCGCGACCGGGAGTGCTTCACCTACGACCGCCTCGGCCGCCTCACCACCGCCTGGACCGACACCGGCGACATCACCCACCCACCCGCCATCCCGTTCTCCGTCCTCTCCCAGGGCGCCTGCGCCAACGCGACGCCCACCAGCGGCGCCGTCCCGCCCGCCAAGACCACCGTCAGCAAGGGCGGGAACCCCTACTGGCAGGAGTACCGCTACGACCTGACCGGCAACCGCACCACCCTCATCCAGCACGACCCGGCCGGTGACACCACCAAGGACATCACCACCACCCAGACCTTCGGCCAAGGCCCCAACACCAAGACCAGCAGTCCCAACCCGGACAGCGGCACCGGAGGACCGCACGCCCTCCTCACCTCCTCCGTCCAGACCGGCAGCGGCACCCCCGCTGTCAGCAAGTCCCAGTACGACACCGCCGGCAACACTGCCTTCGTCACCGACCCCGGCGAGTTCACCACCCTTCTCTGGGACCGCGAGAACAAGCTCGAAACCGTCGACAAGCGCACCCAACCCGGCAACACCCACTACGTCTACGACGCCGACGGCACCCAACTCATCCGCCGCTACGCCGGCAAGAGCACCTACTTCTTCGGTGCCGACGAGATCACCGTCGACAACAACGTCAAACCGAAGGGCATCACCGCCACCCGCTACTACCCGATGCCCAACGGCATCACCGATGTCCGCGTCGACGGCGGCGACCTGGTCGCGCAGATCGCCGATCACCACGGCACCGGCACCCTCTCCATCGACCTGAGCACCAACACCAAGACCCGCCGCCCGGTCGACCCGTTCGGCAACCCCCGAGGCACCCAACCCGCCCAGGGCACTTGGTCGGGTGACAAGGGCTTCGTCGGCGGCACCAAGGACGACACTGCCGGCTACACCAACCTCGGCGCCCGCGCCTACGACACCATCCACGGCCGGTTCATCAGCCCCGACCCGCTGCTCGACACGGCGGATCCGCAGCAGTGGAACGGCTACGCCTACAGCAGCAACGACCCGGTCAACCTCAGCGACCCCAGTGGCCTGATGGGCTGCCGCTCGTCCGATGAATGTGACGGTGGTACCCAGCTCGGAATGAACACACCGTCGAGGGAAGGACTGTCGACCACCGCGACGGCCACCAACGGTCATGACGCCGACGGCACCGGCCACCAGGCGCGCGGGACTCGCAGTGACGGTACGTGCTGCCGTATCCAGAAAGTCCTCGTTTACCCCGGCGTTGCCATCCCCGAGAACTGGGACAAGGGCGCGGATTTCACCGACGCCCTCTACTCCCGAATGCAGGACTTCTGTAAGGGCGACTGGGGAAAGAAGAGCTGCCCCTATACAAACCCGGACTATCCGGTCCAGGGCTACTCGCTTCAGATCACCGTCATGGGCGCGTGCGACGACATCGGCAAGGACAACTGTCCCAGCGACGTCTTCAACCTCAGCTCTCTGGTCCTGGCCGGTCTCGCAGACGGGATGCTCGTCGGGAATGAGGGCCCCGTCGGGATGCGCGGGCGTCTCAGCGCCGGCGCGCCGGAAGGCAAGCTGGCTGGCGTGCCTGGAATGGGCTCAATGCCAGTCAGGGGAGGAGCATGCAGAAACAGTTTCCCCGCCGGAACGCAGGTACTTCTTGCCGATGGAACCTACAAGTCCATTGAGAACCTGAAGGACGGTGACGTCGTCCTGGCGACCGACCCTCAGACAGGGGACACCCGCGGCCACGAGGTCACCGCAACGATCCGCACCCCAGACGACAAGGGGTTCACCACTCTGACCATCCGCGGTCTCGACGGAGCCGACCAGACCCTCACGTCGACCGACCACCACCCCTTCTGGTCGGAAACGCGGCACATGTGGCTCGACGCGGCCAGCCTAAGGGCGGGGGAGCGACTTCGGGCTAGCAGTGGTGCAACGGCAGAGGTGATCAGCCTTGTCCACCATGACTGGACGATGGTTGCATACAACCTCACGGTGGCCGACGTCCACACGTACTATGTGCTCGCCGGTGAGACTCCGGTTCTCGTCCACAACTCCGACCAGAACCCCTGGGATAATGCGATCGAATGGGAGAAGGGGCATCTTCCCGAGACTGGAGGGCCTAAAAACGGAATTCTGTACAAAAGATACCCAGATGCGGGTGGTGCACTCACCGGCTGGGGAGTGTATGACGAAAGTGGAAATCTAACATACCGCGTTGATCTTTTTGGTGCGGCACATAAGGGTGTCGAAACCCCTCACTGGCAGCCATACAAGACCAATGTCGCACCCAATGGGAAGGTGTACGTCAATAAGACCCCTGACGCCTTTCCTGGGACTGGTCCGGCTGGGGGTCCGCCTGTCGGGTGCCCGTTCTAAGGGCACATGGAGACGAAACGGCCACGGTGGAGCCCGCATTGTATGATTGATCTGTACCTGCTCCTGCGGAGTGGAATATCAACACTTCTATAGATAAAGATCACGGAAGGGACGAGCGGGCAGTGAACAATGCCCTTCGACGCGCTTCTATCGTGGCGCTCAGTGAGCTTGGGCGCAGTGACGACTACCGGGACAGGGCGGATGCAGGTCGCGGGCTGGCTGGATTTGCCGAGCTGGACGAGTCTGTTGGGATACTGCTAGATCTCATGCTCGATGCCGGCGACACCTTTGTCACCCTGGTAACCGTGGAATCTGTGCTTCGGCGAAAGGACCGGATTGGGCTAGCGATAGTCGCTTCCGCATTGGCAGTTGCTGATGCTGATCATGCCGAGTGGATTTATACCGCAATCGTCAATGTCTTTGGCGTATTTTCCAGCGACCGAGATGAAGCGATGCAGATATGCGAAGGTCTGACGCGGGATTCTGACGAGAACGTGTCTCTGGGGGCGCGTGGGCTGATTGGCCTTTTGGCCGATATTGATCCTGTTCTCCGTCCTGCGTAGGGATGGACCATCGGCCCGTGCGAGCAAAGCTTGAGACAGGATTTAGGAATCTAGGAGATTGACAAGCTAGCCCGAGATGCGTCGTGACGCATCCGAGAGAGTACCCCCGCAAGCGTCACCAGGCATGAATCTACGTGTGCAAATCTGAAGCCCCACCAGGCGGCGCCTGGTGGGGCTTCAGTCTGGTCTGACGGCAATGGTTGACGGCAACGTCAGCGGACAGATACTGCACAAAGCGGTGGGTCGTCGCCGTCCTCTGGGCTGGTGGCGGTCCTGGAGGCCCTGCCGAGGGTGCGGCCGAGGAGGTCGATGGCGTCGCGCTGGAGGCGGAGGCGGACGTGTGCGTAGACGGTGGCGGTGACGCCTATGTGGGCGTGGCCGAGGAGTTCCTTGATGACGACGAGTTCGACGCTTGTTCCAGGAGGAGCGTCGCGGTCGAGTGGCGGAGGTCGTGGAATCGGATCTGAAGGAGTCCCGCTCGGCGGAGGAGTGCCTTGAAGTGTCGGGTGAGCGTGGCAGGCTCGATGGGGTGGCCGTCGGGCCGGGTGAAGACGTGGCTGCTGTCCACCCAACCCGCGCCGGCCTTCTCCTTCTCCTGGGCCTGCTGCTTGCGGTGGGCACGGAGTGAAAGCAGGCAGGGGGCCGGGAGGGCGAGCTGACCGTCTTGGTGGGGAGGGTGGTCAGGTCGCCGCTGCGTGTGCGCTGGAGGGTGCGGCGGATACTAGCCGTGCCGATGCCGTGGTCGAGGTCTTCCCAGCGCAGTCCGAGGAGTTCGCCCTTGCGCAGTCCGGTGCGGAGGGCGAGCTCGAACAGCGCGTGGAGGCGGTGGCTCTGGGCGGCGGTGAGGAGGGTGCGGGCTTCGTCGGCGGTGAGGGGTTCGAAGCGGCGGGGTCGTGGTGTGCCGGTGCGGACGTTGCGGGCGACGTTGCGCGGGATCTCTTCCTCCCGGACGGCGTGCTCCAGGGCCGACTTTGCCGCACACTAATTTCGAGCGCATGGAAGTAAATCCCAAGACCGGGCGAATGAAGGTTGTTCAGAATGACCACGTCTATTTTCAGGGAGGCACGTGCTGATGGCCGAGGTAAGCCTTGATGTGCCACCATATGGTCCAGATCATCATCTGATCTTCTCGTGGGATGACGGTTTTCAAATCCTTGTAGACCGAACGGGGTCCGAAGTCACCATCAGGGCAAATTCCGCTGGCCTAATTTCGCTCGCGAGGCATTGTCTTGCGCTTGCGCAGGATGCGGTTCCAGCCGGGAGTCATATCCATCTAACGGACTCGGTCGAACTTGAGACTGGATCTGGTGATCTAGTAATCGACAAGTTGGCGATTTAGCACCAAGCAGACTGTGTAAGGATCATTCGGTAGACGGAGAGAGCCCCGCCGTGATTGCTCCGGCGGGGCTCTTTGAGGTCTTGACGGCAGTACTGAACTTGAATGAGTGTTGTCGGGCTGGCGAGGTCGGCTGCTAATTCGCTGAGATGTGCGTGTGACGAAGCGTGAAGCGGATCTGGTGGCCTTGTTGCGCGAGCTCGATGATCCCGAGTGGCTGAAGTGGCCCCGTGACTACAACCGCGGCGCGGCCGGCGCGCTGTTCGGAGACCTGGTGTCGCGGCTCGAGGACGACTTCGCCACGCGATGTGCGACCGAGCGAGACACCCAGGACTCCAGTGAGTACGGGCGTGTCACCGTACCGGCAGATGCGACCGTGTGCGGGACTCGGATCGTCGTCTGCGTGAGCAAGTTCGGGTCGCTGGCCCTGGTCTGCGCGGATAACCCCGGTGCCTTCATAGGCGCCGGGGAGGCGCAGGCCGAGGGCGAGCTGGACGCCGCGGATCTGGGCAGGGTGAACCGGGCGTTGGCACACCTCGGGTACGCGATCGTTCCCGAAGAACTACTGGAGTGCGACTACGACGGACCGAGCCGCTTGCCTGGGCACGTCCAGCGGCCCAGCTGGTGGCATCGCTTCTTCGGCAGCTTCTGACGACTGCGTCGCGAGGGACAGGCCGGTGCCGGCGAGGTAGCCGTCGACCAACTCCGAGCGGTACTGGATCTGCTTGAGCCTGCGCTTGACGGCGCGGGTGATCTGACCGAGGTCGGCTGCGGCGAGATTGCCGATGTCGCGCTTGACCAGCGATCAGAACCCCTCTTGTAGGTTCAAGTCCGGCGGATAGCTCGGAAGTTGGAAGACACTGAGCCAGTGGGCGTGGTCGGCGATGAACTCGCGCATCGGTTCGACCAGGTGCATACGCAGGTTGTCCCATACCAGCACGATCGGGCCGCCGAGCTGCATGTGCGTCCTGACCAGCAGGTCACGCAGGTCGCGCCAGCCGATGCCCTTCGGCTCGCCCTCGCGGCCCCGGTACTCGCGGACCGAGTAGAACATCCGAGACCGCTTCCCCCGCTTGTAGCAGGTCAGCCCGGCCATGGACACCCGGCCCGAGCCTCGGCCTCGCACCCGGACCACCGGAGTGCACCCCTTGCGGCCCCAACTCCTCGCGCGCCGCGGCGTCATCGACTGCCCTGCTTCGTCCTCGAAGACCACCCAGGCGTCGCGTTCCGCCGCGGTGCTCTTACCAACGGCCACGTCTCCTTCTTCCAGACCTCGACCGCCGCGTCGTCGCGTTCGATCGCCCGCCGGGCGGGCTGCTGCCAGGACCAGCCATGCCGCTTCAGCAACTGCCACGTGCCCTCCACCGTGTAGCTCACGTGGAACAGACGGCCGATCAGCGTCTTGATCCGCGCCAGGGTCCAGCGCTGGTCGCTCCAGCCGTGGGCCAGCGGGCCGCGCTCCAACTCCCGCTCCAGCCTAGTGACCTGCGCGTCGCTGAGCCGCGGTCGGCCCGGCGATCCCTTCGACAGGACTCCGGCCTCGCCACACTCCCGCCAGGCCCGGCGCCACCGCTCGACGGACCGCTCGCTCACCCGCAGCGCGGCAGCGATCGCCCTGTTCTTCCGCCCGCCCTCGAAGCGTTCCACGGCCTGCAGCCGAACCCGCTCCCTCACGGCCCTCCCGGCGTCGGTCAACCTGCCGCCCTGCGCGTACCTCACGGTCCAGGGCTACCGGATCAGACCGGCCACCGTCACGCGAACGGCTCCGACATCACCCAATCAAGTTCAGTAACGGCTGTCTCTGAAAGCCATGTCGCTTGACGTGACAGTAGCGCCCGACAGCGATCAGAGGGAGCGTCGCAGTTCGCGCAACACCATCGCGCCTCGTCCTTCAGCCAGGGGCGGGCCGCGTGTTGGTCGGTTCGGGGCCTGGTGGGCACTGTCCGGAGGGTGTCAGTGAGGTCCGGGAGAATGGAGGCTGTTCGAGTGGGTGCGGTTGGGAGGAGTCGGGGTGCCTGAGGGTCACGTCATTCATCGGCTGGCGGGGGAGAACGCGCGGTTGTTCGGGGGGCGGCTGGCCCGGGTTTCGAGTCCGCAGGGGCGGTTCGCGGAGGGGGCGGCTGTGTTGGACGGGCGGGTGGTGGAGGGCGCCGAGGCGCACGGGAAGCACCTGTTCGTCGGGTTCGAGGGGGATGCCTGGCTGCATGTGCACCTGGGGCTGTACGGCGGGTTCACCTTCGGGGCGGGGGAGGCGCCGGAGCCGGTGGGGCAGGTGCGGCTGAAGGTGGAGAACGGGGAGTCCTGGGCTGAGCTGCGGGGGCCGACCACCTGCGAGGTGCTGACGCCGGGGGAGAAGGCGGCGGTGCACGGGCGGCTCGGCCCCGATCCGCTGCGGGCCGGGGAGGACGGGTCGGCGGCCTGGCGGCGGATCTCGCGGAGCGGGACGACGATCGCCGCGCTGCTGATGGACCAGAAGATCCTGGCCGGGGTGGGCAACGTGTACCGGGCCGAGGTGCTGTTCCGGCTCGGGATCGCGCCGCACCGGCCGGGCAAGGCGATCACCGAGGCCGAGTGGAAGGCAATCTGGGCGGACCTGGTCGACCTGATGCACGACGGCGTCGGGGCCGGCCGGATCGACACCGTCCGGCCCGAGCACACCCCCGAGGCGATGGGCCGCCCCCCGCGGGTGGACGACCACGGCGGGGAGGTCTACGTGTACCGGCGGGCCGCGATGCCCTGCCTGGTCTGCGGCACCGAGGTGCGGACGGAGTCGCACGCGGCCCGCAATCTGTTCTGGTGTCCCCGCTGCCAGCAGCGTTAGGGTCGCCGGATGCGACCGCGAGTGGTGTACGTGACCGACTTCGACTACCCGGCCAAGGGTCGGGACTACGGCGCCGAGGACCGCTGGCTGACGGCGCGGCTGGAGCCGGAGTTCGAGGTGGTGACCTGCCCGCCGGCCGAGGTGACCGGGCTGATGGGCGGGTGCGACGCCGTGGTGGTGCGCAACAGCGGGCCGGTGCTGCACCACCGGGAGGTGTACGAGGAGTACACGGACCGGGCCCGGCGGGAGCGGATCCGGGTGTACAACCCGCTGAGTGGCAAGGCCGACATGGCGGGCAAGGGTTACTTGGTCGAGCTGACGGCGGCCGGGTATCCGGTGATACCCACGGCAGAGGCGGGCTGGGACGGCCTGCCGGAGGTGCCCGAGTACGTGGTGAAGCCGGTGCAGGGGGCGGATTCGATCGGGATGGCGGTCCTCCCGGCGGCCGAGCTGGAGCGGGCCGAGCTGGCGGGGATGCTGGTGCAGCCGAAGGTGGACTTCGCGTACGAGGTGTCCTTCTACTTCGTGGACCAGGAGTGCCAGTACGCGCTGTACGCCCCGGACCCGGCGGCGCGGTGGCTGCTGGAGCGGTACGAGCCGAGCGAGGCGGACTTGGCGTTTGCGCAGCGGTTCGTGGAGTGGAACGGGCTCCCGCACGGGATCCAGCGGGTGGACGCCTGCCGGACGGCGGCCGGGGAGCTGCTGCTGGTGGAGCTGGAAGACCTCAACCCGTACCTCTCGCTGGAGCTGCTGGACGAGGAGACCCGGGAGCGGTTCGTGGCCGCGTTCACCCGCTCGCTGCACGGGCTGCTGGCCGCCCCGCGCCCAGCGGCACCGTGAGCTCGGTGTCGGTGTCGTAGCTGCGGGCGGCGTCGAACTCGCCGGTGAGGTCCGGGAGGCGGCCCAGCAGGTCGTGGGCGCGGACCAGCTCCTCGGGCTCCAGCCGCCGGGTGAGTCCGAGGTGGGGGGACCAGCGGCCGGGGAGGTAGTACGGGTTGGGCTCGGGGGAGTCGGCGAGCAGCTGCCAGATCCGGTGGTGCAGCCGGACCAGCTCGTAGCCGGGGACCACCGACCAGGCGAGCACCCGGCGGCGGCTGCGGGCGCTGAAGGAGAGCAGGCCGGTGAGGCGGACGGGCAGCGGGAGGGATGCGGCCAGCAGCTCGTCGACCCGGGCCAGCGCCTCGGGGGAGAGGGTGCCGCAGGCCAGGGTGAGGTGCGGGCGGTGGCCGGCGTGGGTGTTGCGGGCCAGGCTTGGCACGCCGCCGTCGGAGAGCCGCTGCCAGACCTCGCGGACGGCGGCGTCGAACTCGGGGGCACAGGTGAGCTCCACGGTCTGCATGTGATCACCGTAGGGAGCCCGGGCCGAACTGACGAAGTATTTACGGCCGGGTGAGGGGAGAGACGGGAGGGAAGGGAGGGGAGAGACGAGCGAGGCCGGGGGACAGGTGGGGCGCGCGGGGGTGAGCGTCGCGTGGGGCCGAGGGGCCGGAGGGGCGGCGGGTGGCTGCGCTGCGCCGCGAGGGTCGGGGGCCCGGGCGGGCTCAGTCGCGGTGGCCGAGGACGCCGTGGGCCAGGACCTCGGCGATGGCGGTGTCGACCAGGCGGTAGCGGACGATCCTGCCGTCGCGGTCGCCGGCCACCAGGGCGGCGGAGCGGAGCAGGCGCAGGGCCTGGGAGACGGCGGTGTCCTTCATCCCGGTGGCCACGGCGAGGTCGGAGACGGCCAGCGGGCCGGTCTCGTGCAGGGCCAGCAGGATGGCGAGCCGGCCGGGGTCGGCGAGGAGGGAGAAGCGTTCGGCCCAGGCCCGGACGTGCTCGGTGTCACCGATGGCGGCGATGGCCTCGCAGACCCGGTGGCCGTCGATGGTCCGGTGGGTCGCGCGGTCGGCGGGGACGAGATGCATGCCCCTGATTGTCTCATCCTGAGCCGGGGCGGCTCCGGTGGGGCGTGATGTGCGACACCTGCACAGGTGTGCAGGCTTGCAGGTCATGGGCCGTCACCCCTACGGTGTTCCACGCCGTGGTGCTCGGGAAGCCGGTGACGGACCATCAAGGTCCCAGCCCGGAGCGGCCCTCGCCACTGTGATCGGGTAGTGCCCGCACCATCTCCGTACGAACCTCACCGTACGAACGGAGGGTCACTGGACGTCAGTCCGGGAAGGCCGGGTGCGGGTGCGCTGACCCGTAAGCCAGGAGACCGGCCACGGCACTTCACGAAGTGATCCACGAGGTGCTGGAGCGTGACCGCAGATGACCCTGCCCGAAATCAGTGCTGCCCCGGGTGCCGTCCCGGTGGCGGCGACCGCCCCCGCCGGCTTCCGGTGGAAGCGTGAGGACACCACCCGGACCGTCGGCCTGATGCTGGTCATCCTGGCCATGCACGTGGCGGCCTTCGGCACCCTGTTCTTCCTGGTGGTGCCGGAGAACTACAAGGTCGGCACCCAGGTGTTCGGGGTGGGCCTCGGCATCACCGCGTACACCCTGGGCATGCGGCACGCCTTCGACGCCGACCACATAGCCGTGATCGACAACACCACCCGCAAGCTGATGGCGGACGGCAAGCGGCCGGTCTCGGTGGGCTTCTGGTTCGCGCTGGGCCACTCCACCATGGTCGTGGTGATGGCCGGCCTGGTGGCCGGCGGTGCCGCGCTGGCCGGCACGCTGATGGACGACGAGTCGACCACCCACAAGGTGCTCGGGATGATCGGGACGACCACCTCGGGGGCCTTCCTCTACCTGATCGCCGCGCTCAACCTGGCCGCGCTCACCGGCATCATGCGGGTCTTCCGGGCGATGCGGGCCGGGCAGTACGACGAGCAGGAGCTGGAGCAGCACCTCAACTCGCGCGGCTTCATGAACCGCGTCCTCGGCCGGGCCACCCGTTCGATCACCCGCCCGGGCCAGATGTACCCGGTCGGGATGCTGCTCGGCCTCGGCTTCGACACCGCGACCGAGGTGACCCTGATGGTGATGGCCGGCTCCGGCGCGGCGGCCGGGCTGCCCTGGTACGCGATCGTCTGCCTGCCGCTGCTGTTCGCCTCCGGGATGAGCCTGTTCGACACCCTGGACGGCACCTTCATGAACTTCGCCTACCAGTGGGCCTTCTCCAACCCGGTCCGCAAGGTCTACTACAACCTGACCATCACCGGGCTCTCCATCGCCGTCGCCTTCGTGATCGGCACCATCGAGCTGGTCTCGGTGGCGCACGACAAGTTCGACCTGACCGACCCGGTGTCCGGCTGGATCTCCGAGCTGAGCCTGGACAACGTGGGCTTCGCGATCGTCGGCCTGTTCGTGGTGGTCTGGGCGCTGGCGATCGGCTACTGGAAGCTGGCCAAGGTGGACCGCAGGTGGGCCGGCAAGACCTCCTGACCGGGTGCGCCTGACAGGCGGGGTGCGGCGGGGCTCCGTAGGCTCGTGAGCATGGCTGATGCGTACCTGGCCCGGCGTGAGCGGTTGCGCGAGCACTGTAGTGCCCTCGGGGCGGACGCCTCCCTGGTCACCCGGGCCGCCAACGTCCGGTACCTGACCGGCTGCTCCCCCTGCGGTGCGACGCTGCTGCTGACCCGGGAGCGCGCGCTGCTGGCGCTGCCCGAGGACCTGCCGCCGGACGACACCGGCGAGCACCTGCTCGACCCGGAGGTGGCCCGGCTGCCGGTGGCCGCCGGGGAGGACTCGGCGCTGGTGGCCGCCGAGGCCGCCGGCCGGCTGCGGGTGGCCGACCTCGCGGTGGAGGAGCACGACCTCACGGTGACCCGGCACCGGGCAGTGGCCGGGCTGGCCGAGGGCATCCGGCTGACCGACCTCGGCGAGGCGGTGGAGCGGCTGCGGGTGGTCAAGGACGAGCACGAGATCGCCGACCTGCGGATCGCCGCCGAGATCGCCGACCAGGCGCTCGGCGAGCTGCTCGAATCCATCCTGGTCGGCCGCACCGAGCGGCACCTGGCGATGGAGCTGGAGCGCCGGATGATCGACCACGGCGCCGACCGGGCCGCCTTCCCGGTCTCGGTGGGCACCGGCAGCCACTCCGGCCAGGAGGCGCACCAGCCCACCGACCGCCGGGTGGAGGAGGGCGACTTCCTGACCGTGGTGCTCGGCGCCCAGTACCGGGGCTACGGCGTCTCCACCGCCCGGACCTTCGTGATCGGCGCGGCCCCCGCGCCCTGGCAGGTCGAGCTGCACAGGCTGGTCTTCCGCGCCCAGCGCGCCGCCCGGGAGGCGCTCGGTCCCGGCGTGGCGCAGCACGCGCCGGACCAGGCGGCCCGGGAGATCCTGCAAGCCGCGGGCCACCAGGACACGTCCGTACACCCACTCGGCCACGGCATCGGCCTGGAGATCAGGGAGGCGCCGCGTCTGGGCCCCGCGGACATGGGTAAACTGGACAACCGCGTGCCGGTCACCGTCGGCCCAGGGGTGCACATCCCGGGCAAGGGCGGGGTCCGGATCGAGGACACCCTCGTGGTGCGCCCCCTCGAAGAGGGCGGGCCCGAGCTGCTCACCATCACCACCAAGGAGCTCCTCGCCCTGTGAACCGCCCCGGCGGGAGCAGGCCGCACCCCTTGGTTCCTTGACAGCTATATCAGGAGTAAGTGCGCCCGTGGCTTCCACGAACGATCTCAAGAACGGCATGGTCCTCAAGCTGGAGGGCGGCAAGCTGTGGTCCGTCGTCGAGTTCCAGCACGTCAAGCCCGGTAAGGGCCCGGCCTTCGTGCGCACGAAGCTCAAGGAGGTCCTGACCGGCAAGGTCGTCGACAAGACCTTCAACGCGGGCACCAAGGTCGAGACCGCCAACGTCGACAAGCGCGGCATGCAGTTCTCGTACAAGGACGGCGAGAACTTCGTGTTCATGGACACGGACACCTACGACCAGATCACCATCGAGCCGTCGGTCGTCGGCGACGCCGCCAAGTACCTGCTCGAGGGCTTCGAGGCCCTGGTCGCCATGTACGAGGGCTCCGCCATCTACATCGAGCTCCCGGCCTCCGTCGAGCTGGTCATCTCGCACACCGAGCCCGGCGTGCAGGGCGACCGCTCCACCGGTGGCTCCAAGCCGGCCACCCTGGAGACCGGCGCCGAGATCGCCGTCCCGCTCTTCATCGTCACCGGCGAGAAGATCAAGGTCGACACCCGCGACGGCAGCTACCTGGGCCGGGTCAAGTAATCGTGTCATCCGCACGGAGCAAGGCCCGTACCCGGGCCTTCCAGATCCTCTTCGAGGCCGATCACCGCGGCGTCGACCCGCAGCAGGTGCTCGCCGACTGGGTGGGCCGCGCCCGCGACCCGCAGCCCGACGAGGGCACCCCGCAGGTGGGTGAGTACACCATGCAGCTCATCGAGGGCTACGTGGCGCACGCGCGCCGGATCGACGACCTGATCGCCCAGTACTCGGTGGACTGGACGCTGGACCGGATGCCGATCGCGGACCGGAACGTGCTGCGCCTCGGCGCGTACGAGCTGATCTGGGAGGACGGCACCCCGGACGCGGTCGTCCTGGACGAGGCCGTCGAGATCGCCAAGAAGTTCTCCACGGACGACTCCCCGGCGTTCGTCAACGGCCTGCTGGCGCGGTTCATGGAGCTCAAGCCCTCCATCCGCCGGGCCTGACACCCCGTTCGCTCGTGAAGGCCGCCTGACCGCAAGGTCCGGCGGCCTTCACGTGTTCCGGTTCAGGAGCCCCTGGCGTATGTTGGCTACTGACCGGTAACATCCCTGGACGAAGGGCGTACCACCCATGACCACCGCGACCCGCAGCGAGTTCGACCAGGGCATCGCCCTCACCCCGGTGGAGCCCGGGCGGTACGAGGGCGAGCTGGACGCCGGCTGGCAGATCGGCGGCGGCGTCAACGGCGGGCTGCTGCTGGCGGTGGCCGGCCACGCGCTCTCGCTGCGGCACGGCGAGGACGGGCACCCGGACCCGGTCTCGATCAGCGGGTACTACCTCTCGGCCTCGGTGCCCGGGCCGGTGAGCGTGGAGACCGAGGTGGTGCGCACCGGCAAGAGCCTCTCCACCGGCACGGCGGTCATGCGCCAGGGCGGCGAGGAGCGGCTGCGGGTGCTCGCCACCTACGGCGACCTGACCGGGCGCGGCGGCGAGATCCGCACCAGCGCCAAGGCGCCCCAGCTGCCGCCGCCCGAGCAGTGCATCGGCGTGGAGCACGCCCCCAGGCAGCTGATCGAGCAGGCCGCCCTCCTTGAGCGCTTCGACCTTCGGCTCGACCCGGCCACCGTCGGCTGGGCGCTCGGCGCGCCCTCCGGCGAGGGCCGGATCCAGGGCTGGTTCAAGCTGGCCGACGGCCGCGAGCCCGACCCGCTCAGCCTGCTGCTCGTCGCCGACGCGCTGCCGCCGGTCACCTTCGACCTCGGCCTGCCCGGCTGGGCCCCGACCATCGAGCTGACGGTCCATCTGCGGGCCAAGCCCGCGCCGGGCTGGCTGCTCGTCAGCCACGCCACCCGCAACCTGGCTGACGGGTACTTCGAGGAGGACGCCGAGGTCTGGGACTCCACCGGCCGGCTGGTCGCGCAGTCCCGCCAGCTGGCCCGGGCCCCGCGCGGGTAGGGGCCTTTCGCTCAGACTTTCGTCACGCTCGGTTACACGGCTGTGACATCAGGTGTGTGTGCGGAGCGGCGGGCGGGGGAGGAAGGGGGCAGCGGCACTGCCGCCCCCTTCGGCACCTCAGCACCAGGAGTCACCGATGTCCCGCACCGGCCGCAACCCCCGCACCTCCCGCTGCGCCGCCCCAGGCGGCGGCCGTCGCCGCGAGGACCAGGCGTTCCTCACCGGCATCCTGACCAGCGCCGCGGACTTCGAGCGGGCCCGCCCCTGGCGGCTGACCGACGCCGCCGACTTCGACTCCTACCTGCTGGACACCGCCGTGCTGCTGGCCGAGGCCGAGCGGTCCTTCGGCGTGGTGCGGGCGCGGATGTTCCACCCGCAGGACTTCGCCGAGTTCTGCCTGCTGCACGGCCTGGACCCGGCCGAGCAGGGCTCCCGGGACCGGTACCTGGTCAACCCGGCCCTGCAGACCCAACTGCTCGCCTACCAGGGCGAGGAGCTGGCCGGGGACTTCATCCCCCGGCTGGTCCGGGCCCGGGAGAACGGCCTCACCCTGCTCCACGCCGACCTGCTGCTGGCCGGCGGCCTGCTCGGCGGGGCGGGGGAGCGGCAGCCGGCCGAGGTGCGGCGGGCCCACCAGCAGGGGGCCGAGACCTTCCGCCGGATGCTGGTCGGCGCCGGCTACGGCGCCTTCACCTTCCGCTGCGCGGTGGAGGCCCCCGGCGGGCGGCTGGTGGCGCAGGCGCGGGTGCTGCACTGGGAGGACGGGGTGGTGCGGCTCAACGACGAGGACCTGGACCTGGTCTGTGCCGTGCTGTGCGCCGGGCTCGCGCGGGAGCTGCCGGGGTTGGCGGTGCTGGCCGGGACGCAGGGCGGCGGGGGCGCCTGCGGGGAGTACCGGCAGGTGGCCTGGGCCTGGCAGAGCGGCGGGCACGAGTACGTGCCGGCGGCGACCACTTTTGCGGAGGCGGGGTTCCCGTTGGGGACGGTGTGCTGATTACGGCAACCACATGGGGGCGCGGGGAACTGCGCGCGCAACCGTGCACGAGGTGCATGGCTGGCAGCGCAGTTCCCCGCACCCCCATTGGGTTAACCGTTTCTGCTAAAAAACTCAGTTCGCGTCTTCGTCGCGGACGGCGCGACGGGCGTCCGGGTTGAGCACGCCCCAGCTGATCAGCTGCTCGGTGAGGATCGAGGGCGACTGGTCGTAGATCACGGCGAGGGTGCGAAGGTCGTCCTGGCGGATCGAGAGCACCTTGCCGTTGTAGTCGCCGCGCTGGCTCTGGATGGTGGCCGCATAGCGCTGGAGCGGGCCCGCCTTCTCGGAAGGCACCTGAGTCAGTCTCTCCAGGTCGAGCACGAGGCGCGGCGGCGGCTCGGCCGCGCCGCCCGGGGTGCCGCCGGGCAGGAGCTCCTGCACCGGGACGCCGTAGAACTCCGCGAGCTCGGCCAGGCGCTGCACGGTGACGGCACGGTCGCCGCGCTCGTAGGAGCCGACCACGACGGCCTTCCAGCGACCCTGGGACTTCTCCTCGACGCCGTGCAGGGAGAGACCCTGCTGTGTGCGGATCGCTCGGAGCTTGCCCCCGAGTTGCTTCGCGTAGTCGCTGGACATTGGTCTCCCCGGACGAGATTGCTTCGCGTTGAGTGGGCTACGAGCCACCGGTGGTCGGGTGGACCGCCGCCTGCCGTGCTACCGGTGGGTTGGACGGCCGTCTCGTAACTCACTGTGAGGTTACGTAGAGTGAGGTATTCGCGTCAAGCCGAATGGGGCAGTCGTGCGAATAGCGGAGCGGCCCCGCCCGAATGCAGGGGAAACGCGCTGTTAGGATGTGCGGAAGCTTCCGGTGCGCCGGGAGCGTTCCACCAGACATCCTTTAAGGCCCGTCCCGTGAGGCGGGGAAGGAGGTCGGCTTCGGCATGACCACAGGCACTTCCGCACGCACCGACAGTCCGCGCCCCCCGCGCCAGGTGCTCGACGCGACCGACGTCTCCCGGGTGATCACCCGGATCGCCCACGAGATCGTGGAGCGCGCCAAGGGCGCCGAGGACGTCGTCCTGCTCGGTATCCACACCCGCGGTGTCCACCTCGCCCGCCGGTTGCACGACAAGCTCGCGCAGATCACCGGCCGCGACATCCCGCTGGGCACCCTCGACATCACCATGTACCGGGACGACCTGCAGCTCAAGCCCGCCCGGGCCATGGAGCACACCGAGCTCCCGCCCGGCGGGGTCGAGGGCAAGCTGGTCGTGCTGGTGGACGACGTGCTGTTCTCCGGCCGCACCATCCGGGCCGCGCTGGACGCGCTCAGCGACATCGGCCGGCCGCGCGCCGTGCAGCTGGCCGTGCTGGTCGACCGGGGCCACCGCGAGCTGCCGATCCGGGCCGACTACGTGGGCAAGAACCTCCCCACCTCGCTCCGCGAGGCCGTGCAGGTCCGCCTCGCCGACATCGACGGCCGGGACGCCGTGCTGGTCGGCGACCGGGACTACGCCGCGCGCTCCTCGCAGGCCCTCGCCGCCGAAGCGGGCCAGACTCAGGAGCAGGGCCTGTGAGCCCGGCGGCCACCGCACCAACCCGCACCGACCTCCCGGAGACCTCGCAGTGAGCAGCTACCTGATCCGCAACGCCCAGCTCCTCGGCGGCGCCCCGCAGGACATCCTGATCGACGGCGGCGTCATCCAGCAGATCGGCCCCGGCCTGGCCGTCGAGGCCGACATCGACATCGACGCGCACGGTCTGATCGCGCTGCCCGGCCTGGTCGACCTGCACACCCACCTGCGCGAGCCCGGCAAGGAGGACGCCGAGACCGTCCTGACCGGCACCCAGGCCGCCGCCAAGGGCGGCTACACCGCCGTGCACGCGATGGCCAACACCACCCCGGTGGCGGACAACGCCGCCGTGGTCGAGCAGGTCTGGCGGATCGGCCGTCAGGCCGGCTACTGCGACGTGCACCCGGTGGGTGCCGTCACCGTCGGCCTGGAGGGCAAGGAGCTGGCCGAGCTCGACGCGATGCACCGCTCCGAGGCGGCCGTGAAGGTCTTCTCGGACGACGGCAAGTGCGTGGACGACGCCGCGCTGATGCGCGCCGCGCTGGAGTACGCCAAGAGCGTGGACGGCGTGGTCGCCCAGCACGCCCAGGAGCCCCGGCTGACCGAGGGCGCCCAGATGAACGAGGGCACCGTCTCGGCCGAGCTCGGCCTCGGCGGCTGGCCCGCCGTGGCCGAGGAGGCGATCATCGCCCGGGACGTGCTGCTGGCCAGCCACCTCGGCGCCCGCCTGCACGTCTGCCACCTCTCCACGGCCGGCTCGGTGCGGATCGTGCGCTGGGCCAAGTCCCAGGGCTGGGAGATCACCGCCGAGGTGACCCCGCACCACCTGCTGCTCACCGACGAGATGGTCCGCACCGGCGACCCGGTCTTCAAGGTCAACCCGCCGCTGCGCACCGAGGCCGACGTGCTGGCGCTGCGCGAGGCGCTGGCCGACGGCACCATCGACGCGGTGGCCACCGACCACGCGCCGCACCCGGACGCCGACAAGGACTGCGCCTGGGCCGTGGCCGCGATGGGCATGGTCGGCCTCGAGACCGCGCTGTCGGTCGTCCAGCAGACCATGGTCGACACCGGCCTGCTGACCTGGGAGGGCGTGGCGGACCGGATGTCGCACCGCCCGGCCCGGATCGGCCGCCTGACCGGCCAGGGCCGCCCGCTGGCGGTCGGCGAGCCGGCCAACCTGGTGCTCTTCGACCCGGGCCACCGGGCCGTGGTCGACCGCGAGGCCTTCGCCACCAAGAGCCGCAACACCCCCTTCCGGGGGATGGAGCTGCCCGGCCGGGTGGCCGCGACCTTCCTGCGCGGGGTGCCGACCGTGCTGGCCGGCGAGCTGGTCGAGCCGGGTGAGCTGGCGTGATCACCGAACTCGCGCAGGAGCAGGCCAAGGTCACCAACTGGCCGGGGTACATCGGCTGGGCGGTCGGGATCCTGATCGTGATCGGCCTGGTCTACTGGCTGATGCGGCAGGGCTGGAACTGGCGCCGCACCCTCCAGTCGGACATTCCCGAGCTGCCGCCGGTGCCCGAGGACCTCGGGCCGGTGCTGCTGACCGCCACGGGCCGCTACCACGGCACCACCACGGCGGGGAACTGGCTGGACCGGGTGGTCGCGCACGGCCTCGGCCTGCGCAGCCTGGCCGAGCTGACCCTGACCGAGCGGGGCCTGCTGGCCCGCCGCCCGGGCGCCGAGGACCTGTGGATCCCGGCCGAGGCGCTCACCGGCGCCCGGCGGGACAGCGGGATCGCGGGCAAGGTGGTCCCGTCCGGTCTGCTGATCGTCACCTGGACGCACCACGGGACGGCGCTGGATTCCGGCTTCCGGGCCGACCACCCTGATGAGCACACCGCCTGGGTCACGGCGGTAGAAGCACTCGTGACCCCCAGCACCACGAAGACGACGAAGACGGAAGAAGAGGCCGCCTCATGACTGCACCTGCCCCCACCACCCAGCGACCGCGGCGGGAGCGCGTGCCCGCCGTGCTCGTCCTGGAGGACGGCCGGACCTTCCGCGGCCAGGCCTACGGCGCCGTCGGCGAGACCTTCGGCGAGGCCGTGTTCAACACCGGCATGTCCGGCTACCAGGAGACGCTGACCGACCCGTCGTACCACCGCCAGGTGGTCGTCATGACGGCGCCACAGATCGGCAACACCGGCTGGAACGACGAGGACGACGAGTCCGCGCAGATCTGGGTCGCCGGGTACGTCGTGCGCGACCCCGCCCGGGTCGCCTCCAACTGGCGTTCGCGGCGCTCGCTGGACGAGGAGCTGGAGCGCCAGGGCGTGGTCGGCATCTCCGGCATCGACACCCGCGCGCTCACCCGCCACCTGCGCGAGCGCGGCGCGATGCGCGTCGGCATCTTCTCCGGCCCGGCCGTGGACGACCAGGCCGCGCTGCTGGCCAAGGTGCAGGCCGCGCCCGAGATGAAGGGCGCCGACCTGTGCGCCGAGGTCGCCACCAAGGAGACCTACGTCGTCCCCGCGATCGGCGAGAAGAAGTACACCGTCGCCGCGCTGGACCTCGGCATCAAGGGCATGACCCCGCACCGGATGGCCGAGCGCGGCATCGAGGTGCACGTCTTCCCGGCCAACTCGACGCTGGAGGAGCTCTACGCCGTCCAGCCCGACGGGGTGTTCTTCTCCAACGGCCCGGGCGACCCGGCCACCGCCGACCACCAGGTCGCCGTCGCGCAGGGCGTGCTGGCGAAGAAGACGCCGTTCTTCGGCATCTGCTTCGGCAACCAGATCCTGGGCCGCGCGCTGGGCTTCGGCACCTACAAGCTCAAGTACGGCCACCGCGGCATCAACCAGCCGGTGCAGGACCGCACCACCGGCAAGGTCGAGGTCACCGCGCACAACCACGGCTTCGCCGTCCAGGCCCCGCTGGACAAGGTGAGCGACACCCCGTACGGGCGCGCCGAGGTCTCCCACGTCTGCCTCAACGACGACGTGGTCGAGGGCCTGCAGTGCCTGGACACGCCGGCCTTCAGCGTGCAGTACCACCCCGAGGCTGCCGCCGGCCCGCACGACGCGGCCTACCTTTTTGATCGGTTCGTTGAGCTGATGACCCGTACCACCGCAGGGAGCTGACCCGTGCCGAAGCGCACTGACATCAAGTCCGTCCTGGTCATCGGCTCCGGCCCGATCGTCATCGGCCAGGCGGCGGAGTTCGACTACTCCGGCACCCAGGCCTGCCGGGTGCTCAAGGCCGAGGGCCTGCGGGTCATCCTGGTCAACTCGAACCCCGCGACGATCATGACCGACCCGGAGATCGCCGACGCGACCTACGTCGAGCCGATCACCCCGGAGTTCGTCGAGAAGATCATCGCCAAGGAGCGTCCCGACGCGCTGCTGCCCACCCTCGGTGGCCAGACCGCGCTCAACACGGCGATCTCGCTGGACGCCAACGGCGTGCTCGACAAGTACAACGTCGAGCTGATCGGCGCCAACGTCGAGTCGATCAACAAGGGCGAGGACCGCGAGCTGTTCAAGGGCGTGGTCGAGGCCGTCAACGCCAAGATCGGCCACGGCGAGTCCGCCCGCTCGGTGATCTGCCACTCGATGGAGGACGTCCTCGCGGGCGTGGACACCCTCGGCGGCTACCCCGTGGTGGTCCGCCCCTCCTTCACCATGGGCGGCGCCGGCTCCGGCTTCGCGCACAACGAGGAGGACCTGCGCCGGATCGCCGGCCAGGGCCTGACCCTCTCGCCGACCACCGAGGTGCTCCTGGAGGAGTCCATCCTCGGCTGGAAGGAGTACGAGCTGGAGCTGATGCGCGACAAGCACGACAACGTCGTGGTCGTCTGCTCCATCGAGAACTTCGACCCGATGGGCGTGCACACCGGTGACTCGATCACCGTGGCCCCCTCGATGACGCTGACCGACCGCGAGTACCAGATCCTGCGCGACATCGGCATCGCCGTGATCCGCGAGGTCGGCGTGGACACCGGCGGCTGCAACATCCAGTTCGCGGTGAACCCCGAGGACGGCCGGGTCATCGTCATCGAGATGAACCCGCGCGTGTCGCGCTCCTCCGCGCTGGCGTCCAAGGCCACCGGCTTCCCGATCGCGAAGATCGCCGCGAAGCTCGCGGTGGGCTACACGCTGGACGAGATCCCGAACGACATCACCGAGCAGACCCCGGCCTCCTTCGAGCCGTCGCTCGACTACGTCGTGGTGAAGGTCCCCCGCTTCGCGTTCGAGAAGTTCCCGAGCGCCGACGCCACGCTGACCACCACCATGAAGTCGGTCGGCGAGGCCATGGCGATGGGCCGCAACTTCCCCGAGGCGCTGCAGAAGGCGCTGCGCTCGCTGGAGAAGAAGGGCTCGCAGTTCTCCTTCGTCGGCGAGACCGGTGACAAGGTCGCGCTGCTGGAGAAGGCGGTCGTGCCGACCGACGGCCGGATCAACACCGTGATGGACGCCATCCGGGCCGGGGCCACGCCGGAGGAGGTCTTCGAGTACACCAAGATCGACCCGTGGTTCGTCGACCAGCTCTTCCTGATCCACGAGATCGCCGTCGAGCTGGCCGAGGCCGAGAAGCTCGACCCCGAGCTGCTGGCCCACGCCAAGCGCCACGGCTTCTCCGACCTGCAGATCGGTGAGATCCGCGGCCTGCGCACGGACGTCGTGCGCGAGGTGCGGCACGCGCTGGGCATCCGCCCGGTGTTCAAGACCGTCGACACCTGTGCGGCGGAGTTCGCGGCGAAGACCCCGTACTTCTACTCCTCCTACGACGAGGAGAGCGAGGTCGCGCCGCGCACCAAGCCCGCCGTGATCATCCTCGGCTCGGGTCCGAACCGCATCGGCCAGGGCATCGAGTTCGACTACTCCTGCGTGCACGCCTCCTTCGCGCTGGCCGACGCCGGGTACGAGACCGTGATGGTCAACTGCAACCCCGAGACCGTCTCCACCGACTACGACACCTCCGACCGGCTCTACTTCGAGCCGCTCACCCTGGAGGACGTGCTGGAGATCGTGCACGCCGAGCAGCTGGCCGGCCCCGTCGCCGGTGTGCTCGTGCAGCTCGGCGGCCAGACCCCGCTGGGCCTGGCCCAGGCGCTCAAGGACAACGGCGTGCCGATCGTCGGCACCCAGCCCGAGGCGATCGACCTCGCCGAGGAGCGCGGCGCCTTCGGCCGCGTGCTGCGCGACGCGGGCCTGCCGGCCCCCAAGCACGGCACCGCCTTCTCCTTCGAGGAGGCCAAGGCGATCGCGGACGAGATCGGCTACCCGGTGCTGGCGCGTCCGAGCTACGTGCTCGGCGGGCGCGGCATGGAGATCGTCTACGACGAGGCCTCGCTTGCCTCGTACCTGGAGCGGCACGCGGGTCTGATTTCCGAGCACCCGGTGCTGATCGACCGCTTCCTCGACGACGCGGTGGAGATCGACGTCGACGCGCTCTTCGACGGCGAGGACCTCTACCTCGGCGGCGTGATGGAGCACATCGAGGAGGCCGGCATCCACTCCGGCGACTCCGCCTGCGCCCTGCCGCCGATCACCCTCGGCGGGTACGACATCAAGCGGCTGCGGACCTCCACCGAGGCCATCGCGCGCGGGGTCGGGGTGCGCGGTCTGATCAACATCCAGTTCGCGATGTCCGGCGACATCCTCTACGTGCTGGAGGCCAACCCGCGCGCCTCGCGCACCGTGCCGTTCACCTCCAAGGCCACTGCGGTGCCGCTGGCCAAGGCCGCGGCCCGGATCTCGCTCGGCGCCACCATCGCCGAGCTGCGCGCCGAGGGCATGCTCCCGGCCGAGGGCGACGGCGGCACGCTGCCGGCCGACTGCCCGATCTCGGTCAAGGAGGCCGTGATGCCGTGGAGCCGCTTCCGCGACATCCACGGCCGCGGCGTGGACACCGTGCTCGGCCCGGAGATGCGCTCGACCGGTGAGGTCATGGGCATCGACTCGGTCTTCGGCACCGCCTACGCCAAGGCGCAGTCCGGCGCGTACGGCGCGCTGCCGACCAAGGGCAAGGTCTTCGTCTCGGTGGCCAACCGCGACAAGCGCAACCTGGTCTTCCCGGCCCGGGCGCTGGTCGACCAGGGCTTCGAGGTGCTGGCCACCTCCGGGACGGCGGAGGTCCTGCAGCGGGCCGGCATCCCCTCGACGGTCGTGCGCAAGCACAGCGAGGGCGAGGGCCCGAACGGCGAGCAGACCATCGTGCAGCTGATCCACGCGGGCGAGGTCGACCTGATCATCAACACCCCGTACGGCACCGGCGGCCGGATGGACGGCTACGAGATCCGCACCGCGGCCGTCTCGCGCGGCGTGCCCTGCCTGACCACCGTGCAGGCGATGGGCGCGGCCGTCCAGGGCATCGACAACCTGCTGCGCGGCGAGGTCGGGGTGAGGTCGCTGCAGGAGCACGCGGCGCTCATCAACGCGGGCCGCAAGTAGCACCGACTCAGTGGGGGGCACCAGCGCCAACGGTGCCCCCCACATCCATGCCCGTCTGCACGCGCGTCACGGAGGATCAGGGACCTTGTACAAGCTGCTGTTCGATCTCGTCTTCAAGAAGATGGACCCGGAGAAGGCCCACCACCTGGCCTTCTTCTGGATCCGGCTGGCCTCCTCGGTGCCGGGCCTGCGCCACCTGGTCAAGCTGGTGCTGGCGCCGCAGGACAAGGCGCTGCGCACCACCGCGCTCGGCCTCGACCTGCCGGGCCCGTTCGGCCTCGGGGCCGGCTTCGACAAGAACGGCGTCGGGATCGACGGCCTCTCGATGCTCGGCTTCGACTTCGTCGAGATCGGCACGATCACGGGTGAGGCGCAGCCGGGCAACCCGGCCCCGCGGCTGTTCCGCCTGGTCGAGGACCGCGCGCTGATCAACCGGATGGGCTTCAACAACCAGGGCTCGGCGCGGGTGGCCGCCCGGCTGGCGGCGCGCCCGCACACCTCCTCGACCCCGGTGATCGGGATCAACATCGGCAAGACCAAGGTCGTGGAGGAGGTCGACGCGACGGCGGACTACGTGAAGTCGACCGAGCGGCTGGCGCAGTACGCCGACTACCTGGTCGTGAACGTGAGCTCGCCGAACACCCCGGGCCTGCGCAACCTCCAGTCGGTCAAGACGCTCGGCCCGCTGCTCTGGGACGTCCGTCAGGCCGCCGACCGGTCCACCTCGCACCACGTGCCGCTGCTGGTGAAGATCGCCCCCGACCTCGCGGACGAGGACATCGACGAGATCGCGGACATGGCCCTGCACCTGGGCCTGGACGGGATCATCTGCACCAATACGACGATCGGGCGCGAGGGGCTGGTCGCCTCCGCCGAGCGGATCGAGGAGATCGGGATGGGCGGGCTCTCCGGCGCCCCGCTCAAGGCCCGTTCGCTGGAGGTGCTGCAGCGGCTGCGCGAGCGCACCGAGGGGCGGCTGGTGCTGGTCGCCGTGGGCGGCATCGAGACGGCCGAGGACGCCTGGCAGCGGATCATCCACGGGGCCGACCTGGTGCAGGGGTACAGCGCCTTCATCTACGAGGGGCCGTTCTGGATGCGGCGCGTGCACAAGGGCCTGTCGGCCCGGTTGCGGGCGAGCGGGTTCTCGTCGATTTCTGAGGCTGTCGGCTCCGCCAAGAGGTAGTTGCACTACTCAGGGGCGCGGGGAACTGCGCGAGGTCGGAAGACGACTCCGTGTCATTTCGCGTCGAGAGCCAGTTGCACTGTCAACGGATAGTGCAATGGGGCATCGGTGTAAGACAGCGGCAGGGTGCATGGTTGGCCGCGCCGTTCCCCGCGCCCCCGATAGTGCAAGTTATGCGAGAGGTGATTGGCATGGCTCATCCGGTGGTGGGGGAGGCGGAGGTCCTCTCCAACGAACGGGCGGGGGTGTATCACCGGATCGTGCTGGCGGCGCCGGAGGCGGCGGCCAGGGTGCGGGCCGGGCACTTCGCGACGCTGGCGCTGGGTGGGGAGTCGGGGCTGCTGCTGCGGCGGGCGTTCTCGATCCACCGGGCGGATGCCGAGGCCGGGACGGTCGAGCTGGTGGTCGCGGTGCACGGGGCCGGCACGCGGGAGTTGGTGAAGGCGCGGCCGGGCGACCGGCTGAGCCTGATCGCTCCGCTCGGGACGCCGTTCCCGGTGGGCGAGGGGCCGGTGAGCGCGCTGCTGGTGGCCGGCGGGTACGGGAGTGCGCCGCTGTTCGCGCTGGCGGAGGAGATCCGCCGGCGCGGCGGGCAGGTCGGGTTCCTGCTGGGGGCCTCGACCGCCGAGCGGCTGTACGGGGTCGAGGCGGCCCAGGCGCTCACCCAGGACGTGCTGGTGGTCACCGAGGACGGCTCGGCCGGGCTCAAGGGCCTGGTGACCGACCCGATGGCCCAGGCGCTGGGCGCGATCGAGGCCACCGTGGTCTACGCCTGCGGGCCGATGGGCATGCTGCGCGCCGTCACCGAGATCGCCACCGGGCTCGGTGCCCGCTGCCACACGGCGGTGGAGGAGGCGATGGCCTGCGGCGTGGGCATCTGCATGACGTGCGTCCTGCCGGTGGTCGGCGAGGACGGCGTGAGCCGGTTCGTGCGGTCCTGCACCGACGGGCCGGTCTTCGACGGGGCGAGGGTGCGGTGGGCCGACATCGGCACCGTGCCGCCCGATCTGGAGGGGGCCGGGGCGATGGGAGCGAGTGCCTGATGGAGCCCACCGAGGTGGACCTGAGCGTGCCCTTCGGGGCGCTGACCCTGCCGAACCCGCTGACCACCGCCTCCGGCTGCGCCGGGTACGGGCGGGAGCTGGCCAAGTTCGTGCCGCTGGACGAGCTGGGCTCGGTCACCACCAAGACGATCATGCCGTACCCGAGGTCCGGCCGGGCCACGCCCCGGATGGCCGAGACGCCCTCCGGGATGCTCAACGGGATCGGGCTGCAGGGCTCCGGGGTGGCCGCCTTCGTGGAGCAGGAGCTGCCCTGGCTGGCCGAGCGCGGCGCCCGGGTGCTGGTCTCGATCGCCGGAGAGCGGCTGGAGGAGTTCGTCGAGGTCGCCGAGCGGCTGAACGGACAGCCCGGGGTGATCGGCCTGGAGCTCAACATCTCCTGCCCGAACGTGGCCGACCGGGGCCTGGTCTTCGCCTGCAACCCCGCCACCTCCTACGACGTGGTCCGGGCCACCCGGGAGGCCACCGACAGCGGGCTGCCGGTCTACGCCAAGCTCTCGCCCGACGTCACCTCGATCACCGAGATCGCCGCCGCCTGCGTGGAAGCGGGCGCGGACGGCCTCTCCATGGTCAACACCACCCTCGGGATGGTGATCGACCTCGACACCGGCCGCCCGGGCCTCGCGGGCGGCACCGGCGGGCTCTCCGGGCCCGCCATCCGGCCACTGGCCGTGCGCTGCGTGTACCAGGTGCACGCGGCGATGGCCGCCGGGCGGATCCCGCCGGTGCCGATCCTCGGCATGGGCGGCATCCGGACCGGCCGGGACGCGCTGGAGTTCGCCATGGCGGGCGCGAGCGGCGTCGCCGTGGGCACCACGCTGTTCCACGACCCGGCCGCCCCGCTGCGCATCCTCGACGAGCTGCGCGGCGAACTGGCGGCCCGGGGTTTCGCGAAGTACACCGATGCGGTGGGGTACGCCCACCGCCCTCAGCACGACTGAAAGGCCGTCATGTCTCCTGCCGCCTTCGGCACCCTCGCTCCCTTCGGCACCCGGCTGCGCAAGGCCCTCGACGCCCGGGGCCAGCTCTGCGTCGGGATCGACCCGCACGCCTCGCTGCTCGACGCCTGGGGGCTGGGTGACGACCTGGCCGGCCTGGAGCGGTTCAGCCTGACCGTGGTCGAGGCGCTGGCCGGGGAGGTGGCGGTACTCAAGCCGCAGGCCGCCTTCTTCGAGCGGTTCGGCAGCCGGGGCATCGCCGTCCTTGAGCGCACGGTGGCCGAGGCCCGGTCGGCCGGCGCGCTGGTGCTGATGGACGCCAAGCGCGGCGACATCGACTCCACCATGGCCGCCTACGCCGAGACCTTCCTCGCGCTGGACGGCCCGCTCTTCTCCGACGCGCTCACCGTCAGCCCGTACCTGGGCTTCGGCTCGCTCCAGCCCGCCGTGGACCTGGCCCGGCAGAACGGCTGCGGCCTGTTCGTCCTGGCGCTCACCTCCAACCCGCAGGGGCACGAGGTGCAGCGCGCGGTGGGGGAGGACGGCGAGAGCGTTGCCCAGTCGATCCTGCACAAGCTCGCGGCCGAGAACAAGGGCGCCGAGCCGCTCGGCTCCTTCGGCGCGGTGGTCGGCGCCACCCTCAAGGAGGCCGGGGTCGACCTGGCGATCAACGGCCCGCTGCTCGCTCCCGGGGTCGGCGCCCAGGGCGCGACGGCGGCTGACCTGCCCCGGGTGTTCGGCGATTCGGTGCACAACGTGGTGCCCAGCGTGAGCCGCGACGTGCTCAAGCACGGCCCCTCGGTGCCGGCCCTGCGGGCGGCTGCGGCGCGCTTCGTCGAGGAGATCGGCGCCGTACTGGCGAAGTGACGGCCGTCACACCGGGACGGGAAAGGCCCCTCCGTGGCGGTTGATTTGTCCCGATAGGTCCTGGTCGGCCCTGGCTGACCAGGACTTTTCGTGTTCTTTTCCTGACGCGGCGGCCTAAGTTGGGTAGTGTCCGGCGGGAGGTCACCGGAGAGCGGCACATGGCGTCGCTCTCGCAGGTCAGAGCCCTTGGGCTCCCCTGTCCAGCGGTGTCCCCGGCACATCCAGTCATAGCTCATCCCTTCCTTCCACACCCTGAGGTGAACGGCGTGGCTCTTCCGCCCCTGACCCCTGAACAGCGCACCGCTGCGCTCGCCAAGGCCGCCGAAGCTCGCCGGAAGCGCGCCGACGTCAAGAACAAGCTGAAGCACTCCGGAGCCTCGCTCCAGGACGTGATCAAGGCGGGCAAGTCCGACGACGAGGTCATCGGCAAGATGAAGGTCTCCGCGCTCCTGGAGAGCCTTCCCGGCGTGGGCAAGGTCCGCGCCAAGCAGATCATGGAGCGTCTGGGGATCAGCGAGAGCCGCCGTGTGCGGGGTCTCGGAACGAACCAGATCGCTTCGCTGGAGCGGGAGTTCGGTACCCCCGCAGCCTGATCGAGTGCTGATCAGGGCCCCGGTGGTCCCGGTATCGTCCGCGATCCGGGATAATCGGTGCATGAGTGAACGTCCGCGGCTGACCGTGCTCTCCGGCCCTTCGGGGGTCGGCAAGAGCACGGTCGTCGCTCATATGAGGCAGCAGCATCCCGAGGCGTGGCTCTCGGTGTCGGCGACCACCCGGCACCCGAGGCCCGGCGAGCAGCACGGGGTCCACTACTACTTCGTCGACAACGACGAGTTCGACAAGCTGATCGCCAACGGCGAGCTGCTCGAGTGGGCCGTGTTCGCCGGCAACCGCTACGGCACCCCCCGGCAGGCCGTCCTGGAGAAGCTGGAGAACGGCTCGCCGGTGCTCCTGGAGATCGACCTCCAGGGCGCGCGCCAGGTGCGCGAGTCGATGCCCGAGGCGCAGCTCGTCTTCCTGGCCCCGCCGAGCTGGGACGAGCTGGTCCGCCGGCTCACCGGCCGGGGCACCGAACCGCAGGACGTCATCGACCGGCGGCTGGAGGCCGCGAAGGTCGAGCTGGCGGCCGAGAGCGAGTTCGACACGACCCTTGTCAACCACTCGGTCGAGCAGGTAACGGGCGAGCTGCTAGCCTTGCTCGGTGTAGTCTGACCAGATCACTGCGGGTGACCGTCTCACCCTCTGGATGATCCGATCAGTTCCTTGTCTGTCTTGATTGTTTTCGGAAGGTTTCACGTGTCCTCTTCCATGACCGCGCCCGAGGGCATCATCAACCCGCCGATCGACGAGCTGCTCGAGGCGACCGACTCGAAGTACAGCCTGGTGATCTACGCCGCCAAGCGCGCCCGTCAGATCAACGCGTACTACTCGCAGCTCGGTGAGGGCCTGCTCGAGTACGTCGGCCCGCTGGTCGACACCCACGTGCACGAGAAGCCGCTGTCGATCGCGCTGCGCGAGATCAACGCGGGCATGCTCACGGCCGAGGCCATCGAGGCCGCCTGAGCCGCACGCTCCCCGAAGGGCCCGCCGGACACCACGTCCGGCGGGCCCTTCGCCGTTCTCCGGGGCGCCGTGCGCTGTGTCCCAGGCCATGGTGCGGGGCGGATCTGAGTGGCCGTAGGGTGGCCGGGGAGCCCGACCGGAGGAGAAGGACGCAGCATGAAGACCGACCGGCTTGACGCACCCCGGGTGGCCCTCGGGGTCAGTGGCGGCATCGCCGCGTACAAGGCCTGCGAGCTGCTGCGCCGGTTCACCGAATCCGGGCACCAGGTGACGGTGGTGCCCACCGCCGCCGCGCTGCACTTCGTCGGCGAGGCCACCTGGGCCGCGCTCTCCGGCCGGCCGGCCGCCGTGGAGACCTGGGAGAACGTGCACGAGGTGCCGCACGTGCGGATCGGCCAGCAGGCCGACCTGGTCGTGGTCGCCCCCGCCACCGCCGACCTGCTCGCCAAGGCCGCCCACGGCCTGGCCGACGACCTGCTCACCAACACGCTGCTCACCGCGCGCTGTCCGGTGGTCTTCGCTCCCGCGATGCACACAGAGATGTGGGAGCACCCCGCCACCCAGGAGAACGTGGCCACCCTGCGCCGCCGGGGCGCGGTCGTGCTGGAGCCGGCCGTCGGCCGGCTGACCGGGGTGGACACCGGCAAGGGCCGGCTGCCCGACCCTGGCGCGATCTTCGAGGCCTGCCGCCGGGTGCTGGCCCGGGGCGTGCGCGAGCCCGACCTGACCGGCAAGCACGTGGTGATCTCGGCGGGCGGCACCCGCGAGCCGCTGGACCCGGTCCGCTACCTGGGCAACCACTCCTCGGGCAAGCAGGGCTACGCGCTGGCCGCCACCGCCGCCGCGCGCGGCGCCCGGGTCACCCTGCTCTCCGCCAACGCGACCCTGCCGGACCCGGCCGGGGTGGACGTGGTGCACGTCTCCACCGCGCTGGAGCTGCGCGAGGCCGCGCTGAAGGCCTGCGCGGACGCCGACGCCGTGGTGATGGCCGCCGCGGTGGCCGACTTCCGGCCCGCCGAGTACGCCACCGGCAAGATCAAGAAGAAGGACGGGGTGGACCCGGCGCCGGTGGCCCTGGTGCGCAACCCCGACATCCTGGCCGAGCTCTCCGCGCACCGCGCGCGCCCCGGCCAGCTGGTGGTCGGCTTCGCCGCCGAGACCGACGAGGTGCTCGCCAACGGCCGGGCCAAGCTCGCCCGGAAGGGCTGCGACCTCCTGGTCGTCAACGAAGTGGGCGGCGGTAAGGCGTTCGGGCAGGACGTGAATGCGGCGGTGCTGCTCGGCGCCGACGGCACGGAGACGGAAATCCCCGAAGGGCCCAAGGAAACACTGGCCGAAACCGTCTGGGACGCGGTGGTCGCCCGGCTCGGATGATCCCCCAGCTGGGCTCTTTCAGCCGACTCCGAGCGGGGTGTCCCGTCTCACGAAGATGACCAAGCTTGGAGAAGGAGTCCCGCAGGCGCGTACCTGACGGTTACACTCCACCTCATCAAGTCTTTCCGGATGCCCCGGGCCTACCGGGGTATTCAGTCAGCAGCCGCTGCAACCATCAGGGAGCGCTGTGTCTCGCCGCCTGTTCACCTCGGAGTCCGTCACCGAGGGACACCCCGACAAGATCGCTGACCAGATCAGCGACACCATCCTCGACGCCCTCCTCAAGGACGACCCGACCTCCCGGGTCGCCGTGGAGACGCTCATCACCACCGGCCTCGTGCACATCGCCGGTGAGGTGACCACCAAGGCGTACGCGCCGATCGCGCAGCTCGTCCGCGACAAGATCCTCGAGATCGGCTACGACTCGTCGAAGAAGGGCTTCGACGGCGCCTCCTGCGGCGTCTCGGTGTCCATCGGCGCGCAGTCGCCCGACATCGCGCAGGGTGTCGACACCGCGTACGAGGCCCGCGTCGAGGGCGATGAGGACGACCTGGACAAGCAGGGCGCCGGCGACCAGGGCCTGATGTTCGGCTACGCCTCGGACGAGACCCCCGAGCTGATGCCGCTGCCGATCACCCTCGCGCACCGCCTCTCCAAGCGCCTCTCCGAGGTCCGCAAGAACGGGACCATCCCGTACCTGCGCCCCGACGGCAAGACCCAGGTCACCATCGAGTACGACGGCGACAAGGCCGTCCGCCTCGACACCGTGGTCGTCTCCTCGCAGCACGCGAGCGACATCGACCTCGACTCGCTGCTGACCCCGGACATCCGCGAGTTCGTCGTGGAGCCGGAGCTCAAGCGCCTCGCCGAGGACGGCATCAAGCTCGTCACCGAGGGCTACCGCCTGCTGGTCAACCCGACCGGTCGCTTCGAGATCGGCGGCCCGATGGGCGACGCCGGCCTCACCGGCCGCAAGATCATCATCGACACCTACGGCGGCATGGCCCGCCACGGTGGCGGCGCCTTCTCCGGCAAGGACCCGTCCAAGGTCGACCGCTCGGCCGCCTACGCGATGCGCTGGGTCGCCAAGAACATCGTCGCGGCGGGCCTGGCCCGCCGCGCCGAGGTCCAGGTCGCCTACGCGATCGGCAAGGCCGAGCCGGTGGGTCTGTTCGTCGAGACCTTCGGCACCGAGACCGCGCCGGTCCTGGACATCCAGAAGGCCGTCAGCGAGGTCTTCGACCTCCGTCCGGCCGCGATCATCCGCGACCTCGACCTGCTGCGGCCGATCTACGCCAAGACCGCGGCGTACGGCCACTTCGGCCGTGAGGACGCGGACTTCACCTGGGAGCGGACCGACCGCGCCGAGGCTCTGAAGAAGGCCGTCAACGGCTGAGTGTGCTGACCTGAACGGCGGCTTCCCCTGGGAGGGGAGGTCGCCGTTTTGCATGGGCTGCCACTGGGGGCGCGGGGAACTGCGCGGGAAGGATGCAACGGAGGTGGGCGGTTGCGCGCGCAGTTCCCCGCGCCCCCACTCGGTTGTCGTTGGGCTGGGAGAGACTAGGGCGCGTGAGCAGCAGCAACGGAGACGGTGAGCAGCTGGCCTTCATCCGGGAGACGGTGCGCAAGGCGAAGCCGCGGACGTGGCGTGGGGCGCGGTTGGCGGCGGAGTTGCCGGTGGCGCGGGTGGTGGTGGACAAGGGGCTGCTGCACCTCGACCAGTACTTCGACTACGCGGTGCCGGAGCCGATGGCGGAGGACGCGCAGCCCGGGGTGCGGGTGCGGGTGCGGTTCGGGGCGCGGGTGGTGGCTTCGGGGCGGCGCGAGGGCGGCGAGCTGCACGATGGGTTCGTGGTGGAGCGGCTGGCGAGCAGTGACTACGCCGGGCCGCTGGCGCCGCTCGCGCAGGTGCTCTCGCCGGAGCCGGTGCTCTCGCCGCAGCTGCTGCGGCTCTGCCGGACGGTGGCGGACCGGTACGCGGGGACGTTGGCCGATGTGATCCAGCTGGCGGTGCCGCCCAGGCACGCCCAGGCGGAGGCGGAGATGTCGCCGCCGCCGTTGCCGGTGCCGGTCCTTCCGGGACCGGGTTCGTGGGAGCGGTACCCGCAGGGGCCGGAGTACTTGGCGGCGCTCGCGGCCGGGGGCGCGCCCCGGGCGGTGTGGTCCGCGCTGCCCGGGCCGAGCTGGCCGGAGGAGATCGCCCGGGCGGTGGCCGCCACGCTGGCGGGGGGCCGGGGTGCGCTGGTGGTGCTGCCGGACGGGAAGGCGGCCGCCCGGGTGGACGCCGCGCTGACCGAGCTGGTCGGGCCGGGCCACCACGCGCTGCTGGCGGCCGATCTGGGCCCGAAGGAGCGCTACCGGCGCTGGCTGGCCGTCAGCCGGGGGTCGGTGCGGGCCGCGATCGGGACGCGGGCGGCGATGTTCGCGCCGGTCCGGGACTTGGGCCTGGTGGTGGTCTGGGCCGACGGGGACGCCAACCACAGCGATCCGCGCGCGCCCCACCCGCACGTGCGGGAGGTGGCGCTGCTGCGCGCCGCCGAGGAGAGGGCAGCGGTGCTGCTGGGCGGGCTCTCGGTGACGGTGGAGGCGGCGCAGCTGCTGCGGACGGGGTGGGCCCGGCCGCTGGCCGCCGAGCGGGAGACGGTGCGGGCGGTGGCGCCCCGGGTCCGGACGGTGACCGATCTGGACCAGGCGCGGGACGCCGCCGCGCAGTCGGCCCGGCTGCCCGGGCCGGCCTGGCAGGCCGCGCGGGAGGCGCTGGCGAGCGGGCCGGTGCTGGTGCAGGTGCCCCGGCGGGGTTACGTGCCGAGGCTGGCCTGTGCGCGGTGCCGGACGCCCGCCCGCTGCCGGGTCTGCGTCGGTCCGCTGGAGGCGGCCGGGGCCGGCGAGGCGCTGGTCTGCGCCTGGTGCGGGCAGGCGGAGGGGGAGTGGCACTGCGCGGAGTGCGGGTCGTTCCGGCTGCGGGCCCAGGTGGTCGGGGCGCGGCGGACGGCGGAGGAGCTGGGCAAGGCCTTCCCCCGGGTGCCGGTGCGGACCTCCGGGCGGGACGCGGTGCTCTCCTCCGTCTCGGGTGAGCCCGCGCTGGTGATCGCCACGCCGGGGGCCGAGCCGGTGGCCGAGGGCGGGTACGCGGCGGCGCTGCTGCTGGACGGCTGGGCTCTGCTCAACCGGCCCGATCTGCGGGCCGGGGAGGAGACCCTGCGGCTCTGGACGGCGGCGGCCGCGCTGGTGCGGCCGGCGGGCGAGGGCGGGGTGGTGGTCGTGGTGGCGGAGCCGACGGCCCGCCCGGTGCAGGCGCTGGTGCGCTGGGACCAGGCCGGGCACGCGGCGCTGGAGCTGGAGGAGCGGGCGCAGCTGCACTTCCCGCCGGTCTCCCGGATGGCCTCGGTGACGGGGTCGCCGAAGGCGGTGGAGGACCTGCTCGCGCTGGTGCGGCTGCCGGAGGGGGCGGACGTGCTGGGGCCGGTGCCGGTCTCCGCGGTGCGCGGGGAGGAGGTCGAGCGGGCGCTGGTGCGGGTGGCGCCGGGGCAGGGGGCGGCGTTGGCGTCCGCGCTGAAGGCGGCGCAGGTGGCGCGGGTGGCCCTGCGGTCGGCGGAGGTGGTGAAGGTGCGGGTGGATCCGCTGGACATCGGGTGAGGTTGCGCTTCGGCGGAGGGTGACGTGGCTCCGGGGGAGGGTGCCGTTGCTCTGGCCTAGCCCACCGGGGCGGGGGAGACGGCGGACCAGGGCACTGGGAGGTGCGGGGCTGGTCGCGCAGTTCCCCGCGCCCCTGGATGGTGCAACCGGCTGTCTCTCAGCCCCGCAGGGGGACGTTCGGGCGGTCGAGGCCGCCCTGGCGGGCGGCGGGGATGGTGCGGGCGAGGGCGGGGGCCGCCGGGGCGGGGGTGTGCTCCTCGGGGCGGTCCGGGCGGGGGGCCGGGGCCGGGACGGCGGTGGCGAGGATCTCGGAGTTGGGGCGGCGCATGCCGTAGCGGCGGTGCACGGCCTGCTTGGTGACGCCGAGGGCGGAGCCGACCGAATCCCAGGAGAAGCCGAGCGCGCGGTCGAACTCGACCGCGGCGCCGACCAGGGTCTCCACGCTCTCCCGGAGCTCCTGGGCGAGCCGGACGGTGGGGGCGGGGGCGCGCCCGTAGACGACGAACCCGGCCGAGGTGCTGGGCCGCCGGGGGCGGTAGACGTTGCCGAGCTGGGCGGTGAGTGTGCGGAGCGCGTCCACCTGCCGCCGCACCCGTTCGATGTCCCGCACCAGCAGGTGCAGGCTGGCCCTCGCCCGCGCGTCGTGGTTGATCTGCTCGGCCATGGCCGTGGTGCCACCTCTCTGTCGAGTACTGCTCCGTCGGGTACTGCCGGACGGGGCGCGTCCTACGCCCCGGTCAATCTCACTTGACCAACGCCGGACCGGGGGCCGGGGTCACGCGCGAGGTCGTATACGGGATATGCCAGAAATCGGAACGAACCGCTCCGTCCGAACCCGCTTGCTGGATTGCATAGACTTCCCCGGTGAGCGGTGCCGCCGCTCGTCCGCCGTCGACAGGAGTCAGCCGCCATGCCGATCCAGCCGATCCGGATCTTCGGCGACCCGGTGCTGCGTACCGCCGCCAAGCCGGTGACCACCTTCGACAAGGAGCTGCGCGGCCTGGTCAAGGACCTCACCGACACCATGCTGGACGCCCCCGGCGCCGGCCTGGCGGCGCCCCAACTCGGCGTCTCGCTGCGGGTGTTCACCTACAACGTGGGCGGGGTGGTGGGCCATCTGGTCAACCCCGACCTGGAGTTGACGGACGAGGAGCAGGACGGCCCGGAGGGCTGCCTCTCGCTGCCCGGGCTGCGCTTCGACACCAAGCGGGCCTTCGGCGTGGTGGCCAAGGGCTTCAACATGTACGGCGATCCGGTGGAGATCGAGGGCACCGAGATCCTCTCCCGCTGCATCCAGCACGAGACCGACCACCTCGACGGCATCATCTTCATCGACCGGCTGGACCGGGAGCGGCGCAAGGCCGCGATGAAGGCGATCCGGGAGGCGGACTGGGGTGGGGGCCCGGCGCCGACGGTGAAGGTCTCGCCGCACAGCACTTTCGGCGGGATCGGCTGATTCGGGCCCCGCACTTCGCGTTCGGTAATTCAGGAAATCCGTTCTTCGGAAAGGCAGCTGCATGCGTCTCGTCTTCGCCGGTACCCCCGAGGTGGCCGTCCCGGCCCTGGACGCGCTGATCGCGTCCGAGCGGCACGAGGTCGTCGCCGTGGTCACCCGCCCCGACGCCCCCGCCGGGCGTGGCCGGCGGCTGGTCGCGAGCCCCGTCGCCCAGCGGGCCGAGGAGGCCGGGATCGAGATCCTCAAGCCCGCCAAGCCGAGCGACCCGGAGTTCCTGGCCCGCCTCACCGAGCTGGCGCCGGACTGCTGCCCGGTGGTCGCCTACGGCGCGCTGCTGCGCCCCGGCGCGCTGGAGATCCCCAAGCACGGCTGGGTCAACCTGCACTTCTCGCTGCTGCCGGCCTGGCGCGGCGCCGCCCCGGTGCAGCACGCGGTGCTCGCCGGTGACGAGGTCACCGGGGCCTCCACCTTCCTGATCGAGCAGGGCCTCGACTCCGGCCCGGTCTTCGGCGTGCTCACCGAGGAGATCCGCCCGAGCGACACCAGCGGCGAGCTGCTCACCCGGCTCTCGGTGGCCGGGGCGCGGCTGCTCACCGCGACCATGGACGGGATCGAGGACGGCAGCCTGCACGCCGTGCCGCAGCCCGCCGAGGGCATCACCCTGGCGCCGAAGATCACCGTCGAGGACGCCCGGATCACCTGGGAGCACCCGGCGCTGGCCGTCGACCGCCTGGTCCGCGGCTGCGCGCCGGCACCGGGCGCCTGGACCGTCTTCCGCGAGGAGCGGCTCAAGCTCTCCGGCCCGGTCAAGCTGCTCACCGGCGCGAGCGAGCTGGCGCCGGGCGAGCTGGCCGTGGCCAAGAACAGCGTGCGGGTGGGCACCGGCAGCCACGAGATCGAGCTGGGCGAGGTGCAGCCGCAGGGCAAGAAGCCGATGCGCGCGGCAGACTGGGCGCGAGGCGTCCGGATCGAGTCCGGGGAGCGGCTCGGCTAGTCCCTTCGGTTTCTGAGTTCGTCCGTACATCCGTCAGCACATTTTCGAGGTACCCGTGAGCACCCCCAGCACGTCCGGCGCCAAGCGCGCCCCCCGTCCGCACCGCCGCCCGAAGAAGGACCCGGCCCGGATCGTCGCGTTCAAGGCGCTGCGGGCCGTGGACGAGCGGGACGCGTACGCCAACCTGATCCTGCCCTCGCTGCTGCGCGAGGCCGAGCAGAAGGGGATGGACCGGCGGGACGCGGCGCTCGCCACCGAGCTGGTCTACGGCACGCTGCGGCTCCAGGGCACCTACGACGCGATCATCGCGGCCTGCATCGACCGGCCGCTGCGCGAGGTGGACCCGCCGGTGCTGGACGTGCTCTCGCTGGGCGCGCACCAGCTGCTGGCCACCCGGGTGCCGCCGCACGCGGCGGTCTCGGCCACCGTGGAGCTGGCCCGGGTGGTGCTCGGGGACGGGCGGGCCAAGTTCGTCAACGCGGTGCTGCGCAAGATCAGCGCGCAGGACCTGGACACCTGGGTGCAGCGGGTGGCGCCGCCGTACGAGGAGGACGCCGAGGACCACCTGGCGGTGGTCCACTCGCACCCGCGCTGGGTGGTCTCGGCGCTCTGGGATTCGCTCGGCCGCTGGCAGCCCGGCTCGGCCGGGCGCGCCGCGATCGAGGAGCTGCTGCGGGCCGACAACGAGCGGCCCGAGGTGACCCTGGTGGCCCGGCCCGGCCGGGCCACGGCGGCGGAGCTGCGCGAGGCGCTGCCCGAGTCGCAGCCCGGGCGCTGGTCGCCGTACGCCGTGCGGCTCGCCGAGGGCGGCGACCCGGGCAGCCTCGACGCGGTGCGGGAGAACCGGGTCGGCGTGCAGGACGAGGGCAGCCAGCTGGTGGCCGCCGCACTGGCCGCCGCCCCGCTGGAGGGCCCGGACCGGCTCTGGCTGGACGGCTGCGCGGGCCCCGGCGGCAAGGCCGCCCTGCTCGCGGCGCTGGCCGCCGAGCGCGGCGCCGCCCTGGTGGCCAGCGAGAAGCAGCCGCACCGGGCCCGGCTGGTGGCCCGTGCGCTGGACGGCAACCCCGGCCCGTACACCGTGATCGCCGCCGACGGCACCCAGCGCGCCTGGCGCGAGGGCGCCTTCGACCGGACCCTGGTGGACGTCCCCTGCTCGGGCCTCGGCGCGCTGCGCCGCCGCCCGGAGGCCCGCTGGCGCCGCCGTCCGGAGGACGTGGCCGGCTTCGGCCCGCTCCAGCGCGACCTGCTCAGGGCCGCCGTGGCCGCCACCCGGATCGGCGGCGTGGTCGGCTACGCCACCTGCTCCCCGCACCTGGCCGAGACCCGGGCCGTGGTCGACGACGTGCTGCGGGCCAGTGGCGGCGCCCTGGAGTGGATCGACGCCCGCCCGCTGCTGCCCGAGCTGCCCGGCCTCGGCGAGGGCCCGGACGTGCAGCTCTGGCCGCACCTGCACGGCACCGACGCGATGTACCTCGCCCTGCTGCGCCGGGTGGGCTGACGGATCGTCAATCCATCGACGGGCCGCACCGGAGGGTGCGGCCCATTTTTTCGGTGGGGTCAGTGGGTCGTGGGGGTGCCCATCCGGACGGTGTCGCCGCAGATGGTGATGTCGGTGGGCTTGCCGCTCTGGTCGGTGACCGGGACGCGGACCTCGGTGGTCTCGCCCGGGGCGGTGACCTGGGCCGAACCGGTCGTGGTGAGCACGCAGTTGGCGCTGTCCGGGCCCTTGCCGTTGAGCTCGGAGTAGGACAGGTCGATCACGGCCTGGCGGCCGGCGGCCAGGGTCAGCGGCGCCGGGTCGCCCTTGCCGACGCCGTCGGCCTCCGGGCCCTTGCCCAGGTGGAAGGCCAGCTTCGGGTAGCCGGTGAAGGTGCAGCTCTGGGAGCCGGTGTTGGTGACGGTGAGCCGGCCGTTGGGCGGGTTCGGGGTGTCGGCGGCCGGGTTGGTGATCCGGGTGACGGTCCACTTCAGGTGCGCGGAGGTGCACTTGGCGGTCTGAGCGCCGGTGCCGGCCGCTCCGGCGGAGGGGGCCGCCGCCGCGACCGGGCCGGCGGAGACGGGGGCGGCCGCGGCGCCGGGGGCGGCGGCTGCCGGGGCGCCGGAGCTGGGTGCGGCCGCGGCGGGTGCGGCGGCCTTCGGGGTGGAGTCGGCGGAGGAGGAACAGGCCGTCAGGGCCGGTGCGGCGAGCAGCAGTGCGGCGGCGGAGAGCGACAGGTACAGGCGTGAACGCATGGGATCCCCCCGGATCGTCAGGACAGCCGACGGGGCTGAGGTGCCCGGTGCGGCTGTGCGGTGTCAGGAGGAGAGACACCGTGCGAGCGCGGACGGTTGCCGTCGGCTGGGAAACACCTGAGAGGTTTCTGGAGATGCCTCGAGGGTGGGTGGGATTGGCGGAAACGGTACTGGCGGGCACGGCAGTTGGTCCGTACGGGGGTCAACTCACTGGACAGCGGCGGCCGGTACGGCAGAGGGTGACGGTCATGGAGTACACCCACCTCGGCCGTACCGGCCTGAAAGTCTCCCGCCTCTGCCTGGGCACGATGAACTTCGGCCCGCACACCGAGGAGGCCGACGCCCACCGGATCATGGACACCGCCCTCGAACAGGGCATCAACTTCTTCGACACCGCCAATGTCTACGGCTGGGGCGAGAACCGGGGCCGGACGGAGGAGATCATCGGCAGCTGGTTCGCCCTCGGCGGCGGGCGCCGGGAGAAGACCGTGCTCGCCACCAAGGTCTACGGCGACATGGGTGACTGGCCGAACGAGGGCCGGCTCTCCGCGCTCAACATCCGCCGCGCGGTGGACGCCAGCCTGCGGCGCCTGGGTACCGACTACATCGACCTCTACCAGATGCACCACGTGGACCGGTCGACCCCGTGGGAGGAGATCTGGCAGGCGATGGAGGTGCTGGTCGCCCAGGGCAAGATCGTCTACGTCGGCTCCAGCAACTTCGCCGGCTGGCACATCGCCCAGGCCCAGGAGGCCGCCCGCTCGCGCAACTTCCTCGGCCTCACCAGCGAGCAGTCGCTCTACAACCTGCTCGAGCGCAGCATCGAGCTGGAGGTCATCCCGGCCGCCGAGTACTACGGCCTCGGCCTGATCCCGTGGTCGCCGCTGCACGGCGGGCTGCTCGGGGGCGTGCTCCGGAAGGAGAGCGAGGGCGTGCGGCGGGCCTCCGGCCGCTCCGCCGAGACCCTGGCCGCCCACCGCGACAAGCTCCAGGCCTACGAGGACCTGGCCGCCGAGCTCGGTCAGGAGCCCGGCGACATCGCGCTGGCCTGGTTGCTCTCCCGCCCGGCCGTCACCGCGCCGATCGTCGGCCCGCGCACCCTGGACCAGCTGCACGCCGCCGTCCGGGCGGTCGACCTCAAGCTCGACCAGAAGACGCTGGACCAGCTGGACGAGATCTTCCCCGGCCACCGGACGGCCCCGGAGGACTACGCCTGGTGAGCACCGGTGGCCCGGGCCCCGCGGGCACGCGTGGGGCCCGGGCCGCTGTTGCGCTGAGCGGCTCCTGAGCTGGCGTTCTGTCAGAATGCCGGGATGCGGGAGAACACGGAAGCGACCGTCCATCAGGTGCCCTACTATGCCCAGTGGGAGTCACCCGAGCTGGTGCCCGACATCCTGGCCGGCACCCTCCAAGCGGCCGACGACCCCCGGTGGGAGCAGTCCGGGGCGCCGAGCCCGGAGGAGTACGCGTACTGGTCCTGGCGGATCTGCGGCATGGCCTGCCTGCGGATGGCGCTCGACCACTGGTGGGGCGTCGCCCCGCCCGCCGTCACCCTGGCGGAGGAGGCCCGGGCCGCCGGCGCCTACGTCCGCCACCCGGACGGTCGCCTGGACGGCCTGGTCTACGCGCCGTTCGCCGAGTACGCCCGTGAGCGGTGGGGTCTGGCCGCCGAGGTGCGGTCGCCGCTGCCGGCCGAGGAGCTCCCGGCCCTGGTGGCGGCCGGCCGGCTGGTGATGATCTCGGTCCACCCGTCGATCCGCACCCTCGACCCGCACCCGCCCCGGCAGGGCGGCCACCTGGTGCTCGCGGTCGGCGCCACCCCGCAGGAGTTGGTGATCCACAACCCGTCCGGCTTCCCCGACGACTCGCAGCGGTTCGTGCCGGTGCCCTGGGACGAGCTGCCGCGGTTCTACGCGGGGCGGGGCATCGTGCTGGGCCCGCACGAGCGGGCCTGAGGCTGACTGTTCGTGGGATCGGAGGCGGTCGGGATGCGGGTGGGCATGCCGGTGGGCGTGCGGGTGGGCGTGCGGGCGGTGCTGGGCGGGCGGTACGACCGGTACGCGTGGGAGCCGGTGACGGCGGGGATGTCCGGGGCCGCGGTCTGGCGGCTCGGGGCGGAGCTGTACCTCAAGGTCGGGCCCGGGGTGGCGGCCGAGGCCGAACGCTGCGCCTGGCTGGCCGGGTACGGGCTGCCCGCGCCGGAGGTGGTGGAGCACGGCATCGACGAGGAACACGGCGAGTGGGTGCTGAGCGCCGCGCTGGCCGGCCGCTCGGCCGCCGAGCCCTGGCCGGCCGGGCAGCGGGCGGGGGTGGTGGACGCGCTCGCCGACCTCGCGCGGGCGCTGCACGGGCTGCCGGTGGGCGAGTGCCCCTTCGACCGCTCGCTGGCCGTCACCCTCCCGCTCGCCCGGGCGGCCGTCGCCGACGGCTCGGCCGAGGCGGAGGGGGTCGAGGACCCGGCGGGCCTGCTTGCCCGGCTGGAGGCCGGGTGGCCGGCGGAGGGGGGTCCGGTGGCCCGGCACGAGGGCCTGAGGGTCTTGGAGGAGGACCTGGCGGTGTGCCACGGGGACTTCTGTCTGCCGAACGTGCTGCTCGACCCGGTCTCGCTGCGGGTCACCGGGGTGATCGACCTCGGGCGGTTGGGGGTGGCCGACCGGGCGGCCGATCTCGGGCTGATGACGCGCAGCCTCGCGGACGGGCGGCTGAACCCGCAGTACGGGGCGGCCGGTGCGGCGCGGTTCCTGGACCGGTACGGCGGGGCGGTGGCGGAGCAGCGGCTGGCGTACTACCGGGAGCTCGATCTGCTGGCCTGAGGGCGAGACGCCGGCGGCGGTCGGAAATCGGCCGCACGGTGGCCGGGGCGAGCAGTACGCTGCGCCGATGACCGAATCCCTGCCGCCCGGCGGCATCGTGCTCAGTGAGACCGAGATCGACGCCCGGTGGGAGCGGGCCTGGCGGCCCGAGCAGGTGGCGCAGCGGCTGCTCGGGTTGGCGGTGCCCTGGTGCGTGGCGGGCGGGTGGTCGTTGGACCTGTTCCGCGGTGAGGAGTCGCGGCCGCACGGGGACCTGGAGATCGCGGTGCCGGCCGGATCGTTCGCGGCGGTCCGGGAGCGCTTCCCGGAGCTGGCCTTCGACGCCGTGGGCTCGGGCCGGATCTGGCCCTCGGCCGGGCCCGAGGCGATGGACGCCGTGCACCAGACCTGGGTGCGGGATCCGGCCACCGAGGACTGGCTGTTCGACGTCTTCCGCGAGCCGCACGAGGGCGCCCGCTGGGTCTGCCGGCGGGACGAGCGGCTGAAGCTGCCGTACGAGGAGGTCATCGAGCGGACGGCCGAAGGCATCCCGTACCTGGCGCCGGAGATGGCCCTGCTGTTCAAGGCGAAGGCCGTCCGGCCCAAGGACCAGCTGGACTTCGACGGTGCGCTGCCGCTGCTCGGCCCGGAGCGGCGGGCCCGGCTGCGCGGGTGGCTGGAGCTGGTGCACCCCGGGCACGGCTGGCTGGCGGCGCTGGCGTAGCGACTCGGGCAGCCGGCCGCCCCGGTCGGCGCAGCCGGGGTCGCTCCCGTGCGCCGGCGCGGTGAGGATGGGGTGGGATCCGGGAGGTCGGTGTGCTGCTGGCACGGGTGGTGGAGACGTCGCTGGCGGTGGGGCGGACGGCCAAGCGCGGCGAGAAGGTGGCGCTGCTGGCCGGGTTGCTGGGCGAGGTGGAGGCGGCGGAGATCCCGGCGGCGGTGGCGCTGCTGTCGGGGGAGTCGCGGCGGCTGCGGACCGGAGTCGGGTACGCCGCGCTGCGGGATTTGCCACCGGCTGCCGAACGGCCCGGGCTGGGGGTCGGGGAGACCGAGCTGGCGCTGGCGGAGCTGGCCGCCGTGCACGGGAGTGGTGCCCAGGCGGAGCGGCAGCGGCTGCTCGGGGAGCTGTTCGGCCGGGCCACGGTGGCCGAGCAGGAGTTCCTCCGGGCCGCGCTGGTAGGGGAGTTGAGACAGGGCGCACTGGACGCCGTGCTGGCCGAGGCGGTGGCGAAGGCGGCCGGGGTGCCGGCGGCGGCCGTACGGCGGGCGCTGATGTTCCGGGGCTCGGCCGAGGCGGTGGCGGTGGCCGCGCTGACCGGCGGAGCCGCCGCGCTGGCGGAGTTCGGCCTCGAACTCGGCCGTCCGGTACGGCCGATGCTCGCCGCCTCGGCCGCCGAGGTGGCGGCGGCGCTGGAGCGGACCGGCCGGGCCGCCGTGGAGTGGAAGCTGGACGGCATCAGGGTGCAGGTGCACCGGGACGGGGATCGGGTGCGGGTCTTCACCCGCAGCCTGGACGAGATCACCGACCGGGTGCCCGAAGTGGTCGAGGCCGCAAGGTCGTTGCAGCTGCACGCGGCGGTGCTGGACGGCGAGGCGATCGCGGTCGGGCCGGACGGCCGGCCCCGGCCGTTCCAGGAGACGGCCGCGCGGACGGCCTCCCGGCAGGACCCGGAGCGGCTGCGCGCCGAGACGCCGCTGTCGGTGTACTTCTTCGACCTGCTGCACCTGGACGGCACCGATCTGATCGACCGCCCGGGGGAGGAGCGGTGGGCCACGCTGGCCGCCGTCACGCCCGAGGAGCTGCGGGTGCCGCACACGGTGACCGAGGACCCGGCCGCCGCCGCATCGTTCTTCGCCGAAGCGCTGGCCCGGGGCCACGAGGGCGTGGTGGTCAAGGAGTTGGCCGCTCCGTACGCGGCCGGGCGGCGTGGCGCCGGGTGGATCAAGGTCAAGCCGCGGCACACCCTCGACCTGGTGGTGCTGGCCGCCGAGTGGGGCAGCGGCCGCCGCCGGGGCCTGCTCAGCAACCTGCACCTCGGCGCCCGCAACCCCGGCGAGCCAGGACCGCCGGACTCTGGCCTGCCGGACTCCGGGCTGCCGGCGTGGGTAATGCTCGGCAAGACCTTCAAGGGCCTCACCGACGAGACGCTCCGGTGGCAGACCGAGCAGCTACTGGCCCTGGAGACCGGCCGGGAGGAGAGCCGGGGCGCGGCGGTCGTCCGGGTGCGGCCGGAGCTGGTGGTGGAGATCGCCTTCGACGGTCTCCAGCGCAGCCCGCGCTACCCGGCGGGCCTCGCGCTCCGGTTCGCCCGGGTGGTGCGGTACCGGCCGGACAAGCGGCCGGAGGAGGCGGACACCATCGCCACCGTCAGGGAGTTGGCCCAGCGTCAGGTGGAGTGAGCCCCGCGGGAGGGGAGTTGTCGGTGCTGGTGCCTACGGTGGTTGTGTCGTAACGGAGTCGGCTGATCGGAGTGAGCGGCATGGCAGGGTTCGACGAGGCGAGGATCGGTCGGCTGCGGACGGCGCTGGCCCGGCACGTCGAGGTGGGGGAGGTGCCCGGTCTGGTCGCGCTGGTCGACCGGGGCGGGGAGACCTGCGTCGAGGTGCTCGGTGCGGCCGCCGTGGGGGGTCCGCCGATGCGGCGGGACACCGTCTTCCGGATCGCCTCGATGACCAAGCCGGTGCTGGCGGCGGTCACGCTCTCCTTGGTCGAGGAGTGCCTGCTGCGGCTGGACGACCCGGTGGACGGGTGGCTGCCCGAGCTGGCCGGCCGCCGGGTGCTGCGCAGCCTGGACGCCGCGCTGGAGGACACCGTGCCGGCCCGGCGGCCGATCACCCTGCGGGACCTGCTCACCTTCCGGATGGGCACGGGGGTGGTGATGGCCCCGCTGGGCACCTACCCGATCCAGACGGCGATGGCCGAGGCCGGGTTGATGCCGGGCGAGGTGCCGCCCGCCGCCCGGCCCGAGGAGTGGCTGGCCGCGCTCGGGGCGCTGCCGCTGATGTACCAGCCGGGGGAGGTCTGGCAGTACCACACCGGCTCCGACGTGCTCGGCATCCTGGTCGAGCGGGCCGTGGGGAAGCCGCTCGGCGAGGTCTTCGAGGAGCGGATCTTCGCCCCGCTCGGCATGCGGGACACCGGCTTCCGGATCCCCGCCGAATCGCTCGACCGGTTCGCCACCGCGTACCGCCCCAGCCCGGCCGGCCTCAGCGCCTATGACACCCCGGCCGACAGCGCCTGGTCCGCGCCGGTCTTCGCCTCCGGCGGCGGCGGGCTGGTCTCCACGGCCGACGACTACCTGGCGTTCTGCCGGATGCTGCTGGCCGAGGGCCGTATCCCGGCCGGCCGCGGCTCGGCGGGCCGGCTGCTCTCCCGGGCCTCCGTCCGGCTGATGACCACCGACCAGCTCACGGCCGGGCAGCGGGAGGCGGCCCGGCTGTTCTTCGGCGAGTCGCGCAGCTGGGGGATGGGCTGCGGGGTGACCGTCCGCCGGGACGAACTCTGGGGCTCCCCGGGCCGGTTCGGCTGGGACGGCGGCGCCGGGACTTCCGGGTACGCCGATCCGGCGGAGGATCTGGTGGGTGTCCTGCTCACGCAGCGGAGCATGACCTCGCCCGAACCCCCGCCGGTCTTCCGGGACTTCTGGACCTCGGCGTACCAGGCGATCGACGCCTGATCGGTTGGGAGCTCAGCCGTTGCCGGTCCCAGCGTTGGCGGTCTCAGCCGTTGGCGGGCAGGCCGATCGGGTTGACGGTCGGCAGTTCGGCCCGGCAGGCGGTCGAGATGGGGGTCAACGCGGCGGCCAGCTGGTCGAGTTCGGCGCGGTGGAAGCCGGACCAGACGCGGGAGGCGGCCAGGTCGGTGGCGGCCTCCAGGGCCTGGTGGCGGTGGCGGCCGTCGGCGCTGATCGTGCCGTCCGGGTTGAGCCAGCCGCGGGTGACCAGCCGGTCGGTGGCGGCCTGCCACTCCTCGTCCGTCCAGCCCCGGAAGGGCTGGAGCAGCTCGCGGCGCACGTCCAGGGCGGAGCGGACGACCAGGGCCTCGCAGCCGTCCAGGCCCTCGGTGATCAGGGCCGAGATGTGGCCGTCGCCGCGGTGCTCGCGCAGCACCGTGGTGGCGTGCCAGAGGCGGGCGAAGGTGCTCTCGGGACGGGGGAGCGCGGCGTTCGCGGCGGCCAGCACGCGCCCGCAACAGTCCAGCCCGTCCACCGCGCGCTCCAGCAGTTCGACCGAGTGCTCGACCAGCTCCGGCTTGACGCCCTCCAGCACCCGGTCCAGCGCCGCCGTCGCCCCGGAGACCCGGGCCGCCAGGGTGGCCTCGGGGGTGGCCCGGGACCAGACGTCCGGCAGCGCCCGCTCGACCATGCCGGGCGCGAAGCTGAAGAAGGCGGCGATCACCGGCGGCGCGTCCACGGCGCCCAGCGGCGCCGAACGCCCCGCGAAGTAGCCGCGCCAGCCGCCGCGCAGCCCCGCCGCCTCGAAGGCGGCCTTGCCTTCCGGGGAGAAGTAGGTGAGGGCGTGCACCGGCTCGAAGAGCCACCAGAGTGCGCGGGCGGGGTGCACGGGCTGGGTCATCAGGTACCTTCCGGTCCGGCGGCTGCTGCTCGCCCGTCCGTACGGGCGTGCTCATTCTGTCGTCGTACTGACTGACTGTGGAGTGGTTTTCGGGCAGGCGTTCGTGGCGTGCGGGGCTCAGGGAGGATGATGGACCGAAGCGGCCGCTCCCGCCGCCCGCACCGAGCTGTGAGGTACCCGGATATGCCTTTGATCAACCCGAGCCTGCTGTCGGCCGACTTCGCGCGTCTGGGCGAGGAGGCGGAGGCCGTCCGAGGGGCGGACTGGCTGCACGTGGACGTGATGGACAACCACTTCGTCCCCAACCTCACCCTCGGCGTGCCGATCGTGGAGTCGCTGGCCCGGGCCACCGACATCCCGCTCGACTGCCACCTGATGATCGAGCAGCCGGACCGCTGGGCCCCGCAGTACGTGGAGGCCGGCGCGGGCTCGGTCACCTTCCACGTCGAGGCCGCCGCCGCCCCTGTCCGGCTGGCCCGGGAGATCCGCGCCAAGGGCGCCCGCGCCTCGATGGCCCTCAAGCCGGCCACCCCGATCGAGCCGTACGAGGACCTGCTGCCCGAGCTCGACATGGTGCTGATCATGACGGTGGAGCCCGGCTTCGGTGGGCAGGCCTTCCTGGACATCATGCTGCCCAAGATCCGCCGCACCCGGGAGCTGATCTCCAAGCACGGCCTCGACCTCTGGCTCCAGGTGGACGGCGGCGTCTCCGCCGCCACCATCGAGCGCTGCGCCGAGGCCGGCGCGGACGTGTTCGTGGCGGGGTCGGCGGTGTACGGGGCGGACGATCCGGCGGAGGCGGTGCGGGCGCTGCGGGCGCAGGCGGCGGGGGCGACGGCGAAGGCGCCGTGGGCCTGCGCGCACTGATGCCGCTCGGTCGGGCGGTGCGACTCCGACGGGCGTTGTCCGGGCGACTCTGACGGGGTCGGGGGTGTTCGCTTCGTGCCCGGTGGGTGTCTGACGGATGATCGTGGGTGACGGCCCGGTCGTACCGGCGGTACCGATGGATGGAGCACGCGTGAGCAACCTCGACCTCAAGCCCACCCCGACCCCCTGCGGCGGCGAGGCCGGCACCGGGCCGGTGAAGGACCTGCTGACCGGGCGTCAGGTGCCGCTGGGTGAGTCGACCCAGGTGCGGCGGCTGCTGCCGAACCTCGGGCGGCGGATGGTCGGGGCCTGGTGCTTCGTCGACCACTACGGGCCGGACGACGTGGAGCACGAGGCCGGGATGATGGTGCCGCCGCACCCGCACCTGGGCCTGCAGACCGTCAGCTGGCTGCACGACGGCGAGATCCTGCACCGCGACAGCCTCGGCAGCCTGCAGACCGTCCGCCCCTACGAGCTCGGCCTGATGACCTCCGGCCGGGGCATCACCCACGCCGAGCAGTCGCCCAAGGCGCACCCGCGCGTCCTGCACGGCGCCCAGCTCTGGGTCGCCCTCCCGAACGAACACCGGCACACCGCCCCGGCCTTCGAGCACCACGGCTCGCTCCCGACCGTCACCGCCGCCGGCCTGGACGCCACCGTCATCATGGGCACCCTGGACGGCGCCACCTCCCCCGGCACCGCCTACACCCCGCTGGTCGGCGCCGACTTCAAGCTCCGCGAGGGCGCGGCCCACCGCCTCCCGCTGGAGCCGGAGTTCGAGTACGCCGTCCTCGCCATGACCGGCAGTGTCGAGGTGGACGGCGTCACCGTCGAGCCCGGCTCGCTCCTCTACCTCGGCAACGGCCGCCGCGAACTCCCCCTCCGGGCCCGCACCGACGCGGGCATCCTGCTCCTCGGCGGCGTCCCCTTCGAGGAGAGGATCGTCATGTGGTGGAACTTCATCACCCGCACTGGCGAGGAGATGGCGCAGGCGCGGGAGGAGTGGGAGAAGGGGTCCTCGTTCGGCGAGGTCCACGGCTTCGACGGCGACCGGCTGGCGGCGCCGGAGCTGCCGCCGGTGCCGCTCAAGGCGCGCGGGCGGGCGCGCTGAGCTGCGAGTGTTCGCACCCGCGCGAGGAGTGAGCCGAGGTTGTGGCCAGCTCCGAGGCGGAGGTGACCTGGACCCGGGTACGGGCCGTCGGTCCGTAGGGAGCCGCACCCCGGACGGGCCGCGCCTGCCCCAGGGCGTCCCGTCCGGGGTGCGGCTTCAAGTGTTGGCTCCCGCGTGGGCTCGGCGGTCCTCGGTGGTGGGGCCGTGCCAGTCCAGGCACATCACGGTGGCATCGTCCTGGAGCTTGCCGTCGCGGGCCTCGGTGACGGCCGCGACCAGGGTGCGCACCACTTCGCGCGGGCGCTCCGCGGCGGTCGCGGTCAGGAGGGCCGGCAGGTCGACGGATTCCGCCTGGTGTTCCTGCATGCCGTCGGTGTAGAGCAGCAGCCGGTCGCCGAGCCGCAGGTCGAGGTCCTGCACCCGGTACCAGCGCTGCCCCTCGACGCCGAAGGGCAGGTCGGCGCGCAGGGGCAGGTGCTCGACGGTGCCCTCGCGCAGCCTCAGCGGGTGCGGGTGGTCGGCGTTGACGAGCTGCGCCCCGTTCCCGTCCAAGGCGATCCGCAGCAGCTGGTCGGTGGCCAGGACCCCGGGTCTGTGTTCGAGGAGCGCGCGGTGGGCGTGGTCGGCCTGGTCGGCCAGGGGAGCCGCGACCCGGCGGGCGCCCCGGGAGGCGTTGACGAGGAGGGTGGCGATGAGCGCGGCGTTGAGGTCGTGGCCCATGGCATCGGTCAGGGACAGGTGCACGGTCTCGCGGTCCAGGGCGTAGTCGTAGGTGTCGCCGGCGACGCTCTCGGCCGGGACGAGGGCGCAGGCCAGGGTGAACTGTGCGGCCTCGCAGCAGGCGGCGGTGGGCAGGAGCTGGCGTTGGATCTCGGCGGCCAGGCTGACCGGAGCGGTGCGCTGGGCCCAGTGGTAGAGGTCGGTGAAGCGGCGGTCGGTGACCACGATGTAGGCGAGGGCGTGGGCCGCCTGCTCCACCTGCTCCAGCGTGTCGGCGCCGGGGACGCCGGGAAGGGAGAGCTCCAGGAAGCCGATGGCGTCGCCGCGGTTGGTGACCGGGGCGATCAGGCGGTGCCCCTGCCCGTCGGCCTCGTCCGGGGCGCGGACCAGCCTCTGGGTACGCAGGACCTGGTCGTAGAGGCTGCCGGTCAGCCGGATCCGCTCGGTGCCGCGTCCGTGCAGGGTGGTGGCGTCCTCGGCCACCCGCACCACGCTCTGGCCGATCAGGTCGAGGAACAGGAAGGAGACGTAGCGGGCGCCGAACCGCTCGCGCAGGTTGCGCGCCACCACGTCGAGGGAGTCCACCGGCGCCGCTGCCTCGGCCGTCGCCAGTACCTCTCCCAGCACCATCTGCTCCCGCGTCACGTCAGCCTCCTCGAAGGTCCGGAACTCTCACCTTCCCGCGATGGTCCGAGGAATTCCAACCTGCTACGCCGCAGCCACGCCGCAGCCACGCCGCCGGAACGCACCGCTGAGCCGTGCATGAGCGGCGCCGAGCGGGGCAGGCGAGTGCGCGTCCGGCCGTTCGACCGACTGTGGAGGTTGCTGACGATGGTTCCCCTTCTGCTGGTGCTGCTGCTCGCCCTGATCCTGTTCGGTGCGGGTTTCGCGCTCAAGGTCCTGTGGTGGGTCGCGGTCGTGGTGCTGGTGGTCTGGCTGCTCGGCTTCGTCGCCCGTGGCACCGGTGCCTCCGGCACGCGCGGCCGCTGGTACCGCTGGTAGCCGTCTTCGCATACCGCGACAGCTCAGGTCTGGGGGCGCATCCTTCGTGGAAGCGCCCCCAGTTCTGGTGTCCTTCACCACCCGCACGGATGAGAGAGAAGACTCGCATGAGGAAAGCCCTGAACGAACTCGACGCCCGTCTGTTCGTCAAGGTCGCCTCGCGTCGGCTGCGCGGGGCCGACCCGTGGCTCTCCCACCTGACCCGCGCCGCCGACCACGGGAAGCTCTGGATGGCCGGTGCGGCGGTCCTGGGAGCCAGCGGCACCCGCACGGCGCGGCGAGCCGCACTGCGCGGGGCCGGCTCCCTGCTGCTCGCCTCCACCCTGGCCAACATCGCGGCCAAGGGGCTCGCCCGCCGCCCCCGCCCGGCCCTCGACCCCGTACCGGTGGTGCGGCGACTGCTCAAGCAGCCGATCACCAGCTCCTTCCCCTCCGGGCACTCCGCCTCGGCCGCGGCCTTCGCCACCGCCCTGGCCATCGAGTCCCCGGTCCTGGGCGCGGTGGCCGCGCCCGTGGCCGCCGCCGTCATGGCCTCGCGCGTCTACGTCGGTGTCCACTACCCCGGCGACGTCCTGGCCGGCGCCGCCCTCGGTGCCGGGACGGCCGCCCTCACCCTGCGCTGGTGGCCCCGCCGCAACCGGATCCCGGCGGGCACCGCCGCCCCTGCCGTGGAGGCGCCCGCCCTGCCCACCGGCGCTGGCCTCCACATCGTGGTCAACGGCACCGCGGGCTCCGGCACCCTCGCCGGTACTCGCGAGCAACTCGTCGAGGAGCTACGCCACGAACTGCCCGACGCCCGGATCCAGCTGTGCGGCGACGGCGACGACCTCGCCGCACGGCTGGACCAGGCCGCCGCCGCGGCCCTCAAGGCGAACGGGGCGCTCGGCATCTGCGGCGGCGACGGCAGCGTCAACCTGGCCGCGACCGTCGCCGCGCGGGAACGCCTGCCGCTGGCGGTGTTCCCCGGCGGCACGCTCAACCACTTCGCCGTCGACCTGGGCACCCACACGGTGCAGTCCACCGCCGAAGCCGTGAAGGCCGGCAGCGCCCGCGCCGTCGACCTCGGCCTGGCCATCGGTGACGACGGTGACCCGCGCCCGTTCCTCAACACCTTCAGCATCGGCGTCTACCCCGAGCTCGTCCGCGTCCGCGAAAGCCTGGAGGAGCGTCTCGGCAAGTGGCCCGCCCTGGCCGTCGCCCTCGCCCGTGTCCTGGCGAGCGCCCGACCGGTGCAGCTGACCGTCTCCGGGACGCCCAGGAGCGTGTGGATGCTCTTCGCCGGCAACGGCGCCTACGACCCGCCCGGATTTGCCCCCACCCACCGCAGCGAGCTCGACGGCGGGCTCCTCGACATCCGCGCCGTCGACGGCAGCCGGCCCTTCGCCCGTACCCGCCTGCTGCTCGCCTTCCTCACCGGCACCCTCGCCACCTCGCCCGTCTACCACGAGGCACGCCTGAGCGCCCTCGACATCACCGGGCTGCACGGCGTCGAGCACTACGCCGTCGACGGCGAGGCCGTTCCCGCCCCCACCCGGCTGCGCCTGGCCAAGGCCACCGCCGCGCTGACCGTCTACCGGCCCGTTCACCCGGCGGTGCCCTGAAACACCACCGCCGCCAGTCCTGCTGATCGAGGTCCTGGACCGTTCCGCGTGCTGCCCAGGCCTCGGCTGCCGCACAGCCCCAGCAGGCCGGGCGGGCACGGGCTGCACGCGATCGCGCTGCTCGCCAGCCGGTGGGGTCATGCCCCGCGCGCCGACGCGCCGGGGAAGTCGGTGTGGGCGGAGTTCGACATCGCGGGCAGGTGATCGCGCGGTGCCGCCTGGCACGATCCCCCTCACGGCCCTGGCCGGGCCACTCTCCGGGTGCCGCCGGGTGCCGGCCCGGATCATCGGCCGGCCATGGCGCCGACAGCGGCGAGCACGGCGCACGCCACCGTGTTGGTGACGGGGTAGGAGACCAGGACGGCCGCGAACTCCCGCAGGGTGGCGCTGGGCCAGTAGTACGCCGCGGTGGGTGCCCCGGTGGCGTCACCGCGGACGTCGGCCCGGCGCGCGGTGATGGCGGCCCGTAGCGCGTGGAAGTCGTTGGTGACGACGACGCACCGGTAGCCGGGCCGCAGCCGCTCCATCAACTCCCTGCTGAACTCCAGGTTCTCCGAGGTACTGGCCGAGGAGCCCTCCTGGACGACGTGCTCCTCGGGCACCCCGTGCGCGACCAGGTAGCGGCTCATCGCCTCCGCCTCGCTCAGCTGCTCGTCCGAACCCTTGCCGCCGGACACCAGCAGGACGGGGTGCCCTCCGCGTGCGGCCTGGCGTCGGTAGAGCGTCAACGCCCGGTCCAGCCGTGAGGCCAGCAGCGGCGGGACGGTGGAACCCTCGGTCAGTCCGGCACCGAGCACGACGACGAAGTCCACCTGACCGCCTGGGACCACCCGCTGGTAGAGCAACGCGTACCCGAGGAAGCAGACGAAGAGGAACGAGAGGTAGCCGGCCACCAGCAGGACGCCACCGGCGACTGCCCGCAGCGGGCCGCTGTCCGCGAAGGCCGCGAGAGCGGCCAGACCGAGCAGCGACAGGATCCCGGCACCGGCGAGCAGCGACAGCGCGTTCATCGGGTTCCGGTGGCCCTCCCGGTGGATCATCCGGACCCCGTTCACCAGCAGGAACCCGGCGACGGCCAGGGCGCTCAGCACGACCGCGACCAGAAGGGCGCCCGTGATCACCCGGGCCACCGGATGAGGGTGGCGGTGGAGTTCGACGATCGAGCCGGCCGCCAGGAAGAGCGTGACCAGACCCAGCAGGACGCCGTTGCCGAAGCGGCGCCGGTCCCCGCGGAAGCGCCGCAGGAAGACCAGCAGAGCCACCGCTGCCGCGAGGCCGTAGGGCAGGTAGGACAAGGCTGTCGTGCTCCTCGCTCTGCTCCCGTCAGCCACCTCGGCGGTGCGGCTGCGCCGCGTACGGCCGGCCGCGGGCGCCGAGGCCGTCAGGGCGTTCTTCGCCGTCTCCCGGATCCTACTCAGCGCGTGCGAAACCGGTCCGGAACCAGGACTCCACCTGCCTCGGTCCGTCCCGACACGGGGGCGGATCCGTGGTCCGGACCGGCCGGGTGCCCAGCCGGCGGCCCGTTCACAACCGGATGTCCGGGTGCAGCCGGGCCATCGTCCACACGCGCTGCCGACGGAGGCTCACCGCCGTCAGGGCGAGGCACAGCAGGCCGAAGCCGGCCAGCAGCACGGCATCCCGCGCCAGATGGCTCGTCAGGCCGCCGGAGACGGTCACCCGCAGGCCGTCGATCAGGTAGGTCATGGGCAGCAACGGGTGCAGCGCCTGGAAGAACGCGGGTGTGGTGGCCATCGGATAGAGGCCTCCCGAGGCGGTGAGCTGCAGGATGAGCAGGACCACCGACAGGGCGTCGCCCGCCACCCCCAGAGCGGTGCGCAGGAGGTGGTCGACCGCCACGAAGGAGCCTGCGGCCAGCACCACCAGGGCGGCGGTGGCCACCGGATGCACCGGGTCTAGGCCGAGCGTCAGGTCGACCACGCCGTAGAGCACCAGGGCCGCCACCGCACCCAGGGCCGCGGCGGGCAGCCACCCGGCCACCGCGAGGCTGACCGCGCCCGTGCGCCCGGCCAGCGCCCGGCGGTTGACCGGCCGCAGCAGGAGGTAGGCGAAGAGGCCGAACACCCACAGGGCGATGCCGATGAAGAACGGCGCCAGGCCGCGGCCGTAGACGCCGGCGGGGTGGAGGTTGTGCCGGTCGATGCGCACGGGTGAGCCGAGCACTTCGGCGGCGTGGTCCACCTGTCCGGCGTCCAGCACCGGGATCCGGTTCAGCTGGTCGTCCACCGTGCGGGAGAGCTCGGCGGCGCCGCCCTGAGCCTGGTCGCCCGCGCTGTCCAGGGTGTCCGCCCCCTGCCGGAGGGTCGCGAGCCCCTGGGTGAGCGTCGCCGCGCCGGAGGCGACCGACTGCGCCCCCGAGTCGACCAGCCGCAGCGGTGCCTGCAGGGCGGCCACCTGCTGCGGCAGCGCCCCGGTGCCGCGCCGGAGGTCCTGCGCACCCTGCTGGGCCCGGTGTGCGTCGGTGGCCGCGGCGGCGGCCCGGCCGTCGATCCGTCCGGCGAGGGCGTCCGCCGACTGCGCGTCCTGCAGGGCCAGTTGGAAGGCCGCGTCCTGAGCCAGCTCCGGGTGGCCGTCGGCGAACCGCTGGAGACCGGTGACGGCCGAGGCGGTGCCGTGGTGGACCTCGGAGGTGCCGTCGTGCACCGCGTCCGCGCCCGCTGCGGCGAGGCTCACGGTGTCGGCCAAGGTGTCGGCCAGCGGTGGGAGCCGGCTGGTGACGGCGCCGTTCAGCCGGTCGGCGGCCGAGTCGATCCGCTGCACGGCCTGGCTGATCTGGTCGGCCCCGGTGGCCAGCCGGGCCGCGCCGGAGTGGGCGGCGTCGGTGGCGGAGGCGAAGGTGGCGGCGGCCTGCCGGGCGGTGGCGGTGGCGTCGGCCAGCCGGTGCGCACCGTCCGAGGCCGTGCGCAACTTGTCGTGGACGGTGGAGAGTTGGCCGTAGAGGCTACGGACGTAGGCCGCGTGGGTCGCGGAATCGATCTGCGCCTCCAGCTTGGACTGGACGACCTCCGTCATCACACCGGCGATGTAGTTGCCGGCGTCGTTGAGCTCCATCCGGATCCCGGCCTGTTCGGGCCGGGGGTCGGCCCCGGTGGCCAGCCGGCTGCTGAAGTCGGGCGGGATCTCGATGGTGAAGGCGTAGCGGCCGCTGCGCAGCCCGGCGGCGGCCGTGGCCTGGTCGACGAACCGCCAGCCGAAGGTGCCGGCGGCCTTCAGCTGCTGGACCAACTGTTCGCCGGCACGGACGGGTTGGCCCTGGGAGCTGACGACGGGCCGGTCCAGGTCCACCACGGCGACCGGGATCCGTCCGGTCTTGCCGTACGGATCCCAGTTGGCCCACAGGTACATGGCGCCGTAGAGCAGCGGCACCAGGCAGAGGAGCACGGGGACGAACCGGCGCAGCGGGCCGCGGAAGCGGAGCAGTTCGAGGAGGGCCAGCCGCAGGGCGCTCACGCGGCCTCCTCGGCAGCGGGGCGGGCGGCCGGGAGGCGGTCGGCACTGCGCGCCGGCAGGGCGAGCAGGACGGTGTCCGGGCCGGCGGCCGGGGGTGGCTGGAGGGCCGAGGCCAGTACGGTGCAGCCGGATGCGCGGACGGCTTCGAGGCCCTGCCAGGCCCGGTGGCGGTCGGCGTCCGGCAGGCCGTCGTCCACCCCGTCCACCACCAGGGCCGCCGGCCCGGCGGCGAAGGCCAGTGCCACGGCGAGCTGTAGTGCCTCCAGCGGGGCGAGGTCTTCGGCCAGGGCGTCACCTCGCAGGCCGCGCAGGCCGACCAGCCGGGCCGCCTCGACGATCCTGCGCGGGGTGGCCGCCCGCTCGATCCAGCGACGCTCGGCGACGAGCTCGCGCACGCGTAGCCGGCCTTCCAGGCCGACCGCCGGTTCCGCGCGGGCCACCGCCACCGCCTGCCGGGCCCGACGGCGTCCCACGGCCGGGCCGCCGTCGAGCCGGACGACTCCCGAGCCGGGCCGCATCCGGCCGGCCAGCACCAGGAGCAGCGCCGTCCGGCCGGAGCCGGCCGGACCGTGGGCCACCAGCATCCCCCCGGCTGGCACGTCCAGGTCGACGCCCTCGAACACAGGTCCCCGGGGGCCGCGAAGGCCGGCACCCCGGGCTGTCACCGCTACGCCATGTATCTCCACTACCCACGAGTAACCCGATCGGGGCGGAGCATGCCTGGTACGGCCGCGAAATCTCCCCTCATTCTTCGGCGGGCAGCTCGAGGCCGAGGGCGCTCACCGCCGACTCGACGTCCGGGAGGACCTGCTGGGTCAGGCCGATCCCGGTCAGGTGCAGCAGCTGGTCGACCTGCGGGGTCAGCGCCACGAGGGTCAGGCTGCCGTGCTCGGTCCTGGTGGCGCGTGCGGCCCGGATGATGACGTTCAGTCCGGAGGAGTCCATGAACGGCACGCCGCCCAGGTCCAGGACGAGGTGCCGGCGGCCGTGCTTCAGCTGGTTGGCGAGGTGCACGTACAGCAGGGGGCCGGTGGCGACGTCCAGTTCGCCGGTGACCGTGAGCACGGCCAGCTCGTCCCGGGTGGTGCAGGAGACGTTCAGCGGGAGGGCTTCGACGGGAGCGGGCACGGACACTGGGGGTCTCCTCGGGGCTCGTTCGGGCAGGGCGCTCTCCTTCTGCCCCGCCTCGGCGAGCTCACGCCACCCCCGGCAGGGACACCTGGACGCCCTGCGGGGTCTTCTCCGAGCTCGGCGCCGGCGCGCCCGCGGTCAGAATCGGCGCCAGCGGGCGGACGCGAAGGAGAAGACCCCGAAGAGCACCAGCCCGAGCGCGATCAGCACGAGCAGCCAGGGACCGGCGGGGGTGCGAGCCAAGCTCCGCAGCGTGGCGTCCATGCCCTTGGCCTGGTGCGGGTCGAACCGGAGGGCCGCGACGAGGAGGAAGACCCCGGCACCGGCGAAGACCGTGCCACGGGCGGTGTTGCCGCCGAGGCCGAGCACGGTCACGACCTTGCGGGTGTGCCCGCTCATCCTCGTACAGTCGAGCTCCTCCAGGAACTTGCGCCGGACGGCGCCGACCGCGACACCCAGGCCGACGCCGCACAGCACCACCCCGGCGATGCCCACCAGTACCCGCCCACCCGGGAGTTGGAGCGCCGACGAGGTCCAGTCCTGCGGCTGGGCATCGCCGCCCGCCTGGCCGGCGCCGCCCGCCTGGCCGGCGCCGCCCGCCTGGCCGGCGCCGCCCGCCTGGCCGGCGCCGCCCGCCGCGTAACCGGCGGTGCCCCAGCAGACCGTGGCGTAGAACACCGCGCGTCCGGCACTGAGCACCCGGCTGCCGGTGCCCCTCCGGCCGGATTCGCCGGACACCGCGAGCGAGGTGCGCCAGACGGTCATGCAGGCGAATCCGGCCACCAGCAGCCAGAGCATCACCCGGCCGAAGGGCTGAGCGGCCACCTGGTGCAGGGCGCCCTGCCGGTCGGCCTGCTGCCCGCCGTCCTTGCCGAAGGCGATCTCCAAGGCCAGGACGCCGATCAGGACGTAGACCACTCCGCGCGCCACGAACCCGGCCCGGCCGGCGCTGCGCAGCGCGCCCTTCTCACCGGGGCCCGGGATCGACGACCCCGAGCCCTCTCGTCTGCCCGTCCCGACCCGGTGCGTGAGCCACGACGCCATGGTGCCCTCCCCTCCACGAGGTGGGTGCGCCGCGCGCGCCGCTGCACCCTCGTCTGCCCGACCCCGTTCGAAGCACGCACGGACCGTCAACTCGACTGCCCCGCAGCCGACCTGACCAGTACGCCGGCATCGACGGGTCGGCCGAGTGCCCCTAGGGTCGGGGGCCGGTGGCGGGGAAGCGGTCCCAGACGCGGTGGGTGGCGAGCAGGCTGACCAGGCCGGCCAGGAGCTCGTCGAGGTCCTCGTCGGTCAGGACGCCGGGTGCGTGCGGGTCGATGCCGGCGGCGGCCCAGGTGGCCCTGGCCGCGGGGTGGCCGCCGATGGGCTTCGCGTGGCGGTAGGCCTCGTTGACCAGGAGCGCGATGCGGGAGTCGACGGGGGAGGGGCCGTTGGACTTGGCATCGCGTGCGCCGTGGTCGTCGGCGCCCGGGCCGGGGGAGCCGAGCAGGACCAGCGCGTCGAACTCGACGGAGCGGGCGGCGGCGAAGGTCCGCTGGACGGGGAGGTCGTCGGCCAGGGGCGCGGTGGTGGGGGCGATGATCAGCGCCGTCATCCCGGCCTCGCGCACGGCGTCCCGCACCTGCCGTACGAGCTCCGGGCCGCCCGCCGGGTCGGCGACGATGCCGACCACGCGGCCGTCGGTAGGCCAGGCGGCGCCGAGCTGGGAGAGGGCCGGGCTTGGCTCGACCTGCGCCGACGGCGCACCGGCTTCGGGGGCGGGCAGTCCGAGGCCCGCGGCGACCTCGGTGCACAGGACCGGGTCGACGGCGGCCAGGACGCCGACCATCCGCTCCCGGATCGCCGGCTCGTGCACCTTGGACAGCTCGAAGGTGTAGGCGGCGATGACGTGCTGCTGCTCGACGGGGGTGAGGCTGAGCCAGAACTGACGGGGCTGGCTGAAGTGGTCGGCGAACGATGCGGGCGCCGCGCGCACCTTGGCCGCGGCGGCGACCGGCGTCGGGTGCTCCACGAACGCGTGCTCGCCGGCGCCGGCGAAGAACGGGCAGCCGCCGTCCAGGGAGTTCGGCTTGTAGGGGGCGACGCCGCTGTGCACGGCGTCCTGGTGGAATCCGTCGCGCTGCATGTCGTTGACCGGCGCGTGGGTGCGGTTGATCGGGATCTGCGCGAAGTTCGGGCCGCCGAGCCGGGTGATCTGGGTGTCCAGATAGGAGAAGAGACGACCGCTCAGCAGGGGATCGTCGGTGATGTCGATGCCGGGCACCAGGTGGCCGGGGTGGAAGGCCACCTGCTCGGTCTCGGCGAAGAAGTTGCTCGGGTTGGCGGTGAGCGTCATCAGTCCGATCGGCTGCACGGGGGCGAGCTCCTCGGGCACGAGCTTGGTGGGGTCGAGCAGGTCGATTCCCGCGAAGGTCTGCTCCGGGGTGTCGGGGAAGGTCTGGATGCCCAGCTCCCACTGCGGGAACGCCCCGGCCTCGATCGCGTCCGCGAGGTCGCGGCGGTGGAAGTCGGGGTCCAGGCCGCCGATCAGCTGCGCCTCCTCCCAGACCAGCGAGTGCACGCCCAGCTTCGGCTTCCAGTGGAACTTCACCAGCGTGCTCGCGCCCTCGGCGTTGACCAGCCGGAAGGTGTGGACGCCGAAGCCCTCCATCATCCGGTACGAACGCGGGATGCCCCGGTCGGACATGTTCCACAGCGTGTGGTGGGTGGCCTCGGTGTGCAGCGACACGAAGTCCCAAAACGTGTCGTGGGCGGACTGGGCCTGCGGGATCTCGCGGTCCGGGTGGGGTTTGGCGGCGTGCACGACGTCGGGAAACTTGATCGCGTCCTGGACGAAGAACACCGGCATGTTGTTGCCGACCAGGTCGAAGACGCCCTCGCCGGTGTAGAACTTCGTCGCGAAGCCCCGCGTGTCGCGCACGGTGTCCGCCGAGCCGCGCGAACCCAGCACGGTGGAGAACCGCACGAACACCGGCGTTTGGGCGCCCTCGGCGAGGAAGGCGGCCGCACAGACGGGGGTGGCGGTGCCGTAGCCCCGGAACACACCGTGTGCGGCGGCCCCCCGGGCGTGCACCACCCGCTCGGGGATCCGCTCGTGGTCGAAGTGGGTGATCTTCTCGCGCAGGTGGTGGTCCTGCAGCAGCACCGGGCCCCGGGGGCCCGCCTTGAGCGAATGGTCGCCGTCGGGCAGGCGGGTGCCCTGGGCGGTGGTGAGGTAGCCGCCGTTCTGCGACCGCACCTCCGCCGGGCCGCGGCCGCCACGACCCGTCGCCGACACCGTGTCGGGAGCGCCCTGGTCGGGCTTCGGCGGCAGCGGCGCGCGCGGTTCGGTGGGCTCCGCCAGCGGGGCGGGCTCTGCGCCGGGCGCTCCCGGCACCGGCGGCCGGTCGCGGGCGCTGCGGTCGGACACGGCGTCAGCCACGGCGTCGACCAGCCTGTGCACCGGATTCGACTTGCTCATCGGTCCTCCTGGTCCGTAGGTGTCCGCCCGGGCTGGGACGGAAGGCCCGGAGTGTGCGGACGAACACCGGCAGGGCCCTCCGACTCCACGCGGCGGCGCACCGCCCCGGGCTGCCGTCGACCCGTCTGCCCAGCTCTGGGCAGCGCACGCTTGCGGAGGGGCACTGAAGGACGGAGCCCGACCGGGGAGCGAGTGCTCCGCCAGCCGGGCCGGGTGCGGTGGGGCAGGGAAGGAGTCAGCTGCAGGCGGAGCCGGTCAGGACGCCGGTCGGCTTGGTGACGTTGACGTACTCGGTGTTGAGCTGGCCGAACGCGTTCTTGGTGGTGATGGCGTAGACCACGGTCTGGTACTGGACGTTCAGGCGCCAGCTCTGGCCCGGGTTGAGGGTGATCTCCATGGTGTAGGTCTTGGTGATGCTGCTGTTCAGCTGGGTGCCGAGGGTGGCGGTGAGGACCTCGGCGGCGGTGGCGGAGATGTTGGTGCTGACCTGGTAGGTCACCGCGTAGGTGATGGTCTCGGTCATCTTGGCGACCGCGGTCGAGTGGTTGATGTAGCAGTTCTGCGGGATGTCCCAGGTCTTGCCGGCGCTGTAGGTGCCGGCACCCGGGGCCGCGCCGTTCCAGTAACTGGGGATGTTCGGGCTCGCGGGGGCGAAGGGCTCGGGCACGCGGACGCCCGTGATGACCACCCGGGGCATGTCGGGCACCGGGTCGCCGACGTTCCCGTCGCTCACGTCCAGGGAGCCGGTACCGGTGCTGCCCCCGGTGCCCCCGGTGCCGCCGCCGGAGCCGCCCGGGTCCGGCGGGATGCAGGAGTCGTCGGAGCCGTCGTCGAGGCAGGGGGTGGTGGCGGAGGCCAGCTGCGGTGCGGCCAGGGCGGGCACGGCGGTGAACAGGGCGGCGCCGAGCGCTGTGGCGGCCAAGAGCTTCTTGAGGACCATGGACTCGATGTCTCCAGGGGAGGGGGCGGTCGGACGGAGCGCCGGCTGGCGCGGCGCAACACTCGCAGAGCCTCCCGGCATTCGCCAGAATGAATTTCAGACATGAGCTTCATTTTTCTCAGCCGATTCCGGGGCTCCCGTCACGGAGTGTTCCGGAGTCGACGGCAGGCGGTGCGCGGAGCTGAACGGCGAGCGGGTGGCAGCAAGTTGCAGGCCGCCACGTCACGGTGGGCGGACGGCGGGCCCCGGCCGGGGCGGGGTGCGGCGCGGCTGATCCGGTGGGTGAGCGTGGGCCCGGGCGGAGGCACCCGGGCAGGCTGGCCGGATTTGCCGCGCCTGCGCCCGGGCGCCCGGTGCTCGGCGGCCGTGGTCGCGTTAGGCGTCGTGGCGCCGGGGCAGACGGCTGCTGTGCCGGACGGGTCGGAGGATCAGGGGGCGACGTGCTGTTGACGTGGATCGGAGTCATGGGCGGCTACGCCCTGGGTGCGCTGGTGACGGCGCGCGCCGTGGTCGAACGGCGGAAGGCCCGGTTCCGGCAGGCCGGCCCGTGTGGGGTGGAGGCGTTCGAGCGGCAGGAGCGGCCGCATGTGGAGGCGATGGCGCTGTGCTCCGGGCTGGTGTGGATCGTCGCGCTGCCGCTGATCGTGCTGGGGCCGCTGGTGGCGAAGGTGGCGCTCGCCCGCTCCGGGGGCGGTCGCCCCGGCACGGCGCCCGAGGCGGGGTGCGCCGCGCGGATCGACGAGCTCGAACGGGCCCTGGGCATGGGGGTGTACGCGGGAGCGGACCTGACCTCCGATACCTGAAACCATTGTCGTGTCTTGTAAGTCGTGACAAGCTGGTCCTATGGTGGGGGCATGCAGAACGGCATCGCCACCGCGCAGGGGAAGTGGACCTTCCTGACCAACCATGCCCGGGTGCTGGTCCAGATCGCCCGTGACCCCGGCATCCGCGTCCGGGACATCGCGCTGAAGTGCCTGCTCACCGAGCGGGCAGTCCAGCGCATCATCGCCGACCTCGAGGAGAGTGGGTACCTCACCCACGAGCGGGTGGGCCGCGCCAACCACTACAGCCTCATCGGCGGCACCCACCTGCGGCACCCCGCCGACGCCGGGTCCACCGTCGCCGAGCTCCTGGAGGCGCTCGCCGGCAGTGGTGTGGGCCGCCTGGCTGACGCCTCGTCAGAACTGTAGCCGCGAAGGCCCGTCGGGGCCTGGTCGCGCAGTGCTTGATCCGGTACCGACGGGGAACGACTCCTCGCGGTACGTGACCGATGTGCTCCCGCCAGTGCCCGAGAGGCCGTCGGGGCGGGTGAGAGGAAGGCGACGTACGATGGCCGGCTCGACAACTCCTCGGAGTGGCAACGGCATCGGCTTGGCGGCCGTCGAGGCCGACGGAGAGCCGGAGCTGAGGCGGCTGCTGGCCGGCCTGACGGCGGTGCGGGACGGCGACTTCGGCACCCGGCTGCCCAGCGAGGCGGGCGGGCTGCTGGGCGAGATCGCCACCGTCTTCAACGGGATGGTCGACCAGCTCGGCTCCTTCACCTCCGAAGTGACCCGGGTGGCGCGGGAGGTGGGCACCGAGGGCAGGCTCGGCGGGCAGGCGAAGGTGCCGGGGGTCTCCGGCACCTGGGCCGATCTGACCGACTCGGTCAACGCGATGGCCGGCAACCTCACCACCCAGGTGCGTGACATCGCCCAGGTGGCCACCGCCGTGGCCAAGGGCGACCTGTCGCAGAAGATCACCGTCGACGCCCGGGGCGAGATCCTGGAGCTGAAGAACACCGTCAACACGATGGTCGACCAGCTCTCCTCCTTCGCCGGTGAAGTGACCCGGGTGGCGCGGGAGGTGGGCACCGAGGGCATCCTCGGCGGCCAGGCCGACGTCAAGGGCGTCTCGGGCACCTGGCGTGACCTCACCGACTCGGTCAACTTCATGGCCGGCAACCTCACCGGCCAGGTCCGCGCGATCGCGCAGGTCGCGACGGCGGTGGCCGAGGGCGACCTGTCGCAGAAGATCAACGTCACGGCCCGGGGCGAGATCCTGGAGCTGAAGGACACCATCAACACGATGGTCGACCAACTGGGCTCCTTCGCCGGCGAGGTGACCCGGGTGGCCCGCGAGGTGGGCACCGAGGGGCGGCTCGGCGGCCAGGCCGACGTGCGGGACGTCTCCGGCACCTGGCGCGACCTCACCGACTCGGTCAACGTGATGGCCGACAACCTCACCACCCAGGTCCGGGCCATCGCCTCGGTCACCACCGCCGTCGCCGAGGGCGACCTGACCCGGAAGATCCGGGTGGACGCCCGGGGCGAGATCCTGGAGCTGAAGGAGACCATCAACACGATGGTCGACCAGCTCTCCGCGTTCGCCGACGAGGTCACCCGGGTGGCGCGCGAGGTCGGCACCGAGGGCAACCTCGGTGGGCAGGCCACCGTGCGCGGTGTCTCCGGCACCTGGAAGGACCTCACCGACAACGTCAACGTGATGGCCTCCAACCTCACCGGCCAGGTCCGCTCGATCGCCCAGGTGGCCACCGCCGTGGCCAAGGGCGACCTGTCGCAGAAGATCACCGTGGAGGCCAAGGGCGAGGTCGCGGCCCTGGCCGGGGTGATCAACACCATGGTGGACACGCTGTCGGCCTTCGCCGACGAGGTCACCCGGGTGGCCCGGGAGGTGGGCACCGAGGGCCAGTTGGGCGGCCAGGCCCGGGTGCCCAACGTGGCCGGCACCTGGAAGGACCTCACCGACAGCGTCAACTTCATGGCGCACAACCTGACCAGCCAGGTCCGCAACATCGCCCAGGTCACCACCGCCGTGGCCCGCGGCGACCTGACCCGCAAGATCGACGTGGACGCGCGCGGCGAGATCCTTGAGCTCAAGACCACCATCAACACCATGGTCGACCAGCTCGGCTCCTTCGCCGCCGAGGTCACCCGGGTCGCGCGCGAGGTCGGCAGCGAGGGGCGGCTCGGCGGCCAGGCCGAGGTGGAGGGCGTCTCCGGCACCTGGAAGCGGCTCACCGAGAACGTCAACGAGCTGGCCGGCAACCTGACCCGCCAGGTCCGCGCGATCGCCGAGGTGACCAATGCCGTCACGGCCGGCGACCTCACCCGGTCGATCACCGTGGACGCCTCCGGCGAGGTGGCCGACCTCAAGGACAACATCAACTTCATGGTGGAGTCGCTGCGCGAGACCACCCGGGCCAACGAGGACCAGGACTGGCTCAAGACCAACCTGGCGCGGATCGCCGCGCTGCTCCAGAACCGCCGGGACCTGAGCCTGGTCGCCGAGTCGGTGATGGACGAGCTCACCCCGCTGGTCGGCGCCCAGTGCGGCGCGTTCTACCTGGCGGAGGAGACCGAGGACGGCACCGCCCTGCAGCTCGTCGGCTCCTACGCCTACCCGGACGGCGCCCGGCCCACCCGGTTCCGGCTCGGCGAGTCGCTGGTCGGCCAGGCCGCCCGGAGCCGGCGCACCATCACCGCCGACCAGCTGCCCGCGGGCTACCTCTCCGCGGCCTCGGGCCTCGGCCGTACCGAGCAGCTCGCCCTGGTCGTGCTGCCGATCACGGTGGAGGAGCAGGTGCTCGGCGTGATCGAGTTGGCCTCCGTCCGGCCCTTCACCCAGGTGCACCGCGACTTCCTGGAGCAGCTGCGGGAGGCGATCGGCGTCAATCTCAACACCATCATCGCCAACGCCCGCACCGACGAGCTGCTCGGCGAATCCCAGCGCCTGACCGCCGAACTCCAGACCCGCTCGCAGGAGTTGCAGGCCCGACAGGAGGAACTCCAGGCATCCAACGCCGAGTTGGAGGAGAAGGCCGAGCTGCTGGCCGCCCAGAAGGGCGACATCGAGACCAAGAACCGGGAGATCGAGCAGGCCCGCCAGGAGTTGGAGGACCGCGCCCACCAGCTCTCGCTGGCCTCCAAGTACAAGTCGGAGTTCCTGGCCAACATGAGCCACGAGCTGCGCACCCCGCTCAACAGCCTGCTCATCCTCGCCCAGCTGCTCGCCCAGAACCCGAACCGGAACCTGACGGCCAAGCAGGTCGAGTACGCCGGGATCATCCACTCGGCCGGCTCCGACCTGCTCCAGCTGATCAACGACATCCTCGACCTCTCCAAGGTCGAGGCCGGCAAGATGGACCTCGACATCGAGGCCATCCCGCTGCGCGCGCTGCTCGACTACGTCGAGGCCACCTTCCGTCCGATGACGGGTCAGAAGAACCTCACCTTCACCGTCCGCACCGACCCCGACGTGCCCGAGGAACTGGTCACCGACGACTACCGGCTGCGCCAGGTGCTGCGCAACCTGCTCTCCAACGCCGTCAAGTTCACCGAGACCGGCAGCATCGAGCTGCACATCGAGCTCGCCGCCGAGGAGCAGCTGCCGGCGGTGGTGCGCCGGGGCGGCCCGGTGCTCGCCTTCCGGGTCGTCGACACCGGGATCGGCATCGCCGCCCAGCACCTGGAGACCGTGTTCGGGGCCTTCCAGCAGGCCGACGGCACCACCAGCCGCAAGTACGGCGGGACGGGTCTGGGCCTGTCGATCAGCCGGGAGATCACCTACCTGCTGGGCGGCGCGCTCACCGTGGCGAGCGAGGTGGGGGCCGGGAGCACCTTCACGCTCTACCTGCCCGTGACCCGGACGGCCGTCCCGGACGGCCCCGCGCAGCCCGCGCTGCCCGGCGAGGCCGGTGCCGAGGTCGGTGCCGAGGACGGCACCGAGCGGGCGCGGCGGCCCGAGCCCCGTCCCGAGCCGGCCGCGCCGCGCCGGCTGCTCGTGGTGGAATCCCGCCCGCACGGGCTGCTGAGCCTGGTGGCGGAGAACGCCCTGGCCGGGCTCACCGGCCCGCAGGAGCAGCGGCGGGAGATCGTCACCACCGTCGGTGCCGAGGAGGCGGCGGCCAGCCTGGCCGAGACCCCCTGCCACTGCGTGGTGCTGGAGCTCGACCTGCCCGACGGCACGGCCGTGCAGCTGCTGGAGGCGATGGAGCGTGACCCCGCCCTGCAGCAGGTGCCGGTGCTCGTCCACCGCGCCCGCCAGGTCGCCGGGGAGGACGACCCGCTCGCCCTGGCCGGCCTGGAGCGGCCAGTGGAGGTGCTGGCCAGCCTGGACGAGCTGCGCGAGCGGATCGCCCTGCACATGAGCGCGGAGCAGCCCGGCTCGATCCTGTCCCGGGCGCGGCGCGTGGAGGCCGCCTGGGATTCGGGGCAGGCCAGCGGACTGTCCGGGCGCACGGCCCTGGTGGTGGACGACGACGACCGGAACCTCTTCGCGCTCACCGGCATCCTCGAACTGCACGGGATGCGGGTGATCCAGGCGGAGAACGGGCGGGCCGCCCTCGACGCGCTGGCCGCCAACCGAGGCGTGGACGTGATCCTGATGGACGTCATGATGCCCGAGATGGACGGCTACGCCGCCACGGCCGCGATCCGGGCGATGCCCGAGCACGCCCGACTGCCGATCATCGCCGTCACGGCCAAGGCCATGCTCGGTGACCGGGAGAAGAGTCTCGCGGCCGGGGCCAGCGACTACGTGACCAAGCCGGTGGACGCGCGGGAGCTGATCAGCCGGATCACCGGGCACCTCGCGCCGGAGGCCGCGGCCCCCGCCGACCGGTGAGCGCCGGCCGCTGCGCGTGCACCGCTGACCACCGCGCCTTGACCACCGAGCCACCACTGTTCGGCTTCGACTGCTGAGCACCGACCGCGGACCGCTGACCGAGCCACAGGAGGCCCACTCGTGCGACACCCCCTCGACCCGGCGGCCGACGGCGCCGCCCCGGCGGTGGCCGGGGAGCGGGTCGGGCCGCAGCGCGCTCCGGACGGCGGCGGTGAGCCGGCCGGGCCGGAGGCGCTGGCCCGACTGGCCGCCACCGTCCGCAGGCTGCGGGCGGAGCTGGACAAGGCGCACGCCGACGCCGCGGGCCGCTCGCTGGTCGAGATGGCGGCCGGCATCCTGGTCGAGCGGCTGCACTGCAGCCCGACCGACGCCGCCGCGCAGCTGGTCCGCCTCGCCGAGCAGGCCGATCTGCCGGTGCTCGAACTCGCCGCCGACCTGGTCAACCAGGCGGCGGCCGACCGGATCTCGGCCCTGGCCCGCGCCTTCGTCAGCTCCCCGGGCGAGGCCGGGCAGATGCCCGCCGTGGTGCGGCTGCGCAGCACCGAGGCCCGCACCCTGGTGGCCGCCGACAGCCAGGCGGCGGCCCAGGCCATGCTCGACCACGCGCTGCGGCCGCTCGGGGCCGCCGCCGTGGCCATCTGGGCGGCCCACCCCGACCAGTCGATGGTGCTGGCCGGCAGCGCCGGGCTCGCCCCGACCGAGTCCCAGCGCTGGCGGCACGTGCCGCCGGGCGTGCCGACGCCCGCGCGCAGGGCGCTGGACGCCCGGGCGCTGGTCTCCTACCCGAGCCTGGCCGACGCCTCGGTGCCCTCGATCGGCCGGGATCAGCTCCCCGGCGGCCGGGTGGCCGTCCCGGCCGGGAGCGGCGGGCGCCTCATCGGCGTACTGGAGATCTGCTGGGCCGGGCCGCTGCCGGAGCTCACCCCGGCGCTGCACCGGCAGTTCGAGGCGCTGGCCGAGCTCTGCGCCGCGACCCTGGAGACCTGGTCGCGGGACGGCGGCGCCGGCCACGGCGAGGACACCGCGCTGGACGAGCTGGGGCGGCTGACGGACGGGATCCTCGACCCCTGCCTGATCCTCGCCCTGGCACCCGGCAGCGGGGAGGCGCCGCTGGAGTTCGTGATCCGCAGCGTCAACCCCGCCTTCGTCGACTTCGCCGGCCGGCCCGCCGTCGCGGTGGCCGGCTCCCGCCTGCTGGAGGCGTACCCGCTGGCCGCGGAGAACGGCGGGCTGGCGGAGAAGGTCGAGCACGTCTTCGCCACCGGCGAGCCCTACCGCGCCAAGGACGTCACCCTCACCGCCACCGTCGACAGCGTCCTGCTGCAGGCCAGGGCCCGGATCAGCATCAGCCGGCACGGGCGGCTCGTGCTGGTGATCTGGCGGCTGGACGACGGCACCCCGCAGGTGGCCCGGCTGCTCCAGCACGCGCAGCGGCTGGGCCGGATCGGGGGCTTCGAGGAGAACCTGCAGTCCGGTCAGATCGCCTGGAACGAGGCGCTCTTCGACCTGCACGGCCTGCCCGTCACCGCCCAGCCCACCGCCCTGGAGCAGCTCGGCGAGCACGCGCACCCCGACGACCGGCCCGCCGTCGGCCGCTTCCTGCGCACCGTCCTGCACCACCGCCGGGCGGCCTCCACCGCCTTCCGCCTGCAGCGCCCCGACGGGGTCGCCCGCCACCTGCGGGTGGTGGCCGAGCCGGTGCACGACCAGCAGAGCGGGGTCACCCTGGTGCGCGGCGCCTACCAGGACGTCTCCGCCCAGCACTGGACGGAGGTGGCGCTCGCGGCGACCCGGGACCAGCTCGCCCAGTCCGAGGAGCAGGCCGCCGAGCGCAGCCGGCTGGCCCGCCAGCTCCAGCACGCCATCATGCCGCCCGCCCGCGGGCCGCTGCTGCTGCACGACCTGAGCGTGGCGGTGCGCTACCGACCGGCCGAGAAGGATCACCTGGTCGGCGGCGACTGGTACGACGCGCTGCCGCTGCCCAGCGGTCAGGTGTTGCTCTGCGTCGGCGACGTGGCCGGCCACGGCATCGAGGCCGCGACCGGGATGGTGGCGCTGCGCAACGCACTGCGTGGGCTGGCCGCCACCGGCGCCGGGCCCGCGCAGCTGCTGACCTGGCTCAACAGCGTCACCCACCACCTGACCGAGAACGTCACGGCCACCGCCGTCTGCGCGCTCTACGACCCGGCCACCCGCGGCCTGCGCTGGGCCCGGGCCGGGCACCTGCCGCCGGTGCTGCTGCGGGCCGGGACGGCCCGGGCCCTGCCGCAGCCCGACGGGATCCTGCTGGGCGCCCTCGACCACGCCGACTATGAGGAGGACCAGCTCGAACTCGCCCCCGGGGACACCCTGGTGCTGTACACCGACGGCCTGATCGAGCGCCGGGACGAATCCGTCCAGTCCTCGCTGGCCGACCTGGTGGCCCTGAGCGAGCAGGCCCACGCCCGCAACCAGGGCGGCCCGCGCGCCCTGGAGGCGCACCTGGACCACCTGCTGCGCTACAGCGGCGCCGACACCGACGACGACACCTGCCTGGTCGGCGTGGCGGTCCGCGAGCCCTGAGGCCCCGGAGCGGCCCGGGGCGCCCATCCGTGGCCGGCGGTGCTCCGGGGGCCCTCGGTCACTCGGCCGAGCGGCACCGTTCGCGCAGGACGGGTTCACAGCTGACGCGGTACGCCTGGGCCAGGGACGCGGCCATGGTGTCGATGCCGAACCGTTCGCGTACCGTCACCGCTCCGGCCCGCGCCATCGTCACCAGGTCAGGAACGGGCGTGTCGAGCAGGGAGCGCAGGCCGTCGGCGAGCCGGTCGACCGATTCGGTGGCCAGCAGCCGTCCGTTGACGCCGTCGCGCAGGTAGTGGGAGGCGCCGCCGCGCTGCGGGGCGGCCACCGCGAGGCCGGCTTCCATGGCCTCCAGCACGGCCAGGCCGAACTCCTCCTTGGCGCTGGGGCACACGTAGAGCGCGGCCCCCGGCCGGCCCTGTGCCAGCGCCCGCTCCAGCAGCCGGACTTGGCGGTTGGGCAGCGCGGGCCACAGGGCGGTGCGGCGCCTCGCGACCGGGTCGGTCGCGAGGAGGGCACCGATCCGGTCGAGGACGTCCGCTTCGACGGCGGTCGGCTGGTCGGGCGACCCGCCGATCAGCAGCAGGGTCGTGCGGTGGTGCAGGCCCGCGAGCATCCAGGCGCGGACGAGCTGCTCCTGCTGCTTGACGGGGTGCAGCCGTCCCACGCACAGCAGCAGCGGCAGCCCGCGGTCACCGGCGTCCAGACCGCCCGCGACCACGCCGCCGTCGCCGTCGCCGCCGTAGAGACGGGCGAGCAGGCCGCGGGTGGTCGCGCCGTCGCCCGCAGCGGGCCGGAAGGGGGCGATGCCCTCGGGCTGGACATGGACCGGTCGGTCCGCCAACTGGGGGAAGTACGACGAGAGTTCCTGCGTGCCCGACTGCGCCGGCATGGCCACCAGCAGATCGGCGCGGGCCACCAGGCGGTCGGCGACGAAGACCCGGTGCAGGTCCAGCCGCAGTGCTTGCGCCGCCTCGCCGGTGTGGTCCGCCGGCAGGCCGGCGTGCCGCTCCTCGATCGTGCGGTGAGGGTCGGGGGTGACGGTGAACGCGAGTGCGGAGCCGTGGCGGCCCGCGGCGCGTGCGACGGCGAGTGAGGCGTCGTCGGCGAACCGGACGTGGGCGAGGTCGGGGCGGGCGCCCGGGAGTTCGAAGACCCGTGCCGTCCACCAGGCCAGCGCGGCCTGGTGGACGGTCGCGGTGTGCGGGTCGAGCGGGGCCGGCGTGTCCACGGGCAGCCTGACCAGGAGGTGGGACCTACCGGACGCCTGGGTCAGGTCGGCGCGGTCCACTTCCCCGGGCCGCGCCGTGGTCAGCGTCAGGACCCGCGTGATCCGCTCGTCGGCGGTCAGGGCCTCCCCCAGCCCGGTCAGGAGCACGCTCATACCGCCGCTGAGGCCGGCGCCGGGCTCTTCGAGGCGGCCCAGCAGCATCGACTGTGCGACGACCATGGGCCGCGGCCGGGGCTCGGCCAAGGCGGCGAACGCTGCCCTGAACCGCCGGCCGGAGGGCGCGCCCGGGTCGGCCCGATGGGCGCAGGCGGCGAGCAGCAGCCGCTCGTAGGCGTCGCCGCACCGATCGGGCTCGGGCAGCAGGAGGTGTCCCCCGGGTAGGCCCGACAGGTAGCGCCACAGCGCGTGGACGGCCGGACGGCTGGCCGCCGGCCGTCCGACCGCCTCCGCCGGCGAGAGCGGCCGCAGACCGTTCGCGTCCGCCACGTCCAGCAGGAACTCGGTCTGCGCGGGGCCGGGGTCCGCGAGCAGCCGCCGGCGGATCTCGGCGGTGGCGCTCGCCCCCGCATCCAGGCGTGCGCTGTGCTCCCAGGACTCAGCGAGAGCGGTCCGCTCCCACGGCTGCAGGTCGGGGGCCGCGCCTGCGGCCGCCAGGACCCAGGCCGGCACGGCGCGTTCGCGTCGGGCGAGTTGGCGAAGCCGCGCGGTGCGCCGGTCGGTGACGGACAGCACCGCGTCCAGCCGGCCCCACGACCCGCCGTACTCCGCCCGCGCCAGTCGACCGAGCAGATCGCCGCCCGGCACCGCACTGAGGTCCTGGGCCCAGTGGAACCTGCGCCACGCCGCGAAAGCGACGGTGTCCGCGCGGTCGCGTCGCGGCCCTGCCGCGGCCGCAGCCGGTGTCAGGTGCTGGATCATCGCGTGTCCTCCCGTGCAGCCGTTCGGTCGCCGGCATCTTCGGAGGGGAGGTGCGGAACGGATTGGAGCGGCCGGCGGCCGGCGGCCGTGCCGCGGTGTCCGTCCGGCCCGGCGTCGCCGCGCATCGCAAGGCCGTCCGCAAGGCCGCCTGCAAGGGCGTGGATCCGCCCCGGCGCCGGTCGGGGCGCCTGGCATGATCGAAGGCCCCAGGCACAGCCTCGCCCCCGACGGAGGTCAGCATGGCCCGTGTGGTCGTGATCAGCCCGCCCTTCCACTCCCACGCCCGACCGCTGGCCACCCTCGGCTCCGCGCTGAGCCGCCACGGCGCCCGCGTCGACTTCGCCTGCACCGCCGCCTTCGCCGATCTCGCGGCCCACCACGGTCTCGGCTTCACCGAACTGGCCGTCACGCGCAACGCCAACCACGGCACGGCCGAGGCGACCCGGCAGGACCGGGCCGGCACCGAGCGGCTGCGCGAGTTTCTCGACGCCACGCGCCACGGCCCGACCGAGACCCTCCTCACCCAGGCCCGCCACCGCGCCGACGACATGCTGGCCGATCCCGAGCGCGTCCTGCACGACCTCGCCGACCTCGACCGGCGGCTGCGCCCCGACTGGTACCTCGTCGACCAGCTCTCCTACTCCGCGACCCTCGCCCTGCACGGCCTCGCCCTGCCCTACGCCACCTTCTGCCCCGGCCATCCCAGCTACCTCCCGGCCTCGGCAGACGCCTACTTCGGCTTCCCCTACGCCTGGCCGGACGCCCTGCGCCCCTCGGCGGAGGACCTGGAGCGGCTGCGCGGCGCGGCGGCGGCCAACGACGCGGCGTTCACCGCCGAGTTCCGGGCGTTCACCCGGCGCCACGCCCCCGGCCGGCCGCTGCCCGAGCGGGCCTTCGCCCTGTGCTCCCCGCACACCGTCGTCTTCAACTACCCCCGCCTGCCCTGGCTGCCGCCCGCTCCGGCCGGCCCACGGGCCGTCCACGCCGGGCACCTGCTGCCCGACACCGGCCCCGCACCGCTGGACGGGCACTGGCAGGCCGTCCTCGACCGCCTGACGAGCGGCAACCGCCCGCTGGTGCCGGTCGCCCTGGGCACGTTCCTCTCCGCCCGCGACGACGTGCTGGCCACCGCCGCAGCCGGGATCCTCCGGCACACCCCGGCCTCGGTGGTGGTGGCCGCCGGCGAGCGCGTCGCCGCCGTCACGGCGAACCCCCTGCTGCGTGACGCCGACCCGGCGCGGCTGCACGTGGCCCCGGTGATCCCGCAGCAGGAGCTCCTGCGGCACGCCGGGGCGATGGTCCACCACGGCGGCAACAACTCCTTCACCGAATGCCTGCACGCCGGTGTGCCCGCGCTGGTCCTGCCGTTCTCCAGCGACCAGTTCGCCATCGCTCACGACGCCGAACGCGCCGGGGCCGGCCGCTGCCTGGACCCCAACACCCTCACCCCCGACGCCGCCGGGCGCGCCGTCGCCGCCCTCCTGGCCGGGGCGGCCCACGGCCTCCCGGCCCTCAGCGCCCGGGAGCGCCCGCACGGCCCGGCCTGGGCCGCCGCCGCGCTCCTGCAGTCGATGCCGGCGCGCTCCTGACAGCCCTCGCCCGGCGGGGCGGGCGAGTGGGTGCGCAAACGATGCGACTGGCCTCGCGCCGCGGCGGGAGGAGGCTGTGGAGCATCCGGCGAGCGAGAGGCGGCAGCACCGTGACGACATCCCTGACCGCCCGCGAACAGCGGGCCCTCGACGCCATCGAAGCCCAGCTGAGGCAGGACGACGCGGGACTGGAGCGCCTCCTCGCAGCACGCCCGTCGCCGTGGACGCGGCTGTGGCACCGGCCCCGGGTCCTCGCGGCCCTGGTCGCCGCCCTGGCCACCCTGACCGCGGCCGGAGCCCTGTGCGCGGGCGCGTACCCCGCCGCCGCGCCCCTCGCGGCCGCCGGCGCGGGCGCTTCGGCGCTGCTGTGCGGGCTCGTCTTCCGGCACCTGGCCCGGATGCGGATGACCTGAGGCCGCACTGACGGGCCGGATGATGCACCAACGCTGCGACTGCCGCAGCCCCGGCGAGGGCCCGAAGGTGGAAGGCCACGAGGCAGAAGGAAGACCGATGATCATCGAACCGGTGACAGCGGACCCGGCTCGACCGGTCGGCAAGCCGCTGCTGTCACAGTACTGGCGGGACGTGCTCTTCCTGCACTGGCCCGTCAGCCCCGGCGCCGTCACGCCGCTGATGCCGCCCGGAGTCGTACCGGACGTCTGGAACGCGACCAGCTGGGTCGGACTCGTGGCCTTCAGCATGGAAGGCCTCGGCCCCGGCAGCTGCGCCGGCATCCCCTACCTGGGCAGCTTCCCCGAGGTCAACGTGCGGCTGTACTCGGTCGACGGACAGGGGCGTCGCGGTGTCGTCTTCCGGTCCCTCGACTGCCCCCGGCTGGCCGCCGTCCTCACCGCCCGGGCCGTGTTCGCCTTGCCCTACCGCTGGTCCGAGACCCGCCTCACGGCCGGCCAGGGGTCCTACTGCCTGGCCACCCGAGCCCGCCGTCCCGGCCCGGCCGATGCGACCTGTGTGCTCACCGCGCACACCGGCCCGCCGCTGGAACGCCCCGGACCGCTCGCGCACTTCCTGACCGCCCGCTGGGGTCTGCACACCCGGATCCGGGGACACACCGTTTTCCTGCCGGCCTACCATCCCCGATGGCCGCTGCACGAGGCCCAGGTCACCGACCTCTCGCAGAACCTGACCGCCGCGGCCGGAGTGGACATCGAGGGCCCTCCGGTGAGCGTGCTCTACTCACCCGGCGTACCCGTGCGGTTCGGCGCCTGGGCACCCGCCACCGGCCCCCGGCCCCGACCGCCCGGTCTGCCATCCATGGACGCGTGCGCTCCGAACAAGACGTGACGGCCCGCGCCGCGGGCCACGACGGAAAGGGGGCTCCGATGGTCAGTGTGGAACGAAGCATGGTGCTCCGGCGCTCCGCCGACGAGGTGCTGAGGTACCTGGCGGACTTCGGGAACACGGTGGAATGGGATCCGGGCACCGAGTCCTGTGTACGGCTGGACCACGGTCCGGTGCTGGCGGGAGCGCGATGGCGCAACACCTCGCGGTTCCGGGGGCGGCTGACCGATCTGGACTACCGGCTGGAGGAGTACCGGCCCGACGGGCTGGTGTTCGTCGGACAGAACCGCACCGTCACGGCCACCGACGACATCGGGGTCCGTGCCTTCGAGGGCGGCACAAGGGTGGTCTACCGCGCCTCCTTGCGGTTCCACGGCTTGGCGCGCCTTGCCGCGCCGTTCCTGCGGGCCGAGTTCGAGCGTCTCGCGGACGCGGTCGCCGAGCGGCTGCCCCGGGTGCTGGCACAAGGGTGAACCGCCCTGGCGATGCCCGCGGCTCGGCGGTGCGTCCGCTTCTTCATACGGGAGGTGCTGTGGAGTACGACGGCTGGCGACTTATGGTGGCGGGGGCCACCGGCGTGATCGGCGGCGCGGTGGCGGCCGCCGCAGCCGAGCGCGGGGCCGCGGTGGTGGTGGCGGGGCGCGACCCCGTCCGCCTGGACGCGGTGGCACGCCGGGTGGGCGCTGCGGGCCAGGAGGCGTTCGACGCCTACGACCTGGAGCGGTGCGGTGAGCTCGCCGCCGGCGCCGCTCGGGCGATGGGTGGCCTCGACGCGGTCCTGGTGGCCTTCGGGGTGGCCGCTTTCGGCCGTGCCGGGCAGGTGCCCCTGCCGGTCCAGGAGCATCTGATGGCGGTGAACGCGTCGGCTCCGATGGCCGTCCTCGAAGGGGCGTTGGGCGTCGTCGCGGCGCCCGGCGCGATCGGGGCACTGACGGGTGTCGTCGTGGAGCGGCCGGTGGCCGGCACCACGGCCTACCGGGCGGCCAAGGCCGCCCTGGCCGCCTGGCTCGAATCGGTACGCGCCGAGCACCGCCGAACCGGTCTCACCGTGCTGGACGCGCGGCTGCCGCACCTGGAGACCGGCTTCTCCCGACGTGCCCTCGTCGGGGAGCCACCACCCCTGCCGCCCGGCGCGGACCTGGAGACCTGGGTCCTGGCCGTCCTCGACGGCCTGCGCCAGGGCGCCGCCGTCATCCGCCCCGGCGGCGTCCACGGCGCTCCGGTGAGCGAGCGTGCCACCCGCGGGGGAGCGGACCGATGAGCGCCGTCCGTTCCGGCCCGCGGGGCTCACCGGATCTGGTGGATCTGATCTGCCGGGCCGTGGCGGCAGGCGACGGGCCTGTGCTCGAGGTGCTGCTGACGATCCTGGAGAGCGTCGCCGACGACGACATGCTCGACCGGCTCACCGCCGCGATGGCTCCGGGAACGCCTGCGGCGGGCGCGGCGGCGGCTCGGCCGTCCTGTCAGTAGAGGCCGGCGATCCGGGCGGTGTGCTCGACGTGCTGCATGTGGGTCCTGGCCTGGTCGCCCAGGGTGCGCAGGATCGCGGCGATGAGGGTCTCGGTGACGGCGAGGGTGGGGACGAGGCTGTCGTAGGCGGAGGGAGTGGCGACCTGGCTGGGGAGGACGACTTCGGCGTGGGGGGCGGCGGGGCTGAGCCACACGTCGGTGAAGAGGATGACGCGGCCGCCTCGCTCGCGCACGTGCTGGGCGATGACGGGTTTGTCGGGCTCGTAGCGGCGGTAGTCGAAGATGACGTAGACGTCGCGGGCCGTCGTGTCCGCCAGGGCGGCGGAGCGTTCGACGGGGTGGTCGGGCAGGACGGAGACCTTGGCGCGCATCTGGGAGAGGTGCAGGGCCAGGTAGCGGGCCAGGAGCTGGGTGAACCGGCCGCCGGTGAGGACGATGCGGCGTTTGGGATCCGCGAGGAGCTGCACGGCGCGCTGCAGGTCGTGGGGCGGGATCTCCAGGAGGGTCCGGGTGACCGCGGGGGCGAAGATCGCGGCCGCCTGCTGGGCGAGAGCGGGTGCGTCCGCGGGCTCCGAGTCCGCGGTCAGCGGCTCGGAGGCCCGGTAGAGGGTGACGGGTGAGGCGTCGCGCTGCTCGAGTTCGACGCGCAGCGCGGCCTGGAAGTCGGGGAAGCCGCGGAAGTCGAGGCGGTTGACGAAGCGCAGGACGGTGGGGGCGCTGACGCCCGCCCGTTCGGCGAGGACGGCGACCGTCTCGAAACCCGCGGCGGGCCAGCCGGCCAGAAGGACGCGTCCGACCTTGCGCTCGGCTGGGCTGCAGTCGCCGAGCCGTCGGCGGATCTCTTCGGCCAGCGGGCCGCTGGTCATGTGCGGGCTCCTGTCGTGTGGGCGGCGCTCGGGGCAGCTTAGCCCGCTGTCACCGGGTGGTCCGGATCGTGGTCGCGGGCCGGAGGAGGGACTACGGCTCGGGGTGGAGGGCGAGGGTGAGGTGGGTGAAGGACGCCGTGGTGGTGCCGTCGGCGGTGAAGGCGCGCAGGTGCGGTGTCTTGGTGAAGTCGACGGCGTAGGTGGGCGCGCTCTCGTAGGTGGTGGCGGTGGCGCTCGCCCCGGTGGTGGCGGCGAGGGCGCGGGCGGTGCCGGAGAAGGCGTAGGGGTGTCCGGCGGGATCGGCGGCGGAGTAGAAGACGTCCGGCTCGGCCGGGACCGGGGTGGTGCCGACGGGGTGGAGCGGCTGCTTGGCGGCGGCGGGGGTGGTGCGCCAGCTGCGCGGGTCGTAGCGGTCCTGGTCGGTGAGGTAGCTGTAGTCGACGCCGTCGACGGCCCAGCCTGCCGGGGTGGTGCGGGTGCGGGCGTGGCGCAGGTCGAACACGGAGACCCCGTGGGTGCCCAGGACGCGCAGCGTCTCGTGCGGGGTGCCGTTGTCCTCGACCTCGAGGGCGGTGTCCTCGTCGAGGGCGAAGACGCGGGGGTGGCCGGTGTCGGCGGCCAGGCGGATGGCGCGGCCTTCGCGGCCGTAGGTGCCGGTGTGGGTGTCGATGAGACCGGCGTCGAAGAAGCCGAAGCCGCCGGCGGGCAGGTAGCCGAGTCGGGTCGGGTCCTGGAAGTAGCCGGGGGAGCTGCCCTCGCGCAGGGCGGGGTAGCTGTCGCCGCCGGTGACCATGTCGGGGCCCGACGCGATCTCGGCGCCGGCGCTGGAGCCGGAGACCACGGCGCCCGCGGCGAGCTTGGCACGGATGGCGGCCAGGACCTTGGAGTCGGTGTGGGCCTCGCCGTGCAGGAGGGTGGTGATGTAGCGGTACTGGTCGCCGCCGCCGAAGAAGAAGCCGGTCATGGACTCGACCTGGGCGAGGACGGTGTCGTCGTCGGCGGCGGCGATGTGGTCGAGGTCGACGGGGATCCACTGCGCGTCGGCGGCGCCGTAGTGGCGGAACAGGTCCGCGTAGTAGGTGCCGTTGCAGACGGAGTTGCTGCAGGTCGCGGGGTCGGAGGCGTTCGGGTCGTGCTCGGGGGTGACGGAGGCGGCGGTCAGGACGCCGATGCGGGCGTGTCCGGCGCCGCCGGCCTTGGTGATGATCTCGTGGTAGATCTCGGCGTTGGTGTCCTTGAGGCCGCCGCCGACGATGACGAGCGTGCCGGAGTGCCGGTGCCCGGCGGGGGCGGCCGTGGCCTGGGGTGCGGTGAGGGCGGCCAGGGCGAGGGCGGCGGCGGTGGCGGCGGTGCTGAGTGTTCTCGCGCGGTTCACGGGTGCCTCCGTGGCAGAGGGGGAAGGGGGCGGGCCGGGTCGGGGAGCGGCCGGGCAGCGGTTCGCCGGCCGAGGCGGGCGAGGGTGGCGGCCAGGAGCGCGGTGCGGGCGGGGACGGTGGTGGTGTCGAGCCATTCCTCGGGGGAGTGGTCGGCGCCGCCGACCGGGCCGAGGCCGTCCAGGGTGGGAACTCCCTTGCCGCTGAGGTAGTTGGCGTCGCCGACGCCTCCCGTGGCGGCGGCCTCGACGCGGAGGCCGAGGCGGGCGGCGCAGTCCTGGTAGGCGGTGAGGAGGTCGCGGGCGGCCGGGGTGTCCTCCATCGGCGGGCACCAGTCGCGGCGCTCGACGGTGCTGCTGGTGCCGGCGACGGTGGGGTGGCGGGCGAGGTCGTGGACGGCCTGCTCGGCGTGGTTCATGCCGCGCGTGGTGGTGGCGCGGACTTCGACGTGGATGTCGGCTTCGGGGCAGACGATGTTGGTGCGGGTGCCGGCCCGCACCACGCCGACGTTGACGGTGACGCCGTCCCAGCGGTCGTTGAGCTGTTGCAGGGCGACGACCAGGTGGGCTGCGGCGAGGGCCGCGTTGGCACCGCGTTCGGGTTCGATGCCGGCGTGGGCGGCCCGTCCGGTCACCGTGATGCGGAAGTCCGCGACGCCCTTGCGGGCGATGACCAGGTCGCCGTTCTCCCGGGCGCACTCCAGCGCCAGTGCGGCGTCGACTTCCCGGGCGGTCCGTTCGGTGAGGGCGCGGCTGCCGGGCGAGCCGATCTCCTCGTCCGGGGTGGCCAGGAACACCAGCTCCGCGTAGGCGTCCTGACGGAGGGTGTGGAGGAGTTCGAGGGCGGTGAGCCCCGCCAGCAGGCCGCCCTTGTCGTCACTGACGCCGGGTCCGTGGGCCAGCGGCCCGTGCTGGGCGAAGGGACGGCGGGCGGCGGTGCCGTCCTCGAAGACGGTGTCGAGGTGGCCGATCAGCAGGATGCGGCGCCCGCCCTCGGCCGGAGACAGGCTGCCCTTCTTGCGGGCGATCAGGGCGTCGCCCAGCGGGCGCTCGTCGGCGGGCGGCACCGGGACGCGTGCGCAGGTGAAGCCGATCCCGGTGAGGCGGGCGGCGAACCAGTCGGCCACCTGGTTGACGCCGCCGGGGCTGTAGGAGCCGGAGTCGACGGAGACGAGGTGCCGCAGGTCCGCCAGGTAGCCGGGCAGGCGCTGCTCTGCCAGGGCGAGCAGCGCCTCCGCGGTGGCGGGGCCCGTCTCCAGCGTGCCGGGGTCGCCGGCGGTGGCGCTCACAGGACCTTGGACAGGAACGCGCGGGTGCGGTCCTGGGCCGGATCGGTGAGGACCTGGGCCGGGTCGCCCTGCTCGACCACGACGCCGGCGTCCATGAACACCGCGGTGTCGCCGACTTCGCGGGCGAAGCCGATCTCGTGGGTGACGACGACCATGGTCATGCCGTCGGCGGCCAGATCGCGCATGACGTCCAGGACCTCGCCGACGAGTTCCGGGTCGAGGGCCGAGGTCGGCTCGTCGAAGAGCATCAGCTTGGGCCGCATCGCCAGCGCGCGGGCAATGGCGACGCGCTGCTGCTGGCCGCCGGAGAGCTGCGCCGGGTAGTGACCGGCCCGGTCCGCGAGACCGACGCGTTCCAGCAGGGCCGTCGCCTCCTCGCGGGCCTGGCCGCGGGGCACCCCGGCGACCCGGACCGGCGCCTCGGTGACGTTCTCCAGCGCGGTCAGGTGCGGGAAGAGGTTGAAGCGCTGGAAGACCATGCCGATGTCGCGGCGACGGGCGGCGATCTCACGCTCCCTCAGCTCGTGCAGGCGGCCGGAGTGTTCGCGGTAGCCGACCAGTTCACCGTCGACGGCAAGGCGGCCGCCGTCGACCTTCTCCAGGTGGTTGATGCACCGCAGGAACGTGGACTTGCCGGAACCGGAGGGGCCAAGCAGACAGCACACCTGCCCGGTGGCGACGGTCAGGTCGATGCCCTTGAGGACCTCGGTGCGCCCGTAGCGCTTGCGCACCCCTCGGGCGTGGACCATGGGAGTGGTGCTGCTCATGCGCTGTCCTTCGGCCGGTCGGTGACGGGGAGGGTGCGGCGCAGGCCGGCGAGGGAGAGGTCGGCGCCGAGCAGGCGGCGCAGGGCGGAGGGTCGGGCGGAGGTGCCGCGTCCGTAGCGGCGTTCCAGCCAGGCCTGCGGGATGCCCAGGACGGTGGTGAGTGCCAGGTACCAGAAGCTGGCGACGACCAGGAGCGGGATGACCTGGTAGTTCTGGGCGTAGATCTCCTGGACGGCGAAGAGCATCTCGTGGGCGGAGATCACGGAGACCAGCGCGGTGGTCTTGAGCATGTTGATGGTCTCGTTGCCCATCGGCGGGATGATGACCCGCATGGCCTGCGGCAGCACGATGCGGCGCATCGTCAGAGCCGGCGACATGCCCAGCGAGTGGGCGGCCTCGGCCTGGCCCGGGTCGACGGACTGGATTCCGGCGCGGACGATCTCGGAGGCGTAGGCCGCCTCGTTCAGGCCGAGCGCCAGCAGGGCCGCGGTGGTGGCGCCGATCACGCTGTTGGTCGGCCAGGAGGCGAAGGTGACGTGGGTGAAGGGGATGCCGATCATCACGTGCTTGTACAGGGCACCGAAGAAGCCCCAGAAGATGATCTGCACCAGCAGCGGGGTGCCGCGGAACAGCCAGACGAACAGGGAGGACAGGCCGTACAGCACGGGGTTGGGGGAGAGCCGCATGACGGCCAGGACCACGCCGCCGGCGACACCGACGGCCATCGCGGCGGCGGTGAGCCAGGCCGTGGTGAGCAGGCCGTCCAGGACGGTGGTGTCGAACAGGTGACCCGCGACGACGTCCCAGTGCAGGTTGGGGTTCTTGGCCAGCGACCAGACGGTGCCGCCGACCGCGAGCAGGGCCAGGACCGCTGCGGCCAGCCGGCCGAGGTGGCGCACCGGCACCGCCTCGATCCGCTCCTCGGGCAGGTCCTGGGCGGGGGGCGCGGCCGGTGCCTCGGTGGCTCGGGTGGGGGAGCTCATGGGATCAGTCCACCGCCGCGTTCTTGGTCGCCTTGGGCAGCGCGATCGCGGTGACGCCGTAGTGGTCGAGGATCTTGGTGTAGGTGCCGTCCTCGATCAGCGCCTGCAAGGCCTGGGTCATCGCGTCGGACAGCTCGGGCAGGTTCTTGGCGACCGCGATGCCGTTGGGGGAGGCACCGGAGCCGCCGACGGCATTGGTGTCGGTCACCGCGTCGAACGCGGCCCCGCCGTCGGCGGTCTTGGCCGTCCACGCGGCGGCCACCAGGTCGATGACGTCGGCGGCGACCTTGCCGCTGCGCAGGGCGAGCTGGGCGTCGGAGTCCTTGGGGTACACCTGGATCGAGATCGGCGCCTTGCCGGCCTGGGTGCAGACGCTCTGCCGGGCCTTGATCAGCTTCTCCTGGTTGGTGCCGGCCTGCACGGCCACGGCCTGGCCGCACAGGTCGGTGACCTGGCGCAGTCCGTGCGGATTGCCCTTGGCGACCAGCAGCCCGGTGCCGGAGTTGGAGTAGTCGACGAAGTCGACGACCTGCTGGCGCTCCTTCTTGTCGGTCATGCCGGCCATCGCGGCGTCGAACTTCCCGGCCTGCAGCGCGGGCAGGATGCCGTCGAACTTCTGCGCACCGAAGACGAATCGGACGCCGAGCTTGGCTCCGAGCGCCTGGCCGAGGTCGTAGTCGATGCCGGTCAGCTGCGTCGTCGACCCGTCGGCGTACATCTCGAACGGCGCGTAGGGGACGTCGGTGGCGACCCGCACCTGGCCGGCGGCCTTGACCGGGCCGGGCAGCTTGGCGTGCAGGGACGCGTCCGCGCTCACCTGGACGCCCGGGAGGACGGTGACCGGGCCCGCCGCCTGGCCGGCCGCGCCGGTGCTGGAGGTGCTGGAGGAGCAGGCCGCGACGGCGGCGAGGGAGAGCGAGGCGGCCACGGCGGCGGCGTGGAGACGGGCGCGTCTGAGGGGCATGGGGGAAGGACCTCCGGGATCGGGGGGGTACGCGGATGCGCTGCCAGAGAAGTTACAGACGAAGTCGAAGAAGAGCCATATGTAATACGGGTTACGTTCAGATAACGACCGCAGCGATCCCGCTCCGCCCATCCCCGGGTCAGTCGGCCTCGATCCTGATGGCCCTTCAGCTGGGACTTCTCTTCTGCGGCGTCAGGTCGGATGCATTCCGCTTCCGTTACATCTTCCGTATGGGCATCCGTATCTGTATGTTCCGTTCCGGCCGCTTCTGTGGCGGCCTCCCCCACACCACAGATGGAGATGCAGCATGCGTCGCACCCCTCGGATCCCCCTGCCGAGAAGACTCGCCCTTACCGCGGTCGCCGCCGCGACCGCCCTGGCCGGAGCGCTCGCCGCCCCGGCCACCGCGGCCCACGCTTCCGTGACCCGCTACCGGGCCGGCTCCGCCGCGGACGTGAGCCGGTCGTCCTGGAGCGGGCCCGCGTTCACCTTCAACGGAGACGGCGCGGTCGTCACCGACACCATGACGAAGGCCGTCACCGCCATCACCGGCGGCACCGGCACCATGGACGTCACCGTCCTGGCCGACTCCGCCGCCACCAGCGGCAGCCAGACCCCCGAGTGCGACGTCATCATGACGCTGCCCGGCATCAACTCCTGCACCACCGACATCGTCCCCGACGCCGCGAGCGCCGCCGACTCGCAGGTGAACACGGACGTCCGCAACGCGGAGTTCGTCTACTTCGCCGGTGGCAACCAGTGCGTCTACGCCTCCTGGAAGGGCACCCCCCTGCAGGCCTCCGTCCAGTCCGTGGTCGCCAAGGGCGGTGGCTCCGGTGGGGGCAGCGCGGGCACCCACATCAACAGCGCGGTCGTCTACGACGCCTGCGGCAACGGCGGGAGCGGCACCGACTCTCCCACCGCCCTGGCCAACCCGTACGACCCCTCCATCAGCTTCACCACCGGCATGTTCAACTGGCCCAACTACGCGGGCACGATCAACGACTCGCACTTCGTCACCCGCGACCGGATGGGCCGCACCATGGCCTTCGTCGCCCGCGCCCTCAAGGACGGTCTGACCACCGGCGGCAAGGCCTGGGGAGTGGGCGTGGAGCAGGGCGGCGGCTCCCTGTTCATGGACAAGAACGGCCTGGCCACCCTGAGCGGCGCCGACGCCTACGTCGTGCTGGGAGACCACCAGCCCGAGCAGGCCGTCTCCGGCAAGCCCCTCACCTTCTCCGGCTACAAGATCTGGCACCTGACCGCAGGTCAGACCTTCGACTTCAAGAACCGCCCCACCTGCGGCTACTACCTCAAGAGCGTCACCGCCGGCGTCGCCGACGCCGGCCTGTACAGCGGCACCCCGGTGACCACCTGCCAGAGCGGCGGCAACACCGTCACCGTGGCCAGCCCCGGCGCCCAGACCACCGCGCCCGGCAGCGCCGTGTCGCTGCAGCTGTCGGCCACCGACTCCGCCGCCGGCCAGAGCCTGACCTGGAACGCCGGCGGCCTGCCCGCCGGGCTCACGGTCAACGCCGCCACCGGCCTGATCTCCGGCACCCCCGGCGCGGCGGGCAGCTACAGCGTCGCCGTCACCGCCACCGACTCCACCGGCGCCTCCGGCAGCACCACCTTCAGCTGGACCGTCGGCGCCTCCGCCGGCTCGACGTACGCCGAAGTCGAGCCCAACGACAGCCGCAGCGCCGCCGACGACATCACGGGCCTCGGCTACCCGCTCACCGTCTCCGGCAGCATGAAGAGCAGCAGCGACCGCGACTACTTCAAGCTCGCCCTGACCAGCGGGCAGAAGATCACCGTCAACTGCGCGATCCCCAGCGCCTACGACGCCGACCTCTACCTCCTCGACAGCTCCGGCGCCGACCTCGTACGGTCCGTCAACAACGGCTACGGCGCCGCCGAGTCCGTCACGTACACCGCCGGCTCGACCGGTACCTACTACCTGGACGTGGAGGCCTACGCCGGCTCCGGCAGCGCCACGTACGGCTGCACCCTGACCAAGGCCTGACCGGCGGGGGCGGGGCCGGACCGCAGACCGGTCCGGCCCCGCCCCGACGCCTCCGCCGCCGGGACCGGCCGGCGGCGGAGGCGCACAGCTCATGCGTCGTTCCTCCGCTCGGGGTGGGAGGGCCACCAGAAGCGGCGGCCGGCGAGCAGGACGAGGGCGGGCACGACCACGGTGCGCACCAGGAGGGTGTCCAGGAGGACGCCGAGGCCGACGATGACGCCGATCTGGGTGAGCGTGATGAGCGGCAGGACGCCGAGGACGGCGAACACCGCGGCGAGGAGGACGCCGGCGCTGGTGATGACCCCGCCGGTCGAGGCGAGGGCGCGCAGGACGGCGCGGCGGGTGTCGTGGCCGGCGAGGGTGTCCTCGCGGGTGCGGGCGATGAGGAAGATGTTGTAGTCGACGCCGAGCGCCACCAGGAACAGGAACGACAGCAGCGGGACGTTGGTGTCCAGGGCGGGGAAGTCGTAGACGGTGCGGAAGACGATCCAGCTCGCGCCGAGGGCGGCGAAGTAGGAGGCGATGACCGTGGCGACCAGCAGCAGCGGTGCCACCACGGCGCGCAGCAGGGCGACGAGCACGATCAGGACGATCGCGAGCACCAAGGGGACGACGACGCGGGTGTCGTGGGTATTGGCGCGGGCGGTGTCCAGCGCCTGGGCGGTGGCCCCGCCGACCAGGGCCTGGGAGCCGGGGACCTGGGCGACCTCCCGGCGCAGCCGGTCGATGGTGCGGTCGGAGGCGGGGGTGCCGGGGGCGGCGTCGAGGACCACGTCGGCGCGGGCCCAGCGGTCGGTCTGCGAGCCCGGGGTGACGGAGGAGACGCCCGGTACCCGGCGAGCGGCCTCGCGGACCTGGTCGCCGGTGGCGGGGGTGGCGAGGAGGGTGAGGGGGTCGACGGAGCCGGCGGGCTGGACGGTGGCCAGGGTCCGCTGCCCGAGGATGGCTTCGGGGGTCGTGCGGAAGGAGTCGGCCTGGGCCAGCCCGGTCTTGAGACCGAGGGTGCCGGAGGCGAGGACGAGCAGGACGGCGCAGCCGGCCACGGCGACCTGGGCGGGGCGCTTGGCGACGGTCTGCCCGACCCGGGTCCAGAGGCCGCGGCGGTCGGCGGCGACCGGATCACCGACCTTGGGGACCAGGGGCCAGAACAGCCAGCGGCCGGGCAGCACGAGGGCGGCCGGCAGCACGAGCAGGCCGAACACCATGGCAGTGAGGATGCCGACGGCGCCGGCGAAGCCGAGGCCGCGGTTGCCGGTCAGTTCGGCGGCCAGCAGGGTGAGCAGGCTGAGCACGACGGTGGTGCCGCTGGCCAGGACGGCGGGGGCGGTGCCGCGCCAGGCCCGGGCCATCGCGGTGAACCTGTCCTCGGTGAGGTGGAGTTCGTCGCGGTAGCGGGAGACCAGCAGCAGGGCGTAGTCGGTGCCCGCGCCGAAGACCAGGACCGAGAGGATCCCGGCGGCGGAGGCATCGACCGTCACGCCGGCGTGCGGGGCGAGTGCGCCGACCAGCACGTCGGCGGCCCGGTCGGCGGCGCCGACCACCAGCAGGGGGACGAGCCACAGGATCGGGCTGCGGTACGTGATCAGCAGCAGCACGGCGACGACCGAGGCGGTGGCGATCAGCAGGGTGGTGTCGGCGCCCTGGAAGACCTTGCCGATGTCGGCGCGTACGGCGGGTGCCCCGGTCACCTGGGCGCGCAGCGGAGCCGGCAGGTCCTGGGAGGCGGTCTGGCGCACCCGCGCCACGGCCGCGCTGTTCTCGGAGTCCGGCGCCCCGGTGGGGAGCAGGACCGCGACGGTGGCGACCTTGCCGGCGGTGACCTGCGGATGCGAGGCGCCCGGGGCCGGCCCCAGCGCGGCGAGCTGCGCGGCCCGGCCCGCGATGAGCTGCTGCTGCGCGCTGGTGAGCGGGCTGTCGTCGGTGTTGCTGAAGACGACGATCGCCGGGGCGGCGGCGCCGGAGGGGAAGGTCTTGACGATCTCGGCGACCTTGGCGGACTGGGAGGAAGCGGGCAGGCCGGTGCCCGTGGCCTCGGTGGTGCTCGCGCCGGCGGGGCCGAGGGCGAACACCGCACCGAGGCCGAGGACGGTCAGCAGCAGCACGAGCCAGGCCGTCAGACGCGGCCGGCGTGGACGATCGGGTGCGGGGGAGCGGTCGACGCCGTGCCGGAGCGGGCGCATCGAGGTCGGGGGCACGGGGCACACCTCTGAGGTAGTTAAGTGACTTAGCGATTTCTACCGTGTCAGAATTGCCGCCATGGCGCAACAACCACCTTTCGAAGCCACCGGCCCTTTGGATGGCACCGCGCCGCACCGACCCGCCGACCCGCCGGACGTGCCGGACGTGCCGGACGTGCCGGAGGGTGACGCGCTGTCGGGTGCGCTGCGCCAGGTGCTGACGCTCACCCAGTTGTCGCGGGCGGCGCTGGCCGAGCGGCTGCGCATGCCGCGCTCGCACGTCGAGGCCGTCGAGCACGTGATCATGGCGCAGGGCGCCGGTGCCCCGATCGGCCCCGTCGAGTTGTCCCGCCGGCTCGGGGTCACCAGCGCCGCCGGGACCCAGTCGGTCAACCGGCTCGTCACCGACGGCCACCTGACCCGCGCCCCCCACCCCGAGGACGGACGCCGCCAGGTCCTGGACGTGACCGACAGCGGCTTCCGGCACGTGATGGGAGAGCTCGCTCCCCTGCTCGGTCTCCTGGTCCACGCCGCCGACGACCTCGACGACCAGGAGCGGGCCGCCGCGCAGCGCTACCTGGAGCGCGTGGCGGCCGCCTACCGCCGCTACCTCGCAGCCGACACCGACACCGACGCCGACACCGGAGCGGCGCCGGGCGCGGGATAGCCGCAGCGCGAGCCGGGGCAATCCGTACGGCCGTCCCGATCCGAACGATCCGAAGGCGCCGGTGACCGTCCCGGCGGCTCGGAGAGGACGGTGGGTCGGATGTCGCAGGACATGGCCGAGGTGATCGTGGTCGGGGCCGGTCTGGCCGGGCTCGCCTGTGCGCGGGACCTGGCCGCCGCCGGGCGGGAGGTGCTGCTGGTCGAGGCCGCGGAGGCCGTGGGCGGGCGGATGCGCACCGACCTGGTGCGGGGCTTCCGGCTGGACCGGGGGTTCCAGGTGTTCAACCCGGCCTACCCGCAGGTGCGGCGGCGGATCGACCTGGCGGCGCTCCGGCTGCACCCGTTCACACCCGGGTTCCTGGTGGCCGACGGCCGTGGCGGGCGGCTGCGGGTGGCGGATCCGCTCCACCGGCCCGCGCAGGCGCTCGGGCTGCTCACCGGTCGCTCGCTCCCGGTGGCCGACCTGGCGGCGCTGGCCGCGCTGACCCTCCGGGACGGGCTGGTGCCCGCCCGGGTGCTCAAGCGCGGGCGGGAGACGGGCACCGAGGAGGCGCTGCGGCGGGCCGGGCTGTCGCGGCGCACGGTGGACGGGGTGCTGCGGCCGTTCCTGTCCGGGGTGTTCCTGGAGGACGGGTTGGAGACCTCGAGCCGGATGTTCCACCTGGTCTGGCGCAGCATGGTGCGGGGCCGGCTCGGTCTGCCGGAACGGGGAGTCGGGGCCGTCCCGGCGCAGTTGGCTGCCGGGCTGGCGCCGGACCGGCTGCTGCTCGACAGCCCGGTGGAGCGGCTGACGGCCGACGGCGTGGAGCTGGCGGGGGGTGCTCGCCTGCGGGCCCGGGCCGTCGTGGTCGCCACCGGCGCGGCTCGGGCGGCCCGGCTGCTGCCGGGGCTGGTGGTGCCGGCGGCCCGGGCGGTCACCACCTTCTACCACGCGGCCCCGGTCAGCCCGCTGCGCGAGCCGACCCTGGTGGTGGACGCGGAGCGGCGGGTGCTGAACACCGTGGTGCTGTCGGAGGTGGTGCCCGGTTGCTCGCCGGACGGCCGGGCACTGGTCTCCACCTCGGTGCTGGGCACGGCGGCGCAGGAGGGGGAGGTGCGGCGGCGGGCCGGCGAGCTGTACGGGGTGGACCCCGGCTCGTGGGAGCCGCTGGCCGCGTACCGGATCGCCGAGGCGCTGCCGGCGCTGCCGGCCCCGGCCGTGCTCAGCCGGGGCACCCGCTTCGGGCCTGGGCGCTACGTGTGCGGGGACCACCGGGCCACGGGCTCGGTCCAGGGCGCGCTAGCCTCCGGTGCGCGGGCGGCCCATGAGGTCCTGGCGGACCTGGGCGGCTGACGGGTCGTCAGGGTGGGGCCTGGCCGCGGGCGGCCTCGGCGGCCAGGACCTCGGGGAGGCCGGTGAGGCGGTGCAGGCCGGCAGCGGCCCGGGCCGTGCGGTGGTTGGCGGCGAGCAGGTCGTGGTGGCGGTGGACGAAGGCCCAGTAGCCGGTGGTGAACGGGCAGGCGCGCTCGCCGAGGCGTTCGGTGGGGCGGTAGGCGCAGGGGCCGCAGTGGTCGCTCATCCGGTGCAGGTACGCGCCGCCGGCCGCGTAGGGCTTGGTGGTGACCAGGCCGCCGTCGGCGTACTGGGACATGCCGATCACGTTGGCGGCCATCACCCAGTCGTAGCCGTCGACGAAGCAGCGGTGGAACCAGTCGGTGAGTTCGCGCGGGTCCCAGCCGTGCTGGAGAGCCCAGTTGCCGAGCACCATCAGGCGGGGGATGTGGTGCACCCAGCCGTGGTCGCGGACCTCGGCGAGCACCCGGGAGAGGCAGCGGGCCGTGACGGCCTCGGCCTCCAGCTCGCGGAACCACGCGGGCAGCGGCTCGTGGTGGCCCAGGTGGTTGGCATCGCGGTAGCCCTCGCCGAAGTGCCAGTAGAGCTGCCAGACGTACTCGCGCCAGCCGGCGATCTGCCGGACGAAGCCCTCGGCGCTGTTGAGCGGCACCCGCCCGGCCCGGTGGGCCGCCTCGGCGCCGCGCACGCACTCGCCGGGGTCGAGCAGACCGAGGTTGAGCGGGACGGAGAGCGCGCTGTGGGCCAGCCACGGGTCGGCGTGCAGCATGGCGTCCTCGTACCGGCCGAACTCGGGGAGGCGGTGGGTGAGGAAGTGGGCGAGCGCCCGCTCGGCCTCCGCGCGGGTGGCGGCGAAGCGGCGGGGGCCGTCGCGGCCGAGGAAGCTGACCTCGCCCGCGCGCTCCCAGCGGTCCAGGTCGGCCCGGACGCCCTGGTCGATCGCGTCCTCCTCGGGGGCGAAGGGCGGGGGCACCGGCAGGGTGGCGACTCCCTTGGGCGGGGGTTCGCGGTTCTCCCGGTCGAGGTTCCAGTGCCCGCCGACCGGGCTGCCGTCGGGCTCCAGCAGCAGGTGCTCGGCGCGGCGCACCCGGTGGTAGAAGTCCTCCAGCAGCAGGCGCCGTCCGCCGGGCGGGCCGGCCCAGCGGCGGAAGTCGGCGAACGGGACCAGGAAGCCGCGCGGCGGCAGCACCGTGACCTGGGGCAGGCCCTCGACCAGTCCGAGGGCCGCCCGGGAGGTCGGGTGGCAGACGGTGACCCGGCGGCGGCCGACCGCCCGGGCCAGGCCCTCCCGGTAGGTCTCCGCCTGCACGTAGCGCACCCGGTCGCCGAGTTCGGCCGCCGTATGGCGCATCGCCGAGAGCACCAGGTGGGCCTTGGCGCGGTGGAAGCGGCGCCGGCGCAGCACCGAGCGGGCCTCGATCAGCACGATCGGCGCCTCCGGGTCGGGCCCGCCCTCGCCGGGGGAGCGGAAGTGCGGCCCGAGCTGGTCGCCGAAGAGCCAGTGCGGGCGCGGCCCGGTCATGCCGGGCGCCCCGGGAGGCCGGCCGGCCCGGCCCGGTGGGCGGGGGCCGGGGCGGTGCTGCGCTCGGCCTGGCGCGGGTGCCGGTGCTGCCAGTACGGGTTGTCCAGCGGCAGCTTGCCGCTCACCCGGCCGTACATGCCGAAGGTGGCGATCACCAGCCCCATGACGAAGCTGAAGAGCACGTTCGGGATGCGGAAGGCCAGGACGTTGGCGGAGGAGTCCAGCAGCGCGAGGTTGACGAACCCGCTGAGGACGAACAGCGTGCCGACGGTGATGTTGACCGTGGAGGCCACGTTGCCGCCGATCACCGCGCCGGCGATCAGCACCACGGCCGTCACCACCGACACCAGGCTGAGCAGGCCGTTGCTGGAGAGGCCGGCGATCCGTTCGCCGCTGGTGCTGAAGAAGGGCAGTCCGTCCGCGAGGCCGAGCGCGCCGAAGACCAGCAGGGCCACCCCGCAGAGTCCGGCGCCGACGCGGTAGACCTGGGAGAGACGGTGGTCGACCGGCAGTTCCTCGTGCAGTTTCATGGCGGGCTCCGTTCCGGGTGACTCGGGCCGCCCGTGCGGTGGTCGGCCTCTCCCGAAGCCTCGGACACGGGCGCGGCCGGGCACAGTCGCAGCGCTGCCGCAGCGTTTGGGGCGGCGACGCGGCCCGGGGTGAAACGATGCACAAACGGTACGAGTGGGCCCGTGGGAGCGAAACGCTGCACGGTGGCCGGGTGAGTGCATCGAGGAGTACCGATCGGCCCGGCCCGGTGGCCGAAGACCTGCCCCGCCTGCTGCAACGGGCCGGGCGGGGTGACGAGGCGGCCTTCGAGGCGCTGTACCACGCGGTCGCCGGGCCGGTGTACGGGGTGGCGCTGCGGACGCTGCGCAGCCAGGTGCACGCCGAGGAGGTGGCGCAGGAGGTGCTGCTCGAACTCTGGCGCACCGCCGCCGCGTACCGGCCCGAGCGCGGGTCGGTGCTGACCTGGGCGCTGACCATCGCGCACCGGCGGGCCGTGGACCGCGTGCGGGCCACCCAGGCCTCGGTCGAACGCGACCGGCGGGTCTGGGTGCGGGAGGCGGCGGCGCCGAGCGAGCCGCCGGAGGAGCAGGCGGTGCGATCGCTCGACCGGCAGCGGGTGCGGCAGGCGCTGGCGCAGCTGAGCGCCGCGCAGCGCGAGGCCGTGGTGCTCGCGTACTACGGCGGGTACACCCAGCGGGAGATCGCGTGTCGGGTCGGGGTGCCGCTCGGCACCGTCAAGACCCGGATCCGAGACGGTCTGATCCGCCTGCGCGCCGTGGTCGGCCCCGAGACCGAGCGGGCCGCGGTGGACGGGTTGCGCTCCTGCGCCTGACGCTGCACAAGCGGTGCGACTTCGGCCGGTGGGGCGCTCGGGTGGAGGGTGGAGTTCCGGTTCGATCAGCATTCCGGCCCCGGGAGGACGTCATGACCCTCGACCAGCGGATCCACACCCACGAGTTCCCCGTGCCCGACCACCCCCCGATCGAGACGCCCGAGTGCGAGTCCTCGACCGGCCACGGCATCTCGACCCCGGAGTCGGTGGAGCTGCACACCGCCTGGCCCGGCTGGATCCCGCTGCTGGTGATCGCCGTTATGGTGGTGAGCTGCGTCGGCTTCGCCGTAGGGAGGATCGCGGGATGGTGACCTCCGGGGCTGATCCGCTGGAGGCCGAGCGCGTGGAGCTCGGTCCTCCGGAGGAGGTCGGGCTGCCGACCGGTGGTGTGGCGCAGCGGCTCGGGGTGTCGCCGACCACGGTGCGGTCCTGGGAGCGGCGGTACGGCATCGGACCCGCGCACCGGGAGGCCGGGCACCACCGGCGGTGGAGCCCGCAGGACATCGCGGTGCTGGAGGCCATGTGCCGGCTGACGGCCCGTGGGGTGCCGCCGGGCGAGGCGGCCCGGGCGGCGCTGGCCGAGCGCGGCGTCGGTCAGGCTCCCGAACGGCCGAAGGCCGAGCCCGGGGGCAGGCCCGGTGGCAGCCGGGCGCTGCGGGTCGGGGCGGTGCGGCCGGAGTGCCGGGGGCTGGCCCGGGCGGCGGTGCGGCTGGACGCGCCGGAGGTGGTGCGGATCCTGGGCCAGGCCGTCGAGGCGCTCGGGGCGGTCGAGGCGTGGACCGAGGTCATGATGCCGGCGCTGCGGGCCGTGGGGCGCAAGTGGGCGGCGGACGGCGAGCAGTACGTCGAGGTGGAGCACCTGCTCTCCTGGCACGTCTCCACCGCGCTGCGGGGTGTGGCGGTGGGGCCGGCCCGGAGCCGGTCCGGGCCGCCGGTGCCGCCCGACCGGCCGGTGCCGCCGGTGCTGCTGGCGGCGGTGCCCGGTGAACAGCACACCCTCCCGCTGGAGGCGACGGCCGCGGCGCTGGCCGAACGGGGCCTGCCGTTCCGGATGTTGGGCGCGGCCGTGCCGCCGCGCGCCCTGCTGGACGCCGTCCGGCGGATCGGGCCGGGGGCCGTGATGCTCTGGTCGCAGGACCGGCGCGGGGCGGACCACGAGCTGGTGGCGCGGGTCTGCGGCTGCGCCTGGGGCCAGCGCGGCTCCCGTGGCGCCCCGGTGGTGCTCGCCGTCGGCCCGGGCTGGGCCCGGGGCGCCACACCGGCTGGTACCGAGAGCCCCCGCACCCTCGCCGCCGCCGTCGACCTCCTCGAGCAGGCCGTCACCCGCTGAGGGCCGCCGGTGCGCCCCTGGCCGGGTCGGCCGGGCCGACTGCTCGTCCCGGGCGACGGCGGTGGTGACGGCTCGGGTCCCGGCCCCGGCCGGCCGCGGCTCGGCGGCGGCCTCGAGCACCGTCGCCACGGTGGGGGAGAGCACCCGGTAGCTCCAGCCCGCGGGCACCCCGGCGTGCCCCGGACGGCGCAGCGGCCTCCCATTCGGCGCAGCCCGCCAGGTGAGGGGCGGTCGGAGTTCGCAGACTCGGAGATCGGGGCCCATCCCCGGAACCGGAGGAAGACCGATGAACCTGGCAACGCGTCGTACCACCATGGCGATCACCGTCGTCGCCCTCGCCCTGGGTGCCGCCGCCTGTGGCAGTGCCAAGCAGTCGAGCGGTTCGGGGGGTGCGAGCGGCGGCGGTGCCGCGCTGAAGATCGGGCTGCTGCTGCCGGAGTCGAAGACGACCCGGTACGAGCAGTTCGACCGGCCGCTGATCGAGGCGAAGCTCAAGGCGCTCAACCCGAACGTGACCATCGACTACTACAACGCCAACCAGGACGCGACGCAGCAGCAGACCCAGGTGGACACCGCGCTGACCAAGGGCGACAAGGTGCTGATCCTGGACGCGGTGGACGCCAAGGCGATCCAGTCCTCGGTGCAGAAGGCGCACGACGCGGGCGTCAAGGTGGTGGCCTACGACCGCCTGGCCCAGGGGCCGGTGGACGCGTACGTGTCCTTCGACAACAACAAGGTCGGCCAGCTGCAGGGCCAGGCCCTGGTGACGGCGGTCGGCAGCAAGGCCGGCAGCGGCAAGATCATCATGATCAACGGCTCGCCCACCGACCCGAACGCCGGCCAGTTCAAGGCGGGCGCGCACAGTGCGATCGACGGCAAGCTGACCATCGGCAAGGAGTACGACACCCCGAACTGGGACCCGAACAACGCCAACCAGGAGGCCGCCGCCGCGATCACCGCGATCAGCGGGCCGAGCGTGGTCGGCGTCTACTCGGCGAACGACGGGATGGCCGCCGGCATCGCGACCGCGCTGAAGGCCGCCAACCTGAGCGTGCCGCTGACCGGTCAGGACGCCCAACTGGACGCCGTGCAGCGGATCGTGGCGGGCACCCAGACCATGTCGATCTACAAGCCGTACAAGCCGGAGGCGGAGACGGCGGCCACCATGGCGGTCAACCTCGGCAACGGCACCGCGCTGGACTCCTCGGTGGCGCCGACCACCGCGACCAGCGGCAGCGGCACCACGGTCAAGTCCAACCTGATCACCCCGATCGTGCTGGACAAGACCAACATCATGACCACCGTGGTCAAGGACGGCCTCTACACCGTCGCCCAGATCTGCACCCCGGACTTCGCCGCGGCCTGCACCGCCGCCGGCGTGAAGTGACCCGGGGCTGACGAGGTGTCGACCGCAGCCGCCCCGGTCCTGGCCCTGCGCGGGGTCTCCAAACGGTTCGGCGCCGTCCAGGCGCTGACCGACATCGAGCTGGAGGTGCACGCCGGCGAGGTGGTCGCCCTGGTGGGCGACAACGGCGCCGGCAAGTCGACCCTGGTGAAGACCATCGCCGGGGTCAACCAGCCGGACGCCGGGGAGATCGAGTGGGAGGGTCGCCCGGTCACCATCCACCGCCCGCAGGACGCCCAGCAGCTCGGGGTGGCCACGGTCTACCAGGACCTCGCGCTCTGCGACAACCTGGACGTGGTGGGCAACCTCTTCCTCGGCCGGGAGCTCAAGCGATTCGGCATCCTGGACGAGGTCGCGATGGAGAAGCGCTCCCGGACCCTGCTCGACACGCTGTCGATCCGGATCCCCAGCGTGCGCATCCCGATCGCCTCGCTCTCCGGCGGCCAGCGCCAGGTGGTGGCGATCGCCCGCTCGCTGATCGGCTCGCCGAGGGTGGTCATCCTCGACGAGCCGACCGCCGCCCTCGGCGTCGAGCAGACCGCCCAGGTGCTCGACCTGGTCGAGCGGCTCCGCGACCAGGGCCTCGGGGTGATCCTGATCAGCCACAACATGGCCGACGTGATGGCGGTCGCCGACCGCGTCGCGGTGCTGCGGCTCGGTCGCAACAACGGCGTCTTCGAGCGCCGGGCGACCAGCCAGGAAGAGATCATCTCGGCCATCACCGGCGCCACGGACAACGCCGTGACCCGCCGGAAGGCCCGTGGCGCGGAGGGTGAGCGGTGACCGACGACCAGACCCCGCAGGGGGAGGGCCGGTACGAGGGCGGCCGCAAGCACCTGCCGGAGGACTCGATGCCCACCGGCGGGGTCAACGCCCCGGTGCCGGTGGCGGCCGGGGCCGCCCAGGCGGTGGACCCCCGGCTGATCGTCCGCCAGGAGGGCCTCAAGGGCTACCTGGTGGAGTTCCGCCGCCGGGTCACCAGCGGTGAGCTCGGCTCGCTGCCGGTGGTGCTGGCCCTGATCGTGATCTGGGCCGTCTTCGGCAGCCTCAACAGCAGCTTCCTCTCGGCCCAGAACCTCTCCAACCTCTCCCAGCAGATCGTCGGCACCGGCCTGATCGCGATCGGCGTGGTCTTCGTGCTGCTGCTCGGCGAGATCGACCTCTCGGTCGGCTCGGTCAGCGGCCTCTGCGCGGCGATCTTCGCGGTGATGGACGTGACGCACGGGGTCAACCAGTGGGTGGCGCTGATCTGCGCGATCCTCGGCGGCACCGTGGTCGGCCTGGTGCACGGCTTCTTCTTCGCCCGGATCGGGGTGCCGGCCTTCGTGGTCACCCTGGCCGGCAACCTGGGCTGGAACGGCCTGATGCTCCAGGTGCTCGGCGCGAACGGCACCGTCAACCTGAGCGGCAAGGACATCGTCTCGCGGCTCTACTCCACCATCTACGGGCAGCAGATCGCCGCCTACGGGCTGGCCGCGGCGGCCGTGGTGCTGTTCGCCGGCGCGGCCCTGGTGGACACCCGGCGGCGCAAGGCCGCCGGAGTGCCGTACCGGACGGTCAGCGACATCGTGCTGCGCACGGCGGTGCTGGCCGTGGTGGCCTTCCTGGCCGCCTACACCCTGAACCAGTACAAGGGGCTGCCGCTGGCCCTGCTGGTCTTCCTGGTCTTCGTGGTGGTGCTCGACTTCGTGCTGCGCCGCACGGCTTACGGGCGCAAGGTCTTCGCGCTGGGCGGCAACATCGAGGGCGCCCGCCGGGCCGGCATCAACGTGCCCTGGGTGCGGATGTCGGTCTTCGCGATCTGCTCCACCATGGCGGCCGTCGGCGGCCTCTTCCTCGCCGCGCAGATCCAGTCGGCCAGCCAGACCTCGGGCGGCGGCAACCTGCTGATGAACGCGATCGCCGCCGCCGTCATCGGCGGCACCAGTCTCTTCGGCGGCCGGGGCTCGACCTGGTCGGCCCTGCTCGGCGCCCTGGTGATCGGCTCGATCCAGTCGGGCATGAACATCCAGGGGCTGAGCAACGCCATCCAGTTCATGATCACCGGTGCGGTGCTGCTCGCGGCCGTGGTGATCGACTCGCTGGCCCGCCGCACCCAGAAGGCCTCGGGCCGGGCCTAGACGGCCCTAGCGGAGCACCCGGCTGCGAGTGAGGAGGTTGCCGATCAGGAGGTAGACGAGGGCCGGCAGGCCGTAGTCCAGCAGCACCTGCCCCACGTGGCTGGAGACCGAGAACAGGCCCCGGGACCAGGCGGCCAGCCAGTCGGCCGCGCTGTGGAACCAGCTGACCACCGCCTTGTCCTGGTGGGCGCCGACCAGGTCCAGCACGATCCAGATGCCCAGGACGAGGGCGGCCGCGTTGGCCAGCAGGAGGATGACCGAAGTTGTCCGTCTCATGGAAGGCGTGTGTCCGCGCCGAGGGCGGGCAAACCGGCCCTCCGGGCGCGGGCCGGCCGAGGCAGTCCGGCCGGGGCGGGTGTCGATGGCCGGGAGCGGGGCAGACGGGGGACCGTCGGCCGCCCCGCTTCGGGTGCGGGGGATCCGGACCGGCTGCCGAGGGACGGAGGGGTCGCATGATGCCGAGCACGGTCGAGGACGGAAGCGGAGCGGGTGGGGTGATCCGCACCCAGGTGCCGGCCAGGCTCGACCGGCTGCCCTGGTCGCGCTGGCACTGGCGGATCGTGATCGGCCTGGGCACCGTCTGGATCCTGGACGGCCTGGAGGTCACCGTCATCGGCAACATCGCCGGCCGGCTGGCCGAGCACGGCAGCGGGATCGACATCTCCGCCACCCAGGTGACCACTTGGGCCGCGGCCCTGTACGTGGCCGGGGCCTGCTGCGGTGCGCTGGTCTGCGGCCGGCTCGCCGACCGGTACGGCCGCAAGCGGCTGTTCATGGTGACGCTGGGCGTCTACCTGGCGGCCACCGCCGTCACGGCGCTCTCCTGGACGGCCTGGTTCTTCTTCCTCTGCCGGTTCGCGACGGGCCTCGGCATCGGCGGCGAGTACGCGGCCATCAATTCGGCGATCGACGAGCTGATCCCGGCCCGGCTGCGCGGGCGGATCGACCTGATCATCAACGGCACGTTCTGGATCGGCGCGGCCGTCGGGTCGCTGGCCTCGATCCTGCTGCTGAACACCGCCCTCTTCGCCACCGACCTCGGCTGGCGGCTGGCCTTCGCGATCGGGGTGGTGCTGGGGCTGGCCATCCTGCTGGTGCGCCGCCACGTGCCCGAGAGCCCGCGCTGGCTCTTCACCCACGGCCGGGCGCAGGAGGCCGAGGACCTGGTCGCCGGGATCGAACGGGCCGTCACCGAGGAGACCGGCCGCGAGCTGCCCGCGCCGGAGGGCAGCGTGACGATCCGGCCCAGGGCGGAGATCGGCTTCGGGACGGTGGCCCGGACGGTGCTGCGCACCTACCCCCGGCGCACGGTGCTGGGCCTGTCGCTCTTCGTTGGGCAGGCCTTCCTCTACAACGCGGTCACCTTCGGGTACGCGGTGATCCTGACCACCTTCTTCCAGGTGCCCAACGGAAGCACCGGCTACTACTTCGTGGTGATCGCCCTCGGCAACTTCTGCGGCCCGGTCCTGCTCGGGCGGTTCTTCGACACCGTCGGCCGCCGGCCCATGATCGCCGGCACCTACGTGCTCTCCGGGCTGCTGCTCTTCGGCACCGCCGCGCTCTTCCAAGCGGGCGCGCTGAGCGCCGTCTCGATGACCGCCTGCTGGACGGCGGTGCTGTTCTTCGCCTCGGCCGGGGCCAGCTCCGCGTACCTGACGGTCAGCGAGGTCTTCCCGCTGGAGATCCGCGCGCTGTGCATCGCCTTCTTCTACGCCGTCGGCACGGCCCTCGGCGGGATCACCGGCCCACTGCTCTTCAACGGCCTGGTCGGCAGCGGCCGTCCGGCCGACACCACGCTCGCCTTCTGCATCGGCGCGACCCTGATGGTCGCGGCCGGTCTGGTCGAGGCCGCGATCGGCGTGAAGGCCGAAGCCCGCAGCCTGGAGGAGCTCGCGGCTCCGCTCAGCGCCGCCGCCGAGGCGTAGCACCCGCCGGACGTGGGTGGAACGTGTGGGGGCGGTTTGCGGGGTTCTCATTCACCTGGTGAACCGGTGGGCACAGCTTGGGCACGTGGGGCTGGGCGAGGGGTGAGAACGGGGAGGTGAGAACGGGGGGTGAAAGCCGGCGGCCCGCCCCTCCGGGTGGGGAGGGGCGGGCCGGGGTGGGGGCGTGGGGGTGGGGTCAGCCGGTGAAGGCGGCGGTGCCGTTCGGGGTGCCGAGGCCGGTCGGGCCGTCGTAGCCGGCGCCCGCGGTGCAGAGGTAGGTCGGCGAGCAGGAGCCGTTGGAGCCCGTGGTCACGTCGTACAGCGAGGCCGTGTGGGCGTACGGGAACGAGGCCGGGTAGCTGCCCGCGGACGGGGTGCCCGCCAGCGCGTAGACCGAGGCGATGATCGGGGAGGAGGCGGAGGTGCCGCCGTACACGGCCCAGCCGGAGCCGCCGTAGGTCTGGTAGACCGCGACGCCGGTGGCCGGGTCGGCCACGGCCGAGACGTCCGAGATGGTGCGCTTGGCGCAGCCGCTGTCCTTCTGCCAGGTGGGCTTGGCGTCGTAGGCCGAGCAGCCGGAGCCGGTGCCCTCCGTGGAGTTGGTGTACCAGACCGACTCGTTCCAGCCACGGGCGCTCGAGTCGCGCTTGAGGGCGGTGCCGCCGACGGCGGTGACGTACTTCGAGGCAGCGGGGTACTGGGCGCCGTAGGCGGAGTCACCGGCCGAGACGGTGATGACCACGCCGGGGTGGTTGAAATAGCTGGAGTCGTAGCTGGTGTCGCCGGCGGATTCGGCGCCGCCGTAGCTGTTGGACACGAACTTGGCACCCTTGGCGACGGCGGTGTTCAGGCCGGTGCCGAGCGCGGTCTGGGAGGCGCTGGAGGCCTCGACCAGGATGACGTGGGCGTTGGGGGCGATCGCCGAGACCATGTCCAGGTCCAGGGATATCTCACCGGCCCAACTGCTGTTGGCACGCGGGTACTTGGTGCCGCCGTTCTGGTCCAGCTTCTTGAAGCAGCCGCTCGCGGTGGTGCAGGAGGGCAGGCCGTACGCCGCGCGGTAGGCGTTCATGTCGGCCTCGGCGTTCGGGTCGTCGTAGGCGTCCACGATCGCGATGGTCTGGCCGGCGCCGCCGTTCGCGGGCAGGTTGTAGGCGCTCAGCAGGTCGGCCGGGCCCAGGCCGGAAGGAGCGGCGGCGGGCACGGTGCCGCCCTTGTTGCTGACGACCTTGAGCGCGTTGCAGGCCACGGTGTCGCCCTTGGCGAGGGTGTCGCAGGCGCGGACCCAGGACGTGCCGCCCTTGGAGTAGACGTGCGGGGTGGCTTGGGCGTCGGCCGGGGCGGCGGTGGCCAGGGTGGCCAGGGCCAGGGTGGCTGCGCCGGTAACAGCCAGGGCTGCCTTGCGAGTTGCGGGCATGAGGGCGCGCAAGGGGGTGCCTCCTGTGGGGGACCGGCGCCGCGGCGTGGGGGTCGGTACGCGGTGCCCGGTGTGAGCTTGCGAGGAGGCTAGCCGGGTGGGCCGGGCCGTTCAATGGATCTTCGAAAGCCCGGACCAGTCCTTTACCCGACGCGGGTTGCATGTGAGGGCTCTTCATAAACAGAAAAGGGGACGGAAAACCGCGTACGGGAGTCGGAATAGGACGATCGTGCCCGAATGGTGCAACCCGGAGGCGGACTGGCTGAAATCGATCGGTCGACGGCCGGTGGTCGGGCGGGCGCAGCGGGCTGCGGGGGTGGTGCGAGGGGGCGCCTGAACAGCGCTGCGGGGCGGGAGGGTTGCGGGAAGCGACGCGGCGGGCACAGAGAGCTCCCAGTCTTTCTCAGCCAATCCACAGTTTTGATCTGTCATGGCTTGGACATTGCCTGCAACCATTCCGATGCCGCAGCAGCCCCGGCCCCTCACCTGGTGGCAGCGCGGCAGGCACCGAAGTCCGGTCCAGCTCCGCATCGCACCGCACCCGGGCCGCGCAACCGCGGTCCGGGAAGCCCCCACTGCGCCGCCACCGCGGCCAGGCAGCTCCGGCCGTTCGCCAACCCGCGAACGGCCGGTGAAGGAGACCCATGTCCCGCTACACCCACGCCCGGGGAGTGCTGGCCGCGCTGGCCACGTCCACGGCGCTGCTGGTCACCGCCGTCCCGATGGCCGCCCACGCCCAGACGCCCTCGCAGACCTTCGCGCCGGCCGCGGTGAGCCACGCCGAGCTGCTCTCCCAGGCGGGCCAGCAGAGCGCCGCCCTCGCCCAGCAGCTCGGCCTCGGCGGCCAGGAGAAGCTGGTCGCCAAGGACGTGGTCAAGGACGCGAACGGCACCACCCACCTGCGCTACGAGCGCACCTACGGTGGCCTGCCGGTGCTCGGTGGCGACCTGATCGTGCACCAGGCCGCGAACGGCAGCGTCAAGGGCGTGGACCGGGCCAGCACCGCCTCGCTGAACGGCGTCTCCACCACCCCGGCGCAGGCCGCCCCGAAGGCCCAGGCCTCCGCGCTGGCCCAGGAGTCCGGCTCCAATGTGGCCGTGGCGCCGCGCCTGGTGGTCTGGATGGGCAAGAACACCCCGACGCTGGCCTGGGAGACCGTGGTCACCGGCAAGCAGCACGACGGCACCCCGAGCCGCCTGCACGTCATCACCGACGCGCACTCAGGCGCGGTGCTCAGCAAGATCGAGGGCATCGAGACCGACACCGGCAACGGCGTCTTCGTCGGCACCGTGCCGCTGACCACCACCGGTGGTCAGCTCAAGGACCCGACCCGTGGCAACCAGTACACGGTCGACATGAACAACGGGACCTCCGGCAACGGCACCATCTTCACCAACTCGGGCACCACCTGGGGCAACGGCCAGGTGAGCAACCGCCAGTCGGCCGCCGTGGACGCCCAGTACGGCACCGCCGCCACCTGGGACTTCTACAAGAACACCTTCGGCCGCAACGGCATCCGCAACGACGGCGTCGGCGCCTTCAACCGGGTGCACTACGACACCAACTACACCAACGCCTTCTGGGACGACTCCTGCTTCTGCATGTCCTACGGTGACGGTGCCAGCAACACCCACCCGCTCACCGAGATCGACGTCGCGGGCCACGAGATGACCCACGGCGTCACCGCCGCCACCGCCAACCTGACCTACTCGGGCGAGTCCGGCGGCCTCAACGAGGCCACCTCGGACATCCTGGGCACCATGGTCGAGTGGTACGCCAACCTGTCCGTCGACACGCCGGACTACCTGATCGGCGAGAAGATCGACCTGAACGGCAACGGCACGCCGCTGCGGTACATGGACCAGCCCTCCAAGGACGGCGGCTCGGCCGACTCGTGGTCCTCCGGCGTCGGCAACCTCGACGTGCACTACTCCTCGGGCGTGGCCAACCACTTCTTCTACCTGCTCTCCGAGGGCAGCGGCGCCAAGACCATCAACGGGGTCAACTACAACTCCCCGACGGTCAACAACGTCTCCGTCACCGGGATCGGCCGGGACAAGGCCGCGGCGATCTGGTACCGCGCGCTGACCACGTACTTCACCTCCAGCACCGACTACGCCGCCGCGCGGACCGCGACCATCAACGCGGCCAACGACCTGTACGGCGCCGGTGGCGCGGAGGCGACCGCGGTCGCCACCGCCTGGGCGGGCGTCAACGTCGGCTCGGTGCCGGCCGGCGGCGTCACGGTGACCAACCCGGGCAACCAGACCACCGCCCTGAACGGCACCGCCAGCCTCCAGCTCAGCTCCACCGGCGGCACCGGCACCGTGACCTGGACGGCCAGCGGCCTGCCCACCGGCCTGTCGATCTCCTCCTCGGGCAAGATCACCGGCACCGCCACCACGGCCGGCACCTACAACGTGACGGCCACCGCCAAGGACAGCGCCGGCAAGACCGGCTCGACCTCCTTCACCTGGACCGTCTCCGGCGGCGGTGGCGGCAGCTGCACCCCGGCCCAGCTGCTCGGCAACGGCGGCTTCGAGACCGGCACCGCCGCCCCGTGGACCACCACCTCCGGCGTGGTCGACAACTCCTCCTCCCAGGCCGCCCACAGCGGCTCCTGGAAGGCCTGGATGAACGGTTACGGCTCGGCCCACACCGACACCGTCTCGCAGACCGTCACCATCCCGGCCGGCTGCAAGGCCAGCTTCAGCTTCTGGCTGCACATCGACACCGCCGAGACCGGCACCACCGCGTACGACAAGCTCACCGTCTCGGTGAACGGCACCACGCTGAAGACCTACTCCAACGTGGACGCGGCCACCGGCTACACCCAGCGCACCTTCGACCTCTCGGCCTACGCCGGCCAGAGCGTCACCATCAAGTTCAACGGTGTGGAGGACTCCTCCCTCCAGACCAGCTTCGTCATCGACGACGCGGCGCTGAACGTCTCCTGACGCACCGTCAGTGAGTGAGCGGCCCGGGGGCGTCACGCCTCCGGGCCGCAGTCGTGTCCGGCCGGAGATTCGACCGGGGAGGACGGTGGTCAGGACACCGTGGTCGGCCGGTCGAGGCGGGCGGTCTCCTCGGCAGGTCGGCAAGTCCGGCAACAGCACCGAGGCCCACCTGCACCCGTATGCGGAGCGGGCGGGCCTCGGCCTCGACCGGTGTCTCGCCGGGATCCCCGGCGGCCTTCACCGGGGGCGTACCGTTCGCGGCTGACCCGGCTCGCGGCGGGATCTCCTCAGGCGCTGTGCCGGGTACGCCGGATCGCGCGCCTGCGCCGGAACAGCAGGACTCCGAGTGCGGTGGCCACAGCGGCCAGCGCTGCGCCGCCGAGGACCGGCCGGCTGCCCCACAGGCCGGCGTCGTGCTCGACCGGCAGGGCGGCGAAGTCGGAGCCGCAGGCCAGTGGCCGGGCCGTGGCATCGGGGCGGAAGCAGGCCGTGGTGGAGAACTGCGAGCCGTCCTTGACCGCGTCGTGGTTCGGCTGGGCGACCTGGACGATCCGGCCGCTCTCGATCTGCTCGCGCTTGCCGACCGTGGCGGTGAGGGCGCGGTGGAGCGTGGCGCCGGGCTCCAGGTGGGCGGTCCACTCGACTGCCGTGCCGTTGGCGGTGCCGCCCTCGTCGACCGAGACCGCCCGCATGCCGCCGGGCAGCAACTGGGTGACCACGGCAGCGGGGTAGTCGGTGGCGGTGTGGTTGATGATGTCGACCCGGTAGACCACGGTGTCGCCCTCATGGACTGACGCCGCGTCACGCTGCACGGCCACGGTGACCGGGGCGCCGCCGGGGGCGGGCGGCTCGGCGTGCGCTGCGGCCGTGGCGAGGGCCGGGAGGGCGAGGGCGAGCGCGAAGGCTGCGGATCGCAGGGGCATGGTGTCGTCCTGATTCGTCATCAGTGCCGTTGTGCTCCATACGGGGGATCCCGCACGGAAGTTCCTATTTTCGCGGGTTTTGAGCGATTAGTTCCCTGTCAGTGCCTTTATACCGTTTGCACAAGGTTTTTCATTCGGATCATCGCCGTGTGTCCGGAACCAGGCAGGACGGGAACTCGATGCTCGACAGGTTGAAGCGTCTGATCGCGACGGTGCTGGCTGGCGCGCTCGTCTCCGTCCTGCCGCCGTCCTCGTCCGTGGCCATGGCGCCGGGGGCCCAGCCGCGTGCCGCGGCGGGCGCCTGCGTGGCGAAGACGCCGGGTTACAACCAGTGCCAGGTCTTCCGGAGCAGCTCCTCCACCCAGACGTTCACGCCGCCGGCCGGGGCCACCGCGGTGCGGTTCCACCTGTGGGGCGCCGGCGGTGCGACCGGGACCGGTGCCACCTCCGGGGCCGGTGGTGGCGCTGGCTACACCCTGGGCGCCGTCTCGGCACCGCTGTCGGCCTCGTACTCGATGAACGTGCCCGCCGCGGCCGGTACGGCCAACAGCGCAGGGGTCGGCGGCGGTGCGGCCTGGGTGAAGGACTCGTCCGGGGCGGTGCTGCTGGTCGCCGGTGGCGGTGGTGGCGGTGGCAAGGGGATCACCGGGTTCGCGGGCGGTGACGGTGGGGCCGGCGGCGGCGCGAACGGCGTGGCCGGGAGCGACGGCGCGGGCGGCGCCAAGGGCGGCGCCGGTGCGGCCGGTGCCGTCGGCGGTGCGGCGGGCAGCGCCGGTACGCGCGCGGGCAAGGCGGGCGGAGCCGCGCCGCTCGGCGCCGGCGGTGCGGGCGGCACGGACGGGAGCACGAGTACCAGCAGCGCCGGTGGCGGCGGCGGTGCCGGCTATGCCGGTGGTGCGGGCGGTGACGGCGGCATCGTGACGCTGGCCGGTGCGGGCGGTGGCGGCGGCAGCGGCTTCGTGAACACCACGAAGGTGCCGGACGGCACCACCGCTGCCGGCTCGGGGCAGAACGCCGGCGGGACGGACGACGCGTTCTACGACAGCGACAAGTACGGCGCCGCCAAGAACGCCGGTGCGGTGGTCGTGGAGTGGGCGATCACTCCGGTGGAGATCACCTCGGTGGCGACCGGCGACACCATCGGGACGAACACCGAGTTCAGCGGGACCGGCCTGCCGGGTGCGACGGTGACACTCCGGCGGGGCACCTCGACGGTCGGCTCAGCGGTCACCGTCGCCGCCGACGGCACCTGGAAGATCCTGGCCTCCAGCCAGTCGACCGGCACCAACGTGACCTACACCGCGACCCAGACCCTGACCAACGCCCAGCCCCTCACGGACAGCGTCACGGTCAACGTGGTCACCACCGGCCTCATCGACAAGGGCAAGCCGGTCACCAAGATCGGCACCCAGATGGACGGCCGGTGCCTGGTCGAGTACAACGGCACCTCCCAGTTCTGGTCCAGCACGGCCTGCAGTTCGGCGCTCAGCGTGGGGACCAGCCTCGTCGCGCCGGGCTGGTTCGGCCAGACCACCGGCTCGCCGGCCGGTCGCACCCAGACGCCGACCACCGGCTCGGGCACCACGGCCGATCCGTGGACGATGACGACGGTGTTCGCGGCCAACAGCGTGCTGAGCCTGACCCAGGTGGACTCGTACGTCAACGGCGAGAACGGCTTCCGGGTCGACGTCACGGTGACGAACAACGACACCAAGACGCAGGCCGGTACGTACTACCGGGGTGGTGACTGCCTGCTGGCGGGGGTCGACCAGAGTTACGGAGCGGTGCTGCCGGCCGCGCCGGGGATGGGCAACGGCATCGCGTGCGTGAAGAACTCCGACGGCACCGGGCAGGCGATGATGTTCGTGCCGCTCACCGCCGGCAGTTCCTACTCCGAGGGGTCGCCCAGCGATGTCCGGGGCCAGGCCTCGGGCGGCAAGCCGATGACCAACACCTGCCGCTGCACGGAGAACATCGACAGTGCGATGGGCATCTCGTGGCCGTACTCGCTGGGCGCGGGTGAGTCCAAGACCTTCAGCTTCTACACCGGCTTCCGCCCGGACGGCGTGAAGGCGATGACGGCGACGAAGACGGTGTCGCCGGGCAAGGTGCAGCCGGGCGAGACGGTCACCTACACGGTGAGCTTCACCAACCCGAACACCTACCCGGTCACCACCTTCGGCTTCACCGACACCCTGGACCCGCGGCTGGACTACGTGCCCGGTTCGACCAGCGGCGGCACCAACCTCAACGAGCCCACGGTCACCGGCTCCAAGGTGGGCTGGGGCGGGCTGTTCACCGTGGCGCCCAACGCGACGTTCACCTTCACCTTCCAGGCGAAGGTGAAGGGTGACGCGGCGCTGGGCACCGCCACCAACGACTTCGCCGGCGACGGCATCGCGCCGCTGTCGAAGGTGGCCCCCGTGCTGATCGCGCCGCTCGCCGACCTGGCGGTGACCAAGACCGTGGACAAGCCCTCGGTGCTGACGGGGGGCCAGGCGGTGTTCACCCTCACCGCGCGCAACGACGGGCCGAACGCGGCCGCCAACGTGGTCGTGACGGACAAGCTGCCGACCGGCCTCACCTACGTCTCGGACGACTCCGGCGGCAAGTACAACTCGACCACCGGCCTCTGGACGGTCGGTGCGCTCGCCAAGGGCGCGACGGCGACCCTGAAGATCACGGTCAAGGGGACGACGGAGGGCGACTACGTCAACGCCGTGACGGCGCTGACCTCGGACACGACCAACACCAAGCCGGTCTGCACGGACGCCGCCGACCCCTCGACCTGCCCGAACGCCAAGCTCTCGGTGCACGCCAGCGACCTGGTGATGACCGCGGCCACCGCCCCGAACCCGGTGGCGCCCGGCGCCACCTCCACGGCCACCCTGACGGTGACCAACAACGGCCCCTCCACCACGGCCGCCCCGGCCACCGTGACCTTCACCCTGCCGCAGCGCACCACCCCCGGCGCCACCCTGCCGGCCGGTTGCACGGCGGCGGCCGACAAGAAGTCGGTCACCTGCACCGTACCGGCCGGCCTGGCCAAGAGCGCCAAGGCCGACTTCGCGATCCCGCTGGTCGTCGACTCCGACGCACCGGTCTCGACCGCGCTCACCGGCGGCACGGTGACGGTGGCCTCCACGGACGACACGAACACGGCGAACAACACGGCGGCCGTGCCGCTCTCCACGACGGCCAAGGCCTCGAACGACCTGGTGATGTCGGTGAGCGCGCCGAGCACCCCGGTGACTCCGGGCACCACGACCACCGTCACCGGCACGGTGACGAACAACGGACCTTCGGACACCACCTCGGCCTCGACGGTGACCTTCACCCTGCCGGCCAACACCACGGCCGCCGCGACCCAGCCCGCAGGCTGCACGGTGGCGGTGGACAAGAAGTCGGTGAGCTGCACCATCGCGGCCGGACTGAAGAACGCCGCCACGTCCGCGTTCGCCATCTCGGTGCTGGTCGACCCGGCCGCGCCGCTGGGCACCGTGCTGTCGGGCGGCAACGCAGCAGTGGTGAACAGCGACGATCCGCTGGCGACGAACAACTCCGTGAACTTCCAGCTGACGACCACGGCGACGGCGACCGCCGACCTCTCGATCACGAAGAAGGCCTCGGGTACCACCGCCGTCGTGCCCGGCAGCACCTTCACCTACGACCTGGTGGTGTCGAACGCCGGCCCCTCCCAGGCCACGAACGTCACCGTGACCGACGCCCTCCCGGTCGTCCTGACCTTCGTCTCCTCGGACGCGGGCTGCACGGCCTCGGGGCAGACGGTGACCTGCGGTCCGATCGCCACGCTGGGCGCGGGCGCAACGAAGACCGTCAAGCTCACCGTGAAGCTGGACCCGGCGTACTCCGGCGACGGCTCGGACATCAAGAACCAGGCCACCGTCAAGTCGGACGCCACGGACCCTGACACCACCAACAACACCTCCGACGCGGGCACGGGCGGCCTGCCCGGCCCGAACCCGCAGCCCGGCCCGACGCCGAACCCGCCGGCGAAGCCCAGCGCGGACCTGTCGATCACCAAGAAGGCGGTGGGCACGACGGCGGTGGCCCCCGGTCAGTCGTTCGTCTATGACCTCACCGTGTCGAACGCCGGCCCGTCGCAGGCGAAGAACGTGGTGGTGACGGACACGCTGCCGTCGCCGCTGCGCTTCCAGCCGTCGGCGGGCTGCACCGCCTCGGGGCAGACCGTGACCTGCGATCCGGTGGCCGTGCTGGAGGTCGGCGCAACGCGGGTCTTCAAGGTGACCGTGCAGTTGGACCCGGCGTATGCGGGTGACGGCTCTGACATCCGAAACCAGGCGTCGGTGAAGTCGGATACGGCGGACCCGGTGTCGACGAACAACACCTCGGATGCGGCGACGGGTGGCCTGCCCGGCCCTGGCCCGGTGCCGAACCCGCCGGCGAAGCCGAGCGCGGACCTGGCGATCACCAAGAAGCCGGTCGGGACGACCGCCGTCGTGCCCGGTGGGACCTTCGACTACACGATCACGGTGACGAACGCCGGTCCGTCACAGGCGAAGAACGTGGTGGTGACGGACGCACTGCCGTCGCAGCTCTCCTTCGTCTCCGCCGACACCGGCTGTGCCGCTTCGGGCCAGACGGTCACCTGCACCGGTCCGGCGACGCTGGACCCGGGCAAGAGCCAGAGCTACAAGGTGACGGTGCGTCTGGACCAGGCGTACGGCGGTGACGGCTCCGACATCCGTAACCAGGCGTCGGTGAAGTCGGACACGGCGGATCCGGTGGCGGCGAACAACACCTCGGATGCGGCGACGGGTGGCCTGCCCGGCCCTGGCCCGGTGCCGAACCCGCCGGCGAAGCCGAGTGCGGACCTGGCGATCACCAAGAAGCCGGTCGGGACGACGCCCGTCGTGCCCGGCGGAACCTTCGACTACACCGTCACGGTGACCAACGCCGGTCCGTCGCAGGCGAAGAACGTGGTGGTGACGGACGCGCTGCCGAGCGTGCTGGCGTTCGTCTCGGCCGACGCGGGGTGCACCGCCGCCGGTCAGACAGTCACCTGCACGGGTCCTGCGACGCTGGATGTCGGAAAGTCCCAGGCGTACAAGATCACGGTCAAGTTGGATGCCGCGTACTCCGGTGACGGCTCCGATATCCGCAACCAGGCGTCGGTGAAGTCGGACACGGCGGATCCGGTGCCGGCGAACAACACCTCGGATGCGGGGACGGGCGGCCTGCCCGGTCCGAATCCGCAGCCCGGTCCGACGCCGAACCCGCCGGCGAAGCCGAGCGCGGACCTGGCTATCACCAAGGCTCCAGTCGGGACGACGCCCGTCGTGCCCGGCGGGACGTTCGACTACACGATCACGGTGACGAACAACGGCCTGTCGCAGGCGAAGAACGTGGTCGTCACCGACACCCTGCCGACCCAGCTCCACTTCGTGTCCGCCGACACCGGCTGCGCCGCTTCGGGCCAGACGGTCACCTGCACGGGGCCGGCGACGCTGGACCCGAAGGCCACGCAGGTTTACAAGGTGACGGTCCGTCTGGACCAGGCGTATGCGGGTGACGGCTCTGACATCCGTAACCAGGCGTCGGTGAAGTCGGACACGGCCGATCCCGACACGTCGAACAACACGTCGGATGCGGCGACGGGCGGTCTGCCGGGTCCGAATCCGCAGCCCGGTCCGACGCCGAATCCGCCGGCGCCGGCCTCGGCTGATCTGGCGATCACGAAGAAGCCGGTCGGGACGACCCCGGTCGTGGCGGGTGGGACCTTCGACTACGAGCTGACCGTGACCAACAAGGGTCTGTCGCAGGCGAAGAACGTGGTCGTGACGGATGCGCTCCAGGCGGAGCTGCACTTCGTGTCCGCGGATGCTGGTTGCGCTGCGTCCGGTCAGACGGTGACTTGCACGGGTCCGGCGACGTTGGTTGTCGGCGGGACGCAGGTTTACAAGGTGACGGTCCGTCTGGATCAGGCGTATGCCGGTGACGGTTCGGACATCCGTAACCAGGCTTCGGTGAAGTCCGACACCGCCGACCCTGATACGTCGAACAACACCTCTGATGCGGGGACGGGTGGTCTGCCTGGTCCTGGTCCGGGCCCGAATCCGCCAGCGCCGGCCTCGGCTGACCTGGCGATCACGAAGAAGCCCGTCGGTACCACCTTGGTCGCGCCTGGCGAGAGCTTCGATTACGAGTTGACGGTGACGAACAAGGGCTTGTCGCAGGCGAAGAACGTGGTGGTGACGGACGCGCTGCCGTCTCAGCTCCGCTTCGTGTCCGCCGACACCGGCTGCACCGCTGCTGGTCAGACGGTGACGTGCACGGGGCCGGCGACGCTGGATGTGGGCAAGAGCCAGGTTTACAAGGTGACGGTCCGTCTGGACCAGGCGTATGCGGGTGACGGTTCGGACATCCGGAACACTGCGTCGGTGAAGTCGGACACCGCCGACCCGGACACGTCGAACAACACCTCGGATGCGGGGACGGGTGGTCTGCCCGGTCCTGGTCCGGGCCCGAACCCGCCGGCTGTGACCAAGGCTGATCTGGCGATCACGAAGAAGGCGGTGGGTACGGCTCCGGTGGTGCCGGGGACGAACTTCTCGTACGAGTTGACGGTGACGAACAACGGTCCGTCGCAGGCGAAGAACGTGGTGGTGACGGACGCGCTGCCGAGCGTGCTGGCGTTCGTCTCGGCTGACGCGGGTTGCGCTGCTTCCGGTCAGACGGTGACCTGCACGGGTCCTGCGACGCTGGATGTCGGCAAGACGCAGACCTACAAGATCACGGTCAAACTTGACCCCGCCTACTCCGGTGACGGTTCGGACATCCGTAACCAGGCTTCGGTGAAGTCGGACACGGCCGACCCGGTGTCGGCGAACAACACCTCGGATGCGGCGACGGGCGGTCTGCCCGGCCCCGGTCCGGGCCCGAACCCGCCGGCTCCGGCCTCGGCCGATCTGGCGATCACCAAGAGGCCCGTGGGCACGACCCTCGTCGTCCCGGGGACTACCTATGACTACGAGATCACGGTCACGAACAACGGTCCCTCGCAGGCGAGAAACGTGGTGGTGGCGGACGCGCTGCCGGCACAGCTGGCGTTCGTCTCCTCCGCCGACGGCTGCACCGCGTCCGGGCAGGATGTGACCTGTGGTCCGTTGGTGACCATGGACCCGAAGGCCGTCAAGGTTTACAAGGTGACGGTCCGCCTGGACCGGGCGTACGCCGGTGACGGCTCCGATATCCGGAACCAGGCCTCGGTGAAGTCGGACACCGCCGATCCCGACATGTCCAACAACACCTCGGATGCGGGGACGGGCGGTCTGCCTGGTCCTGGTCCGGGTCCGAACCCGCCGGCGCCGGCCTCGGCTGATCTGGCGATCGCGAAGAAGCCCGTCGGGACGACTCCGGTCGTGCCGGGGACGGACTTCTCCTACGAGCTGACGGTCACCAACAAGGGCCCCTCGCAGGCGAAAAGCGTCGTCGTCACGGACGTGCTCCAGGCGGAGCTGCACTTCGTCTCCGTCGACGCGGGTTGCGCGGCCGCGGGCCAGACGGTCACCTGCACTGGTCCGGCGACGCTCGACCCGAAGGGCACTCAGACCTACAAGATCACGGTCAAGCTCGATGCCGCCTATGCGGGTGACGGTTCGGACATCCGTAACCAGGCGTCGGTGAAGTCGGACACCGCCGATCCCGACATGTCCAACAACACCTCGGATGCGGGGACAGGTGGTCTGCCTGGTCCTGGTCCGGTGCCGAACCCGCCGGCTCCGGCCTCGGCTGATCTGGCGATCACGAAGAAGCCGGTCGGGACGACTCCGGTTGTGGCGGGTGGGACGTTCGAGTACGAGATCACGGTGACGAACAACGGTCCCTCGCAGGCGAAGAACGTGGTGGTGACGGATGCGCTGCCCTCGCAGCTGCATTTCGTCTCTGCTGATTCCGCTTGCACGGCGTCAGGGCAGGAGGTGACCTGCGGTCCGTTGGCGACGATGGATCCGAAGGCCACGCAGGTTTACAAGGTGACAGTCCGTTTGGACCAGGCGTATGCGGGTGACGGTTCGGACATCCGCAACACTGCGTCGGTGAAGTCGGACACGGCCGACCCGGTGCCGGCGAACAACACCTCGGATGCGGCGACGGGTGGTCTGCCTGGTCCTGGGCCGGGCCCGAATCCGCCGGCTCCGGCTTCGGCTGATCTGGCGATCACGAAGAAGCCCGTCGGTACCACCTCGGTCGCGCCCGGCGAGAGTTTCGACTACGAGTTGACGGTGACGAACAACGGTCCGTCGCAGGCGAGGAACGTGGTGGTGACGGACGCACTGCCGAGCGTGCTGGCGTTCGTCTCGGCTGACGCGGGTTGTGCTGTTTCCGGTCAGACGGTGACGTGCATCGGGCCGGCAACGTTGGATGTGGGCAAGACCCTGGCGTACAAGATCACGGTCAAGTTGGATGCCGCGTACTCCGGTGACGGTTCGGACATCCGTAACCAGGCGTCGGTGAAGTCGGACACGGCGGATCCGGTGCCGGCGAACAACACCTCGGATGCGGTGACGGGTGGTCTGCCTGGCCCGGGCCCGGGCCCGAACCCGCCGAGTCCTGCCAAGGCGGACCTGGCTGTCACCAAGAAGCCCGTCGGGACTGCTCCGGTGGTGCCTGGGACGGACTTCTCGTACGAGATCACGGTGACGAACAACGGTCCCTCGCAGGCGAGCAATGTGGTGGTGACGGATGCGCTGCCGTCGCAGTTGGCGTTCGTCTCCTCGGCGGACGGCTGCACGGCGTCCGGTCGTGACGTGACCTGCGGTCCGCTGGCGACGATGGACCCGAAGGGGACCCGTACGTACCGGATCACGGTCAAGCTGGATGCCGCCTATGCGGGCAACGGGTCCGATATCCGTAACCTGGCGTCGGTGAAGTCCGACACCGCCGACCCCGACACCTCGAACAACACCTCGGATGCCGCGACGGGTGGTCTGCCTGGTCCTGGGCCGGGTCCGAACCCGCCGGCGCCGGCCTCGGCTGATCTGGCGATCACGAAGAAGCCGGTGGGGACGACCCCGGTTGTGGCGGGTGGGACGTTCGAGTACGAGATCACGGTCACGAACAACGGTCCGTCGCAGGCGAGGAACGTGGTGGTGACGGATGCGCTGCCGTCGCAGTTGGCGTTCGTCTCCTCGGCGGACGGCTGCACGGCGTCCGGTCGTGACGTGACCTGCGGTCCGCTGGCGACGATGGACCCGAAGGGGACCCGTACGTACCGGATCACGGTCAAGCTGGATGCCGCCTATGCGGGCAACGGGTCCGATATCCGTAACCTGGCGTCGGTGAAGTCCGACACCGCCGACCCCGACACCTCGAACAACACCTCGGATGCCGCGACGGGTGGTCTGCCTGGTCCTGGGCCGGGTCCGAACCCGCCGGCGCCGGCCTCGGCTGATCTGGCGATCACGAAGAAGCCGGTGGGGACGACCCCGGTTGTGGCGGGTGGGACGTTCGAGTACGAGATCACGGTCACGAACAACGGTCCGTCGCAGGCGAGGAACGTGGTGGTGACGGATGCGCTGCCGTCGCAGTTGGCGTTCGTCTCCTCAGCGGACGGCTGCACCGCGTCCGGGCGGGATGTGACCTGCGGTCCGCTCGCGACGATGGACCCGAAGGCCGTCAAGGTTTACAAGGTGACGGTCCGGCTGGACCAGGCGTACGCGGGTGACGGTGCGGACATCCGTAACCAGGCGTCGGTGAAGTCGGACACCGCCGATCCCGACACCTCGAACAACACCTCGGATGCGGCGATGGGTGGCCTTCCTGGCCCGAACCCGCAGCCCGGCCCGAACCCGAACCCGCCGGCGCCGGCTTCGGCTGACCTGGCGATCGCGAAGAAGGCGGTGGGTACGGCTCCCGTCGTGCCGGGGACGGACTTCTCCTACGAGTTGACGGTGACCAACAACGGTCCGTCGCAGGCGAGGAATGTCTCGGTCACGGACAACCTGCCGGGTGTGCTGGCATTCGTCTCGGCCGACGCCGGCTGTGCTGCTTCCGGTCAGACGGTGACCTGTACTGGTCCGGCGACCTTGGACGTCGGAAAGACCCGGACGTACAAGATCACGGTCAAGCTGGATGCCGCGTACTCCGGCGACGGTTCCGACATCCGTAACCAGGCCTCGGTGAAGTCGGACACGGCGGATCCGGTGCCGGCGAACAACACCTCGGATGCGGGGACGGGTGGTCTGCCTGGCCCGGGCCCTGGTCCGAACCCGCCGGCGCCGGCCTCGGCTGACCTGGCGATCACCAAGAAGCCGGTGGGGACGACGCCTGTCGTGGCGGGTGGGACGTTCGAGTACGAGATCACGGTGACGAACAACGGTCCGTCGCAGGCCAAGAACGTCACGGTCACCGACAATCTGCCGACGCAGTTGCACTTCGTGTCCGCTGACACCGGCTGCGTGGTGTCCGGCCAGACGGTCACTTGTGGTCCTCTGGCGACCATGGACCCGAAGGGCACCCGTACCTACAAGATCACAGTCCAACTCGACGCCGCCTACTCCGGTGACGGTTCGGACATCCGTAACCAGGCGTCGGTGAAGTCCGACACCGCCGATCCCGACATGTCCAACAACACGTCGGATGCGGGGACGGGTGGTCTGCCCGGCCCGGGCCCCGGTCCGAACCCGCCTGCCCCGGCCTCGGCTGATCTGGCGATCGTGAAGAAGCCGGTCGGGACGACTCCGGTTGTGGCGGGTGGGACGTTCGAGTACGAGATCACGGTGACGAACAAGGGCCTGTCGCAGGCGAGGAATGTGGTGGTGACGGATGCGCTGCCGTCGCAGCTGCAGTTCGTGTCGGCCGACGCTGGCTGCGGGGTTTCCGGTCAGACGGTCACCTGCACCGGGCCGGCGACGCTCGACCCGAAGGGAACGCAGGTCTACAAGGTGACGGTCCGGCTGGACCAGGCGTACGCGGGTGACGGTTCGGACATTCGGAACACCGCGTCGGTGAAGTCCGACACCGCTGACCCCGATATGTCCAACAACACGTCGGATGCGGGGACGGGTGGTCTGCCTGGTCCTGGTCCGGTGCCGAATCCGCCGGCGCCGGCTTCGGCTGATCTGGCGATCACGAAGAAGCCCGTCGGTACCACCTTGGTCGCGCCTGGCGAGAGCTTCGATTACGAGTTGACGGTGACGAACAAGGGCTTGTCGCAGGCGAAGAACGTGGTGGTGACGGACGCGCTGCCGTCTCAGCTCCGCTTCGTGTCCGCCGACACCGGCTGCACCGCTGCTGGTCAGACGGTGACGTGCACGGGGCCGGCGACGCTGGATGTGGGCAAGAGCCAGGTTTACAAGGTGACGGTCCGTCTGGACCAGGCGTATGCGGGTGACGGTTCGGACATCCGGAACACCGCGTCGGTGAAGTCCGACACCGCCGACCCGGACACGTCGAACAACACCTCGGATGCGGGGACGGGTGGTCTGCCCGGCCCCGGTCCGGGCCCGAACCCGCCGGCTGTGACCAAGGCCGATCTGGCGATCACGAAGAAGGCGGTGGGTACGGCTCCGGTGGTGCCGGGGACGGACTTCTCGTACGAGTTGACGGTGACGAACAACGGTCCGTCGCAGGCGAAGAACGTGGTGGTGACGGACGCGCTGCCGAGCGTGCTGGCGTTCGTCTCGGCTGACGCGGGTTGCGCTGCTTCCGGTCAGACGGTGACCTGCACGGGTCCGGCGACGCTGGATGTCGGCAAGACGCAGACCTACAAGATCACGGTCAAACTTGACCCCGCCTACTCCGGTGACGGCTCGGACATCCGCAACACTGCGTCGGTGAAGTCGGACACGGCCGACCCGGTGCCGGCGAACAACACCTCGGATGCGGCGACGGGTGGTCTGCCCGGCCCCGGTCCGGGCCCGAACCCGCCGGCGCCGGCCTCGGCCGATCTGGCGATCGTGAAGAAGCCGGTCGGGACGACGCCCGTCGTGGCAGGTGGGACGTTCGAGTACGAGATCACGGTCACCAACAACGGTCCGTCGCAGGCGAAGAACGTCGTCGTCACGGACGTACTCCAGGCGGAGCTGCACTTCGTGTCGGCCGACGCTGGTTGCGGGGCTGCCGGCCGGACGGTCACCTGCACCGGGCCGGCGACGCTCGACCCGAAGGGTACGCAGGTCTACAAGGTGACGGTCCGGCTGGACCAGGCGTACGGCGGCAATGGTTCGGACATTCGGAACACCGCGTCGGTGAAGTCGGACACCGCTGACCCCGATATGTCCAACAACACGTCGGATGCGGGGACGGGTGGTCTGCCTGGTCCTGGTCCGGGTCCGAATCCGCCGGCGCCGACTTCGGCTGATCTGGCGATCACGAAGAAGCCCGTCGGTACCACCTTGGTCGCGCCCGGTGAGAGTTTCGATTACGAGCTGACGGTGACGAACAAGGGTCTGTCGCAGGCGAGGAATGTGGTGGTGACGGATGCGCTCCAAGCGGAGCTGCACTTCGTGTCGGCCGACGCCGGTTGCGTTGCCTCCGGCCAGACGGTGACCTGCGCGGGTCCGGCGACGCTGGATGTCGGTAAGACCCAGACCTACAAGGTGACGGTCCGGCTGGACCAGGCGTACGTCGGCAATGGTTCGGACATCCGTAACCAGGCGTCGGTGAAGTCCGACACCGCCGACCCTGACACGTCCAACAACACGTCGGATGCGGCGACGGGCGGCCTGCCCGGCCCCGGTCCGGGCCCGAACCCGCCGGCTGTGACCAAGGCCGATCTGGCGATCACGAAGAAGGCGGTGGGTACGGCTCCGGTGGTGCCGGGGACGGACTTCTCGTACGAGTTGACGGTGACGAACAACGGTCCGTCGCAGGCGAAGAACGTCTCGGTCACCGACAACCTGCCGGGTGTGCTGGCGTTCGTCTCGGCCGACAGCGGCTGCACCGGTACCGGCCGGATGGTCATCTGCACCGGGCCGGCGACGCTGGATGTGGGCAAGACCCGGACGTACAAGATCACGGTCAAGTTGGATGCCGGGTACTCCGGTGACGGTTCGGACATCCGTAACCAGGCGTCGGTGAAGTCGGACACCGCCGATCCCGACATGTCCAACAACACCTCGGATGCGGGGACGGGCGGTCTGCCCGGCCCGGGCCCTGGTCCGAACCCGCCTGCCCCGGCCTCGGCTGATCTGGCGATCGTGAAGAAGACGGCGAACGACACCAGGGTTTCTCCGGGAGCGACCTTCGACTACGCCTTCACGGTCACCAACAACGGGCCGTCCCGGGCCCTCGGGGTCGTGGTGACGGATCCGCTGCCCGCTCCGCTGGCGTTCGTCTCCTCGGCGGACGGTTGCACGGCGGCGGGGCAGAACGTGGTCTGCCCGAGGCTGGTGGAACTCGCTGTCGGTGCTTCCCGGACGTACACCATCACGGTGCGCCTGGACGCGGACTACGACGGCGACGGCTCCGAGATCCGCAACACCGCCAGGGTGGCGGCGGACACCGCCGACCCGGTCTCCGCGAACAACAGCTCCCAGGCCGGCCTGCCCGGTGGCAAGCCCGCTCGTGGGGTGGCCAACCTCGCGGTGGAGAAGAAGAGTACGGGGCCGCAGGCCGCGCCGGGCGAGACGGTGCCGTACACCATCACCGTCACCAACAAGGGCCCGAGCAACGACGCGTACCAGGTCGTCCTCGCGGACAAGCTGCCCGCTCCGCTGTCCTACGTCTCCTCGCAGCCGGCCGGGTGCGTGCTCGACAGTGCGTCGCGCACTGTGCGCTGCCCGGTGAAGAACCGCCTGCGGGTGGGGGAGAAGTTCAGCTACACCCTGCTCTTGCGGCTGGACCCGGGGTACACCGGTGACGGCTCGGACGTGCTGAACACGGCGACGGTCAGCGGCGACAACCTCGACCCGGACACGGCCGACAACACCTCCACCGCGCCGCTGCCCGACAACGGCCGACCCGCGCCGCCGAAGCGCGACCTGGCGGTGACGGCCACGGTCGGCGCGGACAGCGTGACCCCGGGTGGGACGGTCCAACTGAGGACGGTGATCCGCAACCTCGGGCCGTCGGCCACCAGCGGGCGTGGCACGCACACGGTCACGCTCCCCGAGGGGGTCACCTTCACCGGGCAGGCGCCTGCGGGCTGCGCCTTCGAGTCCCCGGCCCGGGCGGTCTGCACCGTGCCCGCCCAGCTCGTCCCCGGTGGGAATGCCGAGGCCGGGGCCCAAACCGACAGTGTGGCCTACGAGTTCACGCTCCGGCTCTCGGCGGACGCGGGCCACGGCGCGGTCGTTCTCGGCGATGCCTCGGTCGACGAGCCCGACGACCAGGTGAGCCGGAACAACAGCGCGCCGTTCACGATCCGGGCCAAGGCACCCGCCGCCGATCTGGCGCTCACCAAGCAGGCCGCCTACCCGGCCGGCAAGAGCCAGGTCGACCCGGGCGACACCTTCACCTACACCCTCACAGCGGTCAACAACGGGCCGTCCACGGCGGTGAACGTGAAGGTGGGCGACCCGCTGCCCGCCGCGCTCGCCTTCGTCTCCTCCCCGGACGGCTGCACCGCGAACGGCCAGACGGTCAGCTGCGGGCCGCTCGCCCGGCTGGCGGTCGGCGCCAAGGCGGTCTACCGGATCACCGTGAAGCTGGACCCGAAGTCGACTGGCCGGAGCGTGGACAACATCGCCACCGTCTCCGCCGACACCGCCGACCCGGACCAGGCGAACAACAGCAACAAGCCCGGCACCACCGGCCCCGACGGCGGGATCCTGCACACCGGCGAGTACGTCGTCCTGCCGGAGCCGCTGCCCCACACCGGCGCGGACCGGTCGCTCTGGCTGCTCGGCTGGGCGGCGGCCCTGACCGGCCTCGGCAGCCTGCTCCTCGCGGCGACCGCTCTGGTCAGGCGCCGCCGGCCGTAGCGGCGGAGGAACGGGAGAGGAGCAGCACGCCGGTGGCGGTGACCCGAGGGCCTGGTCACCGCCACCGGTGCTGCCGGGGGCGGCCGCGGAGCACCGCAGGGTCAGACGCGGTCGGCGGCGATGAGCAGGTACTGGAAGCTGCCGCCCTTGTAGGCGTCGAGGAAGGCGTCCTCGATGCCGGTGACCAGGGAGGACTTGGCGCGCATCTCCCAGTACGGGATGGTCGCGGCGGTCAGGTCGATGACGGTGTTGGGCACCAGGCGGTTGGCCGCGAGCTCGCGGAAGTAGGTGCTGCGGGGGTGGATGTCGCAGATGTAGTGGGCGTTGATCAGTGAGACGGCGCGGGAGGGCAGGCCGTAGGCGTCGTTGTAGCAGCCGGTGATGGTGACGTACCGTCCGCCCCGGCGCAGCAGGCGGGCGTGTTCGGCGAAGAGCAGGCCGAGTTCGACGTACATGGTGGATTCGTTGTTCCAGGAGGCGGCGTAGGCGCCGGTCTCGAGGCCGGTGTCGAGCATGTTCTTGACGTGGTAGCGGACCTTGTCGTCCACCCCGCGCTTGCGGGCCTGCTCGTTGGCGAAGGCGGCCTGCTCGGAGGAGAGGGTGACGCCGTCGGCGGAGCAGCCGTAGTGGAGGTTGGCGACGATCGAGCCGCCGCCGCGCCCGCAGCCGGCGTCGAACACCTTGTCACCGGGCAGCAGTGGGCCCAGGTGGTGGGCCAGCAGGTCGGCCTGGGCCTGCTCCAGGCGGTGCAGCTCCTTGATCACGGCCTCGTCCCGTCCTTCGGCCGGGGTGTCCAGGACGGACCAGTCGGGGTCGCCGATGCCGTAGTGGTGGTGGTAGAGGCCGTCCACGTCGCCGAGCAGCAGGTTCACGGGGTTCTTCTCGGCGTTCCAGTACGCGGCGATGGAGTCCTGGTACCGGGTGGTGCGGGTGTCCTGGGTCGACATGGTCGGGGTCTCCTTCGGGATGGCCGGGCTGCCGAAGCCCAGTAGAGGGCCCTCGCCGGGCGGGCGGGAAGCTCTGTGACGACCGGAGGTGATGAATCCGCCGGCGTGTTGAACGCGGCTCTCCCCATCCCTTTCAACAGCCGGCCCCCCTTCAACAGCCGGCTCCCGCTCGACAGGTGCTCGGCTCACTCCTTCGGGTGACAAGACTGATCCGATGCCGAGCCGGTGACGAACTGTCGGCGGACTCGTGGATCCGCTCCCGGGCGGGGGTGGGCAGGGAAAGGGGACGCATGAACAGGTCACGGCAGATCGAGATGTTCGAGGGGCACGGGCTGGTGGCGGACGGGGTCACGGTGCTGCGGGATTTCGGCCACCCGACCCGGGGCATCGTGCGCTGCCCGGCGGCCCCGCTGGTCCGGGCCTGGCTGCACCGGCGCGGGGTGTCGGCCCGGCTCGGCGAGTACGCCCGTCCGGGCACCCCGGTCGGGCACGACCCGCTGACGGTCTCGCTGGTCAGCTACCTGGAGCCGGCCGGCCAGGCGATCGGCATCGCCGTCGCCACCCCGCCCGGGCTGGCCTGGCTGGGCCGCGAGACGGTCGAGGACTGGTCACGAGTCCTGCGGACCCGGCGGGTGCTGGTGCCGGGCGGGGCCGGGACGGGGGACGGGGGTGGCTGCCGGGGCCTGGGGGACTGCCGGCACGGGGAGGTGGCGGCGCGACTGGTGACGGCGTACCGGGAGCGGGGCGATCTGGTGCTGCTGGTGGGCAGCCCGGACGGCGCGGCGGAGGGGGAGTGGGCGGAGGATCTGCTCCGGGCGGGGGAGGTGGTCGCCGTACGGGAGACGGGCGAGGTGGCCGGGCTGGCGGCGGGGGTGGGCGAGGAACGGGTGTCGTACGTGGTGCACCCGGGGGCGGTGGTGGAGGAGGTGGCAGTGCTGCTGGCCGCGCTGCGGGAGCGGTTCCCGCGGCTGCGCGGGCAGCACCCCGACCAGTGGTGCTACGCCGCCTCGGACCGGCGGCACGCGCTGGAGGCGGTGAGTGAGCTGAGCGACCTGGTGCTGGCGCTCGGCGAGCAGGACGCGGCACGGCTCACCCGAGTGGCGGGCCGGGCCGCCCGGCCGGTGGCCGGGCTGGCCGATCTGCTGCCCGAACTCCTCGCGCCGGCGGCCACCGTGGGCCTGCTGCCGCCCCGGCCCGGCGGTGGCCCGACGGTGGGGGAGATGGTGGAGGTGCTCTCCGGGCTCGGGCCGATCAGCCTGCTGGAGCAGCGGAGCCTGAGCGAGGTGCGGACGGACGTGAGTGCCGGGCGCGGCCCGGGCGTTCGGCGCTGAGGATCGGGGGGCGGGCCGGGGCCGGGGGCGGAGTACGGCTGATCGGGGGCGGGGTCTCATCGGGGGGCGGGTCTGTGCCGAAGTAACCGGGTGGCGCCGTGAACCCTGCGGCTCGCGTGGATCCGGCGCCGATCCGACCCAGGGCGGCGACCCCGGTCGGGTGGCCGAACCGACCAGGAAAGGCGGCCGCGTGTCCGCACTGTCCCGGGGCAACAGCCGGCTCCGTCTGCTGCTCGGCCAAGCCGGGCTGAGCGGGAGCGAGTTGGCCCGCGCCGTCAACCGGCTGGGGCTGGAGAACGGCCTCGAGCTGCACTACCAGCGTGCCTCGGTCGGCCAGTGGCTGGCGGGCACCCGGCCCCGGCGGCCCGTACCGGAGCTGATCGCCGAGGCACTCTCCCGTCGCCTGGGTCGCCGGGTCACTGTGGAGGAGGCCGGGCTCACCCCGCCGGGGCCCGCCGGTCCAAGGGCCGATGGGTCGGAGTCGTATCGGTTGGCGGCCGTGGAGGAGTTGCTCGGGTCGGGTCGAAGGCGCGGCGGGGCGGCGGTCCGGGAGGCAGAGCGGGTCGGGGCGCGGCATGTGCGGTGTCTGGACCGGATGACCGCGCACTTCTCCCGGACGGATCACCTGGTCGGCTCGGGCCACTCGGTCGGGGCCCTCACCGGGTTCTTCGCGGTGACCGTCCGAGGGTGGTTGGCCGCGCCGGCCAGCCCGGCGGTGCAGCGGGGGCTGGCCGCGGCCGGGGCGCGGCTCGCGTACCTGGGTGGGTTCCTGCACGTGGACCAGCGGCGGCACGGACCGGCGCAGCAGTGGTACCGCCTGGCGGTCGAGCTGGCCGAGGAGGCGGGGGACCCGCGCACGCTCAGCGCCGCGTACCGGGCGCTGAGCGTGCAGGCCCACCAGCTCGGCCACCGTGCGCAGGCGGCCCGGCTGGCCGAGCGGGCGGTGGTGCTCGGCACCGGGCAGGACCCGTCGATGCTCGCCTTCCTGTACGGCCAGCGCGCACTCACCCTGGCGGCGGACGGCCGGCGCCGGGAAGTCTTCCGGGTGATGGGCCAGGCCGAGCGGCACCTCGACTGGGCCACGGGGCCCGCCGCAGCCGGCCCCGCCGCCACCGTGGTCGGCGCCTACCACCCCGCCGCGCTGGCCCACCAGCGGGGCGAGCTCCGGTACCAGCTGGGCGACTTGCCAGGGGCGGTGACCGAACTCGCGCTCTCCGACCGGCTGCGCCCGGCCGCCGAACGGCGCTCCCGGGCGCTGGTGCTGGCCCGCACCGGCGAGCTGCTGCTCGCGGCCGGCGCGGTGGACGGGGCCTGCGCGGCCTGGCAGCAGTTCGTCGAGCTCGGCGCCGGCCTGGCCTCCCGCCGGCTGGACCACGCGTACGCGGGGATGCGGACCGCCCTTGCCCGCCACCGGGGCAGCGACCGCACCGCCCTCTTGTCGGCGCTCCGGTCCGAGGACTGGCCACGCTCGCCCGAGCCGCTTTGAAGGGTGTCGCTGTCGCTCTGATGGAGCACGGGAGCTGTCAAGACTGGGCCCCCGTCAAGAGCGGTGGATCGGCGGTGGGTCATCGCAGCTCAGCACCGGTCCGGCGGCCGTCGGGCCACGATGTGAGGGGTGGGTGAGCGGGCCGCCCGGTCCCCGGCCGGCTGATTGCGCTCGGTCGCCGTCGGCTAGACCTGGCTGCCAAGCCCGCGATCCGGTCCTCAGGAGGAGCCCATGAGCGAGTCAGCCCGGCAGTCCACCGAAGTCCTCTTGGTGGACGGCAGGCCGGTCGAGTACAGGGTCACCGGCAGCGGCGACGCGCCCACCACGGTCTTCGCACACGGGCTGGCCGACACCATGAAGCAGCTCACCGGCTTCGGCGAGCACGTGGAGGGCCGTCAGGTCTTCTTCAGCTTCGGCGGCCACGGCCGCTCCGTGGCGGCGCCCGGCCCCCTGCGCTACGGCGTACTGAGCAGCGAACTGCTCGCCGTGAGCGAGCGGACCGGGGCCGACCAGGCGGTCGGGATGTCGATGGGCGCGGGAACCATCCTGCGGGTGTTGGTCGAGCAGCCGACCCGGTTCCGCAGGGCCGTGCTGATGCTGCTGCCCACCATCACCGGGCGCGGCACGGACGAGCCCTTCCTGTGGTTCGCCGATCTGGCCGAGCTGGTGGAGAAGGGCGACAGCCAAGGCATCGTCGACATGCTGCTGAGGATCTGCCCGCCGATGCCGCCGGCGGAGAGCGCCGTCTGGCGGGCGCAGCGCGCGGCCTTCCTGATCGAGGAGGGCTACGCACCGCGGCTGCGTGAGGTCGGGGCGCTCTACCCCGTGCAGCGGTTGGAGGACCTGGGTCGGATCCGGACACCGGTGCAGATCATCTGCCACGAGAACGACCTCGCGCACAGCGTCACGATCGGCAAGGAGCTGGCCGGTCTGCTGCCGCACTGCGAGCTGCACGTGCTGCCGGAGCGCTCGATCTTCGCCCCCGACGGTCGGTCGGTGGCCGCCGGGCTGATCGGCGAGTTCCTGGCCCGTCCCTGACGGCGGGTCGTGGCGGTCCGCGAGCGGACTGACCCCAGGGGGCCGCGAACGGAAGCCGCCCCCGGTCCGGGGATCAGTCGGTGCCGGCCGGGTCCTCGCGCCGGGCCTGCAGGGTGGTGTGCGGGTGGACGCCGTACTGGCGGTGGTAGTAGCCGGCGAAGCGCGGCAGGTGGCGGAAGCCCCAGCGGCGGGCGACCACCTCCACGGTGGACAGGCCCGGCTCCGCCGCGCACAGGTCACGGTGGGCCTGGGCCAGCCGGACCCGGCGCAGGTAGGCGGTGGGGGTGGTGAGGTACTGGCTGCGGAAGCCCTGCTGGAGGGCCCGGGCCGAGAGGCCGACCAGGGCGGCGAGTTCGGCCACCGTCCATGGGTGCGCCGGGTCGGCCTGCAGGGCGTCCGCCGCCTGCTGGATGCTGCGGGACCTCGGCCGGGGCGCGGGGCGGTCCAGGTGTTCGCGCCAGGGGTGGTCGGTGGCCAGCAGCAGTGCGGTGAGCAGGCTCTCGGCGAGCAGCGGCCGGAGCAGGTGGTGGGTGACCAGGGCGCCGGGCCGGTCGGAGTCCCCGCTCGCGCTGATGATCAGGGCGCCCAGGGTGGCGGCGGCTGGCCCGGTCGGGGCCAGGTCGAGCGGGCGCCAGATGCCGCGCAGGTCGGTGCCGAGCAGCGCCTCGGCGTGCCGCCGGAGCACCTCGGGCCGCACGTCCACGGCGCAGACCAGCGCCCGGTCGCGGAGCCGCACGGTGAGCGGCTCGTCCGGGTCGGCGATCAGGTGGACCGTGCCGGGCGCGGTGGTGTGCCCGGCGGAGCGGGGCCGGCAGGTGATGTGGTAGCCGCCGGTGGCGGTGGCGCTGATCAGGTGGGTGCCGACCGGCCCGACCTCCAGCGTGAAGGACCCCGTCCACTCGGCCTTGACCAGGGCTATGCCGGCCAGCTGTGTCTGGGTCATCGAGACCCCGAACCGGTCGCCCTGGGTCGCCGACAGGTGCCGGGCGTTGTACAGCGCCGAGAGCCGGAGCAGGGCCTCGTCGCGGTCGGTGGTCACGAACGCCTCGCGTGCGGTGTTCAAACTGCGTCTCCTCTGTTGCGGTCGTGGAGGTTCGGGGTACTTCCGGTCATGGGGTAGCGCACGGCGGCAGCCGGCGGCGGGCGGCCGACCCGGGCGGGTGACGGGAACGGCGTTTCCGGGACAGGGCGGCCGCCGGGCCGCTAGGGGCCGTCCGGCACGTGGTGACGGGAGGGCGCCGGGCGGTCGCGTGGTACTCCGTGTGGGTGAAAGCGCGGGATGGGTGGGGGACGGTCGCGGTCAAGGGTCCTTGCAGGCCAGTGACCTGATGTTCCGACAGATCCCGCGCAATGCGGATGACCGGCTGCATTCTGCGGATGCACTCGGAGGACGGGGCCGTTTGTGGGGGCCGTTCGGCGCGCCCCACAGTGGGGCCCCCAACCGGACGAGGAGGAGCAGTGAACCGAACGCGCCTGACCGACCACACCGAGGTGGCCGGCCGGCCCGGAGACCCGGTCACCGTGCTGTCCGGCTTCCACCACCCGGCCCGGGGGCCGGTCAGCTGTCCGGCCGCCCCGCTGTTGGCGGGGTGGCTGCGCGAGCGCGGGCAGGAGTGCCGGATCGCCGCCGCCGGGGCGCTGCCGGCCGGCTCCGGCGGGCGGCTGGCCGCCACCACCTACCTCGACCTGGACGGACGGGTGGTCGGCCTCGCCGTGACCGCGCCGGCCCACCGCGCCACCTTGGCCGCGGAGGCCGTCCGGGTCTGGTCGGCCGCGCTGCGCACCAGACGCCTGCTGGTCTGCACCGCCCCGCTGGGCTGCGAGCCGCCGCCCTCGCTGCCCACCCAGCCGGACGCCCGGACCGCCGACCGGGCCCGGGGCAGGCCGACGCCCCGGACGGTCTGCCCGCGCGCCGTGGCCACCTGGGCCACGGCGGCCCAGTACGAGGCTCGGGGCGACACCGTGCTGCTGCTCGGCACCGGCGGCCCGGCCCGGGCGGGCGACGCGGAGACGGCCCACCGGCCCCGGGTCCGGGACGTGGCCGCCGCCCACGTGGTCCAGCCGGCCGACCCGGAGCGGCTCTCCTTCGTGCAGTACCCCTGCGCGCCGGTGGAGGAGATGGCGGAGATCCTCAAGGTGCTGCGCCGGCGCTTCCCGATGCTGCGGGGCCAGCACCCCGACGAGTGGTGCTACCGGGCCGCCGACCGGCGGCTGGCGGTGCGGGCGGTGGCCCGGGCCGGCGACCTGGTGCTGCTCGGTGCCCGCAGCACCGAGGCCGAGTGGCTCAAGCCCGAGGTACGGGTGCCCTTCGACGGCCTGCACGTGCTGCGGCCCGAGCTGCTCGCCAAGGCCGCCACCATCGGCCTGCTCGCGCCGCTCACCCCACTGGTGCCGCTGGCCGGCGACGGTGGCCGGGACGGGACCGAGCTGGTCGCCGAGGTGCTCGGCGGCCTCGGGCCGCTGAGCCTGGTGCACCACCGCTCGCTCACCCAGGTCCGCACCGACGTGCTGGCCCGCACCCCCGAGCCGCCCGGGCGGCCCCGGCGGTGACTGTGGTGACTGTGGTGACTGTGGTTCAGACCTCGATGTGGGAGCCCATGATGACGGTGCGGTCGCGGGGGAGGCTGAAGTACTCGGCGGCGTCGGCCGTGATGTAGGAGGTGGCGATGAAGAGGCGCTTGCGCCAGGGGGCCATGGTGGGCTGCTTGCCGCGGCGGAGTTCGATCGTGGAGAGGAAGTAGGAGGCCTGGTCGAGGTCGACCGGGCCCTCGGTGTCGGCGGGGGCGAGCAGGGCGAGGGTGCCGGGCACGTCCGGGGTCTCCATGTAGCCGAAGCGGGCGGTGACGTGGATGATGCCGTCCTCCGCGTAGCCGAGGTCGTCGACCAGGACGCGGCGGTCGGTGGGCACCCGGGGCACGGTGTCGGTCTCGATCGAGAGGATGACCACCTGGTCGTGGCGGACGTGGTTGTGCTCCACGTTGGCCCGCATGGCCAGCGGCGCGGTCTGGTCGCCCCGGTTGAGGAAGAGGGCGGTGCCGGGGACGCGGACGGCCGGCACCTCGCCGCTGTGCAGGCGGTCGACGAACTGGCGCAGCGGCCCCTCGTTGTGGGCCCGCTTGGCAGTGACGATCTCCCGGCCGCGCTGCCAGGTGGTCATCACGGTGAAGGTGGTGAGGCCGATCAGCAGCGGCAGCCAGGCGCCGTGCAGCAGCTTGGTGGCGTTGGCGGCGACGAACAGCAGGTCGACCACCAGCAGCAGGCTACCGCCGACGGCGATCAGCCATGGGCGGCCGGGTGCGGCGCCTCGGGTGTCCGGAGGGCGGGGTCGCGGTCGCTCATGCTGGTGCTCCTCCGGGCGGGCTGTGCTGGGCTCGGTGGAGCGGACGTTACCGATCAGCTGATCCGATGGTCGGCAGGCCGGGCCGGGTGATGACCCGTTAGGCGCTGCCCGGGCGCGGCGCCCCTGGCGGTGCGCGGTGGGTGGTGGGTGGGGAGCGGTGCGCGGTGGGTGGTGTGTGGTGCGCGGTGCGCGTCAAGGCGCTGTCAAGAACGGTGCTTCCGGCGACAGGAGGGCGTCAGGGCGGCCGGATCGGGTCGGTTCGGGTCCGTAACGTTCTCGGTGCCGGGCCGGTCCACTCCGTGGGGGGAGGGATCCGGTCCGATCCGCCGGCGGTGACGAGCCATGGAGGGCCGGCGAGGATCAGGGGCGGCGGTGCGCGGTCTGCGCGCCGTCCGCCCCGGATCTGTTGCCGTCCTGGCCGGTCGGACGCACGGTTCAGCGGCTGGCGGCGGTGATGTCGCCGTACGAGGTGGTGGCGCGGATGTCCAGGGTGACGGTGCCGTCGTTGCGCAGGGCGTTGGAGATCCGGCCGTGGGCGGTGGCGGCGTCCAGGGTGGCGGAGACGCCGGGGGCGGCGCCGACGGTGATGCTGCCGGCCTGGGTGCGCAGGTCGACGGTGCCGCGCTGCGCCTCGGTGACGGTGATGTCGCCGCGGGCGGTGGTGACGGTGGCGTGGCCGCCGATCCGGCCGATCCGGATGTCGCCGTCGGTGGCGGTCAGCCGCAGGTCGGCGGTCTCGTCCAGCTTGATCTGCCGGTAGGCGCCCTCGAAGGCGACGTCGCCGAGGCGACCGACCCCGCGCAGTTCGCAGGCCTCGGTCCGCGCCTCGATGCGGGAGCCGGCCGGGAGCTGGACGGTGACCTCCAGGGCGCCGGGGCCGCGCAGCTGGCTCTTCGGCGGGGTGGTGTGGATCCGCAGCACGCCGTCGGCGTAGCTGACCACGGCCTCCTCGGCGGTGCGGACGTCGCGGCTCTTGCCCGGGTCGGCCGGGCGGACCTCGACGGTGGTGTCGGTGCGGTGGGCGGCGATGAGCTGGATGCGGCCGGCGGGGATGTCCAGGACGGCGTTGATCGGGGCGGGGGTCTCGAACTTCTGCATGGTGGGCTCCGGTGTGCTCAGCTCGTTTCTTGTGATGGAAACGCTACGTTGCATTCCTTGGAGTGGCAATCGATTCGTTGCGTAAATACAGCATGAGAGCAGGTAAGAGCTGTTTAATCGTTGCGGTGAGCTGATGGGCAATGCAACGGAAGGGAGGGTATTCATTGCAATGGAATGGCGATGAACGCTATGGTGGGGCGGTCAGGACCGTGCAGCGCCACGAAGGGGACCGCAGATGCCCGGCGGCAGACTCACCCAGCAGGAACGCCAGCAGATCGCGCTGGGGTTGGCCGACAGCCTCGCGTACGCCGAGATCGCCCGGCGGCTCGACCGGCCGACCTCGACCATCACGCGTGAGGTGATGCGCAACGGCGGCCCGACCGCGTACCGCTCCGACCTCGCCCACCGCGCCACCGAGCGCCGCGCCCGCCGGCGCGGGGCGGCCGCCGTCCGGGCCGGGGCACCGACGGCGGCCGGGCCGGGGCAGGACGCCGCGGCGGTGGCCGAGTACGAAGAGGCGTTGGGCACCGTCTTCATGATCTCGGGCCTGCCGCGGATGCCGGCCCGCGTGCTGGCCTGCCTCTACATGACCGACGCGGGCAGCCTCACCGCCGCCGAACTGGTCACCCGCCTCCAGGTGAGCCCGGCGACGGTCTCCAAGGCGATCGCCTTCCTGGACGGCCTGGAGCTGGTGCGCCGAGACCGCGACGAGCGCCGCCGCGAGCGGTACACCGTGGACGACGACCTCTGGTACCAGTCGATGATCCGCAGCGCCCGCTCGAACGCCCAACTCGTCGACACCGCCCGCCGGGGCGTCACCGTGCTCGGCAGTGACAGCCCGGCCGCTGCGCGGCTGGAGAACGTCGCCCGTTTCCTGGACTTCGTCTCGGAGAGCATCACGCGGGCGGCGGAGCAGGCGCGGGAGGTCCTCTACACCCCGAAGGGCGGGGCGGTGGAGGAGTGAGGGCGGCTGTGCGGCCGGGCGCTGTGCGCCGGATCGCGGCGGCATAGGCTCCGGGGCATGCACAGCACCCTGACGGAGCACGCCCGGTGCCTCTACGGCGACGAGTACCGGCCCACGCCGGACTGCGCTCTGCCCCACCACGAGCACCACTTCGTCGAGGAACTGACCTTCGCCGGAGCGGACTCGATCCTGGCCATGCTGCATGAGCTGTGCCCGCCCCCGGTCAACGGCCACCTACCGGTCTGGGTGCGCCACCTGGCGTACCGGCTGGTCCTCCTGCAGCGGCCGGACGAGCCCGCGCTGATGCGGGAGGCCGCCCTGAGCCTCGAGCTGTTCGGGCCGGACTGGGACGACATCGCGGCGGATCTGAGGCGGCGGGCAGAGGAGCTCGAAGCGGGTTGAGGTAGAACGTCCTTCGGGAGGGCCGGATGCGGCAGTGAACACGGGCCTCCCCGACGAGTGGACGATCGAGCGGGTGCGCTCGGCATCGAGGTGACCCGAAGCGGCCCAGCTATCCCTCGAACGGCTCGATGGTGACGGCCCGGTCATCTGCTGGGCACGGCCGCAGGCGTCGGCCTTGTACCTGCCGTGCCGCGCGGGGTGATGCGGACGTGGCCGGTGGTGTCGTCGTAGGTGCCAGAGCACTGGTGCTGATCGACGGTCTGCCGGCAAGCAGCTGCAACTCCTTGACCCTCGACCTGGTCGAGCCCTCACAGTCCTCGTCAGCGCCCGACGCCCGGGTGCCGATCGAGTAGAGGGACACCTTCATGACCAGCAGCACGCCCGCCCCGGTACCGGCCCGTATCGAGATCACCGTTGACCGGGCACAGCTGTCCACCGGGCTGGCCGCGGTCCGGTTCGCCGCCGGTGACTATCCGGACCTTCCCATGCTCTCCGGGGTGTTGTTCGAGTTGCAGGGCGACACCCTGAATCTGGTTGCAAGCGACGGCTACCGGATCGCGTTCGCCCGCGTGGCCGTGGACACCCGCACTGCGACCTCGTGCGAGCTGCTGATTCCCGTCTCGCTTGCCGAGGACATCCAGCGGCTGGCCCACAGCACCGGCGGCGACCACGTGCACCTCGTGGCGGAGGGCTTCCGTCTCCTGGCAGCAGCCGACGGGCGCCTGGCCGAAGGGCGGCTGATCGATCTGGACTATCCGGACTACCGCCGCCTTCTGCGCCTGGAGGCGGTCCACCGTGTCACCGTCGAGGCGCAGCGGCTGCGCCGTACGGTGACGGACGGACAGGTCCACCGGATGGTGCGCGCCAAGGACGGCGTTCCCTTCGACGCCATCGTGCTGGCCCTCGGCCCCGACGGCTCGCTGCGGGTGGCCGAGGGGGAGGAAGAGGCGGCGGACAACCTGCTGCGGGTCGGGTTCAACCGGGAGTTCCTCCTCGAGGCCCTCGCCGCCAGCGCGACCGATCAGCTGGTGCTGGAACTGGGCGGCCCGATCCACCCCCTGGCGATCCGCTCGGCCGGGGAGGACGGAACCTTCTCGATCCTCATGCCGACCCTGCTGCCCTGACCGCAGCCGACTCGCCGCAGAAAGCAGGCCATCCCGTGAAGCTCCGCCTTGACCGCGCCGCCTTCTCCGACACCGTCGCGTGGGCCGCCCGTGCTCTCCCGCACCGCCCCACGCTTCCCGTCCTCGCCGGCATCCTGCTGACGGCGTCCGACCGGACGCTGACCGCCGCCGCCTTCGACTTCGAAGTCTCGACCACCTTCGAGGTGGAGGCCGAGGTCCTCGCGCCCGGCACCGCGCTCGTCTCCGGCAGACTCCTCGCCGACCTCAGCCGGGCACTTCCCGACCAGCCCGTGGAACTCACCTCCGACACCACGGACACCGTCCTCACCTGCGGCCAATCGCAGTTCGCCCTGCCCCACATCCCACGCGAAGACTACCCACGACTGCCGGACCTGCCCCCGATCCGAGGCACGGCCGACGCCGCGGCCTTCGCAGCAGCCGTTGCGCAGGTCGCCATCGTCGCCGCCCGCGACGACACCCTCCCGGTCCTCACCGCCATCCGGCTCGAGATCAACGCCGAACGGCTACGACTGGTCGCAACCGACCGCTACCGTCTCGCCGTTCGTGACCTGCCCTGGCAGCCGGCCGACCCCCAGGCACCCGAAGCCTTCGCACTCGTACCGGCCAGGATCCTGCACGACATCACCAAGGCACTGGCCAAAGCACCCCCGGGCGACCGGGTCACGATCGCCCTGCACAGCGAACCCTCCGGAACCGGAGGACTGATCGGCCTCCGCACCGGGGCCCGCCAGGCGACGACCCGGCTCCTCGACTCCGCCTTCCCGAACTACGAGACCATCTTCCCCACCACCTACACCGGATCCGCCACCGTCGAACGACTCCCCCTCCTCGAGGCCGCCAAGCGGATCGCTCTCGTCGCCGACAACCGCTCTCCCCTGCGCATCACCCTGTCCGCCGGCCGAATCACCCTCGACGCGGGCAACAGCAGCGACGCCCGCGGCCGCGAAACCCTGCCCAGCCCCTTCCACGGCGAGCCGATCTGCATCCCCGCCAACGCCGCCTACCTCGTCGAAGGCATCAACGCCCTCACCACCCCGATGGCGGAACTGAGCTACACCACCGCCACCAAGCCAGCCGTCCTCACCGGACGAACGGACAACGAAGCGGAACACGACCCCAGCTACCGCTACCTCTTCATGCCGCTGCGCTCCACCTGATGTCGATCAGACCCTCGAGGTAGGCGGGAGAGGGGACGTGCTCGTCCGGGGCCCTGGGCTGTGGTCAGGTCGGTCTGGCGGCCAGGCCTTGGGGGGTGCACCAGGCGGTGTAGGTGAAGGATTCGGGGGAGCGGAGCAGGGCTCGGGTGCGGGTGGCCCAGGTGGTGGTCCAGGGGTTGGCGGGTGAGGTGGCCTGGTGGGTGAGGGCGGTGAGGGCGGCCTCGGGCATGGTGCGGAAGTGGGAGCGTACGGCGGTGCCGGCCAGGAGGTAGAGGCAGCCGAGGAAGAACCGGCGGTTGGGGCACTTGCGGTCGGCGGCCAGGGAGAGGAAGAGGGGGCCGAAGGCCGGGCGGGTGAGGATGATGTCCCAGTCCTGGTCGAACGGGGCCGGGGCGTTGCGGGTGTAGGCCCAGGTGGTCAGTTCTTCCGGGGTGGGGTTGGCCGGGTCGGCGAAGGTCGGTGGCTTGGTCATGGTGTCAGTCCCGGGCGGTGGGGAGGGTCTGCTTCAGGCGGGTGAAGGCGGTGGGGGCGGGGTGGTCGGCGAGGGCGGTCTTGATCCGGTGGGCGATGTCGGTCGGGGTCTGGTGGCCGGTGTCGCACTCGAGGTCGTAGGTGCCGTGGGCGTGGACCTGGAGGAGCTGGCGGGCGGCCAGGCCCGGGGGGCGGTCGCCGCGGAGTGCTTCGCGGCGTTCCAGTTCGGGGAGGGCGCAGTGGACGCCGACGAGGAGGACGCGGTCGGCGGGGAAGAGGTCGAGGCAGTCGCGCAGGCGCCAGGGGTCGGTCAGGACGTGGTCCACCACGAGGTGGTTGCCGGCGGCGGACATGCCGGCGACGGCGCGGTGGAAGCCGCGGGCCGTGCGGTCGAGTTCGGCCTGGATCTCCCCGTCCGGGATGTCCCGGTCGGCGCGCATCGCGTGGAAGGCGTCGACGGGGAAGTGGAAGAAGGTCTCGTCCAGGACCCGGAGCAGCTCGCGGGCGATGCTCGACTTGCCTGAGCTGGAGGTGCCGTTCAGGAAGATGATCCGGCCGGGCGCAGCGGGTGACATGGGCGAATGATCTCCGACGGGACGCCTGGGGCACCACCGAATTCAGTCCTGGACGGGGAGCTCGATCAGGATGTCGAGGCCGCCGGTGGGCTGGGCGGCTGCCGCCGACCATCGCGCTGCGCGGGGAGTAGTGCCCGTGCAGAGAGTGACGGTCCGTCAGAAAGCCCTGCGTGGGCGATGGATCGAGCCGGCGGGAATCGGATTGCGCGGGAGGTGGCGGGCTGGGACCCTACCGGTCGGATCGGCTGTGGCGGGGGTGGGGGAGCAGTGGTGGTGGCGTCGGGGGCGCGGCTCTCGCGGGCGGAGTTGGTGGCGGCCTATGGGCGGGTGCCGTACCGGATGCCCGACCCGCCGGTGGTGGAACGGACGCAGCGGCAGCGGGTGTTGGACGTGGTGCTGCCCTGGCGGCTGGCCCGGACGGTGTACGGGCCGTACCGGTCGATGCGGCTGAGCGCCTCGGGGGTGGCCGGGACGGTCGGCGGGCAGGTGTTCGATCCGTACGTCGGGCCTGTGGTGACCGAGGTGGTCGCGGAGGCGGTGGACCCCTGGGTGGAGCGGCTGTTGACGCCGCGGGCGCTGCTCGGGATGGGGCTGCTGCTGCACCTGGTGCGGCTGGTGACCGGCACCTGGGCCAAGGATGACTTCCTGAACGCCGTACTCGGGGAGGACAGCATCGTGATGCTGGCGACCGGCCCGATCTCGCTGGTGCTGGGCTGTGTGCCGCTGGTCGCGCTCGCCTACCCGGGCACCCGGCGGCTGGTGGCGCGGTCGGTGGCCCGGCCGCTGCTGGTGGGGCTGCTCACCGTGCTGGTCTTCGCCGGGATGGTGGAGTCCGCGCACCGGTCCTCCGTGCTCGCCGCACTCGCGGCCATCTGGTTCGGGCCGTTCTACCTCTGCGTGATCTACCTGGTGCACCGGAACAACTTCGCCGTCCGGGCGCACCCGCTGGCCCGGCCGCTGACGGCCGTGCCACTGGTCTGGCTGACCGTGCTGGGCCACGTCTGGCTGGTGGACACCGAGGGCACCTCCACGCACGGCCCGGCGCTGGTCGGGTTGCTGGCCGGGCCGGTCGGGGTGACGGCGACGGCGGTGATCGAGGTGGTCCGGCTGCGGCGACGGCACCGGGTGGGGTTCCGCGGACCGCTCGGGCACTCGGCACCGCCTGCCGGCGGACGGTGAGTCACTCCTGGGTCGGGCCGAGGTCCGGCCGGTCCCGGAGTTCGACGGTGGGGGAGGCGGTGGCGTGCAGCTCGAGGACGGTGAGCTCGTTGCGGCCGGGGCGCAGCGCCGGGCCGGGCAGGTAGAGGGTGGCCTGCGGGCCGCGGGACCAGTACCGGCCGAGCGGGAAGCCGTTGATCCAGGCGAGGCCCTTGGTCCAGCCGGGCAGGGCGAGGTAGCCGTCGGCGGGCCGGTCGAGCTCGAAGCCGCCCCGGTGGAAGGCCGGGCCGACCACGGGGGTGGCCGGGGTGAAGGCGAGGGCGTCGAGGTTGTCCAGCGGGAGGGGCCGGCTGCGCCAGCCTTGCAGTGCGCGGCCGTTGACGGTGACCGGGCCGAGCAGGCCCTTGCGGTCGTGGATGCCGGGGCCGTAGTTGATCCGGCCCTGGTTCTCCACCAGCACGGCCAGCCGGGCGCCCGGGCGCGGGGCGGTGAAGGCGAGGGCGTGCTCCTGGTGCTCCCGCTCCAGGGTGCCGACGGGCTGGCCGTCGACGAAGACCTGGGCCCGGTCGCGGACTTGGCCGACCCGCAGCACGGTGGGCCCGGCCTCGGGGAGCTCGGTCTCGTACTGGACGAAGCCGAAGGACTGCCCCAACTGCTCCATGGTCAGCGGGTGGTCGGCCTCGACGGCTCGGCCGAGCTGTGGTGACTGGGCCAACAGGCCTGCGGTCTCGGTGAGTTCGACGGTGCGTGGGGTGAGCTTCGGGCCCGGTCCGGGTACCGGGTCGGCGGGGACGGGGGCGTGGCGGGCGATCACCTCGCGGAAGGCGTGGTACTTGGGAGTGGGGTCGCCGGCCTCGTCGAGCAGGGCGTCGTAGTCGTAGGAGGTGACGGTGGGGCGGTACCGCCCCTTGTCGTTGGCGCCGTTGGTGCAGCCGAAGTTGGTGCCGCCGTGCAGCAGATAGATGTTGACGGAGGCGTCGGCGGCCAGCAGCCGGCCGAGGTCGGCGGCGGCGTCGGCGGGGTCGCGGCTGGTGTGGGCGGCGCCCCAGCGGTCGAACCAGCCGATCCAGAACTCGCTGCACATCAGCGGCCCGGTGGGCTGGAGCGCGCGCAGGGCGGCCAGCCCCTCCGCCACCCGGCTGCCGAAGTTGACCGTGCGCAGCACGCCGTCCAGCCCGCCCGGGCCGAGGTCGCCGGGCTGGTCGCAGGTGAAGAGCGGCACGTCCACCCCGTGCCGGCGCAGCAGCGCGGCCAGCTCGGCCAGGTAGGCGGTGTCCGAGCCGAACGCGCCGTACTCGTTTTCGAGTTGGACGGCGATCACCGGGCCGCCGGCGGTGGAGAGGTACGGGCGCAGCGGCTTCAGCAGGGCGGCGAGGTAGCCGTCCACGGCGGCCAGGAAGCGCGGGTCGCGGCTGCGCAGCCGGATGGTCTCCTCGGCGAGCAGCCAGCCGGGCAGGCCGCCGCCGTCCCACTCGGCGCAGATGTACGGGCCGGGGCGGAGCAGCACGTGCAGGCCCTCGGCGGCGGCCAGGTCGAGGAAGCGGGGCAGGTCGAGGCCGCCGTCCAGGCGGAACTCGCCGGGGGTGGGGGCGTGCAGGTTCCACGGCACGTAGGTCTCGACCGTGTTGAGGCCGAGCAGGCGGGCCTTGTGCAGGCGGTCGGCCCACTGGCCGGGATGGACGCGGAAGTAGTGCAGGCCGCCGGAGATGATGCGCAGGGGGGTGTCGCCGAGGCGGAATCCGTCGGCGGTGAGCTCCAGTAGAGGCATGCCGGGGTGCTCCTGGTGGTGGGGTGCGGTCAGCCCTTGAGGCCGCTGCTGGTGATTCCTTCGACGATGTACCGCTGGGCGATGAGGAACATCGCCACCAGCGGGGCGATGGTCACCACGGCGCCGGCGAACAGGCCGGGCAGGTTGACGGTCTGGGCGGTGAGGAAGGTGGAGAGGGCGATCTGGGCCGTCCAGGCCGACGGGTCCTGCCCGATGACCAGCGGCCAGAGGAAGGCGTTCCAGCTGTCGATGAAGGCCAGCGCCCCGAGCGAGGCGAGCAGCGGGCCGCTGCTCGGCAGCGCGAGCCGGCGGTAGAGGCCCAGCCAGCCGAGGCCGTCCAGGCGGCCGGCCTCCTCGATCTCGGTGGGGAGCCCGAGGTAGAAGTTGCGGAACAGCAGGACGGCGAAGGGGTTGAAGAGGCCCGGCGCGATCACGCCCCAGAGCGTGTTGACCCCGCCGAGCGAGCCGACCACCACGAAGGTGGGCACGAAGGTGACCGAGCCGGGGATCATCAGGGTGGCCACCACCAGTCCGAGCAGCAGGCCGCGCCCGGGCACCGGGATCCGGGCGAAGGCGTAGCCGGCGGCCGAGGCGAGCAGGGTGGAGACCGGGGCGGTGATCCCGGCGATCAGCAGGGAGTTGGCGAGCGATCGGCCCAGGTGCAGGGTGGGGTCCGTGAACAGCGCGGCGAAGTTGCCCCAGCGCAGGTGGGCGGGCCACCAGACCCAGTGCGGCGAGGTCAGGGCGGTGGAGTCCATCAGCGCGTTGCGCAGCATCAGGTAGAAGGGTGCCAGGAAGAGGGCCGTCAGCAGGCCCACCGACACACCGCGCAGGCCGGGCCGCAGCGCGCGCCCGAGCCGGCTGGGAGCCGTGGCCCGGCTCACCTCGCGGCCTTGCCGAAGCCGGTGACCCGGCCCTGGATCAGCGTCGCGCCCACGATCAGCCCGGTGAGCAGGAAGGCGCCGGCCGAGCCGAGGCCGTAGTTCTGGGCGCCCATCGCGGTGGAGTAGAGGTACACCAGCGGGGTCTGCACGGGGGCGGCGGCGGTGCCGGAGAGGCCGCTGTCGAAGAGGTTGTAGAACTCGTCGAACGCCTGGAAGGCGGCGATGAGTTGGAGCATCAGCACGGCCACCGAGGTGCCGCGCAGCATCGGCAGGGTGATCCGGCGCAGCAGCCGCAGCCCGCCGGCGCCGTCCAGCGCGGCGGCCTCGTACAGCTCCCGGGGGATCTGCTGCAGGCCGGCCAGGAAGAGCACCAGGTAGAAGCCGACTTGCAGCCAGAGCCGGAGGGTGATCAGCACGATCCAGTACAGCGGCGGCGAGGTGGTCTGGAGCCAGGGCACGGCCGCCATCTTGAACCAGCCGCCGAGGGTGTTGGCGATGCCCGCCGGCAGGCCGTTGAACAGGCACATCTTCCAGAGCAGCGAGGCCGCCACGTAGGAGACGGCGGTGGGCACCAGGAAGGCGGTGCGCACCACCGCCCGGCCCCGGCGCACCCGGTGCACCAGCAGGGCCAGGCCGAGCGAGGCCGCGAAGGTGACCGGGACGACCACGGCGGTGAACAGCAGGATCTGGCCCAGCGAGCGGCGGAAGGCCGGATCGGCCAGCAGCTGGCGGTAGTTGGCCAGGCCGACCCAGTGGCCGAGCGCGATCGAGCCGTGCGCGTCGCTGAGGCTGAGCAGGAAGCTCCAGCCGATCGCCAGGTACTTGAACAGGCCCAGGCCGAGCAGCATCGGGGCGGTCAGCAGGGCGAACGCCGACCAGGTGCGGAGGTCGGCGCGCTTTCGAACGGCGGGTGCGGCCGTCGGGCCCGTCCCGACCGTAGGGGCGGCGGTCATCGGGCCCGCTGCTGGTCCACGTCGGCCTGGGCCTGGGCGGCGGCGGCCGTCAGCAGTGCGGCCGGATCGCCCTGGCCGGCGAGGATCTTCGCGGCGGCGGCGTTGAAGGCGGTGGCCACGGCGGTGTCCCAGGTGTTCGGGTTGGACTTGCCGTACTTCCCGGCGAGCCGGACCGCCTCCTGAGCGGCGCCCCGGGTGAGCTTCTCGGCGCCGGCGGCGACCGAGCCGCGCGGCGGCAGGTGCAGTCCGTAGCTCTGCGACCAGTCCTGCTGCAGACCGGTCTGCTCGATCCACAGCCAGCGCACGAACTGCTTGGCCGCGTCCACGTGCCTGCCCTTGGCGTTGACGCAGCTGGTCCAGCCGCCGACCCGCAGCACCGGGCTGCCGCCGGGCTTGAACGCGGGCCAGGGCAGCACGCCGAAGTCGTCACCGAGCGCGGTCTGGATGGCTGGCATGGCCCAGAGGCCGCACCACTGCATCGGGGCCAGGCCCTGGGTGAGCGCGGACGGGTCCCACCAGTCGGTGGTGAAGCCGAGCAGCAGCGAGCGGTCGTCGTGCAGCCGCCTGAGCCCGGCCACCGCCGCCACGGCCTGCGGGGAGGCGAAGGCCACCGTGCCGTCGGTGACCAGGTCGCCGCCGTTGGAGCGGACGGCGAGCAGCGCGCTGTCGCCGAGGCCGTCGTTGCCGAGGAACAGGCCCTTGGCGTTCTTGCCGCTGAGCGCTTTGGCCGTGGTGGCCAGCTCGTCGAAGGTGGTGGGCGGGGTGAGGCCGGCCTTGGCGAGGGTGCTCCTGCGGTAGTAGAGCATCATCACGTCGTCGAGCGTCTTGATGCCGTAGAGCCTGCCGTCCACCGTCACGTAGTCGAGGTCGCCCCGGTTGAAGTCGGCCTTCTCGCTGCCGTACACGTCGTCCAGGGCGGCGATCTGGCCGCGCCGGGCCAGGCCCTCGTTGAAGTCGCCGATCTCGAACACGTCGGGGGCGGCGGCGGTGAGCAGGGTGGAGTTGAGCTTGGTGGTGTAGTCCCCGGGCACCCAGGTGACCTTCACCGCGATGTCCGGGTGGGCCTTGGTGAAGCCCTCCGCGTAGCGGGTGGCGGCCTGCTGGGTGCCGGCCTCGCCGTAGGCGTGGAACCAGACGTTCAGGGTGGCCTTCGCGCCACCGGTGGGGTCGGTACTGCAGGCGACGGCGGAGCCGGCGACGAACAGGAGCGAGCCGGCGAGGAATCCGCGTCGGCTAAGCTCCGGGCTGCGAGCACTCATGTCACGTCCTTGCGGGTGGGTGGGGTGTGTCGTCCGCCCGGTCGGTGTCCGCCGTCTTCGCTGCCAGGCTTGGGGCGGTGGACACCGACCGGGAAGTCTCGGTGGCTACGGGAAGAGCGCCTGGATGCCCAGCACGGCGGCGCCCCGGGCCCACTCCTCCCAGGGGAGCGGGCGCAGGGTCAGCGGGCACGCGGCGGCGGCCTTGAAGCAGTGCGCGGCGTACGCCTCCCGGATGTGCACGCCGAACAGGTCGTAGGTGTCGAGCCCTTCGCCGGTGACCACCACCCGCTCGGGGCCGAGCAGGTTGACCAGGGTGGCGATCCCGGTGCCGATCGCCTGCCCGGCCCGGGCGAAGGCCGCGCGGGCGGCGGGCTCCCCGGCCCGGGCGAGCAGCACGGCGCCGTCGAAGTCCAACTCCGGGTCGCCGCCGGCCCGGCGGACGGCGTCCCGGATCGCGTCGCTGGAGGCGATCGCCTCCACGCAGCCGGTCTGGCCGCAGTGACAGCGCGGGCCGGCCGGGTCGATGCTCAGGTGGCCCATCTCGCCGGCCACCCCGTAGGCCCCGGAGACCAGTTGGCCGCCCACGACCAGCCCGGAGCCGATGCCCGCACCGATGGTGACCAGCGCGAAGTACTCGGTGCCGATGCCCTCGCCGAACCAGTGCTCGGCCACCGTGAGCGCCTTGACGTCGTTCTCCACGGTGACGCTCAGGCCGGTGGCCCGGGCCACCGTCTCGGCCACCGGCACGTCCTGCCAGCCGGGCAGCACCGAGTACCGCACCCGGCCGGCCGGGCGGTCCACGTCGCCGGAGACGGCGATGCCGAGGTGGCGGGTGCGTTCCCGGAACTCCGGTGCACTGCCGAGGAGTTCGTCCACCAGCTCGTGCAGCAGCGCGCAGACGGCGGCCGGCCCCCGGTCCGCGCCGAGCCGCCGCTCGGCGGTGGCCCGGACCCCGGCGCGCAGGTCGCAGACCGTGCCGTACAGCGCCTCGGCGCTGATCTTCACACCGGCGAAGTACTCACGATCGGCCGTCACCGCAAGCGGGTTGACGGGCCGTCCGGCGCCCGGGGCGGTGCGCTCCGGCGGGAGTTCGTGCAGGTAGCCGTCCTCGATCAGCGGGCGGGCGGCCTTGGTGACGGCGGTGGAGGAGAGCCCGGCCCGGCGGGCCAACTCGACCCGGCTGAGCGGGCCTTCGGCGAGCAGGAGGGCGAGGACGGCGGTCTCGGCCGGTGCGGAGACCAGTGGCTGCGCATGGTTCGGAAACACGGCTGCAAGCTACCGGCAAATAAATAACTTCGTCCAGTATTGATTTGCCCGCTCAACTCGCCCTACTCTCGGGTCACTTCCGTGCCGGCCCCTCGCCGCCGTGACCGCCGCTCCGTTCGTGCCCGCGACCCCGGGAGCCCCATCCGTGCCCGCCGCCGTCCCGTTCGCCGCCGTCCCTTCTGACGCTGTCCCCATCGACGCCGTATCCTTCGACGCCGTCTCCTTCGATCCCGAGCGCGGGATCGCCACCCTGCGTATGCCGCACAGCCTGTACGCGCTCCGCCTCGACCCCGACGGCAGCCCCCGCCACCTGTACTGGGGGCCGCCGGGGGTCGATCCGGCCGCCCTGCCGCACCCCCGCTCGCCCGCGGCGAGCAGCTTCGAGGGCGAGGCCGCCGCCGACGAACTCGCCCCGCAGACCGGCGCCCGGTACGGCCCGGCCGGGCTCCAGGTCCGGTTCGGCGACGGCACCAGCGGCGCCCAGTGGCGGTTCGCCGGCCACCGGATCGAGGGCCTGGAGCTGCGGCTGCACCTGACGGACCGTCACTACCCGCTGGCCGCCGAGCTCTGCTACCGGATCCACCCGGACAGCGAGGTGATCGAGCGCTGGACCGAACTCGCCCACACCGGCGGCCCCGAGGACTCGCCGATCACCGTCACCCGGCTCGACTCGGCCGCCTGGACGGTGCCCCGGCTGGCCGACTACCGGCTCAGCCACCTGGTCGGCGGCTGGAACAGCGAGTTCCAACTCCGCCGCGACCGCCTGCCGGTGGCCGAGACCACGCTGACCAGCCGGCGCGGCCTGACCAGTCACCACGCCCAACCCTGGCTGGCCCTCGACGAGGGCGGGGCGAGCGAGGAGCAGGGCGAGGTCTGGAGCACCGCGCTGGCCTGGAGCGGGAGTTGGCGGATCACCGTGCACCGCGACCCGGTCGGCCGCACCACCTGGACCGGTGGCTTCGGCCACGAGGGCCTCGGCTGGTCGCTCCGGCCCGGCGAGACGCTGCGCACCCCCGTCTTCGCCGGTCTGTACACCCGGGACGGCTTCGGCGGGGCCAGCCGCGCCTGGCACGCCCACCTGCGCGCGCACGTCCTCCCCGAGCCCGAGCGGGACCGGCCGGTGCTCTACAACTCCTGGGAGGCCACCGGGTTCTCGGTCGACCTGCCCGGTCAGCTGGCGCTCGCCCGGCTCGCCGCCCGGGTCGGCGCCGAGCTCTTCGTGCTGGACGACGGCTGGTTCGGTGCCCGCGCCGACGACCGGGCCGGGCTCGGCGACTGGCATCCGCGCCCCGCCGCCTTCCCGGCCGGGCTGCGGCCGCTGGCGGATGAAGTCCACGCGCTGGGAATGGAGTTCGGGCTCTGGGTGGAGCCGGAGATGGTCAACCGCGACAGTGACCTCTTCCGCGCCCACCCCGACTGGGTGCTGCATGCCCCGACCCGGACGGCCACCGAGCTGCGCCACCAACTGGTGCTCGACCTGGCCCGCCCCGAGGTGGCCCACCGGGTGCACGCCACCCTCGACCGGCTGGTCACCGAGTACGCCGTCGACTGGCTCAAGTGGGACGACAACCGCCCGTTCACCGAGGCCGGTCGAGCCGGCCACCCGGATCCGGACCGGCTCTGGATCGACCACGTGCGGGCCGTCCACACGATCATGGACCGGCTCCGCGCCGACCACCCCGGCCTGCGGATCGAGGCCTGCGCGGGCGGTGGCGGCCGGGCCGACCTGGCCGTGCTCGCCCGCACCGATCAGGTCTGGATCTCCGACAACACCGACCCGGTCGACCGGCTCGCCATCCAGCACGGCTACAGCCAGCTCCACCCCGCCCAGACCATGGCCGCCTGGGTCACCGACAGCCCCAACGGCGCCACCGGCCGGGCCACCCCGCTGCGGTTCCGGTTCCACTCGGCGATGGCCGGCGCCCTCGGGCTCGGCGGCGACCTCTCCCGCTGGACGGAGGCCGAACTGGCCGAGGCCGCCGAGCTGGTCGCCCGCTACAAGGAGATCCGCCCGCTGGTCCAACTCGGCCACCAGCACCGGCTCACCCTGGACGAGGCCACCACCGCCGTCCACTACGCCGCCCCCGACGGCACCGCCCACGCCGTCCTGGTCCGCCGCCCCACCACCCGCTTCGGCCACCCGCCCGCCCCGCTGCGGCTGCCCGCCCTCGACCCCACCGCCCACTACCGCGACCTCGACACCGGAGAGATCCACGTCGGCGCCCTCCTCACCGGCCCGGGCCTCCCGCTCGACCTCCCGCCCGGCGACCACGCCAGCCGCCTGCTCCGCCTGAGCCGGGTGGACCGACCGGAAGGACCCGGGCCCGTCCGGGCTCAGGGCGCCGGTGGTGCGTCCCAGCTGTAGAGGTCGGGCATGTTGTGCCGCCCGCCGTCGTTCTGGTTCTTGATCGTCGCACCGGCGGTGTACGAGCTGCCGTCCTGGAACACCACCGTGCAGCGCAGGTGGGCGGAGTCGCCGCGGGTGGTGTCGTGCACGTGCGGCGTGCAGGCCACCGAGGCGACCGGCCGGTGGTCCACGTCGGTGAGGTGGGTCTTCATCGCGTTCTGCAGCGCCACGTACGCGTCGGTGTTGGGTCCGCAGTCGGCCACCCCGCCGGCGACCAGCCCCATCAGCACCACGAGCCCCGCTCTTCGCCGGTACACGCTCATCGCCAGGACTCCTGCTCGGTCGGAAGAAGCCCCGAGCGTACCGGCCTGCGGTCGCGGCCTGTGGCGTCGGCCCGGCGCGTGGCCTCAGCCGACCCTGCGGGCGACGGAACCCCGGGTCTCCGGGTTCCAGGCCACGATCCGCCGGGGGCGGACGCGGATCACCTCCCGGCCAAGCCCGTATGGCCGTTAGCCCTGCGGATCCGAACCGGGATTCATGCAGATCACCCAGGACTGCAGGCAGTCGGCGTTGCACGGCTGCCAGGCGTAATAGTTGTCCATGAGCGGGGCGCAGCTGTCCTCGCAGAGGTCGTAGTCGTGCTCGCACCTGTTGATCAGGTCGAGCTGCTCCTGGGTGAACATCGGCGCGATGCGGTCGGCGGGCGCGGTGCGGGGCGGGCCGGGTGACCGGTAGGGGACGGCGGTGGGGTGGACGGCCGGCTCGGTGTGGAATCCGGGGATGGTCATGGTGGGTCCTCCCGTCTCGGCCCGGTCGGGTAAGGGCCCGGCGGTCCGACGGTGTGTCCGCGGTGGGCCGGCACCCTCTCCTTCCAGGTTAGGACGGTCGGCCCGCCGAGGTGCGCGGACGGCGGTGCGGACGGAGCCTGGAAGTGTGGGACGTCGTGGGTGCGCGCTCGTGCAGCGGGTCCCGGTCTCCGGAACGGCATCGGCGTGCGAGTTCCCTCCTGCCCACACCAGGTGAGGAGTATCCGAGATGGCGACCGGTGAGCAGCGAGAGCACCGCGAACAGGCCTCCGGGCGCACGCCGCGGCGGGTCCGGCTGCCGGGTTTCGTCACGGACCAGGAGATCGGGCTCGGCGACGCCGTCAAGCGGGTCACCGCGACGCTGGGCATCCGGCCCTGCGGTGGCTGCGAGCGCCGCGCCGCCGCGCTGAACCGCCGGCTGGTCGTGTCCGGTGGGCCGAGCCGTCGGCAGCGGTACTGACCTCCGAGGAGGCAGCGATGGAAGAGGACCAGGACCTCCAGGGGCCGGTGCCGCCCCGCGCCACGGGCGCGGTGGGGCCGACGGCAGTCGAGCCGAAGGGCATCGAACCGCCAGCGGCCGGCGGGCAGTTAGCGTCGGATCCGGTCTACGGCGGAGCCTGGGCGGATCCACCCGGCCGCCTCGAACCCGCCTCCGCCCCCGTCGCCCCGGCCTGCGGGTGCGGTGGCCCGGGCGGAGGGCAACCCGCCGCAGCAGCGGAACAACCCGCCTTCGTCTACGCGATCGGCCAGATCGACTTCCGTTTCCCGAGCCTGGGGGTCGAGAAGGAGCTGGCGCAGGCCGTCGGCCGGTTGGAGACCTCGGGGCTGAGCGACCGGCAGACCGTGCACTCGGTCATCTCCCAGCCCGAGAACCGGTACCTTGCACGGCAGTTGTGTTACGTGCTGAACATCCAGGGCCTTGACACCTATCTGCTGCGCCCCCGCGATCCGGCCGACTTCGCGCTGCTGGTGGACGCCGTCCGGCCCGACCCGCGGCCGACGGACCTGGACGTGGTGATCGGCCTGCGCGGGCCGTTGGCGCCGCCCTCGTTCTGCAACGGCCTGACGCTCCCGGTGGTCTTCTTCGACCAGCTCTACTCCTTCGACAGCACGGAGTTGATCGGCGCGATTGAGCGGCCCGAACAGATCCCGGCCGACCGGTTCGAGGCCGCCTCCCATGAACTCCTCGGCCGGATCCTGAACTTGGGCGACAATGCCGGCGACACCGACGAGCACCGCGCGGTCAACTACCTGGCCGTCCGGTACCAGGGGATCTACCACAAGACCGTGGAGGCGTTCGCGGGCAACTCCGCGCTCAGCGCGGTCGAGGTCCTCGACTCGAGACTCAGTGGCGCCCGCCGGATCCTCGACGTGGTGCTCTCCTACACGCACCGCCAGCGCGACGTCACGGAGAAGTTCGCCGTGCGATTGGACTGCACCGAGGAGTTTCCCTTCGTGGTGCGGAAGTTGGCGGCCTACTACGACCGCTGAGCGGAGCCGGGACGGGCGGGGAGGAGCACTCCCGCCCAGGGCTCGATGGGCCTGCGGGCCCGTACCGAGACGAGGTGTGTACCGATGAGGATGCCAGGATTCACCGCCGAGGCGGCGGTCTACCGGAGCCGGGGGCACTACCGCGCGGGACTCTCCCGGGGCGGGCGGGCGCGGGCGGAGGCCTTGGTACCGTCCGCGAGGTCGGGTAGGGACCCGTGGCCGGCGGTCGACCCGGCCTGCGTCCCCGAGTGTCGGGTGTCCTGCTCCTCCCTCTGCCTGGGGGCGCCGTTCGGCCGGAAGTGTCACGACTGCCTGAAGGACTGCTATGCGACCTGCCCGGACCTGACCTTGTGAGGCCGCTCGACCTGGTTGGGCTCGCACCGCTGATGGCGCGCAGTGCCGGTCGGCCGGAGGTCGCCGTCGGGTTGCTCGACGGCTTGGTGGCGGTCGGACAACCCGCCTTCGCGGGGCGGCGGTTACGCGTCCTGCCCGGCCGACCGGGCGCCGCGGCCGACGGGGCCGGCGCCGGGGCCGTCTGCGCGAGCGCGGGTGACGGACCCTGCGTGCACGGCAGCTTCATCGCTGGTGTGCTGAGCGCCGACCGCGCCTCGCCGTCACCGGGCATCTGCCCCGACTGCACCCTGCTGATCCGTCCGATCTTCACCGGCCACCGCGCCGATCCGGTCGCCGCGTCGGCCGGGTCGGCAGGCCCGGCCGGGGCGGCGGGGTCGGCAGGTCGGCCCATCCCGCTGAGCGCTCCGGCGGAGGAGTTGGCCGCCGCCGTGGTGCAGGCCGTCGAGGCCGGCGCCAGGGTGCTCAACCTGAGTGTGGCGCCCGAGCGGCCGTCCAGCAGCGGGCATCGCGAGCTGACGGCCGCTCTCGACCACGCAGCGGCGCGCGGGGTGCTCACCGTCGTCGCGGCCGGCAACCAGGGCCGACTGGGCGGTTCCGCGCTGACCCGGCACCCCTGGACCATCCCGGTCGTCGGATACGACGACCGGCGCCGCCCGATGGGCCTGTCCAACCTCGGCGGCTCGATCGGCACCCGCGGCCTCGGCGCACCGGGACGGGCCGTGGTGGAGCTCGACCCGGGCGAGCGCCCAATGGTGCTCTCGGGCACCAGCGTGGCCGTCCCGTACGTGGTCGGCACCCTCGCCCTGCTGCTCTCCTGCTTCCCCCGGGCCACCCCGGCCGAGGTCCGCGCGGCCGTGTTGCACGGCACCGCCCGCGCATCCGCACGGCGCTCGGTGGTGCCGCCCCTGCTGGACGCCTGGTCCGCGTACGAGCGCCTGCGGGGCTGACGGATCCGGGGGAGCGGCTGTCAGCGGTGTTCGGGGTTCTCGAAGTCGAAGCGGCAGCCGGCGTCCCACTCCGAGCGCTGGTTGCCGTACGCGGGGATGCCGCCGGACTGCTTGAGCAGCTTCGCCAGGTGCATCAGGTTCCAGGTCATGAAGGTGGTGTTGCGGTTGGTGAAGTCGTTCTCCGGGCCGCCCGAGCCCGGGTCGAGGTAGGAGGGGCCGGGGCCCGCCTCGCCGACCCAGGCGGCGTCGGCCTGCGGCGGGATGGTGTAGCCGAGGTGCTGGAGGCTGTAGAGCACGTTCATCGCGCAGTGCTTGGCGCCGTCCTCGTTGCCGGTGATCAGGCAGCCGCCGACCCGGCCGTAGTAGGCGTACTGGCCGTGCTCGTTGAGGATCGAGGAGCAGGCGTAGAGCCGCTCGATCACCTGCTTCATCACCGAGGAGTTGTCACCGAGCCAGACCGGGCCGGTGAGGATCAGGATGTCGGCGGCCATCACCCGGGAGTAGAGCACCGGCCACTCGTCGGTCTCCCAGCCGTGCTCGGTCATGTCCGGCCAGACGCCGGTCGCGAGGTTGAGGTCGACCGCGCGGACCACCTCGACGCCGACGCCCTGGCGCTCCATGATGCCCCGGCTGATGTCGATCAGCCCCTGGGTGTGGCTGCGCTCGGGCGAGCGCTTGAGCGTGCAGTTGATCACCATCGCGTTCAGCCCGTCGAACCGTGGCACACCCTGTCCGTCCGTCACCGCACCGATCTCCTTCCGGGATGAGGATGAGAGAGGCCAGTGCAGCACCCCGGCCGCCGCCGGGCCAGCACCCTCCGCCGTCCGGCGGCGAGTTGCGGCGGTGAGGGGTCAGGCGGGGCCGGGGTGGCCCTGGTGGATGAAGGCGGCCCAGTGGGGGAGCCGGTCGAGGTCGGGGCGGTCCAGTTCGCGGAGCAGCTCGCCGCGGAGGCAGCCCGGGTTCTGCCGCTGCGGGTCGAGCATCCAGAGCTGGGCGGCCCGCAGGGCGTCCACCGGGCTGAGGCGGTCGACGTTGAGGTGGTGGTGGAACACCGCCATCAGCAGGGCCGAGGCGCCGTCGGTGGTGGACCAGCGGGAGCCGACCACGTCCCGGGCGCCGGCCGTGATGAACCCCGTGGTGAGGGTGAGCGCCTCGTCGTGGTCGCGGGTGGAGAGGTCGGTCTGGCAGGCGCTCAGGACCACCAACGGCCCGTCCGGGCCGGGGTGTCGGGCCTGCTGGGACTCGATCAGGCGGGTGACGGTGAGCTGCGCGGGAGTGTGCTCCGGGGCGAGCAGGTGGAGGGCGGAGGCGGTGGGGCTGGTGCCCGCCGAGCCGTGGGTGGCGACGTGCAGCACCGAGACGCCCTCGGCGAGGTGGTCGAGGACGGCCTCCGGGGTGCTCGGCGTCAGCTCCTCCGGGCTCAACTCCCAGAAAGCACCGCCCAGTCGGGCCGTCGGGTAGAAGGAGTCCCGCAGGGCCAGCACCTCGATCTCGGCGTACAGCAGGCTCTGGGTCGGGTCGGCCAGCAGGACCGGTGCCGCCGCCGGCGGCCGGGGGGTGCGCCGCAGCGTGCGCAGCAGCTGGCTGCCCGAGGCGGCGTAGCTGATCACGGCCCGCTGGCAGAGGTACGGCCGGGGCCCGCCGTCGGCGCGCCGGGCGGCGTGCCAGGGCACGATCCCGAGCCGCCCGCACGGGACCAGGACGATCCGCAACGGCCTTCCGTCGGGCGCCAGTTCCCGGCCCAGTTGGTCGAGCACCGGGCCGACCACGGTGGCGGCCCAGTCGCAGAGCGCGGTGAGCGCCTCCTCCCAGGCCCGCCGCAGCGCCGGATCCGCCGCGCCGGGCACCGCGCCGCCGCCCGGTGCGGTGCCCGCCGCGTCGTACGCGGCGGCGGCGTCCAGGTAGCGTTCGAGCGGGGCGCTCTGGGCCTCGCCGAGCTGCTCCTGGGCGGCGGCCCCGGCGCCGAGCGCTGGGGCGACCGCGAGCACCACGCCGGGGGCGACGGCGTCGCCGGGGATCAGGTAGAGCAGGGCGTCGGTGTCGCTGTCGGCCAGCGCGTCGGAGAGTTCGGCCAGGGTGGGGGCGGTCAGCAGGCCGTCCGCCCGCCGGTAACCGAGCGCCTCCAGGGCCTGGCGGCGCAGGGTGCTGGGTAGTTCGGCGGGGACGCTTTCGGCATCGGTGCTCTCGGCATCGGTGCTTTCGGTGGCGCTGCTGTCGGTGGGTGCGTGGTCGGTGGGTGCGTCGTCGGTGGGGGTGCCGGCGGTCGCGGTCCGCCAGGCCGTGGCCAGGGTGTGGTGGCCGTCCCGGTCGAGGAGTTCGGGGACGGCGGCCGAGGTGGAGGCGGCGTGCAGCACCAGTGCGCGGCCCGACTCCAGTGCGGCCACGGCCTCGTGGAGCCGGCCCTGGGAGACGGCCCAGAGCGCGGCCGTCACGCCCCGGCTGGCGCCCGTACGGGCGGCGGTGAGCCCGTGCTCGGCGCCGGCCTGGAGGAGGACGTCGGCGGCGAGCGCGGTGAGTGCCTCCTTGGCGGCCTCCAGCGCGGTGAGATCCCGGACGTCGTCGTCGGCGACCGAGCGCGCCCGGTACGCCTCGGCCAGGTACCAGAGCACCTCGGTGGCGATCCGGGGCGCCTGGCCCGCCCGGACGGCGGCCCGGAGCCGCTCCAGTTCGACGATCATCCGGTCCAGCAGCGCCCGGTCCCGGGTCTGCCCGTACCGGAGGCCCAGGGCGAGCGCGGCTTGGTACGCCTCCTCGGCCGGGGCGTGCGGGGGAGCGGGCTCCGGGTCCGGTGCGGGTTCCCGGTTCGAGCCGGCGGTCGAGGGCTGTTCGGCCAGCGCCTCGCGCAGCAGGCCGAGGTGGGGAAGGGCCGGCACGGGGATCTGCGTGCCGAACGGTGGGCCGGCCGCCCGGAGCGCGGCCGTGCCCTCCTCGAAGCCGGTCACCCCGGCCAGCAGCAGCGCGCGGTCGCGGGTGAGCAGGCCGAGCTTGGCCCGGGCCGCGCCGAGGGTCAGCAGGCCGAGGCCCCGGAAGAACCCCTCGCCGATCTCGGCCGCCAACTGCTCGGCCTCGGCCACCAGGGTGCGGGCGGTCTCGATGGCGGCCGGGGTGGCGACGGTCGGTTCGAGAGCGACGATGCGGTCGTAGATCCGCATCACCCGGGCCAGCACCATCGGGTCCCCGACCCCGGGCGGCAGCTTGCCCCGGATCGCGGCCAGACCCTCCTCGACGGCCGACAGGTGTCGGCGCGCGGCCTCGTGGTCCTGGCGCGAGCCGCCGGCCGCCGGGCTGAGGCCGAGCAGCAGGGCCCTGAGCGCCTCCAGGTGCCGCGTCGGGTCGAAGCCCGGGGGCGGCTGCTCCTGGACGGCCTGTAGGCGGGCGAGCAGGTCGTTGAGCGCCCGGTGGGGATCAGTGCCGTCCAGCGCTGAGTCGAGGCCGTGGGTGGCCGCATTGACGGCGTCCAGCCCGGTGGCGATCCGCCGCAGGTCCTCGAAGGACGGCAGGCCGGCCGGGCCGGCGGTGCCCGTCGGACCCGGGGAGGAAGGCGAGGAGGGGGAGGAAGGCGGTGGTGCGGCCGGGCCGGGGGTGCCGGGTGATCCGGGGGTGGTGAACAGGCGGCGCAGCTCGTCCGCGAAGGGGTCGCCGTGCGGCAGCAGGCCGTCGAACAGCTCGGCCACGCCCTGGGGCGTCGGCGCCTCGCTCACCTGCCGTAGCTTCCGCAGCTCGGCGAGTGCCTCGGCCGGCAGCGGCAGGTCGGCGGCCTCCGCGAGCAGCGCCTGCATCTCGCGGCCCGCGCTGAACATCCCGGCCGGGCCGACCCGTTGGATGAAGTCGAGCAGGGCCGAGAGGTCGGGCACGTCGCGGGCTCCCGGCTGGTCCTGCAGCGGGGAGACCAGGCCCGCCAGGGCCAGTGCGGCCCATTTGCGGTGCTCCGCAGGCGTCAGCGAGCCCAGGGTGGTATCAGCGTCGCGCACCTCGCGCAGCAGCGACTCCGCCCGGTCGCGGTCCGCCGCCGTGCCGCCGCCGGCCTGCTGCCGCATGGCCAGCGCGACGCCCAGCCAGGCGCTCGCCACCGCCAGCGCCTCCGGATCGTGGTCCAACAGCGGTACCAGCTGCTCGAGTTCGGAGATCGAGTCCTCGCACTCGCCGAGCGGCACCGGCCCGCCCCGCAGTACGGGGAACAGGCGTTTGGCCCGCCGCTCCGCGTCCGCGACCCAGGCCCGCAGCCCCCGGACGCCGCCGTCCTCCGTGCCGTCCACCGTCATCTTCCAGCTCCCCCGTCCGACTACCGCCACTATGCCGAGCGCCCCGCTCCGGCCGCAGCCCGATCCGGTCCGCGCCCGGTCGACGCCCGGAATCCGACCGGATCCCGACCGCCCGGGGCCGAACAGGCCTGTCCCCGGCCGCCGTTGTGAGTCCGGAGGCCGGGGACAGGGGTGGCTGCCGGGTCAGCGGCGGACGGTCGGCGGGCGGAGCCGCGGTTGGTCGGGGGCGGTGTAGCGGACCGGGCCGGTGGCGGACGGGGTGGTGCCGGAGCGGAGGGTGAGGCCGCCGGTCACGGTGTACATGCCCTCGTCGAAGGCCTGGCCGTTGGTCGGGGTCTTGCCGACGGCGAAGATCGCCACGGCCTTGCCGTTCACCACGGAGGCGGAGAGGTAGTCGCCGACCATGTTGCCCTGGGTGGTGTTGGCGAGCTGGGCGAGGGACATCGGGCCGGCCACCGTCTGGGCGGTGCTCCAGGTGGCGCCGCCGTTGGTGGAGGAGATGAAGCCCACCTCCAACTGGCAGGTCGTGGCCGTGCAGTTGGTGTTCGGGTAGAAGTAGTAGTAGAGGCCGAGTTTGGCGGTGGCGCCGGAGGTGGCGTGGTCGACGCCGAAGCCCGGGATGAAGTGGTCGACCGTGCTGGTGGTCGGGTCGATCGGCACCCGGGTCACCGCCGACCAGGTGGTGCCGTCGGTCGAGGTGGCGTAGACGATGTCGTTCGCCGGGCAGCCGGAGCGGAACCGGCAGTCCTGCCAGGAGACGTAGACCTTGCCGGCCGCGTCGATCTCGGCGGAGGGCAGGCCCTCGCCGTCACGCAGGCCGCCCGCCACGCCGTGCGAACTCACGCTCGACACCAGCACGGTGGCACCCCAGGAGGACCCGCCGTTGGTGGAGGTGAAGGAGCGGATCGAGGTGCCGTCTGTGGAGAACGGCACCACCACGGTGCCGTTCGGCTGCACCAGCGGCTGCCCGCCGAGCCCGGTGTTGGTGCCCGAGGGGCTGAGCGGGGCCGACCAGGTGGCGCCGCCGTCCCGCGAGGTGGACATGATCACGGTGTTGCCGGAGGAGGTGATGTCCACCTCCACGTAGCAATTGCCGTAGTACGGGCTGCCGGTGGAGTTGTCGCAGACGATCCACTCCTTGTCGTAGCCCTGCCCGTCGTTGCCGACCGCCAGCACCGGGTTCTGCCAGCTGAGGCCGTCGGCCGAGCGGCTGACGCTCACCCCCGCGCCGTTGGCGTTGGCGTCGATCACCAGGCCGGTGATCAGCCAGGTGCCGTACTTGGCCGAGTAGGCCACCGAGGGGTCGGAGACCCGGGCCCAACTGCCGCCGCCTTGCCAGGTGGTGATGCCCGGCAGCATGCCGTGCTGCCAGGTGGTGCCGCCGTCGGTGGAGGTGTTCCAGCTGATGTCCGAGCCGCCGCCGTCGGTGAACCGGCCGACCTGCGAGGAGCTGACCACGGTGTTGCCGTACGCGAAGGTGTCGGGCTCGACCTCGGTGGCGTGCTGGCTGGTGGAGTTGGTGAACGGGTCGCTGCTCACCTGCAGCAGGCTCGGGCCGGTGCCGTTGACGGTCAGGGTGAAGGCGGCGGTGTGGGTGGCCGAGGTGCCGGTGCCGGTCACCGTGATCGGGTAGCTGCCGGACGGGGTGCTCGCGGCGGTGGAGACGGTCAGCGTGCTGGAGCCGCCCGCCGTCACCGAGCTCGGGTTGAACGCGGCCGAGGCGCCCGTGGGCAGGCCGCTTGCCGAGAGGGAGATGCTCTGCGCGGCGCCGGCGGTGACGGCCGTGGAGACGGTGGTGGTGGCGGCCGAGCCGGCGTTGACAGTGGCCGAGGCCGGGCTGTCGGTGAGCGAGAAGTCGTTGGTGGCCGAGCCGGTGACCTGGACGTCGTCGTAGAGCGTGTAGGTCGCGTCGCCGGCGTAGTTGTCGTCCTTGCTGCTGAGGGTGAGCGTGTAGCCGTGGCCGGCGGTGAGCGCACTGGTCACCTGCTTCCAACCCGCCCCGTTGGTGCAGGTCTTGGGCAGCAGGGTGCTGGTGGTGTTGGCGGTGGTGTCCTTGAGCGTGGCGGTGGCCCAGTCGTAGGTCACGGTGTCCGGGCAGGTCACGGCGTACCAGAAGCCGAGCTGTGGGCTGCCGCTGGGGGCGGTGAAGGACTGGCTGATCGAGGAGGTGCCGTTGGTGGGCGAGGTGCTGCCCAGCATCGCCGCGTGGGTGCCGCCGTGGGCGCCGCTGGTGGTGACGGCGGTGGTGCCGGTGGCCGTCCAGCCGGTCAGGCTGCCGGTCTCGAAGTCACCGTTGGTGATGCTGCTCGCGGCGGTGGCCGGCGTGGTGGCCCAGGCGGCGCCGGCCAGGGCGAGCGAGGCGGAGGCGAGGGTGGCGATTAAGCGGCGCCAGCCGGGCTTGGTGCGGGGGGAGTTCATCCGGATCTCCTCGGTGGGGTGGAGCATCCTCCACTCGGACAGGGGTGCGCGCACCTGGGAAGTCTGGACTTGCACATGACATCGCACAAGATGTGCGACATGATTCGGAAGATCGGCTACTCGCCTATGGCGCAAGGGCGTTGAGGAGGCGGACGAGTGCGAAGGCGAGGTCGCCGGCGGCTGCCGAGGCCACGCCCAGCGCGGCGGCGGCCGGCCAGACGTGCGGCCAGTGGCTGACCGGGCGGGGCGCGCGGAGCGCGCCGACCCGGGCGGTGATCCGGTGCCGGAGGTAGGCGAGGGTGGCCGGCGGGCTCGGGACGCAGCCGGTGGTGGCCAGGGCGGCCCGGGCCAGCGCGCGGCCGGCGAGCTGACGGGAGCCCACGGCCTCGGCGGCGGTCTCGTCGGCCCAGCGTTCGAGACCGAAGGCGAGCTCCTCGCGCAGCCTGCCGAGCAGCGGGTTGACGGCTGCGGCGGCCTGGGCGAGCGCCGCGTAACGATGATGACGATGCGTCAGGTGAGCACGTTCATGGGCGAGGAGTGCTGCCCGTTCGGCGGCTGGCAGGGCGCGGAGCATGCCGGCGGTCACCACGATGCGGGCCGGGTGGCCGGGCAGCGCGAAGGCGTCGGGCCGCTCCTCGGGCAGCACCAGCAGGTCGCCGGCGGCCGGGGCGTGCCGGAGCCCGGCCAGGGCCTGGCCGTCCCGGTGGCGTCGCCAGGTGGTGAGGGCGAGCCGAACCGCCGCTGTGGCCAGTAGAGTTGCGGCGATCGGGCCGAGGCACCTGGGCACCGGGTCGGCGGCGGCGAACGCGGTCTCGTCGCCCTGGGGCGGGTGGGCGAGACCGGCCAGGGCGAGTGCGGCCAGCGCCCAGAGGGTGGCCAGGGTGCCGGCGGCGGCGAGGCAGGCGAGCGCGCGGACGGCTGCCGCCGGGGCCAGCCGGCGGGTGAGGCCGGGGCCGGTGGCGGCCAGGGCGGCGGGGGTGAGGAGCAGCAGGTAGACGGTGAAGTACATCGGTGCTGGCCTCCGCTCGGGGGTCGGCCGTGGCTCGCCGCCCCAACCTCGTGCGAGTGACGGGGTGTTGATCGTGAGTCCGGGCACGGGATATCTGGAGGGAGCCATCCGGCGGCGGAGCGTCGGTCAGCCCGTGCCGTCCGGCTCGCGGGCGTCGAGCAGGTCGCGCAGGGCCCGTTCGTCCTCGGGGTCGAGGCCGTCGACGAAGTGCTGGAGTACCGCCCGGCGGTCGGCTCCCCGGGTCAGGGTCTGGTTCATCCGGGAGGCCACCTCGTCGGCCGGCCCGCGCCTGGGGGCGTAGACGTGCGCCCGCCCGGCCCGCTCGCGGTCGGCGAGGCCCTTGGCGTGCAGCCGCCCCAGCACGGTGAGCACCGTCTTGTACGCGAGCCCCGGATCACCGAGCCCTTGGTGCACCTGGGCGGCCGTCATGGGTGCCCCGCCCGCCCAGAGCGCGGCCATCACCTCGGCCTCCAAGCCGCCGAAGTCCCGCCGCTGTCCCTGTCGTTGCCCGTCCACCGATCCGCCCTCCCGCGCTGCACCACTGCGAACCTACCCCGTCCGGCGGCCGGCCAAGACCGTTGGCCCGGGTGGGTGAGGGGGGATCGAATGGCGGACCATCAGGGGCGGTGGTTCGTCTGCGATGGGAGGCTCGACGGGGAAGGGGGCGAGTGGCGAGGAGAGTGGCTGTGGCAGGTCGTCGGTGCAGGTGGTGGCGTGGGGTCGGCGTGGTCGGATTGGCGGCCGGAGCGGCGATAGGCGGGGCCGGGGTGGGGTGGGCCGAGGACGGGCCGGCGGCCGTGGCGCTGCTGGAGAAGCCGCCGGTGGCGCAGGCGATGGACGGGGACAGGCCGTTGGCCGGCACGGGGGAGGTGACCAAGGAGTGCGCCAAGGCGGGGGCGTGCAGCTTCCGGCTGTACGACCGGAAACCGCGTGAGTTCACCAGCGGGGTGCTGTCGGTGGGCAACGCGGCGATCAACTGCACCAACGGCGAGATGGAAGTCGACCGCACCGTCACCTTCGTGACCAGCAGCACCGACAACATCGGCGGCGAGATCTCCGGCAAGGCGGCGATCGAGGGAGGGGTGGACACCACGGTGACCGTCTCGGCCTCGGGCACCCTGAAGCCCGGGATGGACAACAGCATCACCCAGTTCGGGCCGAACAAGGACAAGGGCCCGTCCACCGGGGACACGGTGAAGAACAGCTTCGAGGCCCCGGTGACGGTGACCGGCTCCAACGCGCTGCACCTCGGCGTGAAGGCCAGCTACGAGTCGGCGTTCAAGGCGTCGTTCTCGAAGACCTGGCAGGTGCAGACGACGGAGTCGACCAGGGTGGTGTTCAAGGTGAAGGCCAACGACGAGGTGCAGTTCGGGGTGGCCAACGCCAGCTCCCGGACGGTCGGCGAGCTGCTGGTGAACGGGCTGGGCAAGCTGATCAAGAACGTGGCGGTGGACAGCCCCTCCACCGTCAACGCCAGCTCGGTGGTCGCCCAGACCTTCTCGGCCAAGGACAAGTGCCTCTCGCTGCGGGCCGTCCCGAGCGGGCTGGTGGAGACCGCGCCGATGCCGGCCGGCCGGGTGCCGGACGCGGTGTACGTGCGGACCGCCCTGGGCACCTGGGAGCAGCGGTGAAGCGCCGGGCGGTGCTGCCCACCGCCGTGCGGTCCGTCGCCGGGGGGCCCGCTGCCGTGCTGGCCGCGCTGCTGCTGGCCGTCGGGCCCGGGGCCGGGCCGGCCTTCGCGGAGCCGGGGGCGGAGGAGCAGCCCGCCGCGCAGGCCTTCGACGGGGAGACGCCGATCGCAGACGCCCCCGCGGTGGCGCGGGGCTGCGGCCAGGCGTACGGGTGCGAGTTCCGGCTGATCCCGGGCCTGTCGCGGGAGCTGACCACGGCGGTGTCCTCGGTGGGCAACGGGGTGATCAACTGCACCGACGAGGCGATCACGGTGCACCGCACGGTGGTGCTGGAGTCGAGCACCACCGACAACATCGCGGGCGAGATCTCCGGCAGCGCCACGATCGAGGGCACCATCGACAACACCACCGACGTGACCGGCAGCGCGGGCATCAGCAACACGACCAGCGGCAGCCACACCGACAGCACCGCGCCGAAGGACAAGGGCCCCAACGCGGACATCGCCAACGGCGGTTCGGTCAACGTGGCCGGCACGGTGACCGGGGCCGGCCAGCTCAAGCTGAGCGCCAAGGCCTCGTTCACGCTGGCCTTCGCGGCCCGGTACTCGCACGAGTGGAAGCGGACGGCCACCGAGACCACCCAGGTGATGTTCACCGTGAAGTCGGGCGACCAGCTGCAGTTCGGCGTGCTGAACGCGATGACCCGGACGGTCGGCGACCTGCTGGTGCAGGGCGCCGCCAAGCTGATCAAGGGCGTGGTGGTGGACAGCCCGTCCAGTGTGAACGTCAGCACCGTGGTCGCGCAGACCTTCACCAACAAGTCCGCCTGCCTCTCGCTGCGCCCGACCAAGGCGGCGGCGAACGGGCTGCTGGAGGTGCCCCCGAGCAGCGTCCCGGCCGGGGTGGGCGAGCGCTACCGGCTGGGGGCGGACGGGAGTTGGGCCGCCTTCCCGGCCTCGGGCAGGTAGCGGCGGCCGACGTGCTCCAGGTACCGGTCGGGGGAGGCGAAGGGCCGATCCTGGGCGCCGCGGCGGTGCAGCTCCACCCGGCCGTCCGGGTGCAGCCGCAGGGTGGTGGTGGCGGCCCGGGGGAGGTCGCCGCCGGGCCCGGCCAGGTCCAGGACGGGGACGGTGGGCGGGAACATCGCCTCGGCCTCGGCGGTGGCGGCGACCGGCCGGTGGCCGGTGCGGTTGGCGCTGCTCACGTAGAGCACCGGGTGCTCGGCGAGCAGCGGCAGCACCGGCTCCCAGCGGGCGCCGAAGAGCATGGTCCAGCCGTCCCGGGTGGCCGGGGCCAGCCAGTCGGGGACGGGCGCGCCGGGGCGCAGTGGGAGCAGCAGGGTCACCCGCTCCTCGGCGAGCAGCCGGTCGGCCGCGAGGGCCTGGGCGGGGCGGAGGTCGAGCACCCGGCCGAGTTCGGCCAGGGTGTCGCGGTGGTGGGCCCAGAGCGCGACGGCCTGGTCGGCCGGGCGGCCCTTGGCCGCGTTGACGGCGGCCGGGTCGGTGCCGGCCACCACGTGGGTGAGCGGGGCGGGGTTGGGCAGCACGACGGCGGCGCCCCGGCGCAGCGCGGCCCGGACGGGGTCGGTGGTCATGCGGTGGCTCCGTCCGGAGTCGGGGTGCGGGTGCCGAGGCCGTCGAGGTAGGCGGCGAAGACGGTGTCCGGCACCACGGCCTGGTTGGTGCGGTAGGCGCGGGCCTTGACCCAGCCGAGGGCGGCGGCAGCCTGGGCCTGGTCCAGGGTGTGGCCGAGCCGGGCGGCGACGGCCGTGACCACCCGGAGACTGGCCAGCTGGGTCAGCACCACGGTCGGGGTGGTGCCCAACAGGCTTTCGGGGTCGAAGGGTTGAAACAGCTCGGGATGGACGAACGGCGTGCCGGTGGAGATCGTGCCGACTCCCGTGCCGACGATCGGGGTGGTCACGGTCAGCGGTACGCCGGTCTCGGCGGAGACGGCTGCGGCGAGCCGCGGGAGCCCGGTGAGGCTCGGGGTGGTCCACCAGGGCGGGGTCTCGGCCCCGAGCAACTCGGCGGCCCGGGCGGGGTCGTGGGCCAGCAGGAAGAGCAACTGCTCGGTGGCGGCCATGCCGCTGCGCTCGGCGAGGCCGAGCCAGGAGGTGGCCAGCACCCGGACGCCGGTGCGCAGGGCCGCCAGGTTGTTGGCCAGGCCGAGGCCGAGGTCGTTGTGCAGGTGGGCGGCGAGCACCACCTCGGGGTCGACGGCGGCCCGTACCCGGCTGAACAACCGTTCGGCGTCGAAGGGCAGTTGGGTGCCGACGGTGTCGGCGAGCACCACCGTGCCCGCGCCGGCGGCGGTGAGCACGCTCGCGTGGGCGGCCATCAGCCCGTGGTCGGCGCGGGAGGCGTCCGCGAAGCAGAGGTCCACGGCCACCCGTTCGTCCAGGTCGCGGGCGGCCTTGACCAGATCGGCGGCGGCCGACAGCGCCTCGGCGGCCGGGCGGTGGGTCATGGTGTGCGCCATCGCCTCCGAGGCGGGCACCACCACCATGACCCGGGCGTGCGCGGTGCCCCGGACGGCGGCCACGGCCTGGCGGACATCCGCCGTCTTGGCCCGGCAGACCGCCGCCACGCTGACCGCGCCCTCCGCCTCCACGGCCACCCGCCGGACGGCCTCGTACTCCTCGCCGCAGACGGCCGGGAACCCGGCCGCGAACACCACGTGCCGCGGCCCGTCCGCCCCGAACATCCGCCCCTGCTCGCGCGCCAGCCGGACGCGGAAGGCCGCCGACATCAGCGTCTTGGCCTGGGCGCCGTCCCGGGCCGACTCTTCCCAGAGCACCACCAGCCCGGCCCGCGCGGACTCCCGCACGACATCCCGCTCCACCAGCAGCCCCCAGCCCGGCCCCCGCACACCGGAGGCGACCGAAACCGGACTCTAAGCCACCGGATCGGACATTGCGAACCCGCTTGCGCAGCCGCCCGGTTACCCGCTAAGAGGGAGGGTTCGGGTCCGCACCCAGGTGGGCGGGGCGTCGAGGGTGAGCAGCCGCTTGTCCGGGTTGGCGCCGTTGTCGGGGGTGCCGGCCGTGGGGCGGGCGGCCCCGCAGCGCTGGAGCTCGACCTCGGTGAGCGGGCCGGTGCGCTGGAAGTAGCGGTCCGGGAGGGCGACGGCCGGCAGGTCGAAGGTGGCGTCCAGCCGGTACTTGTTGCGGGAGTTGGTGAAGCTGCCGACCACCCGCTCGCGGGCGGGCTGCACCTCGATCCAACTCACCTCGCCCGGCTGAATGGTGGGGTTGAGCGACTTGGTGGAGGTACGGCTCCAGGTCAGCGGGTTGCTGGTGGAGACGGCCGCCGCGTTGCCGCCCTGGGCCGCGTACCCGGCGGCGGCCTGGGCGGCCAGGTTGGGGCGGCTCTGCGAGAGGTCCGAGCGGCTCGGCACCAGCGGTGCGCCCTTGAGTGCGTAGTACTGGGTCAGGTTGTCGTACGGCGGCTCGGTCACCTCGATCCTGCGGTCGTCCACGATCGGGTTGCGGGTGCAGTTGAGGTACACCTCGCCGACCACCCGGGTCTGGCCGTAGTACCGGTAGGAGTACCGACTGTCCACCGTGAAGGTGCAGTTGGCCGCCGAGCCCTCGCAGTCGTCCACCGCCACGCCCGGCTCCAGCGGTTCGTTGCCGCGGTACGCCTTGGGGCCGGGCAACTGCTCCTTGGTGATCTTCTGGTCCACCGGGGCCGGGGTCTGCTTGGCGGTCACGTTGGTGATCAGCGGGCCGCAGGAGAGCGAGGCGCGCTTCTCCTGGGAGTCGAAGGAGACCATCGGGTTGTCCTCGGTGGCCGTGAAGGAGAAGGCCCGGCCGGTGGTCCAGTTGGCGGTGCCGACGGTGTCGGTGCCCTTGGTGGTGACCACCGGGTCCTGGACCGGCCCGGGGGCCACCAGCGAGACGTTGTAGGTCTGACCGTCCTTCAGCTGATCGGCGGTGCACTGCGCGTAGACGCCCGGGCTGTCGTCCCAGCTGAGGGTCACCCCGGAGCCCGCCTTGACGCCCCAGAGCCGGGTGCGCAGCGAGAGGGCGGCGCCGTTCCAGTTGAGGGTGGCGGCCTGGTAGCCGAGCGGGTGCTGGGCCAGGGTCTTGCCGAAGACGGCGCCGGTGTTGTTGTCCGGCGCCCAGTCCGGGTGGCCGGCCGCCGTGCCGTTGTCCGGGGCCACCGGTTGGGCGAAGGTGCCGTTCGGCACCTGGGCGTCCGCGGTGTCGGCGGCCGAGGCGGGTGGGACGGGGCTCACGGAGAGACCGAGAACCAATACGGTGAACCAGAGTTGACGCTTCATCAGCAGTACCACCACTGGTGCGGCGGGACGGGTGATTCGCCGGGCTGGACGTCGGCGACCAGCGCGTCGGGCAGCGCGCAGAGGCCGGCGGCCGCGGTGTTTGGGTCCTGGTCGCGGGGGATCTTGCCGAAGTCGGCGACGGCCTGGGTCTCGTTGGCGATGCCGGTCTTCTCGGCCTTGCCGTCGCCGGCCACGCTCGCCAGGCAGTTGCGGTCGGTGGCCGGGCAGTTGTCGATCTTCGCCTGGCCGCCGGCGGCGTTCTTGCAGGCCGGACCGGAGGCGGCGTCGCCCGCGCAGGGGTCGTTCTGCTTCGGGGGCGAGGGCGGCGGGGCGGTCTGCTTGGCGGCCACGTTGGTGACCATGGGCTTGCACTGGGTGTCCGTGGTGACGGTCGAGGTGAAGGAGATCTGTGGGGCGTCCTCTGCTGCGGTGAAGGAGTACGTCCGGCCGAGGTACCAGTTCGCCTTGCCGATATTGGGATTGGTGGCGAACTTGCCGGGCTGGTTGGCGGTGCCCGCGACGGTCACGGAGTACGTCCGGTTGGCGATGCCTGCGGCGCACCGGTCGGGGTTGTCGTCCCAGCTGAGTGTGACAGTGGCGCCCGCTCGAACGCCGCGGATCCGGGTGCTGAAGGGCTGTGTGGTCGCGGGGTCGGACAGCGTGAGCGCCTGGAAACCCTGGGGGTGGTTCGCGCGACTGACCGATGCGAGCCCGCCGCCACCGCTCCAGCCGTCCGGGGTCGACCCCCAGCCGGGATCCGGCACCGTCGGCGAGGAGAGCGTCCCGTTCGGCACCACGGCCGGTTCGGTGTCCTCGGCCCCCGCCGGCGCCGGGGCCGCGAGGGCGATGGCGCTACTGAGGGTGATGACCAGGAGTCTGGCCCGCTGGATGCGCAACACGGTCTCTCCCACTGAATTCGGTACGGATGTCCGACATTTGTGCGTTCGTGAACTGAAGGGAAGTCAGGCTCAGTCGTTCATGCTTCGGGCCTTCGTCACGTTCTGCAACCGCTGACGGGCCGACAGGGCGATGACGAACGATCGCCCTGGGCCAACGGTGTGGAAAGCGGTTCGGAACCGCACGGTCGTTCTGGTGGTTGGGCATGGATGCCCTCGGTCCGATTTCCACTTCCAGCTGCGGCCGTGCGGCCAGGGTGTCGTGCGGCCGGTTCCCGAGGGACTCGCCGTGACACTCCGCTTTCGACCCGCCCGCCGGGTCAGCACCGCCCTGCTCGCGCTCGCCCTGCCCGTGCTGGGCACGGCCGCCGCCCTGGCCGCCGAGCAGCACCCGAACGGCACCTCCCCGGCGCGGGTCACCCAGCCGCTGCGCCCGGGCCTCGTGCACGGCGAGCCCGTCCACCGCGCCCCATCCCCCCGAACGTGAGGACTCAGATGCACCCGCTCCGCCGCCTGCCCGCCACCGCCGCCCCCGCGCTGGTGCTCGGCCTGGCCCTGCTCGGCCCGCTCGCGCTGCCCGGCGCCACCGCCTCCGCGTACGACCTGCGGGTGCGGTCCTGGGGCGTGAACACCAACGGCCAGCTGGGCGACGGCACCAAGACCCAGCGGCAGACCCCGGTCTCCGTGGTGGGCCTCTCCGGCGCCGAGCTCAACACGGTGGTGGCCGGCGGCAGCGGTGCCAACGGCTTCGCGCTGGCGCTGCTGGCCAACGGCACCGTCGAGGCCTGGGGCCGCAATGACAAGGGCCAGCTCGGCAACGGCACCAGCAGCGCCACCGACGACTACGCCGTACCGAGCCTGGTGGCCGGGCTCGGCCAGGTGGACGCGGTCGCGGCCGGCGGCTCGCACGCGCTGGCCCTGCTCAAGGACGGCACGGTGAAGGCCTGGGGCGCCAACGACAAGGGCCAGCTGGGCGACGGCACCACCAACGCGGGCGCCACCACGCTCCCGGTGACGGTGGCCGGGCTGGACGAGGTCAAGGCGATCGCGGCCGGCGACACCTTCAGCATGGCCCTGCTGAAGGACGGCACGATCAAGACCTGGGGCAACAACGACAAGGGCCAGCTCGGCATCACCGCCAAGCCGGCCAAGTCCACCGACCCGGTGCCCAAGCCCACCGTGGCGACCCGGACCACCGCCATCGCGGTGCCGGAGCTCTCCACCGTCAAGGGCATCGCGGCCGGAGCCTCGCACGCGCTGGCGCTGCTCGCCGACGGCTCGGTGATGGCCTGGGGCAACAACTCCAACGGCCAGCTGGGCGACGACACCGCGACCACCACCGGCACCGGCGCGGTCAACAACGACAAGCCCTACCCGGTGCCCGTCCTCGAGCTCAGGAACGTCACCGCGCTCTCCGCCGGGGCCGCCCACAGCATCGCGCTGCTCCAGGACCGCACCCTGCGCGGCTGGGGCAACAACACCAACGGCCAGGTCGGCGACGGCACCCTCACCCAGCGCACCACCAGCGTGCCGATCCCCGGCCTGACCGGGGTGGTCGGCATCGCCAGCGGGGCCTCGCACAACCTCGCTGTGCTCGCCGACGGCACCGTCCAGGCCTGGGGCCTGAACGACAAGGGCCAGCTCGGCGACGGCACCCTGACCCAGCGCCCCACCCCGGTGCAGGTGCTGGCCAAGTCCGGCAACGTCTCCATCGTCTCCGCGCCCTCCAACGGCAACTTCAGCCTGGCGCGCTGACCGCCCCCTCCGCAGGAAGGCACCACATGACCAACTCCCGTACCCGACGCCTGCGTCCGGTCCTGGCCGGCGCGCTGGCCGCGCTCACCGCCTTCGGCCTGGCGGCGACACCGGTCTCCACCGCGCACGCCCAGGAGAAGCGGCTCAAAGCCTGGGGGAACAATCGCTCGGGCCAGCTGGGTGACGGCACCTGGACCGATTTCCGTACCACCGCCACCACCGTTCTCGGGCTGACCAGCGCCGAGGTGGTCAAGATCGCCGCCGGCGGGTACGGGCCCACCAACGGGCACGGGCTGGCCCTGCTGACGGACCGTACGGTGCAGAGCTGGGGCGCCAACGGCTCCGGGCAGCTCGGCGACGGCTCGGTGTTCGGTCACAACGCGCCCGGGCAGGTGGTCAACCTCTCCAGCGCCACCGACATCGCGGCGGGCGGTGCGCACAGCCTCGCGCTGCTGGCCGACCAGACCGTGGTCTCCTGGGGCAAGAACAACTATGGGCAACTCGGCAATGGCACCAACATGGACAGCAGTGTGCCGGTGCGGGTCGAGGGCCTCAACAAGGTGATCGCGATCGCCGCCGGGCTCAACCACAGCCTCGCGCTGCGCGAGGACGGCACGGTCTGGGCCTGGGGCTACAACATCAACGGCCAGCTGGGCGACGGCACTTCGGCCAGCCGCAACGTGCCCTCCCCGGTCGCCAACCTGACCGGCGTCACCCGGATCGCGGCCGGCTGCAACCACAACCTCGCGCTGGTCGGCCCGCCGAGCGCCACCACCAAGCCCACCAGCGGCAACGCGGTCAAGGCCTGGGGCTACAACGCGACCGGCCAGCTGGGCGACAACAGCACGATCAACCGCTACACCCCGGTGGACACCCAGGGCATCTGGCTCGGCGGCGTCTCGCAGATCGCGGCCGGCTGCAACCACAGCCTGGCCGTCACCGACAGCGACAACCGCCTCAAGGCCTGGGGCCAGAACACCTCTGGCCAGATCGGCGACGGCACCACCGACTACCGGATCACCCCGGTCTCCGTCCCGGACATCAAGGGCGTCCAGCTGGTGGCCGGCGGCCGCGAGCACACCGTCGCCCTGCTCGGCGACAACACCGTCCGCTCCTGGGGCGCCAACGGCTCCGGCCAGCTCGCCAACGGCACCACCACCGACAGCCCCACCCCGGTCACCAGCCTCACCGCGCTGACCGGCGTGGACAAGATCGCCGCACCGGTGGGCGGCGACTTCAGCCTCGCCAACTGAGGCAGCCCCGCTCCGACGGGCCCGGCCGCCCCGCGCGGCCGGGCCCTGCGGCTGACCTGGTGGCTCCGCGCGGCCGGGCCCTGCGGCCGACCCGCTGGTGTGTCCCGCCTCGGTTCCGGCGGTGCGCCGGGGGAGACTCGGGCGTGCAGACTGGGCCGGACGCGGATCGGGGGAGTGGGATGCAGACGATCGAGGGCGGGCAGGCGCGGGTGTGGCGGGCCGCCGCGCAGGGCATCGGGGGTGGGCGGCGGGCCCGCTCGGTGGCCGAGGTGCTGGCCGGGGCGTTCGCGATCCAGGCGCAGGACGCCACGGCGGCGACCCTCGGGCTGCGGGCCCGGGCGCCGGGTTTGGCGGCGGCCGAGGTGGTGCGGGCCCGGGAGGAGGAGCGGAGCTTCGTCCGGGGGTGGTTCATGCGGGGCACGCTCCACCTGGTGCCGGCCGCCGAGGCGCGCCGGCTGACGGCGCTGCTCGGCCCGGTCTTCCTGAAGCTCAGCGCCCGGCGGTACCGCGAACTCGGCCTGGGCGAAGACGAGTTGGCCAAGGGCGAGCGGGCGGTCACCGAGGCGCTGGCGGCCGAGGGGCCGCTGACCAGGGCCGAGCTGACGGCCCGGCTGGCCGGGGTGGGCCTCGACCCGGCCGGGCAGGGGCCGTTCCACCTGCTGCGGCGCTGCGCCCTGCTCGGGCTGATCTGCTACGGCCCGGAGCGGGCGGGCGAGCCGGCCTTCGTCCTGCTCGACGACTGGCTCCCCGCCGACCCGCGCCCGTTCGACCGCGCGACGGCGGCCCTCGACCTCGCCGGCCACTACCTCACCGCCCACGGCCCGGCCGGGCTCGCCGACTTCGCCGCCTGGTCCGGCCTCCCGCCGGCCAAGGCCCGCCCGGCCTGGCAGGCGCTGACGGAGAGCGGCGCGGGCCGGCCCTGCGTGCTGGCCGGCCAGGAGTGCCTGCTGCCGCCCGGTCTGGACCGGATCGAGGCGGGCGGTGACCTGCGGCTGCTCCCCGCCTACGACAACTACCTGCTGGCGTACCGGAGTCGGGACCTCTCCGTGCCGCCCGGCCAGGAGCGCCAGGTCTGGCCCGGCGGCGGCCAGCTCCGCCCGACCGTCACGGTGGACGGCCTGGCCCGGGCGACCTGGGCCCGGCGGGCCGGCGCGGTCGAGATCACGCCGTTCGACGGGCTCGCGGGTGACGAAGCGGCGGCCGTGGAGGCCGAGCGCGCGGACATCGCGCGCTTCCTGGCGGGGGATTGACGGCCCGCACTCCGTGCGGTGCACGGTTGGCCGGCCGCCCTGCAGAATGACCGCCATGACGTGGGACGGGTTGGTCGATGTGGGCGACGGGGACGTGTGGGCGGCGGACAGCGGGGGTGACGGGCCGCCGCTGGTGCTGCTGCACCCCGGAGTGGGCGATTCGCGGATCTGGGACCGGGTGCTGCCCGGGCTGACCCCGCGCCGCCGGGTGATCCGGTACGACGTGCGCGGCTACGGCCGTTCGCCACGGCCCACCACCGGCTATTCGATGTTGGCCGATCTGCAGGCGGTGCTGGCGCGGCTCGGGGTCGACCGGGCCCACCTGGTCGGCTGCAGCATGGGCGGCGGCACGGCGCTCGGCTTCGCGCTGCGGGAGCCCGAGCGGGTCGCTTCGCTGGCGCTGCTCTGCCCCGGGGTGCTGGGCTTCCCGTGGCCGGCCGAGCCGGAGCTGGACGCCGAGTACGACCGGCTGGTCGCGGCCGGCGACCTGGACGGGCTGACCGCCTACGGCCTGCGCGAGTGGGCCGCCGCCGGCCCGGACCCGGCCGTGGCCGCCCAACTGCGCTCCGCCGCCCTGGCCTGGCCCACCGAGGACCGCCACCAGCAGCCCGACCCGCCGGTCTTCGACCGCCTCACCGAACTCGCCGGACTCACCGGGGCGCCCACGGCGGTGCTGGTCGGCGAGCTCGACCGCCGTCCGGCGATCGACTGCGCCGAGCAGACCGCCGCCCGGCTCGGCCGCGAGCTGGTCCGCCTGCCGGGCGTGGACCACCTGCCGCCGCTGCGGGCCCCGGGCGCGACCCTGCGCCTGATCGAGCAGGTGACCGGCGGCTGACGGCGGCTCAGCGGCTCCTCGGTGGCTGCTCAGCGGCGGGAGATGCGGGTGGCGAGGGTCAGCGAGAGGAGGAGGACGGCGGCGCCGGCGGCCCAGAGGAGCGGGAGCCAGGCGTGGAGGGCGGTCAGGGTGAGGTGGAGCCGGACGGCGGCCACCATGACCAGGGCGAGCGGGAGGGTGGTGCCGAGGACGCTGGTCCGCGCATAGCCGTAGCGGAGCAGGAGCGGCAGCTGGATCGCGATGTTGAGGGCGAAGAGGGCCCAGGAGAGGGTCAGGGCGGTGGCGAGGGTGCGGCCGGCGAAGGGGGTGCCCTCGGCGCGGGTGAGCAGGAGGGCCAGTGCGGTGCCAGTGCCGGCGGTGGCCAGGAAGCTTGCCAGGGCCCAGGCGTAGTGGCCGAGCACGAGGGCACGGCGGGGGACGGGGAGCACGGCGTAGAGGGTGTCCAGCCCGGACTTGTCGGCGACCACGAAGGGCTGGACGGCCACCAGGGGGGCGAGCAGCAGGGCGAGGGCCGGGACCAGGCCGGCCGGGGTGCGGGCCAGGATCAGGGTCATCAGGCCGAGCACGAGCAGCGCCTGGGTGCGGTAGGGCGCGACGGTGCGCAGGTGCAGCACGGCCACCTTGGCGACGGCGCTCATGCGGCCACCCCGCCCCGGGCCGACGTACCGGGGGCGGCGGAGCACGGCTGGGGCGAGCCGATGTGGACGGCGATCTCGTCCAGGGTGGGGGCCTCCACCAGCACGCGGTCGCCGAGGAGATCGGCCTCCTCGGTGCTGACCAGGGCCTGGACGCCGGCCGAGGTCCGCCGGGCGCCGATGAGTTCGACGCCGACCAGGTCGAGCAGGTCCGCCGGACCGCCCCGCACCACCCGGTAGGAGTCGATGATCTCCTCCTTGGGGCCGGACCGGACCACCCGGCCGGCGTGGAGCAGGGTCAGGTAGTCGCCGATCCGGTCCAGGTCGGTGGTGATGTGGGTGGAGAACAGCACGCTGTGCTCCTCGTCGAGCAGGAACTCGCCGATGATGCCCGCGAGTTCGTCGCGGGCCACGGGGTCGAGCCCACTGGTGGGCTCGTCCAGCACGAGCAGCCGGGCGCGGTGCGAGAGGGCCACGGCGATCATCAGCTTCATCGCCATGCCCCGGGAGAGCTCCTTGACCCGGGCCCGCGGGTCGAGGTCGAACTCGGCGAGCAGCTGCCGGTAGCGGTCGCCGTCCCAGCGGTCGTAGAAGGGTCGCAGCGTCCGCTCGACCTCGCCGAGCCGCCAGTCGCCGACCAGGTACCCGTGGTCGAGCACCACGCCCACGTCCTGGCGCAGGGCCACCGGCCCGGGCACCCGGTGGCCGAGCAGCTCGATCTCGCCGGAGTCGATCCCGCGGATGCCGAGCAGGCAGCGGATGGCGCTGGTCTTGCCGGCCCCGTTGGCCCCGATCAGGCCCATCACGTAGCCGGTGGGCAGTTCGAAGCTCAACTCGCGCAGCGCGAAGCCGCTGCTCACGGTGGTGCTCACGTCCCTCAGGGCGAAAGCGAGTTCACTCTGCACCGGTGGTCCCTCCCCGTGGTGCCGACTGCGGTCGGTTCAGTGTCGTTCGTGCTCGGAGAGCAGCAACCCGTCCAGGATCTCCAGGAGTTCGGCGCGGTCGAGCCCGGCCCGCCGGGCGGCGTCCAGGGCGCTCTGGAGGCCCTCCTCGACCTGGCGGAGCAGCTGCTCGCGGACGAGCGCGGTGTCGAGCGGCAGCACGTACGCGCCCTTGCCGGGGACGGTGGCGATGAAGCCGTCCGCCGCCAGCTCGGCGTAGGCGCGGGTGGTGGTGATGATGCTGATCCGCAGATCGCGGGCGAGCGCCCGGACCGACGGCAGGGCCTCGCCCTCGGCGAGCTCGCCCGCCAGCACGGCGGTGCCGATCTGGTCCTTGATCTGCTGGTAGAGCGGCACCCCGGAGCTGTTGGACAGCACCACGCGCATCAAGGCCCCCGTCTCGGGTCGACTGTACGTATCGACTATATACAGTCAGTACGGTGAGTGGAACCGGGTGGGCCGGGACGGGTTCTACGATGGCGGGATGAGCACCGGCGCCCCGATGGCAGATGCACACCACTCGCACCAGCAGGCGCCCGGCGGCGCGGACCGCCTGGAGGTGGCCGCCGGGATGCTCGCGCTGCTCGCTGACCGGACGCGGCTGGCGCTGGTGGAGCGGCTGGGGCAGGGCGAGGCGGACGTGGCCACGCTGACCGAGGCGGCGGGGGCGGCCCGGCCCTCCGTCAGCCAGCACCTGGCCAAGCTCCGGCTGGCCGGGCTGGTCTCGACCCGGAAGGAGGGGCGGCGGGTGGTGTACGCGCTGCGGCACGGCCACCTGCGCCGGCTGGTCGACGAGGTGCTCAACGCGGCCGACCACCAGATCGGTTCGCTCCCGCCGCACGACTGACGGGCCGTACCGGCCGTGCGACTGAGGGGGGTACCGGTCGCGCGGCCGAGGGGGCGTACTCGCGGTCAGGCCGCCCGGCCGGTGGCCGGCCATCGGCGGTGGAGTTCGTCGATCACGTAGTCGTGGGTGTGCTGCCAGCCGCCGGGGGCGGCGGTGGCCGGGCGGGCGGGGCCGGCCTCGGCGAGGTGCGGGTGGGTGTGGTCCAAGGTGCTGTGTACGTGGGGGAGTTGCACGGTGTCCTGGGCGGGCCAGAGCCGGGTGGCCAGGACGGCGGCGGCCAGCGCGAGCAGGCCCAGGGTGAGGGCGGCGGTGGGCAGGCCGGCCGTGGCGCCGAGCCAGCCGGCCAGCGGGTAGGTGAGCAGCCAGCAGCCGTGCGAGAGGGAGAACTGCGCGGCGAAGGCGGCCGGCAGGTCGGCCGGCGCGGCCGAGCGGCGGATCAGCCGCCCGGTCGGGGTGAGGATCACCGAGCAGGCCGCGCCGAACGCCGCCCAGGCGACCAGCAGGGCCGGCCAGCGCCAGCCGCCGCCGTGCGCGGTGGACGCGGCGGCGAGCAGTCCGAGCAGCCCGGCCACGGTGTAGGCGGCGGGCAGCATCAGCGACCGGTCGCCGCGCCGTTCGAGCACCCTGGGCAGCAGCAGCGCCGTCACCATCGAGCCCGCGCCGTACGCGCCGAGCGCGAGCGGCACGTCGGAGCCGGCCCGGTGCAGGTGGTCGCGGACGTAGACCACGGTGTTGACGGTGACCGCCGCCCCGGCGGCGGCCACGGCCAGGTCGAGCGCGAGCAGGGCGCGCAGCCGCGGGGTGGCGAGGAACAACCGGGTGCCGGCGGTGGCCCTGGCGTACGCGCCTGCGGCCCGGGCCGGCGGGAGGGGCAGGGGCAGCGCGGTGGAGACCACCAGGGCGGCCGAGGCGAGGAAGCCGACCACGGTGCCGAGGAAGAGCTGGTGGTAGCCGACCAGGGTGAGCAGCGCGGCGGCCAGCGCCGGGCTGAACAGGCTCTCCAGGTCGTAGGCGAGCCGGGAGAGCGACAGCGCCTGGGTGTACTCCCGCTCCTCCGGCAGGAGTTCGGGGATCACCGACTGGAAGGTGGGGGTGAACGCGGCCGAGGCGGTCTGCAGCAGGAAGATCAGCACGTACACCTGCCAGACCTGCCCGACGAACGGCAGGCTGAGCGCGACCGCCGCCCGGATCAGGTCGGCGCTCACCAGCAGGGTCCGCCGGGGCAGCCGGTGGGCGAGCGCGCCGATCACCGGCGCCAGGCCCACGTACGCGACCATCTTGATCGCCAGTGCCGTGCCGAGCACCGAGCCGGCGTCGGCCCCGGCCAGGTCGTAGGCGAGCAGGCTGAGCGCCACGGTGGCCAGGCCGGTGCCGACCAGGGCGATCACCTGGGCGGCGAAGAGGCGGCGGTAGGTGCGGTGGCGCAGTACGGAGATCATGCGGGCCGTCCTGGCTCGGCGGGGTCCGGTAGCCGGGCCCGGTGGGGTCCGGTAGCGGCATGATAGCCATCATGTGCGCATGAATGCACATGTTGATGCGAGGATCTGTCGCCTCGCGGAACGACCGGCGCGCGGGCGAGGTGGCCGCCCTCGACCTCGGAAGTCGGGTGCCCGCACGGCCGGCCATCGGCGAGGATGCCCACCATGATGATCGACGCACCCAGGCCGGCGGACGCCGAGCAACTCGGCCCGCTGCTGCTCCGGGTCTGGCTGGAGACTTATCCGCACCCGGCGGCCGGCATCGACGAGGAGTGGATCCGGGAGCAGCGCGGCTCGGCCGCCACGGCCGAAGGCATCGACCAGTGGCGGGAGTTCATCGCGGCTGCGCAGCGCGAGCCCGAGGTCTCGTACTGCCGGGTGGTGCGGCGCGGCACCGGACTCGTCGGGGTGATCTGCGGGTTGCGGGGCGAGTTGGTCACGCTCGGGCCGATGTACCTGCTCGAGGAAGTCCAGGGCAGTGGGCTCGGCGGCCGGTTGATGGCCGAGTTCCTGGCCTGGGCGGGGAGTGACCCGATGGCACTCTGGGTCACCGAGTACAACGAGCGGGCCGTGCGGTTCTACCGGCGGTACGGGTTCGAGCCGACCGGGGAGCGGGAGCTCTGGCGGGGGCGCCTGCCGAATCTGCGGATGGTGCGTGACGGTGGGAGTGGTGGGGGTGATGGGGCAGGAGTGATCGGTGGTGTGGCAGGGTCGGGGGATGCCTTTCGATCACAATGACCACTATCACCGGCTGCTGGTGCGCCAGTTGCCCCGAGGCTGCCGGACGGCGCTGGACGTCGGCTGCGGCACGGGCCGGTTCGCCCGCCGCCTCGCGGGGCTGGGTGTGGCCGTGGACGCGATCGACCCCTCGGCCGAGGTGATCGCGGCGGCCCGGGCGGCGGACGGCGGGGCGAACCCGCAGTACCGGCAGGCAGACATTCGGGAGGCCGAACTGCCTTGCAGGCGCTACGAGTTCATCTCCTGCCTGGCCAGCCTGCACCATGTGCCGTTCGAGACGGTCACGGTGCTGCGGGAGGCGCTCGCGCCCGGGGGCGTGCTGGTGGTGCTGGGCTGCTACCCGGAGCGGAGCCGGCTGGACTGGGCGTGGAGCCTGGCGGCCGTGCCGGTCAACGCGGCGGCGCGGCTGGCCGTCTGGGCGGCTGAGCGGCTGCGGCGCGCGCCGGCAGCGGCGGCGGAGGCGGAGGCGGTGCAGGCTCCGGTGCGGCCGCCGACCATGACGCTGGCGGAGATCCGGCAGGCGGCGGCGGAGCTGCTGCCAGGGGCGAAGGTACGGCGGCTGCTGTTCTGGCGCTACCTGCTGGTCTACCGGGCGGACGGGCCGGTGCTCTAGCGGCGCCGGTGGTGGCGGCCGAGTGCGAGGGTGCCGCCGGCTGTCGAATACCTCACCGGCCTGCACGGCAGCGGCCGCTACCTGCGGCTGGCCCTGACCACCCGGGCCACCCCGTACGCCTTCTCGGCCGGGTGCACTACTACGGCGGGCGCCGGCGGGCGGATCGCCCTCGGCGACGCCCTGGAACTCGGCCCGACCTACGGCGTCGGTCCGCAGACCGTGCTCGCCCACCAGGCGGGCGGCCCGGCGGCCACCGAGCAGGCCGAGGACGCCGCCCCGGACCCGGCCGACCCCGACCGGCCGGTCGTCGGCGACCTGGTCATCGGCGTCACCGCCAGCGGCCGCACCCCGTCCGTCCTCGGCGCGCTCGCCGCCGCCCTGCTCTCGGGCGGCCCGGCCGCGCCGGCGGCCGCCCGCGCCGACCTGCACGTGCTGCTCGCCACCGGGCCCGAGGTGATCACCGGCTCCACCCGGATGAAGGCGGGCACCGCGCAGAGGCTCGCCCTCAACATCTTTCACGTCGAGCAGGACCCCGGGCTCAGCGTGCTGTCACGCACCGGCCTACTGGCCCGGACCGCGGGCCGAGGCCCTACGGCAGGTGCTCGGGCAGCACTGTCACCGCGTGTCCGGACCGCCCCCGCTGCACCGGCTTCAGTGACGCCCGGAACGTGGGCTTCCCCGAGAGAACTCCGCGACCTGCAGATCCGTGTCCGCGCCGAGCAGCAGGCGCCGGGCTGGCAGGCCCGCCATGCGATCCGCTCCGGCATCGAGGGCACCCTCAACGCGCTCACCCGCAGACACGGCATGCGCCACCGCCGCTACCGAGGCTGACCGAAAGCCCACGGACGACACGTACGCACAGCCATCGCCGTCGACATCCAACGGCCCAGCGGTCGACCCGTCAGTGAGGGACCCCTGCCGCCGAGACCTCCGCCCGCCTACCAGAGCCTCCTGGACGAGCACGACATCGCCCGACCGAAGCCCTGCGGACTCCCGGAACTTGAGCCCTGTCCTTCGCGATCCCCGGCAGAGTCAACGTGTGAGGCTGCGTCTGTCGAGGCCGCGCGCCCGTTGAGGTCGATGGCGGTCACCTGCCCGACCGGCGTGCTGCGCCTGCATCGACTTGTCCGTCCGTCCAGGTACGGCCGAGCACATTGCCGATTTCGGCAAGCGCGTTTCCGCCCCTGCCGATCGGCGGCCGTGCCTCGCTACCTTCCGCGTGCAGGGGAGCCGTGGTGAGCCGCAGCCGGCGCGGCGAGGGCTCACGACGACCTGAAAGCATGTCTGAGAGCTGGGAGCGCGCAGCGGTGGGTACGAGCAGAGCACGAGTACGTCGAGTGAGCCGGAGGGGAGGGCCGGGAGCAGTGCTCGCCGTGGTGGCGTTGCTGGCGACACTGCTGGCGGTGCCGCCAGCGAGTGCCGCACTCGCAGGCGCGACCATGGCGGCGGCCCACATCACCGAGGCTGGTGACAGTGCGTCGGCGAAGGCGGCGGCCCGGCGCCAGCACAGTAGGGTCGAGATCCTCGACCAGCGCACCGAGCGCCGCCAGGTCTTCGCCGAGCCGGGCGGCGGCTATACGGTCGAATCCTCCCTGGTGCCCCGCCGGGTGCGCAACAACGGGGTGTGGACGGTGCCGGATCCGACTCTGGAGCGGCGCGCGGACGGTAGTGTCACACCGCGCGCCACGCTGGGCGGCCTGACCATCTCCGGAGGCGGTACCGCACCGCTGGTGCGGTACGGCACGGACGGTCATATGATCACGCTCGGCTGGCCGCACCCCCTGCCGACGCCTGTGCTTGCGGGTGACACCGCGACCTACGCCGAGGTGCTGCCCGGCGTCGACCTGCGGGTGCACGCCGATCTGGACGGCTTCCACCATGACCTGGTGGTGAAGTCCCGTGAGGCCGCCGCCAACCCGCAGCTCGACCGGCTGGCCTTCCCGGTCCAGGCCGACGGCCTGTCGCTGACCGCCGACCGCACCGGCGCGATCCGGGCCGTGGACGGCCAGGGCCGCACCGTGCTGGCCGCCGCTGCGCCGACCATGTGGGATGCGCCGCGTCCTCCTGTCGGTCCGGTCGGCCGGGTGCCGCGGGAGCAGGCCCCGGCGGATGAGCAGGACTCCCGGCCGGCACCGCTGCATGAGGCCAAGGTCGGCGTCGAACTGCACGGCGGCGCCATCACCCTGACACCGGATCGCGCGCTGCTGGACGCCCCCGGTACCCGCTACCCGGTGGTGATCGACCCTGATCTCGCCGCGCCCCGCAACGGCTGGACCATGGTGCAGACCGGCGCCACCGCCTCGCACTGGAACGGCCAGGGCATGGACTTCCTCGCCCCGGCCGGCCAGCGGATGTTCGTCGGCCGGATATACGGCGACAGTGGGGTCTCCCGGTCCCTGGTCCAGTTCGACCTGCCGCAGGACCTCTTCGGCGCCCAGGTGACGGATGCCAATCTGGAGAACATCGTCAACACCTGGGCCTCGTCCTGTGCGGCCAGTTCGCTGGAGGCCCGGCAGGCGCCGTGGATCGACGGCGGCACCGTCATGGACAGCCTGCCCGGTGACAAGAACACCTACTGGCCGATGAGTTCGACCTGGGTCAACTCCGGTGGCCGACCGGGTTGCGGCGGTGACAACCGGTCCGGCATCAACGTACTCGGCCTGGTCACCGACCGGATCGCGCGCGGCGACCACTTCGTGTCGATCCTGCTGGCGGCCGGTGACGAGGACAACGGCAACCTCTGGAAGAAGTTCGACGAGAACCAGGTCACCCTGCGGGTCAGTTACAACCACAAGCCGAACAGCCCGAACGGCCTGGCCACCGACCCGCCACTGCCCGCGCCGTGCCGCTGGTGCGGCGGCGTGTCCTGGTACGGCGCTCAGGCGATCACCCTGCGGGCAAACCTCTCCGACCCCGACGGCGGCGACCAGGTGGCACCGACCTGGAGCGTCACCGGGAGCAGCTCCGGTACCACCCAGCCCGGCGACGGCGCCGGTGCCCAGGGAGTGCGTGATCACGTCCTCGGGCTGGACGGATACGACGGGCAGCAGGTGAGCTGGTCCGTCAAGTCCAACGACGGCCGGCTCGACAGCGACTGGGCGGGTGGTCCGGCCTTCCGTGTGGAGCGGCACGAGGTGGCTGCCCCACCGACCGTGAGCGGCTCGCTCTACACCCCGGACAACGACTGGCACGGTGGCCCGGGCATCCCGGACACCTTCAGCTTCGGCCCCGCCGGTGTCGGCGACATCGACCACTACCTGTACGGCTGGTCCGATCCGCCGACCACCCAGGTGGACGCGGTCGCGCTCGGCGGTGGCGCGAGTGCCGTCCTGGCGCCGACCGGCGACGGGCCGCGCGATCTGTACGTCCGCAGCGTCAACCGCTCGGGTCACCAGAGCAGGACCACCGCCTACCACGTCTATGTCCGGTCCGGTAACGGTCCATTGGCGCAGTGGCCACTGAACGGAAACGGCAAGGACACGGCGTATCTCGGAAGCCGGGACGCCACCGCGCACGGCACGGTGAGCTGGCGGCCCGGCGCGGTCGGCGCGGCGGTGCATCTCGATGACACCACCGGGTACCTGACCGCGCCGCACACAGTCCGTACCGACCGGAGCTATTCGGTCTCGGCATGGGTGAACCCGGACCGGCCGGCCGCCGCCGGGGAGGCCCTGACCGCCGTCGCTCAGGAGGACAGCGGCCCCGCCTCGGCTTTCTACCTCGGCCAGCGCGGCTCCGGCTGGGCGATGGTGCTGGGCAAGCAGGACGGCACCGGGGCGATCGCCGTCGCGCAGTCCGGCGACAACACCGCCCAGGCGCAGGCCTGGACCCACCTGACGGGTGTCTACGACGCGGGCGTGGGACAGGTTCGGCTGTACGTCAACGGACGAATTGTCAGCACGGCGCCGGTGAGCGGAAGCTGGCTGTCGAGCGGCCAGTTGGACATCGGTCGGGCCCGGTTCGCCGGGCGCCCCGTCGACTTCTTCCCCGGTGCCATCGACGAGGTCAAGGTGTACGACCGGGCGCTCTCGGACGCGGCAGTGGCCTCGCTGGTCGCCGCGGACAACGTCCAGGTCGGCCGGTGGAGCTTCGACGAGGGCAGCGGCAGCACCGCGAGCAACGCGGCACCAGGCGGCCAGGCGGTGGTGCTGACGGACGGCGCCTCGTTCACCGCCGACGGTGCGGTGGGCAGTGCCCTGCACCTCGACGGGAAGACCGGCCAAGCGGCCTCCGCCTCCGGCGTGCTTCGTACCGGAGGCAGCTTCACCGTCTCGGCCTGGCTCAAGCCCGACCGGCTCGCGGGCCCGGGCGGAGCGATCACCGCGCTGTCCCAGGACGACGCCAACGCGAGCGGGTTCTATCTCCAGCAGCGCGACGGCCAGTGGATGTTCATGATGGTCAACGCGGCCGGCACCAGCACGATCGCGGCCCCGATCTCGGGCACCGCCTATCCCGCGACCCCAGGAATCTGGACTCACGTCACCGGCGTCTACGACGCACCCGCCGGCAAGGCATACGTCTACGTCAACGGTCGGCAGGCCGGTGTCGGCAACGTGACCCCGGGGGCGGCCTGGAACGCGGGAGGTCCGCTCGTCATCGGTCGGGCCCGCACCACGGCCGGCAACGTCGACTGGTGGCCCGGCTCGGTGGACGAAGTGCGGGCCTACTCCCGTGCGCTGGCCCCGGAGGAGGTGCAGGCGCTGGTGGTCGGTGACAACGTGGCGGCGGGCTCCTGGCCGCTGAACGGATCGTCCCTGGACGACTCAGGCCGACACCGCAACGGCACAGTGGTCGGCGCCCCCGGCTACGTCCCCGGCCCGGCGGGCAGCACCGGCAGCACCGCGACGGGCATCAGCCTGGACGGCGTCAAGGATGCAGTCGACGTGCCCAACACGGTCGACACCACGAAGAGCTTCGGGGTCTCGGCCTGGGCGAAACTCGACCACTGGGCCAACTACCCGGCCGTGATGGCCCAGGACGCCGGCCAGATCGCCGGGTTCAACCTGGAAGCCACCGCGGACCACCGCTGGGCCTTCTGCGTGGCCACCGCCGACACCGACAACGGGCCCTGGACCTGCGCTACCTCCGACGGCCCGGTCTCGCTGAACACCTGGACCCACCTGGCAGGCGTCTACGACGCGGCCAAGGGACAACTCCAGCTCTACCTCAACGGGGCCCTGGCCGGCGCCGTCGCGGTGACCGGGCCCACGATCGCCTCGGCGGGCAAGCTGCACCTCGGCCACGGGCAGTGGAACGCCACCGGGGTGGACTTCTGGCCCGGTGCCATCGCCGGTGCCAAGGTCTATACCCGGCCGCTGTTCGCCGCCGAGGTGGCCACCTTGGCCGGCCGCGATCTGAACCTGGTGCACGACTGGCCCCTCACCGAGACCACCGGGGGCACCGCGGGCGACGCGGCCGGCAGCCGTCCGGCCACCCTCACCGGCGCTGCCGCCTTCGGCCCCGGGCGCACCGGCAACGCGCTCCTGCTCGACGGAGTGAACGCGGCCGCTGCCAGTACGGGCGTCGACCTGCGCACGGACCAGTCGTTCACCGTCTCCAGTTGGGTGTACCTCAACGCCAAGAACCCTCAGGGCCTGGACCCGGCCCAGCTCACCGCGGTGAGCCTGGACGGCAGCACCGGCGCGAAGTTCCGGATCGGCCACCTGGTCGACTCCGACAACGCCGCGTTCGGCGCCTGGATCTTCGACATGCCGGAGAGCGACGGCGGCCAGGTCACCAAGGCCGCGGTCTCCACCAAGCAGACCGAACTCAACACCTGGGTCCACCTGGTGGGCGTCTACGACCAGGCAGGCAAGAAGCTCTGGCTGTACGTCAACGGCACCCGGATCGGCGACGGCACCCTGCTCAACGCCTGGAACGCCCAGGGCCCGCTGGAGATCGGCCGGGCCAGGGTGTCCGGGCAGTCCGCCCAGTACTGGCCGGGCAAGGTCTCCGACGTCCGGCTGTACACCGGAGCCCTGGACAAGGACCGGATCTCCACCCTGTACGCCTCCTACCCGGCGCAGGCCGCCCCCGAGGCGCTGCCGACGCCGGACGGCAGGTGGTCCTTCGACGAAGGACAGGGCACAACCGCGGCCGACACCTCGGGCAAGGGCAACACCGCTACCCTGCAGGCGGGTGCGAGCTGGATCGGCGGCCGAAAGCAGTCGGGTGTCAAGCTCGACGGCAGCAGCGGATGGGCGGAGACGGCTCGCCCGGCGCTGGACACGACCCAGAGCTTCTCCGGGGCGCTCTGGGCTTACCGGACCGCCGCCCCGGCGGGAGCCAACCAGACGATGCTCGCCCAGGACGGAGACCGGGTGTCCACCTTCCTGCTGCAGTACAACGCACCCAGTGGCCGCTGGGCCGTGGTGCTGCCGAGCTCGGACGCCGACAACCCGGGGGGCGTCGTGGTGACCTCCGCCACGCCGGCGGCCCATGACGAATGGACCCACCTGGCGTTCAGCTACGACGCGGCCGCCCATCAGGTCCGGCTGTACGTCAACGGCCGGCTGGACGCCGTGCAGTCCGGCGTCAGCGCGCCCGCGGTGCCCTCGGGCAGGGCTGGTCCGCTGACCATCGGCCGGGCCAAGTGGAACGGCACCAGGTGCGACTTCTTCGGGCTGGCACTCGACGAAGTCCGGGTCTTCGGACGGGTGCTGACCGAGGGCGAGGTCCGCGCCCTGCACGCCGATGTGCCGGCTGCGGACGGCGTCGACCTTCGCTTCGACGACGCCCCCGGCGGCAGTACCGCCAAGGATTCCAGCTGGCGGCACGACGACCTGACGCTCAGCCGGACAGGCGCGGCGCTGACCGGCCAAGGCCCGGTGGGCGGCGTGCTCCAGCTCGACGGGGCCACCGGCTCCGGGAGCACCGGACAGGCCGGGGCCTCGCTGAGCGACTCCGTCACCGTCTCGTCCTGGGTGAACCTCGCGAAGAAGGACCACACCGGCACGGCCGTGGCCCAGGACGGCGCACGGGTCTCCGCGTTCGCCTTGCAGTACCAAGCCTCCTCCGACCGCTGGGCGTTCACCGTCCCGGCCGTGGACGCCGACGGCGCTGCCCGACTCAGCGCGGTATCCGACGCCTCGCCGCAGTCCGGCAGCTGGACCTACCTGGTGGGGCAGTACGACTATGCGCTGCGCCAGTTGCGGCTCTACGTGAACGGCCGCCTGGCCGGTCAACGGGACGGTGTCGTCGCGCCGCCGATCGCGGGAAACCTGACGGTGGGCCGGGGCAAGGCCAGTGGCGCACCGACCGACTACTTCGCCGGTCAGCTCGCGGACGTCACCGTCCAGACCGGCGTGCGCGGTACCGCGGACATCGCGGCGCAGGCGGCCGGCCCAGCTCCCGCGGGTGGCCAGCTCGGCCGGTACGTCGACGGTGCGGGCCGCCACTACACCACCGGCGACACCGGCGGTCACTGGCAGCAGTCCACCGCGATCCCGGTCGGCTTCCGCTTCGATGCGGCTCTCGGCATGCCGGCGCCGGCCGGTGCCCCGAACACCCGGATGCTCTACTCCTGCCGGTACCAGGGCGGCGAATTCACCTCGGACCAGGCGACCTGCGACGGCTACGAGAAGATCGGCGCTCTGGGTTCCGTCTACGTCACCGCCCCCACCGACCAGCCCAGCCTGCCGCTGTACCGCTGCTACAACAGCGGCAACGGTGACCACTGGGACTCCGTCCACGACAACTGCGACGGGATCCAGGGCGGCGCCAAGGAGCTGACCCTCGGCTTCGTCCGCGCCTACGCCATGCTCTCCCGTTACGTGCAGCCGACCACGTGGCAGCACCGCAGCAGCATCGGCGGTGTGCCGCCCCGCCTGACGTGGGAAGGCCCGGCCGGCGCGCTGCCGTTGACCCAACTTCCCGGCACCCAGCCGCTCCACTCCTGCCTCACGACGGGCGGGGACGTGTTCAGCTCCACGGACCCGAGCTGCGAGAGCACCGGGGCGACCGACCTGGGCATCCAGGGCTACCTCTGGACCAGTGCTCCGGCCGGACTGCCCAGCCACCCGATCTGGCGCTGCGTCCTGAAGGACTTCGGCAACAGCCACCTGGACTCGATCCAGTCCACCTGTGAGGGCCAGACGATGGACAGGCAGCTGGGTTACCTGCTCAACGACGTCTGATCACCGCCGCTGCCGGGCCGGCCCGCGATCGGCCGGCCCGGCAGCTCCAGCCGACCGTACCGTCAACCATGACCTTTCCAAGGAGAGTTGCGCGTGCCACCAGCACCTTCGGCCCTCTCGCGCGCCAGGCGCGGGATATCCCTGCTGCTACCGCTGGCCCTGGGCCTCGGCCTGGTCCAGGGCCTGGCCGGCCCGGCCCGGGCGGACTCCCCGGGGCCGTCGGTTCCGGTGCAGAGCACCGCCTCCGTCCCCGTCACCCAGCAGGGCATGAGCCCCCGGATCCCGGATCAGGCAACGCTGCGCTCCCTCCACGGCGACCAGCCCGCACCGGCCGGCCCCGGTCAGCCGGGCGGCGGCAGCGCGCAGGCCACCCCGCTCGCGCCGACCGCCAGCTGGGACGTGGTCCAGCAGACCGGCGACTTCACCTGGTCCTACCCGCTGCGGGTGCCGCCGGCCCCCGGCGGCCTGCAGCCCAGCCTCGCGTTGAGCTACTCCTCCGGCCGGCTCGACGGCCGCACCTCGGCGACCAACAACCAGCCGAGCTGGGTCGGTGACGGGTGGGACCTCTCGGCCGGCTACGTCCAACGCGACTACAGCCCCTGCGCCGACACCGCCGACGCCGCCGACCCGGCCGGGCACAAGACCGGCGACCTGTGCTGGCAGAGCGAGAACGCCGCCGTCTCCTTCCCCGGCGGATCCGGACCACTGGTGAAGGACCCGAGCACCGGCTGGCACGCCAAGCCCGACAACGGCGCCCGGGTCGAGCACGTCGCCGAGCCGGCCGGTGCCGACTACTGGCGGATCACCACGGTCGACGGCACCCAGTACCTGTTCGGTTCGCGCACGGACTCCACCGCCACCTGGAGCGTCCCTGTCTTCGGGCGCAACAGCGGCGAACCGTGCCACGGCGCCACCTGGGACAGCTCGTGGTGCAGCCAGCCGTGGCGCTGGAACCTCGACGCGGTCATCGACCGCCACGGCAACACGATGCTCTACACCTACACGGCGGAGACCGGAAGTTACGGACTCAACCTGAAGGACGCACCGGTCGGCTACACCCGCGGTGGCACCCTGGCCCGGATCGACTACGGACTGCACGACGGCCTCGACGGCGGCCGGCCCGCCGGCCGGGTGCTCTTCACCACGGCCGACCGGTGCGTCCCCGGCAGCACCTGCACCTCCGACCACCGGGACAACTGGCCGGACGTCCCCTGGGACAGCCTCTGCGACCCGGCCGGATGCCGGCAGCACCACTCGCCGACCTTCTGGTCCAGCAAGCGGCTGGACAAGGTCACCACCCAGGTACTGCGCGGCTCGGGCTACGCCGATGTGGACACCTGGTCCCTGGACCAGCAGTACCCGGACCCGGGGGACGGTGGCAAGGCCGCACTCTGGCTCAAGGGCATCACGCACACCGGCCTCTCGGGTGGCTCGCCGGCCACCTTGCCCGAGGTCGCGTTCGAGGGGACTCAACTCCCCAACCGGGTCTGGTCACCGGACGGCTACGCGCCGCTCAACCGCTACCGTGTCACCGCCGTCGTCTCCGAGGCGGGCGGGGTCACCTCGATCAGCTACGCGCCGCCGGACTGCACGGCGGACCAGCTGCCCGCACCGGAGAGCAACACCCGCCGCTGCTTCCCGGTGCGCTGGTCCGCCCCCGGCTCCCCGGCGCGCACCGACTTCTTCCACAAGTACGTGGTCGACTCCGTCAGCACCGCCGACCGGATCGCCACCGGCGCCGAGCAGGTCACCCGCTACGAGTACCTGGACGGTGCCGCCTGGCACTTCGACACCGGCGGATCCGGTCGGCCGGACACGAAGACCTGGAACGAGTTCCGCGGCTTCGGCCGGGTCCGAGTGCACGTCGGCACCGCCGGCGATCCGTCAGGGCCGGTCGGGCTGACGGAGTACCGCTTCTACCGGGGGATGAACGGCGACCACCTGCCGAGCGGCGTCCGGAAGGTGGACGTCACCGACTCCGAGGGCGGTGCGCGGACCGACGAGGACTGGCTGACCGGCCAGCCGGTCGAACAGGCCACCTACAACGGCGAGTCGGGCCCAGTGGTCACCAAGACCCTGTCCTGGCCCACCGTCCAGGGGCCGACCGCGACCCGCGACACCCTCAGCGCCTACCTGGTGCGCACCGGCACCACCAAGAGCTACACCGCGCTGAGCGGCGGCGGCACACGGATCACCGAGACCGACACGGTGTACGACGGCCACGGCCTTCCCGTCCAGGTCGACGATCACGGCGACCTCGCCGACCACAGCCAGGCCCGCTGCACCCGCACTGCTTACGCCGTCAACACCGCCGCCTGGCTGCTCGACCGGCCCGCCCGGGTCGAGACCGTGGCCACCGACTGCTCCAGTACACCGGTCTATCCCGACCAAGCGGTCTCCGACACCCGCACCTGGTACGACGGCCAGACCTTCGGTGCCGCCCCGAGCGCGGGCGACGCCACCACCACCGAGGTGCTCGCCCGGCATCCGGCCGCCGGACCGGACTATGTCGTCAGCGGCACGGCGGGGTACGACGGCTACGGGCGCACCGTGCGCAGCGCGGACGCGCTGGGCCGGGCCACCAGCACCGCCTACGCTCCGGCCGGCGGTGGACCGGCCACGGGTACCACGGTCACCGACCCGGCCGGCTTCGCCACCGTCACCACGCTGGACCCGGCCTTCGGCCAGCCGCTCACCGTGACCGACCCCAACGGCCGTGTCACGGAGACGAGTTACGACGGGCTCGGCCGGGCCACCGAGCTCTGGCTGCCGAACCGGTCGCGGGCTGCCGGCCAGTCGGGCAACGCGCGGTTCGGCTACCTGACCGCCAACGACCGGCCGAGTTCGGTCAGGACCGACGCCCTCGGCCCCAACGGCACCTACGTCACCAGCACCACGGTGTACGACGGCCTGTACCGCAAGCGGCAGACTCAGGCGCCCGCTCCCGGGGGAGGGCGGCTGCTCGTGGACACCCGGTACGACTCGCACGGGCGGGTCTTCCGGGAGACGCAGCCCTACGCCAACGACGGCGCGGTGGACACCGCGCTCTGGTCGGCCGCCGACACCGCGATCCCCATGCTCACCCAGACCGCCTACGACGGCGCGGGCCGGCCTACGGCCACGGTCGTCCTCGGCGGCGGCACCGAGAAGTGGCGCACCACCACCGGCTACGAGGGCGACCGGACCAGTGTGCTGCCGCCCGACGGGGGCGTGGCCGGCACGACCCTGTACGACGCGCGCGGCCGGACCACCGAACTGCGGCAGTACCGGTCCCACGCCATCGGCGGTGACTACGACGCGACCACCTACCGCTACACGCCCGCGGGCCGGCTGGCCGGGCTGACCGACCCGGCGGGAAACACCTGGAGCTACGACTACGACCTGATGGGCCGGCAGATCCGCAGCGCCGACCCCGACAAGGGCACCACCACCCTCGCCTACGACGCGGCCGGGCAGCTGCTCAGCACCGTCGACGCACGGGGGAGCACCCTCAGCTACAGCTACGACGCGCTCGGGCGGACCACCGCCGAGTACGCCGGGCCGGTCGGCGGCAGCAAGCTCGCCGACTGGAGTTACGACACCGTCCCGAACGGCAAGGGCAGGGCGGCGAGTGCCACCCGCTACCAGGACGGCAACCCGTACACCACCAAGATCCTCGGCTACAACAAGAGCTACCAGGTCATCAAGAGCGAGGTCGACATCCCGGCGGCCGAGGGCGCGCTGGCCGGCTCCTACGTGGCCCAGGCCCGCTACAACCCGGACGGCAGCCTCGCAGGCGAGGTCTACCCGGGCGCCGGTGACCTCTTCGAGGAGACCGTCTCGCACACCTACGACGACCTCGGCCACCCGCTGCTCACCTTCGGCGGTCCGACCGGCTCGACCATCGACTATGTGACGGACACCCAGTACACCCGCTACGGCGAGCAGTCGCGGCTTCAGCTGGGCGACACCGGCCACCGGGCCTGGGTCACCGACTTCTACGACGACACCACCAGGCGGCCCGTCCGCTCGGTGGTCGACGCCGAGGTCGCCCATCCGATGCAGGCGGACAGCCGGTACACCTACGATCCGGTCGGCACGATCACCTCGATCTCGGACACCCCGCTCGGCCAGAGCGCCGACACCCAGTGCTTCGGCCATGACCACCTCCAGCGCCTCACCGACGCCTGGACGCCCGGGAACGGGGACTGCTCCGGCGCGCCGTCCGCCGCCTCGCTCGGCGGCCCGGCACCGTACTGGCAGTCCTACGGCTACGACCGCACCGGCAACCGGCTGACCGACACCCGGCACACCCTGGCCGGCGACACCACGCGGACCTTCAGCTACCCGGCCGCCGGCGCGCCGCAACCGCACGCCCTGACCTCGGTCACCCCGAGCGGCGCCGCCTACCGGTACGACCAGGCGGGCAACACCGTCACCCGTCCCGACCCGGCCGGCGGTCCCGCCCAGCAGCTCGCTTGGGACGCCGAGGGCCGCCTCGCCACGATCACCGCGGGCACCGCCCGCACCGGCTACGTCTACGGCGCCGACGGCTCGCGCCTGATCAGCCACGACCCGGCGGGCTCCACGCTCTACCTGCCGGGGGAGGAGCTCCGCCTCGACCGCACCAGCGGTGCCGTGACGGGCACCCGCTCCTACCGCCACGGCGGCGCGGTCGTCGCCGTGCGCACCGGGGCGGGAGCGACCTGGCTGGCCTCGGACCACCAGGGGACGGCAATGATCGCGGTCAACCCGGCCACCATGACCGTCGTGCGCCGTCGCCAGGACCCGTTCGGGGTGGTGCGCGGGGATGGCGACGCCGCATTCCCGGCGACGACCGGGTTCGTGGGTGGGACAGTCGACCCCTCGTCGGGCCTGATCCACCTCGGAGCGCGGGAGTACGACGCGGCGGCGGGGCGGTTCCTGTCCGTGGACCCGCTGCTGGACCCGACCGACCCGCAGCAGCTGAACGCGTACGCGTACAGCGGTAACGACCCGGTGACCCGGTCCGACCCGAGCGGCGAGTGGTGGAAGTGGCTCACGAACACGGTCACTGCCATCGGCGACGCCGGCAAGGCGGCGGGCAACTGGATCCAGGACCACAAGTCGGCGGTCTCGGCAGTGCTCGGGGTGGCCGCGTTGGCCATCGCGGTGTGCGCGTCCGCCCCGGCAGTGCTGTTCGTCGGTGCCGTCCTCGGGGTCGGCAGCATGATCCTCACGGCGGAGGACATGGTCGACTCCGCGAAGCATCACAACAACGCGGGCTTCGTCCTCGACGCGATCTCCCTCGGCGCTTCGGTGCTCGCCCCGGGCATGGGCGCTGTGGTCAAGGGCGTGAGCGCCGTCAGCCGGGTGGTCAGTGGTGCGAAGGTGGCGGAGGATGCCCTCGACCGGGTGTCGACCGCAGCCGGAGTCGCGGGAGGGGTCCCGGGGCCGAACTGTGACAGCGTCAAGTACCCGTCCGGTAACTGCCCGGACCATGTGGCTCCGGAATTCGTTCCGACCGGGTACACACTGCTCTGCGGGGCCGACGGCGCCGACTACCTGCGGGCGCCGGACAGGACCATAGCCAAGGTGTCCCCCGAGCTGATGCGCGATGTGAGAGGCAGTAAGCCGGCCGACTCCCGCACGGTCTACGAACGGCCGCAGCAGGACCCCGTCCCGCCACCCGTCTCCCATCCCTACACCACGGGCGACGGACGACTCTGCAACCGTGGAGGTGGGCTCTGCGCCGTCTGACCCCGCGCGTTGACCGCCCACAATCCTATGATCATCTGGCTGTACTCCATTTGATCCTCTGTATTACCATCGCGCAGTTGCTGCGCACGAAGCTCCGGGGGGAGAAACACATGCGGATCGGGAATTCCGTGGGCCGGCTCTGGCGGCCGCTGGGGGCAGCCGTCGCTGCGGTACTGGTGGCGGGGGCAGGGACGACCGACGCCCGGGCGAGCGAATCGTGGCGGACGTACCTCGACTGCTCCGAGTGGGACGCCTCGATCACCAGCGTGACGCCGACCGGCCCGGGGGCGGCGACGGTGACCACCCATGCCAAGCCGACCGGCCGCTTCTGCCCGGCGCCGGCAGACACCGACAGCACGGAGATCGTCGGCTTCTCCGCCAACTCCCAGGGCCAGTGGGTGGAGACCGGTGACATCGGCTGGGGATACCCGGGGGCTTTTGACTTCGACACGGCGATGACGCTGAGCCCGGGGACAGTGGGCCTCTGCTTCCTTCCCTCGAAGGGGTACTCGGCCGGCTGCGTGTCACTGACCGTCGCTTCCGACGGCAGAGGCGGGGCGGCCGTGCCGGTCACCGGGGGTGTCGTTCTTCCATCGTGGCCCACCGGCTCAGGCTCCCCGCCGCCGCGGGGCACCAAGCCGGGTGACAACGGAGTCAACACGCAGAACTGCGCCACCTGCTGGTAACGGGCCGATGTCCCAGCACTCCCCGGACGTACCGGTCCCAGCCGCTCTGCGCGGCTGGGACCTCTCGGCTGACGCCGACCTGGTCTACCGTCACCTCGTGCTGTTCGGCGCACGGACAGCACCCGCCGTCGCGCGCGAGCTCTCGCTCACCCGGCGCCGGACGGAGCATGCGTTGGAGGAGCTCTGGGGCACGGACACGGTCGTCCGGTCGGGCCGAGCCGGGCCGCGTCCGGCGGAGCGCTGGACGGCCAGACCAGTCGAGCAGGTGGTCGCCGAACTGCGGCTGCGCAAGCGTCGGTTGGTGGACCCGGTCGAGCTGGCACGTGGCCACGCGGCGGTCCTCGGCGGCATCACACTGTCGCCGGCGGACCCGACCCGGCGTGGTGCGGCCCGCGCGCTCTACGGGCGGGCGGCAGTAGTCCGGCGGATCGACGAGCTCAGCGGACTGGAGCGGCGCGAGCACCTGTCGATGAACCCGGTGCCGTACATCGACGCCGCGGTGCTCGCCGCCGCCGCACCCGGTGACCTCGCGCTGCTCGCACGCGGAGTCGCGGTCAAGGTACTCGGTGTGACGTCGACCATGTCGGGGCTTCCGGATCAGCACAACCACGACCTCCTGGCACACGGCGCCAAGTGTCGGCTCACCGACCGGCTGCCGATCAAGATGCAGATCTTCGACCGAGCGGTGGCACTGCTGCCCATCGACCCGTTGGAGCCGGCCGCAGGCGCACTGGAGATCGGCGACCCGGAGCTGGTGGCCGCGCTCGTGCAGCTGTACGAGCGGACTTGGTCGCTGGGCAGCGAGGAGAGCGCAGCGGCCGAAGCGGGCGCGGATCCTCTGCCGGACATGGAGTTGACGGACCGGGAGTACCAGATCGTCGTGCTGATGACCGCAGGCCGGTCGGACGCCGCCGTTGCGGACGCTCTCGGCATCAGCCTGCGTACGATCGGCTACACACTGCGTTCCCTGATGGACCGCTACGGTGCTGAGAACCGCTTCCAGCTGGGCGTCCTGCTCGGCAGCCAGCTGCCGACCCTGCGAGAGGAGCTGAACCTGCGGGTCTGAGCGGAGGCGTGCCGGCTCTCTCAGGACTCCTTCCGAGTTGTTCGAGCAGGAGGTCAGGCCACCAGAGGTGGCCCGGCAGGCGATCGGGTGAGGGACACCAGGCTCGGTCCTCCGGCCGCCGCTGCGTCCGCTCAGGCCGGGGCGCGGAACGTCATCAACTGTCGGCCAAGCTGCCCTTGGTGCACCGGTGAACCCCGGCCGGTTCAGGCGGTGCGCAGGTGGGCTGCGGTGCTGGCGAGCCGGCGAATGGCGAGCACCGGCAGCGGGATGCTGACCAGGCAGGCGGCCAGGACGGCGACCGGGGTCAGGCCGTGCGAGGAGACCAGGGAGAGGGCCACGGCGCTGGTCGGCAGCACGGCTGCCGGGGAGACGAGGAGCAGGGTAGCCTGCCGCTTCTGCCCGGTGGTCCACTGCGGTGACTTCCAGATCCGCAGGAGGGCCACGGCCGCGGCGGCCAGCGCCAGCAGCGGGCCGAGAGCGGGCACCAGGAGCAGGGGCAGGGGGAGCGCGGCCAGCAGCAGGGTGAGCCGGGTGCGGCCGGGGGCCTCCGGTTCGGTGCGGGCGACGCCCGCCTCCTCCAGCGCGGCGGCGGCCACCCGCTGCGGGGCGCCCAGTCGGTCGAGCACCTGACGGACGGTGGCCTCGTCAGCGGCCGGGTGGGTGCCGGTGAGGCGCTCGGCCAGCGAGACCTCCAGGTGCTCGCCGAGGTCGGCGAGGAGCTCGCGGCGGCGCTCGGCCGGGAGCGCGGCGGTGTGCCGGCCGACGGCGTCGAGGTACTCGCGGACGAGCGGGTGGTCGGTGGAGCTGGTCACGGGGTGCCTCCTGGGGCGGCGGTGGCTCCTGGGGTCAGGAGGTGGTCGACGGCCGTGCGGAACGCGGGCCAGAGCGTGGCGAACTCGGCGAGGGCGGTGCGGCCCGCCTCGGTGAGCGTGTAGTAGCGGCGGGACGGCCCGCTGGCCGAATCCCGGAGGAAGGTCTCGGCCAGACCGGAGCGGCGCAGCCGGGAGAGCAGCGGGTAGATGGTGCCCTGACTGGTGGCCAGCATCGGGAACCGGCCCAGCTCCTCCAGCAGCTCCACCCCGTACCGCGGCCCGTCCTGGAGCAGGGCCAGTACGCAGTACTCGAGGACGCCCTTGCGCAGCTGAGTCGCGGCGGCGCTCTCGGGCGGCGCCGCGGGACCCTCGGGGTCGGTCATGCCAGGTACCATGCATCGCAAGCTAGCATGCGGCGCAAGGTTCGTCCAGAGAGTCATGGACGTGCGCAGGTCGGGTCGGGTGCGCGAAGGGACTCGGCCGCGCCGGGCGACCGGGTCCTGGGCTGAGGGTGGGCAGCCACTCGGTAGCCGCGCACTGGCTCAGGGCGGTGACCGCCGTCTGGACCTTGCCGGGGAGGGACTTGGTGTCCGGGGTCTGGTTGTGCTTCGCGCTGTCGGCCAGCTGCTGGTAGACCTCGCCGAGCTGCTTGGCGGCGGCCTTGGCCTTGGGGTTCTTGACGGCCGGCCAGGACCGAAGGGCCGCACCCTCCCGCAGGCGAGGGTGCGGCCCTTTGTGCTGGGAGAAAGGCAAGAGAAGTTCAAGGGAGGTTCCAGGGGCGCATCGAAGCGCGAACGGGGCTTGACGTGGCCATTTTCGGCGGCGAAGGTAAGCAGCCTGACATGTCATGTGTGCCATTGCATACCGGAGGTCGTCATCCGCCACCGCCGGTCGGGGAGGCGGGACCGCTGGGGCTAGGGAGGGTCCATGGAGCTGGAGCTGCGGCACCTGCGGGTGCTCTGCGCGATCGCCGACGCCGGGAGCGTGGGGCGGGCGGCCGTGCTGCTCGGGGCCTCGCAGCCGGCCACCAGCACCCAGCTGCGCCGGATCGAACGCCACCTCGGCGCGCCGCTGTTCGAGCGGACGGCCACCGGCGTCGCGCCCACCTGCTTCGGGGCCGAGGTGCTCTCGGCCGCCCGTGACCTGCTGGCCCGGGCCGACAGCCTCGGCCGGCGGCCGGAGGAGCAGGCCGTGCGCGGGCGGCGCGAGCTGCGGCTGGCGGCCACCATCTCGCCGATCCTGCCCGGCCTGGTCACCCGGGCCCGGCACCAGCAGCCCGAGCTCGGCTTCGCCGTCAGCACCGTCTACCGCTGCTCCGACCTGGTCGAGCTGCTGGAGCGCGACGACGTGGACGCCGCGCTCGCGGTGGACTACCCCGGCCGCGAGCTGCGCCACTCGCGGGCCGTCTCGCACCGGGGCATCGTCACCGAGCCCACCTTCGTCGCGCTGCCGGCCAATCACCACCTGCGCCACCGCACCGAGATCGCCCTGGCCGACCTCGCCGACGAGGCCTGGTTCCTCACGCCCGACGACGGCGCCGGCTGGCACGGCGTCTTCTACGGCGCCTGCGCGGCGGCCGGGTTCACCCCGAGCGCGGTGCACGAATTCCTGGGCGGGCGGCTGGAGCTCCAGGAGCTGATCGCGGCGGGCCTGGGCATCGCCGTGGTGCAGGCGACCACCCGGCCGATGGGCGACGTGGTGGTCAAACCGCTGATCGGGACGCCGATCTGGGTGCGGCACCTGCTCGCCTGGCGCAGCTCGGCGCTCACGGCCGACCTGGTCGAGACCCTGTTCGGCGCCGCCACCGCCGCCTACCGCGATCTGGTCGGCGGCTCCCCGCACTTCCGCGACTGGGCCGCCCGCACCTACCGCGCCGCCCGGCCTTAGCGCACTCTTGGGGCCTTCGCCACCAGCGGTTATGGCTTGCGCAACCGTGTTATGCCGTCGCGCGGTCATGTCATATGACCTGTGACATTGTTCTGACAGGGTGACTGGTGGCAGGATCGCTCACGTATCCACCCCCACCTCCCGCTGATACCCAGTCAGCCTCCCCCCACGTCCGAAGGACCACGCCGTGCGTCTTCGCATACCCCTGCCCACACTGACGGCGAGCGTCGCCGCGTGTTGTGCTGCCGCAGCCACCCTCCTGCCGGTCCAGGCGATCGCCGCCCCGGCCGGTACGACCCTGAAGGCGACGGCCAAGGCTGCCGCCCCCGCCGCTCCGAAGCCCGCCGGCCCGGAGGTCGCGGCCCCGGCCGCCGACGAGACCGCCGCCGTCGCCAAGCCGCGCACCGGTGCCGAGCTGAGCCAGGCCGCCGTGGCCCAGGTCGGCGGCACGGTGCTCCAGACCGAGCAGCGCGCCTACCACCCGCCGACCACCCCGCAGCCCAAGACCCGGCAGCAGAACGCGGTGGCGGGCAACGCCGTCGCGGCCGCCGCCGCGCAGAGCTGCACCGCCGCCGACTTCGGCAGCCGCAGCGGGGCCGCCCTGGTCGCCTTCGTCGAGGGCTCGACCACCGACTGCATGAACACCCTGTACAACGTCACGGGCACGGACGCGGGAAACATCTTCAAGCAGTCCCAGCTGCTCACCGTGACCAAGGCCTTCCAGGACATGGCGGCCAACTACACCGGTGACAACTCCACCAGCATCCTCCAGCTGGTGATGTTCCAGCGGGCCGGCTGGTACGTGCAGTCCAACAACGCCGCCGCCGTGGGCAATTACGACTCCTCGGTGACCAGCGCCGCCAAGGCCGCGCTGGACGCGTTCTTCGCGAGCGCGCACTGGACGGACGTCAACGACAACAACGGCGTCGTGCTCTCCGAGGTGCAGATCCTCACCGACAGCGCCAACCTGCAGGGCAGCTACCTGGGCGAGTACAAGCAGGTGCTGGACACCTTCAACAACTCGTACCTGGCGTACCCGAAGATGGTCAAGGCGGTCAACTCCGTCCTGGCCACCCCGCTCTGGCGCGGCAACTGGAACCCGGCCTTCGTCAGCGCGGTCGCCGCGAACCCCGCCATCGTCACCTCGATCGGCAACTTCGCGAAGAACCACACCGACCTGCTGAGCGGCGGCAGCGCCGCCCTGGACAGCAACGCGGGCAACTCGCTCGGCCGGATGGCCGGTGACGGCGCCGCCGTCGAGGCGATCGTCAAGCCGGTGCTCAAGGGCCTGCTGGACACCACCCCGATCGTCGGCCTGACCGGCCCGCTGTACGTGCACGCGGCCTTCCAGGCCAACTACTACGACGGCGGCTCCTGCTCGTACCTCAACACCTGCAACCTGCCGGCCAAGCTCACCGCCGCGGTGCTGCCGAACCAGCTGGTCTGCGACAACCGCACCCTGCTCACCGAGTCGCTCTCGGCCGCCGACCTGGCCGCCGTCTGCACCAGCCTGCGCGGCGAGGACACCTTCTTCCACAACCTGGTGAAGGACCGCGGCGCGGTCAACCCGTACGGCAAGACGCTCACCATGGGCATCTTCTCGAACAACGCCGACTACCTCACGTACTCCTGGGCGATCTTCAACAACTCGACGGACAACGGCGGCCAGACCGTCATGGACCCGACGGACCCGAACAACCAGCCCGTCTGCGTGATGTACCAGAAGTCGTGGAACGACAGCTTCCCGGCGAACGTGTGGAACCTCAACCACGAGTACACCCACTACCTCGACGGCATCTACGACATGAAGGGCAACTTCGGCGCCACGATGGCCGTCCCGGACATCTGGTGGGTCGAGGGCGTGGCCGAGTACGAGTCCTACGCCTACCGCGGCCTGACCGACACCCAGGCGATGGGCGAGGCGGCCAAGCACACCTACAAGCTCAGCACCATCTTCCAGAACACCTACGGCAACTCCGACTCCACCCGGGTCTACCCGTGGGGCTACATGGCCGTCCGCTACATGTTCGAGAAGCACCCGCAGGACGTCTACTCCATGCTCGGCCACTTCCGGACCGGTGACTTCCAGGGCGGGTACAACGTCTACAACTCGGTCGGCACCGCGTACGACGCCGACTTCGACGCCTGGCTGACCGCCTGTGCGAACGGCGCCTGCCTCGCGGCCGGACCGACCGCCTTCTTCACCCAGAGCGTGAACGGCGCGACCGTCTCCCTGACCGACACCTCGGTGCAGACCGGCGGCGGCCAGATCACCGGCTGGCACTGGACCTTCGGTGACGGCTCCGCCTCGGACCAGCAGAACCCGAGCCACAGCTACGCCAAGGCCGGCACCTACACCGTCGCCCTGACCGTGACCGACAACACCGGCCGATCGGCCTCGACCCCGACCTCGGTCACTGTGACCGTCGGCGCCGGGACGACCCTGCCGACCTGCCTCGACACCCGCACCGACGCGCTGGGCCAGAACTGCCAGCGCACCGGCCGCGCGGCCACCGCGGGCAACTCGGACTACATGTACGTCTACCTGCCGGCCGGCACCACCACGCTGAAGGTCAACGCCTCCGGCGGCACCGGCACCGCGTACCTGTACTACAACGACAGCACCTGGGCCTCCCCGAGCGCCTTCACCGCCTCCTCCACGGCGACCGGCACCACCCAGAGCATCACCGTCACCAACCCGACGGCCGGCTACCGCTACATCAGCCTCTTCGCCAAGACCGACTTCAGCGGCGTGACGATCAGCACCCAGTTCTGATCCCTCGTTCTGATCCCCCGACCGACGGTCGAGGCGGCCCCCGGAGCTCCGGCTCCGGGGGCCGTCCCCGTTTCCGGACCTTCGTGCGAGGGAACGGATCGGGCTCGGAGGATCGGTGCACACCTGGGTCGGAGGAGCGGTCGAGATGAGCGGTGCGGTGCGGACGGCGTACGGTCCGGTGACCGGGGTGGCGGCCGACGGAGTGCTGCGCTACCTCGGCATCCCTTACGCGGCAACGCCGTTCGGGCCGCTGCGGTTCGCCGCGCCGGTGCCGCCCGAGCCGTGGACCACCCCGCTCGCAGCCGAGTCCTTCGGGCCGACGGCGCCCAAGCCGAGGATGAAGGGCCGGTTCGGTGAGCTGTTCCCCGACCCGGTGGTGCCGGGCCGGGCCTGCCTCAACCTCAACGTCTGGACGCCGGAGGAGGCCGGGGCCGCGCCACTGCCGGTGCTGGTCTGGCTGCACGGCGGAGCCTTCGTGACCGGCTCCTCGGCCGTCTCCTGTTACGACGGCGCCGCCTTCGCCCGCGACGGCGTGGTCTGCGTGAGCCTCAACTACCGGTTGGGAATGGAGGGTTTCGGCTATGTACCGGACGCTCCGGTGCCCGCCAACCGGGGCTTGCTCGACCAGCTCTTCGCCCTGGAGTGGGTCCGGGAGAACATCGCCGCCTTCGGCGGTGACCCGGCGAACGTGACGCTCTTCGGCCAGTCCGCCGGGGCGATGAGCGTGCTGACCCTGCTCTCCACCGGCACCGACCTCTTCCACCGGGCGATCGCGCAGAGCGGCAGCGCCGAGATCGCCCAGACCGTCGAGGACGCCGCCCTGGTCTCCGCCGAGGTGGCCCGCCGCCTGGGCGTGAGCTTCGACCTGGCGGGCTTTGCCTCCTGCGCTCCGGAGGAGGTGGTGGCCAGGCAGGACGAGGTGGCCGAGGAGGTCGCCGGCGGCGCCGACCCGGCCAAGTACGGCCCGAGCACCATCGCCTCCTGCGGCATGGCCTTCCTGCCGGTGGTGGACGGCGAGCTGCTCACCCAGCGCCCGATCGAGGCCATCCGGGCCGGCGCGGGCGGCGACAAACCGCTGCTGATCGGCACCACGACGGAGGAGTACCGGCTCTTCCTGATGCCCTCCCCGGTGGCCCAACTCCCCGTCCCCGAGCCGCTGATCGAGCGGGCCACGGCCTACGGCGCACCCGAGGGCTGCTACGGCTCCTACGCGGCCGGCGGCACCCCGGCCTACCCCCGGCGGCCCCGGCCGAGGTCGCGGCGGCCGTGCTGACCGACCGTCTGTTCCGCGTGCCGTCCTACCGGGTCGCCGAGGCCCGGGCGGAGGCCGCCGCCCCCAGCTACGTCTACGAGTTCGGCTGGCACAGCCCGATCGCCCCGAACGAGGCCGGTCTGCCGCTCGGCGCCGCGCACAGCATCGAACTGCCCTTCGTCTGGGACACCTTGGACAACCCCGACTGCCTCCGCCTCACCGGCCCGCAGCCGCCGCGCTCCCTCGCCGCCGAACTGCACCGCCGCTGGGTCGAGTTCGCCCGCACCGGCGAGCTGCCCGGCGGGGTGCCGTACGGCGCGGAGGACCGGAGCGTGCTGGTCTTCGGCCACGAGGGCGGCGCGGAGACCGGCCTGGTGGCCGACCCCCGCGCCGCCGAACGCAAGCTCTGGGAGGGTGTGGACTTCGGCTGACGGCGAGTTGACGGACCGTCAGGCCGTGCTGCCGTCGCCGGGGAGCTTCGGGGTGGCGCGGCGGCGGGCGAGGGGGACGGCCAGGGCCGCGATCAGCACCAGCAGGGCGAGGCCGTCCGGCCATGGGTGACGGAGCATGCGCAGGAGGGCGAGGAAGGCGATCGGGCAGCCGGCCAGTGCGGCTGCGGCCGGCCAGCGGTAGCCCCTGGCCAGGGCAGTCGGGCTGACCGCGATCAGCGCCAGTTCGGCACCGCCGACCGCCACCGCCAGATAGGGGCTGATCACGTTGAAGGCGATCGAGGGGATCGGCGAGGTGTCGAGGGCGGCGGTGAGCAGCCCGCCGCCGACGAACAGCCCGGCCAGGGCCGTCCAGTGGCGGGTTCGGGTGGCGGGCCCGAGCAGGTCGCGCGGGGCGGCGAGCAGGAGCAGCACCCAGAGGGTCCGGGGCGCTTGATCCACCAGGGTCAGACCGGTCATGTGCACCCACTCGCCGTCGGTCCAGCCCGGGTTGTACGGCAGTTGGGCGATCACACTGGCCAGTGCGGTCAGCGGGCCGAGTGGCGCGAGGAGGCGGGTGAGCGTCCAGCGGCCGAGGACGGCTGCGACGGCGGCAGCCACCGACACCAGCAGGGTGGCCTGGTCGATCCAGTAGGCGAGCAGCAGTCGGGAGTACCGGCCGATCGGCCACAACCCGCTGAACGGCTCGTGGTACTGGTGGATGCGGTACAGCCGGACCAGGAAGAACACCAGATCGCCGGAGGCCGCCGCGCAGGCCGCGAAGGTCGCCACCAGGGCGGCGAGTTGGGCAAGCGTCCGGCCGGAGTCGAGGCGCAGCCGCAGTCGTAGGCCGTGGCCGGCCAAGTCGGACAGCTCGCGGACGGCGGCCCAGCGCCCGGCCTCGGCGGTGATGTCGGCGTAGACCCCGGCCAGCTCCGGGCCGCGTTCGCGGCGGTAGGCGGTGGGGTGCAGGCGCAGCGCCGTGCGCAGGCCGAGGCCGGGTACATTCTGCTGGGCGATGCTCATGAGGCGTACCCCGTATGCCAGTTGGGAGTCTTGCTGGCGAGGGCAAGCCGTCGGCGGGCCTCCTCGGCGAGAGTGCTCAACCGCTCCGCCTCGGCCGCCAGGACCTCGCGCCCACCCCCGTGGAGCGCGTACGTCCGGCGGGCCCGCCCGTCGACGATCTCTTCGCTCTCGACCCGGATCAACCCCTGCCCGAGCAGGCGGTCCAAGGCCCCGTAGAGCGTCCCTGTCCGTAACCGCACCCGGCCGCCGGAGATCGCGGCGACCTCCTGGATCAACGCATACCCGTGGCGCGGTGCGTCGGCCAGGGCGGTCAGCAGCAGCAGCGTCGGCTCCTGCATCGTCCGTTCCTTCATACGACTACATATATCGATCACCGGCATATGATGTCGAGCGGTTTCGGCACATCGGCATGATCTCAGCGGGGGATCGTGACGGAGAGCCAGCGGTCGACCGGTCCGAAACTGAGGAACCCGCTTGCCGCGCCGGCGAGTTGACCGGCCGCCGGGCGGAGCTCGTCCTGGGCCCGGGCGAGGGTGGCTTGGTCGGCCAGGTCGCGCGCGGCGGCGATCCGGAGGCAGAGCAGGGCCTCTTGGAGCAGGTCGGGCGGCGGCTCGGGCTGGGCGCGCAGCGTGGCGCGGGCCTCGGCGGGGCCGGCGGCCGTGAACGGCAGGATCCAGGGGCGGTACGGCCCCCAGTCCTCGGCGGGGTCCAGGGCGGGCGGGGCGCTGGAGGGCCCGTCGGCGTACCGGAGACCGAGGCGGGCCAGCGGGAGCAGGCCGGTGGTGACGCCGGGCATGCCGGCCCCTTCCAGCGGGGCGGCGAGCGCCGCGTAGGCGGCCCCGGCCTCGGCGGCCCGCCCGGTGGCGGCCAGCCGGAGGGCGCGGAAGCCGGCGGTGAAGAGGCGCGCGAGCGGGCGTTCGTGACGGTCCGCCAGCCGGTCGACGGCGGTGGCGAAGGCCTCCGCCTCGGCGAACTCTCCCAGCGCGGCGGCGGATTGCAGCTGGATCAGCAGGCCGAGCACCTCGAAGGAGGCCAGCCCGTGCCGGGCGGCCAGGGCAGTGAGCTCCGCGCCGATCGCGCCCCGGCGCGGGGCGAGGCCCGGTCGGTCGAAGGACTGGAGGTAGCGGCCGTTCAGCGCGAACGCGAGCAGCGCCGGATCGTCGAGCTCGCGGGCGATCCGTTCGGCCTGGGCAGCGGCCTGCGGCCCGCGTGGTGCGCGGGTGCCGCGCAGTTCGAGCGCGATGGTGGCGAGCAGCCGGGCCCGGGCGGGGGCCGTCGCCTCGCCGGTGGGCGCGGGGCCGGCCTCGGCGGTGGGGGTGGTCGCGGTGGTGAGGGTGGTCGCGGTGGTGTGGGCGGTCGCGGTGGTGTGGGTGGTCGCGGTGGTGGGGGTAGTCGCCGTGGTGCGTGCGGTCTCGGTGGTGTGGGTGGGCTCGGCGGTGAGGGCGGCGAGGGTGCGTTCGGCCGCCGCGACCAGGGCGAGGGCCTGGGGCGGGTCGTCCGGGCGGGGCCAGTTGGCGGGGACGTCGTAGGCGGTGATCACGCGGGCGGTCAGGGCGGGGTCGCCGTACCGTTCGCCGGCGAGCACGGCGGGGAGGCGCTGTTCACGGGCGGCGGTGAGGCCACCCGGGCCGGTGACGGCGAGGCCGCGGAGCAGGCCGACCGTCGACTCCAGGCGGGAGCGGGCGCCGGGGGAGACGGTGCGGGCGTAGGCGGCGGTGGCCTGCTGCCAGAGCCGTTCGGCGGCGGTCTCCGGGTCGGCGGGGGCGGCCAGGTGCGGGGCCTGGGCGAGCAGGTCGGCCTCCAGCCGGCGGAGCTCGGGGCCCGGGGCCAGACCGAGTTCCTCGGCCAGCGCGGTGCGGGCGCGGCGCAGCACGGCGAGTGCGTCGGCCTGCCGGCCGGACCGGTAGAGGGCGAGGGCCGGCAGCCGCCAGGTGCCCTCGCGCCAGGGGTGTTCGGCCAGGTGTGCCTCCAGCCCGGCGACGGCCCCGGGGCCGTCGCCGATCGCGAGCTGGGCCTCGGCGCGGCGCTCCACGGCCTGGCGGTGCAGCTCGGTGAGCCGGGCCCGTTCGGCCTGGGCCCAGGCGGCCTCGGGGTACTCGGCGTAGGCCGGGCCGCGCCACTGGTCCAGCGCTGCGGTGAGGCGGGGGAGCGCCGCCTCGGGCGGCAGGGTGGCGGCGGTGGTGAGGGCGGTCTCGAAGCGCCAGGCGTCCACGGAGTCGGGCGCGGCGCGCAGCGCGTAGCCGGGCCCCTCGGTGACCAGCAGGGTGGCCGGGGCGCGGCGCGGACGGTCGGGCTCCAACGCCCGGCGCAGGGTCGCCACGAAGCTCTGCACCGTCCCGGCCGCCCCGGCCGCCCCGGCTGTCTGCTCCGGCCAGAGGTCCGCGACCAGGCGGGGCAGCGGCACGACCCGCCGCCGGGCCAGCACCAGCCGGGCCAGCACCTCGCGGTGGCGGGGGCCGCGCAGCGGCAGCGGCTCGCCGCCGGGGCCCCAGGCGGTCACCGGACCGAGCACACCGAAGCTGATCCCCGCCGCCACCTGCGCTTCTCCTGCCACGCCGCCACCGTACGCGGTCGGCGGTCGGCGGTCGGCGGTCGGCGGTCGGCCGGTGGGCGGGGCCGCCGCGGGCTTCGCTGCGCGGCGCCGATCCGGCGCTGATCCGGTGCTGATTCGGGGGCGGGAGGGTCGGTGGTGCGGCCGCCACTGAGGTGGCCCCGACGGAAGGCGGTACTCCCATGAACGCGACGATCCCCGGCTTCGAACAGCACCGGATCCCGGTGGCCGAGGGCGTCAGCCTGCACGCGGCGGTCGGTGGCTCCGGGCGGCCGGTGGTGCTGCTGCACGGATTCCCGCAGACCCACCTGATGTGGCTCGAGGTGGCCACCGAGCTGGCAGCGGACCACACGGTGATCTGCCCGGACCTGCGCGGCTACGGCGCCAGCGACAAGCCCGCCGAGACGAGCGGGACCGGCGAGACCTACGCCAAGCGCACCATGGCGGCCGACATCGTGACCCTGGCCCGAGCCCTCGGCCACGAACGCTTCGCCCTGGCCGGCCACGACCGGGGCGCCCTGGTCGCCTTCCGCGCCGGTCTCGACCACCCCGAGGCGGTCAGCCACCTGGCCTGCCTGGATGTCGTGCCGACCCTGGACATGTGGGAGGTGCTGCGCGGCCGCACGGCCGCCGTCGGCTTCCATCTGTACCTGATGGCCCAGGCTCCGGGCCTCCCCGAGGAGTTGATCGCGGCGGCCCCGGACGCCTTCTTCGGCCACTTCCTGGACACCTGGTCCACCCGCCCGTTCCCGGCCGACCTCCGCCGCGCCTACCTGGACGCCTCCCGCAACGCCGTCCCCTCGATCGTCGCCGACTACCGGGCCTCGGCCGGCCTCGACGTCGACCACGACACGGCCGACCGAGCCGCGGGCCACCACCTCCGGATGCCGGTCACCGTCCTCCAGCAGGACTGGGGCGCCGCCCTCGGCTTCGACGCCCACGCCCTCTGGTCCCCCTGGGCCCCCGACCTCCACCACCGGACCCTCGACGCCGGCCACTTCATGGCCGAAGAGACCCCCGAGCTGGTCACGGCAGAACTCCGGGCCCTGCTCGCACGCTAGGTTGTACCCGAAGGGGCCGGTAGCCACGGCCCCTGCCCGGGTGCCACACGTGGGCCACGGCCAGTCCTTCCCGACCAGCACGGAGTCCACGACCATGACGCCCGTCTCCCTCCACCTCGAGTACATCACCGATCCGGGCCACCACGGAGATCTCCTTCTCCGGTTGGGCGTCTATCGGCACCACTGCGACTCCTACTACCTCGCCCTCGACGAGTCCCGCGAGGCGGGAGACGATCTCGTCACGAGCCTGACGCGCCTGCTCGGCCAATGGGTGACTCAGCTGCGCGGACTCACGAAGGGCGGAGGCGCGGTCCTCCTGCCCTACGACTTCTCCGATCAGTGCACAGCCTGGCTCCAGGTCTCCTCGGTCGACGGTGATCGAGCCGCCGTCCAAGCCGGCTGGAGCCTCGTCGAAGGCTGGCGAATCCAGCCGTCGAACTACGCGACTACCGCACCGGAGATCACGGACTTCGATCCGATCGTCAATGCCCGGATCGAGTGCTCGTTGGAAGACCTGATCAGCACCGTCGAGCGCAACCGAGATGCCTTCGCCTCCGCCTGAGGGGACCGCCGCTCCACAGGAATCGACGGCTCCTCACCTGGGCTGGAACGCCGCACTCCTCGCCCACCGGTCTGCCGGACCCGGCCGCACCTCGGTGGAGGTCGCCCCGCAGCTCGCGGTCTCGGCGGCCCAACCCGCGTCGGCGGGGATCAGGCGCTGTTGGTTTAGTGCTGGAGCGCGCAGTCATCCGCTGTCAGGTGCAGGTGCCGAAGGGCTCCCAGTTCGGGGGAGGGGAAGGTGTGACGCTGCCACTTCTGGAGATAGCCGTCCTCGCCGTGGGTCTGCCGCACCTTCTCGGCAGCCATCAGGACCGCGTGTGCCACTGAGGTGCGAGGACGTGTGGACGTCCACACAAGCGTGCCCTTCCCGTCGGATGCGTCGAAGCCGGCCGACATGTCCGGGAAGTGACGGATCATGATGTTCACATCACCGTTTCGGCGACGGAGAATCCACCGCTCCTCTGCTGGTTCAAGGTCGAACGAGAACCGCTGGACGCTATAGGGTCCGTAGAGGCCCGTCATGGCTTTCAACAAATCGGCGAGCGCGTCGGTGCAGTAACTGACGCTCCCTCGATGCTTTGTCGAGCCATCCCAGATCCTGCACACCGCCCACCCCGAGCCCCGCAGTTCCCAGCTGAAGTGCAAGGACCTCGTCACCGAATCCCCCCGATCTTTTGCGGACAACACTACATAGGCGCTGAAGACGTGGGATGCCGGGCACAAGTGCGAGGGAAGATCTGCCCCATGGCGTCGGACGGCGGGTTGATGAACAGCCCACCCCACCGTTCGCTCCGGCCTCGGCGCTGAGCAGGGCCTCTCCCAGTCCATCCCCGCGTTGGCGGGGAGCACGTTGGTCAGGAACGTCGAAGTGCCTGCCAGCAGCCCCGCTCCCGCCGCGGCGCACCGCCGCATCTGCGTGATCACCACCGGCCTTCCCCGGTCATGGACACCGAACGATCGAGCATCACCGGACCCACGGCGCCTGACAGGAAGTCAGGATCGGCGGAAAGATTGCCGCGACATGGCCGGAGCACGTCCCCCGGTGACGATCGGCCGCACCGGTTGATCCCTCGCGTTCGGTGTGTGAACGTGGGCCCGGAACGGCGGCGCGCGCCCCGCGCCGCGCGAGCGAGGAGAACACGGTGCCCACCGACGACCGGCCCCTGCGCGCCCTGGGGTTCCTGACCATCGGCCTGTTCGAGGAGTCCGACCCGCGGGCCGGGCACGAGTCCACTCTGCGACTGATCGAACTCGGCGAGCGGCTCGGCTTCACCAGCGCCTGGCTGCGCCACCGCCACCTGCAGTACGGCATCTCCTCGCCGCTCACCGTGCTCGCCGCCGCCGGCCAGCGCACCGAGCGGATCGCCCTCGGCACCGCCGTCACCCCGATCGGCTGGGAGAACCCGCTGCGCCTGGCCGAGGACCTGGCCACGGTCGACCTGCTGTGCGGCGGCCGGCTCAACCCCGGCATCAGCGTCGGCCCGCCCGCCCGGTTCGCCGAGGTGCGCGACGCGCTCTACCCCGACACCGCCGACGCCGAGGACTTCGGCTACGGCCGGGCCCGCCGCCTGCTCGACCTGGTCCGCGGCGCGTCGACCGGTGGCTTCCGCGGCACCGAGGGCATCGAGGAGTACTCCGACCGCGTCCAGCCGCACTCGCCGGGCCTGGCCGCGCGGATCTGGTACGGCGCCGGCAGCCTGGGCTCGGCCCGCTGGGCCGGCGAGAACGGCCTCAACCTGCTGACCAGCAACGTGATCAAGGACGAGGGCCCGGACCCGGACGCGGTCCGCGCCGACCCGGGCGGGTACTTCGCCGAGACCCAGGCCGCGCAGATCCGCGCCTTCCGGGCCGCCCACCCGGACGGCGCGGCCGCCCGGGTCTCGCAGGGCCTGGTGGTCATCCCCACCGACAGCGCCACCCCCGGGCAGATCGCCCGCTACCGCGAGTACGTCGAGCGCCGCAGCGCGCGCACCGCCACCGCCCACGGCCCGGCCCGGCTGCGCTTCGCCCCCGACCTGCTCGGCCCCAGCGCCGAGCTCGCCGAACGGCTCTCCGCGCACGCCGGGTACCGCGAGGTGGACGAGGTGGCCTTCGCGCTGCCGTTCACCTTCGGCCACGACGACTACGTGCAGATCCTCACCGACCTGGCCGGCGCGCTCGGCCCCGCGCTGGGCTGGCGGCCCGCGGCCTGACGGACGGCCCCTGGGCCGCCGGGCGCAGCGGCGAGCCGACCCGGTCGATCCTGCGCCGCACCGGCCCGTGGGGGGATCGGCCAGGGGAGAGCGAGCTCAGGCCCGCGGGAGACCGGGTTCTTGACCGGGTCGATGACGGCCAAGGACTTCAGGACGGCCGGAGAGAGCCCTCCTGCCGGCTCGCTCTCGCGTCGGTGGGGAGCACACTTCCTGACCTGCGGCGCAGCGACGGCTTTGCGAGTTCTTGGCCTCAATCATGCCGTGCAAGGCCAGCTGTCACCGCGTCACGGCGCCCGCTCCACCCGGCTATCCAGCGTTCCGCCGGGCTGGCCGCCCCCGGCCGCAGCGGGTCCTGTTTCAGGTGCGCTACCGGCCGAGCACCTCGGAGACCAGCCGCCGGGCGAACTGCTCGGCGATACGAGCCTGCCCCCGGTTCCAGTCGGCCAGGGTGGAGGAGGCTTCGGCGGTGCGGCGGACGGTACGGGCGCGCCAGGCCGGACGCCGGGCGGTCGCCCTATCGATGCCAGCGCTCAGACCCGCGCGGGACGGGGCCGGGGTGTGACTGGGCCCGGGGCTGAACACGCGGGCGCCAAGGCGCTTCGCGGCGCGAGGCAGTGCGACAGCAAGACCAAACGCCGCAAGGTGATGGCGACGATCGACGCGCAGTTGCACGGTTCTGGGCACGCGGCAGCGCGAGCGCGCCGCCCGCCCCCCAACGCGCCCGTGCAGCAGACCGTCGAACGACCGAAACGGTTAAGCCGGAACCCCCTTCGATCCGAGCACCAAGGTAGCTGGTACCGAACCGGCGATGCTCTGGACCTGCTTCGCGAGGTCGGGGGACTTCAATCCCTCGGCTGAGGTGAAGACCTGGATGCCGGTGCCGTCGGCGGTGGGAGCGGCCCCATACGTCTCGGACTTGAGGGTCTTGGTCAGTTGAGCTGCAACGACCCGGTCGACGGCGGCGCGCTCGTCCTTCGACGTGTACGTGCACTTGATGACCTTCACCTCGATGCCGGCGGTGTCGGGGCGATCCGTGTGGGCGGATTGGATCATCTGCTGTGCGCGCTGCACGTCGGTGGCGTAGAGCAGGACCCGATTGTTCGCACCGTCCAAGGCCAGGGCACCCCAGATGTCAGCGAACGCGCCACGGCCTTGCGCACTTAGCGCGGAAGCAGCGTTCTGGACCTGGGGGGAGATGGAAGGCGTTGAACTCGGCGGCTGGTCCGCAGAGGCGGTTGCCGTAGCGGTCGACGTGGCCGGTGCGACGGCGACGGTCGCCGCGCGAGATCCGCACGCGGTGATCACGACCAGCACCGAGACGGACAGTATGAGAGAAAAGGGGCGATTGATGACAGCTCCTTCCTGCGGGGAGGCAGTTCCGGGATGGGACGCGCGTGGGGGGCAGCCGGTTCCGGCGGCTCCACGATGACGGCTATCGGGATCAGGTCAGCGGGTTCAGGCTCCGGCGCCCTGCCCTGTCCAGCCGGACCGGGCGCGGTGAAACTCCGGCGACAGCTCGGCCCTCGCACGGCAGGATGACGCGCTGTGAACCCTGCTCTGCTCGGCCTGGCCGTGAACCCCGCCCTCCCGCCGGACGTGCTCGACCGCCTGATCGGCCTGGCCGACGAGGAGCTCGACTGGGAGCTGGTGATGCGTGAGGACCTGACTCGCGCCCAAGCCCGGATTCTGGCGGCCCGCTCCGAGCCGGTGGCCGTGCACCTCGCGTACGCGGGCCGGCTCCGGCCCGAGGACCTCGACCCGGCCGTCCAGCCGCTCGCCGCGCTGGCCCTGCTCGACGAAGGCGCCGGCCCCGCCGAGTGGGCCCGAACCCTCGCGACCTCCCCCGAGGCCGAGCACCGGGAGAAGCTGGCCGCCTGCCCCGGCCTTCCGGCGGACGTGGTCCGCCGTCTCGCGGCCGATCCCGACCTCGGGGTGGTGGCGGCGCTGGCCGCGGGGGCCCCGGCCGAGACGGCCGCCGCGCTCGCCCGGCACCCGCACGCCGAAGTGCGCCGCGCGGCAGCCGGCAACGAGGCGCTCGCTCCGGAGCTGCTGGCAGCCCTGCTCACCGGAGTCGGCCTGCCCACGATCCGGGCCTGCCGCGTCTGCGACCAGGCGGCAGCGGACCGGACGCCGCTGCCGATGGTGCACGCCCCGGACTGTGCGCGCACCGACTGCACGCTCCGGCCGGGCGACGCCTGTGACGGCTCGCACCAGTCCGCCGTGCACGACATCCACTGGCAGGCGCTCTACAACCCCACCACCCCGGTCTCGGCCGTGGCCCCCTTCGCTGACGACTCTTCGGGACTGCTCCGCGACCTGGTCGCCGCCCGCCCCGGCCTCCCACCCGAGGTCTACCGCCGGCTGGCCGCCGACCCCCTTCCGCTGGTCCGGGCCTCGGTGGCGGCCAACCCGTCGATCGACGAGCCCTTGGTCCGCCGGCTCGCCGCGGACACCGACCAGGTCGTCCGCCGCGCCCTCGCCCACCGCCTCGACCTGCCGCTGGACGTGCTGGCCGAACTGGCGAACTCCACCCGGATCGGCGCCGCGCTGCTCCCGCGCCTGGCCGCCGCCACGCCGACCGAACTCACCGCACTCGCGACCGGCGCCGACCCCACCCTGCGGATGCTGGTCGCACTCCGCCGCGACCTCCCCGCCGAGCTCCGCGACCGGCTCGCCCGAGACGCGGACGCCAAGGTGCTCAAGGCCGTCGCGCCCCACCCCGGATTGGGCGAGGCCCAGCTGCTCGCCATGGTCGATCGGCACGGCGCCCGGGTGGCGGCCAAGGTGGCGACCAACCCGGGGGCGACCGCCGCCGTCCTGGAGCGGCTGACCGAGCAGCCGGCCTCCGCCCGGAAGCTCTTCCGCGAGGTGGCCCGCCACCCCAACGCCTCTGTCACGGCCCTGATCGCCTGCCTGACGGACCGTGAGGCCCGCCCGATCGCCGCCGGCCGGCCGGAGCTGCCGACCGGTGCGCTGCGCGGCCTGCTGGCCGACGAGCTGCCCGGGGTGGTGACGGCTGCCGCGGCCAACCCCGCGCTGCCCGAGGCCACCATCCGGAGTCTGCTTCCCTGAATTACGGAGTGTCGGACGGATCGAGCGTGGGCTGCGGCAGAGCTCGGTCTCTGGTCAGGCAGAAGGGATGCCCGGCCGGGTCGGTGAGGACCCGCCACCTGTCGCCGCCGGGCTGGTGGTCCGGCTTGGCGGCGCCCAGCTCCAGCAGCAGGGCCTCGGCCTCGTCGAGGTCGTCGACCGCGAAGTCGAGGTGCATCTGCTGCGGCGCGGTCTGCCCGGGCCACTGCGGAGCCCGGTGGTCCTCGACCCGCTGGAAGCCGATGAAGAGCCCGTCCTGGCGGGTTAGGCCGGCGAAGTCACTGTCGGATTCGGGGTGGGGTTCGAACCCGGTGGCCCGCCGGTAGAACGCGGCCAGCGCCTCGGGATCGGCGCAGTCGAGTGTGATCGCGGTCAACTTCATCGGGAGGGGCATGGCAACTCCGTGACGGTCGTGGTGCTGCGGGTTCGTACTCGGTCAGCGCAGGTGCAGGGCGACGGCCTCGGCGTTGGTGCAGGAGGAGGCGGCGTGGTAGTCGACGACCAAGGCCGAGCCGAAGATGGTGGGCCACTGGACCATGCAGGCACCGGAGTTGTCGGCGCTGAGGCCCTCGGTGGCGCCGTCGGCGTTGCGGAGGGTGACGGGCTTCCAGCCGCGGCCGTTGTCCGGGGGTGAGGCGTCGAACCGGATGTCGTACTGGGTGTGGCCGGAGGTGTCCCAGGTGCAGACCTGGGGCACCAGGCCGTAGCCGTTGGTCAGGGAGCCGGTGTCGGTGCTGCGCAGGGCGATCCCGAAGTCGGTGAGGAGGACTTCGCCGTCCCGGCCTAGCATCGATCAGCCGGTACCGCTCCGCGACCACCCGTTCTGCTGTCGAATCCTCTGGCACTGTGCCCCCGTTGTCCCCGTACGCCGCTCGGCGAGCGCCCAACAGCGTACGGGGGCGGGTGGTCAGGCCACGGAGGAGGGCCGCTACGCCTCGGCCGGGCGGGCCAGTGAGCAGACCAACTGTCCGTCCACGACGTCGGCGAGGATCTCGTCGCCCTTCTGGACGGAGCCGTCCAGGAGCAGGTTGGCCACCCGGTTGTCGAGCTCGCTCTGGATGGTGCGGCGCAGCGGGCGGGCGCCGAACTCGGGCTGGTAGCCCTTGTTCGCCAGCCACTCCTTGGCGGCGTCGGTGACGGTGAGGGTGATGCCCTGGGCCTTGAGGCGCTGTTCGCTGCGGCGGAGCAGCAGGTCGACGATCTTGAGCAGGTCGGCCCGGGTGAGTGCGTGGAAGACGATCACCTCGTCGATCCGGTTGAGGAATTCGGGGCGGAAGTGCTGGCCGAGGTCCTTCATCAGCTCGTCCCGGATGCCGGCGACCTCGCCGTGGTGGTCGAGGATCCGGCGGGAGCCGATGTTGCTGGTCATGATGACCACGGTGTTGCGGAAGTCGACGGTGCGGCCCTGGGCGTCGGTCAGCCGGCCGTCGTCCAGCACCTGGAGCAGCAGGTTGAACACGTCCGGGTGGGCCTTCTCCACCTCGTCGAAGAGCAGCACGCTGTACGGCCGGCGGCGGACGGCCTCGGTGAGCTGGCCGGCCTCGTCGTAGCCGACGTACCCGGGCGGCGAGCCGACCAGGCGGGAGACGGTGTGCTTCTCCTGGAACTCGCTCATGTCGAAGCGGACCATCCGGTCGGCGTCGCCGAAGAGCAACTCGGCCAGCGCCTTCGCGAGTTCGGTCTTGCCGACGCCGGTCGGGCCGAGGAAGAGGAAGGAGCCGGTCGGGCGGCCCGGGTCGCCCATGCCGGCCCTGGAGCGGCGGACGGCCTGGGCGATCGCGGTGACGGCGTCCTCCTGGCCGACCACCTTGTGGTGCAGCGTGTCCTCCAGCTTGAGCAGCCGCTCCTTCTCGGTCTCGGTGAGCTGGGCGATCGGGATGCCGGTGCGGCGGGAGAGCACCTCGGCGATGTCCTCGGCCGTCACGCTGGCCACGCCCTCGCGCTGCTCGGTCACGGCGGCCCGCTCGTCCTCGGCCGCGCGCAGCTGCTGCTTGAGCTCGGCGGCCCGGCCGAACTCCTCGTCCGCGACGGCCTCGCTCAACTCCCGGCGCAGCGTGGTGATCCGGTCGCCGGTCTGCCGGTGCTCGCCGCTGGAGCCGAGCTCGCGCAGCCGCACCCGGGCGCCGGCCTGGTCGAGCAGGTCGATCGCCTTGTCGGGCAGGAAGCGGTCGCTCACGTACCGGTCGGATAGGGTGGCGGCGGCTTCCAACGCGGCGTCGGTGAACCGGACTTGGTGGTGCGCCTCGTAGGAGTCGCGCAGCCCGCGCAGGATCTCCACCGTCTCGTCCACGCTCGGCTCGGGCACCAGCACCGGCTGGAACCGGCGCTCCAGGGCCGGGTCCTTCTCGATGTGCTTGCGGTACTCGTCCAGAGTGGTGGCCCCGACCACGCTCAACTCGCCCCGGGCCAGGGCCGGTTTGAGGATGTTGCCGGCGTCCATCGAGCCCTCGCCGCCGGCTCCGGCGCCGACCACGGTGTGCAGCTCGTCCAGGAAGAGGATCACGCTCTGCTCGGCGGCGATGACCTCGTCGATCACCTTCTTCAGCCGCTCCTCGAACTCACCCCGGTACTTGGAGCCGGCCACCAGACCGGTCAGGTCGAGGGTGACCACCCGCTTGTCCTTGATGCTCTGCGGCACGTCGCCCGCGACGATCCGCTGGGCCAGTCCCTCGACGATGGCCGTCTTGCCGACCCCGGGCTCGCCGATCAGCACCGGGTTGTTCTTGGTGCGGCGGGAGAGGATCTCGACGGTCTGCTCGATCTCCTCGGCCCGGCCGACCACCGGGTCGAGCCTGCCGGCCAGGGCCTCCTGGGTGAGGTCGCGGCCGTACTCGTCCAGGGTCGGGGTATCGCTCGGGTGGGCGCCGGTGGAGCTGCGGTCGCCGCCGGTGCCGTAGCCGTCCAGCACGCTGCGCATCGCCTCCTGGGAGGGGGCGGCGTGTCGCAGGGCCTGGGCGGCGCCGGAGCGGTCGCCGTCGAGCAGGGCGCCGAGGATGTGCTCGGGCCCGATGTAGTCGGCGCCGGCCGCCTGGGAGCGGGCGTGCGCGCCGAGCAGGGCGCGCTTGGCGGCCGGGGTGAGCGCCGGCTCCTCGCCGGTGCCGCTGGCCGCGGTGGGCAGCGACCTGCGCAGGTCGGCGGCGAGCGCGTCCGGGTCGAGCCCGGCCCGCTCCAGCATCCGCCGGGAGGAGTCCACCTGGGTGGCGGCCCAGAGCAGGTGGTCGGTGTCCAGGTCCGAGATGCTGTCCTCGGCGGCCCGCTGGGAGGCCGCCTCGATCAGCCCCCGGGCCGAGTCGCTGAGCAGCCGCCCGATCGGCACCCGCTGCACGGCGGGCGGGGAGGCCGTCGGGCTCATCCCGAAGAACCGGTTGAACAGGTCGCCGAACGGATCGTTCGGCCCGAAGTAGGACATCGACACGCGGGGTCACCTCATGGTCGCTGGTCGCACACGGGACGTACCCATGGAGCCACGAACGGCGACGGGCCGCAGCCCAGGGGCTACCCGGGTAGCAGGATGGCGACGGTGCCCACGACCAGCAGCGCGGTGACCACGTACATCTGGACGCGGGCGCCCCGGGACAGCGTCGGAGTGACGTCCTTCCCGGCCTTCTGGGCCTCCCGGTCGAGGGTGTACTCGCGCATCTCCTCCCAGCGTCCGATCACGAAGAGCGGGAACGCGAAGGTGAACAGCGCGTAGCAGCTCAGCAGCTCCTGCTGGGTGAAGTGCTTGCCGTGGCTCCGGAGGGCCAGGAGCGCACCGAGGAGTACGGGCAGGCCCAGGTAACGGAGCCGGTAGGCCCGGGTGGGTGCGGCGGGCAGCATGACCGCCACCCAGAAGACCGTGGTCGCCGCGGCGATGGCCCACCAGGAGCCGGTGGGGAGGTAGGCGGCGATCATGGGGCTGTCCTGGGGGTGGGGCGGCGGAGATGACGGGCGACCTTAGCAAGTCGTTCGTGTACTCGTCTATCCGTCCGGGTGGGGGCCGGGAGGGTGAATCGACGCTGCGGCGGCAGGGGGGTTCGGGAGCGTCCGGACTGTTCGGGCGGAGGCGGGGGATGGATGGGGGGTGCGACCGGTGCAGGTGGCGGAAGGGTGGTCGGTGGTGGCCGGGAAGGGTCTGGTGAAGGGGGTGACGGTGGCTGCGGCCGCCGTGCTGGTGGGGGCGGGGGTGGCGCCGGGGGCGAGCGGGGCGGTGCCGGGCGGCGCCGAGGCGGCTCGGCTCGCCGCGTACTGGACCGCGGCGCGGATGGCGGCGGCGGTACCGGCGGAGGCGCGAGCGGGAGCGGCCGGTGCCGGGCGGGCCGGGCGTGGGGTGCCGGTGGACGGGCCGGCGCCGGGGGAGATCGTGCCGCCCAGCCGGAGCTTCGACGGCATCCCGCAGGTGGGCACCTTCTTCTGGGCCGACGCCGGCGGGACGGGCCGCACCTGCAGCGGGTCGGTGGTGCACAGCCCCGGCCGCGGCCTGGCGCTCAGCGCGGGCCACTGCCTCAAGGGCTACGCCGGGGCCGAGGCCGAGCGGCACCTGGCCTTCGTGCCGCAGTACCACGACGGGCTCAAGCCGTTCGGCGTCTTCCCGGTGGTGACGGACGGCGTGTACGTCCCGCAGGAGTACTACGACCGGGGTGAACAGGCCGGTGCCGCTTACGACTTCGCCTTCGCGGTGACCGGGCCCGATCCGGCCGGGCGGCAGCTGGAGGACGTGGTCGGCGCCGTCGGGCTGCTCACCGGCAGTGGGTACGCCCACGCGCCGGTGCGGCTGATCGGGTACCCGGCCGGGGCGGCGAAGCCGCTGGACTGCACGAGTGCGACCACCGCCTGGGCGCCCGAGGACCCGGCGGAGCCGGGTACCTTCGAGCGGATCGCCTGCGACGGCTTCGTGGGCGGCACCTCGGGCGGGCCGATGCTGGTGGCCTGGCAGGGCGGTACGGCGGTGGTCGGGGTGATCGGCGGCTACCACACCGGCGGCGACACCCCGCAGATCTCCTACAGCGCCTACTTCGGAGCCGCCACCCGGGCGCTGTACCGGGCGGCGACCACGGTTGCGCCACCGGCGGGGTGAACTCGCTTCACGGATGGGTCAGTTGGCGGGGCATCGGGCCAGCCAGGCGTCGCGCTCGGTGCGGACGGTGAGGTCGGTGCGGTGCAGCACGCTCGCCGGGCCCTCGGTGGCGGTCAGCCGGTCGAGGGTGGCGGCGTCCTCGGCGGAGAGGCGGTCGGCCAGCCCGGTGCGGACGCGGCTGAGCCGGGCCAGGGCGTAGCGACCGGTGGCGGCCGGCAGCGGCGCGGTGAGGTGGATCGCGAAGTGCCGCTCGGCCGCGAGCTCGAAGCCGGCGCCGGTGAGCAGCGGACCCCAGTCGTCGCCCAGGTGCGGGAGGCCGGCGGCGTGCTGCGCGGCCAGGGCCGCCGAGCAGCGGTCCTCCAGGCCCGGGGTGCCCAGGCCGATGTCGTCGGGGAGGAAGTGCGGGAAGCCGGAGAGCTCGGCCACCGCGAGCAGGCCGCCGGGGCGCAGCGCGGCGTACGCGCGGCGCAGCGCCCGGGCTGGGTCGGCGAGGTGGTGCAGGGAGGCGGAGGCCCAGATCAGGTCCGCGCCGCCCTCGCCGTCGAAGGTGGGCCAGGGGGCGTCGAGGTCGGCCACGACGGTAGTGACGCGGTCGGCGAGGCCGAGCTGTTCGGCCCGTTCGGCCAGGCGGGCCAGCAGCACCGGGGAGCTGTCCACGGCGGTGACGGTCGCCGCCGGGAAGCGGCGGAGCAGACCGAAGGTGCCGGTGCCCGTGCCGGCGCCGAGGTCGAGCACCCGGCGGACGGTCGGGCCCTGGGTGGTGTGCCCGGCCAGCCAGTCGGTCAGCTCGGTGTAGTGCTCGTGCAGCACCTCGGCGTCGAGGTCGAGCAGCGGGGCGAGCTCGGCGTCGGAGGGGGCGGCGTGATCGTGATCATGCGCGTGGCCGGGGCCCGGGTGGCCGTGCTGGTGGGGGCGGTGTGCGGTGTGGTGGGTCATGGTTCGAGGCTACGAGAGCCTTGCGCGAATCGCATAGCATCTTGCGTATGAAGCAAGAAGACGGCGAACTCGACACGCTGGTGCGCAAGCGGATCCGGGGCCTGCGGGTGGCGATGGGCCTCTCGCTGGACGACCTCGCGGCCCGCTGCTTCCTCAGCCCCTCCACGCTGAGCCGGATCGAGACCGGCCACCGGCGGATCGGCCTCGACCAGCTGGCGGCGATCGCCCGGGCGCTGGACACCACCATCGACCACCTGGTGGAGCCGGCCGACGACAGCGACGTGGTGATCCGGCCCCAGCGCGACGAGGCCCGGGGCATCACCCGCTGGATGCTCGGCCGCGACCCGTCCACCACGGTGGCCAAGCTCCGGCTCACCCGCCCGGCGCCGACCGGCACCAGCCTGCTCAAGGTGCACCCGGGCCGCGACTGGTTCACCGTGCTCTCCGGCACCGTCGAGCTGGCCCTCGGCGACCGCCGGATCCTGGTCGAGACCGGCCAGGCCGCCGAGTTCTCCACCATGATCCCGCACGCCTTCGGCGCCCACGGCGGCCCCGCCGAGCTGTTGGCCATCCTCGACCACGAGGGCGGCCGCTCCCATCTGCGGCTGCCGGAGTGAGGTGCCAGGAGTGGTGCCATGTGGGTGGGCGAGTGGTGCCAAGGGGTGGTGCGGTGGTGTCGTGTTGGGGTCGTGACATGCCGGTGAGTAGGCGCTGAGCTGCGGTGATGTTTCGTGGCACCGAATGGGCTTGCCGTGGTGCCATAGTGGTGCCACTATAGGAGCCATGGAACTCACCCAGTACGTCGAGAACCTCCGCCGCGAGCTGACCGTGGCGGCGGGGGTCGGCGGCGAGGACGCCCGTGCGCTCGCCGACCGGTTGCTGCTGCCGCTCGACGCGGCGATGCGGCTGACCCTGTTGGAGGCGCTGTCGGCGGCGGCCGAGGAGATCTCGGCCGAGCTGGCGCCCGGGGCCGTGGACGTGCGGCTGCGGGGCGGCGAGGCGGCCTTCGTGGTGACGCCGCCGCCCGGGGTGGGGGAGCCGGCCGGGCCGGCGCCGGCCGAGGTGAGGGTGCCCGTGGTGGAGGGGGAGGACGCCGCGATGGTGCGGATCAACCTCCGGCTGCCGGCCGGTCTCAAGGGCCAGATCGAGGACGCCGCGGCCGCCGGCGGGCTCTCCACCAACGCCTGGATCGTCCGGGCCGCGGCCGCCGGCCTCGCCCAGGAGGGCCGCCGGTCCGCCCCCGCCCCGACCAGGACGGCCGAGCAGTCCGGCCGGGTCGGCCAGAACTGGACCGGCTGGGCCCGCTGACCCGGCCCGGCGTGGCACCGCCCCGCACCGCCAACCCATCAACCCGGTAAGGAAACCGAGATGTCCCGCTCGACGTTCAGCACCTCGTCCCCGATCGTCGTCCTCCTCGACCTCTACGTCGCCGACGTGCGGATCCGCGCCACCGACGGCGCCGACACCGTGGTCGAGGTCAGCCCGACCGACCCGGCCAAGCCCAGTGACGTCAAGGCCGCCGAGGCCACCCGGGTCGAGTACGACGAGGTGACCCGCACGCTCACCGTGGTCACCCGCAAGCCGCGCAACCGCTTCGTCAACTTCAGCAAGCGCCCCGAGTCGATCGACGTGGTGCTGACCCTGCCCAGCGACTCCGACGTGCGGGGCGAGGTCGAGCTCGGCGACTACCTGGCCGAGGGGGTGCTCGGCAGCGTGCAGCTCAAGAGCGGCCTCGGCGCCGTCCGGCTGGGCGAGACCGGCGACCTGACGGTCCGTACCTCGATCGGCGAGGTCAGCGTGGACGGGGTCAGCGGCTCGGCCCAGGTGCACAGCAGCGCGGGGGAGGTGCGGATCGGGGTGGTGGACGGCGGCGCCGACGTCTCCTCGGGCAACGGGACGGTCCGGATCGGGGTGGTCACCGGCACCGCCAAGGTGAAGGTCTCCAACGGTGCGGTCTCGGTCGACCGGGCGCTCTCCGACATCACCGCCACCAACTCCAACGGCGAGGTGCGGATCGGCGAGGTGGTCCGCGGCAAGGTGGTGGCCGCCTCGAAGAACGGCCGGGTGGACGTGGGCGTGCGCGACGGCAGCGCCGCCTGGCTGGAGTTGGACACCAAGGTGGGCCGGGTCTACAACGACCTGGCCGCCGCCGAGGCGCCCGAGGCGGGCGAGCCGGTGGACAAGGTCGAGGTGCACGCCGAGACCAAGCTCGGCGACATCGTCATCCGCCGCACGGCCCGACTGGAGGAGCAGGCATGAGCGCCACCGCCACGCTGACCGATACCGCGATATCGGCCCGGGGGCTGCGCAAGTCCTTCGGCGAGAAGACCGTGCTGGACGGGATCGACCTGACGGTCCGCCAAGGCACCGTGCTGGCCCTGCTCGGGCCGAACGGCGCGGGCAAGACCACCGCCGTCCACCTGCTGACCACCTACCTGCGCCCCGACGCGGGCGAGATCCGGATCGCCGACCAGGACCCGGCGCGGGACGCGCAGGCGGTGCGCCGCTCGATCGGCGTCACCGGGCAGTTCTCCGCCGTTGACGGCTACCTCACCGGCCGGGAGAACCTGCTGCTGATGGCCGACCTGCACCTGCTGCCGAAGGCCGAAGGGCGTCGCCGGGCCGAGGAGTTGCTCGCCCGGTTCGAACTCGCCGAGGCCGCCGACAAGCCCGCCTCCACCTACTCCGGCGGGATGAAGCGCAAGCTCGACCTGGCGATGACCCTGGTCGGTCGGCCCGCGGTGATCTTCCTGGACGAGCCGACCACCGGGCTCGACCCGCGCAGCCGGCGCACCATGTGGGAGATCATCCGGGGCCTGGTCGCCGAGGGCACCACGATCCTGCTCACCACCCAGTACCTGGAGGAGGCCGACCAGCTCGCGCACCGGGTCGCGGTGCTCGACGGCGGCCGGATCGTGGCCGAGGGCACCCCCGCCGAGCTCAAGGCCCGGATCCCCGGCGGCCACCTCGAACTCACCTTCGCCGACCGGGCCGCGCTGGTGGCCGCCGCCGCGCTGCTGCAGCCGACCGGCCGGGACGAGGACGCGCTCACCCTCCAACTGGCGGGCGACGGACGGGTGGTCACCCTTCGGGCGGTGCTGCGACGCCTGGAGGAGGCCGCGATCGAGGTCGAGGCGCTCACCGTGCACACCCCGGACCTGGACGACGTCTTCTTCGCCCTGACCAGCAGGAACTGAGCAGGAATCATCAGGAAGGGACCCTGATAGATCATGAGCACCGCAACAGCCACCACTGGCGGCTCGCACGTGCTGACCCACGCCAAGGTCATGCTGCGCCGCAACCTCCGGCACCTCCAGCGCTACCCCTCGCTGACCCTGATGGTCACCCTGATGCCCATCGTCTTCCTGCTGCTCTTCGTCTACGTCTTCGGCGGGACGCTCGGCTCGGGCCTCGGCGCCGGCACCCCGGCCGGGGTGCACGGCGGCCGGGCCGCCTACGCCGCCTACGTGGCCCCGGCGATCATCCTGATGGCGGTGGCCGCCGCCGCCCAGGGCACCGCGATCGCCGTCGCCCAGGACATGACCGAGGGCATCATCGCCCGCTTCCGCACCATGGCCGTGGCCCGCTCCTCGGTGCTGACCGGCCACGTGGTGGCCGCCACCGTGCAGACCATGACCGGGGTCGTGGTGGTCACCCTGGCGGCGATCGGCGTCGGCTTCCGCCCGCACGCCAACCCGGCCGAGTGGCTGGCCGCCTTCGGGGTGGTGCTGCTGCTCACCTTCGCGGTGACCTGGCTCTGCGTGGGCCTGGGCCTCTCGGCCAAGAGCGTGGAGACGGCCAGCAATTCGCCGATGTTCCTGATCCTGCTGCCCTTCCTCGGCAGCGGCTTCGTGCCCACCGACTCGCTGCCCACCGGCCTGCGCTGGTTCGCCGAGTACCAGCCGTTCACTCCGGTCACGGAGACGCTGCGCGGACTGCTGACCGGCACGGCGATCGGTGACAACCTGGTCATCACCCTCGCCTGGTGCGTCGGGGTCGCGGCGGTCTCCTACGTCTGGTCGCGGCGCCTGTACGAGCGGGAGCCGGAGCGGGCCTGAGGTGCGCGCACGGAGTGCGCACCGCAGTGCCGGAGAGGGCGGGCAGGGCCCCCGAGCGACGGGGGCCCTGCCCGCGTTCCCGTCCCCGGGTCAGCGGCCGGCCTCCACCGCCTCCTCGGTCGGGAGCTCGGCGGGCAGCCCGTCCGGGAGCTCGGCCGGGCGGTGCTCCGCCCGCGCGCGCTCCTCGTCCTCCTCGGCCTTCGCCCGCTTGGCCCGGCCCTGGACGCCGAGATCCTGGATCGGGCGGCTGCCGGTGCCGGTGCCGGTCCCGGTGGTGCCCGTGTTGGTGCTCCTGCCGTTGCTCTTTCCGGTGCGGCCGTACGTGTTGTTGGCGGCGCCGGCCGCGGGTGAGCCGGCGGTGGTGGCGGTCGGGTGCTCCTCGCCGGGGGCGTCGGCCGAGCTGCGGGTGCCGGTGGAGCCCGGGTTGGTGGTACCCGACTGGACCGGCGCGGTCGGCAGGGAGTGCGAGGTCGGCGACTCGCTCTGCTGGAGCACCACGCTGGGCTGGGTGCCGGGCTGACCGGCGTTCACCGTGCCGTCGCCGCCGTCGGTGCCGCCGTCCGTGCCGTCGTAGCCGCCCGCGTTGGTGGTGCCCAGGCGGGGGCGCAGGCTGTCGATGCCGGTGTGCGAGGCCGAGGGGCCGGCCGCCGAGTCGGTGGAGAGGGTGCTGGTGCCGGCGAGCCGGCCGGGCGTCAGCGCGGCGACCGGGGTCGGGGCGGAGAGCAGGTTGCTCATCAGGCGGGAGTGTTCGTCCTCGTTCTGGCTGAGGTTCTTGCCGATCTGGTCCATGTTGTCGGCGGTGCCGGTGAAGGAGCTGAGCAGCCGCTTGAGCACCTCGGTGCCGACCGTGGTGGCGATCTGCTCGGCCGCCTCGGTCACCACCTTGCCGATGATCTCGCCGGGCTGGCCGAGGTCCATGGAGTCGAAGATCTGCAGGAAGGCGCTGCCGCTGCTGTTCACGTCGTCGGCGTGGCCGCGCAGTTGGAGGGCGGTGGAGGCGAGTTTGGCCAGGTCCACCCCGAAGCCCTGCCCGGCCGAGCCGCCCGCACCGGCCGAGGCGCCGCCGGTCACCGCCTTCACGGCGGTGTCCACCAGATCGGCCACCGGCTGGGCGAGCGCGTGCCCGAGCTCGGTGACGGCCGACTCCAGGATCTGCGAGACGATCTGCTTACCGGTCGCGAGCACGGCCGGCGTGGTCCACGGCGCGGTGGCCGCGGCGGTGGCCAGCCCGCCACTGGTCACCGCGAGTTGGGCGATCGCCCCGCCCTTGCACATCTCGACCACGATCGCGGCGGCACTGACCGCGTTGGCCACCAGCCCGCACCCCTGCACCACGAGCTCGGAGAACTTCGAGATCGCCGACCAGGCCTGCGCCAACTGGTCGGCCGAGGCCCCGTGGTAGACCTGCCCGAGCGCACTGACCGCCTTGTCGGCCGCCATCTGCGTCGAGTCGATCGCCGAGGCGAACTTGCGCAGCTCGTCCGCGAACCGATTGAGCTCGTCCTCGTTCACCTGCGGCCATTCGACCCCCAACAGGCCGAGGACCGGTTCCAGTTCGGCCGGTAGTTCGAGCGCCACGATTCCCCCGTTGCTAGGTAACTGCCCTGGTGCCGGGGGACGCTACGCTCGCCCGCGATGCCCGGGAAGCCCTGCCGATCGCCCGCTCCGGCTGCCTGTTCGGGTCGCTGACCTGCGGAAACGGCGCTCCGCCGAGCTCCTGGCCGGTCAGCGATGGCCGGTCCGGAAGGGGTGAATGACCGGTCAGCCGGCCTCCTCCTCGGGGTGGCCGAGGGCCGCGCGGGCGGCGGTCCAGGCGCCGAGGAGGGCGAGGGTGGCGGCGAGGAGGGCGAGGGCGGAGATCAACACGACGTTGGTGAGGGAGTGTTCGCCGATCTCGCCGGTGGTGGGGTTGAGCCAGATCTGCAGCTGGTTGCCGTCGTGCTCGGCCCCCGGGGAGTCGTGGCGTTCGGTGTGGGTCCGGCCGAGGACGGTGTAGTGGTAGACGCAGCTGTCCTTCTCGGTGCGGCCGGAGTCGCCGTCGCCGTGGACGGCGTCGACCCGGCAGTCGGTGAGGGTGGCGGTGACGGCGAGGGGGGTGCGGTCCCAGTTGTGGACGGAGGTGTAGGCGAAGTCGGCCGTGAGGGCGGCGATCCAGAGCAGCGCCATCAGCGGGAGCGAGACCAGCACGACCTGCCAGCCGTCCTGCGGCCAGCCGATCAGGGCGCAGAAGGTGCCGAGCACCAGGGCGGCCAGCCCGGTGAGCAGGGGCGGGGCGAGCGGCAGGCTCGGCACCGGGGCGGCGAGGGACCAGACGGCGAGCGCGCCGGCCACCGCCGCCGTGAACAGGAGCAGCAGGGCGAGCAGTCGCCAGGTCAGGGTGGCGGCGGTGCGGGGCATCCTCGGTCCTCCGTCCGGGTGGGGCGGGCTTCGCCTGCCGATACGCGGGGAGGGGGGTGGACGGTTCCGCCGCAGCGGGCGGCCGAGGTCAGGAGGGGGTGGCGGAGCAGGTGGCGCACTCGCGGTGGTGGCGGGCGGCGAGCCGGTCGAGTTCGGCGCGCAGGAGTTGCAGCCGGACGGAGTTGCGCCGGGTGGCCGGGCCGACCAGGCCGCCGAGGACGAGTCGGCGCCCGGCCGTGGTGGTGGCCACCAGGGCGGTGGCCGGGACGGGGGAGGCCGAGCGGGCGTCGCCCGGCTGGATCGAGCTGATCTCGCACCAGCGGAGCCGTTGCGTCCGCTCGACGGTGCGGCTGGTGATGCCGTCCAGATCGGCCTCGATGCCCGAGCGGAGCGAGCGCAGCGCGAGTACGGCCGCGACCAGGAGCGCCGACCCGCCGCCGACCGCCGCACCCGCCGTACCGGCCAGCACCCCGCCGAGGCCGAGCAGGGCGAGCACGGCCGCCACCGTGGTCAGCACGGCCCGCTGCGGAAGGCTGGTGCGGACGCGGAGCATCGGGGCACCAGGCTTCGTCATGGCCCGATGCTGCCATCCGCCTGACTGACGGTCAATCACTTGACGGGGCGTCAGATCGTGGGCGTAGCACTCCGCGGCCGGGGCGGTCGGGTGCCGAACACGCAGTCGCCGCAGGTGCCGCCGGCGGGCAGCCGGTAGTAGAGGCAGCAGGTGGAGCGGCGGAAGCGCTGCGGGGCGGAGGGCGGGGAGAACTCGTCAGGGGCGAGAACGCCGGTGCCGAGCAGCGGAGTCGCGGCGAGCAGCTGCTGGGTGACGCGCAGCGCGGTGGCGGCCGCCGCCGGGTGGGTGGGGGCGATCCGGGTGTGCAGGATCTGCAGCGAGCCGGTGAGGGCGGAGGCGGCGTTGCCCCAGAGCAGGCGGGGGGCGATCGGAGTGATCGCGCGCAGGGTGTCGTGCAGGGGGGTGAGGTGACCGCCTATCACCGTGCGGTGCACGGCGGTTGCCAGGTCCGGGGCATGGCCGGCGGCCGGTTCCGGTTCCGGTGCCGGGAGCCAGAGCTCGAGCGGGCCGTCGGCGGGCCAGCGGTGGTGCAGGGTGTCCGGGCCGAGCTCGGGCAGGCCCGGGCCGAGGGCCGCGGCGCCCAGGGCCACCGACCAGAGCCGGGCGGCCAGGCCCAGGTGCAGGACGGAGACCGCGACCCGGGTCTCCGAGGTGCGCAGCTGCCCGGTCGCGGCGGCCACCCGGACGGTCAACGGCCCTCCGGGTGCGTACAGTTCGCGGATCGGGGTGAAGCCGCCGGGCGCGGGCTCGCCCGGGGCGCCGAGACCGACGGCGAAGTACGGCCCCACCGAAGCGACTCGGCGCAGGACCTCGGACGGGCTGGGCGTGCTGATGGCGGTCTCCCCTTCGCGTGGCGGCCCGGCTGGGCCGGCGCCGTCGGGCGGCCCGGTCGCCGTCCCCGGACTGCACGGTACCCGGCGTGCGGGAGGGCGTGCGGTGGGGGTCGCGCGCTCCGTCGGATGGCCGATCCGCCCTCGGGGTGTGGTAACTGATGGTGTCGGACCGGATGCGTACGGGCACGGTCCGACTGGCAAGTGAACGGCAAGCGATCGGCACGGCGTACCGCACGGCGTACCTCCGGGGCACGGCGCGGGACGGCACAGCACAGAACAGGCAGCACGATGACGAAGACCATCTTCGCCGAGATCGAGATCGACGCCCCGGCCGAGGAGGTCTGGGCGGCGCTGGCGGACCTGCCGGCCTACCCCGACTGGAACCCCTTCATCCGCGAGGCGAGCGGCACCGTGGCGGTGGGCGAGACCCTGGTGCTGCGGATGCACCCGGCCCACGGCCGCCCGATCACCTTCAAGCCCAAGGTGCTGGCCGCCGAGCGCGGGGTCGAACTCCGGTGGTTCGGCAAGCTGTTGCTGCCCGGCCTGTTCGACGGCGAGCACGGCTTCCGGCTCAGCCCGACCGGCACCGGCGGCACCCTGCTGGTGCAGTCGGAGAACTTCTCCGGCGTGCTGGTGCCGGTCACCGGCGGGGCGATCGAGCGGACCAAGGAGGACTTCACCGCGCTGAACGAGGCGTTGAAGAAGTACGTCGAGAACCGGTGAGCCGACCGGCGGCCGACCAGGCCGTGCAGGCTGCTGGCCGGGAGGCGGGGGAGGGGAGGAGGATGGAGTAGCCGGTGGGTGGCGGCCGGTGGGCGTGGTCGGGAGGAGGCGGGATGGCTGCTGCGGGTACGGCCCCGGCCGGGGCGCGGGCCGTGATCGAACTCAGCGGGGTGACCAAGCGGTACGGCCGCACGGTCGGGGTGGACGGGCTGGACGTCACCGTGCGGGCCGGGGAGGTCTTCGGGTTCCTCGGGCCCAACGGCGCCGGGAAGACCACCACGATCCGCTGCCTGGTCGGCCTGCTCAGCCCCACCGCCGGGCGGGTCCGGGTGCTCGGGCTCGACCCGGTGGCCGACCACCGGGCGCTCGCCCCCTCGCTCGGCTACCTCCCCGGCGAGCTGCGGCTCTACCCCGAGCTGACCGGCCGCCAGACGCTCCGGCTGCTCGGCGACCTCCAGGGCGCGCCCTCGCCCCGGCGGGAGGGCCTGTGCGAGCGGCTGGGCCTGCGGCCCACCGACCTCGACCGGCCGGTCCGCGAGTACTCCCGGGGCATGAAGCAGAAGCTCGGCCTGGTCCAGGCGCTCCAGCACGACCCCGAGCTGGTGGTGCTGGACGAGCCCACCGAGGGCCTCGACCCCCTGGTTCAGGAGACCTTCTACGAGCTGCTGGCCGAGGCCACCGCCGCCGGGCGGACGGTGCTGCTCTCCAGCCACGTGCTGCCCGAGGTGCAGCGCTGCTGCGAGCGGGTGGCGATCATCCGGGGCGGCCGGCTGGTCACCGTGCAGACGGTGGCCGCGCTGCGCGAGGCCCGGGCCCGGCGGGTCCGGCTCGGCTTCGCCGACGGGCTCGGCGCCCGGCCGCTCGGCGCCGCCGAGGCGTGGTCGCCGCGCTGGCAGGGCGACCAGGTGGTGCTGCTGATCCCGCCGGACGAGGTGGTGGCCGCGCTGCGCGGCCTGCTCGCGCTGCCGGTCGCGGACGTGACGGTGGAGGAGGCCGGGCTGGACGAGGCCTTCCTCGACCTCTACCGGGCCGATGCGGAGCCGACGGGCCCGGGGCCGGAGCAGCAGGGCGTCGAGCCCGAGGAGGCGTCGTGAGGAGTCGGTTCCCACTGCTCTGGCTGGCGCTGCACCGGCGGCGCCGGATGCTGGTCGCGCTGCTGCTGGCGATGGTGGTGTTCGAGGCGGTGATCGTGGCGGTGGCCACGGCGGTGCCGCCCGGCCAGGTGTTCGGCGGGGGCGGGCGGACGCCGCCCGGTGCGTTCAAGGCGTTCAGCGGGTCGACCGGGGACGTGTCGATCGCCAGCTACCCGGGCCTGCTCGGCGCCGGGCTGGTGCACCCGTTCTGGATCGCGCTCCAGCTCACCGCGGTGGCCTCGCTCGCGGCGGCGGCCGTGGCGGCCGACGTGGAGCAGGGCACCATCGAGCTGCTCGTCACCCGCCCGGTGACGCGGCGCCGGCTGCTCGCCGAGCGGACGGCCGCACTGCTGCTGGTCTCGCTGGTGCTCAACGCCGCCGCGACGGCGGTGATCGCCGTCGGGGTGGGCAGTTCGGCGCGGCTGCACGCGGCGGTGCCGCTGAGCGGGGTGTTCGCCGCCGGGCTGCTGGGCTTCGCCTTCACCCTCGCGCTGACCGGCCCCGCGCTGGCCGTCTCGGCCGTGGGGCGGCGGCGGGCCCAGGTGGTGGGGGTGACGATCGCCCTCGGCGCGGTGGGCTTCGCCGTCAACTTCGCCGCCCTGGCCTGGTCGAAGGCGGCGCCGCTGCGGTTCGTCAGCCCGTTCCACTACTACGTGCCGGGCGACGCCCTGGCCCACGGCGCGGTGCCGTGGGGGTCGTTCGCGGTCCTGGTGGGGGTGGGGCTGGCCGGGCTGGTGACGGCCTTCCTGCTGCTGGAACGGCGCGACCTGGCTCCCTGAGCACCCCTCCGCACCCTGGCCGCGCGCTCCTCCCAGAGGATGATCCTCGGGCGGGGCGGGAATACCGGAAGGGCTGCCGACACTGTGTCAGACATGGCTACTCTCGGACTCATCGGCAGTGGAAACATCGGCGGCACCCTGGCCCGGCTCGCGGTGGCGGCCGGGATCGACGTGGTGCTCAGCAATTCGCGCGGGCCGGAGACGCTCGCCGACCTGGTCGCGGAGCTCGGCCCCCGGGCCCGGGCGGCCACGCCCGAGGAGGCGGCCCGGGCGGGCGACTGGGTGGTGGTGACGGTCCCGCTGAAGGCGTACGCCCAGACGCCGGCCGCCGCCCTGGTGGGCAAGACGGTGCTCGACACCACCAACTACTACCCCCAGCGGGACGGGCAGATCGCCCGCCTCGATTCGGGCGAGGCCACCAGCAGCGAGCTGGTCCAGGAGCACCTGGCCGGCGCCCGCGTGGTGAAGGCGTTCAACAACATCTTCTTCGGCCACCTGCTCTCCCTGGCCCGCCCGGCCGGCGCCCCCGACCGCTCGGGCCTCCTGATCGCCACCGACGACCCCACCGCCCGCACCGAGGCCACGGCCCTGCTCGACGCCCTCGGCTACGACGCGGTGGACGCCGGCTCCCTCGCCGACAGCTGGCGCTTCCAGCCCGACACCCCGGCCTACGGCCTCCCCTACCTCAAGGACCCGTCCGACGCCGTCAACTTCGCCGCCGACCCGGGCCACCCGGCCGACGCCGCCACCCTCCGCGCGGCCCTGGCGGCCGCCACGCGCTGACCGTACGATCGCTGGCCGGGGGCACGGCGAGCAGCGCCGCGCCCCCGGTGAGGCCTGACACCGGGGGGTGGCTGTGCACGGAGAGACCGGCGGCCTGGACGGCTCGAACGACCGGCGGCCCGCGGGCGAGTGGCTGGTCCGGAACGAGTTCTCGGGCGTGGCCCGGGAGGTGGTGCAGGCCGGCAGCATCGGCGAGCTGCACGTCCACTCCTCGCCGCCCCGGCTGCCGCCGGCTGCGAGCCCGCTGGCGCTCACCAGCGTGGTGGTGGCCACGGAGTACGTGACGCCGGGCGGCTGGGACGAGGCGGTGCCGTGCAGCGGCGGCGCCGTCCGGATCCACGCGGAGGCCTGCGAGGACCGGGCGGTGCTGCTGCGCGCACTGCGGATCGTGGTGGTGGCCCGGCGGCCGCCAGTGGAGGGGGTGGAGCTGCCGACGGCGGGGGTCCCGGAGGTCCGGAGGTACACCGTGGACCTCGACCGTGACCCGCCCCGCCTGGCAGGCCCGGAATTCCTCTACACGGTCACCCCGGACGACCCCGAGGTCTTCGAACTGAGCGTCCGGTGCGAGCGGTTCGAGGTCGAGTGGCGGGCCGAGGTGGACTGGATCTGCGGCGGCCGGACGGGGACGAGCGTGGCCGACCTCGCCGGCGAGCCGTTCCGTTTCACCGCAGCACCGTCGTCGTCATCGAAGATCGGGGGGGTGGTTCCGTGGACGGGGCCGTCGTTGAAGTGTCCTGCATCGGCAAGCTCCGGCTGGTCCACACGCCGAGCTCGGTGACCGGTCCGCGGCCCGTGCAGCTCCAGGTGAGCGGGCACGGCGTCGAGGTCCGGGTGAGCGCGCCGGCGAGCGGGCCGGCGGTGGTGCACGGCATCGCCTTCCGGGTGATGGGCCGTCGGCCGCTGGGCACCGCGCCCGGGAAGGTCTCCGTCCTCGTGACCGGGACGGTCAACATCCCCATGCCGCAGATCCGGGTCTGGCTGGACGAGCCCGACCAGATGACCCCGGGCCCGGTGCCGCTGAGCCTGCCCGACACCGTCCCGGCCGGGGAGAGCCGGGTGTACCGACTGACCGCGCACACCCGCGAGCACGACGTGGAGTGGCAGCTCGGGGTGGAGGTGAGCACCGGGGGAGACCCGGTCTGGCGCGGTTACCCGATCCGGACCACGGCCGAGACCGGCTGGCGGATCTTCCACCCGGACCGCCCGATGACCGAGAACGCCAACTCCCACCGCGAGCCCGACCGCCCCGAAATCGCCGCCGGCACCGAGGCCACCCACCGGGCCGGCGCGGAGCAGGGCGACCACGCGGCGATGTACCGACTGGCCGTCAGCCTGGCCGAGCGCGGTGAACTGGCCGAGGCCCAGCGGTGGTTCCACACCTGCGCCGAACGGGGCGACACGGAGGCCGCCGCCGCGGTGGCCTCGATCCTGGAGCTCCGGGGCGAGGCCGCCGCGGCCGAGGAATGGCACCGCCGAGCCGCCGGGCCCGGCGGCTCCTGAGGCGCGGACGCGGGGCCCGGGGTCAGCCGGTCGGGGGGACGGAGGCGCCCGGGGGTGGGATGGGGGTGCCCTGTTGGACGGTGATGCACTCGGCGCCGGTGGGGAAGTGGACGAGTTGGTAGCCGGGCGGGCAGCTGGTCGGGCCGGTGTAGGTGATGGTGGGGCGGGGGTTGATCGGGGAAGGGTTCGAGGCCGGGTGGGTGGGCCTCGGGGTGGTGGTGGGTGTGTGGGTGCGGGTGGGTGCAGGGGGCTCGGGCGGCGGCGGGGTGGTCGTCGGTGGCTCGCTGGGCGTGGCGGTGGGGGTCGGCGACGGCGGTGGTGGTGCGGCCGGTAGGGCGGGCGTGAGGGTCGGGGTGGGGGAGGTGGAGCTGCGAGGCGGTGCGGTGGGGGTGGCCGTGGCGACGGGTTGGTCGCGGGCCACCAAGGCCAGGGTGGTGGCGCCGGCGAGGAGCAGGGCGCCGATGGCACCGGCCAGGAGCAGAACACGACGGCGGCGACGGTCGGGCGCGGGGGTGCCGCGCTGACCGTCGCCGCCGTCGGGCTGCGGTGTGTCGTCGTTGTCCTGCACCGGCCGGCCCCCGGAAGATGGTGCCGCCGCGCCGGGTGGCGGCGGTCGCCCGCGTGATCCTAGCGAGGGCCGGGGGTGGTGCGGGCTACATCGGGGAGAGCTGGGCGAGGCGGATGTTGTTGCCCGAGGGGTCGCGGAAGGAACAGTCGCGGCCGTACGGCTGGTCGGTCGGCTTCTCGTTGAACTCCACGCCCCGGGCGGAGAGTTCGGCGTAGGTGCCGTCGCAGTCCTCCGTGGTCAGGAAGATGGTGCCGGCCGCGCCCTTGGCGGTGAGCTCGCGGACCTGGGCGGCCGTCTCGGCGTCGAGGATCGGCGGGCCGGGGATGGCCATCAGCACGATCGCGACGTCGGGCTGGCCGGTCGGGCCGACGGTGAGCCAGCGGAAGCCGCCCATCTCGGGGAGGCTGACGTCGGAGCGGACCTCCATGCCGACCTGCTGGGTGTAGAAGGCGAGGGCCTCCTCCTGGTCGTGGACCCAGAGCTGGGCGGTGGCGATCTTGATCATGGAAGTCTCCCAGGGAAGCAGCGCGGGTGGAGCCGGCGGAACCGGCGGTCTGGCTCGGTTGGTTCGGTTGGTTCGGTTGGTTCGACGAAGATCACGCTATGCCCGGCGGATCGGCGCCGTCTTCTCGAAACGTGCGGTGTTGCGGGCGGCCGTAGGCGCGGCGGACGCAGCTCGGCACCACGGCGTGGTCGGCCGCCGGCGGGCAGGCCGCGCGGTAGGCGGCCGGGGCCAGGCCGTACATCCGGGTGAAGCTGGTGGTGAAGGAGCCGAGGCTGTTCAGCCCCACGTCCAGGCAGACCGTGGCGATCGGCCGGTCGGTGTGCCGCAGCAGGGCGGCGGCCCGTTCGAGCCGGCGGGTGAGCAGGTACGCGTGCGGGGATTCGCCGAAGGCCTGGCGGAAGGCCCGGCTGAAGTGCGCCGGGGAGAGCCCGGCGGCGGCCGCGAGATCGGCGACGGTGAGCGGGTCGGCGTACCGCGCGTCGACGAGGTCCTTGGCCCGGAGCAGGTGCCGGGCGGGCGGGTGGGAGGGCACGGACTCAAGCTAGCCAGCCGCACTGACAGGGCGTCGGAGCGGTGCGGCCGACCAGAGCAGTGGTGGGCCGTACGGGGGAGAGATGCGGGCGGGTGGTGATCGGCGGGGGCACGGGTGGGGAGGGTCCTGCGGACGTGTGCGAGTGAGGGGAGTGGGCGGTTGGAACAGGTGCAGGGTGAGCCGGACCCGCAGGTGGTGCCGGCTCCGCCGAGCCGGGCGGCGGTGTTCCTGGTGCTGGCGGTGGAGCCGGGCGGGCACCGGGCCGTGCGGGAGTGGCTGGCCGGGTTGGGCGGGTTGGTGCGGTCGCTCGGGCTGCGGGCGCCCGAGGCGCGGCTGAGCTGTGTGGCCGGGGTGGGGGCGGCGGTCTGGGACGAGCTGTACGGCGGCCCGCGGCCGGCCGGGCTGCACCCCTTCCGGGAGCTGCGCGGGCCGCGCCACCTGGCGCCGTCCACCCCCGGTGACGTGGTGCTGCACGTCCGGGCCACCCGGATGGACCTCTGCTTCGAACTGGCCACCCGCTGCACCCGCGGCCTGGCCGGCGCGGCCCGGGTGGTGGACGAGACGCACGGCTTCGCCTACTTCGACCAGCGCGATCTGCTCGGCTTCGTGGACGGCACCGAGAACCCCGTCGGCGCCAAGGCCGCGCGGGCGGTCTACGTCGGGGCGGAGGACCCGCAGTACGCCGGCGGCAGCTACCTCGTCGTGCAGAAGTACCTGCACGACCTGGGTAGTTGGGACGCGCTCACGGTCGAGCAGCAGGAGCGGGTGATCGGCCGCACCAAGCTCGCCGACGTGGAGCTGGCCGACCAGGCCGCCGACTCGCACGTGGCGCTCAACCAGGTCGAGGGGCCGGACGGCGAGGAGCAGCAGATCCTGCGGGCGAACATGGCCTTCGGTAGCGTCGGCCGGGGCGAGTACGGCACGTACTTCGCCGGGTACTGCCGCACGCCCGAGGTGACCGAGGAGATGCTGCGACGGATGTTCCTCGGCACCGCCGAGGCCGCGCACGACCGGATCCTGGACTTCTCCATCGCCGTCACCGGCTCGCTCTTCTTCGTGCCCGACGCCGACTTCCTGGCCGACCCGCCCGACCCCGCCGGGGCGAGCCTCGAGGCCGCCACCGGTGACGGTTCGCTCGGCATCGGCGGCCTGAAGCACTTGCTGCACCCCGCTCCCACCGAGACTCCCACCGAGGCTCCCATCGAGACGAAGGCGTTCTGAACCGTGGACAACCTGCACCGTCACCTCGCCCCGATCAGCACCGCCGCCTGGGCGGAGATCGAGGAGGAGACCCGCCGGACCTTCAAGCTGCACTGCGCCGGCCGGCACGTGGTGGACACCGCCGGGCCGGAGGGGCCGGACTTCGCCGCCGTCGGGACGGGGCACCTGCGGCCGGTGCCCTCGCCGCAGCCGGAGGTCCTGACCCGGGCGCACCGGGTGCGCCCGGTGGTCGAGCTGCGGGTGCCGTTCACGCTGGGCCGGGAGGCGGTGGACGACGTGGAGCGCGGCTCGGCGGACAGCGACTGGGAGCCCGCCAAGGCGGCCGCCCGGACGATGGCGCTGACCGAGGACCGGATCATCTTCGAGGGCTGGCCGGACGCGGCGGTGGAGGGCATCCGGACGGCCTCGGACAACGAGGCGATCCCGCTGCCGCCCGAGGTGGCCGACTACCCGGACGCTGTCAGCCGCGCGCTCACCGCGCTGCGGCTGGCCGGGGTGGACGGCCCGTACGCGCTGCTGCTCGGCGCCGACGCGTACACCGCCGTCAACGAGACCTCCGACCACGGGTACCCCGTTCGGCAGCACATCGCCCGGGTGCTGGACGGGCCGATCGTCTGGGCGCCGGCGCTCAGCGGGGGCGTGGTGCTCTCCACCCGGGGCGGGGACTTCGAGCTGCACCTCGGGCAGGACCTGTCCATCGGCTACCTGGCGCACGACGAGCGCACCGTGCAGCTCTACCTCCAGCAGTCGCTCACCTTCGGCCTGCACTCGCCCGAGGCGGCCGTGAGCCTGACCTGACCGGTGCGCCCGGACCTGACTGATCCGGAGAGTTCAGTGGTTCAGGAGCGGGGGGTGGTGTCGAGCAGGGGCGATCACGAGATATCTTGATATCAAGACGTTGTAGACGTGAAGGCGGAGTACCGGTGACTGACTCGACCATCATTTACACGCACACCGACGAGGCTCCGGCCCTGGCGACGTATTCGTTCCTGCCGGTGGTGCAGGCGTACGCCGCGACCGCGGGTGTCGGTGTGGAGACCCGTGACATCTCCCTGGCCGGGCGCATCATCGCCAGCTTCCCGGAGCGTCTGGAGGAGGGCCAGCGGATCGCGGACGCCCTCGCCGAGCTCGGGGAGCTCGCCAAGACCCCCGGCGCCAACATCATCAAGCTGCCGAACATCTCGGCCTCCATCCCGCAGCTGAAGGCGGCCATCGCCGAGCTCCAGGCCCAGGGCTACGCCCTGCCGGACTACCCGGACGAGCCGCAGTCGGACGAGGACCGCGACGTCAAGGCCCGCTACGACAAGGTCAAGGGCAGCGCCGTCAACCCGGTGCTGCGCGAGGGCAACTCCGACCGCCGCGCGCCGCTCTCGGTCAAGAACTACGCCAAGACCCACCCGCACCGCATGGGTGCCTGGGTCTCGGATTCCAAGACCAACGTCGCAACCATGGGCGAGAACGACTTCCGCTCCACCGAGAAGTCCGTGGTCGTCACCGAGGCCGGCAAGCTCAAGATCGAGCTGGTCGCCGCCGACGGCACCACCACCGTGCTGCGCGAGTCGGTGCCGGTGCTCGCCGGTGAGGTCGTCGACGCCTCGGTGATGCACGTCGCCGCGCTGCGCGAGTTCCTCACCGCCCAGGTCGCCCGGGCCAAGGCCGAGGGCGTGCTGTTCTCGGTGCACCTCAAGGCCACCATGATGAAGGTCTCCGACCCGATCCTCTTCGGCCACGTCGTCAAGGCCTTCTTCCCGAAGACCTTCGCGCAGTACGGCGCCGAGCTGGCCGCCGCCGGCCTCAACCCGAACAACGGCCTCGGCGGCATCCTGGGCGGCCTGGAGAAGCTGGCCGACGCCGCCGCCGTGCAGGCCTCCTTCGAGGCCGAGCTGGCCGAGGGCCCGGCGCTGGCCATGGTCGACTCCGACAAGGGCATCACCAACCTGCACGTGCCGTCCGACGTCATCGTCGACGCCTCGATGCCGGCCATGATCCGCACCTCCGGCCACATGTGGGGCCCGGACGGCAAGGAGGCCGACACGCTGGCCGTCATCCCGGACAGCAGCTACGCCGGGGTCTACCAGGTCGTCATCGACGACTGCCGCGCGCACGGCGCCTTCGACCCGGCCACCATGGGCTCGGTGCCGAACGTCGGCCTGATGGCCCAGGCCGCCGAGGAGTACGGCAGCCACGACAAGACCTTCGAGATCCCGGTCGACGGCACCGTCCGCGTGGTCGACGCCTCGGGCACCGCGCTCATCGAGCAGCCCGTGGCCGCCGGTGACATCTTCCGCGCCTGCCAGACCAAGGACGCGCCGATCCGCGACTGGGTCAAGCTGGCCGTCACCCGCGCCCGCGCCACCGGCGTCCCGGCCGTCTTCTGGCTGGACGAGAGCCGTGCGCACGACGCCGTGCTGATCGAGAAGGTCAAGCAGTACCTCCCGGAGCACGACACCGAGGGCCTGCAGATCGAGATCATGTCCCCGGAGAAGGCCACCGCCTTCTCGCTGGAGCGCATCCGCCGCGGCGAGGACACCATCTCGGTGACCGGCAACGTGCTGCGCGACTACCTGACCGACCTGTTCCCGATCCTGGAGCTGGGCACCAGCGCCAAGATGCTCTCGGTCGTCCCGCTGATGAACGGCGGCGGCCTCTTCGAGACGGGCGCGGGCGGCTCGGCCCCCAAGCACGTGCAGCAGCTGGTCAAGGAGAACTACCTCCGCTGGGACAGCCTGGGCGAGTTCTTCGCGCTGGCCGCCTCCTTCGAGCACCTGGCCACCACCACCGGCAACGCCCGCGCCCAGGTGCTGGCCGACACGCTGGACCGCGCCACCGGCACCTTCCTCAACGAGGACAAGTCGCCCAGCCGCAAGCTCGGCGGCATCGACAACCGCGGCAGCCACTTCTACCTGGCCATGTACTGGGCCCAGGAGCTGGCCGCCCAGACCGCCGACGCCGAGCTGGCCGAGGCGTTCACCGCGCTCGCCAAGACCCTGACCGAGCAGGAGCAGACGATCGTCGCCGAGCTCATCGCCGTCCAGGGCTCCCCGGTCGAGATCGGTGGCTACTACCAGCCGAACGTCGAGAAGGCCTCGGCCGTCATGCGGCCGTCCGCCACGCTGAACGAGGCGCTGGCCACCCTGGCCTGAACGCGCTGACGCAGTGATGTGCTGATGCGCTGATGCGTTGACGAAGTCCCCGGGCTCCCGCTGGAGCCCGGGGACTTCTGCGTTGCGGGCCCGGGCTTCCTGAGTTGTCGTCAAGTCCTCATCACCGCGCGGCCTCCGACCGGCCATGTGGCGGTCATGTCAGCGCCCTAATCTCCTCCTCGAATCGGAGGGTGCCATGAGCGAGGACGGGTTCCAGGTCGTACCGGAGCAGTACCAGGCGGAGGTGTCACCGCTGCTCGCCGCCTCCGAGCAGATCCGTTCGGTGTACACCTCGCTGAGCGCGTTCCTGCCCGCCCTGGAGGCGCAGAACCCCTGGGGCAACGACGAGTCGGGCAAGCAGTTCGCCGAGGGCGACAAGGGCTACCTGAAGTACAGCAAGGACACCCTGGACGTGCTGAAGGGCCTGCCCGACGCGCTCAAGGGCATCTCCGACGGCCTCAAGGCGATGGCCGAGGGATACCAGGGCGCGGACCAGGACGTCGTCGCCGAGCTCGACGGCATCGACACCGGCGCCGCCCCGCTGCCCGCGCCGCCGTCCATGCCGGACGCCCCCGTGCACGTCCCGATGACCCCGCGGATCACCCAGAGCGGAAGGCACTGAACAGATGGCCGTGGAACTCCCGGAGCCGCTCCAGTGGGTGCTCCTGCTGCTCGCCGGCTGCCGCTGGCCGGAGGCGGACGAGGACCAGCTCCGGGAGATGGCCGACCACTGCCGCAAGGCCGCGACGGAGCTGAAGGACGCCACCCAGAGCTCCGACGCCGCGATCAAGCGCGCGCTGGACGGGCAGCGGGGCGCGGCGGCGCAGGCGCTCACCACGTACTGGGCCAAGTACAGCACCGGCAAGGGCACGCCGGAGGACCCCGGCTACCTGCCCGGCGCGATCAACGCGCTCGACGGCATGGGCGACATGCTGGAGCAGATGGCCAACTCCGCCGAGACCGCGAAGATCCAGATCATCGCCCAACTCGGCATCCTCGCCTTCGAGATCGCCACCGCCGAGGCCGAGGCGCCGTTCACCGCCGGTGCCTCGCTGCTCGAAGTCCCGGCGATGATCGGGGTCAGCAAGGCGGTGGTCTCCACCCTCCTGAAGACCCTGCTCAAGGAGATGATCACGATGGCGGCCAAGCAGGCCGCCCAGATGGCCGCGATCAACCTGCTCGCCCAGGGCATCGAGCTCGCCCAGGGCCACCGCAAGAGCATCGACATGAAGGAAGTCGGCCAGAACGCCCTGGGTGGCGCGGTGGGCGGCGCCTCCGCCCACCTGATCGGCAAGGGCATCGGCGCGGCCGGCAAGAAGCTGGGCGCCGAGGGCGCGCTCAACTCCACCGCCGGGAAGATGGCCACCGGCGCAGTGGTCGGCGTCGGCGCCGATGTCTCCACCCAGCTCATCACCACCGGCAAGGTCGACCCCAACTCCCTGCTCGGCTCCGGCCTCTCCGGCGGCGCCGGCGCCGGCCTGCACGCCGGTGCTGCCGCGCTCAAGGGTCACCCCGATGCCCCCAAGCTCGCCGAGGCCCCCCACCTGGACTCGGCCGGCGCCGGCACCCGCAGCGGCCCCGACGGCCCGCCGACCTTCTCGACCTCCACCCGCTCCGCCGGGGACAACACCTACCAGGGGCCGGCCAGTCGCTCTCTCGGTAGCGGCAGCGGCGACGAGGGAGCCGGGAATGGCCCGGGGGCCGGTGCGGACGAGTCGCGGGTGAACGGACTGGTGCCGTTCGGGTCTCCCTCGGCTTCGGCCTCGGCCCGGACCCCGTCCGTGGACGCGGTGTCGGCTCGTTCGCTGGATCGGTCGATGGAGGGTGCGCCGGACCGGTCGTTGGGCGCGGTGTCGGCTCGTTCGGTGGACCGGTCGTTGGGCGCGGTGTCGGCTCGTTCGGTGGACCGGTCGATGGAAGGCGTGCCGGACCGTTCGGCTTCGGCCACTCCCGAGGCGCAGCTTCACGACGTGTCCTCGGTCACCCCGGAGACGCAGCTCCGCGACGTGGCCTCGGTCGGCCGCCCGGAGCAGTCGTCCGTTGCCGGCGAACCGATGACCGCACGCGAGCAGGTCGCGCAGCAAGAACCGATGACCGCACGCGAGCAGGTCGCGCAGCGGGAACCGGCGACGCTGCGCGAAGCGGCAGCCCCGCAGGAGTCGCGGGGCGACAGCCCGTCGGCGCAGCGCGTCGAACAGGAGCCGGCGGTGCCGGCCCAGGAGGCGGTGGCGACCCGCCAGGAGATGCCGACGGCAACGCTCCAGGAACCGATGCCTCGTCAGGAGGTCGGCGAGCCTGCGTTGGCGCGCGGCGGCGACGATCTCTCGCCGGCACCGTCGGCGACGAGCCAGCACCGGGCGGCGGAGGAGCCCGCGATCCGGTCGGAGGTCGGCCGCGAGGAGCTGCCGCAGCAGGCGGAGCCCCTGCGCGAGCCGCTCGCCGAGCAGCCCGGGCCTGCCGGTGCGCCGCTGGTCGAGCACCCCGTCGAGCGCGAAGGCGCCGGGGTGTCCGTCCCGATGCACGAGCAGAGCCCGGTGGCTGAGGTGCCGGGTGAGCAGCGGGCGGTGGTGGCGGAGTCGCCGGCGCATGAGCAGAACCCGGTGGCTGAGGTACCGGGTGAGCAGCGGGCGGTGGTGCCGGAGACTGCCCCTGTCCGTGAGCAGGGCGTGGTGGCTGAGGTACCGGGCGAGCAGCGCGCTGTGGTGACCGAGCCGGTGGCGCCCGTACACGAGCGGCAGGCGGTGGTAACCGAGCCGGTGGCGCCCGTACACGAGCAGCAAGCGGTGGTCGCGGAGGCCCCGGCCCAGCAGCGTGCGGCAGTGACCGAGCCGGTGGCGCCCGCGCACGAGCAGCGGGCGGTGGTGGCGGAAGCTCCGGTCGAGCAGCACACGTTGCGGGCTGAGGAGGTCGGGACGGAGTCGTCTGCCGTCCCGTTGCAGCGGAGTGGTGCGGCGACGGTGCCCGATCTGGGTCGGGTGCTCAGCGGTGTTGCTCACCCGTCCGGGGGTGGGGACAACACGAGCCTTGCCGGTGGGGCCCGGGTTTCCGGCGCTGAGACCCAGCCCCGTCCGGGCTCGGAGCAGGCTGTCCCGGTGCCGGGCGAAGCCGACCCGGCGCTGGCGTCCGGTGCCCAGAACCAGACCGCGATCCCGCCGGTGGGCGGCGGCTTCGTGCCCGGCCCGGTGGCGGGCGGTGGTGGCGGCCACGGGAGCAGCAGCCGACCCGCCTCGCCGACACCGAGTACGCCGAAGCCGTCGGAGGTTCGGAACACCCGGCCCGACAGCCCCGCCGGCACACTCCGGCCGGGTCCCGTCCGGAGCCGTACCGACCGGTCCGCCTCGCCCACTCGGCAGGAGAGGCCGAAGCAGGACGCCGTGCCGCAGCCCGAGCGGCAGGCTGCGGCGGATGACCGGGTGTACGAGGGTTTCCGGGAGTTCATGGACGGGGTGGACGGCGCCGGGAGTCACCTGCCGGAGTACCAGGCGGAGGGAGGTCTGCCGCCGGCGGGCCAGGAGCACGGGCAGCAGGAACCGCACGTAGAGGCATCCACGCATGGTGCTCCGCCGTCCTCGGAGACCCTGGGCGGGAGCAAGGGCGAGGGCGGTGGGGAGAAGTCGGCCGTGCACCTGGCGGGTCAGGAGCATGGCCGGCAGGAGCAGCAGGAGTCGCACGTCGAGGGGTCGACGCATGGTGCTCCGCCGTCCTCGGAGACCCTGGGCGGGAGCAAGGGCGAGGGCGGCGGGGGGATGTCGGCCGAGCACCTGGCGGGTCAGGAGCATGGCCGGCAGGAGCAGCAGGAGTCGCACGTCGAGGGGTCGACGCATGGTGCTCCGCCGTCTTCGGAGATCCCAGGTGAAGCCGGTACGGAGAAGTCGGTCGAGCACCCGGCGGGTGAGGGGCTGCCGCCGGAGGGGGAGGGGAACGTTCCGGAGCCCTCGCGTCGGGCCGTTACCGAGACCGACTTCCCGCCTGCCGGGCGGCGGGTGCCGGTGGCGGGGGACGGGCTCTGCCTGCTGCACTCGCTCGCCGTGAGCTCGCCCGAGCTGGTGGGGCACGGCGGTACGGGGGGCGCCGGCGCGGCGCGGCGGTTGCAGTCGGCGGTCGAGGACCACTTCCGTGACCTGCCGCCGGAGCACTGGCCCACCGAGGTGGTGGCCAACTACCGAGGGAATCTGGTGGCCCGGGGCGACCTGACCCGGAGCGAGCTGCTCGACTACCTCCCGGCGGATGTCCGGCCGGGGTACGAGCGGCTCCCGCTCCGGGACCTGCGGGAGATCGTCGGCGAACACCTGACCCACAACGCTCCGCCGCCCTCGGCGCGCGAGCGGGCCGCCCTGCTCCGGACCGCCCGGGACTGGGAGCGGCGTTGGCTCACCACCGAGGGTGAGATGCTGCCGGCGGCGGCAGCCCATGCGCTGGGCCTGCGGCTGCGGGTGCTCGGGCATGACGGGGTGCCACGGGCCGTCTTCGGTCCGGCGGACGGGCGGCCGGTGACGGTCTACCACCGGGGCAACCACTACGACGGCAGCGAGCCGCCCCCGCGCGCGCCGCAGGACCCCCACCCGCCGGCCACCCCTGCCGCGCACCAGCACACGAACGACCCCGCCCAGCAGAAGGCGACCGAGAAGAAGACCACGGAAGAGAAGGCCGGCGCGGAGCCGACTGTACCGAAGGACCCGGCGGAGGCGGAGAGCAGTGAGCAGCCGGCGAAGCCGCCCGCGCCCGAGACGCCGAAGCCGGAGGGTGAGGGTGGGGGCGGGCCGAAGCCGCCCGCCGGGCCCAAGCGGATCGAGGGGTCCGACCTGGTGGTCGGGCTGACCGAGCACGAGACGGCTGTCCGGGACAAGGTCTTGGCCGTCCTCGAACGGGCCGTGCCGGGGGACCGGGCGGCTGCTCGGGCCTTCGCTGACGCGCACTTCGGCCCGGCGACGCTGCGCCCGATGGTCAGCGCCCTCTCCCGGGGCGAGACGTGGACGGCCAAGTTGGAGGGCAACGGCTGGAGTGGCAGCGTCAAGCTGCGTGGCGAGCTCACCGAGTCGACGCACCTGCGTACCGAGAAGATCGAGTTCGAGAACGGCGCCGACCGGACGGTGTCGACCGGAAGCCAGCACGACGTGCAGTGGCAGTCCAACATCGGCATCCAGGCCCGGCAGACGGTGGCCGGCGCCGAGCCGGCGGAGTTGGCGGCCTACCACCACGACCGTGGGCACGGCGAGGTCAACCTGGATCTCGGCGGCATGGTGGCGCGGTCGAAGACCTCCGAGCCCGCCGACGTGTTCAAGTCGACGATGCGGCTGGAGCTCGACTTCGGCGACCTGCGCCACGACCACACCCCGGTGAGCACCGGCTCCGGCGGGCACACCGAGACGGTGGACCTCGGAATGACCGTGGCCCGCCCGGTCCGGGCCGAGGGCGATGCGGTCGGCGAGCTGCGGACACCCCCGCAGCGCCTGCGGGACGGCCGGGTCGGCGGGCAGGAGATCGTGCTGGACCTGTCGCCGCACGGCGGGTCCGAGGGCCACCGCCCGGTGGAGGGGCTGCTCGACCACGTGGACGAGGCGGCCAGGAAGGAGTTCGGCAAGGACTGGCCCGCGCTGCGCGAGAAGGTGCTCGCCGAGGTGGACTTCCCCCGGCTCCAGCGGGATTTGAAGAGCATGACGGCCGGTGAGCCGGTCACGGTCGCGCTGACCGACCGGCGCGGCCGGACCATCGGCTCGGTCGAGATCAGTGCGCGGGTCGGCGACCTGCACCAGACCGGCACCACCAAGGAGACCGAGTTCAACATCGGCACCAGCGTCCAGCAGGTGCGCAGCAGCGCGAAGAGCCGTGGAAACGCGGGGCAGCTCGGCCTGGCGAACACCCTGCGCCCGGCTCCCGTCTCGATGGGCGTCGGCGGCGCCGGGCGGCTCGGCCGGGACCGGATCGAGATCTCGGGCGACAGCCGGGCGGCTCAGCTGACCAGCAAGTCCAAGGTGCCCGGCGTCCGGTACGAGGGCCCGGTGCACTTCGAGCTCTCGTTCAACGGCAAGCCCGACACGCACCCGGCGGGCACGGCCGACGTCCGGCTGCTGGTGGACCGCGCCGACACCACCCCGAAGGCCGCCGAGGCGGGCAAGGCGACCGAGACCGCCGAGGCGGGCAAGGCGACCGAGACCGCCAAGACTGTCGAGACCGAGGGGACCGCCCCGCCGAAGACCCAGGAGGTCGCCGGGCCGCCGGATTCGGTCTGGCACGGCGGCGACGACCGGGGCGGCCTGGGTGAGACCGTCGTGGTGCGCGATGTGGAGACCACCGCCGCGCTGCGGGCGGCCGTGGACGCCAAGGGGCGGGAACGTTTCGGCGACGACTGGGACGCCGTCCGGGGTGAGGTGCTGCGCGGCTTCAGCCAGCCGAACCTGGCCGCCCGGCTGACCGGGATGACCCGGGGTGAGCCGCTGGAGGTGAAGGTCCCCGGCAAGGAGAGCCTGGTCGTCACGGCGACGGCCCGGGTCGAGTCGATGACCTTCCGCCGCGAGGACGGCAAGGCCGAGCTCAACACGGTGAGCGAGACCAGCACGTTCAGCGTGGACCGCCGCCTGGAGTCGCGTACCGTGGCGGCGACCGGCCAGTTCAGTGGCACCGTCGCCAAGGGCACGCCCGGCGCCGACCTGGGTGCCGTCACCACCGGCCAGCAGCGCGAACGGGTCGGCGGGCAGGGTCGGCAGGCCGACCGGGTGTACGCCAACGGAAAGTACAGCGCGCCGCAGGTGATCTACGGTGCTCACCTGGCCGTGGACGTGCACTTCGGACGGCCCGGCGAGAAGCCGGAGGGCAAGTCCGAGGTCTCGGCGCCGCTGCATGTCGAGGTGGGCCTGGACGCCCGGGACACCGTCAAGACCGAGGCGCCGGTCGGCGAGGACGGCGCGATCGCGTTCAAGCCGCCGACCGAGTCGGCCGAGTCGACCGAGCCCGCAGCGGGCGGCCGTCCGGACGGGGCCGGCCGGGAGGCCGTGGAGCTCGACCGGCCGGCGGCCACCCACACCGCGCCGCGCCGGATGCGGGAACAGCAGGAGCTGAACGCCTCGTACGTGGTGCACACCCTGAGTGGCGCGGACAAGGTGCGCACCACGGTGGAGGACGCCGTCCGGTCCAAGTACGGCGAGCCCTCGGAGGAGGTGCGCCAGCGGATCGGGGCCACCTTCGACCGGGTCGCGCTCAAGGCCCAGCTCTCCCAGCTCACCCGGGGCGGGAAGATCACCGAGACCGTCTCCGGCACCACCTGGAAGGCCGAGGTCACCGTCACCGCCAGGGTGACGGACAGCGCCTACCACTCCACGGCGGAGAAGTACGAGTTCGAGTCCGGCACCCGCTCCTCCCGGGGCCAGGGCAATGTGCGGGACCGGCGCGAGCGCCTCGACGCCGGCGGCCGGTTCAATGTGCGGGCCCCGTTCGTCACCGTCGGGGGCGGCTACAGCCACCGGATCGACCGCACCTACGCCAACGGCGTGGAGACCGTCGGCTCGGCCTCCAACCGGGGCAAGCACGTGGAGCCGGCCGTGATCTTCGACGTGGGCGCCGCGTACGACGTGAAGGTCACGTTCAAGCGCCTGGGGGTGGACGACGGCTCGCACACCCAGCAGGTGGACACGGTGGCCAGGGTGGCCGTGCCGATGCGCGACGCAGAGCCGGTCGGCGGGCCGGTGGAGCGGACTACGACGACACAGCCGAAGGGGTTCGTGGAGGGGCGCAGGCTGGACTCCTCGGCGATCGTCACCGACATCCACGCGCTGCCGGAAGCTGGGCACGGCAAGGTCGAGGGTACGGCGGACGGCAAGGCGGAGATCCCGCCCGGGCCGCGGCGGACGCTGGGGGAGTCCGTGCTCTCCCAGGTGGAGGCCGGGTGGAAGCCCGCCGCCTCGCGCCGGACCTCCGGTCCTTCGCCGACGGAGCGCAATCCGTTCAGCAGCGACTGGGCGGGCATCCACCGCAAGCTGGAGGCGGAGCTCACCCCGGACCGGCTGCAGTCCCGGCTGAAGGGCATGACGGCCGGGGACGAGATCGTGGTGCGGCACGGGCGCACCACCGTCAGGGTCGGCGCGGTGCTGCGCGACCGGATGGAGCACCTGGGCGACTCGGGTACCACCGAGTTCAACACCGGCACGGACGTCCAGCGGTCCTTCGCGGACACCGAGGGCACCGGCAACAGCCACCAGGGCGTCTTCGGCGCGACGGCAGCCGTCCCCGTGCCGGGCGCACCCGTGTCGGTGACGGCCGGCCTGACCGGTACCGGTGGCCGGGGCCACGACCACGTGGACGTCCGGAACACCGGCACCGGCGCCGGCTCCGCCACCAAGGCCAAGGTGCCCGGCAGCGCCTACCGGGGCGAGGCGGAGCTGCAGTTCACGATCACCCGGCGGCCCCTGGTCGGCCCGTCCGTCCACCAGCGGCGCACCGCGGCGATCGGCTTCGAGACCATCGTCGAGACGAGCGAGACCCGGCCGGTGCCGTCGAAGCCCTCCGCCGAGGCGCCGAAGCCTTCCGCTGAGACGGCGGGCCCGGAGCGGCCGCCGCGGACCCTCCCGGCCGAGGCGCCCGAGCGGGTCAGCGTCCAGGTGCCGCCGGAGCGGGTCTGGGACACCGGGCTGCGTGACACCGACGTGCTGCGCCACCTCGGCGACGTCGGCGGGGTCCAGGACCTGGTGCGGCTGCGGGGGCCGGAGTACTTCGGCAAGAAGACCTGGGAGGAGATGCAGCCGCTGGTCGGGTCCGTCACCTCGCACAGCCACCTGTCGGCGCTGTTCGGCACCGCGACCCAGGGCTCGGAGGTGGCGGCGAGCATCCCGAGCAAGCGGGTGACGCTGGCCGGCGGCAAGGGGGTGGAGGTCGGCGTCAAGATCGTCTCCCTGGAGCATGGGGACACCGACAAGGCGGTCGAGCTGAGTCCGTCCAACAACACCTCCTCCGGGACCACCCATGCGGAACTGGTCTCGAAGAACGCGGGGGCGCAGGGCCAGGTCGGCGCCAGGGTCACCGCCGGGATCACCAGCCACAACCCGGCGATCACCGGCGGGACCCAGCGGCTGTGGCGCGAGGGCGGCACGCACGGCGATTCGGGCCAGGTGGTCAACAACGCCAAGTACCCCACCCCGATGGCTCGTTACAGCGGTCACGCCGAGGTGGAGGTGACCCTCTTCGACGGCAACCGCAACCCGGTCAAGGAGAAGGGCGTGGTGCCCTTCACGGTGGACATCCCGCTGTCCGAGACCACTGCGGTGGACCTGCCGGGTGACCACTACCTGGCCTTCACCGAGGACCACCACAGCGGTGAGCTGCGCTCCGGCGAGGGGGCCGGGCTACTGGAGGACGTCCACCAGGTGGTGAGCGGGGGCGGCCACCCGTTCGACCAGGCCACCGCCACGCCCGCCGAGCGCGAGCAGCTGATGGGCACCGCCCGGGTCGGCCGGGCGGCCTACGGCAGCGGGTTCACCGCCGGGACGGCGGCCGGTGAGGCCCACATCCAGGCGGCGCACCGACTGGTCGAACTCTCCGGCGGCTCCTCGACCGCCACCTCCGCCCTGCTGGGCGACCTGCTCGGCAAGCCGGCGGGCACCCCGCTCAAGGGCGAGGAGGTGCGCCAGGTGCTCGACTACGTGGAGCGCAAGCAGGCCGAGGGGCCGGTCACCCTGGACGACCTGGTCGCCGGGGCGCAGGACGGCTGGCCCGAGCAGGATCCGTACCAGGTGCACCGCGAGGCGTGGACGGACCACGGCCCGGCCAACGAGCTGGTCACCGCCGCGATGGCCACTGCCTCGGACGCGGCCCGCCCACTGCTCCAGAGCGGGCTGCCCACGGTCGGGCGGCTCCACTTGACCGTCTCCGGCGAGGGCCCGGACCTGCCGCTGCGGCAGGAGTTCGAGCTGAGCGGCGATCCGGTGGAGCAGATCCGCAGCATCGAGCAGTCCACCTACCTGAAGCCGGGCACCCGGCCGAGCGAGGTCTCCGTCCGGCTGGCCAGCCCGCCCGGGGCCGCACAGGGCTGGGACTACCGGCTCACCGCCCGGCCCGACGGCAGCCGTGAACTGACGCTGCGCCACCGCCGGGGCGCGGAGGGGGAGCAGCCGGACGAGCAGGCCGGGGCGGCGGCTGCGGCGAGCATCACGGCGGCGGGCCGGTTCGCGGCGGGGCGGAGCGCGGCGCGGGTGGAGTGACCGGGCTCGGCCGGGCAACGGCAGCGGGTCGGGCTCGGCCGGGCGGGGTCGGCTGGTCGGGCTCGGCCGGGGGGTCGGCGGGTCGGGCTCAGCCGACCGGGTAGCGGAAGGCGCCGTCCAGCGGGAAGGGCGCGGACGGGAGCCAGGAGGCCAGCACCAGGCCGGAGGGCAGGAACATCGGGGTGGGCAGCGCGCCGACCGGGACGCGCTCCCACCCCGCGCAGTTGTGCGGCTCCAGATTCCGCGCCGGGGCGTCGGAGGGCGGGGCCAGCACGGCGGCGGTGAGCCGGGCCCGGCCGGTGGCGTGGTCGAGCAGCATGGCGAGCACCCGCATCTCCGCGGCGGGCAGCTGGAGGCCGGTCTCCTCGGCCAGCTCGCGGGCGGCGGCCTGCTCGAAGGACTCGCCGGGCTGGTCGACCTTGCCGCCGGGCAGGCTCCAGGTGGGTGGCTCGCCGGGGGTGGTGCGACGGCCGATCAGGACGTGGCGGCCGTCGGTGCTCGGGACGATCACGCCGGCACCGAGCAGCGGGGGAGTGGGCATGGTGGTGGCCTCCGGTGAGCAGTTGTCACCGGAGGCTACCAGCGGGGGTGCTACCAGGCGGAGGGCTTGAAGTCCTTGAGGAAGCAGCCGTAGAGGTCCTGGCCCAACTCGCCCTGGACGATCGGGTCGTAGACCCGGGCCGCGCCGTCGACCAGGTCGAGCGGGGCGTGGAAGCCCTCCTCGGCGAGGCGCATCTTGTCCGGGTGCGGGCGCTCGTCGGTGATCCAGCCGGTGTCCACGGCGGTCATCAGGATGCCGTCGGTCTCCAGCATCTCCTTGGCGGAGGTGCGGGTGAGCATGTTGAGCGCGGCCTTGGCCATGTTGGTGTGCGGGTGGCCGGCGCCCTTGTACGCGCGGCTGAACTGGCCCTCCATCGCGGAGACGTTCACCACGTACTTGCGGCGGGCCGTGGAGGCCGCCATCGCCGGGCGCAGGCGGCTGACCAGCACGAACGGCGCGGTGACGTTGCAGAGCTGCACCTCCAGCAGCTCGACCGGGTCGACCTCGCCGACGGTCTGCACCCAGGTGTTGGTGTCGTGCAGGTCGGGCACCAGGCCGCCGGCGTCGATCGCGGTGCCGGCCTCGATCCGGGCCGGCGAGGCCGAGCCGGTGACCAGGGCGAGCGCGGCCACGTCGTCGGCGGTCAGCGCCTCGTGGGTGCCGGAGGGCTGGCCGGGCAGCATCGGGCGCTCGACGCTGCCGCTGCCGAAGCTGCCGAACACCTCGGAGACGGGCAGCTCGCCGGCGGGCAGCGGGGCCTGCTCGCCCGCGACCAGCTCGCTGTACGCCTGCGGCGAGCGGCGCACGGTCTGCGCGGCGTTGTTGATCAGGATGTCCAGCGGGCCCTCGGCGGCCACCGAGTCGGCGAGCGCGACCACCTGGGCCGGGTCGCGCAGGTCGATGCCGACGATCTTCAGGCGGTGCAGCCACTCGGCGCTGTCCGGCATCGCCTTGAAGCGGCGGATCGCGTCCTTGGGGAAGCGGGTGGTGATGGTGGTGTGGGCGCCGTCGCGCAGCAGCCGCAGCGCGATGTACATCCCGATCTTGGCCCGGCCGCCGGTGAGCAGCGCGCGGCGTCCGCTGAGGTCGACGGAGGCGTCCCGGCGGCTGCGGTTGTCCTTGGCGCAGGGCGGGCAGAGCTGGTGGTAGAACGCGTCCACCTGCACGTACCGGGTCTTGCAGGTGTAGCAGGAGCGGGGCCGCTCCAGGATCCCGGCGATCTCGGTGGTGGTGGCGGTGGTCAGGCCGAAGGCCCCGGCGGTCTCGTCGTCGATCCGGCCGGGGGCGCCGGTGGCCGTGGCCGCCGTGACGGCGCGGTCGTTGGCCGTCTTGCGGGCCCGGGTCTCCTGGCGGCGGCGCTGCTTGAGCGTGCGGAAGATGCCGCCCACGGCCATCCGGACCTTGATCGCGTCCGGGTGGTCGACCTCCAGCTCGTCCAGCTCGGCGAGCACGGCGAGGAAGAGCTCCAGCCGCTCGGGCGCGATGCCCGGGCCATACTCGATCTGCTCCTCCGGGGTGTCCTGCTCCGTCATGCTCGCCGCTGCTTCCTCGTCCGCCCGGCCCGGCACCGTGCCTGGTCCAAAGACGAACTGTACGGAGTGCCGGGCGGCGGGCCAAACCTCCCTCGGTCGGGTGACGGTGAGAGATCCCTTACAGACCCGGTGCGCCCGGCGGCGGTTGCTGGAGCGCGGCGAGCCGCTGACGGTAGTCCTCCGGGTCGATCTCGCCCCGGGCGAGCCGGTCCGCGAGCAGCTTGGCCGGGTCCTGCGGCGGGGCGGGCGGCTGCCAGCCGGGTGCGCCGCCGTGCTGCTGCCAGCCGGGGCCCTTGGGGCCGCCGTAGTGGCGCTGGGCGCCGGGGCCGGACCGGTGCGACCAGAACCGCACCAGGGTGACCAGCACCGCGATCAGCACCAGGCAGAGCAGGATCATCGTGATGCCCGACAGCACCCAGACCCACCCGCCGTGGTGGGGGCCGAACTGGTGGAAGTGCCTCATGGTCACTCACCTCCACCCTGCCACCTACCCCGCCGGGATAAGCCCTACCTAAGAAGGTCGCGCTGATAGGCGATCGCCTGGGAGGCCTGTGCCCGCGCTTCCATCGTGGCTCATCGAACCGCTCTGGGATCAATTCGTGGTCCTGCTGCGAGGCGATCGCCGCCATGACCCACTCGGCTGCCACGATCCGCAGCCGCCGCGACGAGTGGATCCGACTCGGCGTGTTCGCCCGGCTCAAGCAGATCGCACTGGACTCCTACGACCGGACCGTCGGCCTGGTCCTCGATCAGATCGCCGTGGACGGCTCCATCACCAAGGCGCCCGGACGCGGCGAGGTCGCCGGCCGCCCACCGGTCGACCGCGGCAGACAGGGCGCAAACGCTCGGGCACGACGGACGGGTACGGCATTCCACTGGGCCGTGTCCTGGCCGGTGCAAACCGCCACGACTCCCCGTTGCTCGCTCCGACCCTGGACCGTCTGGAGGACCTGGGGCCGGTGCCCGACGACATCACCGTGCACCTGGACGCCGGCTACGAGTCGGACAAGACCCGCGCGCTACTCAGCGAACGCTGCCTGCGCGGACGCGTCGCGCACAAGGGGGAGAATGCGCCCGTCCAGGCCAGTCAGCGTTGGCATGTCGAACGCACCCGCGCCTGTCAGAACGCCTTCTACCGGCCCGCCCGCTGCTACGAGTGGCGTACCACCGTCATCGACGCCTTCTTCGACCCCGCCGACACGATCATCACCGTACGTAGCCCGATTCGACAGGCATGGGCGACAGGGCGTGTAAGCGTTGATGTGGGCCGTTGCTTGGGTGGTTTCTATGGCGCCGCGTTCGGTTGGAGCAGATCAAGAGCGTCGGCGACGGCGGCGGTGACGCGGATGGCCTGATCGGGGAGGTGTTGGGCGATCCAGTTGGCTGCGAGTTGGTGGAAGTCGGTGAGGTCGCGTTCTGCGCCGGCCAGCAGGTGGCGGAGGTCGGTGACGGGCAACTCGATCACGGGGCTGTCGCTCTGCTCGCGGTCGACGGTCAGCCGAACGGTGTCGCCGTCGCGCTCGGCAAGAGCGACGGGGTCGTGGCCGAACATGGCAGCGCCGGTGCCGTCGGTGACCGAGGACCAGTCGCGCCAGTCTTCCAGCCCGCCGCAGCAGCCGGGCACGAAGGTGATCCCGGTGGAGGTGTCGGTAACTCGCAGGCCACCGGTGACGTGAAGGCTGTCGAAGGTCAGCAGTCCGTGGAGGAAAGACTCGGTCGGGTCAGCCGGCCGGGGCGGCCGGTCATCGCCGTTCTCGGGATCGGGGTCAAGGTCGTTGCACTCGGCGATGCGCATGATCGCGATCCCGACCTCGGCGGGGTCGAGTCCACCGTTGAGTGTCAGGTACTCGAACTGCTTCCACGCGGCGATGGGCCAGAGTGCGAAGTCGTCAGGGGCGTAAATCTCGAGGACGGGCTGCATCACGATCACCCGCAGAGTGTTCCTCAATCTCCGCCGGTGAGGCATCCCGGTTATGTCGAGGCCGGTCGTTGATCGGCGGTGAGCCAGTCGCAGTAGGCGGCTGCGAGGAAGTCGTCGCGGCGGGTGCCGCGTTCGATGTGGAGATGACGGCGGGCCAGACGCCGAAGTGGTGGGCGACGGCGGCGAGGGGGATGTTCTTGGCCTGGCGTGCCGGGCGGAGGTCGGCGGTCTCGGGGACCGCGACGGTCGTGGTGGGGCAGCGGAAGATCTCCCGGACGAGGGCGCGCTTGAGGAGGCGGATGATCTCCTTCTTCGTTCGGCCGGCCGCGGTCTGGCGGGCGACGTAGTCGCGGGTGCGCGGGTCGCTGGACATCCGGCACAGGGCTATCCGGTAGAGGGCGGCGTTGGCGGCGCGGTCGCCGCCGCGGGACAGGCGGTGGCGGGTTGGTCCTGCCGCTGGAGGCGGGGACGGGGGCGACGCCGCACAGGGCCGCGAAGGACGCCTCGGTTCTAAGCCTGTCGGGGTTACCGCCCGCGGTGATCAGCAGCTGGGCGGCGGAGTCGAGGCCGACGCCGTAGGCGGCGCGCAGGCCGGGGTTGAGCTCTGTGACCAGGGAGTCAAGGGCGGCGGTGCGGCGGTGAGGGCCTGGACGCGTTTGGCGAGGGTCTTGAGCGCGGTCAGCACCGCGATGCGGACGCCATTGCGGGCGGGGCCCAGGCGGGCGAGGGCCTCAGTGCGTTTGTCGCCCCGCAGAGTGCTGTGCTTCGCGCGGATGTCCTCGGGGGCGCCGAGGGCCCGGATGCCGGTGATCGTGTCGTCCTTGGGCGCTGGAGGCCCGGCCGGAAAGGGCGGCCCGGGCGGCGGCGTAGGCGTCGATGGGGTCGGACTTGCCGCCCCGACGGCGTTCGGCCCAGTCCGGTCGGTCTACCTCGACCACCGCCAGTCCGGCTTGGCGGGCGGTGCGGGTGAAGCCCGAGCCGTAGGAGGAGGTGCCTTCCACCCCGATCGCGGCCACGGTGCCGTGGGCGGTGACGAAGGCGACCGCCGCTGTGAGGTCATGCTCCACCCGGCCAGGGCCGTTGAAAAGCGGGGCCCGGCAGCTGGACAGAACAACCGGAGGACAGCCCAGCAGGGCATCAGTCAGTGGCAGAGCCACAACCACCGGAGACCCGGTTACGACTATCACTGTCGGTGGACGGTGTTACGTTCTGTGACATGACCGATCACGCGCTATGGCTGCTGCGGCAGGACCGCCGCCTGGCCGAACTGGCCGCCTTCCCCTTCGACTTCGACCTGGACCGTGCCGCCCACGGCCATGTCGAGGAGGTCCGCCTCGCCTCGGGCGGGTCGCTGGAGACGGTAGCCGGGGACGATACCGGCGGTACGTACTTCGTGTGCGCGGACGGCTCGGTGCTCTACGCCGACTCCGAGGGTGCTGCGGGGATCATCGGCTCGAGCGTCGACGAGGCCCTGGAGCTCGTGATCGGCTTGCCCGGCTGGCGCGGCTACACACGTCTGTCGCCAGACGACGGTGAGGAGAAGATCCTGGCGTGCGTCGCGGAGACCGAGGACGAGATCCGTGAGTACTACGGAATCGACGAGGAGCGTGCCGAGCTCCGTGCGGCGCTGGGCTTCCCGAAACGCTCCCCGGTCGAGCTGGTGGGCAGGCTGCGTGCCGCGCTGCTGCGCACCGAGCCTGAATTCGTACTGCTCAACGCGGATGAGGGGTGCGCGTACGACCGGATAGGCCCGGCCGGTCCCCCGCTGTGGGAGCCAGTGCTCGCGGCGGGCCGCGCCGATCTCGCCCGGCTGCGGGAGGGCGACCGCACGGCATGGCGTGAAGTCGCCGAGGACCCGGTGCGGCGCCGGATCACCCTGCGGGCCGCGCAGTTCGACCGCGCTGAGGGAGATCTGGAGCTGCTTCGGCATCTGCTGCGGCACGAGACACGGTCATCGATGACGGACGAACTGCGGCTCGCGGCCGTGCTGGTGGGGCTGCGCGGGGACACCGCAGATCTGCCGCTGCTGCTTGAGGTCCGGGAGACGGACTTCGATACGGCGTGCGGCCTGGGCGGTATACCGGAACCGGGTGCGAGCGCGGACGACTTGAAACAGTGGGCGCGGGCGCTCGACGAGTCGATGTTCGGGACGGACCCGATGGGCGAGCCGGTCTCCACATGGACCGACCTGGCGCGGGATCAGGGGATGACGGACCTCGCGCGGGTGGCGCTGATCCGCGAACTCGACGACATCTTCCTGGACCAGAGCAGACTCCGCCGCCCCGAGGCGCCCCGCACCCTGACGACGGCTCCGCTGAGCGGGCTCGCCCGGGACTTCGAGGAGCTCGGCGATCTTCCCCAGGCGCTGCGTGCCCAGCACCTGTACGCAGCCCTCCAGGAGACGGCATGGGACCAGGCCTCGGCTCGGCGCACCTTGGCCCGCCTGGAGCGGGAGGCGGGCCGGTTGTCGCAGGCGGCGGACAGCCTGGCCGCCGTGCGTGACGCCCTGGCCGCCCCGGGCGACGGCTCACTGCGCTGCTGGCAGCAGGTCAACCTCGGCCGCTTCATCGCCGAGGAGCATTACCGGCTCACCCTCGCCTTGGCCGCCGCGGGCCGCCCCGAGGAAGCTCGTGTCCTCCTCACGGCCGCCGACGCCATACTCGGCGAGCTCTCGGAGAACGCCGCGAACGGCATCCGCGAGCTCGCCGAGCGGACTGCTGCGAGAGTGCGGGAGGTCAACTGAGGACGGGCAGGGCGGGAGGGCGGTCCGTCAGGAAGCAGTGAGCGCGGTGGGCCAGATAGAGGCCAGGCCTCCCTGTGGTGCACCGCTGAGCGTGGCGTTCGCCCGCCGGTCCTCCGCATACTCGGCCTTGAGCATCTGCCGGATCAGCTGCGGACATCGTCCACCGAGGATTCTCTTCTTCAGGATTACGAGCACACCTCGTAATCCTGGTTGCCGGAGCAGTCTTCTCGCTCGCCGCTACGAGCGGCACGCCGCCGTCATCGAGGCATTCTCCGACCGCGCCGACATAATCATCACTGTGCGTAGTCTGATCCGGCAGGCATGGGCGACTCGCCACTGGGACGAACGCCCGTGAGCGGTGGTCGAGCCGCTGCTGCAGGAGCTCGGCTTCGGCTCCGGGATGACGTGCTGGCGTCGCCTGGCCGAATGGAGCGAGGCCGGTGTGTGGCCCCCGGCTCCACGCGGTCCTGCTGGCCAGGCTCCGCAGTGCGGGTGCGCCGGACTTCCCCCGGGTGGCGGTCGACGGCTCCCGCATCCGGGCGTTAAAGGGGGCTCCAAAGCGGGACGAAGCCCTGTGGACCGGGGCAGGGCAGGCAGTAAGCATCATTTGATCACTGATGCCACCGGTATCCCGCTCGCGGTCACGCTGACCGGCGGCAACCGTAGCGATGTCACCCAGCTCATCCCGCTGCTTGACGGGGTTCCGCCGGTGCGAGGCGAGCGAGGGCGGCCCCGGCACCGGCCCGACGTGGTGCTCGGTGACCGTGGCTACGGCCACGACAAGTACCGACGCCTCGTCCGTGCCCTCGGCGTGAAGCCAGTGATCGCCAGACGCGGCACGAAGCACGGCTCTGGACTGGGCACTCAACGTTGGGTTGTCGAGCGAGCCTTTGCCCATCTGCACTGGTTCCGCCGCCTGCGTATCCGCTGGGAGATCCGCGACGACATCCACGAAGCCTTCCTCGGCCTGGCACCCTCACCGTCACGCCGGACGGCGTCCGCGGCCCGGCTCCCGCCACCGCCGCCGTCACCATCGCCCCGGCTACCGGCGCCGACATCCGCGAGGTCTTCTGCAACCGCGTCAACTTCTACGCCACAACCCAGCTCGCCGAAGCCGCCGCGGAACAAGCCACTGATCTGGCTGCCTGCACCGTCGACGAGGCATGGGACATCGGCAAGCGGCTGGCGGACCTCTTCTGACCCCAAGTCCTCCACCCGGCAGCGTCCTCGATCATTCTGTGAGAAGTTCCAAGCCCTCGGGGATCCGGAGTACTCAGCGCTCGGGTTCCAGCAGGAAGACCGGGATCACCCGGGCCGTCTTCGCCTGGTACTCGGCGTACGGCGGGTAGGCGGCCACCGCCCGCTCCCACCACCGGGCCCGCTCCTCGCCGGCCAGCTCGCGGGCGGTCATGGCCCGGAGCGCGGGGCCGTCCTGGAGGTCCACCTCCGGGTGGGCCCGGAGGTTGAAGTACCAGTCCGGGTGGCGCGGGAAGCCGCCCTTCGAGGCCACCGCCGCGTAGCAGCCCCCGTGCTCTACCCGCATCAGCGGGACCTTGTGCAGCCGGCCGCTGCGCGCGCCGCGCACGGTGACCATCACCACCGGCAGCCCGGTGTCCCGGAGCGTGGTGCCCTGTGTGCCGCCCGAGCTCTCGTACAGCTCGACCTGCTCGCGGATCCACTGCATCGGACTCGGCTGGTACTCGCCTTCGAGCGGCATCGCGCACACCCCATCGGTCGCCTCCGGACCCTGCCGGGCCGGTCCGGCACGGTGAGCCGTGGACCGCACGCGTCCGTCGGGGGAGTAGCATCTCGGCCCGCGACAGAAGTTGATCACTGGCGGCGCACGGTCACCGGGGCCGGAGGTCCGGCGGGGCGCCGGTGCCGCCATCGGTGCGGAGGGGCATCCCATGGGACCTGTCACATTGATCACCGGCGGTTCGAGCGGCATCGGGGCGGCCACCGCCCGCGGCCTGCTCGAGCAGGGGCACCGGGTGGCGGTCACCGGCCGCGACGCCGACCGGCTGGCCGCCTTCGCGGCCTCCGCCGGTGCGGGGGAGCGGCTGCTGACCATCGGCGGGGACGCCGCCGACGAGCACCACGTCGCCGCCGCCGTGGGCCGGGTCGTCGACTCCTGGGGCCGGTTGGACACGGTGATCGCCAACGCCGGGTTCTCCCTGCCCGGCACCCTGGAGGACCACGAGGCCGAGGCCATGCGCGCCATGGTGCTCACCAACGTGCTCGGCCCGGCCCTGCTGGTGCAGCAGACGCTGCCGCACCTGCGCCGGTCCAAGGGCCGGATCGTGGTGGTCGGTTCGATCGCGGGCATCAGGAACACGCCCGGCAACATGTACTCGGTCACCAAGTGGGCCGCGCACGCCCTGGTCGAGAACGTCCGCCTGCTGGTGGCCAAGGACGGCATCGGCGTGACCCTGGTCGCCCCGGGCGTGGTGGACACCCCGTTCTGGGACGAGCGCGGCGGCTGCCCCGACCCGGCCCAGACCCTGACCCCCGAGCAGGTCGCCGCGACGATCCTCTACGCCGTCAACCAGCCCGAGGGCGTGGACCTCAGCCACCTCGTGGTGCGCCCCGCCGGCCAGCTCGGCTGAGCGGGGAGGCGCTCAGGGCCGGCCGGGCAGGCCGGGCAGGCGGTCGAGGGTGATGCCGAAGTGGTCGCGGTAGGCGGTGAGGGCCTCGGCGGGAGTGAGGTCGGCTTCGGTGCGGGTGCCGTCCGGGGTGGTGGTGATCAGGCGGGTGCCGGCCAGGGTGACGCGGCCGCCGGCGGGGGTGGGGCGGGAGCAGGTGGAGGAGACGGTGAAGTGCGAGGCCGGCGAGGTGGTCTGGTACCAGCAGGTGGGGGCGAAGTCGGTGAGGGCGTAAGGGCGTTGGTCGAGCCGGTACTGGGCCTCGCCGGCCATGGTCACGTCCAGGTCGCCCTCGGGGGTCGCCTCGACGGTGAAGGTGCCGGCCGGGTCGGGCTGGGGTTCGCGGGTGTCCAGGCGCAGCGGCTGCCGGGCGAAGCGGCCGAAGCCGACGTCGACCAGCCAGGGCCCGTCGAGCTGGACCCGCAGGGCGAGGTGGTCGAAGGGCGTGGTGAGCCCGGCCGCGCCGAACACCCGGGCGCTGAGCAGGTCGACCCGGTAGCCGAGGGCGGTGAGCAGGGCGGCGAAGGCGCCGTTGAGCTCGTAGCAGAACCCGCCCCGGCGGCGGTCGACGATCTTGGCGAGCAGCGCGTCCTCGTCCAGGGAGACGGGCTCGCCCAGGTGGATGCTCAGGTTCTCGAACGGGACGGCCAGCAGGTGCGCCTCCTGGAGCCGGCGCAGCCCGTCGAGGTCGGGGCGGGCCGGGCGGGCGGCGCCGATCCGGGCCAGGTACTCGTCCACCCGGGTGTCCTGCATGGTCGTGCTCCTTCGCGGTGGTGCGGGGCGCGCCCGGCGGTGCGGGCGCGCGGGGGCGTCAGCTGATTGTCTCGACCCAGCGGAGGTGGCCCTCGACCACGGCGAGGGTCTCGGCCGTGCCCTCGGGGGTGCGCAGGCGGAGGGCGGCGCCGTGGCGCAGGACCGGCGCAGGGCGCGGGTCCGGGTCGGGGGCGTCCTCCACCTGGAGCCACCAGAGCGGGCCGGTCTCGCCGAGCGCGGCGATCGCGGCGTCGAAGGCGGCCAGCCGCGCCTCCGGCACGTGCATCCGGGTGGCCGAGTGGTAGACCACCCGGGGCTCGCCCGGCGGCAGGGTGCGGGCCAGCCCGGGCAGCAGGTCGATCGCGTCGCCGGCCAGCACCGCCGGCGGGTCGGCGGCCACCAGGTCGAGGGAGGCGGTGAGCAGCGCCCGCTGGTCGTGGTGCTCGGGCCAGATCAGCGCCCGCAGCCAGGCCCGGGCCGCCGGGTCGGTCAGGTCGACGGGGGCCAGGTCCACGCCGAGCACGCTCGCCAGTGCCGGGAGGGCGTCCAGGTCGGGGAGCTTGCCGGTGCCGTGCAGCTCGGCGCGGAGCTGGACGGGCGAGCCCGGGTCGCCGTAGCTGCGGCCGCCCAGGTGGTAGCCGTAGCGGTCGAAGCGCAGGTTGAGCCCGGCGCTGGTGCCGACCTCGATCAGGTGCACCGGCTGCGCGGTGCGCTCCGCGACGGTGGCCAGGCCGATCCGCAGGCCCAGCGCGCGCTGCACCTGGTTGGTCTGCACGAGCCGGGTGGAGATCAGCTCGGCGAGGCGGCCCTCGTGCACGGCGCAGAAGTCCCGGAGGGCCGGCCCGGCCTCGGCGGCCGGCGCCGGGTCCGTGGTGACCGAGGGGAAGTAGCCGGCGAGCGGGTGCTCGGTGCCCTCCAGCAGCAGCTGGTGCACGGCGCCGAGGAAGAGGAAGGTCGGGTACTGGCCCGGGCGCCCCCGGCCGGCCAGCTCCAGCAGCGCGTCGTCCGTGGCCACCACCTGGCAGAGCGCCCGGTAGAGCGGCGAGGTGGCGAATTCGCCCGGGTCCGCGAAGGCCGCCCGGAGGCGCTCGCGCTCGGCAACGGTGATCTTGGCAGGCATGCCCCGACGCTAGCCGGAACCCGCTGGTGGGGGGGGGTCCGGTTCGGTGAGAGGCGGATCACAGGGGCGATCACAGCGCAGAGCGGCGGCGCGGCATGATGGGGTGATGATCATTCAGGACGGTGGGGCGGTGTCGGTACGGCCGGTGCGGCCCGAGGAGTTGGCGGCGGTGGCCGTGCTGGCGGCCGAGCACGCGGCGTACGAGCGGGCCGGCGCGCCCGCCGCAGACCTCGCGGAGCGGCTGCACGGGCTGCTGTTCGGGCCGGGGCCGGCCCGGCTGCGGGTGCTGGTGGCCGAGCTGGACGGCGGGCTGGTCGGGTACGCGAGCTGCGCGCCGGAGCTCTCCACCTGGGAGGGGCGGGAGTACCTGCACCTGGACTGCCTGTACGTCCGCGCGGGCGTGCGCGGCGGGGGTGTCGGGGCGCGGCTGGTCGAGGCGGTGGTGGCCGAGGCCCGGGCGCTCGGCTTCGGTGAGGTGCAGTGGCAGACGCCGGAGTGGAACGAGGGGGCGGTGCGGTTCTACGAGCGGCTCGGGGCGGTGGCGAAGCCCAAGCTGCGGTTCAGTCTGGGGGTGACAGGAGACTGACCGGCGCCGGGCCCGGGTGGCCCTGGTGGATGAAGGCGGCCCAGACCTCCGGCCGGTGCAGGCCCGGCAGTTGCCCGTAGGACGCGGGCAGGCCGCGCACCTCGGTGGGCAGCCGGCGCTTCGGGTCCAGCATCCAGCGCTGGGTCGCCTGGAGGGCATGGGCCGGATCGAGCCGGGCCACCGTCAGGTGGTGGTGGAAGACCGCCATCATCACCGCCGAGGCGCCGTCGGCGGTGGTCCACCGCGACCCCACCACGTTCCGGGCGCCCCGGGCCAGGAAGGCCGTGGTCAGGGTCAGTGCCTCGTCGTGGTCACGGGTGCTCAGGTCGGTCTCGCAGGCGCTCAGCACCACGAGCGGCCCGGCGGGCCGGGCCGTGAGGCCCTCGCCGTCGAGGAGCTGCGCCACCGTCAGCAGCCCGGCGTCCGGTGCGGAGGCCACGGTCGGTCCCGGGGCGGTGCCGACCGGGCGCGCCAGGACGAGTGCCGACTCGGTCGGGCGCGGCCCGGCCGACCCGTGCGAGGCCACGTGCAGGAGGGAGACCGCCTTCTGGCCGGTCGTCAGCAGCGCCAGGACTTCGGCCGGAGTACCGGCAGCGCTGGGTGGGGCCGGCGGGTCGTAGTACTCGCCGAACAGCCGGGCGTTCGGGTAGCAGTCGGCGTGCAGGGCGGCCACCTCGCGCTCCGCGTGGAGCAGGTCGAGCCGGGGGTCGGCGAGCAGTACCGGGGCGGATTCGACCGGGATCGGGCGGCGCTCCACCGCGCGGAGCAGCTGGCGCCCGGAGGCGGCGTAGCTCAGCAGGAGCCGCTCGCACGCGTAGCGGTACCTGCCCCCCTCGTACACCCGGGCGGCGTGCCAGGGCACCACGCCCAGCCTGCCGCACGGCACCAGCACGACCCGGGGCGGGGCGGGGTCGGCGGGGTCGGCCGCCCGGAGCGTCGTGCCCAGCTCGTGGAGCGGGCCCATCACCCCGAGCCAGGCCCAGTCGCACAGGCCGGCGAGGGCCTCCTGCCAGGCGCGGTCGGCTTCGGCGTCCTGCTGCCCGGAGCGGGCCGCCGCCGCGTCCAGGTACGCGTGCAGCGGGCCGCTCTGCGCATCGGACAGGGCGGGGGCCAGGAACGCCTGCACACCGAAGGCCGGCCCGAGCACGATCCCCAGCCCCGGCTGCTCCCCGTCGCCGGGCACCAGGTAGACCAGCAGGTCGGTGTCGGCGGTGTCGAGCGCGGCGCAGAGCTCGTCGAGGGTCGGGGTGCCGGACACCCCCTGGCGGTAGCCCAGGGCCTCCAGCGCGCGGCGGCGCAGGTCGCTGGGGAGCCCGGCTCCGGCCGGAGCCCCGGCGGCGGCCGCCCGCCAGGCCTCCGCGAGCTCCTGGGCGCCGCGGGCCGCGAGCCGCTCGGGCAGGTCGGCAGTGTCCGCGGCGGCCTGGAGCACCATCGCCCGGCCGAGCTCCAGGGCCTCGACCGCCTCCGGCAGGAGATCGGACACCGCCGCCCAGCGGGCGACCAGCAGACCCCGCTCGCTGGCCCGGCGGGCGGCGAGCAGGCCGTCCTCGGCGCCGGCCTCCAGGAGGACGTCGGCGCTGTGCGCGCGCAGCGACTCCACGGCGCTGGCGACGGCGGCCCGCTGGTCCTCCGGGTCCTCCGTGAGGTCGGCGCGGTCGGCGTAGGCCTCCGCGAGGCGCCAGTAGGTCTCCACCGCGATGGTGGTGCCCCGGCCCTCCCGGGTGCGTTCGCGGAGCCCTTCGAGCGCGGCGATGGCGGCGTCGAGGTCGGCGCGGTCGCCGGTGCGGGTGTGCCGGGCGAGCCGGGCGGTGGCCTGCTGGAGCTCCCAATCACCGGCGCCGGTCGCCCTGGGGCGCGGGACGGACAGCACCTCGTCGATCAGCGCGGGGTCTTCGTCCGGCCCCCGGCCGAGCTTCCGGACGCCGGCCAGCTGCGCCGCCGCCTCCTGCAGGACCGGGTGCAGGTTGCCGGCCTGCCGCTCGGCCTCCTCGAGGAGCGCCAGCGCCCGGTGTCGTTCCTCGGCGTCGCCCAGCAGGTCGCCGCGCGCCAGCTGGGCGAGGGCCAGCTCCACGACGGTCAGGTAGTGGAGGTCCGGGTCCGTCGCCACGCTCTCCCGCAAGCTCAGCAGCTCGTCGATGACCCCGTCCAGCGCGGCCGGATCCGCTGCCTGCTCCGCCCGGCTGAACCGGGATTCGAGGGACAGCAAGCGGACGATGGGGGTGAGGACGGGCGAGACGCCGCCCTCCGTGAACCTCTCCTCGACGGCTTCGAGCAGGCGTGCGCCGAGTTCGGCGTCCTGGCGGTTCCCGCCGATCCGGTCCGCGACGCCGAGGTAGGCCGCCCGTAGGAAGGTCAGCACAGGGGCCAGCCGGTGCCCTTCCGGCAGTATGTCGGCGACCTCGGCCAGCCGACCGAGGACCGAGTGGAGCAGCGCCGGGTCGTTCCCGCGCAGGGCGTTCATCGCATCGGGCAGGAGGGCGACGACGGCATCCGTCGCCCGGTCCTCCGGATCGAGCGCGGGATCGGCCGCACCCCGGGCGAGTTCCTCCTGCATCTCGCGGAGCAGGTCCGCGCTGAGCGCGCCGGGCAGGACGGACTCCAGGTGGGACAGGACGCGGGCCCGGCCCCGGGCCGGGCCGGCGTCCGGCTCCGTGGTCGGCTCCGGCGTCGTGGACGTCTCCGTGGCCGGCTCCCTGTGGTTCAGCCGGTCTCGCAGGTTCAGCATCGCGCGCAGCTCGGAGAGGAGGGGGAAGTCGGCCGGGAAGGCATCGATGACCTCCTCGGCGGTCGCGGTCGGGCCGCCCGGACGCAGCAGGTGCGACAGCAGGGCCGCCCCGGCGCCAGCCTGGTCGAGCTGCTGCCGGAGCTCGGTGGGCAACGGGAGGGCCCTCGCGTCGGCGAAGAGTTCCGGGAGGTCGTCGGCCTGGAAGGCACCGCCGTCCTTGATGTACCAGTCCATCAGCGCCGCGTGATCGGCCGGCCGGCCGTCGCGCCGGCCCAGCTCGGGGCGGGGGTTGCGCAGCGCCAGCAGGCCGAAGGCGGCCCCCTGCCGCTCCCAGTCGGTGGCTCGGGGCTCGGCCGACCGCACCTGCCCGAGGTAGGCCAGCCCGCGCGTGCGGTCTTCGGCCGAGCCGCCCTCCGGGCCGGCGTAGCGCAGGGCGAGCAGCACACCCAGGCGGGTCAGCACGGCGTTGCGCGGGTCGTCCGGGGCCGGCAGCAGCGGTTCGAGGTGGGTCAACTCCTCGATCGTTCGGTCGATGAAGCCGGGCTCGGCGAAGGCCTGCATCCTGCTGAACCATTCGACCTCGGTGAACGGGATCACCCGGTCGGCGCGCTCGATGGCGTCCCGCGCCCACATCCGCAGTGCGCGGACTCCCCCGCTGCCGTCCTCACTCATGGCCGCCCCCAGATCGCCGTGGTCCTCCCATCATCCGGAGCGAGCCGTCGGTCGAGGACGGAAGACCGGGAATCGACCGGGAATCGACCAGAGGCGCCGGTCGTTTGGATATTCCTACAGGACTGAACGGCGGTGATCGCGGGGCCGTTGTGTGGATCTTCAAGCTTGGGGCGTGAACTGGCTTTCGACCCGGGTATCCGTAAGGATTGACGGTTGGGTGCGGGGCGCCCGAGAGCGCCCCGCGGCACCGCCGCAACCGCGCCCGAGGTGTACCTCTCTCCCAGCCAGAGAGCCCTTTTCATGCGCTTCCTGAACGACCTCAAGCCCGCGTACGACCTGACGTAGAATTCTAATTGACAGTCACGTGAGGCTGGGGGTTCGAACGTTGGACAGGTACGGGTTGTACGAGCGGCTCTCGCGAGCCACCGAGGCGAGCACGTCGATCGAGCGTCGGGACGAAGCCGCCCGGGCGGAAGTGAAGCGCCGCGGCGGGCGAGTGGTTGGCGCCTTCGTCGACGAGGGTGTCTCCGGGGCACTCCCGCCGATGGACCGCCCCGCGATGAAGGAGCTGCTCCAGCAACTCTCAGGGATGGACGCGGTGATGGTCTGGAAGATCGACCGGATCGCCCGGTCCTTCCTGGGCTTCGCCGAGATCGTCAAGGAGTTGGACAAGCACGGAGTCGCCTTGGTGTCGGCGACCGAGCCCATCGACATGACGGGCCCGACCGGTCGAGCGATGGCTCAGATGATCGCAGTCTTCGCTGAGTTGGAACGCGAGATGATCAAGGCGCGGGTCGCAGACTCGATGCGGAAGGCGAAGGAGGAGAACCGCTTCCACGGCGGGCGTATCCCTTACGGCCTCACTGTGGCCGACCACCCGAGCGGCAAGGGTCGGGTGCTGGTGCGGGACACTCACGCGGTCGGGGTACTTCGGGAGGTGCTGCTCTGGGTTCTCGAAGGAGCGACCATGGCGGAGTGTGCCCGGCGGCTGAACGACCGTAAAGAACCGACGAGCCGACAGCGTGGCGCCGTACTCAAGGGGTTGGCGAAGGCTGAGGCCGCACAGTGGCGAGGAGTCTCGCTGAAGCGGATTCTCGCTTCACCCACGATGCTCGGCTGTCGCCTGCTTCCCGGTGGCAAAGTTCAGACGAATGGCGACGGGCTTCCCGTGCTCGTCTGGGACCCAGTCTTCAGCCGTGATGAGTGGGACGCTCTGCAAACATGTCTGGCCGAACTCGAGCAGGGCCCACGCAAGGCACCGGCCGCCTCGCACTGGCTGTCCGGTTGCCTGAAGTGCTCGGTGTGCGGCGGAAATCTCAAGCAATGGGTCTCGGGGACGGGATTGCGGGCGTTCACGTGCAGAGGCCGGGAGACTGCAGCGCACAGCCCGTCGGTCTATGTTCCGGCGGACCTGGTAGCGGACTGGGTGCGAGAGCAGTTCCCCGTCGTCTACGGCATCTTGCCGGAGGTGGAACGGCGATGGGTCCCCGGAAGTGATACCTCCCGCGAGCTGTCGGAGGTTCGGGCTGCGATCAGGCGCCTACGTGACGACCGGGACATAGGCCTCTTCGACGACGACGAGGACGACTATCGGGAACGGATGGCCCGCCTGGTAGAGCGCCGGAAGGTTCTTCAGACGGTCCCTCAGGTCGAGCCCCACTGGGAGGAGCACCGCACCGGACGATCTCTTGCCGAGGTGTGGTCCGGTCTCTCGGACGAACGGCGGGGCGCCCTGATGATCGAGTACGGGCTTGCACTGTGGGTTGACCCCGCTCCTACCAAGGCGAAGAACACGCCCATCAACTCGCGTGCCCAGTTCGGGCCGTCCGCACCTGCGGAGGACGCGCTGGCCGCAATCGCGTACGCGGAAGGCGTCTGCTGAACGCGGCGTTCGCGCGGGCTCAGAGTCGAAGGCCCTGCGGGGTGTTCCGCCGCCGGCGGTGCGACAGTGCCCTGACCCGACTGTGAGAGGAGACTCTCAACGGTGCCGCAAGAGGGCAGGTCTGGCTGACAGCGGGCCAGGCGAGTGTAGGGGTTCAATACGGAGGGGGGACTTGAACCACTGGCCAACCTGGAGTGGGGGTCTGCGGTGCTGGAACTTCGTGGGACGTGACCTGCGACTGCCGATCTGAGCGATAGCGGTCGACCGTAGCCTCCTTGGCGGCTGACTGTGGACGCAGTGAGACGGGGCGCCCGGCGCCGACAGCCGGTCAGATTCAATCGATAGCGGTCAATATCATCACAGTTCTCCGTCAAGCTCGGTCAGATGACACTGTCCTGTGCCGAGTGCCACCAAGATACTTTCTCGGCGACTGCAGACGAGGGGAGCGCGCGGTGGATGGCAAGGGCACGCCTATGGAACGGATCCGGGCACTCGACCATCTCACCCCTCGTGACGCGGCCAAAGAGTGGGGCGTCCCCAAGCACATGATCCGGAACGCGGCCGATCAGATCGAGCGGATCCGTAACGGGTCGCACGCTACCTTTGCCCTGGACAGGCCGCGCTGCCCGGCACCGGTGACGTCGTTCTTCGGCTTTCCCTGCAAACTCCCCATTGAGGTGGGCGGGACGCTGTGCGCCCTCCACCGCAAGGCCGGCGGGCACCCTGGGTCGGACGCGGCAGCCGACGCCCTGGCCGTAGTGCAGGCCCACCCGAGCTGGGAAGAACTGCGCGAACGGTTCTGGACGATGGACAAGCGTGCCCTGCAGAGCGAGCGGCTGCGCCTGAGCCGTGAACTCGACGCGGGGGCCACGCTCACCGAGGAGGACTACCGCCTCGCCGCCCTGCTGCTCCCCTCGCCCGATCCGGCGACCCAAGGGCGCCGTGCCCTGGGTCTCCCCGGACCCAACGACGGCGTCGGAGACGTCGCCCGACTGCGCGGCCTCGGCGTGCTGCTCGCCGCGGCCGACGCGGCCGTGCTCGGCCTCCCCGTGACGAAACCTGACAAAAGCGCCAGCCCCGCTGCGACCGGCAAGCGGGCAGGACCTCTGCTCTACTCCATGGCGGAGGCGGCCGAGCGCCTCGGCGTCGCGGCATCCTGGCTGCGAACGGAGTCCGTCCGGGGCCGCGTCCCGTACCGGCAGATCGGCAGTCACCGCATGTTCAGCGAAGAAGACCTCGAGCAGATCGTCAAGGACGCCTACCGCCCCAGCGCCGGCAGGACCAGAACCGGCCGCCGCTGAGAAAGGCGCGGCGTTGAACTATCGAGCCCCTGGGCGCCGCCGGGCCGTGCGTTGCACAGCCGTGCAGGAGGAGTGTAAGCAGCTGTCATGCATCGTTGGGACCCGCTGAACCCCGGCCAGCTCGCTCTGCTCCAACGGATCGCGTCCGGAGACGCACTCGACTCGCCCAGCGACTCGAAGTCGCGCACCACCGGCTACGCGCTGCGCAACCTCGGACTGGTCGCCATCGACCGCCGAGGCGGTCGCTGGGTAGCCCAGATCACCGACGCTGGCCGCTACTACCTCGAACACGGCCAGCACCCGGACCACCCCGCCCGGCTGGCGGACTCCCACCCCGCAGCCCCGCAAAAAGCGTCCGGTTCCGCGACCCAGGGCGCTGCAGCCGCTGCACCCAAGCCGCCAACAGTGAAGCCCAAGAACCCGGCGCGCAGTGGCCCCTCCCAGATCCGGCTGCCCGCCCGCCGAAAGGCGGAAGCGACCGAGCTGGTGGCACGCCTCGTCGCCGAGAACAAGGTCATCGTCACCGCACCGTCGGACGAGGCGATAGCAACCTGGCGCCGCCTCATCGAGTACGCCAAGCGGCACCAACTCCTCCCCGTAGGGAAGCGGATCGAGACGCAACGGCACTGGAACGCTGGCAGGGACTTCGAGATCCGCCTCGTTGACGGTGCCACGGAAAGCCGTCGCCAGGGGCCCCAGCCCGACCTCGCCCCGGTGCCGGTTCCCAGTCAGCTCCGCGCACCGAACCGAGTGGTCGCTGCCCTTCGCGATGACACGAGCAATGCTGGAGACCTGTGGATCAGTGCCGACAGGCACGCGGAAGGCGTACCTTCCCGAATGATCCTTTGATGGTCTCCGAGTAGGCCCGCGTTGCAGCGCGGGTCGGGAAGGCACGCCCGTGCTCAGCGTAGTCACCGACGACGGCTCCACGCAGTCCGGCTCCCTGATCGACGAGATCGTCCGGGAGGGAGCTCGGCGGATGCTGGCCGCCGCGCTGGAGGCGGAAGTCAACCAGTACATAGCCGAGTTGGCGGCCGAGACCGACGGGCGCGGGCACCGCCTGGTGGTCCGCAACGGCCACCACCGGCCCCGGACAGTGGTCACCGCCGCCGGACCGGTCGAGGTGAGGGCCCCGCGGGTGAACGACCGGCGCGTCGACCACGAGACCGGCGAGCGCAAGCGGTTCTCCTCGAAGATCCTGGCGCCGTGGTGCCGCAAGTTCCCGAAGATCTCCGAGGTGCTGCCGCTGCTCTACCTGCATGGCCTGTCATCCGGCGACTTCGTTCCGGCGCTGGAGCAGTTCCTCGGCGGTACGGCCGGCCTCTCCCCGGCCACCGTCACCCGGCTGACAAAGCAGTGGAGCGAGGACCACGCCGCCTTCCAGGACCGGGACCTGTCCGACCGCGATTTCGTCTACGTCTGTCGGCGTACGGCCTTAGGGCACGTATCGGGTTGTGATCACTTTGTGGGTTTCGCCCTCGCGCTCGTGCCTGATCCGGTAGATCGTGTTGTGTGACGCGTGTGCAACTGACCGATGCCGAGTGGGAGTTCATCGAGCCGTACCTGCCGATCGGCGAGTACGGCCCGTACCCCGAGCGGCTGCGCCGCCAGTTCGAGGGCGTGATCTGGCGGTTTCGGACGGGCGGCCAGTGGCGGGAGATGCCGAGCGAGTTCGGCGCCTGGTCGACCGTCCACAACCGCTTCCGGCAGTGGAGGGACGCCAGGGTGTTCGAGGCCCTGCTGGAGGGCGCGATCACGGAAGCCGCCAGACGGGGCGAGGTGGACCTCTCGCTGGTCAGCGTGGATTCCACCACCATCCGGGCCCACCACGACGCCGCCGGGATGCACCTTGACCCCGACACGCTCGCCGACCTGGAGAAGGCCGCCGAGGAGGCGGAGAAGGCCCGGCAAAAAGGGGCGGCCCGCAGGGACAAGACGGACAGGACACCGCACACGACCCGGAACGGGACGAGCTCCGACGCGTCCGACGCAGGCGAAGGCTCCGCCTGAAGGCCGCCCTGCTCGGACGCTCCAGAGGCGGACAGACCAGCAAGGTCCACGTCGCCGGCGAGCGCAGGTGCCGCCCGCTGGCGTTCATTCTGACCGAGGGGCAGGCCGCCGACAGCCCGCAGTTCATCCCCGTCCTGGAGAAGGTGCGGGTCCGCGGGCCCGTCGGCCGCCCCCGCACCCGGCCCGACGCGGTCGCCGGGGACAAGGCCTACTCCTCCCGCGCCAACCGCGCCCACCTGCGCGGTCGCCGTATCAAGGCGGTCATCCCCGAGAAGAAGGACCAGGCCGCCAACCGGAAGAAGAAAGGCAGCAAGGGCGGCCGGCCCGTCAGCCACGACACCGACCTCTACAGGGAGCGGAACACCGTCGAGCGCCTGATCAACAAGCTGAAGGCCTGGCGAGGCATCGCCACGCGATACGACAAGACCCCCGGCAGCTACCTCGCCGGCCTCCACCTCCGCGGCGCGATGATCTGGATCAAAGACCTCACCAAAACCGCCCCGTGATCACAACCGAATACGTGCCCTAGCTCCTCAGCTGCGTACGGTTGAACGTCCCCATCTGATGCGGCACTGTCCGGGCGATCGCGGTGGTCTTCACCGTCTGCACTACGATCTTCGCGACTGGGAGGTGGTGGGCGATGGACGACGTGTTCGATCTGAGCGGGGCGCCACCGCACGGCTGGATGCATGCCGTCTTCGGGGGCGGGCCTTACGGAGATGACGTCGGCCGGTGCGTTCCCGGCCCTCCGGCGCCCGCGAGCATCACCGTGCCGCTGGAGGGGGGCGGTGAGCACGTGTATCGACTGTGGGCGGTCGGCTCGTGGTCGGCGCCCGACGATCCCGTGGCCGTCTACAACAATGTCGGCCCTACGCCTGACCCTCCGCTGTCGGAGTTGGAGATGTCGTGGCTCAACCGCCGCAACACCAGCTCTAGTGCTGCTCCGCGGAAGTTCGTGGAGGGGTGTTGATCAGATAGCCAGTCCGCTGAGGTAGAGGTCGCCCGCGCAGTCGAGGGCTTCCTCGGGGGAGCCGGCCGGTAGTTCGCTGGGCAGGATGTTGTCCTTGTAGCTGTCGCTGCTGGCCAGGTAGAGGGCGAAGCCCCAGGTGTGCAGCACGCCGGTGAAGCGCAGGCGACACAGCGGCAGGCTCTGTCCACCGGGCAACTCGGCTGCCAGGTAGGCGAATCCGGCGCGAAAGCGGACCCCGATGGCGTCCACGTGCGGCCAGCGTTCGCGGGCGTGGCGGTTCAGGCGCTGGCGTAGGTGGTGCTGCATAGATTCCGGCGGATTCTTCGGCACGGGCCCATCCTGCCGGGTGCGGCGGCGGCCCGCCATGATCGTTGGCCGTGCATGGTGGGCGACGGGCGGGGACGGCGGTTGCGGTGGTGCTGGAGGCCAAGGCCCGTGAGCGGCTGGTGAGGACGGTGGCTTCGGCGAAGTCCGAGGTGCGGGTGGTGCTGCGGGCCCGGATCGTACTCGCGGCGGCGGACGGACTCGCCAACGGCGCGATCGCCCGGGAGCTGGACGTCAGCGTGAACACGGTGCGCAAGTGGCGGGGGCGGTTCGCAGCCCTGGGTCTGGGCGGCCTGCGGGACGCCGAACGCTCGGGCCGGCCGCGATCGTACGGGCCCGAGGTCCGCGTGGCGATCGTGGCCACCGCGACCAGCGCGCCGCCGTATCCGGAGTCGACCTGGTCGCACCGGGCCATCGCCCGGCGGGTGGCCGGCACGTGCTTCGCGCCGGTTTCCGCCTCCCAGGTCGGCCGGATCCTGGCCGGCCTAGACCTGAAGCCGCACAAGGTGCGAGGCTGGCTCACCCGGCGGGACACCCCGGACTTCTGGCAGCGGGCCGCCGAGGTGTGCGCCCTCTACCTGGATCCGCCCGAGGGAGCGGTGGTGCTCTCGATCGACGAGAAGACCGCGATCGCCGCCCGCTCGCGCCGCTGTCCTGGGCGTCCCGCGCGGCCCGGCGAGCCGGTCAGGCAGGAGTTCGAGTACCGGCGCCACGGCACGGCTTCCCTCGTGGCCGCGCTCGATGTTTGCACCGGTGAGGTGCTCACCGAGGTGATCACCCGTAACGACGCGGTGACCTTCACCGCGTTCCTGGAGCAACTCGACCGGGCGATCGCCCCAGGCAAGGAGATCCACGTCGTGCTCGACAACGGTTCCTCTCACACGGCCAGACACACCAGAGCGTGGCTGGCGGCCCGCCCGCGCTGGCACGTCCGGTGGACCCCGCCGCACGCCTCGTGGCTCAACCAGGTCGAACTGTTCTTCTCCGCCCTGACCCGCCGGGTCGTGCGGCACGGCGATTTCTCCAGCCGCGACGACCTGATCGATAAGCTGCAGGCCTACGTAATCGGGCACAACGACACCGCAAGGCCCTACCGGTGGACCTACGAAGGCACCCCGCTCAAAGCCGCCTGATCAACACCCTCCACGAACTTCCGCGGAGCAGCACTAGCTAGGCCACTTCGGTCTCTCGTGCGATGGCCTTGAGGCGGTTCTTGAGCCGGTAGCTGGGACCGTTGATGGCGATCACTTCGCAGTGGTGGAGGAGCCGGTCGAGGATGGCGGTGGCGAGAACTTCGTCGCCGAAGACCTGGCCCCACTCACTGAAGGTCTTGTTGGAGGTCAGGATGATCGAGCCCTTCTCGTAACGCTTGGAGATGACCTGGAACACCAGGTTCGCCTCCGCTCGTTCCAGCGGCTGGTAGCCCACCTCGTCGACCACGAGAACGCTCGGCCGCAGGTAGGTGCCGAGCTTGTTGGTCAGCCGTCCTGCCGCCTCGGCGGCCTTGAGGTTGCGGACCATGTCGTCGAGGCTGGTGAAGTAGATCGAGTAGCCGGCCCGGCAGGCCGCGACCGCGAGAGCGACGGCGATATGCGTCTTGCCGACCCCGGGCGGCCCCAGCAGGGCGGCGTTCGCCTTGGTCTCGACGAAGGACAGGGTGACCAGGTCCTTGACCTTGCGCGGGTCGAGGTCGGGCTGGAACGAGAAGTCGTACTCGTCCAGCGTCTTGTGGTGCGGCAGCCGGGACAGCCGAAGGCCCTGGCGGAAGCGGCGGTCGTCGCGGACGGCCAGTTCCTCGGACAGCACCAGGTCGAGGAAGTCCACGTACCCCATCTTCGCCTCGTCCGCTCGGCGGGTGAACTCGTTGATGGTCTCTGCCAGATGGGACAGGCCGAGCTTGCCGGCCGTGGTGCGGATGCGGTTGCCGGTCAGCTCGCTCAAGAGGATTCCTTCGTCGCTCGGTTCGTGGTGAAGGGGCGGGTACCGGTCAGTTCGTCATAGACCGACAGCGGACGGCGGCCGACCTCGACCCGCGTCGCTGCGGCCCGGTGCAGCAGGGCCTGCAACGGGCCGGCTTCCTGGCCGAGGGGCCGTTCATGGCGGGGCTGGAGGGGGAGGTCGCCGGTTGTGGTCCGGCGTCCCTGCCCGGTGGGGAGCCCGTCCCAGTGCCTCTCGTCGACGATGCGGGCACCACGGCCGACCGCCCGGGAGTGCGCGGCCAGCAGCGTGCCGCCGTCGCTGTCCGCGGAGGTGGAGTGAAGCATGACCTGGGACTTCGTAGCCCGGATCTCGACCAGCTGCCGGGGGCTGACCCGGCGGGCGGGCACCGAGTAGAGGTTGCCGTCGAAGGCGACCAGGCAGTCCTTGCCGACGTGCCGCAGCTGTCGTTCGGCCACCAGGTAGGGGGTCGGCGGCAGGGCTTTGAGGGCCGCGTGGTCGCGGGCCGCCCGCTCGGCGATGACCTCCCGGTGCGTCTTGTGGATCTGGGCGCGTCGTTGCGGCACCCAGGCGGCGAACGCGGCGTCGATCTCCTCGACGGAGGAGAAGGAGCGGCCGGACAGGACGTGGTCACGGACGATCAGCACCTGCCGCTCGACCCTGCCCTTGCCCTGGGGCCGGTAGGCGGCCAGCACGTCGATGTCGAAGTCGTAGTGGCCGGCGAAGCCGACCGCCTCCGGATGCAGCGGTACTGCTTCGCCGGGGGCGACGTGCCGGCGGACGACGGTCTTGGTGCGGTCGTAGACGATCGTCATCGGCGCCCCGCCGAAGTGGGCGAAGGCCCGGCGGTGGCAGTCGAAGAACGTCTGCAGGTCCTGGCTGGTGGTGAAGCAGCAGAACGGGTCACGCGAGTACGACAGCGTCATGTGGAAGGAATAGACCTTCGGGATGCCCATATGGTCGAGGATCTTTCCCTCGTCACCCCAGTCCACCTGGGCCTGGGCGCCCGGGATGACCTCGAACCTGCGGTGCATGCCCGCCAGTTCCTTCGGCGTGATGCCGAGTTCCTCGGCGATCCGGGGCCGGGCCGTGGCGCTACTGCTGTTCGAGGCCCTTGCAGCAGAAGCCGTTCGGCGCGGCCACCAGGTGCGCGAGAAGCCCGTGGCCGAACGCCATCGCAGCCGCGCGTACTACTACAACGGCCGCAGCCATCCATCGAGTTACTCTCGCCGCGAGGGCGAACTCGACATCGTGATCGACGGCTTCGCCTACACGGTCACCATCCAGCAGGAAGCTCCCCAGGCCACCGACCCGGAGAAAGCCGAGCGCCTCTCCCTCGAGCTCCCTCACTACCGGGCGACGCGGCAGTGCACCTGGCACGACCGCAAGAGCTGGAGCCTGGAGGAGCTCCTGCCGACTATCCTCGAAGAGCTCCAGCAGCGCGCCGTTGACGACCGACAGGGCGCCATCGACGAGGAGCGTGCGAAAGCGGAGCGCCGAGTCGGCTGGGAGACCGCGATGGCGGCGGCCAAGGAGCAAGCCCTCCAGGAGCAGTACGCCAAGCAGTTGCGCCAGCAGGCACACCAGTGGCGCGAGAGCACTGAACTGCGCACCTACTGCGACGCCCTGGAGGAACGGCTCGCCTCCTCCCAAGCCGTCGACGATGCGGCTGACCGAGCCTCCGCAAGGACCTGGCTCGCCTGGGCCCGCGAGTACGTACGCACCATCGACCCGCTCGACACCCTGCCCACGATGCCCAGGCCCGGCAAGGTCGAACTGCAAGAACTCAAGCCCTTCCTCAACGGTTGGAGCCCCTACGGGCCCGAGAACAGTCGCTCCAGCTGGCATTGACATCGCACGGTCCGGTTTCCAGGTCGCCTGCGGGAAGCCCAACGAGCCGCAGCCCCTGCAGCCAGAGCGTGCGGGATGTTGGGGGAGGCATTTGCGCCCGTCACAGACGGCCATGGTTACTGGCCGACGGGCCGTCAGGCACCGGCGCTGCACTGGACGCCAGCGCAGCGCGGCTGGCGACCTGTCGTGACCCTGTGCGGTCGGCACAGGGCGCGGTGGCAGCGTAACCGCTGATCCGTTTCCCTGAGCCGCCCGTCCGAACCGGACATGCGACTTCACCGCATCCGGCTCTCCACGTGTCTAGCCCGCCGGTCAGCCTGTGAGGGCTACCGATTCGATGGTCCAGGGACGGAGCCGGGATGCGTGCTCCGCGGTATCGGTAGCGAACGATCGTGATGCTGGATGCGCCCGTGAACGTGACCGCTCCTTCAGCGAATCTCCAGCCCTGGTCGCAGAACCGTCGCAGTTGGCTGCGGAGGGCCGTTGCCGGGCAGGGAGTATCGGATCGGGGCGGACGCCGACCTGGGAGGCAGCCCCGACCAGGACCGCGCATGCGGCTAGGGCGAGGACGACGGCCAGCGGGTGGCTCACTCCGCGCGGATCACGCGGGTCCGGCACCTCGGTGAGACGTTCCAGCAGGCGCGGCGCCTCGCAGGGCAGCAACGGCGCCCCGCGAAGCTGGTCAAGAGCGGGCGATATCGGCGATGATGCGCAGGCAGGCACGGTCTTCCACTCGGATCACCGACGGACCGTCACGAACCAGACGCCAGGCGACTTTGTCGAAGCCCTGGCCCGTGCCTGACATGGATTACTCGCACGGGCTGGGCGCTTCCGTCGATTACCCGAAATCCGCATGTCCCCCAGAGCAGCCCTCTACGGCCGCACCGAGGCAGATGCTCGCAAAGCATTGCCGACAACGTCGCCAATTCTTGCCAGCTGAGGGATATTCAGGCCCCATGGGAAAGATTAGCCGATCAGCTCTTCTTATTATTTCCGCTCAGTCGGAGCCATTCGGATTCATCAAGGCCAATTCGGCTGATCTGGCTCGCCATCTGATGAGAAACTCGAAGCGCATGCTCGGGCCTCAGCTCTGCGACCCAGTACCAGCTTCCATGCCCGCAGTCCTGGAAGACAAGTTCGCCATCTCGCCGCGTAGCCCGAATAACATCATCACCCTGCTCCGGGGAGAACTCGACTACCTTCATCTCAAATGGGCGCGATGAGCCGGAAAGCTGCACCCTGACGCCACTATGGTCCATAATCAGGAAGTCAAATTCGGCTCCATTGCTAGCCGGACGAAGTGGAATCAGAGGAAACCCTCTGGGTCCGGTCACGCGCTCTGAATCACAAAGCGCCTGCAAGCAAAGCCAATACCGAACTTCGCCCGAAGAATCCTGCTCACGCTGCGCAACGATGGAACCAAGCTGAAGCGTCGGCATCCGAGTGCCGTCGTACCTGCCGTGAAGATCACGACTCAAACAAGAGAGAAGCCCCAACTGCTCGTCTGAGTCAAGAGCATCCGGATCCGGCGAAAAGAGCGAGCTGAGCGAGGCGAGCTTCGCCGCGCCAAGCTTGAGTCCATCCGTGGTCTTAAGTTCACGAAAAGTTTGAAGAGAAAATTCCTCTTGCGAAATCGCTGTCAATACATCCAGTTTCTTGAACTTTCGCCGACTATTGCCCATCTTCACTTCAAGTTCGTCGGACGATACCGCTTCAAGTTTGGTGGCCGCCCATGCCTTGACGTTTTGGTGAGAAAGAACGGAACCCGCATCGGCAGCTTCGAGGATCGACTGAATCTCCCGGGAAATAAGCTGAACCGCAAAGCGCCTACCTTGCCCTGTGAGCAGCTCGTGGCTTACAAAGGCCGGATCCAAATTGCCGTTAAAGCGCTGTAGGAGCATAGGTGCGTTGTCGCGCAAGATGGCCAAGCTGTTCAGCGCCAGGGCTGGCATAAGTCCATGGGCGAGCCGAGTGAATTCAGTAACGATTCTGCTCGGCAGTTCTCCCTCCGGGACCTCGGCCTCCGAAAAATGCGGCAGTCGACTGACTCCAGTCTTGCCAAGGATTGCAATTCGAAAGTCGCCGCCCTGCACAAACCAGTCGCGCTCCATTTCGCCGCCGACGAAGCTATTGATCCCATCCGCCCTGAGATCCAAGGCAATACTTTCCTGGATGCTCGCCAAGTTCGGACTATTTGTATAGATGCAGATCAAGCGCAGGCGCTTGACTCTTTCTTCTGACTTCCCCACCAAGTCCAAGATCAACTTGCGGGTTGTGGCACCTTCATCTCTAGCAAGAGACCAGTCCAAGACCATGACGTCCGCACGAGCAAAAAGGCGCTGGTACTGCCCGGACTTGATATCTTCCAACTCTTGACCACTGGACGGCTTCAGGAGGCCGCAAACCAGACCCTTCTCCGCAAAGCCGCGAATTAGCTGTTCACCCCGCAGCAAATCGTCGGGAGCGCCATCAAGGTCCTGGCCGGCCGACCCTTGAGTCTTCGTCTCTCCCTCGCCCTCCGCGGGATCAACTTCCAGAGGGTCGACGGGATCCACAACCTCCGCTTCGCCAGATGCGTCCTCAACGCCGAGCAGGAGGCCATCGTCGATCACCACGACCGTTTGCAGGTACTGCAGTGCTACTTGCTCGGATTCCTTACTGAAAGTCATTGGTGTCCCCACCTTAACGTCGCCCACTAATCTTCTTCGTCGCCGGGAGGAATGATCAGGAATTCTGCACCTCTCCCCCCACCCGGCCCAACCGCGTCATGCAGGCCACTAGGCGGCCACGGGAGCCCCCCTGTGGGATCAACGCGCAAAGACCACCCCGAACGCTGCAATACATCCTTGCTGATCTTGAGACCAAGGCCCCGCCCGCCGGGCTTGCGAGAGAAGCCGTGCTCGAAGACAGCTTCGCGGTCACGCATGGAGATACCCGGACCATTATCTGAGACCTTCAATGTTCCGGCGGTCTCGTCCAATTCGATGATCCGTGGCTGCGGCCTGTCCGATAGCCAGAAGATGGCATTATCCACCAAGTTGACAAAAACTGGATAAAACGTTGATGGATATCCGGAGAACGCAAACCGAGAGAAGGCATCTGTCGCAGTGAGGACAACGTCATGCCGGCGGAGGCGCTCACCAAACAGATCCATCAAGAACTGCTCAATCTGCGCGCCTCTGATTTGTGTCGGCTTCCGATACAGCCTTCTCTGTAGCGGAGTGAAGAGGGCCAAGTAGTTGTCAAGATGCTCGAATGCAGCAGCCAGCTCCCGTTCGATCTCTCCAAGCTTAGGGTTGCGATTTCCCCACGGCCTCAGCGCCCGAAGGTTGCGGCGGACCGCCTTGATGCTCGAAGCGAACTCGTGATTGATTAGCTCGATGGCTCGACCCAGCTGCGTCAACTCCAGGTCCGTGTCGACCTGATTTCGAAGCGCGAGCACCTCTTCCTCTACAGCTTCCATTTGATCGCCCAACTCATCGTTTCCGCTGAGCAATGCCTCGAAGCTGCTAAGGTACGCGCGAATTGGGGCGAGAGACTTTTGCTGGCGATCAAGTTCAGCATCCAGTTCATCGAGCATTCGCTGACGCAACTCGAAGATCTCAACCTGATCCAAGCTGTCTGCGACTGCGCTCATTTCGTCTGCCAGATCCTTGGCCCGACGTGACGCCGAATTTACAGCCGCTCGAACTCTTTCCAACACTTGGAGTGCGACAGCATCGGCGTCCCGTGGAAGCTCCTGCACGCCCTGGATCCACACGTTCAAGTTGCCGTCGAGCATCCTCTGGCCTTGCTGACGGACCCGTTGGTTCAGCACATTCAAGGGGACCGCTGCGCTCGTCGTTGCGGCAACTTTTCCACGGACATCCGAAGCGGCCGACGCCAGGAAACCACGCTCAAAAAACTGAAGCTCGCGCTCATAGGTGGACCAGTCCCTACTGGTTTCCCGATCCAACCCAATACCTCGCGGGCGTTCGACGGTGTAGCGTTCGCCGATCTTTCGAAATTCCAACTCGGCGGACTTTTCAATAGCCAGGGCCTCATCCAGCGTCGACGGGCTCGATGGATCAAGATCCGACAGTTGGAGCCCTACGGAACGAACGATGTCAAGCGCCCGATTTTGAGGCTCGTTTTCGGCGAACTCACCCAACACCTTCTGCAGCGCATGGCGAAACGCTTCGCGCTCTGATCCGGCCACCTTGTCGCGCTTACGCCGAATCTGCTCAGTGCGCTCCAGCACGTCCCTCTTGGAAAGAAATTCTTGCCCCATATCTGAGCTTGACCTGAAAAAGTCCGCAGCAAGCTGCGTAATAAAGTTGATCAAGATCGCTTGGAATTGACGGTAGGCTACGTTCTCGCGAAACCCTTCGCGCCCAGCTTTTTCCTGCAGCCTGGCGTTGGCGGTGGCCGAAATTTCAATCGCGCCAAACATTCGACGATACGAGAAGAAGTAGTATCCGGCATTCCGGCTTCTGCGCTCTTCGATGCCAAGGTAGTCAATGTCACTGCTGCCATAGGGCAGAATTCGAACCCCATCGCGATAGACGTAGAGGCCTGCCACCTTGTTCAGCTTTCGGTTAATCTGCGCGTGCACGTCGGGAGAAAGGCTGGAGTGGCGAAGTTCGGCATGGACATAACCGAAGCGGATCTTGAACGGGCCGCACTGCGTCTGTGATCCTTTGCCAGCCGGCCATGGCACTACATGCTCGACTGGGTTCTGCTGATAGATCGAGACTTCGCCGCGGAAAGTTCCATACTCATCGAACTCTCCCACGAACTCATGGTCAGATTCTCGGAAGTCGCGATCCGTGAAGAACTCGTCACCGTCGATCAGGTCAATTGCCTCACCCGAATCTCGACGCACGACGAAGGATGTGCGCATCTCAGGCTCTCGGTGTCCTCGGGACATCGTGTCCGAAAAGCCTGTGAGCAATTTGACCAGCTGGCTGGCCTGCTCTCCCGGTGGTCGACCTCTATCTCCATCAACTTCAATGGGGAGAGATTCATCGGTTGGGCTCACGATGAAGACTGTTCCATGGCTGCCCGGAGCGCCAATCTGTGGACCGGGAAGTCGACGCAGTGAGCTCAAGTCGAACTCGCGAAGACGCGTGAGATCGGCTTGGATGACATCCAGGAATTCTTGATCAGCCATGCCGTGCAGACGATGAAGCGTGTCACCCAGGGCTGAAGTTAGGCGATTGATCGTCTCGTTCGAGAGCGCGTCTGGGGGCGCCACTTTGAGTACTGGGATTTCGATGTCATCCAGGGTGATCCCGGGCATCTCAAACAGTTTCCATGGAATCAGTGCCGCAACCACAGGGGCCTCGCCACTGGTCTGGCCAGGATCCTCACGGCGCCGAGAGAGAACGAGGGTCTGGGCTCCTAGCGCTGCAATCGCCAGGCGACCGATTCCCTTTTCCCCCATCACTGGTCGTCGACGGGCATCCGGCGGGATCGGGAGGGCCTCAAGTCTCCCGCCAGCTGTCTTGCTGTCAGTGCCGATGGTCAGCCAGCGTTCCAAGAAATCTCGATGACTCATCCCGATGCCATCGTCCCGAACCACCAAAAATTCACGGTCCCTCAGCCAATCCACGACCACTGTGGTGGCATACGCATCATAAGAGTTCTTGAAGAGCTCATTGATTGCGGTCGGGATCCCCGCGATCTGTTGCCTGCCAAGCATGTCGACGGTGCGCGCGGACGTGCGAAAGTTAGCCACCAGCTCACACCTCGTGTCTCATGCTGTCCTTGCAAGCTACGGAGCCTCCTACCTTAGTGTCTGGCTAGCGCAGCCTTCACCTCTTTGAGGGCCACGTCGTCGTCACGCTGAACCGGGTAGGCCAGCAGGGCTTCGGCGTAGTCGGATGACGTCCGGTTTGATCACACGAGGCCGAGGAGGGCGAGTGGTCGTCGGGGGTCGCGAGCGTTGCGCCGCAGTCCTGCGGCGATGTTGGTGATACCGGTCAGCTTCATGGAACCGACGGCGAGGTTGCGCCAGGTGGCCATCGCACAGGGTGCGTTGCCGGTCCGCAGTTGGGAAGCGTCCTCGGCGAAGGTGGTGTCGCGGATGTGGTGCAGGGCCGCGATGCCCCAGTGGTCGCGGACCAGCCGGGCGAGCCCGGCAGGCGTGGCCTGCTCGGTGGTCAGGCTGGTGACGGCGTGGATCGTCTTGACGGTGGTCCTGCCGGTCTTGCGGCAGGTGCGGTGGCGTTTGATCTGGATGGCCTGCCGGGCGCCGGGGAACAGCAGACTGTTCAAAGCGGCTGCCTTGATCCGGCGGATCTCGGAGCGGCCGTGGCCCTTGCTCCCGGTGCGGCCCTGGAGCGGGATCTGCTTCCAGGGGAGCGACTTGAGCTGCTTGCGCAGGTGCTTCTGGTTGCCCTAGACGATCACGATGTAGTGGGCGCCTTGGCCCAGGAGGTCGGCGGCGTGCTCTCGCTGGGTGTGCAGCGCGTCGCTGGTGACCACGGTCCCGGCGAGGTCGGCGATCGTGTCCAGCAGCGGCTGGAAGCAGGTGATCTCGTTCGTCTTCTCGGCGACGTCCAGCTGGGCCAGGACCAGGCCGGTGGTGTGTTCCACCGCGGCGAGCAGGTGGATCCTGCGGCTCTTCGCCCTGGCCGCGCCGCGCAGGCTCTTGCCGTTGATGAGAATCCGCGATTTGGCTCTGACCGCGTTTGCGGATGCTGTTGGTGATCTTCACTGGCGAGAGTGAGGCTGAGGGCTTTGCCCGTCACTGGCCTTGTCCACCTGCTGTCCTGAACGGGAGGTCCGAGCAGGTTGAAGGGGGCTGGTTACGGTGGCGACGGGCTCGTGGCCGGGGCGAGAGATTCCGCCGTTGACCGTGCGGATGGCGCGGGCGAGCAATCCTCGGGGGACTGCGGCGATGTGGGTGCGGGACCGCCTGGACGGGCTGTTCGTCGATGAGGACTTTGCCGAGTGGTACCCGGTCGACGGGCGGCCTGGGCTGTCGCCGGCGCGGCTCGCGTTGGTGTCCGTACTGCAGTACGCCGAGAACCTGACGGACCGGCAGGCCGCAGAAGCGGTCCGGTGCCGTCTGGACTGGAAGTTACTGCTTGGGGCTGGAGTTGGACGATCCCGGGTTCGATTTCTCGGTGCTCAGTGAGTTCCGCGACCGGATGGCCGAGGGCGACCGAGCGGACCGGCTGCTGACGGTGATGGTGGACCGGCTGGTCGACGCGGGCCTGGTCAAGCGCCGCGGGCGTCAGCGCACCGACTCCACCCACGTCCTGGCGGCGGTGCGGAGCCTGGACCGCATCGAGCTGGTCGGCGAGAGCCTGCGCGCTGCCCTCGAAGAGCTGGCACGCGCTGACGGGGAATGGCTGTCCATCCTGCTCGCGGACGAGTGGGCCCGCCGTTACGGGCGGCCGGTGCGCTATGACCGGCTGCCCAGGGAGACTAACTGAGCGTTTTGTCCCTGGTTCCGAGGCTCACGTTCCTCGCCAGGTCGGGGTGCTCTCGCCGGTGAGTCGGCGGGTCATGAGGTTGATCATTGCGACGTGGATCATGGCTTCGGAGCGAGCGGGGAGGGCTTCGTAATCGCGGGCCAGGCGGCGGTGGTTCATGAGCCAGCCCAGGGTGCGTTCGACGACCCAGCGTCGGGGCTGGACGACGAATCCCCTGGTGGCGGGGTCACGGCGGACGATCTCGACGTCGATGCCCAAGGTTGCTCCGTGCTCGACGACGGCGTTCTTGTAGCCCATATCGGCCCAGGCCTTGTGGACTGTGGGGTGGTTGGTGGCGACCACGGTCAGCAGTTGCCGGCCGGCAGTACCGTCCTGCACGCTCGCGGCGGTGACCAGCACCATCAGCAGCAGGCCGATCGTGTCGGTGACGATGTTGCGCTTCCTGCCCGCGATCTTCTTCCCGACGTCGATGCCCTGCGTGGCGGCGGGAACGTTCGTGGAGGTCTTCACGCTCTGGGAGTCGATGATGCACGCCGTCGGCTCCGGATCACGGCCTTCGGCGGCGCGGACCAGACGTCGGAGAAGGCCGTTGAGCTGCTCGAACACGCCTTCCTTCTGCCACCGGGCGAAGTAGGCGTAGACGGTCTCCCAGGGCGGGTAGTCGTGCGGGAGGTAGCGCCAGGGGATGCCGGTGCGGTCGACGTAGAGGATCGCGTCCAGTAGATCCCGCAGTTCGTGCTCGGGTGGCCGGCCGAACGCCAGGGCACGTTCGGTCCTGGCGCGGCGCCAGGCGGAGAGGGTGGGTTCGACCAAGGCCCAGCGGGCGTCGGACAGGTCGCTGGGATACGGTCGACGATCCGTCATGATGACGGCATACTGCGGAACCTCGCTTCTGGCCAGAGGCCGTCGGAACCGCGGGACGAACGTGCTCCAGCCCGGCTTTTTGGGATGAGACAGGACGTACTGCGCAGTTCCGGCGGGCATTCGTATGCAGGCAGCACTCCCAGAACAGCAGCACATGGCGTACCGGCGGAACAGCCAGTCAGGCACATCGCATACCGGTATCAATCAGTGCACTTGGAGACGAAACGCCCAGTAACTGAGCGTTTTGTCCCTGGTTCCGAGGCTCACGTTCCTCGCCAGGTCGGGGTGCTCTCGCCGGTGAGTCGGCGGGTCATGAGGTTGATCATTGCGACGTGGATCATGGCTTCGGAGCGAGCGGGGAGGGCTTCGTAATCGCGGGCCAGGCGGCGGTGGTTCATGAGCCAGCCCAGGGTGCGTTCGACGACCCAGCGTCGGGGCTGGACGACGAATCCCCTGGTGGCGGGGTCACGGCGGACGATCTCGACGTCGATGCCCAAGGTTGCTCCGTGCTCGACGACGGCGTTCTTGTAGCCCATATCGGCCCAGGCCTTGTGGACTGTGGGGTGGTTGGTGGCGACCACGGTCAGCAGTTGCCGGCCGGCAGTACCGTCCTGCACGCTCGCGGCGGTGACCAGCACCATCAGCAGCAGGCCGATCGTGTCGGTGACGATGTTGCGCTTCCTGCCCGCGATCTTCTTCCCGACGTCGATGCCCTGCGTGGCGGCGGGAACGTTCGTGGAGGTCTTCACGCTCTGGGAGTCGATGATGCACGCCGTCGGCTCCGGATCACGGCCTTCGGCGGCGCGGACCAGACGTCGGAGAAGGCCGTTGAGCTGCTCGAACACGCCTTCCTTCTGCCACCGGGCGAAGTAGGCGTAGACGGTCTCCCAGGGCGGGTAGTCGTGCGGGAGGTAGCGCCAGGGGATGCCGGTGCGGTCGACGTAGAGGATCGCGTCCAGTAGATCCCGCAGTTCGTGCTCGGGTGGCCGGCCGAACGCCAGGGCACGTTCGGTCCTGGCGCGGCGCCAGGCGGAGAGGGTGGGTTCGACCAAGGCCCAGCGGGCGTCGGACAGGTCGCTGGGATACGGTCGACGATCCGTCATGATGACGGCATACTGCGGAACCTCGCTTCTGGCCAGAGGCCGTCGGAACCGCGGGACGAACGTGCTCCAGCCCGGCTTTTTGGGATGAGACAGGACGTACTGCGCAGTTCCGGCGGGCATTCGTATGCAGGCAGCACTCCCAGAACAGCAGCACATGGCGTACCGGCGGAACAGCCAGTCAGGCACATCGCATACCGGTATCAATCAGTGCACTTGGAGACGAAACGCCCAGTAAGGAGCGGGAGCGGTACGCCCTGACGGTCGGCGAGGACGGAATGCGGCTGCTGCGAGCCGTCCTCGGGCAGGTGCCCCGGCCCGGCTGCGGGCATTGCCGCAGATGGAGGTCCTGCGGCAGGTCTGGGTCCAGCAGTACTGGTACGACGAGGAAGGACGATTGGGCTGGCGCGGGCCCAAGCAGACCCGCGACCGGTTGAGCCGGCGCCACAGTCCTCGGCGGTCGATGGCCGCAGAAGCCTCCGACGGGCGGCCCGACCCCGCCTCGGCCCGGGTTCCGTGGTCGTCGGTGGAGATCGTTTCTCCCCACGACCCGCAGGCCCGCTTCAGCCACAAACCCGGCAAGGCCGAGTGGGTCGGCTACAAGGACCACCAGGCCGAGACCTGCGACACCGGCCTGCCGAACGTGATCGTGCACGTCGCCACCACCCCGGCACCCGAGCAGGACATCGACACCCTGGAACAGATCCACTCCGACCTCGCCGCACGCGACTTGGCGCCTGCCGAGCACCTGGTCGACGGCGGCTACACCAGCCCGGCCACCATCCACCGGGCCAGGACCGAGTACGGGATCGACCTGGTCGGCCCGGTCCGGCTCCCGCCCAGGACACGAGCCCTGCCGGGCTTCAACAAGGAAGACTTCCTCCCCAACTGGGAAGAACGGACGCTCACTTGCCCCAACGGCGCTACCAGCCCACCTTGGAAGGCGACACTCGCCGACGGCCAGCCGCGCCTGTCCGTGCTCTTCCCCCGGGCCGTCTGCCGGGCCTGCGACGACCGCCCCAGGTGCACCGGGAACGTCGACGGCAAGGGTCGCCACCTCCTGCTGCTGCCGCAGCCCCTGCAGGAGATCCAGAACCGTGTCAGGAAAGAGCAGGGGACCCGCGATGCGGGCAGGCTGCGAAGCCACCGTCTCCGAGACCGTCCACGCCAACGGCCTGCGCAACTGCCGTTACCGCGGCGCCGCGAAGACCCACGTCCAGCATGTCCTCACCGCGGCCGGGACCAACATCATCCGCCTCAGAAAGTGTTGGGTAAGCGGGTGACTACTCGTTCTTGAGGTCATCGGCGAGGCGGCGGGCTGCTTCGGTCTCGATGGGGCCGCGTGGTTCGACCTCCTCGCCGGCGAGGCGGGCGGCCATCAGGCGGATCATGGCGACCTTGATCATCGCTTCGGCGTGCGCGGTCTTGCGCTCGTAGTCCCGTGCCAACCGTCTGCACCGCCCCAGCCAGGAGAATGTCCGCTCGACCACCCACCTGCGGGGCAGCACCTGGAAGCCTTTCACATCCGCGTTGCGCGGCACCGCCACCACCGTCAGGTCCTCGTGCGCGGCAGCCCAGCCGACCAGACCGGCATCGATCGCGTTGACGTAGCCGCCGTCGACCCAGACCAGCCCGACCCGCGGGAACAGACCACGGATGCCGGCCAGGACCAGCTTCGCGCCCGCCCGCTCCTGGACGGACGCGGAGTGCACGACCGCCTTCAGGACCAGTCCACAGCTGTCCACCAGCAGGTGCCGCTTGCGGCCCCGGACACGCTTGCCCGCGTCGTAGCCGATCGCCTCGCCGCCCTGGTGACTGCGTACGGACTGGGAGTCCGGCACCGCCGCCGACGGCTGCGGATCCCGACCGTCCGCGACCCTCACCCGGTCACGCAACACGTCGTGGACCCGGTCCCACGTCCCGTCGGCGCTCCACGCACGAAACCACCGGTAGGCCGCGTCCCACGGCGCCAGGTCGTGCGGCACCAGCCGCCAGGCACAACCACTGACCAGGACGTACAGAACCGTGTCGACGACCAGGCGGCGAGGGAACTTCAGCGGCCGGCCGCCCCTGCGCGGATCCCGCCCCGGCAGCAGCGGCTCGATCATCGCCCACTGAGCATCCGTCAACGACGAGTCGTACGAAGGCTTGCACGAACAGACACACATACCGGTGATCCTCGCGGGCTCCTCGACCACGAAGATCACCGGCCGCACATCACACCAAGCAGTCGATCAATTACCCAACACTTTCTCAGCCAGCACCGTGACGATGGTGGAGCGGCGGGCCATCGAACAGGTTCGACCACCCGCCTCCAGCAACTGTGCCAACAACTGAGTGGCGGGACTCGAACCCGTCACTCATGAAGATCACCAACAGCATCCGGAACTCCGGTCAGAGCCAGTTTCAGGGAGCGTCATCACCGTCCACGGCCAGGCCGCGCAGGTGGGCGGGTCCTTCCGGCTTCGGGCGGCGGTCGACTGATGCCGCGGTAGACGGCAACCACCGAGCTTGCCGACGTCGTAGCGGCTGTCGGGCTTTATGACCGTGACAGACTGGGCGTCATGATTCGGGAACCTGCTGAAGTCGTTGTTCGAGAGGGTGGTCTGATTGAACTCCCCCTGAGCGTCCTCGCCGAAGCCGGGATTTCGATCGGTGCACAGCTACTTGCCTACAGTGACGGTGACGGCAGAATCGTTCTGCGTCGAGAGGCCGACGCCCTTGACGACCTACTCAACGGCCGCCTTCTCTGATCCCCGCGCCGCGCGGGCCTCCTGGCGGGCCGCGGACACCGTCTCGGCTACGAGGCGAGCCCCCTCCTCCGGAGGGACGTGTTCCCAGATTCGAAGGACCTTCCAACCGGCCTGTTCCAGTAGACGGACCGTCTCCGCGTCTCTGGCCTTGTTGCCCTTGATCTTCTCCGTCCAGAAGCCGCGGTTGGTTGCCGGTAGGCTTCCGTGTTCCGGGCAGCCGTGCCAGTAGCAGCCGTCCACGAAGACCGCCACCTTCGCCTTCGTGAACACCACGTCCGCTGTGCGACGGAGGGTTGGTACCGGGCGTACCGAGACGCGGTACCGGAGCCCGTCGCGGTGCAGTAGCGACCGAAGTCGCAGCTCGGGCTTGGTGTCTTTGGCCCTGTTCGCGCGCATCGACTTCCGCGTCGCGGGAGACGACGCCCATGAGCTCTCCGGGACCGGCGCGCTCGAGAGCAAGCCGGCCTCTTCGGCCAGCCGCCACCCTTCGCGTAGGTTTCCCGCTCGGGTGGGGCGGTCGACGTCGCCCAGCACCGCCGTGGTCGATCGGCCGTCGACATACCAGCGAAGAACGGCCCTGACCCGTCCGGTTCGGGGGGATGCGTTCAGCACTACGGTCGCTGGCTGGAGAAGCCCTTCGCCAGCATCCACCAGCCTGCGCTCCGCACCGCCGGCGGCCCGGTTCTGCTCCCGAGACTGCTGTGCCCTGTCAAGCCCGGGCTTGCGACGCCACGAACGATCGGGGACGGATCTATTCGACGGCCCGCCCTCGCGCTTCACTGCCACTCGCCTGTCCCCACTGCCGAGAATGCGTTCCGGCACCGACGATACGGGCCTCGGGGTCGTTGCAGCAGCCCATCACGGGGCCGCTGCCGGAACGGGAGGAAAGCGCGGCCGGCACGATCCAGTCTTGGAGCGGCTCCGTCCAGGTGCAACCGGCTGAGTCGGTCCAGTCGGCCAGCAGCGTATCCGGCCAGTCCGGGCGCCAGGCGGGCGGTGTGTCGAGCATGTCGTTCGACGGCCGTCCGGGGGGAAGGGTGCCACCGGAAGGCCGAGCGGGCGATTGCCAGGATTCTGCTGCCCTCCCACCCGGAAACGAGGTCGTGGCGGAAGGCGTTGGTGGCCCCGACGACCTGGCGGTAACCCTGGCCGCCGGGGAACCGTTCGTCGATGTGCCGGGCTGGTTGAGCGGAGACGTGGGGGAGTGGGCTTCCGTTGGGATCACCGTGGTTGCAGTCGTGCAGCCGCTTGTCCTGATCGAGAGGGGTGGGCCGTCGCGGAACGCGATCCGGGCCGTCTGGACGGCGCGGTGCGGGTCAGAGACGAAAGCGGCCGCGAAGCCGTGGCCTGGTCGGCGGGCGCCGAGTTCCCGAGCCTGGCGGCGGCCCAGTTCCGAGAGCTCATCTGCGAGCCGGCCGGTGGCGATGCCAGCCTCGTTGTCGGCGGTGGTGGAGTGCGTCTCGTAGGCGATCTCCACTGCCATCCGGTCTCACCGACGTTATTGGCGGGGTCATGCCGTGTCGGTGAGTGGGCGGGTCTCCCAAGTGCTGGTCTCCTTCTCGCTGTAGATGCGCGCACATACCCGGCGGTGAGCGGCACTGACGAAACCTCGCTAATCACGACCCGGACCTCTGTGCGACCACTAACGTGTACCTGCGATGTGGCGAGGATGCGCCTGGAGGGGTGCGTAGTCTCCACGAGACGTGTGTCGCGAGGCCTCGACGCGCGGCTGCAGAGCTGGCTGGATCGAACGGGAACGGAGAGCGGTCGAACCTGATGACCGATGAATTCGACGAGATGTACGACACGTTCAAGGCGCTTCTGGACTCGTTCCCCCCTTCGGAGGCTGTCAAGCGACTGGAGCGCCTCGGTATCAGCCCGGACATCGTGGAGCGGATCCGGGAGCGGCATGAGCAGCAGACGGTCCGCATCAGGGAGCTCGAGGAACCCCACGCGGTGATCCTGGGCAACCGCGACACGTGGTACACGGGTCCGCAGCCCAAGGACAAGTGCTGGCCGGCGATCACGGACCTGCTTCGCAAGGACGATTGGCCTCCGGAGCCCGCGATCCGGAGTCTCGACGACTCCTCCACCCGCGTCGTCTCGTTGTTGAACCACCCGAAGCAGAAGGCCTTCTCCACACGGGGTCTCGTCGTCGGCTACGTGCAGTCCGGCAAGACCACCAACTTCACATCGGTCGTCGCCAAGGCGGCCGATCGCGGCTACAAGCTGTTCATCGTGTTGGCGGGAATCCACAACGGGCTCCGGCGTCAGACCCAGGCTCGACTCGTGCAGCAGTTGGTGGAGCCGAACCCCTCGCTGTGGTCCCAGCTGACCGGGCTCGACAAGGACTTCACGCCGGGGGAGAACCCTGCGTCGTACTTCGGGCGGAACAACAGGACGCACGTGCTGTGCGTCGTGAAGAAGAATGCGACGGTGCTGCGCAAGTTGGCCGCGTGGCTCGAGAAGGCGTCGGACTACCTCGAGGACTGCCCCGCGCTGATCATCGACGACGAGGCCGACCAGGCCACCGTGGCCACGAAGTCGATCAACCCTCTGATCCTGGGGATCATGAGTTCCCTGCCGAGGTCCGCCTACGTCGGGTACACGGCATCGCCGTTCGCGAACCTGCTGATCGACCCGAGTGCGGCGGACCTCTATCCGAAGGACTTCGTCGTCAACCTCCCCAAGCCGGAGGGGCACTTCGGCACCGAGGTCCTCTTCGGCCGATACGCCCTCGACGGCGAGGACCCGGAGCAGGTCGACGACGGCTACGACATGATCCGCTCGGTCCCCGATGACGACGTGGCGGCCGTGCGTCCGGAGACCCGGGCCGACGTGGAGGGCTTCGAGCCCTTCATCACCGACACCCTTCGTCGGGCGGTCGAGTACTTCTGGCTGGTCACCGCCGCCCGACGCGTTCGTGGTACCGGCGATCCACACAACACGATGCTGATCCACACCAGCGTCAACACCGCGGTTCACAACAGCTTCAAGAGGCCGTTGGAGCATCTGCGTGACCGGTTCGAGCGCTCCCTGTCCGCGGGCGACGCCGACTTCCTCGCGCGGCTGAGTGATCTGTGGGAGTCGGAGACCGAGCGTGTGCCGGCCGAGGACTTCGGCGAGACGAAGGTGCCGTTCGAGCGGCTGCTGCCCGAACTGTCGGGAGTTCTCGAGAGTTGCCGCGTCATCATGGACAACTCCAGCAGCGAGGACCGCCTCGACTACGAGAACGGCCCGGTCGTGGCGATCGCGGTGGGCGGCAACACCCTCTCGCGGGGATTGACGCTTTACGGTCTGTCAGTCAGCTACTTCGTCCGTTCCGTGTCGGCGTACGACACGCTGCTGCAGATGGGCCGTTGGTTCGGCTTCCGGAAGGGATACGCTGACCTGCCGCGGATCTGGATGACCGATGAGTTGGCCGAGTGGTTCCGACACCTGGCCACCGTCGAGACCGAGATGCGCCGGGACATCGACATCTACATGACCGAGGACGAGACCCCGCTCACCTTCGCCGTCCGCCTGCGCACGCACCCGGCCCTGCGGGTGACCGCGGCCGCCAAGATGCGCGACGCGGTCACGGCGGCTTCCTCCTACGGCGGGAAGCGGGTGCAGACCCATTACTTCCACACCAACGCCGGCTGGCTGGGTCGGAACGCGGACGCCGCGCGCGCTCTGATCAAGGCCTCGGTCGCGAACGCGGTCAGGGCGGAAGAGCGCCCGGCAGAGGGCCGGTACGTCTTCCGTGACGTGCCGCACGACCTCGTGATCGACTTCCTGTCGACCTACCGGTTCCACGAGAAGTCCCCGGAGAACGACGCCGATCTGATCATCGACTACATCCGGAAGCGAGTCTCCAAGGCCGGATCGTTGGGCCGGTGGAACGTTGCGATCGTCGGTAATCCCAAGGGGGAGGACTTCGCGTTCGCCCCCGGCGTGAGCGTCGGGCGCAACAACCGTGCCCGTCTCGATCTCCCTAACCCCGTACCGGACTTCGCCGACATCAAGACGCTGATGAGCCGTCGGGACGCCGCGGTGGACCTGGCCGGCGACACCGGGAAACTGACCGAGAAGGGCATCATGGAGGAGCGCCGGAGGCAGCTTCCCGACACCGGTCTGCTCGTCCTGTACCCGATCGACAAGGTGTCGGAGCCGCTCCCGGCCAAGAGGCTGCGTGTGCCTCTGAACGCGGAGGACCACGTCATCGGTGTCGGCCTGGTCTTCCCCGAGCCGCGTCATGGTGACAGCACGGTCGAGAGCTACGTATCCGCGAACCTGTCCAATGTTCGGATCGAGGACGAGGACTACAGCGTCCTCGACGACGAGGACGCATGAGCGACGACGAGCTCCACGGTCTCGTCGAGCGGTTGTGGTCGGAGCTGGAGGCCGAGCAGCCGACGGGGGACCGTCGGCTGCGGGTCGCCGAGCTGCCCGTCGTGGTCGAGAGCGGGCCGTTGGCGGTGGCCGTCGACCATGACGGGCACCGCCACGTCCTTGTGCCGATACACACGCACCGCAAGGTCCGTTCGGGTCTGGACGGGCCCGTCCTTCGGCTGCGCAAGCTACCGCTGGAAGACGCGGAGACCTACCAGACGTATGTCGATCTCGCCTGCCTGCGCGACGACCTCGACGACCTGTTCACGGAACTGTGTGTCGACGTGCTCGACGCGGTGCGGGAGTCGCCCGAGAACCCCGTAAAGGCGCTCTACCGTGTAATCGACCGGTGGAAGGCTCTCTTCCTCACACAGTCGGCTCCGCTGGGGCCGGAGGAGTTGGCGGGCCTCTTCGGCGAATTGACGGTGCTCAACCGGCTGCTGACCAAGGACCCGAGCGCACATCGCCTTTGGCGCGGCCCCGAGGGCCACTGCCACGACTTCCTTGGCGGGAGCACGGCCGTCGAGGTGAAGGCGAGTACGAGCAGTGAGGGACGAAGGCCGCGGATCCACGGGCTCGACCAGCTCGAACCGCCGGAGAACGGCTCGCTCCGTCTTGCCTGGTTCCGGCTGCAGCGCACCGGCGCGAACGGTGTCGGCACCGCGTTCACAGAGGTGGTGGAAGAGGCACTTCGACTCTGTGACGACGAGACCGCACTGCTCGACCTGCTTGCAAGAGCCGGTTACCACCGGCCCGACGCGGAGCGCTACCGCGACGTGACCTTCGCGGTGGCCGAGGAGAGGTGGTACGGCGTCGACGGCGGTTTCCCCGCGCTGACAGGCCGGACACTCATCGCGGCCGGCGTACCGGTCTCGGTTCTGGACGTCGAGTACACCATCGACCTGTCCGGCGAAGTTCCGAACCCCCTGACGGCCGACCAGATCGCCCTGACGATCGACCACATGATCCAGGAGTCCGAGTGACGGCGCCCCGGTGGTTCTCCCAGCCCTATCCGCCGTTGGGCGGGCCCGCGGCCGAAGGCATCCGCAACCAACTCGGACGGCCGGAACTCGATCTGCTCACCATCCTGGTGCGTGAGTCCGCCCAGAACAGTTGGGACGCTCGCCTCATCCCTTCGCCCGCGCCGGTCGACTATCGGATCGACATGTGGACGGTCGGCCCGGCGCACTCCGGCGCGTGGCGAGAGCTCCTGCTCGACGGTGCGCCCGCCGGAGCGGAGGACTTCCCGCTGCGAGATACGCTGAGGCGAGGGGCGGCCCGCGTCCTGGTCGTCTCCGATCGAGGCACCCGAGGACTCGGGGGACCCACTCGCGCCGACGATCCCGTAGGGCCCGACCGGGATTTCGTCTCGTTCATCCGCAACGTAGGTGCGCCGCGGGACACCGCGCTGGGCGGGGGCACGTACGGGTTCGGCAAGGGCATCTTCTACCTGGTGTCCAGGGCCGGAACGATCCTCGTGCACTCCCGCTGCCGCACCCCGAAGGGCGGGTACGAGACCCGGCTCATCGGCTGCACCCTGTGGAAGAGCTACGTGGCCGCCGGGTCCGAGGGCCGCGAGTACACCGGTCGGCACTGGTGGGGCGACACCTCGGGAGACGTCGTAGAGCCGCTGGTGGGACCGGTTGCGGAAGCCACCGCCCAGCGCCTGGGGCTCAGGCCGTTCGGGCCGGAGGAGACCGGGACGACCATCGTCGTCATTGACCCGAACCTGGACGGGCTCGAGCCCGCCGCCGCGGCCGAGTACCTGGCCGACACCATCGCGTGGCACCTCTGGCCCAAGATGATCTCCACCCCCGGCAGGCCTGCGGCGATGCGGTTCTCCGTCACCTGCGACGGCGTCGAGTTCCCCGTACCGGATCCGAGGGAGACCCGTCCGCTCAACATGTTCGTCGCCGCCTACGAGGCGATGATCGGCCCGGACGGCACCGACCTGGAGTGCAAGAGCCCCAAGCGGCATCTCGGGCGCCTGGGGCTGGTCAAGAGGATCATGCCGCCCGTGGAGCCGACCCGCGCCTCACGCATGCTCGACATCGAGGACCTCGTGCACCACGTGTGTCTGATGCGACCCGCGGAACTCGTGGTCACCTATCGACGCGGGCCCAAGCCGCCGAGCGCGAATCAGGGCTACGCCGGCGTCTTCCGGGCCGACGAGGCCATGGACGAGGTCTACGCAAAGGCCGAGCCGCCGACGCACGATGCGTGGAACCCGCAGTCGCTCGACAGACCCGAGAGCACCTTCGTACAGACGACCTTCCGGCGCATCAACGAATCGTTGGAAGGCCTGCTCTCCCTCGGAGGCGTCACCCGCCCCGGTGCCAGCCATGTCGCGCTGGGCGCGGCCAGCTCCCGGTTCTCCGGGCTGGTGGGGGGTGCCTGGGGCATTGGTGGCGCCACCGCCTTCTCCAAACCGGGCAGCACGGCGGTGCGTGCCTTCAAACGGAAGGTGGACGGGGAGGAGAGGAGTGGATTCGACCCGGGATCCGTTCCTCACGAGGCACCCTCCGACACGGCCACGCCGGGCCCCTACGGAGTGGGAACGCCGGGAGACCCCCGACCCGGGCAACAGGCGCTTGCCGATGCCCAGCCGTACGGTGCGGGAGCCGCGATGCGCCGTAGGCCGCGCGTGCAGTACGTCGGCGATCCGTACTACGACGACCGAGGTGACGACTCGGTGCTCGTCCAGGAGTTCCGCCTGCCCGTGCCCGGACCGCAGCGGGTACGGATCGATCTGGCCGTGACACTCCCCGGCAGCGGGGGCCGCGAGACGGATCCGCCTGTCGGTGCGAGCATGCCCGTGCTCCTGGGCTGGGAGGACGGCGACGGCCGCCTGCACACCGGCGATGCGTGCGTGGTCGAGGGCGGCGAGTCCGTCTGGCGCGCCCTCGTGCGCCCGGCCCCGGACACGATGACCGAGATCGACGTCAAGGTCGAGGCGGTGAAGGCCCGGTGACTCGGCGCGTCCTCCCCTATCGCATACCGTCCGAGGACGTCGTCACCGTCGAGCCGTGGTCGCTGGTGACCGAGGACGGCGAGGTCCCCATGCCCGAGGCACTGCCGGACTGGGACTATCACATGGACCTGCACCTGCGTAGGACGGTTCGGATCGACCTGGCCCGAGCGCGGTCGCAGTCGGGCCTTCCGGCCGACGCGGCCCTCACCCTCGCCGCCGTGTGGACGGCCACCGGCTCCAACCTCAGCGGGCCCGCGAGTCGCCTGCGTCTGGCCGACGGCGGCACGATCACGGCGGAAATCGACGTCTTTCTCCGCGGTGCCGACCTGGGGGGCCTGCTACTCCTCGACACCGCTCTCGTCCTGGCCGAGCGCCGGACCGATGGTCGTCCCTCCTCACCCCGCCGGGCCGGCTCCGTACTGTGGAGCGACCGGGAGTCGCTCCGCCTCCAGGGCGACGCGCCGCAGTTCCCCATGGCCGTGATCGACTTCTCCCGGACCTCCTTCCCGGACGAGGCGGCCTGGCACCTTCGGATCAGCGGAGGTCTGGAGAGCGCCACCATGGGTTCCCTCCTCCTGCTCGTCAACGAGCGGAACACGGTCACCACCGCGGCGTTCGAGAACGCGGGCAAGCCGCGTCAGGTCGATCGGGTCGTGCTCTCGGCGGTCTACGCCGACGCCGCACGGATCATGATCGAGCACGCGCTCGGCAACGACGACTTCACCGAGGACGCCGACTTCCCCGACGGCTCTCTGGGCGCCACGCTGCAGAGCCTGTTCGACCGGCTGTTCCCGGACCAGTCGATCACCGACGTCCGTCTGCGCCAACGGCAGTCGCCCGCACTGTTCGCCTCCGACCTGCAGGCGGCCGTCAAGATCTTCGAGGTGTGACGATGAGCTTCCTCTACCCGCGGCTGCTCGCCGAGCAGGCCGCACCGTTGTTCGAGGAATATCGGCGCCTGACGATCGCCGAGCTGACCGGCGCTGCCGCCTTTTCCCACGAGTCGGCGGTCTACGTGGCGACCGGCGGTGACCGGGTCCCCGCCGACCGACTCCGGGAACTTCGTGCCGGTGTCGTTGACCTCGCCAAGAACGCCGGCTTCCCCGACGAATCCGACCGGGCACGAAACGCCGAGTTCGACCTCCGACTCGCCGCGCTGCTGCACGCCGAGACGGGCATGGTGCCCGCCGAGGCCGCCTCCCGGGACGTCTGGGCGTTCCTCGCACTCGTAGTGCTCCCGGACGTCGCCTTCTGGCGCTACCCCCAGCCGCCCAAGGACCGTGTCCTCGGCACGGACCTCACCCGACACGTCTTCGGCCGACTGTGGTGGCGGGCCCAACTCGTACGCTCCTCCGACGACCCGGAACCGTACGGTGCGCTCAAGATCCTCGGCGAGGCCGCCTTCGACCAGATCTACGCACGCCGTGCCGCCCTCGGTGGAAGCCCGCACCTGGTCAGGGCCATTCTCCGGGTCTGGAAGGATCTCGACCTCGCGAAACTCAACGAGCGGGAGGCCCTCCGTGACTTCCTCAAGAGGCTCCTCCGTCTCGCCCCGTTCGTCCTGTTCGACGGCATCGAGGAGTGGGCGCTCGACGCCGAGCTTCGAGCCGTGGCAGAGGAGTCGGTGACCGCACTGAAGCAGGCGGGCTCCGGGGAGGACGGCGAGCCGGAGCCCCTGCCGCACACGGCGTCCGAACCAGCGGTCCTACAGCCCTCGGCGTGTGCGTCGTCCACCGGCGATGACGCGAGCGAGGCTCGGCGTGAGGGAATGCGGCGGTTCACCTCGTTGGAGATCTGCGCGGGAGCCGGTGCCCAGGCCCTCGGCCTCGAGCGCGCCGGGTTCGACCCGGTCATGCTGATCGACCGCAACCCGAAGGCCTGCGCGACCATTCGCCTCAACCGTCCCGGCTGGGACGTGCGGTGCCTCGACATCGTCGACTTCGACCCCTTGAAGCACCCTGGGGCGCTGCACGTGGACCTGCTCACCGGGGGGCTGCCCCGGATCAAGTCGGCAGGTGCGGTGCGTCGGACCGATGACACCGAAGCACGGCAGGTGCTCACGGCCGCTCTACGTCTGGTCACCCTTGTCCGACCCAAGGCCCTCCTGTTGGAGAACCTCGCCGACATCGTCGACGTTAGGGATTTCGCCACCGACCGAGCCTGGATCGAGTCCGAGCTCGCCCGGGCCGGCTATCGGTCTCACTGGGCGGTCCTCGACGCCGTCGATTTCGGAGTGCCCCAGAACCGGAGAAGCGGATTCCTCGTCGCGCTCCCCGGCGCCTACGATCTCGCCTTTTCGTGGCCGCAACCGACCGGCGATCCGGCTCCCACCGTCGGCGAAGTACTCCGAGACTCCATGGCCGCCAACGGGTGGGACGGTGCCGAAGCCTGGTCCGCGCGAGCCGACCGCCCGGCACCGGCACTGGTGGGTGGCTCCGAGAACCGGGGCGGGGCGGACCTGGGGCCGACCGGGAGCAAGCGAGCATGGGCTGCGCTGGGGGTCGACGGCAACAGCCTCGCCGACGAGCCTCCGAGCGTCGGTTTCCCGGTGGCCGCACACCCCAAGCTCACCGTGCGGCAGGCGGCCACGATCCAGGCGATCCCCGACGACTGGTCCCTGGCCGGCGGCAAGACCTCTGAATACCGCCAGGTGGGCCACGCGCTGCCGCCGCCGCTGGCCGAGGCCGTAGGCCGAGCACTCGCCCACGCCCTCGGCGTGGGCGAGGCGGACCCCGACCGGCTCGCGCATGTCGGCCACCTGGTCCGAGGACCCCATCTCGCCGGCTACGATAGGGGCCGCTCCAGTTCGTGACGAGGGAGACCGGAGGGAACCCGGCGCTCCCCCTCCTACCATCCTGCAAGGAACCGCGTGTCCACGCCCTTCAAGATCATCGATTTGTTCGCCGGCCCCGGGGGGCTGGACATGGCGGCGAAGGCGTTGGACATTCCCGTGGTCATGGGCATCGAGTGGGACGAGGACGCCTGCACCACGCGTCGAGCGGCCGGCCTGCCGACGGAGACCGGAGACGTACGAAAGTACAATCCGTCGCAGTTCCCGGAAGCCGACGTGCTTGTCGGCGGACCGCCCTGCCAGACCTTCACCGTCGCCGGGAACGGCGAGGGCCGGGCGGCGCTGGAGCAGGTTCTCGAGTTCGCGAAGCGCTACGCCGCGGTACAGCTGGACCGACAGGCCGAGGAGTTCGCCGCGATCCGGGAAGATCTCGGGCAACTCAGCGACGAGCGCACCGGGTTGGTCTTGGAGCCGCTGAGGTGGGCGCTCGAGGCGCTTGCCGGGGGAAAGCCCTACCAGGTGATCGTCCTCGAGCAGGTTCCCGCGGTGCTTCCGGTCTGGCGGGCGTTCGGCGAGATCCTGGAGAGCAAGGGCTACAAGGTGGCCGAACCGGAGGTCCTCCACACCGAGGAGTTCGGGGTTCCCCAGACCCGCCGCCGTGCGATCCTGATCGCCCGTTGGGCGGGTGACGGCGCTCGGTTCCAGGCGGATCCGAAGCTCCCCGAGCCGTCCCATCGGTGTTACCGCAAGGGGATCCACCGACACCAGGGGGATTCGTCCCGCCTTCCCTGGGCGACCATGCAGGAGGCCCTGGGGCGCACGGACTGTTTCGAGGTGGTGTCGAACTACGGCACGGGGGGCGACCCCAGGGCGCGGGGGCGACGACGGCACGACGAGCCGTCGGCGACCGTGACCGGCAAGGCTTCTCGTAACAAGCTGGTTTGGGGAGAGCAGCACCTCGGAACCTTCTCTCTGCCCGAGCTCGGGATGCTCCAGACCTTCAGCCGGGACTATCCGTGGCGACGTCGGAACGGCGACGATGTCGAGGGCGTCGACGCCCCGGGCGTGCGTAGCGTCATCGCTCAGCAGATCGGCAACGCGGTACCGCCGAGGCTCGGTATGCACGTCCTTGCCGCCGCACTCGGGATCAAGCGCGAGGATCTGGAGTCCGCACTCAAGCTCCAGTTCGACTACTGAGGGTCGATCGTCGTTCTGGCGCGCGGCTCATCCGCTCGAACACTCGATGCGCCTGCCCGCCCGCAGGCTACGGACGCTGCCGGTGAAGCGGCGACCTTTCGGACCCGGGTGGCAGGATCGGCATAGTCCGTGATCGCTTGCTGGAGGGGGAACCGTGGGGCGCGTGCTGGGTATGGGCGAGACGCTTCGGTACACGAGTGCGAAGGACAGCGGGCCGGCCACCGTCGACGGCTTCAGCAACTTCTACTTTGTGACGGACAGTCCAGGCTAGAAGCGTGCGTTGCTCGAAGCCGGGATCAATCCGATGGCGAAGATCACGGCCGCGGCCGGGGTGCGGCGGCCCGCCGTGATGATCAGGTCCAGTCCATGGAAGGCCGGTTCGGAGCAGACTCCGTGGCACGACGTGTTCGATCTCGACAACGGGCATGTGCGCTACTTCGGCGACCACAAGTTCGACACTGCGAAGCCGCTCGGAAGTACCACCGGCAATGCGGCCCTGCTCGAGGTGTTCGACGGACATCAGGCTCCGACGGCCGCGGGCCGGGCCGCCGCGGCACCGCTCCTGCTGTTCCGCTCGGTGTCACGGAACGGGAAGGTCAAGGGCCACGTCGAGTTCTGCGGTGTCGGTCTGATCGAGCGGGCGGAGCGGGTGGTCCAGTGGGCGGGAAGGGCCCGCACCACCTTCACCAACTACGTCTTCGACCTTGCGGTGATCGATCTCGCCGCAGAGGGTGACAAGCTGGACTGGGAGTGGATCACGGCCCGACGCGTGGCCAGTCGGTCCGACGCCGAGGTGCTGGAGCTGGCCCCCACTGCGTGGCGGGAGTGGGTCAAGCGCGGACACTCGGTGCTACCGCGGGTGCGCCGCCGGGTGGCCCGAAGCAGGGTGATCAAGGTGCGGGACCAGCGCCCGGCGAGCGGCAGCACGGCGGAGACGGATCTCGAGGCGGTGTATCGGCGCTTCGACGGGGACAAGCACGCGTTCGAGGCCCTGGCGTCCGCGGTTGCAGCCCGGGTGATGCGCGCGTCCGGACACAGCTACACCGAGGGGTGGCTCACCCGACGGTCGGGCGACGGTGGGGCGGACTTCGTAGGCCGGCTGGACCTGGGCAGCGGGCTGGCCGGCACGAAGCTCGTCGTCCTCGGGCAGGCGAAGTGCATCAAGCCCGACAGTCTGGTCTCCGCCGAGCAGATCGCCAGGGTCGTCGCCAGACTCCGTCGCGGGTGGATCGGGGTGTACGTGACCACCGGTTCGTACTCGGAACCGGCTCAGCTCGAGATGGTGGAGGACCAGTACCCCGTGGTCCTCATCAACGGGCAGGACCTGGTGAAGGAACTCCGCGAGATCGCGCTGGAGGATCACGGGGGCGATCTCTCCGGTTGCGTCGAGCACCTGCTTAACAGCCGTCCACTCGAAGTTCTCAACCGGAGACCGGAAGAGATCTTGCTCGGTTGATCGGCAGAAGGGCCGGTTCGGGTTGCAGTACCGGTCGCAGCCGGTGACCGGGTGGGGTCGATCGCGATAGTCCACGGAGGTGCGGTGGACAGCGCGTCGGCGGTCACGCAATTCCCCACAAACTGCGGTTTCGTTTCGGCGCAATTCCCCACCCTCGTGGTCACGAGTCCCCATGGGGACGCTGACCGACACCAGGTACACGCGGTGCCGACGTCCGAGGCAGGTCAGGCGGCTGTGATCCGCTCCGGGCGGGTGACTCCCACCCACCGGTTCACTTCGTCGGGGTGGCCGCCTGAGGCTGTCGCCCCCGCGACAGCCTCAGAAAGTGTTGGGTAATTGATCGACTGCTTGGTGTGATGTGCGGCCGGTGATCTTCGTGGTCGAGGAGCCCGCGAGGATCACCGGTATGTGTGTCTGTTCGTGCAAGCCTTCGTACGACTCGTCGTTGACGGATGCTCAGTGGGCGATGATCGAGCCGCTGCTGCCGGGGCGGGATCCGCGCAGGGGCGGCCGGCCGCTGAAGTTCCCTCGCCGCCTGGTCGTCGACACGGTTCTGTACGTCCTGGTCAGTGGTTGTGCCTGGCGGCTGGTGCCGCACGACCTGGCGCCGTGGGACGCGGCCTACCGGTGGTTTCGTGCGTGGAGCGCCGACGGGACGTGGGACCGGGTCCACGACGTGTTGCGTGACCGGGTGAGGGTCGCGGACGGTCGGGATCCGCAGCCGTCGGCGGCGGTGCCGGACTCCCAGTCCGTACGCAGTCACCAGGGCGGCGAGGCGATCGGCTACGACGCGGGCAAGCGTGTCCGGGGCCGCAAGCGGCACCTGCTGGTGGACAGCTGTGGACTGGTCCTGAAGGCGGTCGTGCACTCCGCGTCCGTCCAGGAGCGGGCGGGCGCGAAGCTGGTCCTGGCCGGCATCCGTGGTCTGTTCCCGCGGGTCGGGCTGGTCTGGGTCGACGGCGGCTACGTCAACGCGATCGATGCCGGTCTGGTCGGCTGGGCTGCCGCGCACGAGGACCTGACGGTGGTGGCGGTGCCGCGCAACGCGGATGTGAAAGGCTTCCAGGTGCTGCCCCGCAGGTGGGTGGTCGAGCGGACATTCTCCTGGCTGGGGCGGTGCAGACGGTTGGCACGGGACTACGAGCGCAAGACCGCGCACGCCGAAGCGATGATCAAGGTCGCCATGATCCGCCTGATGGCCGCCCGCCTCGCCGGCGAGGAGGTCGAACCACGCGGCCCCATCGAGACCGAAGCAGCCCGCCGCCTCGCCGACGACCTCAAGAACGAGTAGCCACCCGCTTACCCAACACTTTCTCAGGCGTCGGCTCACCGTTGTGGGAGCCGGGCAGGCGGCCAGGACGGAGTGCTCGGCTGGCCGCCGTCGAACGGGGTCCAGCACCAAGGGGCGTCGAACCTTCACGCGCGTCCGTCACGGTCGACGAGCTTGTCACCGGATTCCAGGAGCCAGAAAGGGCGGAGCGAGGACGGCAGAAGCCCAGGCCGCGGCCGTCGTTGCGCTGAGGCGCGGCTTGATGGGGTCTGCCTGCCGGGCTCGCGGGTAGACCGCCCGACCACGGGCCCCAGAGGTCATGACCACTGAGCTACGCATTACATACGGGTTGGTAGGGAAGCCCCTGGGTTGCGTGTGCCCATTGTTGGGGGGTCATTGCCTTGCCCGTGTAGGAGCAGAGTCGGGTGGCCAGTGCGTTTGGGTTGGTGTCGATGAATCTGATGGATGAGGAGGTGTCGACGGCGAGCCAAGCCGAGTTCGGCGTGAACGTGGTGATGGGCGTTCCTGAGTACGACGTGGGGATGCTCACGATCAAGGCGGGCGACGAAGAGTCGCGGAGGCTCCACAGTTGAACGCCCGCCGCACTCCACGTCGCCATGAGTGTGTCGCCCGCGTTGAAGGCCATGCCCTGGACACCGGGCTTGGTGGTGACAGCTGCCGTTGCCCGGGGATGGGCCGGATCGCGGACGTCCCAGAGATTTACAGTGTTCGCGCCGGAGCCGTCCGAGGCGAGAAAGTGCTGGTCGTCGCTGAGCGCGACCTCACCGCCGGCATTGTCGGTGAGCTGAACCGCGGTACCTGATTTGCTGTCAGGGAATTTGAGGAGAAAGAGCGTGTTCTTCACGGCGGGAAAGCCGAGGACAGCGGCGACCACGCTGCCAGAGCCGTGGACGTTGCCCTTGTTGCCGCCTCCCAGAGGGGTGTCGGCCACATGGACCGGGTGGTCCGGGTCGGTGACATCCCACCACGTGAAGCCGTCCTTGGCGGCGACGACGGCCTGATGGTTGTTGAGCAGGCCGGCCACGTCTGCCGGGTCTGGGGCGGGGAGTGAACCGGCTTCGGTGGCGCTGCTCCCGTTCACTCGCCAGAGTTGGAGCTTCCCACCGCCCTGCACGGTGGCCAGGTCCTTGTCGACGGTGACCGCTGTGGAAATGATGAAGTCGCCCAAGCCGGTGGGGTAGGTGGTGAAATCGGCTGTGGTGAGCGCGGTGCCGGCTATCGGATGGCTCGGATCGCTGATGTTCCACAGCTGTGGGCGGCCGCTGTGGTCGACGGTCAGCAGGGTGATCGCGTTGACGAACGTAACCTGCTGCAGCGTGTCCGGGAGATCGATCGTGCCTACGGGCCGCGCACCGGCGGTGTCGTCGATGGTCCAGAGTCCCACCCGGCTTGGGCTGCCGGGATGTAGTTTCATGGACATCTGGGCTGCCACCAGGTGGCCGTCGGGGCCGATGTCCCACTGGTCGCGGCTGTCAAATATTGACATGCCCTCCGCCTGGGGCGTGGGGTCACGCCAGAGGCGTACGGTTCCGTCGGTTCCGCCGGTGAGGATCGCACCGCCGGAGGTGTACGCGAGGGTGTGGCTGTCGAAGCTGGTCTTGGCGCAGAACGGGAGCTCTTATCCGGGCTGATGTACTGGACGCTGGTCAGGCACATCGCGCTGTTCGAGTCGTTGATGCCCGTGCCTCCCCAAGCGATGCGGCCGCCGTTGGGACTGAAGCTCACGCTCATCAGATCGCCTACCGTGCGCAGAGGGTCCGCCTCGATGGGTGTGGACGGGTCGCTGGTCTTCCAGAGGTCCAGCCGCAGGTCGCCTGCGCCGGCCAGCCAGGCACCGTCCGGGCTGAAGGCCAGTGACTGGTATCCGGTCGGGATCGCGGCCGCGGGGGCGGGCTTGGCGGGGGTGGTGAGGTTCCACAGCTGGGTGGTGCCGTCTTGGTTGGTGGCGGCCAGGGTGCGGCCGTCGGGAGAGAAGGCCACGGCCCCGATCTTCTTGCCGGAGCCCTTGCCGGGCAGGGTGGACAGCAGGCTGGGGTGTGTCGGGTCGGTCGTCGACCAGAGCAGGCTGGAACCGGCGTCGGTGGCGCCGGCCAGTAGCGTTCCGTCCGGGTTGAAGGCCAGCGAGGTGAGTGTCAGTTCGCCGCTGGGCCACGGGTGGGGTGTAGGCAGTTGGCCGAGCCGGGCCGGGTGCTGCGGATCACTGAGGGAGATCAGGCACAGACCGTCCTGGTCCGGGCACAAGGCCGCGAGCTGAGGAGCGCGCGGTGCCAGGGCGATCGCCCCTCCCTTCGTGGAAGGCAGTGTTGACACGAGGTGGGGGGTGTCGAGGTGGCCTGTGTCCCAGACCCGGACCGAACCGCTCTCGCTAGAGGCCGCGACCAGCGGACCGTGCGCCTGTGCAACCACTTGCACGACAGGGCTGCCGGTGCTGGCCAGCACCTGGTCAAGCGGTCCGGCTATGGAGGCGTAGAGCTGGTCGACGGCGGCCTGTGTGGGCGCGGAGCGAAACGCCGCGACCGCGAGTTGGGCGGCCAAGCCGGGGTCGGAGGAGGCGAGAGCCGCCGCGTCGGTGGCCAGGGTGTTTGCCCGGTTGATCGCGGCGTTATGCGCGGCGTCGCGGTGATTGCGCTGGGCACTCACCCCGAGGGCGGCAGCGGCCAGCAGGAGGGCGCACACGGCGGCTACCACACTGGTGAGCGTGCCGCGTCGGCGGCGGTTGCGTCGCCTGCCACGGTCGAGGAAGTCGCGCAGCGCCGCGCTCAGTTCGCCCGAGCGGGCGGGGAGCCACTGACGGGCGGCGGCGAGGGCTGTACGGGTCGGCAGCAGATCGGCCGGGCGCTTCGCGTGCTCCCAGCGGTCGAGGTCGGTCTGCGCACTCTCACGCCAGGCCAGGAAAGCGCGGTCGGCGGTGGTCAGGTCCCGCGTCCGGGCCCAGGCGGTGATCAGCGCTTCGTGAGCCAGCTCGGCGGTCTCGGTACCTCCCCGCCCCTGGATCACCAGGAGCCTCCGCTGGGCAAGGCGTTCGGCGACGGCCCACTCCGCAGCGTCGACCTCGGAGCGGTGGACGGCCCTGCGCACGGGAGCTGCCGCGCCGAGCGGCATCCGCACGAGGCGGGTCAGCAACCGCTCGGCCACGTCGGCCTCCCTAGCGGGCACCACGGCTTCCCAGACTTCATCCGCATAGCGACCGAGGGCGCCGGCCACTCCGCCGAGCCGGGCGTACTTCTGGTGGGTGATCAGCCAGCCGTCTCGTCGGCGCCACAGAAGGTCGAGGGTGAAGCCGAGCAGCGGCAGGACACCGGGATCAGCGCCGGCATCGGCCAGGATGCGCTCAGCGAGGGCTTCCTCGTAGAACACGCCGGGTACGGTGTCGACCGGTCTGGAGACAACCTCGCTCAGCTGCTCGGGGCGCATCGGTTCGAGCGCGTGGACGCGGCGGCTGACAACCGGCCCTAGCACGGGATGGGTGAGGGCGGTGTCGAGCAGGTCGGCGCGCAGGGTGGCCAGTACCGCGAGCTCGGCCGGAGTGGCCGGTCCGCACAGCACCTCGGCGAGCTGCCCGATGCCGTCGTCGTCGTGGGTGAGGAGCTCCTCCAATTGGTCGACGATCACCAGCAGTCTGGAGGCCCCATGCCGTTCCAGGATCCGGAAGACACTCTCGCGGACCCCGTGAGCGCCGAGGTGCGCAGCGAGGTCGGTGATCCGGTCGAACCGTTCTGCTTCGTCGCCGGGTTCGGCTCCCAGCAGCGGCAGCAGTGCAGCGGCCAGTGCGCGCAGAGGCGAGTCGTACCAGGCGAAACGGACGACGACGGTGCAATCACCGGCCCGGCGCCGACGCGGGCCCACCCCCGCCATCGCCAGCGACGACTTGCCGCAGCCGGACGGTCCGACCACAGTCGTCCAGCGTTCGGCAACCGTGACCGACGCCAGTGTGTCTGCGTCGCCGTCCCGGCCGAAGAACAACCCCGCGTCACCTTCCAGAAACGGGGAAAGCCCGCGAAACGGCGACGGCGGCAGGGAATGCGAGCGCAGCTCCGGCCAGCAGGAGAACAGCAGTGAAGCGGGCAGCATGTAGCTGACCGGGGGATTCCCCGTCTCGGCCGCGGCCATCAAGCCCACCACGCCGCCCAGCTCCTGATCCCAGACGGCGCTGCCGCTGAAGCCCGGCGAAACCCGGTAGCCCTCCCCGGCAAGATCGATCTGGGTCCAGCCGTCAGCCTGCCGGGCCCGTAGAACGCCTTGGTGCCACACCCCCGCGGACCGGCCTTGCGGAAGCCCGAAGACCCGCGCCTCGTGACCCCATAGCTGCTGCCCCTGGGTGTCCACCAGCCAGGCCGGCCGGGTACCGACCGGTGCATGCTCCAGGTCTAGGACGGCCAGGTCGGCGCCGACGGGCTGGGCCGGTCCCCACACTCGGACGCTCCCCCGCTCGCGCTCGGGCGACTCCGGGCCCCCGGCCATCGGCGCGTCCAGGGCGAGCCAGGCGTCCGGCGGCGGGACCTGCGCGATCGGTAGGCCAAGGGCGGTGCTGACCACGTGCGCGCAGGTCAGGACCAGCCGGTCGGAGATCAGGAAGCCCACGCCGACCGGAGCACCGGACTGGCCGTAGATTCGCACCAGGGCAGCTTCCAGAGCCTCCGGGACGGCTAAGGCGGCCGCGTCGACCCCGGTCACTCCGCGGCCTCCGCCGCAGGGTGGGGATGCCAGGTCAGGGAGACCTTGAAGTGGGCTTGCGCGGTGGTGCTGGAGATCACGAGGTCGGCCTCGGCGGACATCGAGAGCCCGAATTCGAGGGACACCTCGTCCGGTGTGTGGGCCATTCCCCCCCAGGCCCTCGACGAAGGCCTCCGCGACCGGCCGGATTCCGGTCAGCATCTCGCCCAGCGACCGTGCGGCGCGTGCGGCCACCTGGCCGGGCCGGGAGACCGGCACCAGCCCGTCGTCCGGCGACTCGACCTCCACTCGCACCGACTCCTGCGATCCGATGCTGCTACCGACCGGTAATTCGATCAGGTACCTCATTCCCGCCCCCACTTCACTTCTCCGCCGATGCGACTGGGAACGCCGCACAGGTCCGCATGTACACGTACTCGGCCAAGAGTGACGGAGCATCGGCGATAGGGCCAGGCAGAGAGACCGGCAATTGTTGGCCGCCACGGTTGACCTCGGCCGCAAGCGCCAGAGTGCTGCTCGGCCTGGCGAACTGCCGCCGATCGGGTGCCTCTTCTACGGCCGTACCGTTGCCACTCCCCTGACCCGGTTCGTACCGGGGGCATCCGATGAGCAGGTCGCCGTCGTCCGGCCCAGCGACCTCCGCCCGAGCTTCCGGATTGGCCGCGAGCGGCTCCGTGTTCGCGACGCTTCGCGGTCTCTCGAGGCCGGGCCTGCGTCGTTACCGCGGACGGGTGTCCCGGCCACCGTGCCCGGGTCGGTGGGTGGTTTCTAGCGGTCGTTGCAACACGTGGTTGGTTGTCTAGGCCGTGTGGAGTTTATGCAGGCGCTCGGCTGGGGTGTCCCAGTCGAGCGTTTTGCGTGGGCGGCCGTTGAGTTGGGCGGCGACGGCGGCCAGGTGTTCGGGGCTGTGGACGGACAGGTCGGTGCCCTTGGGGAAGTACTGGCGGAGCAGGCCGTTGGTGTTCTCGTTGGAGCCGCGCTGCCAGGGGCTGGCGGGGTCGCAGAAGTAGACCGGGACGTCGGTGGCGATCGTGAAGTCGGCGTGCCGGGCCATCTCGGCGCCCTGGTCCCAGGCCAGGGACCGCCTGAGGTGGGCGGGCAGGGTCTGGACGGTCGCCACGAGGGCGTCGCGGACCTGTTCGGCGCCGCGGCCGGCCGGGAGGTGCAGGAGCATGACGTAGCGGGTGGCGCGCTCGACCAGGGTGCCGATCGCCGAGGCGCCGTCCTTGCCGATGATCAGGTCGCCCTCCCAGTGGCCGGGGACGGCCCGGTCGTCCGCCTCCGCGGGGCGTTCGCTGATCATGACCATGGGGTGGGCGAAGCGGGGGCGGCGGGTGGCGGCCTGCCGGTGCGGGATCCGCCGGGCCCGGCCGGTGCGCAGGGCGGCGGCGACCTCGCGGCGCAACTCGCCCCGGCCCTGGAGGTAGAGGGTCTGGTAGACGGTTTCGACAGCCACGTGCATCTCCGGCCGGTCGGGGAAGGTTTCCCGTAGAGCCTGGCAGATCTGCTCCGGGCTCCACCTCAGGTCCAGGAGGTGCTGGATGAAGTCCCGCAGCTCGGGAGTCTGCCCGATCTTGCGCGGTTTGGGGCGGGGCCGGCGGGCGTTCGCGCGGGCCTGGGCCGCGTGCGGGCGGTAGGCGCCGCTGACCGGGTGGGCGTTGCGGGTGATCTCCCGGCTGACGGTGGACGGGCTGCGGCCGAGTTCCGCGGCGATTGCCCGGACGGTGGCCTTCTCCCGCAGCCGGTCGGCGATGTGGATCCGTTCCGCCTCGGTCAGGAACCGTGACCGCCCTGCCGGCCCGGTCGGCGGCGCCGGCTTCCCGTCGAGGTCGAGGGGAGCCGGCGCCGTGCGCTGGGTGCCGGTCGGCTTGCGCCCGTTACGCCACTTCTGGCCGGTCCTGCGGTCGACGCCGACGATCCGGCATGCCTCGGTGTTGCTCACGCCCTGCTGCACGAGCCGGGAGTATGCCGCCCGCTCCCGCAGCAGCTTCCGCCGACCCTGCGGTCTGCGGTTGCCACGGATCTCGAAGTCCATCGCATCCCCTGAACTGGGGTGTTGCAACGACTCCTAGAACCCAAGGTGGGTCTTGCGGCGACTACATGCCCGAACAGCGAAAGCCTGAAGCTACGTCCGCTTTGGGAGTCGCTTGTGAGTCGTGAGGGCGGGTCAGACCGCGATCGAGATCTACCGCTGACTGAGCAGTTGGGCCTCGGCCCGTTCGAGATCTTCTGGCGTGTCGACGGCCGTGCCCGAGTCGTGAGTGAGCACCATCTGGACCGGGTGGGAGTGTTCGAGGAATCGCAGCATCTCGACACCCTCGGCGCGTTCGAGCGAGCCTTGAGGTAGGGCCCGGAAGATGCCGAGCCCGGCTGGTGTGAAGCCGTACAGACCGAGTTGGCGTAGGTAGGTCGGTCGATCGCTCTTCGGGTAGGGGATGGGCAGGCGGGAGAACATCAGGGCGCGGTGGTCGTTGCCGGTGACGACCTTGACGACGTTGTGGTCCTGGACTGTGGCCGGGTCGGTGAGCCGTGAGCACGCCTTGACCGCGAGGACTCCCGGGGGAAGGCTGGCCAGCGCGGTGGAGACGGAGTCGATGGCGGCGGGCTCGATGAACGGCTCGTCGCCTTGGACGTTGATGTAAGCGTCGGCGTCGAGGCGTTCGGCGCACTCGGCGACGCGGTCGGTGCCGGTGGGGTGGATGCCGGTCATGATCCAGGGGATGCCGTGGTCCTCGCATACGGTGGTGATTCGCTGATCGTCGGTCGCGACGACCGTGTGCGTGATGGTGGTGGCCTGCAGACAGCGCTGGTAGACGTGCCAGAGGAGCGGCTTTCCGGCCAGGTCGGCGATCGGTTTGCCGGGGAAGCGGCTTGCTCCCCAACGACAGGGGATGACGGCGATGTGGCGGTTGGTGTTGGGCGTGGGCAGCTGTGTCTCCGTGGACGGCATCGGTTCTCCGTGGCTTGGTGCTGGGGCGAGTGAGAGCAGCGGGGCCGAGGCGACGCCTCGGATGGCGGATCAGGATGAGATGGCAGCAGTGACGTGGGTGAGGGCTGCGAGTTGGTGGCTCATGCCGGTCGAAAGGTCAACGGTCGGCTTGTATCCGAGGAGCCGGCGCGCACGGGCGAGGTCGGCCCGGGTGACTGGGACGTCGCCATTGCGGGTGGTGTGGGCCTGGATCTCGATGGGTCGGCCGGACAGTTCCTGAGCAGAGCGGATGATGTCGCGCAGCGTCGCGCTGGTACCGCCGCCGACGTTGACGACTCCGCCGGGGGCCTGAGGGGAGGCGGCGGCGATGGTGGCGGTGACGACGTCGTCGATGTACGTGAAGTCGCGCTGCTGGTGGCCGTCTCCGTAGAGCCGGAGCGGGGTGCGGGCGAGGGCGGCGTTCAGCGCGCGGTGGATGAACATGTCGGGGCGCTGGCGTGGCCCGTAGACGGTGAAGTAGCGCAGGGCGACGACGGTGGTGGGGGAGCCCGGCCGGGTGGCGTGGGCGAGGCAGAGTTGTTCCTCGGCGAGTTTGGTGACCGCGTAGGGGGACGCCGGGCGGGTGGGGTCGTTCTCGGCGCTGGGGGTGCCGTCGGTGGGGCCGTAGACGCTGGAGGAGGAGGCGACCACGAGGCGGGGGACGCGCATGGTCGTGGCGGCGGTCATGACGCGCTGGGTGGCCAGGATGTTGGAGCTGACGTAGTCGCTGAACTCCGGTCCTCAGGAGGGTCGGACGCCGGGGATGCCAGCGAGGTGGAAGACCGCGTCGGCGTCGAGGAGCAGGGGTTCGACCGCGCAGGTGAGAAGGTCGGCGGTGACGTGGATGTAGGCGGGGTGGTCGAGGATCCGGGCCAGGTTGGCCGCGGCGCGCGGGTCGTTGTGGTCGCGACGGTCGACGCCGATGACGGTCGTGCCGGCGGCCAGGAGCGCTTCTGCGAGGTGGGAGCCGATGAATCCGGCCGCACCGGTGATGACGGCGCGCTGCGGGGCATGGGGTTGGGCTTGGGACATGGCGGGGCTCCGAGGTGGCGGGAGTAGTTAAGGCAGGAGGCGGGCGAGGGTGGCGCGTCCGTGGGCGGAGAGGTCGCGGTCGGCGTTTTCGTGGCCGCGGACCAGGGCGGTGACGGCCTCGTAAGCGGCGAAGAGGTGGAGGAGGTTCTCCTCCACGCTGGTGAGGCATCCGTAGCCGCTGAGGAAGGCCTGGCGCAGGTGCGGGGAACGAGGCCAGTGCCGGAAGGCGAGCCGGGCCAGGTCGCGGATGCGGGCGTCAGGGCGGCTGTGCTCGAAGTCGACAACGGCGAGGGTTTTACCGACGCACCAGTTCCGGGGCTGGTAGTCGAGGTGGCAGACGGCGGCTTCCATGCGCTGGTGGGTGAGTTGGTCGGCAGCCTCGCTCAGGGTCTGGTGCTCCCGAGCGGATAGGAGTTCTGCCTGGTGTGCCTTGGCGATCCAGGTGCGAAGACGGCTGCTGATCTTGCTGCACAGGTCTGGGTCAGTGATGGCGGTAGCGGTGTGGAGCGCGCGCAGGGCGGCTCCGGCAGCGCGGTGGGCGAGCTGTTCGGCGTCCGAGCCTGGTGGCAGGGTGTTGGCGCGGCGGCCGGGAACGGCGGTGATGAGCAGGACCAGGTCGGCATGGTGCTGGGCAACCAGATCGGGTGTTCGTGCGGCGAGATGACGGGCCCAGCCCGCGTAGGCGTTGACCTCCTGAGTGAAGCGGGCTGGTTGGTGGTGCTGCTTGGCGAAGTAGCGGGTGCCTCGGCTGTCGGCCAGGTGGAGGACGCGGTCGGGTAGACCGGGTTCGGCGATGATGGTGACCGGGCCGACGCTCCTGCGGGCGAGGACCAGACGCGGGTCGTCAGTGCGGGTGATCACGGCTGCTCCGGTGGAGGAGCCAGGTGGGCGGTGTTGTTGTGGCTGTGCAGGAGCCAGCGCTGTTGGCCACGCTGGTTGCGGTGATGCTGCCAGCGGGTGAGTGAGGCGTGGTCCACGGAGAATCCGTTGACGGAGCCCAGTGGGAGGCCGAGGAGCAGAACGTGGGCTGCTATGACGGTCTCTCCGTGCGCGGCGAGGAGGAGCCGACCAGTCTGATGGCGGGTCAGGAGTTTGCGCAGGTGGGCTCCGGCCCGCTGAAGGTAGCCGTTCCAGGTGTCGGAGCCTCGGGCCCACGGGGTATCGGGGCGGGTGTGTGGCGCGCCGCCGAATGAGTCCTTGACCTCGCGCCAGGGTCGGCCGTCGGCGTCGCCGTGCTCGGGGCCGTCGAAGCCGGGGTCGGTGAGCAGCTGGAGGCCCATGGCGAGGGCGAGGATCTGCCCGGTCTGCTGGAGGCGGAGCCGGGGACCGGCGTACAGGGCGGTGAACGGCGAAGCGGCGTGTTCGGCGGCGAGGAGTTCGGCGGCCTGTTCGACCTGGTGGCGGCCGAGGTCGGTCAGGCCGGTGCAGGTGGCCGGGCCGCCGACCAGGCCGGCAGCGTTGCAGTGGGCCTGGCCGTGCCGCAGGAGCACGATTTCGCTGGTGATCACTGCGCCTCCTGGGTGAGGGGCTGGGGACGGCCGTTGCGGTAGTGGTCGCGGTCGGTGTACGGGGCGGTCAGGGCGCGGTGCAGGAGGAGGAAGTCGTCCAGCTGGGTGGTGGTGAGGTAGCCGAGTTGCCGGTGGTGGCGACCTGCGGCGGTGTTGTAGTGCTGTACGGCGTCGCGGACGGCCTGCGGCGGCAGGGGGCCGTGGCTCAGAGCGAGGGTATGGATGAGCTTGGCGAGGTCGTAGCCGAAGGGTGCCAGGGTGAGGTCGTCGACGTCCACGGTGTACACGGTGCTCGCGGTGATCAGGACGTTGCGCGGGTTGGCGTCCTTGTAGAACGCGGCCGGGCCGTCGGCAGTGCGCCCGAGAACACCGAGAAGAAGGTCGAGCGCTTCACGGTCCGAAATGAAGCCCTGGAGGAGGCGACGCTCCAACGCTCGGCGGCGCGGGGAGACGTAGTCGGGGAGGCCGGCGCCGTCGGCGAGCGCACGTGGTCGGTCGAGGCGGGCGCCGCGCAAGTCGTACGTCCAGGCGGTCCCATGGGCGTCGCCGAGCATGGTGGCCAGCGGGAGCAGGTCACGCGGTTCGCCGTGCCGTCCCTCGATACGGCCGAACGTCAGTGGCTGTTGTCGTTTCGATCTTGAGGGGCGCGGGTCGAACGGGGGTCTCGATCGGGTGAGCGCAGCGGCCGCCGCGCATGAAAGCAGGGCCTCTTGGTAGCTCGAAGGGTGTCTACGCCAAAGAGCGGTCCAGGAGGCCCTGTTGTCCCACTTCTACGGCATCGCGGGACCGGGGTCCACTTCGGTCACTCTCGCGTGTGACTGCCTGGCACACCGGTTCGGGAACGCCGTCGACCACGGGGTCCGTGTGCGCCGCTACCCCACCGACATGTCCGATGCGGAGTGGGCGGTGGTGCGGCCGCTGCTGCCGGTGCCGGGCTGGCTGCGCGGGCGGGGCGGGCAGCCGGAGGCGTACTGCCACCGCACGATACTGGACGCGATCCGCTACCTCGTCGACAACGGAACGAAGTGGCGGGCCATGCCGGCTGACTTCCCGCCGTGGGACCGGGTCTACGCGTTCTTCCGGCGCTGGCGTGACCACGGTCTGGTCCGGGAGTTGCACGACCGGCTCCGCCGTAAGGCCCGCGAGCAGGCCGGGCGGGACCCGGAGCCGAGCGCGGGCGTGATCGACTCCCAGTCGGTCAAGGCGGACGCCGTCGTCGGCCGTGACAGCCGCGGCTTCGACGGCGGCAAGCTGATCAATGGCCGCAAGCGGCACGCCGTGGTCGACACCCTCGGCCTGCTCCTCGCGGTGATGGTCACCGCAGCGGACATCGGCGACCGCGCCGCCGCGCAGGTTCTGCTCGCCCAGGTGGCCGCCGCACACCACCGGCTGGCGCTGGTCTGGGCCGACGGCGGCTACACGGGCAGCCTCGTCGAGTACGGCTTCACCGTCCTCGCCCTGGTCCTGGCCATCGTCAAACGCAGTGACGACATGCGCGGCTTCGTCGTGCTGCCCAAGCGGTGGATCGTGGAGCGGTTCTTCGCCCACCTGATGCGAAGCCGCCGCCTCGTGCGGGACTTCGAACGGTCCACCGGCAGCGCGGAGGCGATGGTCTACTGGTCGGCGACGATGCTCATGACCCGCCGCCTGGCCCGGCCAAGGCCATCGCGAGCGTGAACCGGCCCGGCTCCGGCTCGACCAGCCACCCGCGCGCTGTCAGCCGCTTCGCCTTCGACCGCAACGCCTCGATCTTCGCGGGCACCGGGTCCAGGCCGAAGCAGGCGGCCATCTCCTGGCAGGTCAGCGGGCCTTGACCGAGACGGCCTCGGTCCGCGAGAGCCTGCACGATGCGCTGGTAGTCCGCCGACAGTGCCGACCGGGCCAGACCCGCACGCCACATCGGCACCACCGACTTCGGCTTCGCCGCTGCCGAAGATGCAGGCAGCGCCGGCGGTTCACCGCGATCCGACGGCTTCTCGACGGCGTCCGGGCCGGCGATGTCTCCTTCGCCCGGGGACAGCACCTCGCCGACGCGTGAACGGGCGATGACCCACTCGCTCCACTCCCGCTCGGCCGCGACCAGCTCGGCCTGGATACGGTCCGCCTCCTCCCGCAGCTCATCCACACGACGGCGAGCGGTCAGCTCACGCTGTTCCAGCAGCCCCACGACCGACGGCATCCTTGACCTCCACCAGAGCGACGACACGACACGTCACCACTCCCCGAGACCACCGCCCCTATGCCTGACCAGCGGAAACACAGCTCTCAAGTCAGGAAAGACAACAGCCACTCAGACTGGTCGGGGTAGCGGCGATCAGTGGCGGTTGGCGCAGGGTGGGAGCGTACTCGGCGAGCCAGGCGTAGTGGCGGCGCGCCGCAGCGCACCGGGCCGGGTCGGAGTAGTGCTTGGTGTGGTGACGCGGGGAGACGATCACTCCGCGCCTCCCCGCCGACCGTCAGGCGCCGAGCCGCTCGGTCCCGGGTGGGTCTTCAGGTGCTTCGCTGCACCTCGCGCAGCCATCGGCGGGTGCGGCGCCGACTGGAAAGGCGGACGACCTCGGCGTGGACGGCGTACTCGTCGATCTTGGCGAGCACGCGCGGGCGCATCGTGCGCCGGTAGCCGGCCACGTACCTGAGCAGTCCCCAATGGACTCGGTTGTGAACGCCGTTGCCCTTCTGGCCGCTGCCGTGCCGGAGCTGCCGGGAGAGCAGGCCCCACAGACAGGCGAGGGTGGACACGTCCACGAAGACCACGGTGTCGCAGGCTTCCAGCCGGATCGGCAGAGTGGAGTTGTAGTTCCCGTCGATCACCCAGCGCGGCTGGGCCACCAGGTCCCGCTGAGCCTGGGCGAACGTGTTCTTCGGCAGCTCGTTCCAGTCCTCGTCGTAGAAGACGGCATCCAGGTGTGTCACCGGCGCGTCCAGGATGCCGCCCAACGCCCGGGCGACATGCGACTTGCCGCTGCCGGAGCAGCCGACGACGGCGACCTTCTTCATGGTTCTCCACAGTAGAGGGAGCGGGGAGCCCGGAATGCGCAGGCCGACTTCTGGATGCCATGGGTGCCGCAGCGGGCAGGAGGGAAATGCGCATCAGGCCACCGACCTGTTCCGCGTGGCCCCGGCAGCGGCGTCGATCGCCAGCTCCAGCCGCTCGATCTGGGCGCTGAGCCGGAACAGGTTGAGACGCTCCAGACAGTCGGCGAGAAGACGGGCGTGCTGGGCCGTGCCGGACTGCTCACGCAGCTCCCGGAGAACGCGGGTGACCTGAGTGCCGTCGCGGACGATGAGCTGCGGCGGTACGAACCGGTGGACGTCGCGGATGGTGTCGGGAGCCAGCGGTAGGCACCCGGCCAGAACCGCCTCGAACAGCCGCTGGGTCAGCTGCCCGACCGCCGCGTATCGGTCGGGCAGGAGCAGCACCGTGGCCAAGGCGCGGCCGTGCAGGCGAGCGATTTCAGGGAACGGTTTGCGACCGGTGAAGCGGACGTGGGGCCACCGGGCGGTGTCGGTCCACTTGCCGACGACCTGGTGGTCGACGTGGGCGGCAGCCGGCGCGAAGAAGCGGTCGAAAGCGTCGTCGCGGTCGTACTGGTTTCCCGCGTACACGAGCGTCACGTCCCGCGAAGCCCGAGCAATGCTGGAGACCTGTGGATCAGTGCCGACAGGCACGCGGAAGGCGTACCTTCCCGAATGATCCTTTGATGGTCTCCGAGTAGGCCCGCGTTGCAGCGCGGGTCGGGAAGGCACGCCCGTGCTCAGCGTAGTCACCGACGACGGCTCCACGCAGTCCGGCTCCCTGATCGACGAGATCGTCCGGGAGGGAGCTCGGCGGATGCTGGCCGCCGCGCTGGAGGCGGAAGTCAACCAGTACATAGCCGAGTTGGCGGCCGAGACCGACGGGCGCGGGCGCCGCCTGGTGGTCCGCAACGGCCACCACCGGCCCCGGACAGTGGTCACCGCCGCCGGACCGGTCGAGGTGAGGGCCCCGCGGGTGAACGACCGGCGCGTCGACCACGAGACCGGCGAGCGCAAGCGGTTCTCCTCGAAGATCCTGGCGCCGTGGTGCCGCAAGTTCCCGAAGATCTCCGAGGTGCTGCCGCTGCTCTACCTGCATGGCCTGTCATCCGGCGACTTCGTTCCGGCGCTGGAGCAGTTCCTCGGCGGTACGGCCGGCCTCTCCCCGGCCACCGTCACCCGGCTGACAAAGCAGTGGAGCGAGGACCACGCCGCCTTCCAGGACCGGGACCTGTCCGACCGCGATTTCGTCTACGTCTGGGCTGACGGCGTGCACCCGAAGGTCCGGCTTGGCCAGGCCCACTCGTGCGTCCTGGTCCTGCTCGGCGTCCGCCTGGACGGCACCAAGGAGCTGATCGCGATTGCCGAGGGCCTGCGGGAGTCGACCGAGTCCTGGGCCGACCTGTTGCGCGACTGCCGCCGCCGAGGCATGCGCGCCCCCGAGCTGGTCGTCGGCGACGGCGCCATGGGCCTTTGGCGGGCACTGGCCGAGGTGTTCCCGGCCGCACGGCCGCAGAGGTGCTGGGTTCACAAACCCCGCAACGTCACCAACTGCCTGCCCAAGTCCGCGCAGCCCGGGGCGACGAAGGCGATGCAGGAGATCTACAACGCCGAGTCCCGCGCCCATGCCGAGAAGGCCATCGAGGCGTTCGCGAAGACCTACGGCGCCAAGTTCCCCAAGGCCGTCGCGAAGATCACCGACGACCGGGACGAACTCCTCGCGTTCTACGCCTTCCCCGCCGAGCACTGGATCCACTTGCGCACCACCAACCCCATCGAGTCGACCTTCTCCACGGTCAAGCTCCGCACCAAGGTCACCCGCGGCGCCGGCAGCCCGACGGCCGCGCTCGCGATGGTGTTCAAACTGGTCGAGTCCGCCCAGGCCCGATGGCGCGCGATCACCGGCGCCCACCTGGTGTCCCTGGTCCGTGCCGGCGCACGCTTCGAAAACGGCGTCCTGGCCGAGCGGTCCGAGGTGGCAGCATGAACGACATGATCAAGGCGCTTGAAGCACTGACCGACCGCGAGCCGAACCGTCGGGATGTCGCCGCCGACAGCCTCGGGGATCTCCTGCGCGGCACCGCACTCGACACGGACGCCGCCCACCTGGTCGTCGGACGCCTGGTAAGCCTGGCCGTCAACGAACCGGAGACCAAGGTCCGTGAGTCTGCCCTGAACTCGATTAGCGAGGCCTTCAACCACCACCGCCTGCCCCTGGACCTCGTCGAACCGCTGGCGACCGCCATGACGACGATGGAGCCCGAGCTCCTCGAACACGCCCTCTATATCCTCGGCGCCACCCACGACCCACGGGCCCTGCCGCTGATCGAGCCGTTCCTCCACCACCTCGACCCGCAGATGCGTGAAGACGCCCGGCTCGCGGCAGCCGAGATCGCCGCGCCGGAAGGCCCCACCCACAACTCTTGACTATTGCTCGTCGAGAAGTCGTTCCGGTCCAACATCCCTGTCAAGTCGGTGAGAGATCGCCGCTCACCCGCTGAGAGGGCTCCGCGGCCCCCTCCGACCTCCAGGTTCTCGTGAGGTGCGGAGGCGAAGAGCTCGTTGAGCGACGCCTCCACTAAGGCAACCGAGGCGAGGACCGAGGCCACGACGTAGGAGCGGTGTTCCGTCTGCTCCGCCTCAGCCCAGGTGAGTCCCCGGCGCTTCTCGTCGTCAGTGGGGGTGGCCCGGTTAGCCTCCATTTCCCCGCATTTCCGAGAGAACATCGCAGCTGCGAGTACTTGGTCCTGGGAATACCAGTGCCAAGTCATCAGTTGTGCACTGGCCTGCAGTTTCACTTCATCGTGTGTCTTCTTGTGCTTGAACACTCAGCTCTCGTTATCCGTGCTGGATCGCCCCGCATGGCCAACGTATGGTCATCGGCCAGGAGTCGAGATCGTCTATCGTCCGAATAGGTGATAGGGGCCGTCGATTCGGACTGACTCAGCGTTTAGAGTCGTCGAAGTCTTACTCATTGAGAGGGTCGTCAATTTCAGCGAGTTTGGTCGCCGCGAGCGTACTTCTTCCAGGTTCCACGGGCTTGTCAGCCGACGACCCCGGTGTGGACGGTGTGGTAGCCGAGCATTTCAGCGACGCCGGATGGTGGCGCCTGAAGGGCCAACTGCTGCAGAGTCGCGGTTCGGCCGTCGAGAGTGGGGATGCCCGCGATGGAGAGCTGCCTTCCGAGGCTCGCAGGGTCCATCAGCTGCCGGGCTCGGCGGTCGGGAGAGAAGCCGGGCTGGACCTCTGGGCAGCGGCGGAGCTGGGCGCAGTCCACATCAGCCTCATCCAGGGTGCCAAAGTGGTCAGCGCGTTGGAGATAGCGCCCGAGGAACGCTCCAGCGCATGGGAGATCTTGGTGGGCTTCCTGTCCTGCTAGGTGTGTGCACGCAGGGGGCCCAGGAGCATTCGGTCGGCTGGCCGGGCGCGATCTTGGATTCGCCGCTGGGGCTTCGTCGGTGTGCAGGGCGCCGCCGCCCTCGCCTTCTGGCGACGCCGGGGTTCGGTGGTTTGGTGCCGTTCTCCGTCTGGTTGGTGTCCGACGGTATGTGTCAGAGGCGAGTTGCCCGTGGTCAGCCGGCGGGTGGGGCCGTTGCAGCCGGGCACGGTGCCCCTAGCCCTGCGTCTCGACCGTGATGAGCACCTTGCGTGAGGCGGAGGCTGTCCCGGGTCGGCAGTCGACCTCCTTGCAAGCTGCGCCGAAAGATGCCTCAGGCGTTGTTCTTGTATGTTCCTACAAGCCATCCTGTGTACGGATTGGTGATCTCTGTATGGATCTTCAAGGATTGCGTGTGAACTGGCTTTCGGCCTGGGTATCGGCAAGCATTGACGGTTGGGTGCGGGGCGCCCGAGTGCGCTCGGTCGGCCGGACCTAACTGCACCCGAGGTCTACCCTCCCGAAGTCAGAGAGCCTTCTTCATGCGTTTCTTGAATCCTCAGACCGGCACTATTGACGACCGTTATTCGGGACCGTACGACCTCACGTACGACGACGTCTTCATGGTCCCCAGCCGTTCCGCCGTGGGCTCCCGGCAGGGCGTGGACCTGTCGTCGAACGACGGGACGGGCACCACCATCCCGCTGGTCGTGGCCAACATGACCGCGATCGCCGGCCGTCGGATGGCCGAGACCGTCGCCCGCCGCGGTGGCCTGGTGGCCATTCCGCAGGACATCCCCACCGAGGTGATCACCGAGGTGATCGGTTGGGTGAAGCAGCGCCACCTGGTGCACGACACCGCGCTGACCCTCACCCCCGGCGACACCGTCGCCGACGCCCTCTCCCTGCTGCCCAAGCGCGCGCACAACGCGCTCGTGGTGGTCGACGCGGCCGGCAAGCCGGTCGGCGTGGTCACCGACTCCGACTGCCAGGGCGTGGACCGGTTCACCAGCCTGGCCGACGTGATGTCGCGCGACCTGCTGCTGCTCGAGGAGGGCATCGACCCGCGGGTCGCCTTCGACAAGCTGAACGAGGCGCACCGCAAGCTCGCCCCCGTGGTGGACGCCCACGGCAAGCTGGTCGGCATCCTGACCCGCAAGAACGCGCTGCGCGCCACCCTGTACACCCCCGCCGTGGACGCCAACGGCAGGCTCCGGATCGCCGCCACCGTCGGCATCAACGGCGACGTGGCCGGCAAGGCCGCGGCGCTGATCGGGGCCGGGGCGGACGTGCTGGTGGTGGACACCGCGCACGGCCACCAGGAGTCGATGATCAGCGCGCTGCGCGCGGTGCGCTCGCTCGACCCGCAGATCCCGATCGTGGCCGGCAACGTGGTCTCCGCCGCCGGTGTCCGCGACCTGGTCGAGGCGGGCGCCGACATCCTCAAGGTCGGGGTGGGCCCCGGCGCCATGTGCACCACCCGGATGATGACCGGCGTGGGCCGGCCGCAGTTCTCCGCCGTGCTGGAGTGCGCCGCCGCCGCGCGCGAGCTCGGCAAGCACGTCTGGGCCGACGGCGGTGTCCGTCACCCGCGTGACGTGGCGATGGCGCTGGCCGCCGGTGCCTCCAACGTGATGATCGGCTCCTGGTTCGCCGGCACCTACGAGTCGCCCGGCGACCTGCAGTCCACCGCCGACGGCCGCCAGTACAAGGAGAGCTTCGGCATGGCCTCCAAGCGGGCCGTGAGCAACCGGACCTCCGCCGAGTCGGCCTACGACCGGGCCCGCAAGGCCCTCTTCGAGGAGGGCATCTCGCACTCCCGGATGTTCCTCGACCCGGCCCGCCCGGGCGTCGAGGACCTGATCGACTCGGTCATCGCGGGCGTCCGCAGCTCCTGCACCTACGCGGGCGCGGAGAACCTCGAGGACTTCCACCGGAAGGCCATCGTGGGCATCCAGAGCGCGGCCGGCTACGCCGAGGGCAAGCCGCTGCACTCCAGCTGGGCGTAACGCCTCTGCTCGTACCGAACGGCCCGGCCGGGGAACTCCCCGGCCGGGCCGTTCGGCGTCCCGGGCCGGCGGGGTCAGCCCAGCGGGGTGAGGAGGGCGCGGCTGACCATGCCGACCGACTGGGCGAGGGCGGTCTGGACGGCGCGGGCGGCCGGGGGGATGCGGCGGAGCTCCCAGAGGCTCAGGACGCTGGCCCAGGCGGCCTCGCGGGCGCGGTCGACGGACCAGACGCCGATCACGTGGAGGAGGGGGTCGGCCGGGCGGAGGGCGGTGGGCTCGAGTTGTCGGCGGACCTGGGCCTCGACCTGGGCGAGCAGGTCGTTGATCCGGTGGTAGTCGGCCTCGACCTGGGTCGGGGTGTGGCCGGCGGCCTGGCAGTAGGCGAGCACCGCGGCCGGGAGGTCGTACTCGATGTGGGCGTTCATGCCCGCCAGCGCGTACTGGATGGGCTCGATGCCGGGGTGCGAGCGCAGCTCGAACAGCGGGCGCCAGCAGGGGCTCGGGTCGGCCCCGGCGGCGACGGCGTCCACGGCGGCCAGGAAGCGGGCGGCGAAGATCGCGTCCAGCCGGGCCATCCCGGCCGGGTCGGCGAAGTAGGCGCCGGGCAGGTGGTCACGGACCAGCCTGGTGACGGTGAGGTACATGTCGTTGAAGACCCGGACGCCGTCGGCCGCCGGCAGGGAGCCGTCCAGCGCGGCCAGGCGGTCGACCACCTGGTCGACCGTCAGCTCGATTGGTGTGGTCATCTGGTTAACCTCCTGGGCTGGGGTCAGCTTCCCACGAGGGGCGGTGGGGCGGTACCGGGCGTCCGGAGGTTTCCGAACGAGGGGCTTCCGTGCAGGTGGGAGCGGTGCGAGACTCCCGGGATGAACACACGGGGGAAGAGCACGGAGGGCGGTGCGGCTGCGGCTCCGGAGCCGATACCGCCGAGGGCCGGGCCGATTGAGCTGCCGGGATTCGGGTGGCGGCCGGTGGCCGGCGTGGCCGCCGGGGTGGTGGTGCTGCTGCTCGCACTGGCGGGGCGGTACGGGTACCACCGGGACGAGCTGTACTTCCTGCTGGCCGGGCGGCACCTGGCCTGGGGGTACGTGGACCAGCCGCCGCTGACGCCCTGGCTGGCGCGGCTCTCGGAGCTGGCCCTCGGCGACAGCCCGCTCGCGCTGCGGGTGCTGCCCGCGCTGCTCGCGGGCGTGGACGTGGTGCTGGTCGCGCTGCTGGCCAGGGAGTTCGGCGGCGAGCGGCGCGGGCAGCTGCTCGCGGCCTGGGCCACGGCCGGCTCCGCCTTCGTGCTGGCCACCGGGCACCTGCTGCTGACCAGCTCGGCCGATCTGCCGGCCTCGCTCGGCGTGCTGCTGCTCGGCCTGCGGCTGCTGCGCACCGGGGACGGCCGCTGGTGGCTGCCGCTCGGGGCGGCCACCGGGCTCGCCCTGCTGAACAAGGACCTGGTGCTGCTGATCGGGCTCGCGCTGCTCGCCGCCGTGCTCGTCTCCGGGCCCCGGCGCGCACTGCTCAGCCGGTGGCTGCCGGCCGGCCTGGCGCTGGCCGTGCTCGTCGCGCTGCCCAACCTGCTCTGGGAGGCGGCCCACGGCTGGCCCCAGCTCACGGTGGCGAACGGCATCACCGACAAGGACGGCGAACAGAACCGCTGGCTGCTGCTCCCGCTACAGCTCGTGCTGCTCTCCCCGGCCGTGGTCCCGCTCGTCCTGCGGGGCGCGCGAAGGCTGCGCCGGGAGCCGGAGCTGAGCTGGGCCCGGGCCTACCCGCTCGCCTACCCGCTGCTGCTCTGGCTGCTGAGCCGCTTCGGCGGCAAGGCGTACTACGCGGTGCCGCTGCTGCTGGTGCTCATGGCGGCCGGCTGCGCCAAGCCGCGCGGCACCGGCCGGGTGGTGACGGCCGGGCTGCTGGTGGGCGCGCTGGTCAATGTGGTGATCACGCTGCCGGTGCTGCCGCCGAAGGCGCTGGTGGCGGTCGGCTGGATCTACCCGGAGGCGGCCGAGCAGGTCGGCTGGCCGCAGCTGGCCTCGGCGGCGGCCCGGGGCTGGGCGCAGATCCCGCCCGAACAGCGGGACACCGCAGTGCTGTTCGCCGCCAACTACGGCGAGGCGGGCGCGCTGGCCCGGTACGGGCCGGGGCTCGGGCTGCCCGGGCCGTACTCGGGCCACATGAGCCTGGCCGACTGGGGGCCGCCCGCCGACCGGCAGGCCGGCCCGGTGCTGCTGGTGCACCCGGCCGGATTCGGCGCCGTGGAACGGCAGTTCACCGACTGTCGACCGGTGGGCGAAGTGGACACCGGGCAGGGCGTGGCCAACCAGGAGCAGCACGCGGCCGTGGTGCTCTGCGCCGGTCCGTCGCGGCCGTGGTCGCAGCTCTGGCCCCAACTGCGGCACTACTACTGAGCAGCCGGGCTCCTGACGGGGGAGCCGTCCGGGGGATGCCCACGGCGTTTCGCGCACCGCAGCCCGGCTCGGCAGGGGATCGTCGGGGCGGGGGCGTGTCCGCCCGCCGGGTCGATCTGGAGGAGTCGGGGTGTCCGTGGCCGACAGTGGTGAGGACTGTCCGGTGCCGACGAGGCGCGAGGCCGATCTGTGGCTGCTGCTGGGGGCAGGTCTGTCGGGGCCGTTCACCCGGCGGATCACGGCCGCGCTGGCCGGGGAGTTCGGCGATCGGTTCGCGGTGGTGCGCAGCGCGGAGCTGGTGATGGGGGCCGGGCGCGGCGGGCTTTCGCTGCACGGCTCGGACGGCGGAGAGGTGACGGCGCCACAGGTGGTCTACGGGCGGGTGCGGACTCCCGGAGCGGGTGCGGGCCGGGAGATCGCGCTGCTGCGGCACTTGGAGTCGATGGGCAGCCTGGTGCTGAATCCGGCGGACGCGGTGCTGGCCTGCCAGGACAAGTTCTGGCAACTGCAGCGGCTCGTTGCGGCCGGGCTCGCGGTGCCCGAGAGCCGGATGGGCGGGGGGACTCCCCTCCACGAGGTGACTGCTGCGAGCCTGGGGACGCCGTGCGTGGTGAAGGCGGTGCGGGGCCACCGTGGCGAGCAGGTGTTCCTGGCACCCGATCCGGCGGCGCTGCGGGCCCTGCACGGCCGGTTCGGTGAGGACACCGCCTCCCTGCTCCAGGAGTACATCGGGCACTCGCACGGCCGGGACCTGCGGGTGGTGGTGGTCGACGGCCACGCCGCCGCAGCGGGCGTACGGACCGCCGCCGAGGGGGAGTTCCGCTCCAATCTGGCACTGGGAGGCACTCTTGCGCCCTGTCCGGGCCGCTACCCCGAGGGGGAGGAGCTCGCCGTCCGGGCCGCCGCCGCGATGGGGCTCGCCGTCGCGGGGGTCGACCTGTTGTTCGCCCCCGGTGGCGGGTTCGTGGTCTGCGAGGTCAACGCCAACGTCAGCTGCCGGCCCGAGCTGGCGGGGGTGCCCGCCGCGCTGGTGGCCGCCTTCCGGGCCCGCCTGAGGAGCACCGGGGGCCCGCTGCCGGCCAGTCGGCGACCCGAGGAGCCAGTCCGTGCGCATCCCACGTCCGCCGAGTCGTAGGCGGCCGCCGAGCAGCCCGAGGTTCCGGCTCTTCGCCCTGGGGCAGACGGTCTCCAACACCGGGACTTGGATGCAGAAGGTGGCCCAGGACTGGCTGGCTCTCCACCTGTCGCACGGCAGCGGCACCGTCCTGGGCATCATCACCGCGCTGCAGTTCCTGCCGCTGCTGCTGCTCGGGCCCTACGGCGGAGTCCTGGTCGACCGGTACTGCACCCGGCGCATCCTGCTGCTCTCCCAGGCGGTGATGGCCGCCCTCGCCCTCATCCCCGCTCTGCTCGTCGCGACCGGCACGGCCCGGCTGGACGCGGTCTACGGGCTGGCCCTGGCCCTCGGGCTGACCATGACGGTCGACAAGCCGGCCCTGCAGGCGTACCTCGCGGAGTCCGTCGCCCCCGGGCAGCTGGTCAGCGCCCTCGCCGTCAACAGCGCGGTCCTCAACCTGGCCCGGATGGCCGGTCCGGCCTTGGCAGGTCCGCTCATCCTCGCGTTCGGTCCCGGCCCCGCCTTCCTCGCCAATGCCCTCTCCTACCTGGTCGTCATCGCCTGCCTGCTGCGCGCGGACCCCGGGGCCGTCCGTCCGGCGCCGGCGGTGGCCCGCGCGAAGCGGCAGGTACGGGAAGGCCTGGCGTACGTCCGGGGCCACCGCCCGATCATGCTCACCCTGGTACTGGTCGCGGTCGTCGCCGCGTTCGGCATGAATTTCCAGATCACCACCGCGCTGATGATCACCCAGGTCTACCGGGCCCCGGCCGCCGTGTTCGGGCTCGGCAACACCGCCCTGGCCGCCGGTTCGGTGATCGGCTCCCTCCTGGCCATCCGCCACCCCCGCACCGGCGGGCGGCAGTTGGCCGCCGCCGCGCTGGCCTTCGGGACGCTGGAGGCCGGGTGCGCCCTGATGCCCGGGTGCATCGGGTTCCTCGTGCTGCTGGTGCCGACGGGCACCGCCATGCTCGTGTTCCTCACCGCCGCCAAAGCCCGCCTCCAGCTGGAGGCCGGCGAGGGCATGCGTGGACGGGTCACCAGCCTCTACCTGCTCGCCACCCTGGGCACCACCCCGCTGGTCGCCCCCGTCATCGGCTGGATCGCCCAGGACGCCGGGCCGCGCGCTGCCCTCGCCCTAGGCGGCACCGTCTCCGCCGTCGCGGCCGTCACCATCGGCCTGCTCCATCCGCGCCCGGCCGGCCCGGCCGCGATGGCAGGTTGTTGACGCCCGGTGGCCTTCGGCATGCCTTGACGGGGTTGCGGGTGAATTGTTCAATCGGTCACCGATCAACCGGCCGGTCAAGGTTCGTGACGTTGCGTCACGGCGGTAGGGAGCTCGCGCCATGTGCGGCATCGTCGGTCTGGTCTCCTTCACCACGGACCTCGCCCAACGCCCGGAGCTCGGCGCCGCGATGCGCGGGGCGCTCGCCCTGCGCGGGCCCGATGCGGTGGGCGAGTGGAGCTCGCCCCGGGCCCGGTTCGTCCCGCGCCGGCTGGCGGTGGTCGACCTGGAGGGTGGCCACCAGCCGGCCGTGGCCACCGACGCCGAGGGCCGCGAGACGGTGGTGCTCGGCTACACCGGCGAGGTCTTCAACTTCGTCGAGCTGCGCGAGGAACTGCGGCGCCGGGGCCACGAGTTCCGCGATCGCAGTGACACCGAGGTGGTGCTGCGGGCCTACCAGGAGTGGGGCGCGGGCTGCGCCGAGCGGCTGCGCGGGATGTTCGCCTTCGCGGTCTGGGACGTGCGGCGCGAAGAACTGCTGCTGGTCCGCGACCGGTTCGGCATCTACCCGCTGTACTACGCCGAGACCCCGGACGGCCTGGCCTTCGGCTCCGAGCCCAAGGCGCTGTTCACCACCGGGCTGATCGCCCCCGTGGTGGACGGCGCCGGTTTGCTCGAGGCGCTCTCCTTCACCCCCACCCCCGGCGCCGCCGTCTTCCGCGGCATGCGCGAGGTGGTGCCCGGCGAGCTGGTCCGCTACGGCCGGGGCGGCCTGCACCGCGCCCGGTACTGGCAGTTCACCCCGGCCCGGCACACCGACGACCTGCCCACCACCGAGCGCCGGGTCCGCGCGCTGCTCGAGGACATCGTCGACCGGCAGGTGGCCGCCGACGTGCCGATCTCCTCGATGCTCTCCGGCGGCCTGGACTCCTCGGCCGTCTGCGCGCTGGCCCGGCAGGTGGTCGGCGGGCCGCTGCGCACCTTCTCGATGGAGTTCGCCTACCACCTCGACCACTTCCGCCCCGACGAGGTGCACGACTCGGCCGACGCCCCGTACGTGGCCCGGATGGCGGCCCATCTGGGCAGCGAGCACCGGGAGTTGCTGGTCGACCAGGCCCAGCTCACCGACCCGGAGGCGCAGGCCGAGGTGGTCCGCGCGATGGACCGACCGGCGGCCGGCCTGGACATGTACGTCTCGCTGTACCGGCTCTCCCAGGAGGTGCGCCGGCACTCCACCGTCACCCTCACCGGCGACGGCTCCGACGAACTCTTCGGCGGCTACGTCTGGTTCCACGACCCGTTCTACGTGCGGGCCGAGACCTTCCCCTGGCTCGGCGCCTCGCACCGGATGGAGTTCCTCTCCGGGCTGCTCGACCGCAGGCTGTACGCCGCGCTGGACTTCCCCGGCCACGAACGGGCCCGCTACCGCGAGGCGTTGGCCGAGGTGCCGCTGACCGGGGAGGAGGGCCCGGCGGAGCGGCGGATGCGCGAGCTCACCTACCTCAACATGACCCGCTACCTGCGCGTGGTGCTCGACCGCAAGGACCGGCTCGGGATGGCCGCCTCGGTGGAGGGCCGGGTGCCGTTCTGCGACCACGAGCTCGCCGAGTACGTCTACAACGTGCCCTGGGCGATGAAGGTCGCGGACGGGCGGGAGAAGAGCCTGCTGCGGGCCGCCGTACGGGACTTGCTGCCGACGGCGGTGCTCGAACGGAAGAAGTCGCCGTACCCGACCGTGCAGGACCCGGCCTACCGGGTCGCGCTGCGCGAGCAGTTGCGGGCGATCCGGGCCGAGAAGGACGCACCGGTGAACGAGCTGCTGGACGCGGGGCGGGTCGAAGCCGCGCTGGAGGACCCGACGTTCGGGCTGCGGGCCGGGGTGACCCGGATGAGCGTGGAGGCGGCGATCCAGCTGCACCACTGGCTCTCCTCGGGCGTGACGGTGGCGCTGTGAGTGCCGGGAGCGCGGTGAGCGCGGAAGGGGCGGTGGTGGCCGTGGCTACGGGGAGCGTGGAGGTGCGGCCGGCCTGGTCGTTGGTGGACGTGCTGGTGGCCACCTGTGCGGCCCACCCCGCGCGGGTCGCGGTGGTGGAGGGGGAGGCGGCGTACAGCTACTGGCAACTCGACCGGCTCTCCGGGGAGATCGCGGCCGGGCTGGCCGCGCGCGGGGTCCGGCCGGGGCAGGCGGTCGGGCTGCTGGCGCCGCGCGGGTGGTGGCGCTGTGCGGCCGTGCTGGGCATCTGGCGGGCCGGGGCGGCCGTCAACTCGCTGGATCCGGCCCAGCCGGCGGCCAGGGCGGCCCGGGTGGTGGAGCTCTCCGGCACGGCGCTGGTGCTGCGCGGGCCGGGGGTGGCGCCGGGCGGGTACGGCGTGCCGGAGGTCGAGATCGGCGAAGTGCTGCTGCGTGGTGCGCAGTTGACCGAGGAGGGACCGCTCGGGTACGTGGTGACCACCTCCGGCTCGACCGGTGACCCCAAGTGCGTGGCGGTGCCCACGGTGGTGCTGGCCGATCTCGCCGAGTGGCACTGCGCGGGCTGGCGCAGCGCCGAGCTGCCCCGGACCAGCCATGCCGCCTCGGTCGGATTCGACGTGGGCTACCAGGAGTTGGTGGCCACCTGGGTGGCCGGGGCGGCCCTGGTGGTGGCCGACGAGGAGCAGCGGCGCGACCCCTTCCTGCTGGCCGAGCTGCTGCACCGGCACGGGGTGGTGCGCAGCTTCCTGCCGGTCACCGGCCTGCACGCGCTGGCCGTGGCCTGCGCCGCCACCGGCCGGCGGCTGCCCGCCCTGCGCGAGGTGGTGGTGGCCGGCGAGCGGCTGGTGGTCAACGCCGAGGTGCGGGCGCTGTTCGCCACGCTGGACGCGGAGTTGGTCAACCACTACGGCCCGAGCGAGACCCACCTGGTGACCGAGCACCGGCTGAGCGGCGACCCGGCCGGCTGGCCGGCACACCCCGCGCTCGGCGGCCCGGCCGTCGGCGCGGAGCTGCTGCGTGAGGACGGCGGGCTGGTGCGGCCGTTCGCCGAGGGCGAGGAGGCCGAACTGCTGGTCGCGGGGCGGTGCTTGGCGCTCGGCTACCTGGGGGACGAGCGGCTGACGGCGGAGCGGTTCCGCGAGGTGGCGGGCTGGGACGGGGTGGTGCGGCGGGTGTACGCCACCGGCGACCGGGTGCGGCTGGCCGACGGTCTGCTGCACTTCCTCGGGCGCGGCGACGACCAGCTGAAGGTGCGGGGCTACCGGGTGGAGCCCGGGGAGGTGGAGGCCGTGCTGAGCCGGCTGCCCGGGGTGCGGCGGGCGGCCGTGGTGGGCCGCAGCCGGGCCGGGTCGACCACGCTGCACGGCTACCTGGTGCTCGATCCGGCCGCGGCCGGCCCGGACGCCGCCGCGCTGCGGGCCGCCTGCGCGGCCGAGCTGCCCGAGTACATGATCCCCGCCCGCTTCCTGCGGGTGGCCGAGCTGCCGCTGCTGGCCAGCGGGAAGGTGGCGCGACGTGAACTCGACGGCACCGGGACCCCCATCCGCTGAGCCCGAGTCTTCATCCGAGCCGGTGCTGGTGGGGCTCTCGCCCGCGCAGGAGTCGATGTGGCTGGACCAACTGCTGCACCCCGAGAGCGTCAACGGCGGGATCTTCTCGGTGCTGGTCCGGGGTCCGGTGACGGCAGGGCAGCTGCGGGCCGCCTGCCTGGCGGTCTGTGCGCAGAGCCCGCAGCTGCGCGGACTGGTGGTGCCGGGGGAGGGTGGCGGCCCGGCGCGGATCGCCGTGCACCCGGCCGAGCGGGTGCTCCGTTTCGAGACGGTGGCGGTGCCGGCCCCGCCGGGGGCGGAACTGACGGTCGCCAGGCAGTGGCACCGCACGCACCGGCTGCGGCCCTGGCGGCTGACCGAGCAGCCGCCGATCGCCTTCGCCCTGCTCGACCACGGCGGGCAGCGGCGCACCCTGGTGGTCGCCGTGCACCACATCGCCTTCGACGGCCGGTCGAAGTTCGTCTTCGCCCGCCGCTTCCTGCAGGCGCTCGGCGAGCTCCGCTCGCCGGCGGGGCTGCGGGAGCGGGAGCCGGTGGCGCTGCCCGAGCACCCGTCGATCGACGCCGAGGCGGCGGCCGTGGTCGAGCACTGGCTGGCCGCCGACCTGCCGCACCTGCCCGGCCTGGTGCTGCCGCGCCGCGAGAGCCCGCTGCCGGCGGGCGGCCGGGTGGTGGAGCCGACGCCCCGGTTCGAGCTGCCCGCCGAGACCTGCGCCCGGCTGGCCGCGCTGACCGGGGCCGCCGGGGTCAGCTTCTTCACCGGGCTGGTGGCCGGGGTGGCGGCGCGGCTGCACGAGTACGGGAACACCCGCTTCGTGCTCGGCATCCCGGCTGACACCAGCGAGCCGGGCACCCGGGAGCAGATCGGTCTCCAGGTGAACGTGGTGCCCTGCCTGCTGGACATCCCGGCCGGGGCGAGCTTCACCGATCTGCTGGCCGTGAGCGGGCGGGCACTGGCCCTGGTGCAGCGGTACCGGCGGGTGCCGTTCGGCTGGGTGCTGCGGCAACTCCGGCAGCGGCACGGGGTGGACGTGACCCGGGGCGCCTTCGACGGGGTGGGGGTGTCGTACCCGAGGGTGGTGCGGGAGCTCGGCGAGGTGCCGGGCCTGGCATGCGAGTGGGACTTCTTCGCGCCGAACTCGACCCAGTCCTTCGACCTGACCCTGCAGCTGCGGCGGGAGGGCGGGGCGGCGTACGGGCGGCTGGACCACTCGACCCTCGCGCTGGACGGCGCCGCCGCCGGGCGGTTCACGGCGGGGTACGCACGGCTGCTGGCGGCGCTCACGGCGGAGCCGGGGCGGCCGGTGGCGGAGCTGTTCGAGGCCGGGCCGGAGGTGGTCGTGCCGGCGGGCGTGGCGGGTGTGGCGGTGCGGGACGAGGTGCTGGGGGTGCTCGGGTACGGCCTGCGGGTGGGCGGGGAGGAGGTGCTGGTCGGCGGGGTGGCCGGGCGGCGGTACCGGGTGGTCACGGCCGAGGGACGAGGGCTGCCGCAGGGGGTGCCGGGGCTGCTGGCCTTCGCGGGGGACGGGCGGGTGGGCCGCCGGCGCGCCTGGATCGACTCGGCCGGTCGGGTGCGGCTGCTCGGGACGGCCGGGCAGCTGCGGGACTGGATGGGCCGGCGGCTCGACCTGGCCGAGGCGGAGGCCGCGCTGGCGGGCCTGCCGGGCGTCCGCTCGGCCGCCGTCGGGCTGACCGGTGAGGCCGGGGCGCTGCGGGCCACGGTGACCCTGGAGACGGCGGGCACGGACCTGCGGGCCTGGCGCCGCGCCGTCCGCGGGGTGTGGCCCTCGGGATGGCCCCAGGTGGCCGAGGTACGGCTGGTGACGGGCCCTGCGGGCGGGCACCGCCCGTAAGGAGCAGCGATCGCTGTGGCGTGGATCACTTTTCCCGATTCGATCTGACGGACCGTCAAAACGATTGACGGTCCGTCAGATGTACGTGCCGCAAGGGGCATTGTGGGTTGACTGATCGTCAGATTCGACGGTCCATCGGCCAGTTGGGTGCTGACGGAGCCTGGGCGGGCCGCTCGGGCCCGGGCTAGCATCGGTCGGGTTGTCCGAAGCGAGGAGCAGATGGGCGCCATGACAGCCGAACCGAACCTGCCGCAGCGTGCGCTCTTCCCGGGCCGCCCGGCCGCCGTACCGCGCACCCTGGTCGACCTGCTGGAGGCCACCGTCCGTGACCACCCGGGCGAGCCGGCGCTGGACGACGGGCGCTCCGTGCTGACCTACCGGGCGCTGGCCGCCGAGGTGGAGCAGCTGCGGCGGCGGCTGGCGGCGGCCGGGATCGGCGCGGGCGACCGGGTCGGGGTGCGGGTGCCCTCGGGGACCAACGACCTCTACGTGTCGATCCTGGCGGTGCTGGCGGCCGGGGCCGCGTACGTGCCGGTGGACGCCGAGGACCCGGAAGAGCGGGCCCAGCTGGTGTTCGGCGAGGCCGAGGTGGCCGCCGTGCTCGGGGCCGAGCGCTCGCTCGAGGTCACGGCACAGCGCCCGGCCGCCGAAGCCCGCCGTCCCGGTGTGGCGGACGACGCCTGGATCATCTTCACCTCCGGCTCCACCGGGAAGCCCAAGGGCGTGGCCGTCACGCACGGCAACGCCGCCGCCTTCGTGGACGCCGAGGCCGCGCTCTTCCTCCAGGAGGAGCCGATCGGGCCCGGCGACCGGGTGATGGCCGGGCTCTCGGTGGCCTTCGACGCCTCCTGCGAGGAGATGTGGCTGGCCTGGCGGCACGGCGCCTGCCTGGTGCCGGTGCCCCGCTCGCAGGTGCGCAGCGGCGCCGACCTCGGCCCGTGGCTGGCCGAGCAGGAGATCACCGTGGTCTCCACCGTGCCCACCCTGGCCGCGCTCTGGCCGGCCGAGGCGCTCAACGAGGTCCGGCTGCTGATCTTCGGCGGCGAGGCCTGCCCGCCCGAGCTGGTGCAGCGCCTGGTCACCGAAGGCCGCGAGGTCTGGAACACCTACGGCCCCACCGAGGCCACCGTGGTGGCCTGCGCCGCGCTGCTCACCGGCGACGGCCCGGTGCGGATCGGCCTGCCGCTGGACGGCTGGGACCTGGCCGTGGTGGACGAGGCGGGCGAGCCGGTGGCCCTGGGCGAGGCCGGCCAGCTGGTGATCGGCGGGGTCGGCCTGGCCCGCTACCTGGACCCGGAGAAGGACGCCGAGAAGTACGCCCCCCTGGACTCGCTCGGCTGGCGGCGCGCCTACCGCAGCGGCGACCTGGTGCAGGCCGACCCGGCCGGGCTGCTCTTCCTAGGCCGCACCGACGAGCAGATCAAGCTCGGCGGGCGCCGGATCGAGCTCGGCGAGGTGGACGCGGCCCTGCAGGCCCTGCCCGGCGTGGCCGGGGCGGCGGCGGCCGTGCGGACGGCGCGCGGCGGCAACCAGCTGCTGGTCGGCTACCTGGTGATCCAGGACGGCTTCGACCGCGAGCAGGCCGTGGAGCGGCTGCGGGCCGAGCTGCCCGCCGCGCTGGTGCCGCTGCTGGCCCCCGTGGAGACCCTGCCGACCCGGACCTCCGGCAAGGTGGACCGGGGCGCCCTGCCCTGGCCGCTGCCCGAGCTGGAGACCGCCGGGCCGAGCGAGCAGCTCTACGGCACCGAGGCCTGGCTGGCCGAGCAGTGGGCCGAGATCCTCGGCGTCCAGGTGAGCGGCCCGCGCGAGGACTTCTTCGCCATCGGCGGCGGCAGCCTGGCCGCCGCCCGGCTCACCACCCTGCTGCGCACCCGCTACCCCAACGTCGCGGTGCTCGACATCTACCAGCAGCCCACCCTGCGCAAGCTGGCCCGGCACCTGGAGGGCTCCGGCGCCGAGAGCGGCGAGGCCCGGACGGTGGCCCTGGTGCCCGCCAAGGCCAAGCTGCTCCAGCTGCTGCTGCTGATCCCGCTCTTCACCGTGGTCGGCCTGCGCTGGACGGTGGCCCTGCTGGCCGCCGGCAACCTGCTGACCCACCTCGGCGACTTCCCCTGGGCGCCCACCGCCTCCTGGTGGGCGGTCGGCGCCGGCGCGCTGGCGCTGTACTCCCCGCCCGGCCGCCTGGCCCTCGCGGCCGGCGGTGCCCGGCTGCTGCTGCGCGGCCTGCGCCCCGGCAGCTACCCGCGCGGCGGCAGCGTGCACCTGCGGCTCTGGACGGCCGAGCGCCTCGCCGAGGTGACCGGGGCGACCGCGCTCTCCGGCTCCTGGCTGGTGCGCTACGCCCGGGCACTGGGCGCCAAGGTGGCCCCCGAGGTCGACCTGCACTCGCTGCCGCCGGTCACCGGCATGCTCAAGCTGGGCCGGGGCTGCGCGGTGGAGGCCGAGGTGGACCTCTCCGGCTACTGGCTGGACGGCGACCGCTTGGAGGTCGGCCCGCTCAAGGTCGGCTCCGGCGCCACCGTCGGCACCCGCTCAGCGCTCCAGCCCGGCGCCAAGGTCGGCAAGAACGCCCAAGTGGTGGCCGGCTCCAGCGTCACCGGCCAGGTGCCCACCGGTCAGCGCTGGGGCGGCGCCCCGGCCGTGAAGCTGGGCCGGGCCGAGCGGTTCTGGCCCAAGGCCCGCGCGCCGCGCCGGGCCGGCTGGGCCGCGCTGTACGGCGCGGGCGGCGCCCTGCTCAGCCTGCTGCCGGTGCTGCCCGGCCTGGCCGCGCTCGCGGTGCTCGCGCTGGTCGTCCCGCAGGGCGCCCCGCTCGGCGAGGCGCTCGGCGGCGCGCTGCTCGGCCTGCTGCCCGCCACGCTGGCCTTCGGCGCGGTGTACGCGGCGCAGCTGGTGGCCCTGGTGCGGGTGCTGAGCCTCGGCCTGGTCACCGGCGTGCACCCGGTGCACGGCCGGGTCGGCTGGCAGGCCTGGACGGTCACCCAGCTGATGGACCAGGCCCGCGAGGTGCTCTTCCCGCTGTACGCGGGCCTGGTCACCCCGTACTGGCTGCGGGCGCTGGGCATGAAGGTGGGCCGGGGCGCCGAGGTCTCCACGGTGCTCGCGCTGCCCAGCCTGACCACGGTGGGCGACGGCGCCTTCCTGGCCGACGACACCCTGATGGCCCCGTACGAGCTGGGCGGCGGCTGGGTGCGGCTCGGCGAGGCGAAGGTGGGCGAGCGGGCCTTCCTGGGCAACTCGGGGATGACCGCGCCCGGCCGCTCGGTGCCCAAGCGGGGCCTGGTGGGCGTGCTCTCGGCCACGCCGGAGAAGGCCAAGAAGGGCAGCTCGTACCTGGGCATGCCGCCGATGAAGCTGCCGCGCGCGGCCGACCGGGCCGACCAGAGCCTCACCTACGAGCCGCCGGCCCGGCTGCTCTGGGCCCGCGGGCTGGTGGAGGTCGGCCGGCTGCTGCCGGTGCTGGCCTCCGGCGCGCTCGGCCTGGTGACCGCCGCCGTGCTGGCCCGGGTCTGCGCCGCCTGGTCGCCGCTGGTCGCCGCGCTGGTCTCCGGGCTGGTGCTGCTGGCGGCGGGCACGGTGGCCTGCCTGGTCGCGGTGGTGGCCAAGTGGGTGCTGGTCGGGCGGTTCCGCGCGGTGGAGCACCCGCTCTGGAGCGGGTTCGTCTGGCGCAACGAGCTGGCCGACACCTTCGTGGAGGTGCTCGCGGTGCCGTGGCTGGTCGGCGCGGTGCCGGGCACGCCGGTGCTGAACCTCTGGCTGCGCGCGCTGGGCGCCCGGGTCGGCCGGGGCGTCTGGTGCGAGAGCTACTGGCTGCCCGAGGCCGACCTGGTGACCCTGGGCGACGGGGTCAGCATCAACCGCGGCTGCGTGGTGCAGACCCACCTCTTCCACGACCGGATCATGAGGATGGATACTGTGGTCCTCCGCGAGGGCGCCACCCTGGGCCCGGGCGGGATCGTGCTGCCCGGCAGCACGGTGGGCGAGCGCAGCACGCTGGGCCCGGCCTCGCTGGTGATGGGAGCCGAGTCCGTCCCCGCGGACACGCGGTGGCTGGGCAACCCCATCGAGGCCTGGCAGACCACGTGACGACCACCGACCCCGGCCCGCAGGAAGCCCCCGCCCCCGTGAAGTCCAAGCACGCCCCGGCGGCCGCCGGCACCCCGGACCCGTACTTCCCGACCAGCGGCGACCACCGCTACCGGGTGCACCGCTACGAGCTCACCCTGGACTACCAGCCCGGCCCGAACCGGCTCGGCGGCAAGGCCCGGCTGAGCGCGGTGGCCAACGCGGCGCTGGAGGAGTTCGCGCTCGACCTGGCCGAGTTCCGGATCGGGCGGGTGCTGGTGGACGGCAAGGCCGCCGCCCGCTACACCCACCGGGGCGGCAAGCTGCGGATCCGCCCGGCCAAGGCGCTCGCGGCCGGTGCGGCCTTCACCGTCGAGGTGCACTACGCCGGCAACCCGCGTCCGGTGCGCAGCCCGTGGGGCGGCCTGGGCTGGGAGGAGCTGACCGAGGGCGCGCTGGTGGCCAGCCAGCCGATCGGCGCGCCGTCCTGGTTCCCCTGCAACGACCGCCCGGCCGACAAGGCCACCTACCAGATCGAGGTCACCACCCCCTCCCCGTTCACCGTGCTCGCGGGCGGCCGGCTGCTCACCCGCACCACCCGCGCCTCCAGCACCACCTGGGTCTACGAGCAGAGCGCGCCGACCTCGCCCTACCTGGTCACCGTCTCGATCGGCCACTACCGCCCGGTGCCGGTGGCCGCCCGCCCGGCCGTGCCGCAGACCGGCTACGTGCCCGACCGGCTGGTGCCCGCCTTCACCCGGGACTTCGCCCGGCAGCCGGAGATGATGGCCTACTTCGGCGAGGTCTTCGGCCCCTACCCGTTCGGCGAGTACGCCGTGGTGATCGCCGACGAGGAGCTCGACGTCCCCGTCGAGGCCCAGGGCGTGGCCACCTTCGGCACCAACCACCTCGGCGGCGGCTGGGAGCGCGAGCGGCTGATCGCCCACGAGCTGGCCCACCAGTGGTTCGGCAACAGCGTGACCATCGCCGACTGGCGGCACATCTGGCTGAACGAGGGCTTCGCCAAGTACGCGGAGTGGCTCTGGTCCGAGCACGCCGGCGGCCCGGTGGCGGCCAGCCACGCCCTTGCCGCGCACCGCCTGCTCGCGGGGCTGCCGCAGGACCTGGTGCTCGCCGACCCGGGCCGCAAGCTGATGTTCGACGACCGGCTCTACCAGCGCGGCGGCCTGGCCGTGCACGCGCTGCGGCTGGCGCTCGGCGAGCAGCCCTTCTTCGCCATGCTGCGCGGCTGGGCCGAGCTCAACCGGCACGGGGTGGTCGGCACGGCCGACCTGGTGGCGCACGCCGCCCGGTACACCGCCACCCCGCTCGGGCCGCTCTTCGAGGCCTGGCTGGAACGGCCGGAGCTGCCGCAGCTTTAGGGGTTCGGCGGTTTTTAACGGTTGGCCGGGCTGACGGAGGGTGACCTAGGGCACGTATTCGGTTGTGATCACGGGGCGGTTTTGGTGAGGTCTTTGATCCAGATCATCGCGCCGCGGAGGTGGAGGCCGGCGAGGTAGCTGCCGGGGGTCTTGTCGTATCGCGTGGCGATGCCTCGCCAGGCCTTCAGCTTGTTGATCAGGCGCTCGACGGTGTTCCGCTCCCTGTAGAGGTCGGTGTCGTGGCTGACGGGCCGGCCGCCCTTGCTGCCTTTCTTCTTCCGGTTGGCGGCCTGGTCCTTCTTCTCGGGGATGACCGCCTTGATACGGCGACCGCGCAGGTGGGCGCGGTTGGCGCGGGAGGAGTAGGCCTTGTCCCCGGCGACCGCGTCGGGCCGGGTGCGGGGGCGGCCGACGGGCCCGCGGACCCGCACCTTCTCCAGGACGGGGATGAACTGCGGGCTGTCGGCGGCCTGCCCCTCGGTCAGAATGAACGCCAGCGGGCGGCACCTGCGCTCGCCGGCGACGTGGACCTTGCTGGTCTGTCCGCCTCTGGAGCGTCCGAGCAGGGCGGCCTTCAGGCGGAGCCTTCGCCTGCGTCGGACGCGTCGGAGCTCGTCCCGTTCCGGGTCGTGTGCGGTGTCCTGTCCGTCTTGTCCCTGCGGGCCGCCCCTTTTTGCCGGGCCTTCTCCGCCTCCTCGGCGGCCTTCTCCAGGTCGGCGAGCGTGTCGGGGTCAAGGTGCATCCCGGCGGCGTCGTGGTGGGCCCGGATGGTGGTGGAATCCACGCTGACCAGCGAGAGGTCCACCTCGCCCCGTCTGGCGGCTTCCGTGATCGCGCCCTCCAGCAGGGCCTCGAACACCCTGGCGTCCCTCCACTGCCGGAAGCGGTTGTGGACGGTCGACCAGGCGCCGAACTCGCTCGGCATCTCCCGCCACTGGCCGCCCGTCCGAAACCGCCAGATCACGCCCTCGAACTGGCGGCGCAGCCGCTCGGGGTACGGGCCGTACTCGCCGATCGGCAGGTACGGCTCGATGAACTCCCACTCGGCATCGGTCAGTTGCACACGCGTCACACAACACGATCTACCGGATCAGGCACGAGCGCGAGGGCGAAACCCACAAAGTGATCACAACCCGATACGTGCCCTAGTGCCGCATCAGGCAACGTTCGCCCTGGTGACGACTTTGCGTAGGCGCTCGTCCTGGGCGTGCTTGTTCCGCCAGATGATGTAGCGGCGGATCATGCTGCCCTGGGCTTTGTGGCTGGGGTGGTCGGTGCCGTCGAGGGCGAAGTAGCGCAGGGCGGTGAACTGGGCCTCGATCCGGTTGAGCCAGGAGCTGTTGGTCGGGGTATAGGCGATCTCCACGTTGTTCGCCGCCGCCCACGTCCCGACCCGCTGGCACCGCTTCGTCGTCAGGTGCGGCGAGTAGTTGTCGCAGACGATCGCGATCCGCACGTCCGCCGGGTGCAGCGAGCGCAGGTAGCGACAGAACTCCAGGAACCTCGACCGATTCTTCGTCTTCTTGACGTGCCCGTAGAGCTGATCCTTGGCGAGGTCGTAGGCGGCGAACAGATGCCGGACCCCGTGCGGGCGGGTGTAGGTCGCCCGCCGCCTCGGCCGCGGCTCGCGGTCAGGATCCTTGTGCCGGCCTCCGCGCTCGGCCCACTGCTTCCCGGGATGGGGCTGGAGGTTGAGCGGCCCGAACTCGTCCAGGCAGAACACGACTTCGGGCTCGCCATCCTCGGGTACGACCTCGCCGTCGGCGATAGCGTAGAGGTGCTCGACCCGAGCCTTCTTGGCCGCGTAGTCGGGATCGCGGGAGGTCTTCCAGGTCTTCACGCGTTGAAACGAGACGCCCTCCTCGCGGAGCAGGACCCGAAGGCCCTCGTGGCTGATGTCGTCGACCACCCCCTCTGCGACCAGGAAGTCGGCCAGCTTGGCCAGGCTCCAAGTCGAGAAGGGCAGGCCGTGCTCGGCCGGCTTCGACTTGGCGGTCTTCTTGATCTCGCGCCGCTCGGGCAGCGTGAACGTCCTCGGCCGTCCGCCCCGGTACTTCGGGTAGAGCGAGTCGAAGCCGTCGGCGTTGAAGTTGTGGATCACGTCGCGGACCCGGTCAGCGCTGGTGAACGTCACCTCCGCGATCTTCGCCACGGGCATGCGCTGGGCGGACAGCAGCACCATCTGGGCCCGGCGCCAGGTCACCACCGACCCGGTGCCCCGGCGGACGATCCGTAGCAGCCGTCTGCCCTCGTCGTCATCGATCTCACGAACCTGCACGCGTTCAGCCACGTGATCATTCTGACCGCCCGGTGCCGCCCGACGCAGCAACCAGACGACACATCGACGGGGCGAACGTTGCCGGATACGGCACTAGGTTGGGCAGAGCCATGTCCACCGACCGTACCGAGGGCCAGATGACCGATCAGCTCCTGCCGACCACCCACCGCGCCCTCCTGCACCGCCTCGCCCGCGCGCAGGCGGAGGGCCGCACCCCCTCGCTGGTCGCCGGGGTGCTCCGGGACGGGCAGCTGGTCTGGGACGGCGCCCGCAGCATGGTGGACGGGCACGCGCCCGACCTCGACGTGCAGTACCGGATCGGCTCGCTCACCAAGACCTTCGTCGCCGTGCTGGTGCTCCGGCTGCGGGAGGAGGGCCTGCTCGACCTCGCCGACCCGCTCGGCCGCCACCTGCCCGGTACCCCCGCCGACGCGGTCACCGTGGCCGAGCTGCTCGCGCACTCCGCCGGCCTCGCCGCCGAGACGCCCGGCCCCTGGTGGGAGCGGACCGAGGGCGGGCTGCGGCCCGAACTCGCCGACCTGCTGGAGACCGAGGCCCCGGTCAAGCACCCCGCCGGACGCCGCTTCCACTACTCCAACCCCGGCTACGCCCTGCTCGGCGCCCTGGTCGAGCGGCTGCGCGGCGAACCCTGGGGCGAGGTGCTGCGGCGCGAGGTGCTGACCCCGCTGGGCATGCACCGCACCACGCTGCTCCCCGAGGCCCCGCACGCGGGCGGCTTCGCCGTCCACCCCTGGGCCGACGTGATGCTGCCCGAGCCGCTCACCGACACCAGCCGGATGGGCCCGGCCGGCCAACTCTGGTCCACCGGTGCCGATCTGGCCCGCTGGGCGGCCTTCCTGGCGGCCGGGGACGAGAAGGTGCTCGGCGCCGACACGCTGGCCGAGATGCGCCGACCGGCCGTCGGCCCGGAGGACGCCGAATGGACCTCGGCCTACGGCCTCGGCCTCCAACTTCGCCGCCACGAAGGCCGGTTGCTCTGCGGACACTCCGGCTCGATGCCCGGCTTCACGGCGGGCCTCTGGGTCAGCGAGGCCGACGGCCTGGCGGCCTTCGCCCTCTCCAACGCCACCTCCGGCGCCAACACCCCGCTGCTCGCCGCGCAGTTGATCGCCCTGACGGCCGAGCACGAGCCCCGGCTGCCCGCGCCCTGGCGGCCCCTGGGCGAGGTGGACGAGGAGCTGCTGGCCCTCACCGGCCCCTGGTACTGGGGTGCGGCGCCGAACGCGCTGCGGCTTCGGGCCGACCGCGTGCTGGAGCTCACCTCGCTCGGCGGCGGCCGCGGCTCCCGGTTCCGGCCCGCGCCGGGCGGCAGCGGGACGGGGCTGGACGGCACCTGGATCGGGTTGGACGGCTACTACGCGGGCGAGACGCTGCGGGTGGTCCGGGCCGCCGACGGCGGGGTGAGCCACCTGGACATCGGCTCCTTCGTCTACACCCGCGAGCCGTACGGCGGCCCGGCCGAGGCCGTGCCCGGCGGCGTCGAGCCGGAGGGCTGGCGGGCGTACTGAGGCGCCTGCCGAGGGGGTGGCGGGGGCTCGGCGCGAACCCCCGCCACCGCGGTCAGTGGCCGCAGGGCCGCTCTTGCGGCCCTACCCGCGGCTCGCGACGAGGTGGTCGATGGACTCCTGCGGGCGGGCGGCGGCGCCGGTGAGACGGGGAGCCACGTAGCGCGCCAGCAGCTCGAGGCTGCGGTCGGTCTTCTCCAGCGAGCACCAGTCCGGCACGTAGACCAGCAGGTTGCCGAAGCCGCCGGTGCGGGCCTGGAGGTGGCGGATCGCCTCGACCACGTCGTCCGGGGAGCCGACGATCGCGCCCCCGGCCTCGATCCGGGCCTCCAGCTCCTGGCCGGCCGGCACCCCGGGGGTGGTGACGTCGCGGCCGGCCGCCCGGCCGAAGAACTCGAACAGCCAGCGGTCGAAGCCCTCCCGGACGTCGGCGAAGGCCTGCTCGCGGGTCTCGGCCACGTGCAGCGGCAGGGCGACCCGCCAGTTGTCGCGGACCATGGTGTGGCCGTGCTCCTCGGCGGCCTCCTCCGCGTAACTCCACTGGCGGGCCAGGTCGATGGTGTTCGCGGCGCCCGGCTGGGCCAGCGCGAAGGAGACCAGGCTGGTGCCGTGGCGGCCGGCCAGCAGCGGGCTGGTGGGGGAGGTGCCGCCGCTGGCGACCGCGACCTCCAGCCCGCCCGGGGTGAACCGGGGCAGCTGGAGCTTGGCGTCGCGCAGCCCGTACCAGTCGGTCTTCTCGGTGAGCCGCTCGTCACCGTTGACCAGCTCGATCACGGTGGGCAGCGCCTCGGCGAGCCGCGAGCGCTGCTCGGCGGCGTCGAGGCCCAGCATCCGGGCGTCCGGGAAGATCCCGGGCCCGACGCCGAGGATGTAGCGGCCCCGGGTGAGGTGGTCCAGGTGGACGGCCCGGGAGGCGACGTGGAACGGGTGGTGCCAGGGCAGCGGGACGACGCCGTGGGCGAGCTTGATCTGGCGGGTACGCTGCGAGGCCGCGGCGATCATCGTCTCCGGGGCACCGACCAGGCCCCAGCCGAGCGTGTGGTGTTCGCCGAACCACGCCTCGTCGAAGTTCAGCCGGTCGACGTTCTCGACCAGGTCGAGCTGACGCTGGATCACCAGGTGCGGGTCCTGGCCGGGCTCGTTCACCGGGGAAAGGAAAACTCCTATACGGCTGTACACGGATTTCCTCCAGGGGGACTGGGCTGAGAATGTCAGCTGGGGCGAAATTTTTACCGACCCATTAATGTTCTCCTGCTGGCGCCTCACCAGCATTGCCGTGGCCGCGCGTCTGCAAACGGTCGCCGAGGTGATTCCGGGGAGATAACGGAATTCGCACATGCGGATCGTGCTCGATCACTTCGGCGGACATTCCGGGGGAATGTTCCTTTCCCGACAAGCCGCGAATAGCGGATATCGGGCGGTCAGGCCAGGCCGAGGAGGTGGAGCTGCTCCCGGGCCTCCGGGTGGTCGAAGGCGCCCACCGTCTCGCACAGGCCGAGGGTGTGCCGGCCGGCCTCGCGGACGGTGGCGGCCAGCGCGGCCTCCTCGTAGCGGTCGGCGAGCACCTCGGCCGCCGCTCCGGTGGGCAGGCCGGCCGCCTGCAGGGCCGCGCGGACCGGGGCGAGATCGGGGCGGAGGCAGTCGGTGAGGAGGTGCGGCATCGCGCAGGCCACTCGGCGGCGCAGCGCGGGGGAGAGCGAGGCCCAGAGCTCCTTGAAGAACCGCACGAAGTAGGCGTGGTGGTGGAGTTCGTCCTTGACGTGGTCGTCCACCGCCGCGCGGACCGCCCGGAAGACGGTGGGGTCGCGCGGGATCTGGGCGAGGAAGCGCGTCACCACCGTCTCGAAGACCACCACTTGGAGCAGCCGGCCGAGCGTGCCGTGTTCGGGCAGGAAGGTGGCGGCGGTGCGTTCGAGCCGGGCCAGCCGGGGCGCGAACTCGTACGGCAGGGCCGGGATGCCCAGGGCCCGTTCGACCTGCTGGACGAGGTCGAGGCTGAACAGCGCGTGGTAGCCCTCGTCGCAGTAGATCTTGAAGGCGTCGAGCCGGGCATTCGGGGTGAGGTCGAGATCCACCCGGCCGTGCGCGATCAGCACGGTGCCGCGGTTGACCACCTCGGTCTCCAGGTGGGTGGTGAACTGCATGTACTGGTAGAAGTGTTGGGCGAGCAGGAGATCCCGGGCCGCCGGGCCGAGGGCGGTCACGGCCTCGTGGCCGAGGTGCGGGACGAGGTGGGCGGGGAAGACCCGGAGGCCCGCCTCGTGCTCCTCGTCCAGGGTGCGGCGGGGGCGGCTGCGGACGCCCGCGTGCTGGTACCAGTCGGCGATGCCCCTGCCGCTGCCCCTGCCGTTGCCGTTCACGGGTGGGTCAGTCGTTCGGTGAGGGTGGCGGCGACCAGTTCGACGGCGGGGGAGGAGAGGAGCTCGGTGTGGGTGCCCGGGACGGTCCGGAGCTCCAGTGGGCCGCCGTGCAGGCCGGACCAGCTCGCCCGGAGGGCCGACGCGCTGTCGGCGCAGAGCACCAACTGGACGGGGACGTCGGTGGGTTCGGGTGCGTGGTGCGCGGCCAGGGCGAGGAGATCGGCCCAGTCGGCCAGCAGGAGGGCGGCCTGCTCGGGTGGGGTGCGGCGGAGTTCTTCGAGGCGCACGCCGAGACCGTGGAGGAGCAGTGGCGTGGAGGTGATCCGGCCGGTGTGGAGTAAGTCGGCAGCAAAGGTGCGGAGTTCGGCGGCGGCGGCGCTCAGTTGGTCGGCCTCGGCGGGGGTGCGCGGGGCGAGCGAGTCGAGCAGCGACACCAGGGCGACCGGGTGGCCGAGCTCGCGAAGGCGGGCGCCCACCGAGTGGGCCAGCAGGCCGCCGAGGGACCAGCCGCAGAGGGCCACCGGGCGGTGGGGCAGGGCCTCGGCGATGGCTCGGGCGTAGCGGTCGACCAGGGAGCGGTAGTCGGCGTCGGTGGGATGGGCGCCCGGGATGCGCTCCAGGCCGAGGACTTCGAGCTCGGGCGGGAGGTGGCGCAGCAGCTCGGCGTAGCAGAGCAGGGTGCCGCCGACGGGGTGGAGTAGGACGAGGGCGGTACCGGCGTCCGGGTCGGTGGTGGGGCGGAGGCGGACCAGGGGGGAGGCGGTGGCGGCGCGGGCTGCCTCGGCGAGGCCGGCGATGGTGGGGTCGTGCATGAAGGTGCTGAGTGTGATCGGGAGTTGGAGCTCGGCGACGACCCGGCCGATCAGGCGGACGGCGAGCAGGGAGTGGCCGCCGTAGTCGAAGAAGCTGTCGTGGCGGGTGAGGCCCGGGATGCCGAGGATCTCCTCGAAGAGGGCTGCCAGGCGGAGTTCGGTCTCGCCCTGGGGTGGGGTGGCCGGAGGGGTGGTGGGGGCCGCCGGTCCGGGGGCGGGGCGGGGATTGCGGGGAAGCCCTGGTGCGGCCTTGGCCACCGGGGTCTCGGGGGCGGCGCAGAGTGCGGCCAGCAGGGCGGGGTAGGCCGTGGCCAGCTGGGTGGCGGTGGCGCGGGTCAGGCGCTGGGTGCTGAAGGCGAAATCGCCCGTGAGGGCGTCGAGTTCGTGGACCATGGTGAGGGTCAGGTCGAAGTGCGAGGTGGGCCAGTCGAAGGGCAGCGGCTCGACGGTGAGGCCCGGCAGGGTCCAGTCCTGCTCCACCTTGCGGCGGTTGAAGACCAGGGCGACTTGGAAGAGCGGGTTGCGGCTCGCCTCGCGGGCCGGTCGGGTGGCCTCCACCACCGCCTGGAACGGGGCCGATTCGTGCTGGAGAGCCTCCAGGACGGTGCGCCGGCAGGCCTTCAGCAGTTCGGCGAAGGTGAGTTCGGGGCTCAGGGGCTGGCGCAGGACCACGGTGTTCTGGAAGAAGCCGATGGTCTGGGCGTACCGCTGGTCGGTGCGGCCCGCCATCGGGGTGCCGACGGCCAGGTCGGTGGAGCCGGTCCAGTGGTGCATCAGGACGAGCAGGACGGCGTGGAAGACCATGAACTCCGAGACCCGGTGGGCCCGGCAGAGTGCGGTCAGCCGTTCGGCCACCTCGGTGGGGACGGTGAAGCCGACCCGGTCGCCGGTGAAGGGGCCGGAGGGATCGGCGAGTTGCTCGGCCGGGAAATGGAGAGCCGGGAGGCGGCGGGCCGGGAGGTGGAGGGCCGGCAGATCGGCCAGCCGGCGGCGCCAGTACGCCATGGCGGTGGATGCCGGTGCGGCCGAGAGCGCGGCGCAGAAGTCCTGGTACCGGTGCTCGGGCCCCGCCGGGTCGAGGGCGGCCGGGTCGGCGTAGGCGCGGTGCAGCTCGGCGGCGAGGGCGGTCGCGGAGACCTCGTCGATCAGGAGGTGGTGGAAGGAGAGCGCCAGCACGTGGTCGGCGGACGTCAGTCGGAGGGCGGCGGCGCGCCAGAGCGGGCCCCGGGCCGGGTCGAAAGGCAGCGCGGCCAGGCGGACTGCCTCGGCGGTGGCGGCGGCGAGGCTCGGTGCGGCCCGCCGGGCGAGCGGGACGGGCGGCGCGGTGGCGGCGGAGTGGATCAGCTGGACCGGCTCGCCCGCCCGCTCCTCGACGGTGAGGCGGAGCGCCTGGTGGCGGGTGCGGAGCAGGTCGAGCGCCTCGGCCAGCCGGTCGAGGTCCAGGGCGCCGCGTACCCGGAGCATGATCGGCACGTGGTAGACCGCGCTGTGCGGCGCGAGGCGGTGCAGGAAGTACAGGCCCCGCTGTTGGGGCGTCAGGGGGAGCACCGAGGGGGTGTCCGGGACGGTCATCAGGCTCCCTCCGGGTCGAGTTCCGGACCGAGTTCCGGACTGAGTTCCGGGTCGAGCTCCTGCACGGGGGTGGCGAGTGCGGACTCACCGGTGTCGGGGAAGCTCTGGCTGCGGACCGCCAGGTAGGCCGCGCTGACCGAGATCAGCAGCACCATGACGCCCAGCAGCACCCGGTAGTCCACGCTGGCGATCAGTGCCGCGCTGGTCGCCACGGCCAGCACCTGCGGGGTGGTGGCCAGCATGCTGGCGGCGGCGGAGACCCGGCCCTGGAGGTGGGCGGGCGAGTAGCGCTGCATCGAGGTGTAGAGGCCGACCACGGCGCCGGGGATGCCCAGGCCGATCACGAAGACGCCGAGCAGGGCGAGCACCACCCCGGGCAGGACCAGGATCGCGCAGCCCGCCGCCATCAGGCTCAACCCGCGGACGGTGAGGGCGGATTCGCGCCCGGGGCCGAGCCGCTTGAGCACCCGCATGCCGAGCACTCCGCCGAGCACCGAGCCCAGGCCCTTGGCGGCGGTCAGCCAGCCGACGAAGGCGGCGGCCCGGTGCAGGCCCTGGTCGGCGACGGCGTAGATCACCGTCTCGATGAAGCCGAAGCCGAGCAGCCCGCCGCCCATCGCGATCGAGACCGCGCGCAGCCGGGGCGTGCGCGCCAAGTGCTGCACCCCGGCGACCAGTTCGCGACCGATGGAGCCGCTCGGCGGCTCCGGGCGGGGTTCGTCCACCCGGACGGCCAGCACGCAGAGGCAGCAGACCAGGAAGGTGACGGCCTCGAGCCCGGCCACCGCGCGCGGCCCGGCCCACACGTACAGCCGGGAGCCGATGGCTGGCGAGACCAGCATGCCGCCCTCCTGCACGGTGCGCAGCAGGGCGTTGGTGCGGCCCAGTTGGTCGGGGTGCACCAGATTGGTGAGCAGGGCGCTGCCGGCCGCGTTGTGCATGCCGACGCCGAGCCCCACGCCGAACAGCACCAGGTAGAGCAGCCAGACCTGATTGCGGTCTTGGACCAGGAAGGCCAGCGAGACCCAGCCCGCCAGCAGGAGGTTGAGCAGCGCGATCAGCGGCCGGCGGCGGTACCGGTCGACCACGAGACCGAGGAAGGGCGCACCGAGCCGGGGCACCACGTAGGCCGCGAAGGCGAGTCCGGCGGCGCCGTTCGAGCCGGTGAGGTCGTGCACCCAGATCCCCAGGGCGATCCAGAGCGCGGCGTCGCCGAAGAGCGAGACGCTGGTGCCGGTGATCCAGAGCCGCACGTCGCGGCGGGTGGGGGCGGTGCGGGTGGCTGTCGCGTCCGAGACGGACATGGGCGTTCTCCAGGGTGGCGGCCGATCGCCTGGCGCGGTGTCAGGCAGCGGCCTCTCAGAGGTACAGGGCTTTCGACTTCCAGTCCGGGTCCGGCAGGGCCTTGCGGTCCACCTTGCCGTTGGCGGTGACCGGAAGGGTGTCGACGGTGGCGAACAGGGCCGGGACCATGTGGTCGGGCAGCCGCTCCCGGAGGAAGGCCCGCAGGGAGCGCCGGTCGAGCACGTCGGCGGCCGTGGTGAGCCAGGCGACCAGGCGGGGGTCGCCGAGGTGGTTGGTGCGGACGGCCACCGCAGCCTGGCGCACCTCGGGGTGCTCGGCCAGGACGGACTCGACCTCGCCGGGCTCCACCCGGTGGCCGTGCAGCTTGAACTGTCCGTCGATCCGGCCGAGGAACTCGTGGACCCCGTCGGCTCGTTGGCGGGCCAGGTCGCCGGTGCGGTACCAGCGGGTGCCGTCCTCGGCGGTCGGGAAGCGTTCGGCGGTGAGCTCCGGGAGGAGCCGGTAGCCGAGGGTCAGGCCGGCGCCGGTGATCCAGAGCTCGCCCTCGGCGCCGGGCGCGGCCGGGGTGCCGTCCGGTACGGAGCGGACCTCGACCCGGGTGCCCTGGATCGGGCGGCCGATCGGCACCGAGGGGGTGAACTCCTCGGTGGCGCCGATCCGGTGACAGAGGGCGAAGGTGGTGGTCTCGGTGGGGCCGTAGCCGTTGACGATCTCCAGGGCGGGTGCGGTGGCGCGCAGGAGGCGGACGTGCGCGGGGGAGAGCGCGTCGCCGCCGGCCAGCACGGTGCGCAGGCCCGCCAGGGAGGCCGGGTCGGCGTCGATCTGGCGGTGGAAGAGGGCGGCGGTCAGCCAGAGCACGGTGATCGCGCGGCTGCGGAGCAGGTCGGTGAGCTCGGCGGGGCCGATCGGGCCGGGTGGGGCGAGTTCGACCCGGGCGCCGTTGAGCAGCGGGCCCCAGAGCTCGAAGGTGGCCGCGTCGAAGGCGACCGGGGCCAGCTGCAGCACCCGGTCGCCGGGGCCGAGTTCGACGTAGTCGGGCTCGGTGACCAGGTTGACCATCGCGGAGTGCGGCACCTGGACGCCCTTGGGGCGGCCGGTGGAGCCGGAGGTGTAGAGGAGGGCGGCGAGGCTGGTCGGCGGGGTCGGGGTCGGTGTCGGGGTCGAGATCGGTGTCGGGGCGGGGTGCTCGGCGGGGGCGTGGTGGGGCTCGGGGAAGCGGTCGAGCAGGCGGACGGGGTGGGGGGCGAGCAGGCGGGCGCCCGGGGCGTCGCAGAGGGCGAGCTCGGCGCCGGCGTCGGCGAGCATGCCGGCCAGGCGGGCCGGGGCCTCGGTGAGGGCCAGCGGGAGGTAGGCGGCGCCGGCCTTGAGTACGCCGAGCAGGGCCACCACCAGCTCGACCGAGCGGTCCAGGCAGACGGCGACCCGGTCGCCCGGGCGGACGCCCTCGGCCCGCAGCAGGGCGGCCAAGGCCTCGGCGCGGGCGTCGAGTTCGGCGTAGGTCAGCCGGCGGTGGCCGTCGCTCAGGGCGACGGCCCCGGGGCTGGCGGCCGCCTGGCGGGCGAAGGCGCCGTGGACGGTGCCGGGGGCCCGGGTGTGCCGGTCGGTGACGGTGGGCGGAACGGTCATCGGTGGGCTGCCAAGGGGGTGGTCGGTGGAGGAGGTCGCCGGAGGCCCGTCGTGACGGGGGCCGTGGTGCGGGGAGCGGTCGGTGGGGTCGGTCATCGGCCGGCTGCCGAGGTGGGGGCGGGGGTGTCCGGGCGGGTGGGGCGGGTGGCCGCATGGTCGCGGAACAGGCGCAGGCGCTGCTCGCCGATCCGGTCGCGGAGGACGGGGTCCTCGATGCCCTGGCCCTCCTCGGTGGCGAGGCCGAGCAGGCCCACCTTGCCCTCGTGGGCGTTGAGTTGGACCGAGCGGGTGGCCTCGGCGGCCCGGTCGAGCGGGTACACCGTGGAGAGGGTGGGGACGACCAGGCCCAGGCTGAGCAGGCGGGTGGCCTCCCAGGCCTCGTGGGCGCTGGCGCCGTGGCTGCCGATCACCCGCTTGAGCTTCATCCAGAGGTAGCGGTTGTCGTAGCTGTGCTGGTAGCCGCTGCTGGAGCCGCAGGTGACCACGGTGCCGCCCCGGCGGACCACGTTGACGGAGGTCTCGAAGGTGGCCCGGCCGACGTGCTCGAAGACCACGTGCGGGTCCTCGCCGAGCTCCTTGCGGATCGCCGATCCGAGCGCCCGCCAGGGCACTTGGCCGCCCTCGCCCTCGGGGCCGAGCCCGATCGAGGAGCGGTCGACCACCATCTGGCAGCCGAGCCGCTGCAGCAGCTCGGCCTTGTCCGGCGAGCCGACCACCCCGACGGCCGTGCCGCCCGCCTGCCGGACGAGCTGGACGGCGTAGGAGCCGAGCCCGCCGGCCGCCCCCCAGATCAACACCACGTCGCCCATCTTGATCCGCGCCCCCCGGTCGCTGATCAGCATGCGGTACGCGGTGCCCAGGCACAAGGTGTTGCAGGCGGCCTCCTCCCAGGACAGATGCGGCGGTTTGCGCACCAACTGGGTCGCCCGGGCCACGCAGAAGTCGCCGAAGGCACCGAAGTTGGTCTCGAAGCCCCAGGCGAGCATGCCGCCGGTGAGCATGCCGTCCTGCTGGGCCACCGGGTCCTGCTCGTCGATGTACGGCGGGTTGACCACCACCCGGTCGCCGGGGTGCCAGTGCCGCACCGCGGCGCCGACCCGGACCACCACTCCGGCCGCGTCGGAGCCGACCACCTGGTGGTCCAGGCCGTGCCGGGCCGGCCAGCGGCCCTGGCGGGCGAACCGGTCGAGGAAGCGGAAGGTGGAGACCGGGCGGTACATCGCCGACCAGACGGTGTTGTAGTTGACGGCCGAGGCCATCACGGCGATCAGCACCTCGTCCGGGGCGAGTTCGGGCATCGGCACCTCGCCCAGGTGCAGCGTGCGCCGCACGTCCCGGTCCGGCTCCGCGCCGAAGAGCTTCTCGTCCGCGCGGCGCAGGTGCACCGCGCGGTAGGACTCCGGCACGGGGCAGGCCAGCAGCTCGGCCGGGTCACCGCCGGCCCGGACCGCCTCGATCAGACTGGGCATCGGTGTCTCACTCACTTCGGGTCGGCGGGTGCCTCGGCGCCCGCCGCTCGGACGGACGGGGCCTGGTCGGGGCGGAGCGCGGTGCAGAGCTGCCCGAGGCTGGCCCTGGCCCGGACGGCCTCGATCAGCGCGGGCAGCACGTTGCGGCCCTCCCGGGCCCCGGCCCGGACCAGCTCCAACTCGGCTCCCCAGGGCGGGCGGTGGATCTCGCGCGGCTCACCGTGGCGGGTGTGTCGCTCGGCCCGCAGTAGGCCCTGCTCGGTGGCCGAGCGGCTGGGCCGATGCACGCCGACGGTCGGGCCCGGATCGCGGTAGGCCAGCTCCTCGATCTCGCCCTCCAGCCAGCCGGAGCGGATGCAGGCCGCCATCCCGCCGCGCTGCTCGATCCGCCGCAGCCACTCGTCCACCTCCGCGCCGAGCGACTCCACCAGCCCCTCGACCACGTGCGAGCCGCCCAACGGATCGGCGTAGCGGGCGAGATCGGTCTCCTCGGCGAGGATCTGCTGGGTGCGCAGGGCGATCCGCGCCCCGAGCGGCCCCGGGGTCTGGACGGCCTCGTCGAAGGCGCAGACGTGCAGCGACTGGGTGCCGCCGAGCACGGCGGCGATCGCCTGCACGGTGGCCCGGACGATGTTGTTGAGCGGCTCCTGGTAGGCCAGCGCCGACCCGAAGGTGTTGACCTGGGTGCGCAGCTTCATCGCCCGCGGGTCCCGTACGCCCCAGCGGTCGCGCATCCGCTCGGCGTAGCGGCGCCGGGCGACGCGCAACTTGGCCGCCTCCTTGAGGAGTTCCATGTCGGTGCCGAAGATGAAGCTGAACCGGGCGGCCACCTCCTCGGCGCCGTGGCCCCGGGCCGTCATCCCCGCCAGGTACTCCTCCGCGCCGGCCAGCGCGCAGGCCACCTCCAGCGCCGCGTCCGCCCCGGCCTCGCGGGCGTGGCCGCCGGAGACCGAGACCGGGTTGACCTTGGGCAGTTCGCGCAGGCAGTACTCCATCACGTCCAGCGCGTACCGGAGGCTGGTGTCGAGGTCGTAGACGTACGCCTTGCGGGCGAGGAACTCCTTGAGCATCTCGTTCTGGAGCGTGCCGCGCAGCAGCTTCGGTGCGACCCCCTGCTCCTCGGCCACCACGATCCACATCGCCAGCAGCACCGGGGCGGTGGCGTTGATGGTGAAGGAGACCGAGACCCGGTCGAGCGGGATCCCGGCGAAGACGGCGGCCAGGTCGTCCACGGTGGCCACGGAGACGCCGGTGCGGCCGACCTCGCCCTCGGCCCGGGGGTCGTCGGGGTCGAGCCCGAGCTGGGTGGGCAGGTCGAAGGCGAGCGAGAGCCCGGTCTCGCCCATCCCGAGCAGGTACCGGAAGCGCTCGTTGGTGGACTCGGCGCTCTGCAGCCCGGCGAGTTGGCGCATGGTCCAGAGCCGGGAGGTGTACCCCGTCGGGTGGATCCCGGCCTCGTAGGGGAACTCGCCCGGCGTGCCCGGCACGGCTCAGACCCCCGTGCCGTCGGTGCCCTCGGGGTCGTGCTCGGGGTGGCGGTCAGGGTCGTGCTCGGGGTCGGCCTCGGGGCTCTCCTCGGTGGCCAGGTCGAGGACGGATTCGGCGAACTCGCCGATGACCGGGCTCTCGAAGACGTTCAACAGCGGGATGTCGACCAGCAGTTCGGTGCGCAGCGCGGCGACGATCCGGGTCGCCACCAGGGAGTCCACGCCGAGCTCCAGCAGGTTGTCGTCCGGGCCGACCTGGTCGAGGTCGAGCACCTCGGCCGTGACGCGGCGGACGGCGGCCTGGATCCGGTCGAGGGTGAGGGCGGGGGAGGGCATCGGCACTCCGGTTCGCTAGTGGTGCCGGCTCGGCGGCGGCACCGAGGAGAAGGGGGGAGGGAGTGGCGTGTTGCGATTCTGGTCGTGACCGTACGGGGCGGCAAGGCCGGACTGACGGAGAAGCACGTCAGCATCCTGCCAACCGCCGTCGCGAGCCGAGTGATTCGGCTTGTTGGCACCTTGCTGTCAGCCTGTCCGTCTGGCGTGGACACCCGCGTGAGGCCGTTCATAGGGTCGGAAGTGGTTCATGGAATCGAAGTCGCCTGTTGGCGAGCGTGATCGGTGATCTCAGGGTGGGGAGGTGAGTACTCGAGTGGGCGTGCATGCGGACGGGGTGGGCTCGCCGGTGGCGGCCCTGTGCGAGCTGTACTCCGCGATCCTCGGGGTGCCCGGCATCGAGCCCGAGGACAGCTTCTTCGACTACGGCGGCAATTCGCTGTTGGCCACCCGGCTGGCCAACCGGATCCGCGCCGAACTCGGCCGTCCGGTCACGGCCATGACCGTCTTCGAGTGCCCGACCCCGGCCGAGCTGGCCACCGCAGTCGGTGGTGCGCTCGTCGGTGCGCCCGGTGGTGTGGACGGGTCGGGCGTCGTCGGTGGGGTGGTCGCCATCCAGCCCCGGCCGGCCCGGCTGCCGCTCTCCGCCGCCCAGCGCCGGCTCTGGTTCCTGCACCGGCTGGAGGGCCCGAGCCCGACCTACAACGTGCCGACGGTGACCGAGGTGCGCGGCCCGCTCGACCTGGTGGCGCTCGGCGCGGCGTTCGGCGATCTGCTCGCCCGGCACGAGGTGCTGCGGACCGGTTACGCCGAGGAGGGCGGCGAGCCGGTCCAGCGCGTACGGCCGGCCGGCGCGGTGCCTCTGGCGGTGGTGGAGGCGGCGAACGCGGCCGAGGCGGCGGGGGCGGTGGCGCGGGCCTGTGCGCATGCCTTCGACCTCGCGACCGAACTGCCGGTGCGGGTCGCGGTGGTGCGGACGGCCACCGACCGGGCCACCGTGGTCGTCACCGTGCACCACATCGCCACCGACGGCTGGTCGATGGCCCCGTTCGCCGCCGACCTCGCCGCCGCGTACGCGGCCCGGCGGCGGGGCGCGGCACCGGAGTGGGAGCCGCTGCCCGTCCAGTACGCCGACTACGCGCTCTGGCAGCAGGGTCGCTCCTCGACTGAGGAGACCCAACTGGGCTACTGGCGGGCGGTGTTGGACCGCCTCCCGGTGGAGCTCGCGCTGCCGGTGGACCGGCCGCGGCCTTCGCGCGCCTCGCACCGGGGTGGCCGGGTGGTGCGGCGGCTGGCGCCGGCCGTGGCCGACCGGATCGCCGCGCTGGCCCGGGCCCAGGAGGCGACCCCGTTCATGGTGGCGCAGGCGGCGGTGGCCGCGCTGCTCAACCGCCTCGGCGCGGGCACCGATCTGCCGCTCGGCACGGTGGTGGCCGGCCGGGAGGACGAGGCACTGGCCGGGCTGGTCGGGTTCTTCGTCAACACGCTGGTGCTGCGGATGGACCTCGGGGGAGACCCGAGCTTCGCCGAACTGATCGCCCGGGCCCGGGCGGTGGCGCTCGGCGCCTTCGAGCACCAGGCGCTGCCGTTCGACCGCCTGGTGGAGGAGCTCCGGCCGCCGCGCTCGGCGGCTCGGCACCCGCTGATGCAGACCGTGGTGAGCTGGCCGCCGGCGGGTGCGGTGCCGCAGTTCGAGGGGGCGGTGTGCGAGGCGGCGGAAGTGCCGCTGGAGGTCAGCAAGTTCGATCTGGAGTTCACCTTCCTGGACGGCGCGGAGGGCGAGTTGACCGTGCAGGTCGACTACGCGGCGGATCTGTTCGACCGGGAGACGGCCGAGCTGATCGGTGATCGGCTGGCGAGCCTGCTGACGGGAGTCTCGGCGGAGCTGCGGCTGAGCGAGCTGGGCGTCGAGCCGTTGCGGGCGGATGCCGTGGCGGCACTGCCCGGGCGCGGTGGCGCGGCGTGTGAACCGGCCACCCTCGGTGCGCTGTTCGCCGCCCAGGTGGCGCGGTCGCCGGAGGCGGTGGCGGTCGAGCACGCGGGCGAGGCGGTCGACTACCGCGAGCTGGACCGGCGCTCGGACCGGCTGGCGCGGGCCCTGGCGGGCCTCGGGGTGGGGCCTGAGGTGCCGGTCGCGGTCGCGATGGAGCGTGGCATCGGTTGGGTAGCGGCGCTGCTGGCCGTGGTGAAGGCGGGCGGCGTGTACGTGCCGGTCGACCCGGGTCTGCCGGAGGCGCGGCGGGGTCATCTGCTTGCTGACGCCGCGCCGTTGGTGACGCTGACGGACGCGGCGAGCCCGGTGGCGGGGATCAGGCTGGACGAGCTGGAGTCCGGTGCCGAGAGTGCTGAGGGCACTTCGCCGAAGCTGCCGGGCGTACGGCTGGATCAGCTGGCCTATCTGATCTACACCTCCGGCTCGACCGGCACCCCGAAGGGCACGGCCGTGAGCCACCGGGGGCTGAGCCGGATGGTGGCCGCCCACCGGGAGCTGCTCGGGATCGGAGTCGGGAGCCGGGTGCTCCAACTCGCCTCGATCGGCTTCGACATGTCGCTGGCCGAGGTGACGATGGCGCTGCTGTCGGGCGGCACGCTGGTGATCCGGCAGCCGTTGGACGTGCTGCGGGCGGGTGCGGGTGCGGGTGCGGCTGCGGGTGCGGGTGCGGCTGGTGCGGAGTCGACCGAGGCGGCAGGGGTGACGCATCTGATCGCCACGCCCTCCTTCCTCTCGGCCTGGTCGCCGGCCGGGCTGGCGCCCGGGGCCGTGGTGGTCACGGGCGGCGAGGCCTGCCCGGAGGCGGTGCTGGCCGCCTGGTCGGCCGAGCACCGGGTGCTGAACTTCTACGGGCCGACCGAGACCACCGTGTACGCCACGGCCGGTCCGCTGCACCCGGGGAGCGAGATCACCATCGGGGGACCGGTCCCGGGGACCACCGTGCGGGTGCTGGACGGCCGACTGGCGCCGGTACGGGACGGCGTGGTGGGCGAGTTGTACGTGGCCGGGCCGGGCCTGGCGCGGGGGTACCGAGGTCGGGCCGGGCTCACGGCGGCCCGGTTCCTCGCGGATCCGTACGGCGGGCCCGGTGAGCGGATGTACCGGACCGGCGATCTGGTGAGCTGGACGGCCGACGGCCGGCTGCGGTACCACGGGCGGGCCGACGATCAGGTGAAGGTGCGGGGCGTCCGGATCGAACTTGGCGAGGTAGAGGCCGCGTTGGCCGCCCTGCCGGGCGTCCGGCAGGCTGCGGCGGCGCTGCGCGAGGACGCCTCGGGCGAGCCGCGGCTGGTCGGGTACCTGGTGGGAGGTGACGAATCGGCCGATCCGCAGCGGGCGTTGGCCGAGCAGCTGCCCACGCACCTGGTGCCGACCGCGTACCTGCGGTTGACGGAGCTGCCACGTACCGTCAACGGAAAGCTGGACCGGGCGGCGCTGCCCGCGCCAGCGGCGGATCACGGCAGTTCGGCAGCAGGGGCAGAGGCCGGGGGCGGTGACCCGGTGGAACGGGCGCTCTGCGGACTGTTCGCGCAGGTGCTGGGCCGGTCCGAAGTGGGGCCCGAGGAGGACTTCTTCGCGCTGGGCGGGCACTCGCTGCTGGTGATCCGGTTGATCGCCGAGGTGGAGGCGCGCGGGCTCGGGGCGCTCGCGGTGCGGGAGGTCTTCGAGACCCGGACGGCCCGGGGGCTGGCTCCCCGTCTGCGTGGCCGCGCGGCGCCGCCGCCCGGCGGCCCCACCCGGATCGAGCGGCGGGCCCGCACGGTCGTGCAGCGGGCCGCCCTGCGGCCGGCCGAGAGCCCGTTGTCGCCGGCCGGGCCCGCGCGGACGAGCACCACCAAGGACCACTCGATGACCATGCCCACCGATGGCCCGGGAGCAGGCAAATGATCGACTCCGTCCGGCAGTTCGTCGAGCTGCCCGCTTCGCCCGCGCAGCAGGCCCTCTGGGTGATCGACCGGTTCGGTGGCGAGGCCGCCTCGTACGCGGTGCCGTGTGCGCTGCGGATCGAGGGTGCCTTCGACCCGGTGGCGGCCGAGTACGCCTTCGAGCGGCTGGTGCTCCGGCACGAACCGCTGCGGACCTGCTTCCGTTGGCACGAGGGGAAGTTGACCCAGCTGGTGGCGGAGCCGGCAGCGGGGGAACGGGTGCCGCTGGACTGGGCGGTGCTCCCGGTGCCGGTGGCGGAGTGGGAGGAGCGGGCCCGGGCGGAGGCCGCGCGGGCCTTCGAGCTGGAGCGGGGGCCGCTGCTGCGGGTGCGGCTGCTGGTGGCGGACGGGCCGGAGCAGCTGCTGGTGCTCTGCGCGCACCACATCGTGGTGGACGGCACCTCGTACGCCGTGCTGCTGCGGGAGTTCGCCGCGCTCTACAACGCCAGGTTGGCGGGCACCGAGCTCGAACTGCCGGAGCCGGAGCTGCAGTACGGAGACTACGCGCAGTGGCAGCTCGACCGGCTCACCGAGGAGGTGATCGCCGCCGACCTGGCGCACTGGCGCGAGCGGCTGGCCGATGCCCCGGTGCTCGAACTGGTCACGGACCGCCCGCGCCCGGCCCGGCAGTCGCACCGGGGCGAGGCGTACCGCTTCCCGCTGGGGCCCGAACTCAGCGCCGAGCTGGCGGAGTTCGCGCAGGAGGAGCAGGTGACGCTGTTCGCCGTGCTGCTCGCGCTGTACCAGACGCTGCTGGGCAGGTACAGCCGGGCGGCGGAGGTCTGCGTCGGCGTCACGGTGAGCGGCCGCAGTACGCCGCAACTCCAGGAGACGGTCGGGATGTTCGTCAACCTGGTGGTGTTCCGGGTGTCGACGGCCGACGATCCGAGCCTGTCGACGCTGGCCGCCCGCACCCAGGCCGAGTTCCTGGACGGTGTGGAGCACGCCGCGCTGCCGTTCTCCTGGCTGGTCGAACGGCTCAGCCCGGAACGTGACTTGAGCCGCAACCCGCTGTTCCAGACCGCCTTCGGGCTGGACCGCTCGCTCACCGAGGGAGTCCGGCTGACCGGGGCCGAGCTGCGGCAGGTGGACCTCTACCTGGGCATCGCCAAGTTCGACCTGGCCCTGACGGTGCACGAGGAGGGCGGCGAGCTCTCCGCCGTCCTGGAGTACGACAGCGAGCTGTTCGACCGGGCTGCGATGGTCCGGCTGGCCGGGCACTACCGGGAGTTGGCGGCTGCGGCGGTGCGGGAGCCGGGTCGGCCGCTCGGGCACCTGGACGCGGTGCCGGCGGCGGAGCGGCTGGAGCAGGTGGAGCAGTGGAACGCCTCCGGCGGGGCCGAGCTGCGGCACGGCACGATCGCGGCGGCCTTCGAGCACTGGGCGGCGGCCACGCCGGAGGCGCCGGCCGTGCTGCAGGTGGACGGGCCGACCGTCGGCTACCGGGAGCTGAACGAGCGGGCGAACCGGCTCGCGCACCGGCTGCGGGCGCTGGGCATCGGCCCGGAGCTGACGGTCGGCATCCTGGTCCCGCCCACGGTGGAGCAGGTCGTGGCGGTGCTCGGCACGGTCAAGGCGGGCGGGGTGTACGTGCCGCTGGTGCCGGGGGATCCGCGCGAGCGGCTGCGGCGGGTGGCGCGGGGCGCCGCGCTGGAGGCGGTGGTCACGGTCTCCGCCCTGGCCGGGCGGTTCGACTACGAGGGCGCCCCGGTGGTGGTGGTGCTGGACGAGCCCGAGGAGCTGCGGCCCGGGGTGGACGAGGTCTGGCCCTGCTCCGACCCGAGCCCGGCGGCGCTGCCCGACAACCTGGCGTACGTGCTGCACACCTCCGGCACGACCGGCGTGCCGAAGGGCATCGGCGTCTCGCACCGCGCCGTGCTGCACCGGGTGCACAGCGAGAGCAACCCCGGCCTCGAACCCGGGGCGACCAGCCTGCTGGTCGCGCCGCTCTCCTTCGACGGCGCGGTCTGGGAGTACTGGTCGACCCTGTTGAGCGGCGGCACCATGGTGCTGCCCGACCCCGCCCTGCCCTTCCCCGAGGTGCTGCGCGGCGCACTGACCCGGCACCGGATCGACCGCCTGGTGCTGATGCCCGCCCAGCTCCAGCTCGCGCTCGACACCATGCCCGAACTGGTCGGACGCAGCCCGCAGTTGATCACCGGCGGCGACGTGCTGCCGCCGTACCTGGCCGGTCGGGCGGTGGCGGGCCTGCCGGCGGGCGGGGTGATGCTCCAGACGTACGGGCCGACGGAGTGCACCGTCTTCGCCACCGTCGAGCCGCTGACGGCGGTGGACGAGACCCGGGCCACCGTGCCGATCGGGTACCCGGCGCCGGACGCCACGACCTACGTGCTCGACGAGCACTACGCGCTGGTGCCGGTGGGCGTGCCCGGTGAACTCTGGCTGGGCGGCCCCGGGGTGGCGCGCGGCTACCTGGGCCGGCCCGGGTTGACGGCCGACCGCTTCGTGCCGGATCCGTTCGGCGCGCCGGGCGGACGGCTGTACCGGACCGGCGACCTGGTGCGCCAACTGCCGGACGGGAAGCTCGACTTCATCGGGCGGATCGACAGCCAGGTGAAGGTGCGCGGGTACCGGATCGAGACCGCCGAGGTGGAGAGCGTGCTGCGGCGGCACCCGCAGGTGCGGGCCGCCTTGGTCGTGGCCCGGGAGGACCTGCCGGGTGGACGCGGGCTGGTCGGCTACGTGGTGGCCGATCCCGGCGCGGCCCCCGAGCAGGAGCTGCGCGAGCTGCTGGCCGCCGCCCTGCCGGGGTACATGCACCCGGCCGCGCTGGTCCGGCTGGACGCGATCCCGATCACCGGCAACGGCAAGGCGGACCGCCGTGCGCTGCCCGCACCGGAGTTCGGTGGGCAGGCCGGGGTCGAGGAGGCGCCGAAGACCGCGACCGAGGTGCAGCTGCTGGCCGTCTGGACGGAGCTGCTCGGCGTCGAGGGGCTCGGCCGGCACGACAAGTTCTTCGACGTGGGCGGCAATTCGATGCTGCTGGTCTCGCTGCACGGTCGGCTCACCGAACTGCTCCCCGAAGTGCCGCTGGCCCTGGTGGAGTTGTTCGAGTACACCACCTGTGCCGAGTTGGCCACCGTGCTCGACCGGCGGCGCTCCGGCGCGTCGGCGCAGGCAGGCGACGCGTACGACCTCTGACCGTCCCAGCCCTCTGACCGTCCCAGCCCTCCGACCATCCCGACTTCCGACCATCCCAGCCCTCTGACCCAGCCGCCCGCCGACCCCCGCTACCCAGCCCTGCAGAGAGGCCCGCCCGTCATGCGCTCGCACGACGCCCACTCGCCGTACCAGCAAGCGGAGTTCACCCCGGTCGCCGTGGTCGGCCTGGCCGTCCGGCTGCCGCAGGCGGACTCGGCCGAGGCGCTGCACCGGCTGCTCGCGGACGGGGTGGGCACGGTGGGCGCGCCCTCGGCCCACCGGCTGGCCCTGGCCGGGCTCGACCCGGCGGGCAGCTACCCGCAGCTGGCCGCCGCGGCCGGCATCGAGGAGTTCGACCGGGAGTACTTCGGCATCACCCCCGCCGAGGCCGAGGCGATGGATCCGCACCAGCGCTGGCTGCTCCAACTCTCCTGCGCGGCCGTGGAGAACGCCGGCTACCGGGTCTCCGGGCTGCGCGGCGGCCGGACCGGGGTCTTCCTCGGCGCCCCGCGCCAGGACTACGCCCGGCTGGTTGGCGAGGACGACCTGGTGACCATGCTCGGCACCGCCGCCTCCGCCCTGGCCGGCCGGGTCAGCTACCTGCTCGGGCTGCAGGGCCCGGCCGTGGTGGTGGACACCGGCTGCTCCAGCGCGGTGGTCGCGCTGCACTACGCCTGCCGCGAGCTGACCGCCGGCACGGTGGACACCGCCCTGGTCGGCGGGGCGAGCCTCTACCCCGTGCTGGTCGAGCAGGCGGGCGCCGACGCCTTCCCCGAGGTGATGGCCACCGACGGCGTCTGCCGGGCCTTCGACGCCGCCGCGGCCGGCACCTCGCCGGGTGAGGGCGGCGGGGTGCTGCTGCTCAAGCGGCTGGACCGCGCGCTGGCCGACGGCGACACCGTGCACGCCGTGCTGCGCGGCCTGGCCGTCAACCACAACGGCTCCCGCTCCAACGGCTTCTCGGCCCCCGGGCTGACCGCCCAGGTCGAGGTGATCGAGCAGGCCTGGGCGCAGGCCGGGATCGGCCTCGACCGGCTCACCGTGCTGGAGGCGCACGGCTCGGGCACCCGGCTGGGCGACATGATCGAGATCGAGGCCGTCCAGCGGGTGCTCACCGGCGCCGGCGCCGGGCGGCACGCCTGCGCGATCGGCTCGGTGAAGAGCAACCTGGGCCACCTCGGCAACATCGCGGGCATCGCCGGCCTGATCAAGGCGGTGCTCGGGCTGCGCCACCGCACCCACTACCCCTCGATCAACTTCGAGCACCCCAACCCCCAACTCGCCGCCCACGGCGAGCCGGTGCGGGTCTCGGTCGAGACCGCGCCGTGGACCACCCCCGACGGCCGCCCGCGCGTGGCGGGTGTCAGCTCGCTCACCCTGATCGGCACCAACACCCACGCCGTGCTCGAGGAGGCGCCGGAGCGCCCCGAGCCGGCTCCGGCCACCCAGCCGTACGAGCTCGTCACCCTCTCGGCCCGCAGCACCGCAGCCCTGCGCCGGCAGGTCACGGCGCTGCGGGAGTGGCTGCCCCGCCTGCGGGAGGCCGAGCTGCCGGACGCCCTCTTCGTGCTGAACGCCGGCCGCGACGACCACCCGGTGCGGGTGGCCTTCCCGGTGTCGGACCTGGCCACCCTGCGGGACGGACTCGACCGGCTGGCCGGAGAGTTGGAGAAGGGCCCGCAGATCGAGCCGGTGGGCCGCAGGCTGGTGCTGGTGCTCGGCGACCCGGTGGAGACCGCGGCCGACCCGGCGGTCTGGGCAGCGGCCTACCCCGCGTACGCGCAGGCGTACCAGCGCTCGGCCGGAGTGCCGGAGGCGGCGCGGCACCAGTACGCCTCGGTGGAGCTGCTGCGGGCCCAGGGGCTCGCGCCGGAGGTGCTGCTCGGGACCGGGCGGGGGCGGGCGGTGGCCCGGGCGCTGCGCGGGGAGCTGCCGTTGGCCGAGGCCTGGGCGGAGCCGGTGACCGCGCCCTCGGCGGCCCGGACCCGGGCCGTGGTGGCCCGGCTCGCCGAGGAGGAGCCCTCGGCCTTCCTGGTGCTCGGCGAAGTGGACCCGGCCTTCGGCGAGTTGGTCGATGTGGCGGGGCCCGCCGGGCCGCGCCACGAGTACACCGCCTGGCCCGCCACCGCCCCGGCCGAGCTCGCGGCGGTGCTCGCCACGCTCTACCGCGCCGGCATCACCGTGGACTGGGACCGCCGCTACGCCGGCCAGGGCCGCCGCCGGATCGAGCTGCCCGGCTACTCCTTCGAGCCCACCCGCTGCTGGCCCGAGGTGCGGCCGAGCACGAAGGCCGTCACCACGGCGAGCGCGCCGGTGGAGGCGGGAGACCCGGTCGAGGCGGTGGCCGAGGTGTTCGGTGCGGTGCTGCGGATCGATGGCATCGACGCCGAATCCGACTATTTCGACCTCGGCGGCAACTCCATCCTCGGCCTCTCGGTGCTGGAGCGGCTGAACCGCCGGTACGGCCTGCGCCTCACCCTGCCGGTGCTGTACGAGTACAGCACCGTGGCCGCCCTCGCCGAGCTGATCCGCTCGCAGGCCCGGACGGCGGCGGCCCCCGCGGAGTCGATCGTCCGGCTGACGGCGGAGACCACCCACCTGCCCAGCCACGGGCAGGAGGCGCTCTGGTTCCTGGACCAGCTGACCCCGGACGTGGCGATCTACAACGTGCCGCACGACATGCACCTGCGCGGGCCGGTGGACGTGCCCGCGCTGCGGCGGGCGCTGGCCGCCTTCGAACGCCGCCACGAGGTGCTGCGGACCCGCTACCTGGAGCAGGACGGCAAGCCCCTGGTCGCCCTGCTGCCGGTGGACGAGAGCGAGTTGGAGGTGGTCGACCTCACCGGCATCGCCGAGGAGACGGAGCGGACGGCCGCCGCCGAGGCCTGGCTGCGGGCCGCCGCGGCGGCGCCGATGGTGCTCAGCGATGGCCCGCTCTACCGCAAGCTGCTGGTGAAGACCGCCGAGGACGACCACACCCTGCTGCTGGTCGCCCACCACAGCGTCTACGACGGCTGGACCCCGGCCGTGCTCGACCGCGACCTCTGGGAGCTCTACCGGGCCGAGCTGGCCCAGCGCCCGGCCGAGCTGCCCGAACTCCCGATCAGCTACCTGGACTTCGCGGCCTGGCAGCGCGAGCGGCTGACCGGCGAGCACCGCGAGCGCCTGCTGCGGTACTGGCGCGGCGCGCTGGCCGGCGTCACCCCCTCACGGCTCCCGCACCCCAAGCCGCGCCCCGAACGGCTCACCGGCCAGGGCGAGGTGTACCGCTTCACCGTCCCAGCCGAGCTGATGGACGGGCTCAAGGAGCTGAGCGCGGCCCAGCGCGGCTCGTTGTTCATGACCATGCTGACGGTGCTCAAGGTGCTGCTGCTGCGCTACAGCGGCGAGGGCGACCTGACGGTGGCCACCACCACCGCCGGGCGCTCCCACCCCGATGTGCTCGAGCTGATCGGGTACTTCAACAACGCCGTGCCGCTGCGGACCAAGCTGGACGGGGATCTGACGTTCCGTCAGGCCCTGGCCAGGGTGCGGCGGACGGTGATCGACGGACTCGACCACGACGAACTCCCGTTCGCCATGCTGGTCGCCGACCAGCAGCCCGAGCGCGACCCGTCCCGGCACCCGATCTTCCAGATCGCGTACATCCACCAGAACATCATCGACCACGTGGCCGAGCTCGCCCCCGGCCTCACCTACCGCAGCGATCGGCTGCAGCAGTTCGGCGGCCTGCCGCCGGGCACGGCCAAGTGGGACCTCAGCCTGACGGTCTGCGAGCTGGACACCCACCCAGAGCTCACCGCCTCCTTCGAGTACAGCCTCGACCTCTTCGACCAGCCCGCCGTCGAGCGCCTGACGGCCGACTTCCTCACCCTGATCCGCGCCATCCTGGCCGAGCCGGACGCCCCGATCTGTGGCCTGCCGCTGCTGGACGAGGCCGAGCGGCAGGCCCGGCTGGCGATCGGGCACGGCCCGGCCGACGCGGTCGGCCCGATCGGGCACGTGGTGGCGCGGGGCGGGGCCTCGGTGGCGCTGGCGGCGCGGCTCGCCGCCAGGGGCGTCGGGGCCGGCACGGTGGTGGCCGGACCGGCGGACGGCCTCGAGGGCGCGGTGGCGCTGGCGGCGGTGGTGCGGCTCGGCGCGGTGTACGTGCCGTGGGACACCGGAGCCTCGTTCGCCCGCCAGGCGGCGGTGTTGGAGCAGGCCGGGCCGGCCCTGCTGCTGAGCTCGGCCGGCGGCCCGCTGCCCTGGCCCGGGCCGGTGCTCGACCCGGCGGAGGCAGGATCCGAGGACACGGCCCGGGGGGTGGACGCCGGTACGGCCCCGGTGGTGGACGCCGTCGGTGGAGCCGTGGCCCTGCACGGGCTGCTGGTGCCCGCCGAGGCCGTCGCCGGGTACTCGCTCGCCGAGCTCATCCGCCGGGCTGAGGAGACCGAACTGCGGCCGACCGACGGCGCGTTCGTGCTGCCCGGCCTGCCCTACCCGATCGCCGAGGGCGCCGGGGAGACCGGCGACCCCGAGTGGCTCGCGCTCGGCCGCACCACGCCGGGCACCCGGCTCTACGTGCTGGACCCCGCGCTCGGCCCGGTGCCGGCCGGGGTGACCGGCGAGCTCTGGCTGGGCGGCCCGGTGGCCGCGCTCGGCTACCACCGCGACCCGGCCGGCACCGAACGGGACTTCCGGGCCGACCCGCACCACCCGGGCGGTCGCCTGCTGCGCACCGGCCGGGCCGCCCGGATCGACGCGGCCGGGGTGGTGCAGCTGCGCCGTCCGGCGCCGGTGGCCGAGCCGGCGCCGGTGGCCGTGGCCGTGGCCGCACCCGCATCGGAGGAGACCGCCCCGGACGAGCTGGAGACCGCGCTGATCCGGCTCTGGGCCGGACTGCTCGACCGCGAGCCCGGGCGGCACGAGAACTTCTTCGACCTCGGCGGCCACTCGCTGCTGGCCATGACGCTGCTCGGCAAGGTGCAGGCCCAGCACGGTGTCCGGCTGCCCGCCGCCGCCCTGTTCGACCACCCGACCCCGGCCGGCCTGGCCGAGGCCGTCCGGACGGCGGGCGGCCGGACCCGGCCGGCCTCGATCGCGGTGCTCCAACCGCGCGGCGAGCAGCCCCCGCTGGTCTGCCTGCACCCCAACGGCGAGAACACCCTGGCCTTCCACGCCTTCGCCCGCCAGTTCGCCCCCGACACCCCGCTGCACGGCCTGCGCGCCGAACGCCCCGACCCGTACCTGCCCGCCGACGCCCGCCGCACCCGGCTGGCCGCCCGGGCGCGGGAGTGCGCCACCGCGATCCGCGGCGCGGACCCGCAGGGGCCGTACCGGCTGCTCGGCTGGGAGTACGGCGCGGTGCTGGCGGCCGAGACGGCCGCCCTGCTGCGCGCCGAGGGCGGCGAGGTGACGCTGCTCGGCCTGGTGGACGGGCCGGAGACGGCGGCGGCGCTGGCTGCGGCGGAAGGGCTGCCGGCACGGGTCTTCCGCAGTGCGCCGAGCGACGGCGCGGCGGATGGCGTCAGTGCGCCGAGCGACGGCGCGGCGGATGGCGTCAGTGCGGAGGAGGAGACGCCCGCAGGCGGCGTGAGGCTCGTGGAGCCGACCGGAAGCGCGCCGAGCGCGGAGCAGGCGGGAGCAGCGCCGACGGCAGGGGAGCCGGCGCGGAGCGCGAGCACCGCCGGCCCCGCCACCGTCCCGGTGGCGGCTGACCTCGCTGCGCCGCTGCGCGAGCACGCCGCCGCGCTGGCCGCCGCCGTGCGGGCCGAGCTGGAGCGGGTCGCGGCGCAGCGGCGGTCGGCGGCGGGGCGGACCGAGCTGTATCCGGATCGGTTCGGGGACGGGGCCGGTGGGGGTGCGGCGACCGTGCGGCCGTTCAAGCTCGGGCCGGAGATCGCGGCGGTGCTCGGGTACCGGGAGGGCGGGCCGGTGCCGGTGGCCGGGGTGGTGGCGGCCGTCGGGGTGCTGCTGGCGCGGCTGACCGGGGAGCCGGAGGTGATGGTCGGGCTGCGGGAGACCGGGAGCGCCGACTGCCGGCCGGTGCGGCTGGACACCGGGGTGGCGGATCTGCCGACGCTGGTGCGCCAGGCCGAGCAGGCGGTGGCCGCCGCGCGGGCCGAGCGGGCGCCCGCCGCCGGTGCGGGGCGGCATCCGCTGGTCTCGGTGGCGGTGGACCTGGCCGAAGAGGCCGACGGAGCAGCCGAGCTGGTGACGCCCCAGGGCCGGCTGGACGTGGTCTGGCGGGTGCGGGCGGGTGCCCAGGGGCTGAGCGGGGCGGTGCTCTGCGATGCCGGCCGGTTCGAGCCGCGCAGCGCCAAGCGGCTGGTCACGCGCTGGCGGCGGCTGCTGGCGGAGCTGGCCGACGGGGTCACGGGCCTCACGGAGCCCGACCTGGTCGAGCCGGCTGAGCGGCAGAGCCTGGTGCACGACTGGAACGACACGGCCACCGACCTCGGTGAGCCCTGCTCGCTGGCCGAGCTGGTCGGGCGGCAGGCCGCCGCCACGCCGGAGCGGACGGCCGTGGAGTTCGGCGAAGAGCGGCTCAGCTACCGGGAGTTGGACCGGCAGGCCCGGGCCCTCGCGGCCGAGCTGCGCGAGCGCGGGGTCGGGCCGGAGCAGGTGGTCGGGGTCTGCGCGGAGCGTTCGCCGGAGCTGGTGGTGGGGCTGCTCGGCGTACTGTACGCGGGTGCGGCCTACCTGCCGCTGGACCCGGAGTACCCGGCGGCCCGGCTGGCCTACCTGCTGGCGGACAGCGGGGCGCGCCTGGTGCTCACCGGGCCGGGGGCCGTGCCGCTGGCCGAGGTGGAGCAAGTGGAGCTCAAGCTCACGGAGTTGGTGGCAGAGCCGGCGCCCGCCACCCCGGCCCGGCCGGACGGCGCCGCGTACGTGATCTACACCTCCGGCTCCACCGGGCAGCCGAAGGGCGTGACGGTGCCGCACCGGGGTGCCGTCAACCGGATCCGCTGGGCCCAGCACCGGGACCCGCTGGGCGCGGAGGACCGGGTGCTGCAGAAGACGGCGGCCGGATTCGACGTGAGCGTCTGGGAGTTTTTCTGGCCGCTGAGCAGCGGCGCGGTGCTGGTGCTCGCCGCACCCGGCGTGCAGCGGGACGCGTTCCGGCTGGCCGAGCTGATCGAGCGGGCCCGGATCACCACCGTGCACTTCGTCCCCTCGATGCTGCGGGTCTTCCTGCCCGCCGTGGAGGCGAGCCGGCTGACCGGCCTGCGCCGGGTGGTGTGCAGCGGCGAGGCGCTGCCGCCGGAGACCAGGGCGGCGCTGCTGGCGGCCTGCCCGGCCGACCTGCTCAACCTGTACGGGCCGACCGAGGCCTCGGTGGACGTCAGCGTCTGGGACTGCCGCCAGGAGCACGAGGGCCCGACCGTGCCGATCGGGCGGCCAATCGCCAACCTCGCGCTGTACGTGCTGGACGGGCGGCTGCTGCCCTGCCCGGTCGGGGTGCCGGGGGAGCTGTATCTGGGTGGTGAGGGCCTGGCCCGGGGCTACCTGGGGCGGCCCGGCCTGACCGCCACCCGGTTCGTGGCCTCGCCGTTCGGCCCGGCCGGGGCGCGGCTCTACCGGACCGGCGACCGCTGCCGGGTCACCGAGGGCGGGGTGGTGGAGTACCTCGGCCGGCTGGACGACCAGGTGAAGCTGCGCGGCTTCCGGATCGAGCCGGGCGAGATCGAGACCGCGCTGACCGAGCACCCGGGCGTCACGGCGGCCGCGGTGGTGGTGCAGCTCTCGCGGGCGGGCGACCAGCGGCTGGTGGCGCACCTGGTGGGCGAGCGGGCGGCGGAGACCGAGGCCCAGCTGCGCACCCTGCTCGCGGCCCGGCTCCCGGCCCACATGGTGCCGGCCGCCTTCGTCTGGCACCCGAGCCTGCCGGTGGGCGCCACCGGCAAGTTGGACCGTCGGGCGCTCGCCGAGCGGGCGCAGGGGTGAGCGGGCGCAGGGCTGGGCGAGTGCAGCGCTGACCGGGTGCAGGACTGGGCGGGAGCAGGGCCGAGATTCCGTGGAGGGTGGAGAGTTGGAGACCGTACCGCCGCGCCGCGACTTCCAGGTCGTGGTCAACGAGGAGGAGCAGTACGCGCTCTGGCCGGAGGTGAGGGAGGTGCCCGCCGGCTGGCGGCCCACCGGCTACTCCGGCCCGCGCGAGGCCTGCCAGGCCCATGTGGACGAACTCTGGCAGGACATGCGGCCGTTGAGCCTGCGCCGCGCGATGGCCGCGCGGGCGCAGGCGGAGGCGGCCGGTCTGCCGGGCTCAGCCCAGCGGGCCGGTCACCTCGATCAGCATGCTGCTCCAGGCGGCGACCGGTGAATTGTTCATCACCAGGACGAGGTCACCCACCCGGAACTCACCCGAAGCCATCCCGGCCCGGAGGTTGAGCCCGATGTCGGTGGAGCCGACGTGGCCGTGGGCCCGCAGGTTGGCCCGGCAGGCCCGGGCCAGGGAGACGTCGAAGGACTGCTCGTAGAAATCGAAGGCACCGAGGGAGAGGTTCTGGGTGACGAAATGATCGACGTCCTCCATTCCGAGCCCCTGCCTGCCCAGGATTTCCTCGTTCATCCTGGCGAATCGCTTCTTGCTCTCCACGGCGAGCGAGAAGGAGTACCGGCGCGGGTCGGAGCAGGTCTCCTGCCATTCGGCGAAAGGCCGGTCGAGGTATTCCACCTTGAACAGGTCCCAGTAATCCCCATTGGTCTCCAGGGTCAGGTCGAGAATGCGCAGCGCGCCGTCCCGGGTGAGGCGCATGGCCATCGCGCCGTCGCCGTTCACGGTGACCGGGCGGCGGTAGCGGCGCGGGCCGGGCGGGCGGTTGCCGTGGGCCAGCACCACCTCGGAGAGCGCCGGATCGGCGGCCAGCAGCCCGCGGCCGACCAGCAGGGCGGCCGAGACCGAGACGCAGCCGAGCTCCGAAACACCCATGGCCAGACCGGAGTTGATCCCGGCCTCGCGCTGCGCCCTGGTCGCCTCGGAGGCGGTGAGCAGCTCTGGGTGGCGGCCGCCGACCAGCAGGAAGGCGGCCGGTGGCGCGGGCGCTCCGGCCACCAGCCGGCGGGCCGCCTCGGCGGCGAGCTCGGTGGCCGGGCGGCCTTCGGCCTCGCCCACCGTCTCGATGCCGAGCCTGGCCAGGATCTCCCGGTCGAGCTCGGGCAGCTGCTCCCGTTCGGCCACCTCGGCCAACCCGATGCTTTTCTCCGGCAGGACCGTGACGATTTCCGAAATTCCGACCACAATGCACCCCTCTCCTCGGACGGCCGCCATCCTCGCACGCCGGTCAATCGAGCGTCCAGAGCGGCGGATCGGCCGACCGAATGCGGCGCGAACGAATGCCCGGCTGCCGAATACCGTCCCGTCGAATCGAAAGAACCCGTGCGAATGAACCTGCGGACCGCGCCCGCCGAGCAGCCGGAGGCCACCGGCAACCCCTGGGTGGTGGGCCGGCTGGCGAACGGCGTGCCCCGGCTGCGGCTGCTCTGCCTGCCGCACGCGGGCGGTTCGGCCGGGTCCTTCGCGCCCTGGCGGCCAGTGCTGCCCGCCGGGTTCGAGCTGGTGCCGGTGGAGCTGCCGGGCCACGGCACCCGGGCCGGCCTGCCGTACGCCGCCTCGGTGGCCGAGCTGGTGGCGGGGCTGCTGGACGCCCTGGCGGGTGAACTCGCGGTGCCCTACGCGGTGTTCGGCCACAGCTTCGGCGCCCTGCTGGCCCTGGAGTTCGCGCTGGAGGCAGGTCGGCGGGGGCTGCCGGCGCCCGCCGCCGTACTGGTCTCGGCGGCCCGGCCGCCCCAGCTGGCCGCCACCCGCGAACGGCCGCAGACCGACGCCGAGTTGACCGCCTGGCTGCGGGCCACCGGCGGCCTGCCGGCGGAGCTGCTGCGGCACACCGAGTACGTCGGCCGGGTGCTGGCCACCATCCGGTCCGACCTCGGGCTGGTCGAGCGGCACGTCTGGCCGGCCCCGCGGCCGCTGCCCTTCCCGCTGCACGTGCTCGGTGGCCGGGCCGACCCGGTGGTGAGCCCGGCCGAGCTGGAGGAGTGGGCCGAGTACGAGGGCCCCGACCTGACCATCACGGTGCACCCCGGCGGCCACTTCTACCTGTTCGAGCAGCCCGGGGTCGTGCTCACCGGCATCGCCGCCACACTGACCGAGTGACCCGGAGACCGACCTCCTGACTCCGAGACCCGACCCAGCGACCGATCACCCCAGTGACCCGAAAGCAGGCCCCCATGACCACCGTGCTCGGCCCGGACGAGATCCGTGAGCGCACCCGCGCGTACCTCAGCAGCAGCCTGGCCCGCCAACTCGCCGACGACGAGGACATCTTCGCGGCCGGGCTGGTCAACTCCCTGTTCGCCGCCCAGCTGGTGACCTTCGTCGAGGAGCGGTTCGGCATCACGGTGGAGAACGACGAGCTGGAGCTGGCCCACTTCAGCTCGGTGGACGCGGTGACGGCCTTCGTGAGCGCGAAGACCGCAAGCGGCGGGGCACGGTAAGCCGTGCGCCTGACACCCGAACCCGCCCTGGCGGAGCGGCAGTCGACCTACCGGCGGCTGGCCGAGGAGCTGGTGGCCCCGCTGGCCGCCGAGCACGACCGCACCGAGCGCGTGGACCGCGTGCTGTTCGAGAAGCTGGCCGTCGAGGGGTGCCTGGCGCCGCTGCTGCCCGAGCGGTACGGCGGCCAGGCGCTCGACCCGCTTGCCTACGGGCTGCTGCACGAGGAGCTCGGGCGGGCCTGCTCGGCCACCCGGAGCCTGCTCACCGTGCACGACATGGTGGCCGACACGATCCGCCGCTGGGGCAGCGCCGGGCAGCGGGAGCACTGGCTGCCCCGGCTGGCCTCGGGGGAGCGGCTGGCCGCCTTCGCGCTGAGCGAGCCCGGGGCGGGCAGTGACGCGGCGGCCGTGACCGCCACCGCGGAGGCGGTGGAGGGGGGTTGGGAGCTGACCGGCACCAAGAAGTGGATCAGCTTCGGCCAACTGGCCGATCTCTACCTGGTGTTCGCCAGGACGCAGCGTGGTGTCTCGGCCCTGCTGGTGGAGCGGGACACCCCCGGGCTGACGGTGGCGCCGATCACCGGCATGCTCGGCACCCGGGGCGCGATGCTCGCCGAACTGTGCTTCGAGGGCTGCCGGCTGCCCGCCGAGGCGCTGGTCGGCCCGGAGGGCCGGGCGCACCCGTACCTGACGGTCTCCTCGCTCACCCTCGGCCGGTACAGCGTGGCGGCCGGCTCGATCGGCATCGTCCAGGGCTGCCTGGAGGCCGCGGCCGCGCACGCGGCCGAGCGCGGGGTGATCGCCCACCAGCTGGTGCAGCGGATGCTCGCCGACATGGTGGTGGCCGCCCGGGCCGGCCGGCTGCTCACGCTGCGGGCGGGCGAGCTGATCGGCGCGGGCAGCCCGGACGCCCCGATGGCCGCCACCGAAGCCAAGTACTTCGCCTCGGTGGCGGCCGGGAACGCCGCCCGGGACGCCGTCCAGGTGCTCGGCGCGCTCGGCTGCTCGGCGGAGAGCCCGGTGGCCCGGTACTTCCGGGATGCCAAGGTGATGGAAGTGATCGAGGGCAGCAACGAGATCAGTCAGACGACGATCGGCCGGTTCGGCCACGCGGGCGCCGGCGGTGGCTTGAGGTGACGGCCGACGAAGCGGTGACCGAGCACGGAGCGGCGATGAGGGACGAGAAGGCGAAGGGGAGGGCGGCAGCGGTGGCGGCGGACGGCGTGAAGCGGGTCAAGGTGGTGGTCTGGGACCTGGACCGGACGGTCTGGGACGGGGTGCTGCTGGAGGACGGCGCGGTGCCGCTGCGGGCGGGGGTGGCCGAGGCCGTCCGGGAGTTGGACGCGCGCGGGGTGGTGCAGTCGGTGGCCAGCCGGAACGACGAGGCGACCGCGCTGGCGCGGCTGGCCGAGCTCGGGCTGGCCGAGTACTTCCTGCTGCCGCAGATCGGGTGGGGCGCCAAGTCGGCCTCCGTGCAACGGATCGCCGAGGCGCTCAACCTGGGCCTGGACAGCTTCCTCTTCCTCGACGACGACCCGTTCGAGCAGGCCGAGGTGGGCCGCGCCCACCCGCAGGTGCGCACCGCCGAGTACACGGAGCCCGCCGACCTGCTGGGCCGGCCCGACCTGGCCGCCGCCCCCGGGGCGCCGGACGGCTCCTGGCGGCGGCAGCAGTACCGGACCGACCTGCGGCGGACCGACGCCGAGCAGGAGCACACCGGCACCCCCGAGGAGTTCCTGGCCACCCTGGGCCTGCGGCTCACCGTCCGGCACGCCCGGCCCGGCGACCTCGCCCGGGCCGAGGAACTCACTGTCCGGACCCACCAGTTGAACGCGACCGGGTACACCTACTCGGCCGCCGAGCTGGACCAGCTGCGGGAGTCCGAGAGCCACCTGCTGCTGGTGGCCGAGCTGGCCGACCGGTTCGGCGACTACGGCACCATCGGCCTGGTGCTGATCGAGCGGGCGGCCGGGCTCTGGACGCTCAAGCTGCTGCTGGTCTCCTGCCGGGTGATGTCCCGGGGCACCGGCACCGTGCTGCTCCAGCACGTGATCGCCCGGGCGATGGCCGAAGGGGTGCGCCTGCAGGGCGAGTTCGTGCCCACCGACCGCAACCGGCCGATGCAGGTGGCGTACCGGTTCGCGGGCTTCCGCACCGTCCGGGAGGAGGACGGACTGATCGTGCTGGAGCACCGGGGGGAGAAGGCGCCGACGGTGCCCGCGCACCTGGAACTCCGGTCGGAGCTCTGAGGTGCGGCCACCCCCGCCCGGCACGGTCGACCTCTGGTGGATCGCCCCCGGCTCGCACTGGCTCGGCTCGGCCGCCCTCTCGGCGGCGGAGCTGGCCCGGGCCGGGCGGATCACCGAACCAGCCGTCCGGGCCGCCTTCCGCCGCCGGCGGGGTGCCCTGAGGTCCGTGCTGGCGGGCTACACCGGGGCCGCTCCGGCCGAGTTGGTCTTCCGCCACGGGCCGGCCGGGCGTCCCGAAGTCCCCGGGGCGCCCGCGTTCTCGGTCTCGGCGGCGGGGGAGTGGGCGGTGCTCGCGGTGGGGGCCGGCCCCGTGCTCGGGGTGGACCTGGAGCTGGCCGGCCAGGGTCGCGAACTGAACGCCGTGGCACGGCGGTTCCTGCCCGCGCTGGCGCTGGAGCAGTCGGCGCCCGAGCGGCGGGAGGCCGTCTTCCTACGGGCCTGGACCCGGTACGAGGCCACCCTGAAGGCGGCCGGCCTCGGCCTGGGCGGCGCGCTGCCGCCGGAGAGCGCCGGCTGGTCGGCCCGTCCGCTGGCGGCTCCGACCGGCCTCACGGCGTCCCTGGTGACCGAGGACGAGAGTGAAGTGACGGTCCGTCAGTCCTTCGCCCGGGCCGCGTAGAGGAGGCTGAACAGGGTGACCTCCACCGCGTCCGGGCTCGTGCTCTCCTCCTCGGCCCGGAACTCCGCCAGGACGGAGCGGAGTCGGCGGGTCAGCTCCAGCTGCCGGTCGGGCGCGAGCCTGAGCGTGGCGTGGGCGAAGGCGCTGGTCGGCCCGGCGGTCTCGGCGGCCGGCGAGCCGAGGTCGATCCGGCCGGCCAGGGCGGCGGCGCGGAACTCGGCCCGGTGGGCGTCGATCGCGGCGAGCAGCGCGTCCAGCGCCTCGGGGTGCTCGGCCGAGGGGCCGAGGAACTCGCGGGAGAGCCGGAGCGAGCGCTGGGCGGCCAGGTACCGGCTCTCCAGGATGCCGGAGACCAGCCGGGTGGCGGCCACCGTGATCAGCCCGGTCTGCTCCAATTGCCGGATGTGGCGGTACAGCTTGGAGGGGGCCTCGCCGAGGGCGGCCGCGATCTCCTTGACGGCGAGCGGCTCGGGGCCGGCCCCGGTGAGGACGCGCAGGATCGCCAGGCGGAGCGGATCGGCGAGCGCCTTGAGCGTCTCGACGTCGGCGACCTCGCGCTCTCCCGCCGGGAGGGCCGAGACGCCCGGTGCGCCAGGGGCGCCCGGGATGCCCGGTGCGGGCGGGGTGGGGTGGTCCATCGGGCCATTGAGCCACAGCTTCAACTCTTGTGCAAACATTCTCGATTCTGCCACCATTCACGAAAGCGTGAATGGTGCGATTGACGTGAACGATTGGGGAGGCAGCGGGTGACTGCGGTCGGGGTGGAGCGGGGCGCGGCGGAGGAGCTGGTGCCGCTGCGGCGGAACTGGCGGTTCCAGGTGCTCTGGGGAGGGGCGGCCTCCTCGATGCTCGGGGCGCGGATCGCCGACACGGCGTACCCGCTGATGCTGCTCGCGATGACCGGATCGGCCACCGTGGCCGGGGCGTTCAGCACCGCGCAGCTGGCCACCACGGTGGTGCTCGGGGTGCACGGCGGGGTGGTCGCCGACCGGCGCAACCGGCGGCACATCCTGATGGCGGCCGACGGCTTCCGGTTCTGCGTGACGCTCTCGGTGGTGACGGCGCTGGCGCTCGGCCACCTGACGGTCTGGCACACCCTGCTGGCCGGCATCTCGGTCGGCGGGGCGATCGCCTACGGCGGGCCGGTCCGGATGATCGCGCTCCGCTCGGTGGTGCCCCCGGAGCAGCTGCGCCTCGCGCTCTCCCAGGACGAGGCACGGTCCAGTGGTGCCGGGCTGCTCGGCCCGCCGCTGGCCGGCTGGCTGCTCTCGGTGGGCCGGATCACCCCGTTCGTCGGCACCGCGCTCGGCTCGCTGCTCTCCTTCCTGGCCGCCTGCGCCGTGCGGTTCGACGGCCGGCCCGGCACGGCCACCACGCGCGAGCGCGGCGGTGCGCTGGACGGCTTCCGGCTGATCGCCGCGGCCCCGCTGCTCCGCTCCACCCTGCTGATCTCGATGGCGATCAACATCGTCGCCGCCGCGGTGCTGCTGCCGGTGATCGTGCTGATGCGCGACGGCGGCACCAGCAGCGGCGGGATCGGCCTGGCCCTCTCCGGGGAGGCGGTCGGCGGCATCCTCGGCGCGTTCCTGGTGACCCGGCTGCACGGGTTGATGGGCCCCGGCAAGCTGCTGCTCGCGACGAGCTGGGTGCTGGTGCCCTGCCTGCTCGGGCCGCTGCTGCCGGGCGGCCCGGTGGCGGTCTTCCTGTCCCTGCTGGTCTCGGCGCTCGGCATCCCGGCGCTGAAGGTGATGGTGGACGTGCTGATCTTCCAGCGGGTGCCGGACGAGGTGCGCGGCCGGGTGGTCGCCGCGACCATCACCGCGTTCATGATGGGCATGCCGGCCGGGATGATGAGCAGCGGTCTGCTGCTCGACCACCTCTCGCCCTCCGCCGTGCTGGTGCTCTACGCGGTGCTGCTGGCCGGCTGCCTCGTCCCGGTGACGCTCAGCCGCTCGCTGCGGGCCGCGCGCTGGGAGGGCGAGGAGAGCTGACGGGAGGTCAGCCCGCGGAGCCGGTCTCAAGGTCATGCATATGCCGGAAATTCACCAGACCGAGCTCGGCCACCTTGAGCCCTGCCTCGAAACGCGAGCCGACGGAGAGGCTTTTCAGAATCGACGCAACATGCCTACGGTACGTCCGCACGGACACGTTCAGCTGGCGCGCCGCCGTCTCGTCCTTCATGCCCGCGCAGAGCTTGTGGAGCACCTTGGACTGGGTCTCGTCGAGCACCACTGCGGCAGGTGTTCGATGAATGCTCGTCAGTTCCAATGCCTGGTCCCAGAGGGCGCGGTGGAATTGGTGCAGTGCCGCGGCGGCCTCGCCCCGGGCGAGCAGTGACTGCGGCCGGCCGTCCTGGCCGGCGACCTGGAGGACGGCCAGGTCGGCGTCGAGCGCGACCATGCTGGGCAGCAGCCCCGGCGCCACCCTGACCTCGACACCTTCGGCCGCGAGCCGGCCGAGCTGCTGGCGGTGGCGCCAGTCCAGCGCCGCCGACCGGTGCTGGAGCACGCGCAGCGCGTGGCCCCGGCCGAGCACCTCGCGACGGACGAACACGGGGAATTCGGCCGTCTCCTGACTGGTGAGCTCGACCACCGGGCCGCCCACCACGTGGAGGGTGAGCTGGCCCGCCGGCCGCTGCTCCATCGCCTCCCGGAGAATGGCCGGAGTGGTGGCGGAATCAATGGTGGCGACGAGTTGCGAGGATTGCCGGCGGTACGAATTCAGCGCCTCGCCGATGATTTCCTGCGCACGGCTTATCGCCTCGTCGCTGGCAAATCCGGCGGTCGGATGAATCCGATTTCCGTCCACGGTGTGATACACGGGAGACCTCTCGAAAAGTTCGCCAAGCCTGGGATTCCCTGGTGGGGCACAGCTGCGGATCACACAGCTGCGGAACCGTCCCCGGGTGAAGACTATGCGCGAACCAGCCTGGCCGTCGAGAGCCGTCGTACCCTCATCGGGCCGCAGGTACGACGGCTGAGGGAGCCTCAGGAGCCTGCCCGGCCAAGGCGGACGGGAAACGAAGTAAACCGATTGCACCGCCGCGGCCACAATCAAGCCTTGCGATGCACCCCGCCGACTGGCAGCATCTCGGATGGTTTCGCTCCGGCTATCCGGAGCGGCCCGTCGCGGGGGTGGCGGGCGGGGTTTCGGAGGTCGCCCGGGGTGCATCGGGGGCGGTGCGGTAAAGACCATCGAGAGATGTATCGGTGGCAGATAATTCGTGGTGGTCGGTGCCGGTGACGGCCTCGGCCGAGGGAGGGGAGTCGGTGTGGTCCCGTTGTCGTCCGCTCAGCAGCGACTCTGGCTGATCGACCGGATGGAGGGCGGCAGCACGGCCTATCACGTGCCGCTCGCGCTGCGCCTGACCGGCCCGCTCGACCGGGCCGCGCTGGCGGCCGCCCTGGCTGATCTGGCCGAGCGGCACGAGGTGTTGCGCACCCGCTACCCGGAGGCGGACGGGGTGCCGTGGCAGGAAGTGCTGCCCCCCGGTCCGGTGCCGTTCGAGGCCTTTTCCGTCCCGGCGGAGAGTCTTGACCAGCACATGACCAAATTCGCCGCCGAGCCCTTCGATCTGGCGGCCGAACCACCCGTCCGGGCCGCGCTGCTCGAGCTTGGGCCGGAGCAGGCGGTGCTGGTCTGGGTGATCCACCACATCGCCACCGACGGCGTCTCCACCGCCCCGCTGCTGCGCGATCTGGCCACCGCCTACGCCGCCCGCCGGGCCGGCCGTGCCCCCGGCTGGGAGCCGCTGCCCGTGCAGTACACCGACTACGTGCTCTGGCAGCAGGAGGTGCTCGGCGCGGAGGGCGACCCGCAGAGCGAGCTCAGCCGCCAGTCCGCGTACTGGCAGGAACGGCTCGCCGGCCTGCCCGACCGGCTCACCCTGCCCGCCGACCGCCCCCGCCCGGCCGTGGCCTCCCACCAGGGCGATGCGGTGGCCCTCACCGTGGACGCCGAACTCCACCAGGCGCTGGCCCGGTTGGCCCGGACGGGCCAGGCCAGCACCTTCATGGTCTGCCAGGCCGCCCTGGCCGCCCTGCTCAGCCGGCTCGGCGCCGGGCCCGACCTGCCGATCGGCACCCCCACCGCCGGGCGGGCCGACGAGATGCTGGCCGAGCTCTGCGGCTTCTTCGTCAACACCCTGGTGCTGCGGGTCGACACCTCCGGCGACCCGGGCTTCACCGAACTCCTCGCCCGGGTACGGCGCTCCACCCTGGAGGCCTTCGCCCACCAGGACCTGCCCTTCGACCGGGTGGTGGAGCTGGTCAACCCGGCCCGCACGCTGGCCCGCCACCCGCTCTTCCAGGTGCTGCTCGCCTTCCAGCAGGACCCGCTGGGCCCGGAGTACCGACTCGATAGCCTGGCCGTGGAGTTCCTCCCGATCGCCGCGGCCGTCTCGAAGTTCGATCTCACCCTCACCCTGGCCGAGCGGTTCGGCCCGGACGGCACCCCGGCCGGCTTCGACGGCGAACTCCGCTACGCCACCGACCTGTTCGACCGCGCCACGGTCGAGCGGGTGGCCGGGCAGCTGCTCCGGCTGCTCCGGGCCGTGGTGGCCGACCCCGAGCGGCCGATCGGCCGGCTCGACCTGCTGGGCCCCGAGGAGCGGCACCGTCTGACCGCCGCCTCGACCGGCCCGGTCACCCCGCCCGCCACCGCCACCCTGCCCGACCTGATCGACGCCGCAGCCGCCCGCACCCCGGCCGCCCCGGCGCTCGCCGACGCGGAGGGCGAGCTCAGCTACGCCGAACTGACCGACCGGGCCGACCGGTTGGCCCACCTGCTGACCGAGCACGGCGTCGGCCCCGAGACGCTGGTCGCGGTCGCGCTGCCGCGATCCACCGCCGCCGTGGTCGCCCTGCTCGCCGTACTCAAGGCGGGCGGCGGCTACCTCCCGCTGGATCCGGCCTACCCGGCCGAGCGGCTGGCGTTCATGGTGGCGGATGCGCGGCCCGTGCTCGTGCTCACGGCCGCAGGGCCCGGGGACGGTTCCGGCTCCGGCTCCGGCTCCGGGGTGGAGGCTCCGTTCGGGGCTCCCGGCGGCGTGCCCGTGCTGCGACTGGACGCACCCGAGACCGTGGCCCGGCTCGCCGAGCAGCCGGGCGGCCCGCCGGCCGCCCAGGCGCGGATCGCACCGCGGCACCCCGCGTACGTGATCCACACCTCCGGGTCCACCGGCCGGCCCAAGGGCGTGCTGATCGAGCACGCCGCGCTCTCCGACTACCTCGCCTGGTGCGCCGCCGCCTACCCGGCCGCCGCCGGGACGGCGCTGCTGCCCTCCTCGCTCTCCTTCGACCTCACCGTCACCGCGCTCTGGACCCCGCTCACCCTCGGCGGCCGGGTGCTGCTCGGCTCGCTCACCGACCCCCGCCCGCTGCCGCCCTGCACCTTCCTCAAGGCCACCCCCAGCCACCTCCCGCTGCTGGCCGACGCCCCCGAGGAGTACTCGCCCACCGGTCAACTCCTGCTCGGCGGCGAGGCGTTGACCGCCGAGGCGGTCCGGGTCTGGCGGCTCAAGCACCCGCAGGCCGAGGTGCGGAACGTCTACGGCCCCACCGAGTCCACCGTCAACTGCGCCGAGTACCGGCTGCCACCCGGGGCCGAGCTGCCCGACGGCCCGGTGCCGATCGGCCGTCCGCAGGCCAACGCCCGGCTGTACGTGCTCGACCCGGCGCTCGACCACTGCCCGCCGGGCGTCCCCGGCGAGCTCTACCTGGCCGGGGCCGGCCTGGCCCGGGGCTACCTCGGGCGGCCCGGCCTGACGGCCGAACGGTTCCTGGCCGACCCCTACGGGCCGCCCGGCGCCCGGATGTACCGGTCCGGCGACCTGGCCCGGCGGCGGGCCGACGGAGAGCTGGAGTACCTGGGCCGGGTCGACCAGCAGGTCAAGCTCCGGGGCCACCGGATCGAGCCCGGCGAGATCGAGGCCGCGCTCACCGCCGACCCGGCCGTGGCCCGGGCCGTGGTGCTGCTCCGCGAGGACCGGCCGGGCGACCGCCGCCTGGTCGGCTACGCCGTGCCCGCCCCCGGCGCCACGCCCGAGGGCGGGGCGCTGCGCGAGCGGCTCCGCGCGGTGCTGCCCGGGTACCTGGTGCCCGCCGCCGTGCTGGTGCTGCCCGCGCTGCCGCTCACCCCGAACGGCAAGCTCGACCGGGCGGCCCTGCCCGCACCCGGGCCGGCCGACGGCACAGCGGACGGCACGGCGGCGAGCCGGGCGGCGGCCGGGCCGGTCGAGGAGCTGCTCTGCGGCCTGTACGCCGAGGCGCTCGGGCGCGGCTCGGTCGGCCCCGAGGAGGGCTTCTTCGAGCTCGGCGGCCACTCGCTGCTCGCCGCCCGGCTGGCCCGACGGATCTCCGACACCCTCGGCACCGAGCTGCGGCTGCGCGACCTGTTCGAACAGCCCACCCCGGCCGGCCTGGCCCGCCGCCTCGAGGCCGAGCGGGACCGGGAGAGCTTCGAGCCGCTGCTCACCCTGCGGGCAGGCGCTGCAGGCGCCGCCGGCGGCACGGGCGACGCAGGCGGCCCGGGCAGCACCGGCAGCACCGGCAGCACCGGCAGCACCGGCAGCACCGGGGCTACCGGCAGCAGTGGCGTCAGCGGGCCGGGCCTCGCCGGGAGCCGCCGCGCCGGGGAGCTCGCCCCGCCGCAGGGCGGCCGGCCGGCCCCGGTCTTCTGCGTGCACCCCGGCGGCGGCATCGCCTGGAGCTACACCGCCCTGCTGCGCCACCTGGACCCGGCCGTCCCGCTGCACGGCCTGCAGGCCAGGGCGCTCGCGCCGGCCGCCCGGCTGCCGCACAGCGTGGACGCGATGGCCGCCGACTACCTGGCCCGGATCCGGACCGTCCAGCCCACCGGGCCGTACCGGCTGCTCGGCTGGTCCTTCGGCGGGGTGGTCGCGCACGCGATGGCCGTCCAGCTCCAGGCGGCCGGCGAACAGGTCGAGCTGCTGGCCCTGCTCGACGCGTACCCCGCCTTCGACGGCGAGGGTCGCCGCCTGGACCTCCCCGGTGACGACGAGGAGGCCGACCGCCTGCTCGCCGCACTCGCCGCCGACGGGGACGTGTCCCGGATCGCCGCGGAAGTCGGCGGTCTGGACGGGCTCGCCGAGGACGAACTCCCGCGTGTGGTCCGGGCCTTGCGGCACCACCGGGAGCTGCGCCGGGAGTACCGCCCCGGCATCTACCGCGGGCCGCTGCACCTGTTCACCGCCACTCAGGACCGGCCGCCGGGCGGCCCCACCGCCGCGCTCTGGCAGCCGTTCGTGGCCGGGCCGCTGACCGAGACCCCGGTCGACTGCACCCACCAGGGCATGGTCTCGCCGGCGGCGCTCCGTACGATCGGCCCGGCCCTGGCCGCCCTGCTGGCGCCGAGCTGACCGGGCCGACCGGGCTGACCGGGCGGGGCGGGCGGGGCGGGCGAGCCGGGTGGCAGCTTGCTGCCGTCCGCCGGTCCGCCCTTGCCGACCGGCGGCGGCCCCTCCTAGCGTGGGCGGAGTGCCCGCTCGGGCCGCCCACGCTGGGGAGGGGAACACAGGTGTCGAACCCGTTCGACGAGGAGGGCGGCCGGTTCCGCGTCCTGGTCAACGCCGAGGGCCAGCACTCGCTCTGGCCGGTGTTCGCCGCCGTGCCCGAGGGCTGGGAGACCCGGGTGGCGGAGGCCAGCCGGGCCGACTGCCTCGCGTACGTGGAGCAGCACTGGACCGACCTGCGCCCCGCGAGCCTGGTGGCGGCGATGGCCGCCGAGGCGGGTGCGGCGACGGGTGCCGGAGCCGCTGCGGATGCGGGATGACCGCAGGCTGGTGATCCTGGAGGTCGGAAGCCCGTACAGGGAGGACGACCCATGTCGATGCTGGACAAGCTCAAGGAAATGCTGAAGGGCCACGAGGACACCGCCCGCCAAGGCGTGGAGAAGGCCGGCGACACCTTCGACGCCCGGACGGACGGCAAGTACGCCAGTCAGGTGGACACCGCCCAGCAGAAGATCAACGAACAGCTCGGCAACCAGCCGCCGCCCGACCAGACCCAGCCCCCGGCGAACTGAGCCCCACCCCGCCGTAGGTGTCACCGAAGCCCCTCGGGCGCCCCGCTCCCGAGGGGCTTCGCGGCGTCCGCCGAGCGGGTAAGCTGCCCGGCACCGGGGGCGGGCGCAGTGGTACGGGGCGGGCGGGAGGCAGGGCGTTGGCAGGGGTTTTCATCAGCCACCGTGGGGCGGATTCGGCGGAGGCCGAGAAGCTGGGCGCCGAGCTGGTGGCGCGCGGCCACCGGATCAAGCTCGACGTGCTGGACGTGAAGATCGGCGACTCCGTCGTCGGCTGGATGGACGAGGGCCTGACCGTGGCCACCCATGTGGTGGTCTGCTACTCCGACGCCGGGGTGCTGGCGCCCTGGATGAGCCGGGAGTGGATGTCCACCCTGGCCCGGCAGTTGGAGGGCGAGGCGGTCAAGCTGCTCCCGGCGCGGCTGACCGGCGGCCGCCCGCCGGCCATCCTGGCCGATCTCAAGTATGCCGACCTGGTGGCCGATTGGGCCCGCGGGGTCGAAGAGCTGGACCGCGCGCTGCGGTAGCCGGACGATGAACCAGGTGGTCTACATCGCGGCCGCCGCCGGCGAGGACGGGCTGGCCGAGCTGCTGGCCGCGCCGCTGCGCGCCGCCGGGTACGAGGTGGTGTCCGACTCCACGGTCCTGGTGGGCAGTTCGCTGGTGGAGGCGGCCACCGGGGCCTTGGAGGAGGGCTGCCCGGTGGTGCTCTGCGCGACCCGGGGAGCCGTGCGCGAGGGTTGGCCGTCCTCGGTGGCCAACGCCGCTCAGATCAAGGGCACGGGCTGGCTCTTCGTGGTGCAGATCGACCGCGACGCGGACGTACGGAAGCTGGCTCCCGCCACGGCGGTGGCCCGGTACTTCGAGGACCCGGCCGGCGCGCTGGACGGGTTGGTGGCGGCGTTACGGGTTCGCTTCCCGCCCGTGCCACCGCCGCCGGACCTGACCGCGCCCGCCCGGGCCGGGGCCACCCCGCCCAACGGGCACCACCTGGACGCGCCGAGCGGCCTCACCGAGTTCGACCACGAGAGCCTGCGGGCCTTCCGGGAGAACCTGCGGCCGGAGGCCGCCGCCGCGTATCCGGGCAGCCTGACGCCCCGGGAGTTCCTGGAGCGCGCCGGGCTCTGGACTGGCGGGTCGCTGACCTTCACCGGGGCGCTGCTCTTCGCCCTCCAGCTGGCCCCCAGCGGGCTCAACTCGGTGGTGCTGTGCAGCCGTTACCACGGCCTGGACAAGTCGGCCAGCCGGCAGACGGTGCTGCTGGAGGGCCGGGTCCACGAACTCATCGACCGCGTCCGGGATTTCGTGGCCGAGCAGACCCGGCAGGGCGAGCGGCCGACCCCGGACGGTGCGCGGTCGCAGCCCTACCACCCCTACCCGATGGTCGCCGTCCGGGAGTTCATCGCCAATGCGCTGGTCCACCGCGACTACACCGCGCACGGCGTGCACGTCCACGTCCGGATCTTCGAGGACCGACTGGAGATCGCCAGCCCCGGCAGCTGGACCGGCCGCCCGATCGAGCCGGGCGCCCCGGCCGTGGAGTTGGACACCCTGATCGGCGAATCTGTCAAGCGCAACGTCCAGTTGGCCCGGATGCTGTACTGGACCTGGCTGGTCGAGGGCGACGGCAGCGGCCTGCCCACCGCGCTGGCCGACTGCACGAAGCAGGGCGTCCGACAGCCCACGGTGCGTTCGGCGGAGGGGTTCGTCACGGTGACCCTGCGCAAGCCGCCGGATCCGGCGGCCGGGCTCGGACGGTCGGAGACCGCGCGCCCGGTGCGGATCGGCGTGGTGCCGCACCTCGCGGGGAGCTTCCGCAGCCGTCCGGATCTGTTGGCGCGGGCGCAGGCGCGGGCGTTGGTGATCAGCGGCATCGGCGGGGTGGGGAAGTCGCAGCTGGCGGCCTGGCTGGCCCAGCAGGCGGCCGACCGGGGTGAGGCGCAGCTGCTGGTCTGGGGCAGCGCGACCAACCGCGAGGCCGTGGTCAGCTGCTACGCCGAGGTGGCGGCCGAACTCGGCTGGACGGGGGACGGCGGGCCCCGGTCGGCCGCCCGGTGGTTCCTCAACTGGCTCGCCACCACCGAGGTCAGCTGGCTGGTGGTGCTGGACGACCTCGCGGATCCCGCTGACCTCATCGGCCTCTGGCCGCCCGAGCGGGCCGGCGGCCGACTGCTCGTCACCACCCGGCGGCGCGATGCGCAGCTCACCGGCGGCGGGCGAGTGGTGCTGGACATGGGGGTCTTCACGCCGGAGGAGTCGGTGGCGTACCTCACCGCTCGGCTCGGCGAGTACGGCCTGAGCGATCCACCGGCCGTGTTCCACCGACTGGCCGCGGAGTTGGGCCACCTGCCGCTGGCCCTCGCCCAGGCGGCGGCCTTCGTGATCGACGGGGCGATGAGCTGTGCGGACTACCTGGTGCTGCTGGCCGACGCGCGCCGCCGCCTGGAGTCGGTGCTGCCTCAGTCGGGCGCACTCCCTGACGGCCAGCGGTCCAGTGTGGCCGACACCTGGACGGTCTCGGTCCGCCGGGCCGACGAGCTCACCGGCGGGCGGGCCGGCGCCCTGCTGCGGATGGCCGCCATGCTCGCCGGCGGCGGCATCCCGCGGGCCGTGCTCTCCGGCCCGGCGGCGCAGCAGTACCTGCAGTGCGAGGGCGGGCGCGGGCCGGAGTCGGCCCTGACCACGCTCAACCGGTTCAGCCTGGTCACGCTGGAGCGCGACCGCCGGGGCACCGTCCGGGTGCACCAGCTGGTGCAGCGGGTCACCCGGGACCGGATGACGGCGCAGGAGCACACGGCGGCGGTGCTGGCGGCGGCCGACGCCCTGCTCGACGAGTGGCCGCCCTACGACCAGGACCTCGCGCTGGTCCAGGCGCTGCGGGAGAACACCGAGGCGCTGCTCACCGTCGCCGACGAGCGGTTCTGGCGGGGCGGTCTGCATCCGCTGTTCGTCCGGCACGGCGGCAGCATCCGCGAGGCGCGGCTCGACGGTTGGGCGCTGCGGTACTGGGACCGGCTGCTCCGGGCGGTCGGCCCGCAGCTGGGTGAGGACCACCCCGACGTGCTGTTCGTCCGTTACTGCTGGGCCGTCGGGCGGGGCGAGGCGGGTGACCCGGTGGGGGCCGTGGCCGAGCTGAGCGGAGTGGTGGCGGACCAGACCAGGACGCTCGGCCTGGACCACCCGCGCACGCTGCTCAGCCGGCACAGCCTGGCCAGGTTCCGGGGGAGTGCGGGCGATCCGGCGGGCGCGGTGGTGGCGCTGGAGGCGCTGCTGGCCGACCAGGAGCGGGTGCTCGGCGCCGACCACTCGCAGACCCTGGCCACCCGCAACGACCTGGCCGTCTGGCTGGCCCAGGCCGGTGACCGGGCCACCGCCGTGGAGGTGCTGGACGAGGTGCTGGCGCGCCAGCTCCGCGTGCTCGGCCCGGACCACCCGGACACCCTGACCACCCGGAACAACCTCGCGCTCTGGCGGGGCTTCCTCGGGGACGCGGCCGGGACGGTGGTGGCACTGGAGGCCCTGCTGGTCGACCAACTGCGGGTGTTCGGCCCGGACCACCCGGTGACGCTGGCCACCCGGAACGGGCTGGCCACCTGGCGGGGGCTGGCCGGGGACGCCTCGGCCGCCATCACCGCGATGGAGGAGCTGCGGGCCGATCAGCTCCGGGTGTTCGGCCCCGACCACCCCGTGACGCTGACCAGCCGGAGCAACCTGATGGTCTGGCGCGGCGAGGCGGGCGATCCGTTCGCGGCGGCCACCGGGCTGGCCGAGCTGCTGTCCGACCGCGAGCGGGTGCTCGGGCCCGGCCACCCGGACGTGGCGGAGACCCGGCGCAGCCTCACCTACTGGCTGGGGGTGGCGGCGGAGACGGCGGCCGTCCGGGCCCGGGCCTCGGGCACCTGGGCGGAGCTGCGTGGTCGGATCGCTGCGGCCCTCGGGCCCGAGGGCGCCTCGGTCGGGCGGTACCTGGAACTGGCCCGGATCGCCGACGACCAGCCACCGAAGGACGGCGCGCTGCTCCGGTCAGCGGGTGGCCCGCCGTGGCAGGAGCTGGTCGAGCGGCTCTGCGCAGCCGGACGGCACCGGGCGCTGATCGAGTTCGCTCGAATGTTCGAGGGTGGGGTCGGGAGCCCGGCGGCGCACGAGGACCCCCGGGGTGCGGTGGTGATCAACGTGGGCGTGTCGAACATCGTGGGCAACGCGGGCTTCGGCGACCTGGCGATCGGCCACCGGATGCACCAGCCGTGACGCGGCTCCACCTGACGTCCGATCAGAGGCCCGGCGGCCACCGAGGATCCCGCGTGGCTCCGCGCCATCTTCGGGGCGTGTGGCGGAAATTGCTGCGCGGCCAGAGGCGTTGATCACTTCATGACTCAACGACCAGCACCTCGCCCGCTGTCCGACGAAGCCCTCTCCGCCTTGCTCGGCCGGCACCGGTTCGGCACGCTCGCCACGGTCAAGCGCAGTGGCCACCCCCACCTGACCACCATGGTGTACAGCTGGGATCCCGAATCCCGCACCATACGGTTCTCGACGACGGCCGACCGGGTCAAAGCCGGGCACCTGCGGCGCGATCCGCGGGCAGCGCTGCACGTGCCGGGCGGCGACGTGTGGTCGTTCGCCGTCGCCGAAGGCGAGGCGGTGGTCTCCGAGAGCACGACCGTACCCGGCGACGAGGTCGGGCGGGAGCTACTCGGGATGATCCCGCAGGCCGAGCGGCCCGAGGACGAACTCGCGTTCCTCGAAGAGCTCGTTGCCGAGCGCCGGGTGGTCATCCGCCTGACGGTGGACCGACTGTACGGCACGGTGCTTGACATCGACGGCTAGTGCGTCGGGTGCGCCTCAGGTCACGGGGTGTGTGCCACATGCGAGGGGTCTCCGCCCAGGCTGCGGTAGAGCTGCGTCCAGTGCTGGTCCGTCGTGGTCGCGGGCTTGCCGTCGCAGTAGGTCTTTGTGCCGTTGGCCGTGTAGAACCGCATCATCGTCAGGACCGAGGTCGGGTCGGCCTGCTGACCACCTGTGTAGCGGCTGTCCGGGTTCTGTCGCTGGTGCTCCAGGCAGCTGGGCGAGGGCGCGGCCGGCTGCGCGTCGAAGCCGCCCGTATCGGAGCTGCCGCATGCGGCGCAGAGCGAGGCGACGGCAGCGGCGAGGAAGAGGGCCGGTAGCGCTCGGCGGAGTCTGGCGGTGGGCACGGGCGGGACCTCCTGTTGGTGGGGAGCGGTGCGCTCAGAGGGTGGACGGCAGGCTGCGGACGACCAGCCCGATGCCGACGGTGACGACGAGCAGGGCGGTCAGCAGCGCGGTGTACGGCGTGATCCGGCTGACCGCGCGCAGGAAGGGCCGGTCGGCGGCTCCCGCGATCGAGTCGCCGAGCCGGACGAACAGCAGCCCTGCGGCGGTGAGGGTGCCGGCCATGCCCAGTCCGTAGGCGAGCACCAGGCCGGCCCCGAAGAGGGTGCGGCCGAGGGCCACCGCGCCGAGCAGGACCACGAGGGCGGAGGGGCTCGGGACCAGGCCGCCGGCGATGCCGAGCCCGATCAGGCCGCGCTTGCCGAGCGGTCGGCCGGGCTCGTCGTGGTGGTGGTGATGGCCGAAGAGGCCGTGCCGGTGGGTGTGGTCGTGATGGTGTCCGTGCTCGTGCCCATGGTGATGCGGATGGTCGTGCCCGTGGGGATGCTCGTGTGCGTGCGTGTGCTCATGCTCGTGGTCGTGCCCGTGGGGGTGGGCGTGGTGGCCCGGGCCGGCCGCGGGCTCGTGGCCGTGGTGCCCGGCGTGGTCGGCGGTCGCGCCCGCCAGGACCGGCACAGGGGCATCGACAGGGTGGCCGGCGGGTGCCGCTGCGTGTTCGTGGGTGCGGTTGCGGGCACGACGGAACGCGTCGAGCAGCAGACCCGCGCCGACCAGGGTGACCAGCACGCCGCTGGTGACGCCGAGCCAGCCGAGGACGAGGTCGCCCGCGAGTGAGGAGAAGGCGGTCAGGCAGAGCCCCAGGACGAGGACGCCCGCGGTGTGGGTGACGGTGACGGTCGCACCGACCGTGAAGGCGTCGCGGGTGCTGCCGCGCCGTCCGGCCAGGTACGCCGCCATGATCGTCTTGCCGTGTCCGGGCAGCAGCGCGTGCCCGGCGCCCAGCAGGACGGACAGGAGAACGGCGAGGAGGCCGACCGGCAGGGTCAGGTTGCGCGTCGCGCCCAGGCCGGCGAGCTTCGCGTCCAGCCGGGCCAGCCAGGCGGTGGGCCCGCTGCCCCGGGCGTCGCCCACGCCAGCTCCGAGGGAAGGGCCGGCTCCGGTGCCGGGCACGGCGGTGAACTCGGCGTCGACGACGCCGCTCGGACTGTCCAGCAGATCCCTCGGGTAGTCCCGCAGTTGGTGGGAGATCGAATCCGCCGGGACACTGCTGCCCTCGAGGTGGACGCCGTCGGCGGCGGCCGTGATCTCGTTCCAGCCGACCCGTGTCGCGTCGCTCCCGGTGGCCACCCGCAGCTTGGTGCCGGCTGCGCCGAGGCCGAGCGGCGCCCGGAGCAGGCACTCCAGGCGGCTGGTCTCCAGCCCGGCGGCGCCGGGCACGTACCCGAAGGCGGCCGAGGTCACCGTCCAGGCCAGGGGGCTGCCGTCCGCCGAGGCGGTCAGCCGGTCGGCGCTCAGACGGCACTGCCGGTCGGCCCAGGCGGTTCGTTCGCCGTCGTCCGCCGTGCCGTTGCCGTCGCGGTCCACCTCGGGCTTCTGCTGCAGGGTGGGGATCTCGGCGGTGTCGGTGACGGACAGGGCCTCGACGCGGTCGGGGTGCACGGTCAGGCCGGTGTAGTGGTTGACGGAGAAGTTGCCGAGCGGGTGTGCGCCGGCGGGCGGCGCGGCGGCTGCGGTCAGCCAGACGGTGCCGGCCAGCAGGACACCGGCTCGGGCGACGGAGAGGGGGACGGAGAGGGGGACGGAGAGGGGGACGGCCACGTACTGCCTCCGGCGGATCGGTCAGGGGCCGCTCTGAACGGGGCGCCTGGCGGGTGCGGCGCCGCAGACCGTGTACCGGCAACGGCCCTGACACCTTCGCCGCACAACACCGCCCGCTCCGCCCACGACACGGCCTGCCCGCACGAGTCACCCGGATGGCCGCACGGCCTCTCGGCGAGGGACCGACTGGGCACCGCCCGTTGGCAGTTGGGGTCAGTCCGCAGCTCGGCCTGTGCGAGTCGGCCGCTCCGGTCCGTGATCTGACGGAAGCGCCGGTGCGCGAGGGCCGACACCGGCCGCGGTCACGGGTCCCGGCCGAAGTTGGGCCGTCCGGGTGCAGTCGTCCGGCCACCCGGGTGACCCGGGCAGTCCGCGTCGCGCCGCTTCACGAACCTCTGACGGATCCGGCTGACAGTGCCCAGAGCGGCTGTTCAGCCGGACCTGCCGCCGAAGGCATCATCCAGCCCGGCGACCACCCCCTCACGGAAGCGAGAACCCGACCGTATGAACGTCACCCGCCGACCTGCCCGGTCGCGCTCGACCGCGCGCACCGCGGCGATCCTCACCGCCATGAGCCTGGCCCTGAGCAGCACCGCCCTGCTCGGCGCCGGAGCCGGCACCAGCACGGCCTCCAGCCACCGCGAGGCGCCCCTGATCGCCGCCGACCCGCAGGTCGACAACACCGACGTCTACGCCTTCACCAGCCCCGACAAGCCGGACACCGTCACCCTCACCGCGAACTGGCTGCCGTTCCAGGAGCCCAACGGCGGCCCGAACTTCTACCCCTGGGCCGACGGCGCGCACTACGACATCAACGTCGACTCCCAGGGCACCGGCCGCCCCGACCTCACCTACCGCTGGACCTTCCACACCGAGGACCAGCGCGGCACCAACACGTTCCTCTACAACAACGGGCCGGTGAACAGCCTCACCGACCCGACCCTGCTCTTCCACCAGTACTACACCCTCCAGGAGCTGCGCCCCGACTGCGAGCCCAAGACCCTGGTCGCGCACGGCACCGCCGCACCCTCCGACACCGGCAAGGCCTCGATGCCGGACTACGGCAAGCTGCGTGACCAGGCCACCGTCCAACTCCCGGGCGGCGGACAGACCGTGGCCACGCAGGCCGCCGACCCGTTCTTCCTCGACCTGCGGGTCTTCGACCTGCTCTACGGCGGCAACCTGGCCGAGGTCGGGCAGAACACCCTCGCCGGGTACAACGTCAACACGCTCTCCATCCAGGTCCCCAAGAGCGAGCTCGCCTACAAGGGCGACGCGGCCCGCAACCCCGTCATCGGCGTGTGGTCCAGCACCGAGAAGCAGAGCATGAAGCTCTCCCCGGGCAAGGAGGAGCCGGTGGGCAAGTACGTCCAGGTGTCCCGCCTGGGCAACCCGCTGGTCAACGAGGTCGTCGTCCCGGCCGGCCTGAAGGACGCGTTCAACGCGCTGCCGCCCGCGGAGGACCACAACCAGCCGGCCGTCGTCGCCAAGGTCCTCGACCCGGAGGTCCCGCACCTCGTGCAGGCCGTCTACGGGCTCCCCGCCCCGGCCACGCCGCGCACCGATCTCCAGGAGATCTTCCTCACCGGCATCGCCAAGGCGGCCAACGGCCCGCTCGCCGTCGACCTCAACTCCCAGCTCATGAACCAGGACATCGACCCCAACCGGTTCGTGCCCGCCGAGGAGCTGCGCCTGAACATGTCGACGCCGGTCACCGCCAAGCCGGACCGCCTCGGTGTCCTCAACGGGGACTTCCAGGGCTTCCCGAACGGGCGCCGTCTCACCGACGACGTCGTGGACATCGCGCTGCAGGTGATGGAGGGGGCCACCCCGGGCCACCTGATCCCGGCGCTGGCCGCCGGTGACAAGGTCGACCACGCCGACAAGCCGTTCGGCACCGTCTTCCCGTACGTCGCCCTGCCGTACGCCAAGGCCGTCAACCAGGCGCACTGACGCCGGCGCGGGGCGGGTGCGGCGCAGGACCCTGCGCCGCACCCGCCCCGCCCGACACAGGATGACCCTTCGGCTCTACCGGGACCGGGACATGCGACGACGACTTCCGCTGGTACTCACCACCACCCTGCTGTGCGGCGCCCTGGCCGCCCTCGGCCTGTGGCAGCAACACCCCGGAGGGCCGCCGTCCTCCTCGGACAACGCCCGTCGTGACAGCCGACCGGTGGCGAGCGGCTCGCTGGCCCGGGCCATCACCGCCGACCAGCAGCGGCTGCGCGAGGCCCCGGCGGATGCGGCGGTCTGGGCACGCCTGGGCGCGGAGTACGTGGAACAGGCCCGGCTGACCGCCGACCCCTCCTCCTACCCGAAGGCCGACGAGGCGCTGCACCGCTCGCTCACCCTCACGCCCAAGGACAACATCGACGCGCTCACCGGGCTGGGCGCACTCGCCAACGCCCGCCACCAGTTCGCCCAGGCCCGCGACCTCGCCGACCAGGCCATCGCGATCGCGCCGCTGCACTGGCAGGCCTACGCCGTCCTCGCCGACGCCCGGACCCAGCTCGGCGACGACACCGGCGCCACCGAAGCGGTGCAGCAACTGCTGGACCGCCAGCCGGGCACCGCCTCCTTCACCCGCGCCGCCTACGACCTCGAACAGCACGGCCGCACCGACGAGGCCAAGCAGGCTCTCCAGCGGGCCCTGGCCGGGGCCTTCGACCCCGCCGACAAGGCGTTCTGCCGGTACCAGATCGCCGAACTCGACCGCAACGCCGGCCACCCCGACCAAGCCCTGGCCGGATACCGGCAGGCCCTGGCCGACGACCCCGACCACACCCCGGCCCTGGCCGGCCAGGCCCGGGCCGAAGCCGCCCTCGGCGACACCGCCGGTGCCGTCCGGGACTACGACAGCGCCATCGCCAAGGTCCCGCTGCCGCAGTACCTGCTGGAACTCGGCGAACTCCACCAAGCCCTCGGCCACCCCGACCAGGCCCAGGAGCAGTACCGGCTGCTGGACGCCGAACAGCGCCTCGCCGCCGCCAACGGCGTCGTCGACGACCTGACCATGGGCCAGTACCAGGCCGACCACGGCGACCCCGCCGAGGCGGTGCGCCTGCTGCGGGCCGAATGGGACCGGCGGCACAACGTCCTGGTCGCCGACGCCCTCGCCTGGGCCCTGCACCGCCAGGGCGCCGATCCGGAGGCCCTCGAGCTCGCCCGCCAGGCCCGGCACACCGGCTGGCGCAACGCCCTGTTCGCCTACCACCGCGGCGAGATCGAACGCGCTCTGGGCCAGGACGCCGCCGCCCGTGACGACCTCGCCGAAGCCCTCCACGAGGACCCGTACTTCAATCCGCTGCAGGCCCCCCGGGCCAGTGCCGACCTGATCGCGATCACCGGCTCGTCCTGATCCGGTCACGCCCTTCGGTCAACTCCGAGCGGCGCGGTTCACCCCTTCGGGCGCAAGCGGAAGTTCGACCAATCCGGGCCCCCGAGTGCCGCGAAGCACTCACGAAAGGGCCCGCCGACGGCGGGCGCCGGCCTGAGACGGGAGCATGATGCCTGCAGAGCGCATCGACACCCGGCTGCTCGAAGAACTCACCGAGCAGTCCGAGGACTTGAACAGCGACGCGGTGCGGATCACCCGCGCCGCCCTGGCCGACTTCGCGCAGGCGGCCGAGCCGGTCCGGCGGTCCTGGTGGCAGCGCGGCGGCTTGGTCGCCGGCGCGGGCGGCCTGGCCGCGCTGTGGGGTGCCACGCGGGCGTTCGCCGACACCGCCTCCCCCGCAGGCTCCATGGCGGACGACATCATGGCGCTGCAGACCGCCGCCTCGATCGAGAACCTGGCGGTGAGCGTCTACCAGACCGCTGCCGGCCTGCCGTTCATCAAGGACGGCAACAAGACGGTGGCCGCGTTCATCGCCAAGACCACCCAGCAGCACCAGGCGCACGCGCAGGCGTTCAACGCCGCGGCCACCAAGGCCGGCGGCAAGGCGCAGAACGACCCGGACCCGAAGTACAAGGCGGTCGTCGACCAGGCCCTGCCGACCATCAAGGGCCCCGCCGACGTGGTGAAGCTCGCCATCACCCTGGAGGACGTGGCGGCCCAGACCTACACCAAGAACGTCGCGCAGGTCTCCAACGCCGAGCTGCGCAAGCTGTTCGCCTCGGTGGCGCCGGTGGAGGCCCAGCACCGCGCCACGCTCCTCGCGGTGCAGGCGCTGCTCGCGGGCAACGCCGCCGATCTGATCACCATCCCGGTCGACCCGGCCAAGCTGCCCGCCGCGGCCGGCAGCGTCGGCTTCCCCGACGCCTTCTACCAGACCGACAGTGCTTCCCCGATCAGCGAAGGGGCCGTGAAGTGACGACCACCAAGGGCGGCTGGGAACTCCCCATCAGCGAGCGCGAACTCGCTTGCCTGACCAGGGAGATGCACGAGGCGCACCAGGCGACGCTGCCCGCGATGCGGGCGAGCGCCGTCGAGCTGGCGGCGGAGATCCGCTCCCGCCGGGCGGACGGCCCCCGTGACCTCGGTCGGCGCCGTTTCCTGCTGGGAGCCGGTGGCGCCGCGGCCGCGCTGACCCTCGCGGCCTGCTCCAGCAGCACGTCCTCCTCGTCCTCCTCCTCGTCCTCAGGCAGTCCGTCGGCGGCTGCCTCCGGCTCGGCCGCCCCCGGGCTGTACACCGGGGACCTGAAGGTGGTCGCGCTGGCGACGGCGCTGGAGAACCAGGCGGTCGGCGCGTACCAGGCCGCGCTGGACGCGGCGAAGGCCGGCAAACTCGGCACCGTGCCCCCGGCGGTGGCCACCTTCGTCACCACGGCCATGGGTCAGCACGCCGACCACGCGAAGGCCTGGAACGCGGTGCTCACCGGCGCCGGCAAGCCGGCCATCAGTGACGTCCCGCTCTCCAACCAGCCCGCCACCCTCCAGGCGCTGGGCGCGGCCACCGACGTGGGTACCGTCGCCAAGCTCGCACTGTCGCTGGAGGACCAGGCCGCCCAGACGTACCTCTTCGCGACCTACAACGTCGGCAGCCCGGCCGGGATCGCCACCGCCGCCACCATCGCCCCCGTCGAGGCGATGCACGCGGCGATCCTCAACTACGTCCTGGGCCAGTACCCCGTCCCCGACGACTTCCTGCCCGTCGACAAGGCCGCCAGCCCCACCCTGCTCACGGTCTGAGCACCCCCAGACCTGGCGGGCCGGTACCGGAATTCCCCCACCCGTTCCGGCCCGCCAGACCCCGACCTCCGGAATGCCCGCCCGGTCGTGACACCCCGGGCGAGTCCGACCCGCGGGGTCGCTGGTCCGGACCTGCCGAGGTGCCCGCACGGGAGTCTCCCGGCAGAGTGGGACGGACCAGCGGCTGCGACCCGTGGCCGCCACCATCGGGACGGAGACCACCGTGAGCGACCTGTCGAACAAGGCGCAGGAAGTGACCGGCAAGGCCAAGGAGAAGCTCGGCAGCCTGACGGGCGACGAGGAGCTCAAGGGCGAGGGGCAGGCCGACCAGGCCGAGTCGAAGGTCAGGCAGGCCGCGGAAGACCTCAAGGGCGCCGCGCACGACGTCGCCGACCGGGTGAAGGGCGTCCTCAAGCGCGACAACTGAGGCGGCGTCTAGCTCCGCCCGCTCGGCGCAGCGCCTCCCGGGTGCGGAGCGGGGGTCCGGGCGAGGACGGCGCCGGCGTGGTCGGCCGCCAGCTCGTGCCAGCGGCGGGCACCGCGGATCATCGCGTGCCCGCCGTTCGGCATCGGGACGCACCGGACGTCGGCTCCCGCCGCGGCTGCCCGGTGCGCGAAGTCCCAGGTCTGTGCGGCCGAGGTGATCCGGTCGCTCTCGTCGTGCAGGAAGACGGCGGCCCTGCCGCGTAGGTGGGCCACGGGTTCGCCCGGCGGGCACCACGGCGCCAGGGCGACCACCCCGCGCACCGCGTCGGCGCCGGCGACGGCCAGGGCCGCCCGGGCGCCCATCGAGTGCCCGACCAGGAGCACGGGGACTCCCGGGGCCAGTGCTGACAGCTCGTCAAGGGCCTGCAGCGCGTCCTGGACGGGATGGGCCTGGTCGCCGTTCCAGCCCCGGTAGCGGTACCGTACCGCTGCGACCAGTGCCTGGCGGCCCCACGGTCGCCGGGCGATCTGCGCGGCGAACGGGTGCATGCGGAGCCTGGCCAGGGCGAGGCGGGGTACCGGTTGCAGGCTGTCCGCCCGGCCGCCGTGCAGCAGGAGCACGGCGGCCGAGGGGCGCTCGGGCGCGCGGTGCACCCGCAGCCGGCTCCCCGGCGGCAGGGCCCGGCCGGCTCCGGTGCCTGGGCGGGCGGCGCCGACGGTGACGAGCAGCCCTCGTGCCGGGCCGCCGCGGCCGGCCCTGGCGGCGAGGTCGACCGCGGAGGCGGCGGCCTTCACGCCCCTCCCTCCGGGTACCAGCCGGCCGGGGTGGCGGGCACCCGGCTGGTCCCGTCGCCGTCCGGCCGGACGGCGAGGACGTGGTCCACGCCCATCCGGCGCTCGGCGAAGGCCAGCGAGCTGCCGGCCATGTACAGCTCCCACAGGCGGACCGTGGGCTCCCCGACCAGGGCGGTGAACTCGCCGCGGTGCTCGCGCAGGTTGTCGTGCCAGGCGTCGATGGTGCGGGCGTAGTGCTCGCGCAGCGCCTCGACGTTGCGCACCTCCAGCCCTGCGGATTCCAGCAGGGCCACGGTCTCGCCGACCGGGCGCATGTGCATGTCGGGAGCGATGTAGGTCTCGATGAACGCGCCGCCGCCGGGCGCCACCGTGCCGCGGGACATCTGCTGGACGAGCAGGCGGCCGTGGGGGGCGAGCAGGCCGTGCAGGCGGCGGGCGAACGCGGGGTACTCCCGGTCGCCGACGTGCTCGCCCATCTCGACGCAGCTGATCGCGTCGTAGGAGCCGCCGTCGATCTCCCGGTAGTCGCGCAGGAGCACCTTCACCTGGCCGCCGAGCCCGGCGGCCTCGACGGCGGCGGTGGCGAAGGCGTGCTGACGCGCCGACAGGGTGACCGCGGTGACCTGCGCGCCGAAGGCACGCGCGGCGTGCACCGCCAGCGCGCCCCAGCCGCAGCCCACATCGAGCAGGCGGCTGCCCGGCTCCAGGGCGAGCTTGCGGCAGATCAGGTCGAACTTGGCCTCCTGTGCGGTCTGCAGGGTGTCGCTCTTGGGCGTCCAGTAGGCGCAGGAGTAGGCCATGGCCGGGCCGAGCAGCAGGGCGTAGAACTCGTTGGAGAGGTCATAGTGGTGGCTGATCACCGCCCGGTCGCGGGCGCGGCTGTGCAGGGCGCCGCGCACCCGGGCCCGGCCGCCGGGCGGTACGGGGCGCGGGCCGAGCACACCCAGGCGGGCGGCGTCGGCCAGCAGCCGGGGCCAGTCCCGCGCGCCGGGGCGGACTGGGCCGTGTCCGGCCAGGGCCCGCCGTACCTGTGAGAGGGCCGGGGCGAGGTCGCCTTCGACGTCGAGGTCGCCGCTGATGTAGGCGTCGGCCAGGCCGAGTTCGCCGGGCTGCCAGAGCAGACGGCGCAGCGCGCGCCGGTTGCGCAGCACCACGGTCGGCGCGTCGGCCGGGCCCGCGGTCGAACCGTCCCACGCCTTGAGGCGGAACGGCAGCGGGCGGCCGAGCAGGTCGGTGAGCAGGCCGGCGAGGCGGCTGGCGGGGGTCATCGGGTCGACTCCGGGCGGGTGAGGAGGAGCTGCTGGACGTCGAGGTAGCCGGTGCGGAACCCGGCCTCGGAGTAGGCGAGGTAGAGCTCCCACATGCGCCGGAAGACCTGGTCGAAGCCGAGCGCGGCGACCTCGTCGGCCCGTTCGGTGAAGCGCTCGCGCCACAGCCGGAGCGTCTCGGCGTAGTGCGGACCGAAGGAGTCGCAAGCCGCCACCCGCAGGCCGGTGTGCCGTGCGGCGGCCTGGCGGATCGCTTCGGTGGAGGGGATCTGGCCGCCGGGGAAGATGTACTTCAGGATCCAGGTGTAGGTGCCGCTGCTGGCCAGCATCCGTTCGTGCGGCATGGTGATGGCCTGCAGCGCCGCCCGGCCACCCGGCGCCAGGACACGGTCGATGGTGGCGAAGTAGGCGGGCCAGAACGGCCGGCCGACCGCCTCGATCATCTCCACGCTCACCACCGCGTCGAACTCGCCCTCGGCGGCGCGGTAGTCGCACAGCCGCACCTCGACCCGGTCCGCCGCACCGGCCTCGGCGACCCGGCGCCGGGCCAGCGCCAGCTGCTCCTCGGACAGGGTGAGGCTGACCACCCGAGCCCCGCGCGCGGCCGCGCGGATTGCCAGCTCGCCCCAGCCGGTGCCGATCTCCAGCACCCGGGTACCGGCCCCGACCCGGCCGAGGTCAAGCAGCCGGTCGATCTTGCGGTGCTGGGCATCGGCGAGGTTCTCCCAGGAGGCCACCGGTGCGCCGCCCCGGCCGGTCGGGAAGACGGCCGAGGAGTAGGAGAGGGTGGGGTCGAGGAAGAGCCCGAACAGTTCGTTGGACAGGTCGTAGTGCCGGTGGATGTTCGTGCGCGCGTTGTCGGGCGTGCTGAGCTCCCCGGCGGGCGGCCGCTGGACGTACAGGCGGCGCAGCCACTGGGCGCCGGTGGGCACCAGCGTCTCGGGGGCGGTCGCCAGTGCGGTCAGCAGCGCCACCAGGTCCGGCGAGTCCCACTCGCCGGCCTGGTAGGACTCCCCGAAGCCGATCAGCCCGCTCTCGCCGATGCGGTGGAAGAACGCGTCCGGCCGGTGCAGGCGCAAGGCTGGTGCCTCGGCCGGGGCCGGTTCGAGGAGCCGGCCGCCCGGCAGGACGACCCGCAGGCCCCGCCTGCGGGCGATGCGGCGCAGCAGGCCGCGGGCCACCGCCGCCTTGAGCGGCGTGCGGGGCACGCGGGCCACGTCGGGCCAGTGCTGCGGATCCGCCGTCGCGAACGCGTCGGGTGCGAGGGCTTCAGCGTGCGTGGTCATGGAGGCAGGTCCTTATTCCGTGGCGTGCGGTCGGGGCGGGGGTGGACGGGCAGGCCGCGCAGCCACGGCCGGACGCCCCGGTAGCGGATGCGGGCGCTGACCGGGGACGTGGACGGCGGGTGGCAGGCATGACCGGGGGAGCGGGGGTGAGTGAGCAGGGTGCCGTGCCCCACGGCCGCGGCAGCACCGCCGGGGGCGGCGCGGTCGCGGCCGTCGGTCGCGTGGTCACGGTGCGCCGACCTTCAGCAGGGCCTGGGCCGCCTCGAGGCCGGAGCGGCAGCCGTCCTCGTGGAAGCCCCAGCCGTGGTACGCACCGGCGAACGCGGTGCGCCCGGTGCTCAGCCCGGGGAGCCGGGCCTGGGCGGCGACGCTCTCCCGGGTGTAGATCGGGTGCTCGTACACGGTGCGGGAGACGACGTGCTCGGCCGGCACGGGCCGGTCGGGGTCCTCGTTGAGCGTCACCAGGTAGTGCTCGGGGGTGTCGAGGCCCAGCAGGCGGTTGAGGTCGTAGCTGACCCGCACGCCCGCGGCACTGTCGCCGCACCCCGCGGTCCGGTAGTTCCACGAGCCCCGGGCCCGGGCGGCCAGCGGCAGGTGGGAGGCGTCACGGTGCAGCACGGTCGGGTTGACGGAGTAGTGGAAGGCACCCAGGACCTCGCGCTCGGCCGGGGTGGGGTCGGCCAGCAGCCGCAGGGCCTGGTCGGCGTGGGTGGCGATCACCACGGCGTCGACCTCGGTGCTCCGGCTGTCCTGTGTGGTCACCGTGACGCCGTCCTCGTGGCGGAGCACGGCCCGCACCGGCGCCGAGCGGTGCACCCCGGTCAGCTGCTCGGCGATCCTCGCCACGTAGGTCTGCGAGCCGCCCACCACGGTGCGCCAGGTCGGCGACCCGGTGACGGAGAGCATGCCGTGGTTGGCCAGGAACGCGAACAGGTAGCGCGCGGGGTACTGACCCGTCAGGTCCGGTGCGCACGACCAGACCGCCGCCACCACCGGCGTCATGAAGTGCTCGACGAAGTACCGGGAGAAGGCGCCGGCCGCCAGGAACTCACCGAGGGTGGGATCGCCCGCCGCCGGGTCGGCCAGCAGCGCGCGCGCCCGGCGGTGGAAGCGCGGCACCTCGGCCAGCATCCGCAGGTACCGCCCGCGCAGCAGCGCGCCGGGCTGGGCGACCAGCCCGGCCGGGCCGCGCGCGCCCGCGTACTCCAGCCCGCACCCGTCGCAGCGCACCGACATGCTCATCTCGCTGTCGCGGGTGGAGACCCCGAGCTCGCGGAACAGGGCCACCAGGTGCGGGTAGGTCCGCTCGTTGTGGACCAGGAACCCGGTGTCCAGCGCCACCTCCCGGCCGTCGGCGCCCACCGCCCGCTGGGTGTGCGCGTGCCCGCCCAGTCGGTCGTCCGCCTCGAACAATTCCACGGCCAGGCCCGCGCCCTGCAGACGGTACGCGGCCGTCAGGCCGGCCACCCCGGCCCCGACCACGGCCACCGTGCCACGCCCCGAGCGCCCGTAACGCCAAGAGCCTGCCGTCGTCTGCCGGGTGACTGCCACCATGTGCCCTCCCTGTACCCGGAAGGGCGCCATCACGTGCCCTCCCTCTGCTCCACGTTCGGCGCAGTCGGGGCAGCGGATTGGTCCGGACGTGGGCGAGCCCTCCGGTGGCCCGGGGCGGCGGTCCCCCTGGTGCTGGGCCGCTCGGAGGAGGCTAGGCCTTGAGGTGACGGCGGATGCGTACCGCCGTGACGATCTCGACCACGCCGACGGCGAGCAGCCAGACGCCGGTGAGCACCGTCAGCGCGTGCAGCGAGGTGAGCGGAGCGACCATCAGCACCACGCCGGCGAAGACGCTGATCACGCCGGCGAACAGCTGCCAGCCCCGCGCGGGCATCAGCGGGTCCGAAACCGCCGCCACGGTCTGGGTGATGCCCCGGAACAACCAGCCGATGCCGATCCAGAGTGCCAGCAGCAGCACCGACTCCAGCGCGCTGCGGAAGCACAGCAGCCCGAGCAGCACGCACAGCACACCGGAGATGAACGCCATCACCCGCAGCGCCGTCGACACGTGCGTCCCGAACGCCGCGACCAGCTGCAGCACCCCGCTGACCACCAGGTAGAGCCCGAACACGATGCCGGCCACCACCAGCGTCGCCTTCGGCCACGCCAGCACCATGCACCCCAGCACCAGCGCCGCCAGTCCGGCGCAGAGCACCGCCTGCCAGGCGCTCTTCGCGATCTTCCCGAGGAGGTCCGCCGGGTCCGGGCCGTACGGCGACCGGTCGGGGCGCTGCGGTGCGTTCAGTCCTGAAGTCATGGGCCCATCCTTCGAGCGCCCCCGGCACCCTGCCACCGTACGGACCCCGGACGGGTGGCGGCCCGGCGCCCGGACCGGCGGACCCGGTCGATCCGCGGGCGGGTCAGCGGGCGCGCCACACGGTGGTCACGTTGCAGAACTCGTGGATCCCGTGGTCGGAGAGCTCCCGGCCGTACCCGGACCGCTTCACGCCGCCGAACGGGAAGGCCGGGTGCGAGGCGGTCATGCCGTTGAAGAAGACGCCGCCCGCCTCGATGTCGCGGACGCACCGCTCCTGCTCCTGCACGTCGTTCGTCCACACGCTGGAACTCAGGCCGAACGGGGTGTCGTTGGCGAGCGCCACCGCCTCGTCGAGGTCCTCCACCCGGTACACCGTGGCGACCGGGCCGAACGCCTCCTCGTGGTGGATCCGCATCTGGGGGGTCACCCCGGTCAGGACCGTGGGCAGGTAGAACCAGCCGTCGTCCATGCCCTCGGGGCGGCTGCCGCCGCACTCCGCCACCGCTCCCTCGGCCACCGCGTCCGACACCAGCTCCTCCAGATCGGCCCGGCCCTGACGGGTCGCCAGCGGGCCGACCTCGGTCTCCTCCAGCAGCGGGTCGCCGACCCGCAGCTCCCGCATCCGGTCCGTGAAGGCGGCCGTGAACGCCGTGTACACCTCCGCATGGACGATGAACCGCTTCGCCGCGATGCAGGACTGTCCGTTGTTCTGCACCCGGGCGGTGACGGCGCACTTCACCGCCGCCGCCACGTCTGCCGACGGCAGCACCACGAACGGGTCGCTACCGCCCAGTTCGAGCACCGACTTCTTGACCTCGTCGCCGGCGACGGCCGCCACCGAACGGCCGGCGCCCTCGCTGCCGGTGAGCGTCACCGCGGCCACCCGACGGTCCCGGATCACGCCCTCGACCGCCTTGGAGTCGATCAGCAGCGTCTGGAAGCAGCCCTGCGGGTAGCCCGCCTCGCGGAACACCCGCTCCAGCGCCAGTGCCGTGCGCGGCACGTTCGAAGCGTGCTTGAGCAGGCCGACGTTGCCCGCCATCAGGGCCGGGGCGGCGAACCGCACCACCTGCCAGAGCGGGAAGTTCCACGGCATCACGGCCAGGACCACCCCCAGCGGCCGGTAGCGCACCAGGACGGAGGCGGCACCGGAGTCCGCGACGTCCGCCGCCTCCGGGTGCTCGTCGGCCAGCAGCCCCGGTGCCCGGTCGGCGTACCAGCGCATCGCCTTCGCGCACTTGGCGACCTCGGCCCGGGCGGCGCCGATCGGCTTGCCCATCTCGATGGTCATGGTGCGGGCGATCTCCTCCAGCTCGGCGTCCAGCCGGTCCGCCGCCCCCCGCAGCAGGGCCGCCCGCTCTTCGAAGGAGGTGAGCCGGAAGGCCGCGAACGCCGCCTCGGCGAGCGCCAGCCGCTGCTCGACGGCGGCGTCGTCGTACGGGACGAAGGTCTCCATGGTCTCCCCGGTGGCCGGATTGACGGTTGCGATGGCCATGACTTCTCACTCCTTGGTCGGGATCGGCTCTGACCCACCCTGCCGCGACTACCCCGCGGACGCCCGGCGCAACGCGCACGGCGGGTCCGCGCGGTTGTTTCCTGTGCGCAGTGCATGCCACCCGAACCGAGGGAGCTGGCGAAGAGGGAGGCGATGGCCCGTGCCGCCGTCCTCAAGCAGCGCGACGACCTGCGCCCCGGTCGAGGTGGATCGCGTCGAGGGCCGCGGTCGGCTGGCCTGCCATCGCTCGTACACCATCGGTACACCAGCGGTGTACGATCGCGGTATGGCTGATGCGACGATCAAGGTCTCCTCTGATACACGTGACCGCCTGGCCGCCCTCGCCGCCGCCCAAGGCACCACCATCGGCGCCCAGGTCGCCCTGCTGGTGGAGCAGCAGCCCACCCCCGAGCAGATCGCCGAGCGTGTGGCCGAGGGCCGCCGGATGCTGCGGGAGCACTTCGGGATGACGCTCACCGACACCGAGCTGGACCAGGGCCCGGACCTGCTGCAGCGGGTCTACGGCATCGCCGCCGAGGACGCCCGCGCCAAGGTCGCCCCCAGGCGCAGCGCGTGATCATCCTGGATTCCAGCGCCCTGCGGGCGCTCGCGGAGGGGCATCCGCGGCTTCACCGGATCGTGGACTCGGCGCTGCACAGCCCGTTCCGGCATCTGCTGGTGCCGGTGCTCTGCCTGGTGGAGGCGGAGATCAAGGACGAGGGCGCGGCGAACGCGATACTGGCGCTGCCCGCGTTGGAGTTCGAGCCGCTGGACGCGAGCACCGCCGTGGTGGTGGCCACCATGGTCCGGGACGGGTATGGCGGCCGGGACCTGGCCCACGCGATCGCCGCCAGTCTGCCCACCCCGGTGCGGCCGCAGCACCACCTGATCCTGACGGCCGATCCGGAGCTGTATCCGCCGGGGGTCGTCACCGTATCCATTGACGACCCCCGCCTGGAGCCGTAGGCGCCGCTGCTTGCCTCCGGACGCCACCGGCCTACTCGGCGTAGGGGTCGGCCGGGCCGGGAAACGCCCGACGCTGCTCCACGCGCCACACCCCGCTGGAGCGCACCCAGGCACGACGGATCGGCTGAGGAAAACCCTTTGCCCCCTCCCCACGGCATGCCGCAGAGTATGGGCAACAGCCCGGCACCACCGAGTGGAGAGGAACGCACCATGAGCAGCAGTCGGTCGTATCAGCGTTCCTCGAGTTCCCGGCAGAGCCAGGGGCACCCCTCCTCGCGGTAGACCGGCGCAGCAGCGCCCGGCCGCCCACGGGGGAGCCCCCGTCCGGGCGGCCTTCGTCGTGCCGCCCACCCCGCAGTGCCGGATGGTGCAACGGCAGCACACCTGACTCTGGATCAGGGAATCGGGGTTCGAATCCTCGTCCGGCAGCGCAGCTCTGGAGAGTTGGCCGAGTGGTAAGGCAGCGGCTTGCTAAGCCGTCGTCGGGTGGAAGCCCGCGCGCGTTCGATCCGCGCACTCTCCGCGCAACACCCGCAGTTCACTGGAGGAGCCAGCCGACAGGTGGCGCCGGCCTCGGTCTTGAAAACCGTTGGGGTGCGCAAGCACCCATGTGGGTTCGACCCCCACTTCCTCCGCCAAGGGCGAGCTGGGCAATGGAGAGCCCAAGGGCCTGTAAAGCCCCCGCTTCGCTGTGCCGGTTCGACTCCGGCCTCGCCCACCAATAATTGATCTTCCCGTCCCAGCGAATTCCTCATCGATACGGTGACGGCCATGACCGGCACCCGGCCGCGACCCCAGGCAGTGTGAACCGCACGCGCGGCGGGCGTGGTCGGCCCGGCTCGGCCTCGGCGTCGACCCCGCGCTGGCGGCCGGCGCGCTTGAGCGGGCAGCGGGCAGCGGGCAGCGGGCGGTGCATGGGCATGTCGGTACGCAGGACGTCTGCCAGGACCAGAGGCGTCGCCCGGGTCGGACTTCTTGTGTGGGACGCCGTGCCGGCGCCGGTAACGGGCGGCGGCGAGCGGGTTGATCGCTAACACCCGCCGATTTCCGGTGCGCAGGACGGCGACCCAGCAGACCGCGACTGGTCTCGATCGCCACCGGGGTATCGCCGTCGGGGTGGTGGAGGTCTTCGCCGTGGTGCGGATCCGCGACCACGTCGTGTCGCTGGGGGGGGAGGGTGAGTCAGTACCGGTAGGAGGCGGCTACCGCGAGGTGGTCGCTGCCGTCGGCGGGGAGGACCCAGGAGTCGGTGGGCGTCAGCCGGCCCTTGCTGAGGATGTGGTCGATCCGCACCGCCGGGAAGGCGCTCGGCCAGGTGAACCCGAAGCCCGCGCCGGCCACCTCCTGGGCGGCGGTCAGCTGGTCGGTCAGCGGGGCGAAGGCGCGGTCGGTCAGGCTGCCGTTCAGATCGCCCATCAGCAGGACCCGGTCGAGCGGCTCGGCCTTGAGCGCCGCGCCCAGGGTCTTGATGCTGCGGTCGCGGAACTGTGCGCCGAAGCCCTTGCCGAAGGTGACCCGGACGGAGTCCAGGTGGCCGACGTAGACCGCGACCTCGCCCTTCGGGGTGCTGGCGACCGAGCGGAAGACCGTGGTGGTGGTCTGGCCGTCCGGGCCGGTGGCGAGCGTGCCCTCGGTGAGCGGGTACTTCGACCAGAGCCCGTCGCTGCCGTGACCGGCCGCGTGGTACGGGTAGGCGGCGGCCAGGCCGTGCCGGTACTGGGGTTCCAGGGCCGAGCTCAGCTCCTCCAGCGCGATCAGGTCGGCGCCGGAGTCGAGCAGCATCCGTACCGTGCCCGCCACGTCGGTGTTGGCCGCCGCCACGTTGTGGGTGACCACGGTCAGCTCGCCCTTGCCGGTGCTGCCGTCCACCAGCGCGCCGCCGAAGCAGGCCAGCCAGACGGTGGTGGGCAGCAGCAGCGCGACCAGCGCGGTGGCCGAGCGCCGCAGCAGCGCGGGCACCAGCAGCAGCGGGACGGCCAGGCCGCACCAGGGCAGGAAGGTCTCCAGCAGCCCGGCCAGATTGCCGGGGTCGGGGAACAGCCCGTGCAGCGCCAACGGGACGGTGGCCAGTACCGCGAGCCCGGCGAGGATCCTGCCGCGCCGCCACTGGCCCTGCCGCCAGCCGGCCGGCCGGCGCGCAGGTATCGGAGCCTCGGTGGTCGCGGCCGGTGCCTGCTCGGTCTGCGTCATCAGTCCCCCTGTGTCGGTCCGTCCGGTTACGAAGCACGGACGTGACCTGGCCCGGAGCGGTTCCCGGGCGGGGGAGGAGGGGAGGGTCAGGCGCAGCCGCAGGAGCGGCGGACCACCAGTTCGGCGGGGAAGGTGACCACGGAGGCCGGTTCGGGCTCCAGGCCGAGGGCCAGGGCGACGGCCGCACGGGCCATCGCGTCGCGGTCGGCGGCGACGGTGGTGAGCGGCGGGTCGGCGAGGGCCGACTGCTTGATGTCGTCGAAGGCGGCCACCGCCAGGTCGCCCGGGACGGCGAGGCCGAGCTCGCGGGCGGCGCGGAGCACGCCGATGGCCTGGTCGTCGGTGGCGCAGAAGACCGCGGTGGGGCGGTCGGGGCGGCGCAGCAGTTCGAGGGCGACCCCGTACGAGCCGGAGCGGCCGTAGGGCGCGTCCACCAGCAGGCCCTCGGTGGGCAGGCCGGCGGCGGACATCGCCTGCTCCCAACCCGCGACGCGCTCGGCGACCGGGTCGAAGCTGCCGAGCGAGCCGGGGGAGCGGCCGAGGCAGGCGAGGGTGGTGTGGCCGTGGTCGAGCAGGTGGCGGACGGCCCGCTCGGCGCCGCCGGTGTCGTCGGTGACCACCGCGACGTTGTCCGGCGCCTCGGAGCGGTGGTGGAGCAGCACCACCCGGGTGGTGCCGTCGGTGGCGATCTCGGCGGCCACCCGGCTGGAGGGCACCTGGCTGATCAGGATCAGGCCGTCCACCCGCATGCCGAGGAACTCGCGCAGGTAGTGGTCCTCGCGGAAGTCCGAGTAGTCCGAGTTGCCGATCAGCACCAGCCGCCCGTGCTCGGTGGCGGCCTGCTCCACGGCGTGGGCCAGCTCGGCGAAGAAGGGCTGGCGGGCGTCGGGCAGCACCATGCCGATCAGGTTGGTGCGGCGGCGCGCCATCGCCTGGGCCATGCTGTCGGGGCGGTAGCCGAGCTCCTCGATCACCGCGAGCACCCGCTCCCGGGTGGCGGGGGCGACCGGCCGGGGCCCGTTGTTGATGACGTAGCTGACGACGGCCGTCGAGACGTTCGCTCGGCGGGCCACATCGTTTCTCGTCACCTTGGGCATCGGGGAAGCGTACACGGAACGGACACACGACAGGGCGGTCCGCCGGGGTGGGTAGGATGATCCCGCCCACAGCAGAAGAAAGCTGCCCCGTCGCGGCGCTCCTGCGGGGGCGCTGCCGGACACCGCATTGGAGCGTCCGAGCATGGCTCGACACCTGATCACCAGCGCCCTCCCCTACATCAACGGGATCAAGCACCTGGGGAACATGGTGGGCTCGATGCTCCCCGCCGACGTCTACTCCCGGTACCTGCGCCAGCGCGGCCACGACGTGCTCTACATCTGCGCGACCGACGAGCACGGCACCCCGGCCGAGCTGGCCGCCAAGGAGGCCGGGCTGCCGGTGGCCGACTTCTGCGCCGCCGCGCACGACCAGCAGAAGGCGATCTACGACGGCTTCGAGCTGTCCTTCGACCACTTCGGCCGCAGCTCCTCGCCGCAGAACCGCGAGATCACCCAGGAGATCGCCCGCGAGCTGCACGCCAACGGCTTCATCGAGGAGCGGTCCGTCCGCCAGGTGTACTCCAACGCGGACGAGCGCTTCCTGCCCGACCGCTACATCGTCGGCACCTGCCCGCACTGCGGCTACGACAAGGCCCGCGGCGACCAGTGCGAGAACTGCACCCGGGTGCTCGACCCCACCGACCTGATCGACGCCCGCTCGGCGATCAGCGGCAGCGCCGACCTCGAGGTCCGCGAGACCAAGCACCTCTTCCTGCTCCAGGCCAAGCTGACCGGCGAGGTCGAGGCCTGGATCGCCGCGCACGGCGACGAGTGGCCGGTGCTGGCCTCCTCGATCGCCCGCAAGTGGCTGACCGAGGGCCTGCAGGACCGGGCGATCACCCGCGACCTGGAGTGGGGCGTGCCGGTGCCCGCCGACGTGTGGCCCGAACTGGCCGCCGAGGGCAAGGTGTTCTACGTCTGGTTCGACGCCCCGATCGAGTACATCGGTGCCACCAAGGAGTGGTCGGACGCCGCCCAGCCGGGTGAGACCCGGGACTGGAAGTCCTGGTGGTACCAGGCCGACGGCGTCCGCTACACCGAGTTCATGGCCAAGGACAACGTCCCGTTCCACACGGTGATGTTCCCCGCCACCATCCTCGGCTCGCGCCAGCCCTGGAAGATGGTCGACTACGTCAAGGCCTTCAACTGGCTGACGTACTACGGCGGCAAGTTCTCCACCAGCCAGAAGCGCGGCATCTTCACCGACACCGCCCTGGAGCTGCTGCCCGCCGACTACTGGCGCTACTTCCTGATGGCCAACGCCCCCGAGTCGGACGACTCCAGCTTCAGCTGGGAGCTGTTCGCGGCCAACGTCAACAAGGACCTGGCCGGCGTGCTCGGCAACTTCGTCAACCGGGTGCTCACCTTCAGCCGCAAGCGGTTCGGCGACGAGGTGCCGGCCGGGGCCGAGGCGGGCGAGGCGGAGGCGCGGCTCGGCGCGCAGATCGCCGAGCTGCTCGCGGAGTACGAGGGCCAGCTGGACGCGCTCAACTTCCGCAAGGCGGTGCAGGCCCTGCGCGCGCTGTGGAGCGCGGGCAACGCCTACCTGGACGAGAAGGCCCCCTGGACGCAGGTCAAGACCGACCCGGAGGCGGCGGCGCTCACGCTGCGCACCGCGATGAACCTGATCCACCTCTACGCCGTGCTCTCCGAGCCCTTCATCCCGGCCGCCAGCCGGGCGATGCGCGGAGCCTTCGCGCTGCCGGCCGACGAGTCCACCTGGTACACCCCCGAGCAGGCCGCCTCGCTCTCCCTGGTGACGGCCGGCACCCCGTTCACCGTCCCGCCGGTGCTCTTCGCCAAGATCACCGACGAGGACCTGGAGGGCTACCGCACCCGCTTCGGCGGCGACCCGGACGCCGTCTGAGTATGTTCTGAGGAGTTGCTGCCCCCGCCGCGAGCTTGCGGCGGGGGCAGTAGCGTGTGAGGAATGGGGGATGACAACGGGATACCGGAGCCAGCTCAACAGCTCAGCCACGGAAGGAGGTTGGCTGCTGCTGGCTGGATGCTACGGGTGCTGAGCACGAGTACGGGTCTGGCCTCCTTCGTCCTGCTCCGGGGGGCGCTGCTGCGTGATGTTCAGCTGAGCGGCGGGCTCGCGCTCTGGCTCCAGGGAGCATGCGGGCTGGTCTTCGCCCTCACCCACGAGGAGTCGCTGGTCCGCCGGTTCCGGCGGTTCGGCCGGGTGATCGCGATCGGCCGTCCGGGCGAGCCGCTGCCGCTGCCGGGCGCCTCCCGGGCCTACCTGCCGCTGGACGACTGGCAGGACACGGTGAGCGAACTCATCGGCCACGCCCACCTGGTGCTGCTCTCGGTCGGCCCCGGCCCGGGCACCGTCTGGGAGTACACCGAGACCCTGCGGCGGCTGCCGCCGACCCGGCTGGTGCTGCTGGTCTACTGCGCCCCCGAGGTCTACGACGCCTTCCGCACCGCCGTCACCGAGGAGTACGCCCGCCGTTCGGCGACCGAGCCCGGCCCCTGGCCGCCGCTGCCGGAGCTGCCGCCCTTCCCCGCCCCGGCGTGGCCGGTCCGCCCGCGGTGGAACGTCTGGCTGAACGGCGGCCGGAGCCGGCTGCGGTGGGATTTCGTGCTTAGACCGACCGGCAATTGGGGGGCGGCGTCGCAACGCCCGGGCTGTCGCCTGGACGGCTTCTCCTCAGTCGCCAATGCTCCGCAGTGGCTCCTTCGTCGGCACCGCCCAGACTCGGCCCGGACGCCGCTCCTTCTCCCACCCCCAATTGCCGGTCGGTCTTAAGGGGCTGGTGGTCTTCGGGGTGCACTGGCGGCCCCGGTTCGTCCGGTTCGACCCGACCTCGCTGCGGCTGGTCAGCCGGTGGACGCTGCGGCGGCTGGTGGAACGGGAACTGCGGCCGGTGCTGGCGCCGTTGGCCGCGCTGCCGCGGCGGCGGCCGAGCAGAATCCCTGTCGTGCAGGATGATGATCCGTCAGAATGACCGCCATGACCGGTATGGACGATGCCCTCTGGAACGAGGCCGTGACGGCCGCCGACTACGCCCGCAACCAGGACAAGTACCAGGGCGCGGTCCTCGAGCAGTACAAGCTCTGCGTGGAGATGGCCGACCGGGTCAGCTCCCGCCGCAACCTCACCAACACCTTCTTCCTCACCCTCAACACCGCCGTGGTCGCGGCCCTGGCCGCCGTCTCGGCCGACAGCTGGGCCGGCACCCCGGTCTGGTCCCTGGTCGCCGGCCTGCTGATCCTGCTGGCGCAGTGCCTGGTCTGGTACGTGATGATGCGCTCCTACCGCCAACTCAGCGCCGCCAAGTGGGCCGTGATCGGCGCCATGGAACGCCGTCTGCCGGCCTTCGCCTACTCCGAAGCCGAGTGGACCCACCTCGGCGAGGGCAAGGACTGGCGCAAGTACATCCGCCTCACCTACGCCGAGCAGGCCGTCCCGGTCATCGCGGCGGTGGCCTACCTGGTGGGGTTCCTGGCGGCCGTGCTCTGAGCCGGCCGATCCGGCCCCGTCAGCCGCACCTGGCGCGAGTACACCGGTGGGGTGCCTGCTGCCGGGGCGGGCTCGGTGTGGCACTCGAGGAGCAGATCACCGCGCAGGTCCTCGAGTTCGGTGGGCGCATCCGCCAGCAGGGCGTCGGCCCAGGCTTCGAGGGGCGTGTTCTTCAGGGCCTCGTTCGGGACGCGGCTGAGCGGGTCGGGGCCCAGGGCCGTGAAGTCGGGCTCGCCGTCGGCGCGGTAGAGCAGGCGCCACCAGTACGGCTGCCAGTGGGGCTTCTTCACCGTGGACCAGCTCCCGATGCGTGGCGGAGAGATTTCAGTCAGGCCACAGTAGTTCCCGTCCCCGGCTTCAGGCGGGTGGGGCAGGGTCGGCCGTCGGGTGGCCGGGAGTGGGAGAAGTCCCGGGCGCCAGGGGGCCGGAGCTGCGCCGCGGGGGCTCCGGCTGGGAGACTGGCGGCCGGTGACGGACGGCAGACGGGCGAGTTTTGATGCGGACGATCGCGGTGACCGGGCACATGGAACTCACGCCGGTCACCGAGACGCTGGTGGCGGAGGCGCTGCGTGAGGTGCTCGGGGAGCTGGGCGGGGGCGGGCTGCTCGGCGTGTCCTGCCTGGCGCCGGGGGCGGACACGCTGTTCGCCGAGGCCGTCCTCGCGCTCGGCGGACGGCTCGCGGTGGTGCTGCCCAGCGCGGCCTACCGGGAGGTGCTGGCCCCGGGGGAGCCCCGGGCCCGGTACGACCGGCTGCTGGCCGCCGCCGAAGAGGTGACGGTGCTGCCGTACGCCGAGCCGGACGTGGCGGCCTACGAGGCGGCGAACGCGGTGCTGGTGGACCTGGCGGAGGTGCTGGTGGCCGTCTGGGACGGCGAGCCCTCGGCGCTGGGCGGCGGCACGGCCGCCGCCGTCGCGGAGGCCAGACGTGCGGGCATCCCCGTCCGGGTGGTCTGGCCGGCCGGCGCCAGGAGGGCGGGCCGCCCCCCGCAGGCGTGAGAGCGGCCCGGCTCGCGGTGGGTCAGGCGGCGCCGCCGTCCGGGGCGCCCAGCTGCCAGAGTTCGGTCTTGGCCCAGGCGCCGATGATGGCCACGTCCGGGTTCTGGTGGCGCAGCGCCGCCCAGTGGTTCGCCAGCAGCTGGAGGCGGACGGTGAGGGGGAGTTGGGCGAGGACCGGCGGCAGCTCGGCGGCCGGGCCGGTGGCGGTGAGGGTGGAGACGGTGATGCCCTCGGCTGCGGCGGCCTCCCCGAGGGCGGCGGTCAGGCCGTCCTGGTCGGCGTCGGGCTGGAGCAGCAGCAGGCCGTCGGCGGCGCCGAACGGGACGGCCGAGCCGTGCAGGTAGAGCTCGGACTCGTAGCCCTCGGCCAGGATGCGGGCGGCCTCGCGGATCTTCAGGGCGCCTTCGCGGGCGGTGACGCCCCAGGGGCCGGCGCCGATCACGGCGAGGGCGCGGGCGGGCAGGGCGATCTCGTCCAGGCCGGGGTCCTGGCAGACCGTGCGGATCGCCTCGGCGGCCCGGTGCAGCTGCTCGGGGCCGTACTGGGCGGCGCCGAGCCGGTGTGCGAGGTTGGCGAGCACGGTGAGGGCGGCGGTGTAGCTGACCGTGTAGGTCTCGGACTGCTCCTTGGCCACCGTCTCGACGGCCTCCGGCCAGTCGGCGGTGCCGATGCCGGTGATCGAGACGGTCCGCACGCCCGCCGCGAGCGCCTGCTCGCGGCAGCGCAGCGCGTAGGCGGTCTCGGCGGTGTGGGTGAGCACCACCACGGCGTCGTCCGGGCGCAGCGCCGCGCCCCAGCGGGCGAACTGCCCGGCGGTGGACCAGCGGGCGTCCACCCCGGCCTGGTTGAGCATCATCGCGCCGAGCTCGGCGGCGTGCTGGCTGGTGCCGGTGCCGAGCAGCAGCACCCGGCCGGCGCCGGACAGCCGCTCGGCGGCGGCCGTCAGGTCGGCGTCGGCCAGGCGGTCGACGGCCTCGGCCTGGGCGTGGATCATGCGGTGGAGGGCGGTCTCCTGGGCGGTGCGGGGCATCGGGGTCACTTCTTTCGGACGGAGTCTCAGACGGTGCGGGTGGCCGTGCAGATCAGGTGCGGCGAGTGGACGTGGAACGGGGCGAGGTCGTAGTCGCCGCGCAGCCCGTCCACGATGAAGCCGGCGCGGGCGAGCAGGCCGGTGAGCTCGTGGGCGCTGTAGACGCGGTAGTCGGCGGTGACACTGCGGCCGACCGTACCCGAACTCGGGTCGAAAGCCTGGATGTTCCAGGTGATCCGGCTGGTCAGCGGGTCGAACCGCTCCTCGGGGAACGAGCGGGGCGTCCGGGCTGGTGTTGACCAGCCGGTGCGGGGTGCCGGCGGGGATGAAGACGGAGAGCTCGGGCCCGACGGCCGCGGCCTTTGCGCCGATGGTGATCTCGCCGGTGCCCGACAGGAAGACGAAGGCCTCGTTCTCCTCGTGCCGGTGCGCCTCGGTGGCCCCGCCGGGCTCGACCACGGCCCGCCCGAAACCCCAGGGCGCCAGGTGCTCCCCGCCGTGCGGGTAGAGCTGCTGGTAGCGGATGCCGTACGCGTCGACCAGATCGTGCTCGGTCATCGGGCGGATCAGCATGGACTCACACCTTCCCCCGGCGAATTCGGGGAAATTCGGCGGATCCGGTCCGCTGGTACGAGAAAGCGCCGGATTGTCCGATTCCCCCGTCAATCCCGTTCGTCGTCGATGGTTGGCGACGGAGATCCTCGTCGGGGCCGTGGCGCACTGTCAAGGCCACTCCGGAGTAAGGAATTCCGGCTCGTCGGGGCCATTTTGGCAAGGTGTCAACCTGTCAGTGAAGCCACCGGAAAAGCGCCACCCTGACCGGCATGGATTCTTTTCGGTACGGCCACGAATTCCGCCCGAGGTGGTGGGGCGGTCGGGGGCGGGAGGGGCTCCCAGCTGCGGCACTGCACGGCGCGTGGAGTGCAGCGAGGGCAAGGTCACACCGGTTCGATCTGCAACCGGAGGGTTAACAGGCTCTAACCTTTCCCCATGACGGTCCCGCCCGAAGGGCTCTCCCTGGCCGCCGAGTTCCCGGATGCAACCCGAGAGCAGTGGCAGCGTCTTGTCGAAGGCGTTCTGCGCAAGTCTGGTGCGCAGGACGTCAGTGGTGTCGACGCCGAGGACGCGCTCGCCACCGATCTCCAGGACGGCCTGAGGGTCCGTCCGCTGTACACCGCGACGGACACGGCCGCCGAGCCCGGCTACCCCGGTTTCCCCCCGTTCGTCCGAGGCGGCCGCCCGCAGGGCTCCGCGCTCTCCGGCTGGGACGTGCGCCAGCAGCACGCCGACCCGGACCCGCGCCGCGCCAACGAGGCCGTGCTCGCCGACCTGGAGAACGGGGTGACCAGCCTCTGGCTGACCCTCGGCGGCGAGGGTGGCCTGCCGGTCGCCGAGCTGCCCCGGGTGCTGACGGGGGTCTACCTGGACCTGGCCGCCGTCGCGCTGGACGCGGGCGCCGAGTTCCCGGCCGCCGCCGAGCAGCTGCTCGCGCTGTACGACAAGCCCACCGGTACCCTGGGCGCCGACCCGCTCTGCCTGCTGGCCCGCACCGGGGACGACTCCCGGACGGACGGCCTGCTGGCCGCCGCCACCGAGCTGGCCCGCCGCACCGCCGCCGACCACCCCGGCCTGCGCGCGCTCACCGTGGACGCCCTGCCGTACCACGAGGCCGGTGCCTCCGCCGCCCAGGAGCTGGGCTGCGCGCTGGCCACCGGCGTCGCCTACCTGCGCGCGCTCACCGCCGCCGGGCTGAGCGCCGACCAGGCCGCCGGGCAGCTGGAGTTCCGGCTGGCCGCCACCGAGGACCAGTTCCTCACCATCGCCAAGCTGCGCGCCGCCCGCCGGGTCTGGGCCCGGGTGGCCGAGGTCTCCGGGGTCGCCCCCGCGCAGGCCGCCCAGCACCAGCACGCCGTCACCTCGCGGGTGATGATGACCGAGCGCGACCCGTGGGTGAACATGCTGCGCACCACGGTCGCCTGCCTGGCCGCCGGCCTCGGCGGCGCCGACGCCGTCACCGTGCTGCCCTTCGACGAGGCCGTCGGCCTGCCCGACGCCTTCGCCCGCCGGGTGGCACGCAACACCCAGTCGATCCTGCTCGAGGAGAGCCACCTGGCCCGGGTGATCGACCCGGCCGGCGGCTCCTGGTACGTGGAGCAGCTCACCGAGGAGCTGGCCCAGGCCGCCTGGACCTTCTTCCAGGAGATCGAGCGGGCCGGCGGCCAGCGGGCTGCCCTTCAAGAGGGCCTGGTGGCCGAGCGGATCGAGCGCACCTGGGCCGAGCGGACGGCCGAGCTGGCCCACCGCCGCGAGCCCGTCACCGGCGTCAGCGAGTTCCCCAACCTCGGTGAGCAGCCGCTGGTCCGCGAGCCCGCCCCGGCCCGGCCGAGCGGCGGCCTGCCCACGGTGCGCCGCGCCGAGCAGTTCGAGGCGCTGCGCCGCCGGTCCGACGCGTACCTGGCCGCGCACGGCGCCCGCCCGAAGGCCTTCCTCGCCCAGCTGGGCCCGGCGGCCGTGCACACCGGTCGCTCCACCTTCGCCGCCAACCTGCTGCAGGCCGGCGGCATCGAGACCACCGGCGCCGAGGGCACCGAGGCCGTTGTGCTGGCCGAGGCGTTCGCCGCCTCCGGTGCGACCGTGGCCTGCCTCTGCTCCGGCGACAAGCTGTACGCCGAGCACGCCGAGGCCGTGGCCGCCGCGCTCAAGGCGGCCGGCGCCCGGCTCGTCCTGCTGGCCGGTCAGCCCGGCGAGCGGCGTGAGGCGTACCAGCGGGCGGGGGTGGACGCGTTCGTCCACGTGGGCAGCGACGCCGTCGCCGTCCTGACCGCCGCCCTCGACCAGATCGGAGCGGTGTGATGATTCCCGACTTCACCGAGGTCGAGCTCGGCAGCGCCACGGACGCGGGGGCCACCGAGGAGCAGTGGCAGGCCGGCTGGCAGCAGGCCACCGGCAAGGAGGTCGCCGAGCAGGTCTGGGAGACCCCCGAGGGGATCGCCGTCAAGCCGCTCTACACCGGCGCCGACCTGGCCGACGTGGACTTCCTGGGCACCTACCCGGGCATCGCCCCGTACCTGCGCGGGCCGTACCCGACCATGTACGTGAACCAGCCGTGGACGGTCCGCCAGTACGCGGGCTTCTCCACCGCCGAGGAGTCCAACGCCTTCTACCGCCGCAACCTCGCGGCCGGCCAGAAGGGCCTCTCGGTCGCCTTCGACCTGCCGACCCACCGGGGCTACGACAGCGACCACCCGCGCGTGACCGGCGACGTCGGCATGGCCGGTGTGGCGATCGACTCGATCTACGACATGCGCCAGCTCTTCGACGGCATCCCGCTGGACAAGATGTCGGTGTCGATGACCATGAACGGCGCCGTGCTGCCGGTGCTCGCCCTCTACATCGTGGCTGCCGAGGAGCAGGGGGTGGCGCCGGAGCAGCTGGCGGGGACCATCCAGAACGACATCCTCAAGGAGTTCATGGTCCGCAACACCTACATCTACCCACCGCAGCCCTCGATGCGGATCATCTCCGACATCTTCGCGTACACCTCGCAGAAGATGCCGCGCTACAACTCGATCTCCATCTCCGGCTACCACATCCAGGAGGCCGGAGCCACGGCCGACCTGGAGCTCGCGTACACCCTCGCCGACGGCGTGGAGTACCTGCGGGCCGGCATCGCGGCCGGGATGGACGTGGACGCCTTCGCGCCGCGGCTCTCCTTCTTCTGGGCCATCGGCATGAACTACTTCATGGAGATCGCCAAGCTGCGCGCGGCCCGGCTGCTCTGGGCCAAGCTGGTCAAGCAGTTCGACCCGAAGAGCCCCAAGTCCCTCAGCCTGCGCACCCATTCGCAGACCTCGGGCTGGTCGCTTACCGCGCAGGACGTGTTCAACAACGTGACCCGCACCTGCGTGGAGGCGATGGCCGCGACCCAGGGCCACACCCAGTCGCTGCACACCAACGCCCTCGACGAGGCGCTCGCGCTGCCGACCGACTTCTCGGCCCGGATCGCCCGCAACACCCAGCTGCTGCTGCAGCAGGAGTCCGGCACCTGCCGGGTCATCGACCCGTGGGGCGGCTCCGCCTACGTGGAGAAGCTGACCCAGGACCTGGCCACCCGCGCCTGGGCGCACATCCAGGAGGTGGAGGCGGCCGGCGGCATGGCCAAGGCCATCGACGCGGGCATCCCCAAGCTGCGCGTGGAGGAGGCCGCCGCCCGCACCCAGGCGCGGATCGACTCCGGCCGCCAGCCGGTGATCGGGGTCAACAAGTACCGGGTCGCCAGTGACGAGCAGATCGAGGTGCTCAAGGTCGACAACTCCTCGGTCCGCGCCCAGCAGGTCGAGAAGCTGGCCCGGCTGCGGGCCGAGCGCGACGAGACCGCCTGCCAGGCCGCGCTGGCCGCGCTCACGGCTGCAGCTTCGGAGGGTGCTTCCACCGGTCTGGAGAACAACCTGCTGGCGCTGGCCATCGTGGCCGCCCGGGCCAAGGCCACCGTCGGCGAGATCTCGGACGCCCTGGAGGCCGTCTACGGCCGCCACTCCGGCCAGATCCGTACCATCTCGGGTGTGTACCGAGACGAAGCCGGCCCCTCCGAGGGGCTCACCCGCACCCGCGAACTGGTCGAGCGCTTCGAGGAGGCGGAGGGCCGCCGCCCGCGCATCCTGGTCGCCAAGATGGGCCAGGACGGCCACGACCGGGGCCAGAAGGTGATCGCCACCGCCTTCGCCGACCTCGGCTTCACCGTGGACGTGGGCCCGCTCTTCCAGACCCCCGCCGAGGTGGCCCGCCAGGCCGTGGAGGCCGACGTGCACATCGTCGGCGTCTCCTCGCTGGCGGCCGGTCACCTGACGCTGGTGCCGGCGCTGCGCGAGGAGCTCGCGGCGGCCGGTCGTCCGGACATCACCATCGTGGTCGGCGGGGTCATCCCCCCGCAGGACTTCGACGCGCTGTACGAGGCCGGCGCCGCCGCGGTCTTCCCGCCCGGCACGGTCATCCCGGACGCGGCGTACGACCTGCTGGTCAAGCTGGCCGCCGAGCTCGGCCACGAGCTGTAGCCGATGGCTCGTCCTGTTGACCTGGACGCCTACGTCCAGGGGGTGTTGGCGGGCTCGCGCGCGTACATCGCGCGGGCCGTCACCCTGGTCGAATCCACCCGGCCCGACCACCGGGCGCAGGCCCAGCAGCTCCTGGTGGCCCTGCTGCCCCATGCGGGTCGCGCGGTCAGGATCGGCATCACCGGCGTGCCCGGGGTCGGCAAGTCCACCTTCATCGACTCCTTCGGCACCCTGCTCACCGGCCTCGGCCACAAGGTCGCGGTGCTCGCCGTCGACCCGACCTCCACCCGCACCGGCGGCTCCATCCTGGGCGACAAGACCCGGATGGAGCGGCTCGCCGTGGACGAGAACGCCTTCGTGCGGCCCTCGCCCACCTCCGGCACGCTCGGCGGGGTCGCCAAGGCGACCCGGGAGAGCATGGTGGTGATGGAGGCGGCCGGCTACGACGTGGTGCTGATCGAGACGGTGGGCGTCGGCCAGTCCGAGACCACCGTGGCCCAGATGGTCGACACCTTCCTGCTGCTCTCGCTGGCCCGCACCGGCGACCAGCTCCAGGGCATCAAGAAGGGCGTGCTCGAACTCGCCGACCTGGTCGCGATCAACAAGGCCGACGGCCCGCACGAGCTCGACGCCCAGAAGGCCGCGCGGGAGCTGGCCGGCGCCCTGCGCCTGCTCCAACCCCCGGACGCCGCCTGGACCCCGCCCGTCCTCACCTGCTCCGGCCTCTCCGGCACCGGCCTGGACGCCCTCTGGGAACGCCTCCAGGCCCACCGCCAACTCCTGGACGCCACCGGCGCCCTGGCCGAGAAGCGGCGCAACCAGCAGGTGGACTGGCTCTGGTCGATGGTCCACGACCAGCTCCTGGCCCGCCTGCACGCCGATCCGCTGGTCCGCGAGCTGGCTCCGGGCCTGGAGCGCGAGGTCCGCGAGGGCACGCTCACCGCCACCCTGGCGGCCGAGCGGATCCTCGGGGCCTTCCGCCACGATGCGTAAAGCCCGGGCAAAGTAACGGTCTCATCAAAGCCAAGGCGCCGTGCCCCACCTGGTGGTCATATGACCGTTTCCTCCGGGTGGGGCCCGGCCCTCGGCCGGTCTACTCTCTCCGAGGACCGCCGCCGCCCGGCGCCGGCCCGGACCACCGAGAGCTGCCATGTCCGACTTCCCCGCCGGCCTCCCTCCGCTGGCCGCCACCCTGATCGAAGCCACCGGCGTGCTGGCGATCGCCGCCGCCCTGCTCCGCTCCCTCCTGGCCGCCCTCGGCCGCCGCCCCGGCCCCGGCTGGGCCGGCTGGTCCGGCCCGCCCTGGTCCGCCATCGCCTTCACCTGCGCCGCCGCCCTCGGCCTGTTCGCCCCGTCCCTCCTCGCCGACGCCCCCCTGCGCCCCCGCCTGCTCTGGGCCGGCCTCGCCGTCTTCGCGGGCTCCGCCCTCACCTACCTCACCCGCCTACGCCGCCCCCTCCCGGCGGTCGGCGTCACGCTCTACGTCTTCCTCCTGTCCCTCGCCGGGAGCTGACGCCGGATGGAGGGTGAGGCCGTGGTGGCCGAGGAGGGCGAGCGCTCGCTGCTCCGTGAGGTGGTGACCCCGGACCAGCGCGATGCCCATGTCGTTGCGGCGGCCACCGTGCTGCTCTCGGCTCTCGTCACCTGGTGGGCCGGCCTCCGCCCGGGGCTGATCGTCCTCGGCCTGTTCGGCCTGGTGTACCTGGCCGTCCTGCTCAGGCAGCTCGCCGCGAAGCGGCCCGCCCGAAGGGCGGCCTGGCGGGCGTACGTGCACACCTTCGGGGTGTGGCAGTGGTTCTAGGGTCGGCGTGCTGGGCTCAGGGCTTCGACGCGCGGCCGTCCTTCGGGGCGAAGATCCGGTAGGCGTCCTGCTCGGTGGTGCGGGCGTTGAGGCAGTAGTCAGCCCACTCGGCGGCCTGCGGGAAGGTGGAGTCTGCCGCGATCCGGGCCGTGGCGGCGGCCACGTCGAATCGGGTGGACCGGAGTTGGACACCGGGGCCGAGCAGGGCCCAGTGCGCGCCGGGCCGACCGTACGGCATGCCGACGCTCCCCGGGTTGACCACCAGCCGGCCGGCGGCCAGCCGGGTGTACGGCATGTGGGTGTGCCCGCAGACCACGGTGGTGACGGCCCGGTCCACCCCGGCCAGCACCTCGTCCCACCGCTCCGCACTGGAGTCGACCAGGACCACCTCCTCGTCGTCCCGAGGCGTCGCGTGGCAGAACAGCACCGCGCCCAGCCCCCGCACCTCGAAGGTCAGCGAGGTGGGCAGCCCCGCCAGGAAGTCGACCTGCTCCTCCCGCAGCTGCTCCGCCGCCGAGGGTGCGATCGGATCCGGAATGGCATCCCGCAACCCTCGCCGGTACTCCACCAACTCCCGATCGGCATTCCCCCGCACCCAGGCCACTCGCCCCCCGAGACCGCCCAACAGATCGAGCACCTGCACCGGCTGCGGCCCACAGGCGACGTCCCCCGTCACCACGATCAGCTCGGCACCCCGCACGTCCGGTTCGGCCAGCACGGCCTCCAACGCCGGCAGCACACCATGGATGTCGGAGAGCACGGCCACCTGATTCATCATGACGATCAGTATGGTGACCCGATGAGCCACCACCTACACCTACGGGCCGTCCCGCCGACCGACCTCCACCCGGATGCGGCCCGGCTCGAAGCCGTCATGTCGCCCGCCTGGGGCGACCTCGCTGCGGAACACGCCGCCGGGATCGCCACGGCGATCGAGAAGGACTTCGCGGGTGTCCACCAGGAGTGGTCGGGACAGCGGCGGCGGCGGAGGGCCGTCCTTGGGGGCGGAGGACGCGCCGAGGGGACCCGGAGGGCAGTGCCGGGTCCCCTCGGTGGTGTGGGGGGCTGTTACTCGCGCAGGTAGGTGTCGCTGAAGGAGGTGCCGCCGGAGAGGGCGCTGGTGCGGGCCTCGTAGGCGCCGTTGGAGGGGTCGAGGGCGGTGGGGCCGAAGTTGCCGAGGGCCTGGCCGTTGACCAGGGCGGAGGTGAAGTTGAGGGTGCCGAAGTTGGGGTAGGCGCCGGTGGGCGACTCGATGATCACCTCGGCGCTGGTGCGGGCGGCGGAGAGGGTCTTGGTGGTGCTGTAGGTCCAGCCGCGCGAGGAGTTGACGAGCTTGAGGGCGTAGTGGTTGCTGCCGGTGTAGTTGACCGAGGCGCTGATCCTGTCGCCGGCCGCGACCGGGTAGGAGCTGGTGCTCAGGTAGACCGGGGCGGCGGGGTACATCTCGTACCAGGCCTGGTGCACCGCGTGCCCGCTGGAGCAGTCGGTGGCCACGCCGGTCTGCTCGACGGAGGAGGAGCCGTAGCCGTCGATGCCGACCCAGGGGGCGTAGAGGTCGTTGGTGGAGTTGCAGGTGGCGTTGGCCTCGGTCCAACTGGCCGAGACCGAGGTGAACCCGCTGCCGGTGGCCGCGTAACCACCCCAGTTGTAGCCGTTGGTGTTGTACGAGAGCGGGCGGAACGACAGGTGTTGGGCGGCCGAGGCCGCGCTCGGCGCGGAGGGGGCGACGAGGGCGGCGGCCGCGGTCGCGAGGGTGGCGACACGGATCAGCACGTTGCGCATGGATGCTCCTAAGTGGGGGAGGAACAGAATGCTCATGCGCCAACCACGGCCGTGTGGGCGACCGTTGAGGTGGCAGTACAGCGTGAACTGACTGTCATGTGCAGGGCAATATCCGGGGCCAGATTTGGTGAAAAGTTGAACTTCACTGTCGGTGACCGTGGTTGAGGTTCGTGACTTGGCTCAATCAAGTCTTGAGGTGATCCAAAACTGACGCAGTCGTGGGCGAAGGCTCGGCCGGAGGGGGATCCGGCGCCTAGGTTCGATGCATGGTGATCCAGGAACGTGTCCCCACAGCCACCAACCGGGTCGCAGAGTTGGAGCACCTGCTCGGCGACCGCCTCGGCCCGTCCGATGTCCTCCAGGCCGACGAGCGCTACGAACTCCCCTGCGGTGGAGAGGACTTGCTCGCCGAGTTCGGCCTCGCCGCCGAGTTCGTGCCGGTCGCCGAGGGTGGCCGGTACGCGAACACCGAGGAGCTCGTCCAGCTGCTGCGCCCGGTCTTCCGACGGGACTTCGCGCTCGGCTTCGGCCCGGCGGCCACCGCCTTCGCCGCCGCGCTGCCGGTCTGGGCGCACGGCACCCCCGCTCAGCGCGCCGAGATCGCCGGCCTGCTGCTCACCGGCGGCCGGATCGGCCAGGTCGAGCCGGATTTCGCGCCCGAGGACGAGCAGCACGACGAACTCGCCATCCTCAAGGGCGAGTCGGGCGAGCCCGTGCTGAGCGGCAAGAAGCGCACCGTGCACGGGCTCTCCCGCGCCGACGCGCTGCTGGTCTACGCCCGCACCGACTCCGGCGCCCTGCGCGCCCTGCTGCTCGGCCCGCGCGAGCTGAGCGGCCCGGGCGTGCGCAAGCTGCCCCGGACGCTCACCGAGGGCAACCGGGGCGGTGACCAAGGCGGGTTGTACGTCGAGGAGACGGACGTCGAGGGCGCCGATCTCGGCCCGGCCGGGCAGGGCATGACGCTGCTGCTGGAGAGCCTGCAGATCACCCGGGCCGCGCTGCCCGCGATGGCGCTGGGCTCCGCCGAGACGGCGCTGCGCACCGCGCTCGGCTTCACCGTGGACAGCCCCGCCCGGAACGGTCAGCCGCTCGGCGAGGTGCGCCGACGGGACGCCGTGGCCTGGGCGTTCGCCGATCTGCTGGCCGCCGACTGCCTGTCGAGCACCGCGACCCGGGCGCTGCACCTGCTGCCCGGCCGCACCAGCCTGCTCTCGGCCGCCGCCAAGTACCTCGCCCCGCAGCTGATGGTGGACGCGCTCCAGGACCTCTCGGCCGTGCTCGGCGCCGAGAGCTTCTGCACCTGGGGCCCGTACGGGATGTTCGGCAAGGCCCAGCGCGACCTGCGCCTGGTGCACTCGACCTACCCCGGCACCCCCTGCTGCCTGGCCACCATCCTGCCGCAGCTGGCCCCGGTCGCGCAGGCCCCGGCCCCCGAGGTGCCCGCCGAGCTCTTCCGGCTCGGCGCCGCGCTGGAGCCGCTCGTCTACGAGCGGCTCGCGCTGGCCGCCGACGGCGACCCGATCGGCGGCGAACTCCTGTCCGCCGCCGAGGAGTTCGGTGCGGAGGAGGAGACGGCCGCCGGCCCGCTCGGGCAGGTGACGGCCGCGCTGGCCGAGGAGTACCAGGACTTCCGGCGGGAGTGCCGGGAGACGGCGGAGGGCGAGCAGGCCGCGTTCGCGCTGGGCGAGCGGTTCGCGCTGCTGCAGGCCGCCGCGGCCTGTCTCGGGGTCTGGCGGCACCGGGCGCGCGGGGGCGAGGACACCTTCCTGGCCGAACCCGCCTGGCTGCTGCTCGCGTTGACCCGGCTGCTCGCCCGGCTGGAGCGGCCGCTGCGGCTGCCGCTCACCGAGGCCGCCGAGCTGGTCGCGGCCGAGGCCATGGACCGATTCCACCAGCCGCGCAGCTTCGACCTGCACGGCACTCCGTTGGGCGGGTGAGCCGGTGCTGGGGGGCACGAGGACACTACCGGTGGCGCAGCTGCGCCCGATCCGGCTGGCGGGGCCGGCCGGGCCCTGGGCGGCGGTGCACCGGGCGATGAGCGAGGTCGGCACCGCCGTGGTCTACGGCACGGTGGCCGACTGGGCAGCGCCGGCGCCGGCCGAGCGGAGCCTGGCGTTGCTGCTCGGGCGCGAGTGGGCCAGGCACGGGGCCTTCGACAGCCCCGCCGAGAGGGAGCGGTTCGCCGCCTCCCGACGCTTCCTCAAGCACGCCGCCGCCGCGGTCGTCGGCGGGGTGCCCGAGCAGTTGGAGCTCGCGCACCGGCCGAGCGGCGGCCTGCACGTGCGCGGGGTCGGCCGGCTCGCGGTCAGCCTGAGCCACACCGAGGAGCTGCTGGTGGTCGCCGTCTCCCGGCGCGGCCAGCTCGGCACCGACGTGGAGCGGGGCGACCGGGAGGTGCACGAGGCCACCGCCGCGATCACCTGCAGCCCGTACGAGCGTTCCGCCGTAAGGGAGTTGGCGCCGGATGAGCGGGGGCCGGCGCTGCTGCGCCTGTGGACCCTCAAGGAGGCGTACACCAAGGCCATCGGCCAGGGCATGCGCTTCCCCTTCACCCAGTTCGGCTTCGACCTGGACGGCGAACGCCCCCGGCTCTGCTGGCCCGACGGCCGCCCCCGCCAAGGCGGCTCCTGGCACGTCGAGACCCACGAGGTCCCCGAGGGCTACCGGATCAGCGTGGCCGTCGCCGAGACCACCGACGGCCACCCCGCCGCCACCGTCCTCGACCCGGCCATCCTGCACGCCGTCCGGCACGCCCGCCTCAGCGTCAACCGGGCGGCCTGAGGCGAGTTGCTCCGTTGTGCCGAGGTCAGCCCACCGCTGGGGCGGCCGGGCGCGGCGTGCGGCGCCGGGGCAGGGCGCGCCACAGGCGGCCGCAGGCGATGGCCCCGGCGAGCAGCAGGACGTAGGTCAGCGGCGTGTACGCCCCGCCGACGTGGGTGGCCTGGCCCTGGTGCAGCACGAAGGTCAGCGGGCTCTGGAGCCAGGTGACGCCGCCCCAGGTGTAGCTGCCGTCGGCGTGCGTGCCCGGGGTGGTGATCGCCTGCTGGTAGGCGTTGGCCGCCTCGCTCAGGAAGAAGTTGAGGACCAGCGGGGTGGTGAGCGCGAACATCGCGGCGGCGAGCCAGGAGTGCCGCGGGCCCTCGCCGAACTCGGCGTCCCGGTACTGCGCGGCCAGCTCCCGGGGGCTGCCCAGCCGGCGCAGCGCCTCGCCGGCGCCGACCCCGGCGGCGGCCGTCAGCAGGTTGGCGCGGACCTCGCGCCGGTGGGCGATCCGGGTGCGGCTCGGCAGGTCGTAGAGGCGCTGGTCGAGCGACCAGACGACCCGCTCGATGCGCAGCCGGTCGTACCAGGACACGGTCTTCGGCATGTCAGGAGCCCTTCTGCGGTGCGGCGTACAGGGGACGGGACAGAACGGCCTCGACACCGGCCACGTGCCGGGCCCAGCCGGCGGCACCGGCTGCCAGCGCCTCGTACCCGGCGTCGGTCAACCGGTAGTACTTGCGCGCCGGCCCACTGGAGGAGGCCACCAACCGGGAGGCCAGCCGCCCTTCCCGTTCGAGCCGGGCCAGGGCGGGATACACCGTGCCCTCCAGGACATCGGCGAATCCGGCCCCTTGCAGGCGCTGGACCACCTCGTACCCGTACGACTCCTGCTCCGCCAGGAGGTGGAGCAGCAGCAGTGACAGGACGCCTTTGAGCAGTTGCGGGTCATGGCTGGAGGTCACAGCTATCAGACTGTCCCTGGTACTAGGCGATGTCAAGTACCTTCGTCGACTTCGCCCCGGGGTGGGCGTTCGGCGGCGGTGGCAGGCTGGAACGGCAGGTGGGGGCCCGGTAGCGAGGAGCAGCCATGGGTGACACCGAAGTGCTGGTGGTCGGAGCGGGCCCGGTGGGGCTGACCGCCGCTGCCGAGCTGCGCCGGCACGGGGTCGGGTGCCGGATCGTCGACCGGTTGGCGGCGCCGCAGCCGTACGCCAAGGCCGTCGGCATCCAGCCGCGGACGCTGGAGGTGTGGGAGGGCATGGGGCTGGTGCGGGAGGCATTGGACGAGGCCGTGCCGCTGCTGGGCCAGCTGATGTTCGTGAACGGCGCGCCCGGCCCGCGGACCGACCTCGTGCTGCCGCCCGAGGTGCCGTACCGCTTCGCCGCCCTGCCGCAGTACACGACGGAACGCCTGCTGACCGACCACCTCGCCGGGTTGGGTACTCGGGTCGAGCGCGGCACCGAGCTGGTGGGGCTGACGCAGCAGGACGGTCACGTCCGGGCCGCCCTGGCGACCCCCGAGGGCGCCGAGGAGGTGGTGGCCCGGTACGTGGTGGGCTGCGACGGCGCGCACAGCAAGGTCCGCAAGGCCGTCGGGATCGGCTTCGAGGGCGACGCCTTCCCGGAGCAGTACATGCTGGGGGACGTACGGGTGGACTGGGACCTCCCGGCGGGCTACGCCGTCCGCTCCAGCCGGCGGGGCGCGGACGGCAGTGTCGAGGATCTGCTGATCTGCATCCCGCTGCCGGGCCGGGGCCGGTACCGGATGTCGATGCTCGTACCGCCCGAGCTGGCCGCCGTCCCGTCCGGCGCCGAGGTCGCCCACGGTCTGGAGGGCGGTCGGGCGCCCGAGCTGCACCACATCCAGGCGGTGCTCGACCGGCTCTCCCCGCAGCCCACCACGGCCACCGACCTGCGGTGGGCCTCGGTCTTCCGGATCAGCCACCGGCTGGCGGACCGCTACCGCGAGGGCCGCGTCCTGCTGGCCGGGGACGCCGCCCACATCCACCCGCCCACCGGTGCGCAGGGCATGAACACCGGTGTGCAGGACGCCTGGAACCTGGCCTGGAAGCTCGCCCTGGTGGTGCGCGGCGTGGCCGCCGACACCCTGCTGGACAGCTACCACGCGGAGCGCCACCCGATCGGTGAGGAGGTGGTCGGACGGACCGTCCGCCACGCCCGGCACGGCCTGGAGGCCGACCCGGAGGACCCGGCCACCCTGCTGCTCCGCGAGGCCCAGCTCCTGGTCGACTACCGCACCGGCCCGCTCACCGAGCCGGCCGCCGGCGCTCCTGCTCCCGCTCCCGCTCCCGCGCCGGGCGACCGCGCCCCGGACTGCACCGGGCTCGTACGGCCGCTGGCCGCGTACCCGCTGCGCCTGTTCGACCTGCTGCGCGGCCCGCGCCACACCCTCCTGCTCCACGCGGGTGCGGGCACGCCGGTGGCGGACCTCCGAGCCACCGCCGAGGCGGCCCGGTCGGCGGCGCACGGCCTGCTCGACGTCTACGCCGTGCTCGCCCCCTGCTCCGCACCACAGGGGCTGGACCTGCCGTTCGTCCACGACAGCACGGGAGCATTCCGAACGGCCTACGCGGCCCGGGACGGCGAGGCCATCCTCGTCCGACCGGACTGGTACGTCGGCGCCCGCCTCCCGGTCGAAGCACCCGAACGGCTCGTGGCGCACCTGCGGCGCACCTTCACCGCCGCCGGCTAGCAACGGTCCGGGGGATCGCGGCGTCGTAGGCTGCGGCCCATGCACAGCACACTGACCGAGTACGCCCGATGTGTCTACGGGGACGAGTACCGTCCGACGCCGGAGTGCGGACGGCCGCACTCCGAGCACTTCTTCCTGGAGAAGCTCACCTTCGCCGAGCCGGACGCCATTCTCGCGATGCTGCGCGAGCTCTGTCCCTACCTCGTCGACGGCTACCTTCCCGTGCGGATCCGCAACCTCGCCTACCGGCTGCTCCTCCTCCAGCGGCCGGACGACCCGTCCTTGCTGCGCGATGCGGCCCGGAGCCTGCGGCTGCACGGTCCGGATTGGGACGAGATCGCCGAGGAGCTCCTGAGGAAGGCCGAGGAGCTGGAAATCCGCTGACGGGGGCGGCAGCGGGCTGTCGCCCCGAGTGTTCCGAGGCGTCCGATGCGCGCCCCGTCCAACGGTTCCCCTACGGGGTCGGGGTAGCGGCGTGGATGGTGTGGAGGTGGATGAGGACGTCGTAGGACTCGGCGAGGGCGGTGTGGCCGGGTGGGTAGGGGTACTGGGTGCCGTAGGTGCGGGTGGGGCGGGGAGTGGAGAGCCAGGCCTTCGCGAGGGGTGGGGCGGTGCGGAGGTCCAGGTAGAAGTCGCGGTGGTGGACCTGGTCGAGGGTGTACTCGTTGGTGTCAGGGGCGGGGGGCGGTGCGGTGAACTCCTTCCAGTCACCGCCGATGGCGGTGTCCTTCGAGAGGAGGGAGCCCTGGTGGAAGGTGAAGCCGATCGGGAGGTAGTCGCGGCCCATCGTGTCGGTCAGGAAGGCGCCCTGGGTCTTGGGGTAGAGCTGCGGGTCGCCGGCGGTGCGGCCGACGTGGTCGTCGTGGGCGGAGAGCAGCACCTTGGCGCCGGTGTGCTGCTGCCACCAGGTGACGTTCCGCGCCATCACCTCGTCGCGGAAGCGTTCGAAGGCGGGCAGGGCGGCGGTGTCACCGGGGTCCAGGGAGAGGAAGCTGGTGGTCTCGGCGACGGACCGGGCGTTCTGCCGGGCCCAGGCGGCGGCCTCGCGGTCGGTGGCCCGCAGGCCGGTGACCAGGTCGAGGGCCTGCTGGGCCCGGGCGGCCAGCGAGCGGCGTTCGGCGAGCGGCTTGGTCAGGTAGGCGAGGGCGTCGTCGATCGGACGCAGCCCGGTGTAGAGGGTGTCGAGCGTGGCGCGGGCCTGCGGGTCGACGCCCTGCACGTAGTCGGTGATCCGGGCGAAGAAGGCGTCGTCCAGGGAGGGTGCGCCGAGGTCGTCGCCGAGGAAGTGGACGGTGCGGCCGCGGTGGTGGAGGTTGTACTCCCGCATCCAGGTGATGAGGCTGACGAACTCCTCGCGGTCCCAGGGGGATCCGGCCAGGGCGGCCTTGGCGACGGTGCGGGCGTCGCCGCCCTTGCCGGTCTGCAGGTAGTCGTCGATCCGGAGGCCGGCCGACCAACTGACCTCCAAGGCGAAGGTGGTGAAGCCCTGGTGTTCGACGAGGTCGCGGAAGACCCGCTCCTTCATGGCGAAGAACTCGTGGGACCCGTGGGTGGCCTCGCCCAGCCCGACCACCTTGGCGTCACCGATCGTCGTCCGGAGGGCGCGCAGGTCGGCCGTGCCGCCCCCGGGCTCCGTCGACCGCAGCGGATGGGCGGCCCGGTCAAGGGCGCGGACCACCGCGTCCGTCCCGTGGCCCGCCGGCGCTGCTGCTGCGGGTGTTGCCTGGGCGACGGCGGGGGCGAGGGCCGCCGTGATCGCGAGGACCACCGTGGCCAGGGCCCGGCGGCGGCCTCCGGGGTGGTGATGAGCTGTCATGTGGTCGTCCTCTCCAGCAGGGTGATGTCCGGTGAGATCGAGCATCTCCTGCGAATCGATGGCTTCGCGTTGACACTGGGGAGGAGATGGTGGGTGGGAGCAGAGTACGGCCTGCGGTCGCGTCGGGACCCTGGTCCCGGTCCGGTACGGTCAGCCGGCGGTGACCGGGGTGGGCAGGGTGAGGTTGACGGGGTTGCCGTCCGGGTCCTTGATGTGGGCGACGCGCTGGCCCCAGGGCATTTCGGTGGGGCCGCCGTCGATGGTGCCGCCGAGGGGTTCGACGCGGGCGAGGGTCGCGGTCAGGTCCTCGACGGCGATGCTGAGCAGGATGCGGGGGGCCGCCCCGGGGCCGAGGTCCTCGCGGGCGACCAGGCCGAGATCGGTGTCGCCGATCCGCAGGCCGCGGTAGAAGGCGGGGCCTTCCTCCGGGATGCGGAAGGTCTCGGTGGCGCCGAGGAGTTCGCGGTAGAAGGCGAGCAGGGTGTCGAGGCGGGCGGTGAGGATCACGGGCTGGACGGTGGACATGGCACTCCTGTCGAGAACGGTCGCGTCACCCGGGCAGACGGCCCGGGTACGGTGAATTCATCGGCAGGAACGGCTCAGGGCTTCGACGGAAGGACCAAGGCGCTGAAAAGGTACATACTCTTCGACCACGACGGCGTGTTGGTGGACACCGAATTCTGGTACTTCACGGCCGGTGAACGTGCCTTGGCGGAGGTCGGCGTGACGCTGGACAAGGACCGGTACCTGCGCGACATGGGCCAAGGTCTGGGCACCTGGGAGCAGGCCAGGGCGGCGGGTGTCGACGAGCGGACCATCGAGCGGCAACGCGCGGTGCGGGACGAGTACTACCAGGAGTACCTGCGGACGGAGGCCATCGAGATCGAGGGCGTCCTCGAGGCCCTGGCCGAGCTTTCGCAGTACGTCCGGATGGCCATTGTGACCAGCGCGAAGCGCCGGGACTTCGACCTCATCCATGAGCGGCGGCGGATACGGCCGTTCATGGACTTCGTCCTCGTCCGCGAGGACTACGGCCTCGGCAAGCCGCACCCGGAGCCTTACCTGACCGGCCTGGTGCGCTTGGGGGCCACCAGGGAGGAGACGCTGGTGGTGGAGGATTCGGCCCGGGGGCTGAACTCGGCGGTGGCGGCCGGCATCGACTGCGCCGTCGTGCACAACGAGTTCACGGCGTCGCAGGACTTCTCGCGGGCCGTTCATCGGATCGGGGCCTTGAGCGAGCTGACGGAGATCGTCCGCCGGGCGTCCTGAGGCGGGGTGAGGGTTGAGCACTTTGAGGTGGGCCGCAGGGGTGAGCGCCCGGCCGGCCCCTGCCGTCGACCGGGCGCCCGGCGCCTCCGGGGGAGGGCGGTCGGAGCCTACGACCGCTGCCAGAGGGCCGGCACGTTCGGCGGCTCCCAGCCGACCAGGGCGGTGTGGCCCTGGAGGCAGACGTAGGAGATGCCGGAGTAGGTGACGCGGTCGCCGGCCTTGTAGGTGGTGCCGGCCTTCCAGGTGGTGCCCGGGGAGCCGGTCGGGGTGGCGGTGGGGGTCGGGGTGGGGCTGGGGGAGCCGGGGGTCTGCGGGACGTCCAGGACGAAGTCGAAGGTGCCGACCCGGCCGGGGCCGCTCTGCTGGACGCTCATCACCAGGCGGGCGTCGAAGATGGTGTCGGTGCTGTTGCGCGGCTCGCCGGGGAAGTAGAGCTGGGTGGTGAGGACCGGCCGGCCGGGGGCCTGCAGCTTGACGTGCAGGTGGCGGGTGCGGCCGGGGTAGAGGCCGGGCACGATCGTGGTGAGCCGGAAGGTGCCGCCCGCGTCGGTGAACTGGTGGCCGCGGAAGGTGTAGCCCACGTTGTCGTAGGTGCCACCGTCGTCGGCCTGCCAGAAGTCGAGCAGGACGCCGGAGACGGGCAGGCAGGCCCGGCCGAACACGTAGCCGCTCACCGTCAGCGGGGTGCCGGGGCCGTCGCCGGCCAGCGAGCTGCGCAGCGGGGAGTTGGGCTTGAAGTACGGGCCCTCGGTCTGCTCGATGGTGGGCTCGTCGCCGTCGTCGCACGCGGGGGTGAGGCCGAGGGGCCGGCCGGTGCCGGCCTGCTCGCGGGCCAGTGCGACGCCGCCGCCGATCAGCAGCGGGGCGGCGCCGAGCGCGGCGGCGGCCTTCAGGACGGTCTTGCGGCTGATCATGCCGTCGGGGCTCATGCGCCCTCTCCTTCGGTCCTTCGGGGGTGGGGGAGCGCCGCCGGGCCCAGCGCCCGGGAGGCGGAGGTGGGGACGGCCCTTGCCATGGTGGGGGCATGACAAGGGCCGGACCGGCCACCCGTCTGCGCGCGGGGCGGGTGGCCGATGCCCCGCGGAAAAACTACGGCGCCCCGGGGTCGGCCGCGATGGACGTGATCCGGGGATCGTGGTGATTTCCGTCGACCCGGGCCCGGAACTCACCCGGGGTCATGCCGGTCTCGCGGCGGAAGAAGCGGCAGAAGTAGGCGGGGTCGGCGAAGCCGGCCTCACGGGAGACCTGGCGGACCGTCAGTTCGGTGCCGGCCAGCAGGCGTTTGGCCTCCAGGGTCTGGCGGCGGCGGAGCAGGGCGCCGGGCGGCAGGCCGGTGGCCTGCTTGACCAGGGTCTGGAGGTGGCCGGGGGAGACGCCGAGCAGCTGGGCGCAGGAGGCCACCGAGTGGTGCACCCCGCCGGGCTCGGCGATCAACCGGGTGAAGGCGGCGGCGAGTTCGGCCGCCCGGCCGGTCGGCGGTGGCAGGTCGCCCGGGTCCTCGGCGCGCAGCGCGCGGGCGATCAGGATGTGCAGGCTGGCCCGCAGTACGCCGGGGTAGCCGGCCGGCAGGGTGCGGTACTCCTGCTCCATGTCGGTGAGCAACGCGGCGACGGGGGCGGCCTGTTCGCCAAGGCGCAGGGCCGGCCGGGAGGCCAGGGTGCGCAGCGCCGCCAGGTCCTGGGTGCTGCCGAGCAGGAAGTCCTCGTTGAACAGCACGACGTGGCCGGTGAGCCCGTCCGCGTCCGCCCAGTGGTGCACCTGGCCGGGCGTGATCACGCACAACTGCGGTGGCGCCAGCGGCCGGTGGGCCAGGTCGAGGACGTGGCCGCCCCGGCCGCCGGTGACGTGGGCGATCTCGTAGAAGGAGTGCCGGTGCGGGAAGCCCGCCCGGGAGAGCGGGCCGATCGCGTCGAAGCTGCCGATGGCGAACGGGAGCAGGTGGGGGAGGGGCACCTGCAGCCGGTGCAGCGGCAGGTCGGGTGTGGGGGTGGTCCGTTGCGCGTCCATCGCAGCAGTCTGCTGACTGCGGCCGGAGTGGTCCAGACCACCCGAAACCGGGCCCGACGGGCCCGCTACTCGTAGCGGTAGAGGATCGAGTCCCGCTCGTCCTGCTCGATCATCTCCACCGTGATGGCCGGGTCGGCCAGGTGCGCGGCGGTGACCTGGGCCGAGCTGGGCGCGTCGGTCAGGTCGGGCCACTTCTCCGGCTTCCAGGCGCCCGAGCGCAGGAAGGCCTTGGGGCAGTGGCCGTAGACCTCCTCCACCTTTACCACGATCGCGCTGCGCGGCGGCTTGCCCACGTTGACCAGGCCGGCCAGCAGCTCCGGGTCGGTGGAGACCAGGGCGCGGCCGTTGACCCGCAGGGTGGTGTCGCGGCCGGGTATCAGGAAGAGCAGGCCGACCCGGCCGGTCTCCACGATGTTGTGCAGCGAGTCGAGGCGCTTGTTGCCGGTGGCGTCCGGGACGGCCAGGGTGTAGGGGTCGAGCACGCTGACCAGCCCGGCCGGGCCGCCGCGCGGGGAGACGTCGCAGCGGCCGTCCGCGCCGGCGCTGGCGATCATCACCAGCGGGGAGTGGGCGATCAGCCGACGGGCGGTGTCGTTGATGTGGTCGACCTGCTTGCGGACGGCGTTGTCGCCCGGGTGCTCGTAGGTGTCGCGGAGCTCGGCGACGGTGCGGACGGCGGCCTCGCTCAGCGAGTCGAAGAGGCGGCCTGGGGCGTCGATCTGACGAGGTGCTGTGGTCACGTCCCGGCAATCTAGTCGAGCCCGGGCCGCCTGGGAACGGAGTTTGTGCAGGTCGTTCGGGTACCCCGCCCGGTATTCCCGCTGGGCCCGTGCGCCGGAGTGAACCAGGACACAGGATCACCCCTCCCGGTAGCCCCCGGTGGCGTGGCATGATGACGGCAGTAGCAGTGACGTTCAGCGCACTCCGGGGTCGGTGAAAATCCGAACCGGCGGTTACAGTCCGCGACCCGTCCGCAGCCAGCGGCCGGTTGACCAGGTGAAATTCCTGGACCGACGGTTAAAGTCCGGATGGGAGGCGTGCGCGGGCGGTTCAGCGGTATCCACGGCTCCCCGGAGCCCGTGGCGCAGGTGTACGTGGCAGTGGGAGAGCTCTCTTTGCCGGTCGGGCCCCGTGAAAAGGGCGCTCCGTCCCCGGTCGAGGGCGTTGCCCCACCGGTGCGTACCTCTTCGTCCTCTCGCTGGCCGTGCTCTCTTCCCAGGCCACACCCCGGAGTCCGCGCCCCAAGCGCGAGGAGAACCCGGGTGTTCACCGGCATCATCGAAGAGCTCGGCGAGGTCGTCTCCATCGAGGAGATCGGCGAGTCTTCCCGTATTCGTCTGCGTGGCCCCCTGGTCAGCTCGGACGCCCGGCACGGCGACTCCATCGCGGTCAACGGCGTCTGCCTCACCGTGCTCGACAGCACCGACGAACTGGCTGACGGCAAGGGCGAGTTCACTGCCGACGTGATGGCCGAGACGCTCAACCGGTCCAGCCTCGGCGCGCTCGGCGTCGGCTCCCGGGTCAACCTGGAGCGGGCCATGGCGCTCGGCGCCCGGCTCGGCGGCCACCTCGTGCAGGGCCACGTGGACGCCACCGGCACCCTGCTCGGCCGGGCCCCCGGCGACCTGGACGCGGCGGGCAAGCCGCGCTGGGAGGTGCTGCGGTTCTCGCTGCCGCCGAGCATCAGCCGCTACCTGGTCGAGAAGGGCTCGATCACCGTGGACGGCGTCAGCCTGACCGTGGTGGACGCCGCCGCCGACAGCTTCTCGGTGAGCCTCATCCCTGCCACCCTCGCCCTCACCACGCTCGGCGCCAAGCAGCTCGGCGACCCGGTCAACCTGGAGGTCGACGTGCTGGCCAAGTACGTGGAGCGCCTGCTGGCCGCCGGCACCATCCCCGCCGAGATCGCCCAGCCCACCCCGGCCGAGGCGGCCCAGGGCGGTGCCCAGTGAGCTGGCTGACCGGGATAGCCTTCACCGCCTTCGGCGAGCCGGTGAAGTGGGCCGACATGATCGGCAACCTGCTGGGCCTGGCCGCCCTCGCGCTCGGCTGGCGCCGCTCGGTGATCAGCTGGCCGGTCCAGCTGCTCTCCGGCGCGGTGCTGATCTCCGCGTACCTCGGCGGGCACGTGCCCGGCCTGATCGGCAAGCAGCTGATCGTGATCGCCACCGCCCTCTGGGGCTGGAGCCGCTGGCGCCGGAGCCAGAAGGCGAGCGGTGAGATCGCGGTGCGGTTCGCCTCCTGGAAGGAGCGCGGGCTGCTGGTGGCCGCCACGGGCCTGGGCACCGTCGCGCTGGCCGAGCTCTTCCAGGCCTACCCCCAGCTCTCCTGGAGCCCCTGGGCCGACGCGTACATCTTCGTCGGCACGCTGGCCGCGATGTTCGCCCAGGGCCGCGGCTGGGTGGAGTTCTGGTTCGCCTGGATCGCCGTCGACGTGGTGGGCGTCCCGCTCGCCTTCGACAGCGGCTACACCTTCTCCGGCCTCACCTACGCCGTCTACTTCGTCCTCGTGCTGCTCGGGATGCGCGCCTGGTACCTGCGCACCCGCACCCCTCGTCCCGCGACCGACACCGTCCTGCAGGGAGCCTCGGCATGACCATCCAGCCTGTTCACGAGATCCACGAGGGCTTCCCCGGCGACGCGCTGGCCCTCGACCCGGTCGAGCACGCCATCACCGACATCGCGCTCGGCCGCCCGGTGATCGTCGTCGACGACGAGGACCGCGAGAACGAGGGCGACATCGTCTTCGCCGCCTCGGCCGCGACCCCGGAGCTGATGGCCTTCACCATCCGCTACTCCTCCGGCGTGATCTGCGTGCCGATGACCGGCGAGGAGCTGGACCGCCTCAAGCTGCCCCCGATGACCCAGGTCAACGAGGACCGCAAGGGCACCGCCTACGCCGTCTCGGTGGACGCCCGCGAGGGCGTGGACACCGGCATCTCGGCCGCCGACCGGGCCCGCACCGTGCGGCTGCTGGCCACCGAGGCCACCGAGCCGACCGACCTGACCCGCCCGGGCCACGTCTTCCCGCTGCGCGCCGTCGAGGGCGGCGTGCTGGTGCGCCCCGGCCACACCGAGGCCGCCGTGGACCTGGCCCGCCTGGCCGGGCTGGCCCCGGCCGGCGCGATCGCCGAGGTGGTCAACGACGACGGCACCATGGCCCGGCTGCCCGAGCTGGTCGCCTTCGCCCGCGAGCACGGCCTGGCGATCATCTCGATCGAGGACCTGATCGCCTACCGCCGCCGCACCGAGCTGCACGTCACCCGCGCCGCCACCACCGCCCTGCCCACCGCCCACGGCGAGTTCACCGCCGTCGGTTACAAGGGCACCATCGACGGGGTCGAGCACCTCGCGCTGGTGGCCGGCGGCCTGGACGAGGACGGCAAGCTGCCGGTCGGCGAGGACGTGCTGGTGCGGGTGCACTCCGAGTGCCTGACCGGCGACGTGTTCGGCTCGCTGCGCTGCGACTGCGGCCCGCAGCTGCAGGCCTCGCTGGCCGAGGTGGCCGCCGCCGGCCGCGGCGTGGTGCTCTACCTGCGCGGCCACGAGGGACGCGGCATCGGCCTGGCCCACAAGCTGCGCGCCTACGAGCTCCAGGAGCGCGGACGTGACACCGTCGACGCCAACCTCGAGCTCGGCCTGCCCGCCGACGCCCGCGACTACAGCATCGGCGCGCAGATGCTCACCGACCTGGGCGTCCGCTCGCTGACCCTGCTGACCAACAACCCGGACAAGCTCGCCGCGCTCACCGAGCACGGCCTGGTCGTCCAGGCCCGCCGCCCGGTGGCCGTCGAGCCCGGCGAGCACAACGCGGCGTACCTGCGCACCAAGCGCGACCGGATGGGCCACGAGCTGCCCTGGCTCGACAACAACTCCTGAACTCCCCGTACGTACGACCGAGAGGAACCACCGACGTGAGCGGCCACGGAGCCCCCGAGCTGACCGTCAAGAACTGCGCCGACCTGCGGGTGGCGATCGTCGCCGCGCAGTGGCACACCCAGGTGATGGACGGCCTGCTGGACGGCGCGCACCGCGCCTGCAAGGAGCTCGGCATCGACGAGCCCACCGTCGTCCGGGTGCCGGGCACCTTCGAGCTGCCGGTGGCCGCCAAGGTGCTGGCCTCGCGCGGCTACGACGCCGTGGTGGCGCTGGGCGTGGTCATCCGGGGCGGCACCCCGCACTTCGACTACGTCTGCCAGGGCGCCACCCTGGGCCTGACCGAGGTCACCGTGGCCACCGGCGTGCCGGTCGGCTTCGGCGTGCTGACCTGCGACAACGAGCAGCAGGCGCTGGACCGGGCCGGCCTGCCCGGCTCGGCCGAGGACAAGGGCCACGAGGCGCTCACCGCCGCCGTGGCCACCGCCGTCACACTGCGCGACCTCTTCCACCCGGGGCGCTGAGCGCGGGGGCCGCGTACCGGGCGGCTGTCCAGCGGACTGTCCACGGCCTGGAATCGTTTACCGCGCGTCAGCCGGTACCCCGTAAGGTGAGCACATCATGGCTTCGAAGACATTCGAGGAGCTGTTCACCGAGCTCCAGCAGAAGGCCGCCACCGGCGACCCCTCGTCCTCCCGTACCGCGCAGCTCGTCCAGCAGGGCGTCCATGCGATCGGCAAGAAGGTCGTCGAGGAGGCCGCCGAGGTCTGGATGGCCGCCGAGTACCAGTCCGACGCCGAGACGGCGGAGGAGATCTCCCAGCTCCTGTACCACCTTCAGGTGATGATGATCGCCCGCGGGCTGACGCTGGACGACGTCTACTCCCACCTCTGAGCCCGGCCCCCGTTCTCATGACAATCCCAACCGTGAAGGGTTCCACACGCATGCTGCGCATCGCCGTCCCCAACAAGGGTTCGCTCTCGGGTCCCGCGGCGGAGATGCTCCATGAGGCCGGCTACCGCCAGCGCAAGGACCCCAAGGAACTGGTGCTGGTCGACCCGGAGAACCAGGTCGAGTTCTTCTTCCTCCGCCCGCGCGACATCGCGGTCTACGTCGGCTCGGGCCGGCTGGACATCGGCATCACCGGCCGCGACCTGCTGCTCGACTCCGCCTCGGACGCCGAGGAGGTGCTCGCGCTCGGCTTCGGCGGCTCGACCTTCCGGTTCGCCCGGCCGCTCGGCAAGGAGGTGGCGGACGTGCAGGGCCTGGAGGGCCTGCGGATCGCCACCTCGTACACCGGGCTGGTCGAGCAGCACCTGGCCGAGCACGGCGTCAAGGCCACGGTGACCAAGCTGGACGGGGCGGTCGAGACCGCCGTGCAGCTCGGCGTGGCCGATGTGATCGCCGACGTGGTGGAGACCGGCACCAGCCTGCGCAACGCCGGCCTGGAGATCTTCGGCGAGCCGATCCTGGTCTCCGACGCCGTGGTCATCCGGCCCAAGGGCGCCGGCGAGGACCCGGCGGTGGAGGGCTTCCTGCGCCGCCTGCAGGGCGTGCTGGTGGCCCGCCGCTACGTGCTGATGGACTACGACATCCGGGCCGAGAACGTGAGCGCCGCCGTGGCGCTGACCCCCGGCCTGGAGTCGCCGACCGTCTCCCCGCTGCACACCGAGGGCTGGGTCGCCGTCCGCTCGATGGTACTCCGCAAGGAGGCGCAGCGGATCATGGACGACCTGTGGGGCATCGGCGCCCGGGCCATCCTGGTCACCAACATCCACGCCTGCCGCCTCTGACCGTCTTGCCCGCTGTCGAACCACCCCGCCCGGACCGGCCGCCGCCGGTCCGGGCTCGCGTACGTCTGGAGCCACCCGCTGTGTCCGCACCCCTCGCCACCGAGGTCAGCCTGCCCGTCACCTGGGCCCCGCGCCGCAACCGGGTGGTGCTCTACACCCTGTGCGGGCTGCTGATCACCGTGCTCTCGGTGGTCGCCTTCGCGCTGCCGGAGAACTGGCAGCTCAACGACCGGCTGGCGATGGTGGCCAGCGGGCTGATATTCGCCGCAGTGGGCTGGATGCTGGCCCGGCCGAAGGTGGTGGCCGACGCCGAGGGCGTCACGGTGGTCAACTTCGTCCGCACCCGCCGGCTGGCCTGGGCGGAGATCGTGCACGTCAACTTCCGCCAGGGCGACCCCTGGGTGGTGCTCGACCTGGCCGACGGCACCGCGCTGGCGGCCGTCGGGATCCAGACCGGCGGCGGCCGCGACCAGGCCATCGCGGCGGCCCGCGCCCTCAAGCAGCTGGTGGACGCACCGCGGTAATCCTTAGGTGGCCTGATGGCCCTTGACCGGGCGGGTGTGGACCTTGGCGACGCAGGCCGGGACGGGTGCGGCCTCGCCGTGGTCACGGGCGCGGTAGGCGCTCGGGGTCTCGCCGACCAGCTCGGTGAAGCGGGCGCTGAACGAGCCGAGCGAGGTGCAGCCCACCGCCATGCAGACCTCGGTGACCGAGAGGTCGCCGCGGCGCAGCAGCGCCTTGGCCCGCTCGATCCGCCGGGTCATCAGGTAGGAGTAGGGCGTCTCGCCGTAGGCGGCCCGGAAGCTGCGGGAGAAGTGGCCCGGCGACATCAGCGCCGTGCCCGCCAGCGCGGCCACGTCCAGCGGCTCCGCGTACTCGCGGTCCATCCGGTCGCGGGCCTGGCGCAGCCGGCGCAGGTCGGAGAGGTCCATGGGTGCCACCGTACCGGCCGGGGCCGACAGTCCTAGAGGTACGGCAGGGTGAAGGCCGGCTCGGCGAAGGCGCCGCCCTGCAGGCCGTTGCCCGGGGGCTCCTCGGGGAGGGTGGCCAGGTGGGCCTCGGCGTCGTCCAGCGGGGTGTAGCCGAGCTCGGCCGGGAGCTCCCAGTGGCGGCGGGTGTTGGCGGAGACGGCGTACGCGGCGGTGAAGCCGACCCCGGGGGTGGTGAGGGCGGCCCGGACGTAGCCGAGGCAGTCGCGCGGGCTGAGCCAGGTGGCCAGGTGGCGCCGCTCCAGCGGGCGGTCCTCGTAGCTGCCGATCCGCAGGCAGACCACCGAGAGGCCGAACTTGTCGGCGTAGAGCCGGCCGAGCGCCTCCAGGGCCACCTTGCTCACCCCGTACAGGCCGTCCGGGCGCGGCGGGTCGGCCGGGCCGACGGTCTTCGCGGTGGGGTAGCAGCCGGTCAGCCGGTTGCTGCTGGCCAGCACCACCCGGCGCAGGCCGTGCTTGCGGGCACCCTCCAGGACGTGGTGGGTGCCCAGCACGTTGGCCTGGAGGAGGTCGGGCAGGGGGGCCTCGTCCGGGACGCCGCCCAGGTGCAGGACGGCCTCCGCCCCGGCCAGGGCCTCGGCCACCGCGGCGGCGTCCAGCAGGTCCAACTGCCGGACCTCCTCGGAAGGGTGATCGGCCGTCAGCGGGGCCCGGTCGACCAGCACCAGCTGCTCGACGCTGCCGCGCAGCCCGGCCCGCACCGCCGTCCCGATCCGCCCCGCCGCACCGGTGACCACCACTCGTCCGAGATCCATGGGGTCACTCTGCCGCACCCGGGCCGGGTCCGTCACCCGCAGGAGGGGCCCTCGGCGGGTCACTCCTCGGGCGGGGTCTGCTCGGCCAGCCGCAGTGCCTCCTCCACCAGGGCCTCCACGATGCGGTGTTCGGGCACGGTGCGGACCACCTCGCCCTTGACGAAGATCTGGCCCTTGCCGTTGCCGGAGGAGACCCCGAGGTCGGCCTCGCGGGATTCGCCGGGGCCGTTGACCACGCAGCCCATCACGGCCACCCGCAGCGGCACCGGGAAGCCCTCGAAGGCGGCCTCGACCTGGGTGGCCAGGCGATGGATGTCGACCTGGAGTCGGCCGCAGCCCGGGCAGGAGACGATCTCCAGCCGGCGCGGGCGCAGCCCGAGCGACTGGAGGATGTGCGCGCCCGCCTTGACCTGCTCCACCGGCGGGGCGGAGAGCGAGACCCGGATGGTGTCGCCGATGCCCTCGGCCAGCAGGATGCCGAAGGCCACGGCCGATTTGATCGCGCCCTGGAAGGCCGGGCCGGCCTCGGTGACGCCCAGGTGGAGCGGGTAGTCGCAAGCCGCGGCGAGCTGCCGGTAGGCGGCGATCATCACCAGCGGGTCGTGGTGCTTGACGGCGATCTTGAGGTCGCGGAAGCCGTGCTCCTCGAAGAGCGAGCACTCCCAGAGCGCCGACTCCACCAGCGCCTCGGGGGTGGCCCGGCCGTACTTGGCGAGCAGCCGGCGGTCCAGTGAGCCCGCGTTGACACCGATCCGGATCGGCACCCCGGCCGCCGAGGCGGCCTTGGCGATCTCGCGGACCTTGTCGTCGAAGGCCTTGATGTTGCCCGGGTTGACCCGGACGGCCGCGCAGCCGGCGTCGATGGCCGCGAAGACGTACCGGGGTTGGAAGTGGATGTCGGCGATCACCGGGATCGGCGACTTGCGGGTGATCTCGGGCAGCGCCTCGGCGTCGTCCTGGGAGGGCACCGCGACCCGGACGATCTCGCAGCCCGCCGCGGTGACCTCGGCGATCTGCTGGAGGGTGGCGTCCACGTCGGCGGTCACCGTGGTGGTCATGGTCTGCACCGAGATCGGCGCGCCGCCCCCGACCGGCACCGAGCCGACCTGGATCCGGCGGCTGGGGCGGCGGGCGGGGCGGGGCGGGGCGAGGTCGAGGGGCGTCGCGGTCATGGTGACTCCGGAGGTTCCAGGGGGTGGGGTCAGCTCTGGTACGGGGCGGGGTAGCCCGCTCGGGCGCAGAGCACCGAGTGCACGATGCCCTTGGCGGTGAGCCCGGCGGCGGCCAACAGCTCGGCGCGGGTGCCGTGTTGCAGGAAGCGGCCGGGCAGGCCGAGCGGCACGAGCGGGGTGGTGACGGCGCCGTCGGCCAGTGCGCGGGCCAGCGCCGCGCCCACCCCGCCGCTGCGGATGCCGTCCTCCACGGTGACCACCAGCCGGTGCCGGGCCGCCAGGCTGACCAGCTCGCGCGGCACCGGCAGCACCCAGCGCGGATCGGCCACCGTGACGCCGATGCCCGTGCCGGCCAGGTAGCGGGCTGCCTCCAGGCACTCCGCGGCCAGCGGACCGACCGCCACCAGCAGCACCTCCGGCCCGGCGGAGCGGTGCAGCACCTCCACCGGCCCGGTCCGGTCCAGGGCGGGCAGGTCGGGCCCGACGGCCGACTTGGGGAAGCGCAGCGCCGTCGGCCCCTCGTGGTGGTGGGTGACGGCCTCGGTGAGCAGGGTGCGCAGACCGGCCGGGTCGCGCGGGGCGGCCAGCCGCAGGCCGGGCACGCTGGCCAGCAGCGAGACGTCCCACATGCCGTGGTGGCTCGGCCCGTCCGGGCCGGTGATGCCGGCCCGGTCGAGCACCAGGGTGACCGGGAGGCGGTGCAGGGCCACGTCCATCAGCAGCTGGTCGTAGGCCCGGTTGAGGAAGGTGGAGTACACCGCCACCACCGGCCGCAGCCCGGCCCGGGCCAGCCCGGCCGCCCCGGCCACCGCGTGCTGCTCGGCGATGCCCACGTCGAAGCAGCGCTCCGGGTACCGCTCGCCGAACCTGGCGAGCCCGGTGGGCCCGGGCATCGCGGCCGTGATGGCCACCAACTCCTGGTGCCGCTCGCCGAGTTCGGCCAGCTCCTCGGCGAACACGTCGGTCCAGGTGAGGGCGGTGGCCGGCTGCGCGGGCCGCCCGGTGCCGGGGTCGATCACGCCGACGGCGTGCATCTTCTCCGCCTCGTCGGCCTCGGCGTGCGGGTAGCCCTTGCCCTTGACGGTGACGGCGTGCACCACCACCGGCCGGCCGAGCGCCTTGGCCTGACCGAGCATCAACTCCAGTGCGGGCAGGTCGTGTCCGTCCACCGGGCCGAGGTAGTGCAGCCCCAGCCGTTCGAACAGGTTGGGGCCGTCGGCAGCCCCGGTGCGGAGCCCGGCCAGGTGGGCGGCGACCGCCCCGGCGGTGGGGGCGTAGGACCGCCCGTTGTCGTTCAGCAGCACGACCACCCGGCGGTGCGGCGCGGCCCCGAGGTTGTTCAGCGCCTCGTAGGCCATGCCGCCGGTCAGCGCGCCGTCGCCCACCAGTGCGACCACGGCCCGGTCCCGCTGCCCCGTCAGGTGGTACCCCTCGGCCAGCCCGTCGGCGTGGGCCAGCGCGCTGGAGGCGTGGCTGTTCTCGATCACGTCGTGCGCCGACTCGGCCGCGCACGGGTAGCCCGACAGGCCGCCGGAGCGGCGCAGCTCGCCGAACTCGCACTGACGGCCCGTCAGCATCTTGTGCACGTAGGCTTGGTGGCCGGTGTCGAAGAGCAGGGTGTCGTGCGGGGAGTGGAACACCCGGTGCAGGGCGATGGTCAGCTCGACCACCCCGAGGTTCGGGCCGAGGTGACCGCCGGCCGCGCTGACCCGGGCGATCAGCGCCGCGCGCAGCTCGGCCGCCAGCTCCGGCAGCAGCTCGGCGGGCAGCGCCCGCAGCTGCTCGGGGCCGGTGAGCCCGGCCAGCAGGCCGGGCGCCGAGTCGGCCGGGTCGGCCGGGGCGGGGCGGTGGGTGGTGGGGGCTGTCATGGGTGGTCCCTTACCGGTGCGGGTGGGGCGAAGACGACGGACTCGACCGTGGTGGTGTGCTCCTCGAGCGTGACCGGGCCGAGCCGGCGCAGCGCCTCGACCACCTCGGTCACCAGTGCCGGGGGCGCGGAGGCCCCGGCCGAGAGGCCGACGGTGCGCACGCCGGTGAGCCAGGCGGGGTCGATCGCGCCGGCGTCCTCGACCAGGTGGGCCGGGACGCCGTGCCGGCGGGCCACCTCCACCATCCGGACGGAATTGGAGGAGTTGGCCGAGCCGACCACCAGCACCAGCTCGGCCCGCTCGGCCACCGCCTCCACGGCCAGCTGGCGGTTGGTGGTGGCGTAGCAGATGTCCGCCCCGGCCGGCCCCTGGAGCAGCGGGAAGCGCTCGCGCAACGCCCCGACCACCTCCTCGGTCTCGTCCAGGGCGAGGGTGGTCTGGGTCAGGTACGAGACCCGGGCCTCGTCCGGCACCGTCAGGGCGCGGGCCTCCTCGGCGGTGGCGACCAGCAGGGCCTGCTCCGGGGCCTCGCCGAGGGTGCCCTCGATCTCCTCGTGCCCGGCGTGCCCGATCAGCACCACGGTGTCACCCCGGGCAGCGAAACGTTTCGCTTCGGAGTGCACCTTCGTCACCAGGGGGCAGGTCGCGTCCACCACGGTCAGCGACTTGGCCGCCGCCTGGGCCCGGACCTCCGGCGAGACGCCGTGCGCCGAGAAGATCACGGTGGCGCCCTCGGGCACCTCGGTCAGCTCCTCGACGAAGACGGTGCCCCGGGCGGCCAGGTCGGCCACCACGTGGGTGTTGTGCACGATCTGCTTGCGGACGTAGACGGGCGCGGCGCGGCCGGGTGCGTCCAGCAGGCGCTCGACGGCGTCGATGGCGCGCTCGACCCCCGCGCAGAAGGAGCGGGGCGCGGCGAGCAGGCCGGTCCTGGGGTGGGCGGGCATGCGGGGGCCTCCGGCGGTCGTGTGGTGCGGTGTGGTGTGGGGCAGCGGCGTGGAGTGCGGGTCGGGGCGGTTCAAGGCGGCGCGGATGCGACTCGGCGCGGGTGGATGCGCGGTGGCGGTGGGGCGCGGCGGCGCGTGCGGTGGGGCGGCTCAGAGGGTGCGGCCGGCGATCGAGGCGGCGAGGTCGCGCAGGGCGGCGGTGTCGGCCGTGGCGGGCAGGCCGTGGTCGAGCAGGGCGAGGGCGGAGACGGTGTAGTGCCGGGCCTGCTCCACGGCCCAGGCCCGGCCGCCCGCGAGCTCCACCAGCTCGGTGGTGCGGGTCAGCCCGGCCTGGTCGAGCGGCTCCGCCGAGGCGTAGCGGGCCCGCAGTTCGCGCCCCGCCGGGCCCGGCTCGTGGAGCGCGGCCACCACCGGGAGGGACTTCTTGCGCACCAGCAGGTCGGCCCCCACCGGCTTGCCGGTGACCGCCGGATCACCCCAGATGCCCAGCAGGTCGTCGGTCAGCTGGAAGACCATGCCCAGCCGGCGCCCGAAGGCGTCCATCGCGCGGACCACCCCGTCGGGCGCCCCCGCCGCGAGCGCGCCCAGCGCGCAGGAGAGCCCGAGCAGCGCGCCGGTCTTGCCCTCCGCCATGCCCAGGCACTCGGCCAGCTCCACGTCCGTGCGGGTCTCGAACTCGCAGTCCAGGTGCTGCGCCTCGCACAGCTCGGTGACGCACCGGCCCATCCGGCGCAGCGCCTCGCCGAGCGCGCGCGGGTGGCGTTCGAAGCCGTACTCGCCGGTGGCGAGCAGCTGGGAGGCGAGGGCCAGCATCGCGTCCCCGGCCAGGATCGCGTCGGCGGTGCCGTACACCTTCCAGGCGGTGGCCCGGTGCCGGCGGGTCTCGTCCCGGTCGAGCACGTCGTCGTGCAGCAGCGAGAAGTTGTGCACCAGCTCGGCCACCGCCCCGGCCGGGACGGCCGCGCTCCGGTGGCCGCCGGCCGCCTCGGCCGCCGCCAGCGCGAGGGCGGGCCGCAGCGCCTTGCCGGAGGCACCGGAGGCGGGCCGCCCGTCCGCCTCCCACCAGCCGAGCTGGTAGCCGCAGACCAGCCGCATGGCGGGCGGGAGCTGCTGGAAGCTCCGGCGCAGCAGGGCGTCCACGATGCCGCGGGCCTGCGCGAGCAGCAGGTCGGTCCGGCGTGCGCCGGGGGAGGTTTCGGTGACCGTCATGGCCTTCTGGCCCTCTCCTGTGTCGAACTCGCGCGCGCCGTTCGCGCGCGCCGGTGGTGCGGGTACGACCAGCCGTGGGGTGGCGGCGGCTGCCGGGCGCGACCGGGGGACACCCGGGCGTACCCGGGGCGCACACCGCTGGGCACGCACCCGGAGGCTCTTGCCACGGTCATGACCGGGCGGCCACAGTTCCAAGTACGCCCGCCGGGGGCCGTGCCACGGAACCCGAGGCCGGGCCCCTGCTGTTGAATGTCCGCCGGCGTTGAACACCCCCGGCCCGCCCGAGTCCCACCCTGCCCCCGCGCCACCCGGACTCCGCCGACCCGGAGAGTCAGTTCGGCCCGCAACGACGGGAGTTCACGGTGACAGCCACCCGCGCCCCCAACACCCGGCTCCGCGCCCTGCTCGACGAGACCTCCTGGACGGGCCAGCAGCTCGCCCGCGCCGTCAACACCGAGGGTGCCCGCTGCGCCCTCGCGCTGCGGTACGACCGCACGGCGGTGGCCCACTGGCTGGGCGGCTCGCGCCCCCGGCCGCAGGTCGCGGAGATCGTCTGCCGGGTGCTGGGGCGGGCCCTCGGCCGGGAGATCACCCCCGAGGCCGCCGGCCTGGCCGGCCGGCCGCCCGAACCCCGCCCCGAGCAGTCCGCCCACGAGCGGCTCCAACACCTCGGCGCGGCCTCGCTGGTGGGGGCCAGGACGCTGCGGCTGCTCGCGTACTCCTCGGTGGCCGAGCCGTTCACGGCGGGGGGCGGGGTGTGGGGCAGGGCGGGCGGCGGTGGCGGGGACGGTGGCGAGCGGTCGGGCGGTGAGCCCGGGGTGGGAGGCGCTCCCGGGGTGGTCGGCGGGGTGAAACAGGCCGCTCGGGTGGACGGCGGGGGGCGCCCGGGGAGCGGTGCTCGACAGGGGGCACGGGCCGGGCAGGGGAGCGGGACCCGGGTGGGACGGACGGGGACGGCGCACGTGCGGTCGGCCCAGCTGATGACCGGGCTGTTCGCGGCGGCCGACGACGCCTTCGGCGGAGTGGAGTTGCGCCCGGTGCTCAGCTCCTACCTGGCCACGGACATCGCGGTCCAGCTCGCGGCGCCGGCCTCGCTCACCGTCGGGCGGCGGCTGCGCGAGGCGGCGGCCGACCTCGCCTACCTGGCCGGGTTCCTCTGCTTCGACGCGCAGTTGCACGGCGCCGCCCAGGCCTACTGCCGGATCGCCGCCGAACTGGCGGCCGAGGACCGGGGACGGGTCGCCATGATCGAGCGCCAGATGAGTGTGCAGGCCTACTACCTGGGCAACCACCGGCAGGCGCTGCAGTTCGCCGAGTCGGCCGCGCGGGGCGTGGGCGCGCTGGCTGGGGAGTCGGCCGCCTTCGTCACCGGGCAGCTGGCCGTGGCCCTGGCCGCCGTGGGTGAACGGCGGGCCGCACTGGCCGAACTCTCCCGGGCCCAGCGGCTGTTGGAGCGGAGCCGGACCGCCAGCCCGGTGCTCGGCGGCTACCACGAGGCCGCGCTGGCCCACCAGCAGGCCGAGGTGCTCGTGGCGGCGGGCGACCTGCCGGGCGCCTGCGGCGCGCTGGCCGCCTCGCTGCGGCACCGCCCGCCCGGCGAGCGACGGGCCAGGGCGCTGACCACCATCCGGCTGGCCGAGCTCCAACTCCGCCAGGGTCACGTGGAGTTGGCCTGCGTGAGTGGCGAGTCCTTCCTGGACGACCACCCCTACATCCGCTCGGCCCGGGCCGACGAAGCGCTGCGCCGGCTGAGGTCGCGGCTGCGCGCCTACCAGCGCGAGCCGGCCGCCCGCCGGCTGCTCCGCCGGGCGGCCGGGCCGGTGGGCTGAGCCCCGGATCCCCGCCGCCGGCCTGCCGGTTGGGCCGGCACCTTGTATGAGCAGCGACAATGCGCCGCGAAACGATCAGGGAAACCGATCATCGAATTCCACGGCCGGAATGCCGGAATTTGCGAAGCATTGTCCCGGGTTGGCCGATGCGCGTAACTGAAAAGAGATGCACCGGGCGATTCCACGGGAGGGGTCGACGGCTCGATAGTGGCTCTGCGCGTACCAGCGGTCACAACGCCAACTCCGCGGGTGTGCCCTGACGTTGCCGTCCCTGCGTGCCCGGAACGCCGGACTGCGGGGTTGCCACTTCGTTCCCACGCCCTGAATCGAGGCAGCTGAATGAAGCTCACCAAGGCGCTGCAGTGGACGGCGGTGGCAGCGGCCACCGCCCTGGCCGTGTCCGCCTGCGGCGGCAGTGCTCCCAAGCCCAACCCCAGCACGGCCGCCAAGGACGGCGGAACGTTCCGGATGGGCATCGTCGAGCCCGTGGCCATCGACCCGGACAACTCCCAGGAGTCCGAGGGCAATCTCGTCACCGAGAACCTGTTCACCGGGCTCACCAGTGTCTCCGTCGACGGCAAGATCTCCAACGCCCTGGCCGAGAGCCGCACGCCGAACGTGGACTGCTCGCAGTGGACGTTCAAGATCAAGGGCGGCACCACCTTCAGCAACGGCGAGCCGGTGGACGCGGCGGCCTTCGTGCGGGGCTGGACCCGGGCGGCGGCCAAGGCCACGGCCTCCGACGTGGCCTACCACCTGGGTGAGATCGACGGGTTCAAGGAGCTCAACACGGGCAACGCCACCGGCTTCCGGGGCCTCACGGCGCCGGACGCCACCACGCTGGTGGTCAAGATGGCCATCCCCGACTGCGAGTTCGACGTCCGGACGTTCCACACCGTGTTCAGCCCGGTGCCGACGGTGGCGGGCGCGGGCGACAACAAGGCGTACAACGACCAGCCGATCGGCAACGGCCCGTTCAAGATGGACGGCCCCTGGCAGCACAACGGCAAGATCACGCTGGTCCGCAACGACGGCTACGGCCTCACCAAGGCCCACCTGGACCGAGTCGAGATCTCCATCCTCAACGCGACCAACGCCGCCCAGTTGGAGTACCAGGGCTTCCAGGCGGCCCAGTTCGACTGGGCCCGGATGCCCACCGAGCAGCTCACGGCGGCCAAGGCCACGTACAACCCCAAGGGTGACTGGTACCAGTGGAACGCCAACGGCATGAACTACCTGCTGCCGATGCTCGCCAACGGGCCGATGAAGAGCAAGGAGGCGCGGGAGGCGATCTCCTACGCGATCGACCGCAACGCCATCGTGCAGGGCGTGTTCAAGGGCTTCTACACCGCGGCCGACTCGCTGATACCGCCGGTCTTCACCGACGCCTACCAGAAGGGGGTCTGCGCCAGCTGCGCCAAGCAGGACAAGGAGAAGGCCAAGCAGCTCGCCGCCCAGGCCGGGCTGACCCCGGGCACCAAGCTCTACTTCGGCTACAACACCGGTGCCGGGCACGATGCCTGGGTGCAGGCCGTGGCGGCGCAGCTCAAGGACGTGCTCGGCCTCGACGTGCAGATCGACGGCAAGCCGTTCGCGCAGCTGCTGGACAAGGAGAAGAGCCCGGACGCCACCGGGATCTACCGCTTCGCCTGGGGCGCCGACTACCCGACCCCGGGCAACTTCCTGAACCCGCTGCTGGCCACCACCTCGATCAACGAGGACCCGGTCACCCACAAGGTCCAGGGCGACAACCGCGGCCGCTACAGCAACCCGGCCTTCGACGCGCTGCTCCACCAGGCCACCGCCACCAAGGACCTGGCCGCGCGCACCAAGCTGTACCAGCAGGCCGAGAAGATCGCGATCGGCGACGACCTGGCGCTCATCCCGCTCTGGAATCGCAGCCAGCAGCGCGTCGCCAACAACGAGAAGTGGGCCAATCTGACCTACGACTTCAACGAGAACCCGACCCTGGCCAAGGTCTCGCAGAAGTAGCGCTGCTCCGCAGCTCCCGGCCGCACCGCAGCCCCTGTGGTGCGGCCGGGGCGGAGGCCGCCACTTCGCCGTGATCCAGAGGGAGGGCACCACCATGGGAAGGTATCTACTGCGAAGGCTCGGCCAGATGGTCGTCGTGCTGCTCGGCGCGACGCTGATCCTCTTCGCCTGCCTGTTCGTCATCCCGGGCGACCCGGTCGGCTCGCTGGCCGGCAGCGAGCGCGCCCGCGACCCCGCCGTGGTCAAGCAGCTGCGCGAGCACTACGGGCTCGACAAGCCGCTGGCCGTGCAGTACGTCACGTACATCGGGCACCTCGCCCAGGGCGACATGGGCGAGGACTACATCCAGCGCCGCCCGGTCTCCGAGATCCTCGGCCCGAAGCTGGTCAACACCTCCAAACTGGCCGTCGCGGCGATCGTCTTCGACGTGCTGATCGGCGCCGGGGTCGGTGCGCTCGCGGCCCTGCGGCGGTACTCGATCTGGGACACCGCCGTCACGCTCGTCACCACCGTGCTGGTCGGCTTCCCCACCTTCGTGATCGGCATGCTGCTGCTCAACCTCTTCGCCGTGCAGCTCAAGTGGGTGCCGGTGATCGGCGACGCGAGCGACCCGGTGCAGGTGATCCTGCCCGCGATCACGCTGGCCGTCATCGACGCGGCGCTCGTCGCCCGGCTGATGCGCGGCACGATGCTGGAGGTGCTGCGGGCCGACTACGTGAAGACCGCCATCGCCAAGGGCGTGCCGCGCCGCCAGGTGCTGCTCAAGCACGTGCTGCGCAACTCGGTGATCCCGGTGGTCACCTACATCGGCATCTCGTTCGGCAGCCTGCTGGGCGGCGCCATCATCACCGAGACCATCTTCAACTGGGACGGCGTGGGGATGGCGATGTCCACCGCGATCCAGCAGCAGAACAATCCGGTCGTGGTCGGGGTGGCCACCTGGGGCGTCGGCATCTTCGTGGTGCTCAACCTGGTGGTCGACCTGATGTACGCGATGCTCGACCCCCGAATCCGGCTGAGCTGAGGGCGTGCGGAGATGACTGACGAGACGACGACCGCCTCGCCCGGACGGGCGAGCGGGGCACCGGACGGCGAGCCCGCGATCCGGGTGGTCCGGGAGTGGCAGGAGGTCTGGCACCGCTTCGCCGCCAACCGGCTGGCGCTGCTCGGCCTGGTGCTGGTGGTCGCCCTGCTGGTGACGGCGGCCTTCGCGCCCTGGATAGCACCCTACGACCCGCTCAAGCAGGACCTCATGCACACCATCGAAGCCCCCACCGGCGCCCACCTGTTCGGCACCGACGCGCTGGGGCGCGACCAGCTCTCGCGGGTGGTCTACGGGACGCGGATCGCGGTGATCGTCGGCCTGGTGTCCATCCTGCTGACCCTGATCATCGGCATCGTGCTAGGTGCGCTGGCCGGGTACTTCGGCCGGGCCTACGACACCGTGGTGATGCGGGGTGCGGACATCTTCTTCGCCTTCCCGCTGCTGATCGGCGCGATCATCATCATCACCGTGACCGGCCGCGGCATCTGGCCGGTGGTGCTCTCGCTCGCGATCTTCGGCTGGGCCACCGTCGCGCGCCTGCTGCGCAGTTCGGTGCTCTCCGCCCGGGAGATGGACTACGTGCACGCCGCGCGGGCGCTGGGGGCCGGGCACCTGCGGGTGATCGTCCGGCACATCCTGCCGAACTCGATCGCGCCGGTGATCATCTACGGCACCTTCAACGTCGGCACGGCGGTGGTCGCGGAGGCCTCGCTCTCCTTCCTCGGCGTCGGCGTGAGCCCCGAGGTGCCGGAGTGGGGCAACATGCTCGCGGCCGGGCGCGGGTTCATCGGCGTGGACGACTACATGTGGATGCTCCCCTCGCTCGCGGTGGTGCTGACCACGCTCGGCTTCATCTTCGTCGGCGACGGGGTGCGCGACGCCCTCGACCCCAAGCTCCGGTGACCGGAATGGAGTTGACGGTGATGGCGGCGACGGCTGGGCCGGCGACGGCGGAAGAGGGTGGGCGATGAGCACGTCAGTGCAGGACACTCCGGCGGCCGGGCCGCCGCTGCTCGAAGTCGACGGCCTGCAGGTGGAGTTCAAGACCCGCGACGGGATCGCCAAGGCCGTCAACGGCGTCAGCTACAGCGTGGACGCGGGCGAGACGCTGGCGGTGCTCGGCGAATCCGGCTCCGGCAAGTCGGTCACCGCGCAGGCCATCATGGGCATCCTGGACACCCCGCCCGGGCGGATCACCGGCGGCCAGGTGCGCTACCGGGGCGAGGACCTGCTCGCCATGCCGGCGGAGCAGCGCCGGTCCGTCCGGGGCCGGAAGATCGCCATGATCTTCCAGGACGCGCTCTCCGCGCTCAACCCGGTCTTCTCGGTGGGGTGGCAGCTCGGCGAGGTCTTCCGCGTGCACGAGGGGATGTCGAAGCGGGACTCCCTCGCCAAGGCGGTCGAGCTGATGGACCGGGTGCGGATCCCGGCGGCCCGGCAGCGGGTGGGCGACTACCCGCACCAGTTCTCCGGCGGCATGCGCCAGCGCATCATGATCGCGATGGCGCTGGCCCTCGGGCCGGATCTGATCATCGCGGACGAGCCCACCACGGCGCTCGACGTGACCGTGCAGGCCCAGGTGATGGACCTGTTGGCGGAGTTGCAGGCCGAGTACCGGATGGGCCTGATCCTGATCACCCACGACCTCGGCGTGGTGGCGGACGTGGCCGACAAGATCGCGGTGATGTACGCCGGGAGGATCGTCGAGACCGCCCCGGTGTACGAGCTGTACGCCCGGCCCGCGCATCCGTACACCAAGGGCCTGCTCCGTTCGATCCCCCGGCTCGACCAGCGCGGCCAGGACCTGTACGCCATCCAGGGGCTGCCGCCCAGCCTGCTGCAGATCCCGGCCGGTTGCGCGTTCAACCCGCGCTGCGAGCAGGCCGCCGACCGGTGCCGGGAGGAACTGCCGCTGCTCCAGGCGGTGTCGGACGAGGAGGGCATCGGCCTGGCCGGGCGGCACAGCGCCTGCCACTTCTGGAAGGAGACCCACCGTGGCTGAGCCCATCCTGAGGGTCGACGGCCTGGTCAAGCACTTCCCGCTGACCCAGGGCATCGTCTTCAAGCGCCGGATCGGCGCGGTGCAGGCGGTGGACGGGATCTCCTTCGACCTGCACCGGGGCGAGACGCTCGGCCTCGTCGGCGAGTCGGGCTGCGGGAAGTCCACGGTCGCCAAGGTGCTGATGAACCTGGAGCGGGCGACGGCGGGCCAGGTGCATTACAAGGGCCAGGACATCACCGGCCTGAGCGGCAGGGCGCTCAAAGCGGTGCGCCGCAACATCCAGCTGGTCTTCCAGGACCCCTACACCTCGCTCAACCCCCGGATGACGGTCGGCGACATCATCGGCGAACCGTTCGAGATCCATCCGGAGGTGGCGCCGAAGGGGAGCCGCCGCAAGGCGGTTCAGGACCTGCTGGCGGTGGTCGGCCTCAACCCCGAGTACATCAACCGCTATCCGCACCAGTTCTCCGGCGGGCAGCGCCAACGCATCGGCATCGCACGGGGGTTGGCGCTCAAGCCGGAGATCATTATCTGCGACGAACCGGTCTCCGCGCTGGACGTCTCGGTCCAGGCCCAGGTGATCAACCTGCTGGACCAGCTGCAGAGCGAGTTCGACCTCTCGTACCTCTTCATAGCGCACGACCTCTCGATCGTCCGCCACATCTCGGACCGGGTCGGGGTGATGTACCTCGGCAAGATGGTCGAGATCGGCACCGAGGAACAGATCTACGAGCACCCGACCCACCCCTACACCCAGGCCCTGCTCTCCGCCGTCCCCGTCCCGGACCCGGTCGGCCGGGCGGACCGGCAGCGGATCATCCTCTCCGGCGACCTCCCCTCCCCGGCCAACCCGCCCTCCGGCTGCCGCTTCCGGACCCGCTGCTGGAAGGCGCAGCCGCGGTGCGGCGAGGAGGAACCGCTGCTCGCCGTCCCCGAGGGGATGGCGGGGGAGGCGCTGCACCACTCGGCCTGCCACTTCGCGGCGGAGCGCGACATCTAACAGAGCGCGGCGGAGCGCGACATCTGACAGAGCGCGGCGGAGCGGGCGCAGGTCTGAGCGGCTCGTTCCGGGGCGGTGCCGTGGCCGGCCGACCGGGCCGGCCACGGGCTCGGACCCGCTCAGGGGAGGGCGCGGACCAGGACCAGCGAACCGTCGTAGCCCGGGAGGTCGCGGAGGGCGCCGTGCCGCTCATCCCAGGCGCCGGAGGCGATCGCCTCGGCCAGGCGCTCGGTGTACTCCTCCCGCACCTGGGGCTCGACGAAGCTCCAGGCCGAGCAGGCCTGCCGGGCACCCGGGTCCAACAGCCGCTCGGGGCGGGCGAAGTACGCCTCGTTGAAGCCGTCGGTGCAGTCGGCCGGGATCACCACCGGCTCGACCGTCACCTCCCCGCCGAGCGCCTCGGCCAGCTCGGCGACGGCCGGGTAGCGCCGGGCCTCGGTGTCCAGCACCAGCGGCGCGTACTCGTACAGCCAGAACTCCCGTACCAGTGCCGGGTCGCAGGTCAGGACCACCACTGGCCCTCGGGTGACCCGGCGCAACTCCCGCAGCCCCGCCCGGACATCGCTCCACTGGTGCACGCTGAAGGTGGTCATCGCGGCGTCGAACGCGTCGTCCTCGAACGGCAGCCGCTCCGCCACCGCGTCCACGGCGGCCGGCAGGTGGGCGGGCCGCTGCGCCCGCATCGAGGCGGAGGGCTCCACCGCCGTCACCTCGGCGTCGGTGGGCTCGTACGACCCGGCCCCGGCCCCGACGTTGAGCACCGTCTTCGCCTCCCCGAGGGCCCGCCGGATCGCCGCCGCGATCCGCGGATCCGGCTGCCGGTAGTCGGTGTAGCCGGCGCCGATCCGGCCGTAGTCGGTGTCCCCGGCACTGCCGTCGGCCCTCCGGCCACCCGCGCCGGTCCCGCCCTGTTCGTGGTGCTGCTCGCTCTGTTCGTCCATGATCGCAACCTACCGGCCGGGTCAAGCCGGGCGTTTCCGTGTTCGGTACCCGACGCTCCGCGTGCTGCTGTACGTTCGGGCGCGACCTTCCCGGCGGAGGGCCGGGAGGTCTCAGGGGGAGGCGTCGTGTACCACGTGGAGTTGCCCGTCGATGTCGGCGGCGGGGCGCAGGACTTGGTGCGGGTCGAGATCTCGCCGGCCGGCGAGGACGGGCTGGTCCAGGTGGCGCGGCCGGGGCAGGTGGTGGCCCGGGCCACCCGTTCGCTCGGGGAGATGGTGGCCGGGATCCGGCCGGTCGCGCAGGGCTTCGTCGACGGCTTCCGTGGGATGGTGCACGCGCCCGACGAGCTCGGCCTGGAGTTCGGGGTGTCGCTCTCGGCTGCGGCCGACGTGATCATCTCCAGCACGGCGGCCCAGGCCAACTTCAAGGTCTCGCTCACCTGGCACCGCCCGTCGGCGGCACCCCCCTCGTCGGATGAGAGCCCGGCCTCGGCCACCGGCACCGCGCAGGCGGAGCCGACGGCATGAGCCCGGCCGAGGGGATCGGCCCGAAGGCCCTCAACTCGGCGGTGCTGCGGGTGCGGGACGGTCGGGGCGAGGCGGTGGGGTTGGGCTTCCTGGTCGCTCCGGACCTGGCGTTGACCTGTGCGCACGTGGTGTCGGCGGCCCTCGGGCTGCGGCCGCAGGAGCGGCCGGCGACTGCCGCCCGGCTGGAGGTGGATCTGCCGTTGCGGGCTGTCGCCGATGCGGACGGTGCGGGCGTGGCCGCGAGCGTCGAACGCTGGCTGCCGGCCCGGGTGTCCGGCGGTGGGGACGTGGCGGTGCTGCGGTTGGAGGTCCCGCTGCCCGGTGGCCGGCCGGTGCGGCTGATCGAGGCGGAGGAGGTCTGGGAGCACCCCGTCCGCGCCTTCGGTTTCCCGGCCGGCCGCCCGGGTGGGGTCTGGCACGCGGGTGTGCTGCGGGCGGAGCAGGCCCACGGGTGGGTGCAGGCCGATCTCGCGGGGCGGGGCTACCCGGTCTCCCGGGGCTTCAGTGGTGGCCCGGCCTGGGATGAGCAACTCGTCGGCGTGGTCGGCATGATGGCGGTCGCCGAGTCGGGTCTGCCACCGGTCAGCTATCTGATCCCCACCGCCGGGCTGCTTCGGGCCTGGCCCGAGTTGCGCGAGCTGGCCCTGCCGCCCTCCCCGTTCCGCGGGCTGGCCGCGTACCGGGAGGCGGACGCCGCGTTGTTCCACGGCAGGCGGGCCGAGAGCGCGGAGCTGGCCTCGGCGCTGCTCGCCGAGCAGTGGGTGAGCATCGTCGGTGCCTCCGGATCCGGGAAGTCGTCGGTGGCCCTGGCCGGGGTCGTCCCGCTGCTCCGGGCGACGGGTGCCGAGGTGGTGGTGGTGCGACCCGCCTCGGGCAGCAGCCCGCTGACCGCCCTCGCCGCCGGGCTCCTGCCGTTGCTGGACCCCGGACTGCCACAGGCCCCGGAGACCCGACGGCTGACCTGGATCGCCGAGCTGGCGGAGCGGCTGGCCGGCGGCGGACTGGCCGACGTGGTGGCCCGGGTGCTGGAGGTGCGCGACTGTGACCGGCTGCTGGTGGTGGTGGACCAGTTCGAGGAGCTGCTGGCCCTCGCCCCCGCCGCCGTCGACGGGCTGGCCGAGGTGCTGTTCGACGAGGCGCTGCCGCGTACCGTCCGTGTCCTGACCACCCTGCGGGCCGACTTCCTCGAACTCGTGCTGGCCCACCCCCGGTTGGGCCCGCTCCTCAGCCGGCGCATCCACGCGCTCGGGCCGCTCGGCCCCGACCGGCTTCGCGAGGTGGTGGCCGCCCCGATCGACGCGACCCCCGGAGTGCGGTACGAACCCGCCCTGGTCGACCGCATCCTGGAGGACACCGGCACCGAGCCGGGTGCTCTGCCACTGCTCGGCTTCACCCTCGACCTGCTCTGGCAGGGCCAGCGCGGCGGCTTGCTGAGCTATCAGGCCTACCGGGAACTCGGTGGTGTCACCGGCGCATTGAGCGCGCACGCGGACCAGGTGTGGGCGGAGCAGCTCCGGGCCGCGGACGAAGCTGCCGCCCGCCGCCTGTTCACCCGACTGATCCGCGTCCCGATCGGCGCCGCGGCCGCGACCCGCCGTACGGCCCTGCGCGGTGAACTCGGCGAGGAGGAGTGGCGGATCGCCCAGCAGCTCGCGACCACCCGCCTGCTGGTCACCGGGCGCAACGCCGAGGGCGAAGAGACGGTGGAACTCGCCCACGAGGCGCTGATCAACGGTTGGGAGCGGCTCGCCCACTGGGTGACGGAGGACCGTGCCTTCCTGGAATGGCTGGAATCGCTGCGCCGCGACCTGGCCGTCCGGGAGGAGTCGGGCCGCACGGCACCGCCGGCGATCACCCTGCCGGATCCCGCCGGGCGGTGGGAGACCGAACGGAGCGCCGACCTGAGCGCGGCCGAACTCGCCCACCTGGCTGCCGTACGGGCCCACCGCCGCGCCCGGACCCGCCGTCGCCGAGCCGTGGTGTCCGTGGTCGCCGTCCTGACCGCCCTCGCCCTGGTCAGCAGTACCCTGCTGGTGGCGTCCCGCCGGGAGAGCAGTGTCCGGGAGTCCATGGCCACCTCCCGGGCGCTGGCCCAGGCCTCGGTGGACGTCGCGTCCAGCGACCCCGCCCGCTCGGTCATGCTGGCGATCGCGGCCTACCGGACCTCGCCGACCCAGGAGGCCCGCAACCAACTCCTGCGCACGTACCTCGCCTACTCCGGTGACGGGAGGCTGGTCTCGGGCCTGCTGGGCACGGTCGGCCACGTGGTGACGAGCCGCGACGGCAACGTGGTGCTGGCCAGCTCCTACGACGGCCGCGCGACGCTCTTCGTCCATGCCGCCACCGGCACCGTCCGCAGCTTCCAGGTGCCCTCGGTCGGCCAGGTGCAGTACCCGATGGTCTCCGAGGACGGTCGGCGGGCTGCCTACCTCCAGGAGGACGGCAAGGCGGTGTGGTTTCACGTCGACGCCGAGGGCGGGCAGCCGGTCGGGCAGCTCCGGCCCCTTCCGGCGGCACCGGGCGCGTCCGTCGGAGCCGACAAGGGCCTGCGTCCGTCGATGTCGGTGGACGGGACCCGGATCGTGGCCCGGGTGCTGGACCACCTGGTCTGGTGGGACCTGGACCACGACGCCCTGATCCGCACCTCACCTGCGCCCAAGGACGGCGGCGGTGACAACGGGCCGTTGTGGGTCGGCGCGGACGACCGGACCCTGCTACTGCGCCGTACGGGTGGGGGAAAGGACAACAGCGGCCTGCTCGCCTACGACCGGACACCGGTGCCACCCGCACTGTCGTCACGGGGGTGGATGACCTCGAGCTCTCCACCGACCGCACCGCAGCCGTCGTATGTCGCAGCGGCGCCGACACGTCGACGGTGAGCCTGCTGCGGATCTCCGACGGTGCGCCGCAGGGCCGGCCGTTCACCGAGCAGGACGGCAAGTACAAGACGGACAGGTGCCTGAGCGAATCGGTCGACGCGACCGGTAGCCGAGTGGTCTTGTCGGGCATGGGTGCCACCCGGGTGGTGGATCTGACCAAGGGGGAGGTGATCTCCACCGTCCCCGCGGACGACCATACTTACGGGACCCATGCCCTGGCCGAGGCGGCCGGCCGCCTCTACGAGGTCGCCTGGGACGGCGCGGCGATCTTCCACACCGAACTACCGCTTGGTGCAGCCGTCCTGTCGGTCAGTCAGCAGAGGATCACCCCCGACGGAACCCGAACGCTCAGCATCCTCGCCGATGGGTCCGGCCTGCAGCTGCGGCCCGCCGCCGAGGCGGACAGCGACAAGCTGCTCGCCGAGGCCGCGCGCCGCAAGCCGTACTGGAAGCCGACCGAGGCCAACCCGGCCGGCTTCAGCCGGGACGGCACCCTGCTCGCGGACCAGGAGGGGAAGAACGTGGTCTCCGTCCGCGAAGCCGCCACCCTGCGGGAAGTCGCCGCGATCACGGCCGCCGACTTCCCGCCGCTGCCCGCCCCCGAACCGGCCGACCCGGAGCGGCTCTTCCCCCCGGCAGAGGCCTGGAAGTGGAGTTTCGCCGACTTCTTCGACACCGAGGGGAAGATCCTCACCGTCTCGGGCAGCGTGGTGCAGCGCTGGGAACCGCGTACGGGCCGAGAACTCGCGCGGTTCGACGTGATGCCGCTGCTGCCGGCCGGCAAGCTGGATGTCATGTTCGGCCCCTACCCGGCGCCGAACGAGGTGGCCCTCATCGTCCTGGGCGACCGCGATGTCCGTATCGTCGACATCACCACCGGCAAGGTCGCCGAGACCATCAGCATCACCGACGACGTCCTCTCGGTCCAGTTCGACCGCAGCGGCCGCTATATGGCGCTGCTGCGCCGCGGCTCCATCCTCGAGCTCTGGCGGCGACACCCGCTGCGCCGCGAACTCGGCCCGCTGCAGAGCATCTCGGAGAGTGTGGGCACCCCGTTCGTCGCCTCCTTCCTGGACGAGGACGGGCGCTACCTGCTCGCCTCCAACAACACCGTCCGGACCTACCAGGTCGGGCAGCGCGCCCCGCTGGACTCGTACGAGTTCGGCGCACCGCCCGGCGAGAGCCGAAGCTCCTACCGTTTCATGGACACCACCAGGGACGGCCGGACCCTCATCTACTCGGTCTCCGACGGCCCCGGCGGCCCGTTGGTCCTGGATCCGAGCCTGTGGCAGACCGAACTCTGCCGCATCATCGGCTACCGGGACTTCACCGAGGAGGAGCGGGCCGGCCTCCCGACCCGCCTCCCGGCGGCTCCGCCATGCGGGGTGCCCGGGCGGCCCCAGGGCTGACGCCTGGTCCGGGGCCCGCGCCGTCCGACGGGGCGTCAGATCGGGTCGCCCTGGACGAAGGCGTGGAGGTGCTGGTCGTGCCAGCCGTCGGCATGGAGGAGGGCGCTGCGCAGGGTGCCCTCGGCGGTGTAGCCGGCCTTTTCGGCGACTCGGCAGGAGGCCGGGTTGGCGGTGGAGTGGCAGAGGGTGAGGCGGTGCAGGCCGAGGTCGGCGAGGGCCCAGCGGGTGAGGGTGCGCAGGGCGGTGAGGGCCAGGCCGCGGCCGCGGGCGGCGGGGAGGAGCCAGTAGACGAGCTCGGCGCCGCCCTCGGTGAGGTCGAGTCCGCCGAGGCCGATCAGGCCGATGGCGGGGCCGTCGGCGGGGGCGATGGCCCAGATGGCGGCCTCCTCGGACTGCCAGCGGGCCTGCATGCGGGCGATGCGGGCGCGGGCCGAGGCCTCGTCGGGCGCGTGCAGGCGGTTCCACTGGCGGATGGCCGGGTCGGTGGCGGCCGCGACCAGGGCGGCGGCGTCCTCGGCCCGCCAGGGGCGGATCACGTGTTCGGCGGTGAGCGGGAGGACGGGCTGCACCATCGCCGCCAGCCGGCCGGCGGGCAGGACGATCGGCACGGCGTCCTGGACGACGGGCGTGGCGGGGGCCGGGGCGGGTGCGTTGGTGATCATGGCGGCATGCTGCCACAGGGAGTGGTGGGGCGGGAGGGCATTTTCGGGGTGGAGGGTGGGGGTGGGGCGCCCGTGGGGGCGCAGCGGGTCAGTGGCGGTGGGAGATGCCGAGCTCGGTGAGGTAGCGCTTGGTTACCCGGCCCTCGTACCTGGTGTCGATCAGGGTGGCGATGGCGGTGAGCAGGCCGTCGCGGGCGGGGGTGGGGAGGGCGCGGTGGTTGGAGTAGGTGAGCAGTAGGTCGAGGTACTCGGCGGTGGTGTAGGTGAGATCGCGCTCGTAGCGGCGGAAGACGGTGGGGGCGAAGCGGCCGCTGCGGGCCACCTCCTCGGCGTGGTCGGTGCCGTGGATCGAGTCGGCGACGGGAGGTTGGAGGCCGGGCGGGGTGGCGGGGGCGAAGCGTTCGTAGCAGCGCTGGACCTCGCGGAAGAACTCCTCGGTGCCGCCCCGGACGTGCTGGGTGCGGACCACGGCCAGGGCTCCGCCCGGCCGGAGGGCGTCGGCGGACTTGGTGACGCGGACCGCCGGGTCGATCCAGTGGAAGGCGGTGGCGGAGACCACGGCGTCGAAGGGTGCGGCCGGCAGCGGCCAGCTCTCGAAGTCGGAGGTGACCACCTCGGCCGGGCCCGCCGGCGGAGCGGGCTGGGCGGCGAGGTGGCGACGGGCGACGGCGGCCATCCGCAGGCCGGCCTCGACGGCGGTGAGGCGGCACCCCTGGGCGACCAGCGGGAGGGTGGCCTGGCCCGTGCCGCAGCCGAGTTCGAGCACCCGACTGCCCGGGACGGCTCCGGCCAGCTCGGCGAGGTCGCGGTAGAGCTCGGCCGGGTAGCCGGGTCTGGCGCGGTCGTACAGCTCGGCGTCCTCGTCGAAGGTACGGCGCAGGTCGAGGCGGTGGCCTTCCTGGGGGCTGTCGTCACGGCGGAGGGGCGCGGTCTGTTCGGGCATGCCGAGCAGGTTAGGGGACGGGGCCGGCGCACGGGTGCGGATTCCGGCCGTGGGGAGGGTGGAGCCGGGAGCCCGGGGTGGTGGCGGGGTGCGCAGCCGGTGGACTTCCGGGGTGGCGCCGGGGAATTCGAACTGGCGGGTAACGGAACGGAATTGGCCGGTGTTATGGGTGCGGGAATGCGCGGCATTATGGCCGGGTGAATTCGGCCGTCGGTGGCCGGAACAAGTGTCTTGGAAATTCGGTGGCGCGCCCGATAACTTCATGGTGCTCAATGCGGCGGAAGGCGCCTGGCGTGCGGCCGGCCTTCCGGGTGCCGTCGAGCCGTGGCCGACGAACGATCCGTCGGCGCACGGTCGGTCGATGCACAGTCACTTTTCCCTCCACTGACAGGAGAGCTGTCTTGAAGTCCAACGCTCTGTCGACGGGCCGTCGGGTCCGCGCAGCGGTGGCGGTGGCCACGGCCTTGATCTGCGGGTTCGGTGCCGCCGGCACCGCCGCCGCGCAGGCGCCGGTGGCGGCCGGGCCCACCGCGGTGGTGCACGGCGCGGTGGCGCACGGTGCGCTCCGGGGCTCGGTCTCGCTCTCTCCGGACCAGCTGCGGCAGTACTTCGCGGCCAAGGGTGCCGGCACGGCGGGGTCGGGTACGGCGGGGTCGGGTGCGGCCGAGGCGGGTGCGGTGCGGGCGAACGTGGGCCTGAACGGCATCTACAACCACCTCACCAACGACAACAGTCTCCAGTGCCTCACCCTGCCGGGGGCGAGCAGCACGCTCGGGGCGCAGCTCGTCCAGTCGCCCTGCGGCACCGGCAACGAGCAGTACTGGACCGCGAACTACCAGTTCAGTGACCTGGGTTACTACTGGTACCACCTGCAGAACTACACCAGCGGCCAGTGCCTGGCGCTGCCGGGGGCCAGCACGGCCGCCGGCGCCCAGGTGATCCAGTGGCCCTGCGGCGGGTGGGCGGACCACTACTGGGCCTTCGTGGTCAACCCGGCCGGGAGGATGCAGATCGTGAACTACGACAGCCGTGAGTGCCTGGCCCTGCCGGGGGCGAGCACCGCGCCCGGCGCGCCGGTGGTCCAGTGGCCGTGCGGCACCTACCCGGACCACTACTGGCACTGAGCCGGAGCCCGTTCCCGCCAGCCCGGGGCGAGCGGGAACGGGCCGTGCGCGGGTGGCGGCGTTCAACGCGGTGTCGCGTTCAACACACCGCGCCCGGTGGGGCGTCGACCGGGTGGGGGGCCCACGAAAGACTTGGCTCAGCCGGCCCCCGCACCGACCCTCAGAGGGGATCGCCCCATGTCCGTGGAGACCACCGAAGCGACTCACCCCGCCGGGCCCGCCGAGCCGGCGGCCGTCCGTCAGAGCCTGAGCACCGCCGCCGCCCGCACCCTGGCGACCACCACCAAGACCCCGCCGCAGATGCAGGGCATCACCGCCCGCTGGCTGGTGAAGATGCTGCCGTGGGTGCAGATCTCGGGTGGTACCTACCGCGTCAACCGCAAGGTGTCCTACGACGACGGCGACGACCGGATCGGCTTCGTGAAGACCGGTTCGCAGGTGCGGGTGATCCCGCAGGGCCTGCGCGGGCTCGGCGTGCTGCGCGACTACCCCGACGGTGCGCTGCTCGACGAACTGGCCGGGCTGTTCGACCAGGTGGAGTACGAGACCGGTGCGGTGATCGCCCGCGCGGGCACCCCGGTGGACCGGATCTTCCTGATCGCGCACGGCCGGGTGCAGCGCCTCGGGGTCGGCCAGTACGGGGAGTTGACGGTGCTCGGCACGCTCTCCGACGGCGACCACTTCGGCCACCACCCCGCGCCGGACAGCCTCTGGAAGGAGACCACCCGGGCCGCCGTGCCCTGCGTGCTGATGACGCTCACCCGCGAGCGGTTCAACCAGGTGATGAGCCGCACCCCGGCGCTGGCCGAGCACTTCCAGCGGTACCTGGAGGCGGAGCGGCGCGGCGCGCTGGAGATCGCGCTCTCGGCCGGCCACCACGGCGAGGCCCGGCTGCCCGGCACGTACGTGGACTACGAGATCGACCCGCGCGAGTACGAGCTGAGCGTGGCCCAGACGGTGCTGCGGATCCACTCCCGGGTGGCCGACCTCTACAACCAGCCGATGAACCAGACCGAGCAGCAACTGCGGCTGACCATCGAGGCGTTGAGGGAGCGGCAGGAGGACGAGCTGATCAACAACCGGGATTTCGGCCTGCTGCACAACACCGACTACGACCAGCGGATCCACCCGTACAGCGGCGCGCCGACCCCGGACGACATGGACGAGCTGCTCTGCCGCCGCCGCGGCTCGCAGTTCTTCCTGGCGCACCCGCGGACCATCGCCGCCTTCGGCCGGGAGTGCAGCAGGCGCGGCCTCTACCCGGACCCGGTGGAGGTGCAGGGGCAGAAGATCCAGAGCTGGCGCGGGGTGCCGATCTTTCCGTGCAGCAAGATCCCGATCTCCAAGGAGCAGACCAGCTCGGTGCTGGTGCTGCGCACCGGGGAGGAGAACGAGGGCGTGGTGGGCCTGCACCAGACCGGGCTGCCGGACGAGTACCTGCCCGGGATGAACGTGCGCTTCATGGGCATCAACGACCAGGCCGTGATCTCGTACCTGGTCAGCGCCTACTACTCGGCCGCCATCCTGGTGCCGGACGCGGTGGGCATCCTGGAGAACGTCAACGTCTCCCACGTGGCCGACTCCTGACCCGGGGGAGCCGGAGCGATGCAGCAGCCCTTCGTCCTGCCCGAGTTCTACATGCCGTACCGGGCCCGCCTCAACCCGCACCTCGACCGCGCCCGGGCGCACAGCACGCCCTGGGCCCGGCGGATGGGCATGCTGGAGGGCTCCGGGGTCTGGGACGAGGCCGAACTGGACGCCCACGACTACCCGTTGATGTGTGCCTACACCCACCCGGACGCCTCCCCGGAGGCCCTGGAGACGGTGACCGACTGGTACGTGTGGGTGTTCTTCTTCGACGACCACTTCCTGAAGTACTTCAAGCAGACCGGTGACCTGGCCGGGGCCAGGGAGTACCTGGCCCGGCTGCCGCTCTTCATGCCGCTGGACGGCACCGCCGTGCCCGAGCCCACCAACCCGGTGGAGGCCGGGCTCGCGGACCTGTGGCGGCGGACGGCGCCGGCCATGTCCGGGCCGTGGCGGGAGCGGTTCCACCGGTCCACGTACGACCTGCTCCAGGAGTGCATGTGGGAGCTGTACAACATCGACGCCGGCCGGGTGGCCAACCCGGTGGAGTACATCGAGATGCGGCGCAAGGTCGGCGGCGCGCCCTGGTCGGCCGATCTGGTCGAGTACTCGCTGGCCACCGAACTTCCGCCTCAGGTGTCGGAGTTGCGGCCGGTGCGGGTGCTCAAGGAGGCGTTCTCGGACGGGGTGCACCTGCGCAACGACCTGTTCAGCTACCAGCGCGAGGTGGTGGCGGAGGGTGAACTCAGCAACGGCGTGCTGGTGGTGGAGAGGTTCTTCGACTACGACACCCAGCGGGCCGCCGAGGTGGTCAACGACCTGCTGACCTCGCGGATGCAGCAGTTCGAGCACACGGCGCTGACCGAACTGGGGCCGATGTTCGAGGAGTTCGCGCTGGACCCGGCCGAGCGGGCCCGGGTGCTGGCCTACGCGCAGGGGCTCACCGACTGGCAGAGCGGCGGCCACGAGTGGCACCTGCGCTCCAGCCGGTACATGAAGCCCGAGGCGGGCGCGGCGAGTCGGCTCCCGCCCGGGCCGGGCGGGCCCGGCGCCGGCGCGTGGCTGCGGCGGCTCGGCTGGGGCGGCGGGCCGCGCGAACGGTCCTACGCCTTCCGGCGGTTCGAGCAGGTCGGGCCGACGCGGCTGCCGGCCTTCCACCAGCCCTACCCGGCGCGGACCAGCCCCCACCTGGCCCGGGCCCGGGCGGAGAACCTGGAGTGGAGCCGCCGGCTCGGCCTGACCGCGCCCGGGCCGGCCTTCGACGACGGGTACTGGACCGAACAGGACCTGGCGGACTTCGACTTCGCGCTCTGCTCGGTCGGGCTGCAGCCCGAGGGCACCCCCGAGGAGCTGGCGATCACCACCGGCTGGCTCACCTGGGGCACCTACGTGGACGACCTCTCCCCGCACTTCGCCGAGACCGGCGACGCGGTCGGGCTCAAGCGCTACATCGACCGGATGAAGCTCTTCATGCCGGTGGACGGCGAGCCCGGCGAGGCCCCGGTCGGGGCCTCGGAGCGCGGGGTGGACGACCTCTGGCGGCGCACCACGGCCGGGATGACCCGGGAGCAGCGGGCCAGGTTCCGCTGGGCCTGCGACCAGCTGGTCGAGAGCTGGTGGTGGGAGTTCGGCAACCTGGTCGCGCACCGGGTGCCGGACCCGGTGGACTACCTGGAGATGCGGCGCAAGACCTTCGGGGCGGACATGACCACCTCGCTGGCGCAGATCGCCCGGGAGGGGGTGGTGCCGCCGGAGGTGTTCCAGACCTCCACCGTGCGCTCGCTGGAGGCCGCCGCGATGGACTTCGCGATGCTGATGAACGATCTGTACTCGTACCAGAAGGAGACCGAGTACGAGGGTGAGCTGCACAACATGGTCACCGTGATCCGCACCTTCTTCGACACCGACAAGGAGCACGCGGTGGCCGTGGTGAACGATCTGATGACCTCCCGGATGCAGCAGTTCGAGCACCTGGTGGCGGAGGAACTGCCGCTGGTGGCGGCTGAGTTGAACCCCGCAGCCCGGGCCGGGCTGGCCGAGTACGTGGAGACCCTGGAGAACTGGATGAGCGGGATCGAGAAGTGGCACGCCGAGGTCGGCCGGTACCGCGAGCCGGAGCTGCGCCGACGCTACCCCGAGGGCCGGGTCACCGACCTGCGGGAATCGCCGGACGGCCGCCGGCTGCCGCGCGGGGTGGCGATCGACGGCCCGGCCCGGGTGCAGCGCCTGCCCGAACAGGTGCACCGGCTGCCCGAGCAGGTGCACCGGCTGGCCGACCAGCTGCGGGTGCGTCCGCCGAGCGGGTTGATGTAGCGGGGCGGGGCGGCCCGGCGCCCCGGGAACGGCGCGGTTATCATCTAGGCTGGTAAAGGCGGGGCAAAGGGCCCTGCCCCGGCCGCGCCGGACGAACCGGCCGCCGCCCACCCGCGACCAGAGGAGTGACACCTCCCCTCGATGGACGATCCATCCGGTAGTACCCGCGCCGTCTCGCACCCTCCCGGCGGAGCCGCCCCAGGCGAACTCCCCGGTCACGGAAGGCAGGCGGCCCTGTGACCACCGCCTGGTTGCTGCTCCTCGCGGCCGTGCTGCTCATCCTCGCCAACGGACTGTTCGTGGCCGCCGAGTTCGCCCTCGTGACGGTCGACCGCGGCGCCGTCGACCGCGCCGCCGCGGCGGGGGACCGGCGGGCGCAGAGCGTCCGCAAGGCGCTCAAGCGGCTCTCCTTCCAGCTCTCCGGCGCCCAGCTCGGCATCACCGTCACCTCGCTGGTGGTCGGCATGCTCGCCGAGCCCGCGCTCTCGGTGCTGCTCGACCCGGTGCTCACCGGCCTCGGCGTGCCGGCCTCGGCCGCCACCGGGGTCAGTGTGGTGACCGGCATGGTGCTGGCCACCGTGGTGCAGATGGTGATCGGCGAGCTCGTCCCGAAGAACTGGGCGATCTCGCGCCCGCTCCAGGTGGCCCGCGCCGTGGTCGGCCCGCAGCGGCTGTTCTCCGCGGCCTGCCGCCCGCTGATCACCTTCCTGAACGGCGCCGCCGACCGGATCGTCCGGGCGCTCGGCCTGGAGCCCGCCGAGGAGCTGGCGCACGCCCGCACCCCCGAGGAGCTGGTCGCACTGGCCCGGCACTCCGCCAAGGCCGGCGCCATAGACGAGGAGTCGGCGACGCTCTTCGTCCGCACCCTGGGCCTGGGCGAGCTCACCGCCGAGAGCGTGATGACCCCCCGGGTGGACGTGGCCGCGCTGCAGCGCGACGCCAGCGCCGCCGACGTGCTCAACCTCTGCCGGGCCACCGGCCTCTCCCGCTTCCCGGTGTACGGCCACAGCCTGGACGAGGTCAGCGGCACCGTCACGCTCAAGGACGCGCTCGCCGTCGCCCCCGAACTCCGCACCACCGTGCGGGTGCGGGAGCTGGCCGCCGCGCCGCTGCTGGTGCCCGAGACGCTGCCCGCCGAGCGGCTGCTCGACCGGCTGCGGCACGAGCAGCCGATGGCCATCGTGGTGGACGAGTACGGCGGCACCGCCGGGGTGGCCACCCTGGAGGACATCGTCGAGGAGATCGTCGGCGAGGTGCAGGACGAGCACGACCCGCGCGAGAACCCCGACCTGCGCGCCCTGCCCCCGGTGGACGGCCACCCGGTCTGGGAGGCCGACGGCCGCACCCGGACCGACCAGCTGGAGGCCATCGGCCTGCACGCCCCCGAGGGCCCGTACGAGACCCTGGCCGGACTGCTGGCCGACCTGCTCGGCAAGCTGCCCGAGCGCGGCGAACAGGCCGGGCTGCCCGGTTGGCGGTTCACCGTGCTCGGGGTGGAGCGCCACCGCACCACCCGGGTGCTGATCGAACGCGACCTGAACGAGAACGACGTCCCCGGCTCCGAGCACGACCGCGACCGCGGCCGTGGCCACGGCTCCGGCCCGAGCGAAGAGGACCAGGCCCGATGACCGCCGCACTCCAGCTGGCGGCCTCGCTGCTGCTCCTGCTGGGCAACGCCTTCTTCGTCGGCGCCGAATTCGCCGTGATCTCGGTGCGGCGCAGCCAGATCGAGCCGCTGGCCGAGGCCGGCCACAAGCGGGCCCGCACCGTGCTGCACGCGCTGGCCAACGTCTCCTCGATGCTGGCCGCCGCGCAGCTGGGCATCACCGTCTGCTCGCTGCTGCTGGGCGCCCTGGCCGAGCCGACCATCGCCCACCTGCTGGAGGGCCCGTTCCACGCGATGGGCCTGCCGGACGGGCTGATCCACCCGCTCGGGTACGCGCTGGCGCTCGCGCTGGTCGTCTTCCTGCACATGGTGATCGGCGAGATGGTGCCCAAGAACATCGCGCTGGCCGGCCCGGAGAAGGCCGCGCTCTGGCTCGGCCCGCCGCTGGACCGGCTGGCCCGGCTGCTCGGCCCGGTGATCAGCGCGCTGAACGCCTTCGCCAACGGGATCCTCAAGCTCTTCCGGGTGGAGCCCAAGGACGAGGTGGAGTCGGTCTTCACCACCGAGCAGCTGCTGCACCTGCTCAGCGACTCGCACGAGGCCGGCCTGCTCGACGAACAGCGCCAGGAGCGGCTGGAGGACGCCCTCGAACTCGGCCACCGGCCGGTCACCGAGGTGCTGCTGAAGCCCGAACAGCTGGTCACCGTCGGTGCCGCGGCCACCGCCCGGGACGTGGAGCGGCTCGCCGTGCGGACCGGCTTCTCGCGCTTCCCGGTGGTCGACCCCGAGGGCACCGTGCTCGGCTTCCTGCACATCAAGGACACCCTGGAGGCCGAGGACCCGGACGCCCCGATGGCCGCCCGCCTGCGCCGCCCGGTCACCGTGCTGCGCGGCACCCTCCCGCTGGACGACGCCCTCGCCGCGATGCGGCGCGCGGCCTCCCACCTGGCCGTGGTCACCGGCCCGGACGGCACCCAGCTCGGCCTGGTCACCCTGGAGGACGTGCTGGAGGAGCTGGTCGGCGAGATGCACGACCCCGACCACCGGCTGACCCGCTCCTCGTAGCTGCCGCGCGGCTCTGTCACAGGGCTGTCGCAGAGCTGTGCGAATGCTCGGTCCGGCGGGCGGCGGCTGGCTACGCTCGCCGGATGAACGTGTCGCTGCTGGACGGCTGGTTCCCCTGGGGCGTGCAGGCCGCCGCCGCCCTCGCGCTGCTCGGCGTGCTCGGGCGGCGGCGGGGCGGGCGGCTGCCCTGGGTGGTCGGGGCGGCCATGCTGCTCACCGCCGGGGCGGCGGTCTGGGTGCACCTGGCCGGGGTCACCGATCCGGTGCCCTGGCAGCTCTGGGGCTGGCTCGCGGCGGCCTTCGCCGCGCTGCTCGCCCTTGGCCTCGGCTGGCGCGGGGCCGGCTGGTGGCGGCGGGTGCTGGCCCCGGTCGCCGCGCTGCTCGCGGTGGTCTCCGGCGCCAACGCGCTCAACGTCTCCACCGGCTACTTCCCGACCGTGGCGGACGCCGTCGGCAGCCTCTCCGGTGACCCGCTGCCCCAGCAGGTCACCCTGGCCCAGCTGGGCAGCCTGACGGGCCGCACCACCACCGGCCGGATCGTCCAGGTGGACATCCCCGACACCGCCAGCGGCTTCGCCCACCGCCCCGAACTGGTCTACCTGCCGCCCGCCTGGTTCCGCTCCACCCACCGGCCCAAGCTGCCGGTGATCGAGATGATCGGCGGCGAGTTCTCCGCCCCCGACAACTGGGTGCGGGCCGGCAGCGCGGTCAAGACGGTGGACGCCTTCGCCGCCGCGCACCACGGCTTCGCGCCGGTGCTGGTCTTCGCGGACGCGACGGGCGGGTTCCGGGTGGACACCGAGTGCGTGGACGGCCCGGCCGGCCACGCCGAGGACCACCTGGTCAAGGACGTGCCCCCGTACGTGGAGAAGACCTTCGGCACCGCCACCGACCCGCACAAGTGGGGCGTGGTCGGCTGGTCGATGGGCGGCACCTGCGCCGTCGACCTCGCGGTCGAACACCCCGAGACCTTCGCCCACTTCGAGGACATCTCGGGCGACATCGGCCCCAACACCGGCGACAAGCAGCAGACCATCGACAAGCTCTACGGCGGCGACGCGGCGGCCTGGGCGGCCCACGACCCGCTCACCGTGCTCGGCCAGCACCGCCACCACTACAAGGGCGTCTCCGGCTGGTTCGAGAGCGGTGACCAGGAGGCCGCCCACCTCAAGCAGGCCCACCAACTCGACGCCGCGGCCCGCAAGGACGGCATCGCCACCCACGTCACCTCGGGCCCCGGCGCCCACACCTGGCAGTTCGCCGCCACCGCCTTCGCCGAGGCCCTCCCCTGGCTCTCCACCCAACTCGGCACCCCGGGCCCGAAGAAGGCCTAGCGGCGTCGGCAGAGGCGGAGGTGGGTGATCGCCACCTGGACAGCCAGGGAGAGGACCACGGCCGGGAGGACGGGCCAGGGGGTGAGGCCGGTGGCGGTGAGGGGGAGGAGGGCGAGGAGGGCGACCAGGAGGGTGGGGAGGGTGCCGAGGGTGGCGATGCGCAGGCGGGTGGGGGTGTTCACGGGCGGGGCTCCTTCGGGGTGAGGGTGGCGCGGGCGGCGTCGAGGAAGTCGGCGAGGGTGCGCCACTGGTCGGCGGGGGCCTCGGGGTGGCCGGAGAGGGCGGCGGGGTCGGCGCGCCAGGCCTGGCGGACGGCGCCGGAGAGCGGGCGGTCGCCGCCGTTGAAGAGGGCGGAGAGCTCGTCCATCCGGCGGACCAGGCGGAGCACCCGGGTGTCGTCCGGGGCGGCCCCGGCGGTGCGCAGGGCCTCCGCCCGGCGGTAGAGCTCGGGCCACTCGACCTGGAGCAGGTAGTGCGCGGCGGGCCCGACCGCCGCCGCGCCCTCCCGCAGGGCGGTGAGCTGGTCCTCGTCCAGGTGGCGCCGGAGCACCTCCACCGGGGCGGTGGCCCGCATCGCGCCGAGCACCCCGAGCAGCGCGTCCACCCCGGGCCGGCGCTGCGCGGCCAACTCCGCCTGCACGTGGGCCAGCCGGTCCCGCAGGGCGCCGGCCTCGGCGATGGCCCGCTCGACCCCGGCCAGGTGCTCGTCGACCAGCCGGACCGGGTCCACCCCGGCGTCCAGGCAGGTGGAGATCGACTCCAGGCCGAGGCCGAGCCCGCGCAGGGTGAGCACCTGGTAGAGCCGGACCAGGTCGGCCTCGTCGTACTCGCGGTGCCCGGCCGAGGTGCGGCCGGAGGGCTTGAGCAGCCCGATCTCGTCCCAGTGGTGCAAGGTACGTACGGTCAGGCCGCTGGCCTCGGCGAGTGCGCCCACCCGCCAGCTCGATCGCTCGTTCATGGCTCCACCTTCCACCCTCACGCCGCGTGAGGTGCAAGGGGCCGGGTGCTCCGGGGTCAGGACCTGCCGTCGATCAGCTCCCCGTACGCCTGGACCAGGTCGGACAGCCGGAGGGTGGCGAGGTCCTCCCGGGTGGGGAGCTCGCGCAGGGTGGAGAGCCGCAGGTCGCGGTAGGCGCAGGACTTCTCGTACAGGGTGCGGATGAAGCGGCCGTTGCCCAGCTCGTCTATCCAGCCCTCGCCGACCACGTGGGCGCAGATGCTGGCCAGCTCCTCGGCCGCGTCCGGATCCCAGCCGTCCCGGTTGCCGGCCGCCAGGGTGCGGCCGATGGCGGTGAGTTCGGCCGGGCGGTAGCTGGGGAAGTCGACCCGGGTGGTGAAGCGGGAGTTCAGGCCGGGGTTGGTGGCGAGCAGGCGGTTCATCCCCTCCGGGTAGCCCGCCAGGATCACCACCAGTCGGTCGCGGTTGTCCTCGGCCCGCTTGAGCAGCACCTGCAGGGCCTCGTCGCCGTACGCGTCGCCCTTGCTGTAGCCGGAGTTGGAGAGGCTGTACGCCTCGTCTATGAAGAGCACGCCGTCCAGTGCGGAGTCGATCAGCTCGTTCGCCTTGACCGCCGTCTGGCCGAGGAACTCGCCGACCAGGTCGGCGCGTTGGGCCTCCACCAGGTGGTCGCCGGAGAGCAGCCCGAGGGCGTGGAAGACCTGGCCCAGGATGCGGGCCACCGTGGTCTTGCCGGTGCCAGAGGGGCCGGAGAAGACGAAGTGCCGCTTCGGCGGCTGCACCGGCAGCCCCTGGTCGGCGCGGAGCCGGGACATCCGCAACTGGGCCGAGAGTGCCCGTACTTGGCGCTTGACCGGGTCGAGCCCGACCATCTGCTCCAGGGCGGAGAGGGCCGCCTCCAGGCCCTGGCTGCCACGGACCGCCCCGGCCTCGGCCGGCTGGAGGGCCGAGCGGGCCGCCGGGCCCGCCGCGCGCAGGGTGGCGCCCGGAGCCCCGGCGGAGTCGGTCGCCCGCTCGGGGGTGGCCTGCGGCTCGGCCGGGCCCTCCGCCGGCTCGGCCTCGCCGGCCGCCGCGTCGGCCGGGGGCTCGGCCGGCTCGCTGTACTCGGTCGGGGCGTAGCCGTACTCGCCGTCGAACTCCTGCTCGGTGAGGCCGAGTTCGCCCGGGCTCCCGCCCGGATCCTGGTCGGCGCAGAAGAGCAGCCCGTCCTCGGTGGAGATCGCCGCCAGCCGGGCGGCGGTGTCCATGAAGGCCGGATCGGCCCGGTGCACCGCCCGGTAGAGCGGCAGCGCCGCCGCGCTGCGGCCGGCCCCCTCGTAGGCCCGGGCCAGCCAGTACCGCAGCTCCTTGCGCTGCGGCTGCTCCGAACGGCAGCGGGCCAGCGAGGCGGAGAGCGGCCGCTGCGCCTGGGCGCACATGTCCAGCCGGACGCGGGCCATGCCGCCGAACAGGCCCGCCTCGATGCCGAGCAGCGAGTCGTCGAGCAGCCGGTCGGTGTCGCGGATCAGCTGCTCCCAGTCCTTGAGCAGGTAGGAGCGGCAGGCGTGCAGGAAGCGCACCGAGGTGTCCTGGTCGACCGGCGGGCAGGCCGCCAACGCCCGGTCCAGCTCGGTGAGATGGCGCCCGTCCAGCCAGTGCGAGGCGTGCGCCAGGGTCAGGTCCCGGGCGTCCTCCAGCACCGGCTGCACCCACCAGCCCAGCCAGTACCAGGAGCTGAGCGGCCGGCGGTGCCGGGCCCGCTGCTCGCCGAAGCGCTCCCGGTGCCGGTACATCGCCAGCAGGGCCCCCGAGGTGTCGCAGCGCAGCGCGTGCAGGCCGAGCCAGGCGTCCGCCATCCCCGGATCGAGCCGGACGGCCGCCCGGAACTCCTCCTCCGCGCGCGCGTACGCGCCTGCGGCGTAGGCGTCCATCGCACGGAGCCAGGCCCGGTCGGCCAGTCTGTTCGCCCCGGGCTGCTCTGAACTCTCCACTGTCAACTCACGCCCCCCGGTGTGTGTTTCGAGGGCCGGTGCCGGGCGTGGCCAGTGCCGGACCCGCGACGCCCCGAGACGCGTCCGCGTCGTCATGAGGAATCGTACCGGCGCGGAGCTGATCCGGAAGGGTGCCGCGCAGGCTCAAATCAAAGCCGCCACTGGGTGGTTGGGGTCCAGGTGGAAATCCTGACCCCCGGCTGGTCGCGAGCTGATCGCTGTCTGATCGCCACCTGATCGCTACCTGGGAGCCGAGCGGGAGCAGTGCGGCGCCCTCGGCTCACGGGGGAAGGAGCCGAGAACGCCGCAGCTCTGCGGGTGCGGGACGGACCGGCATCCCGCCACGGGGAGAACCTATTTCGGGCACACCGGGCGGTCAAGGCCCTGCGGCGCAGCCCGTCAGAACCCGGTACGGGTGGGGTCGGTGCGGCGCTCGCGAAGGGTCTAGGCGCGGTCCGCGGCTCGGTCCGTGGCTCGGTCCGCGCGGGTGTCGAGCGGGCGGCCGGTGCGGCCGTCCACCAGCAGGCCGGCGTGCGGGCGGCTCGGGTCGGCGGCGAAGTGGGCGGCCTCGGCGGCGGCCCAGCCCACCCAGAACTCGGCCAGCTCGGGGCCGTCCCGCAGCTCGCCCCGGGCCCGGGCCTCCGGGGCGGGCAGCTCCATCCAGACCAGCTCGGCCAGCCAGGGCCGCACCGCCCGTCGCCCGGTCCCCACCCCCTCCACCAGCACCACCGGCGCCGCCGGCACCTCCCGCACCGAGGCGAACCGCCGCTCGACCCAGTCGTACACCCCGTGCCGGGCGACCTCGCCCCGGGCCAGCGGCTCGATCAGCTGCTCGCGCAGCCGCCCGACCCAGCCGAAGGGCTCGGCATGGGTGGCCAGGTCGTCCAGGTGCACCACCGGCGCCCCGCCCAACGCCTCGGCCAGCCGCCCGGCGAAGGTGGTCTTCCCCGACCCGGCGTGCCCGTCCACCCCGATCAGCCGCACCCGCCCGCAGGAGGGCGGCAGCGCCCGGAGGCGGTCGGCGAGGGGGAGCAGCTCGGATGCGGTCACCCGCCCAGCCTAGGTGTTCGGCCGGGGCCGGAGCGGGGCCGGCAGGGGCGGCGACCTGCGAAGGTGTGCCCCGGGCCCGTGACGGCGGCGCCCCGATCGGGCATACTCGCATCGCCACGCCTGTGAACGGCCGTTCACCGCAATCCGGTGCCGGTCGGGCGTCCACCCCCGTGCCGCGTCCGCCACCCCAGGTCCGCGGTGCCCGATCGAGGAGGCCCAAGCCCTCATGAGCCCCGCTCCTGCCAAGCCTGTCGACCGCCAGCTGCCCAGTGACGAGGCCCGCGAACTGCTCGGCCTCACCCGCGACCTGGTCCAGCGCGAGCTCGCCCCCCGGGCCGCCGAGGACGAGGCCGCCGGCCGCTTCCCCCGCGACGCCTTCCGCACCCTCGGCGAGGCCGGCCTGCTCTCGCTCCCGTACGGCGAGCAGTACGGCGGCGGCGAGCAGCCCTACGAGGTCTACCTCCAGGTCCTGGAGGAGCTGGCCGCCGGCTGGCTGGCCGTCGGCCTCGGCGTCAGTGTGCACACCCTCTCCTGCCACGCCCTCGCCACCTTCGGCAGCGACGAGCAGCGCGACCGCTGGCTCCCCGGCATGCTCGGCGGCGAGCAGCTCGGCGCCTACTGCCTCTCCGAGCCGCAGTCCGGCTCCGACGCCGCCGCGCTGCGCACCCGCGCGGAGCTGGACGGCGAGGAGTACGTGATCAGCGGCACCAAGGCGTGGATCACCCACGGCGGGCACGCCGACTTCTACAGCTCCATGGTGCGCACCAGCGACGACGGCTCGCGCGGCATCAGCTGCCTGCTCGTCCCGGCCGGGGCCGAGGGCTTCTCGGCGGCGCCGCCGGAGCACAAGATGGGCATGACCTCCTCGCCCACCGCCCAGCTGCACTTCGACGGCGTCCGGGTGGGGCGGGAGCGCCTGATCGGCGAGGAGGGACAGGGCTTCCAGATCGCCCTCTCGGCCCTCGACTCGGGCCGGCTCGGCATCGCCGCCTGCGCGATCGGTGTGGCCCAGGCCGCGCTCGACCTGGCGGTCGACTACGCGGGCACCCGGGAGCAGTTCGGCCGCCGGATCGCCGACTTCCAGGGCCTGTCCTTCATGCTCGCCGACATGGCCACCCAGATCGAGGCAGGCCGCTCCCTCTACCTCGCAGCCGCCCGCCGCCGTGACGCCGGGCTCTCCTTCTCGAAGGAGGCCGCGATGGCGAAGCTCTTCTGCACCGACGCCGCGATGAAGGTCACCACGGACGCCGTCCAGGTGCTCGGCGGCTACGGCTACACCCAGGACTACCCGGCGGAGCGGTACATGCGCGAGGCCAAGGTGCTGCAGATCGTCGAGGGCACCAACCAGATCCAGCGCCTGGTGATCGGCCGTCACCTCACCAAGTAGGGGGGTTGCACTATCAGGGGCGCGGGGAACTGCGCGAGCTCGGAAGACTCGGACCTTGAGCCTTCCGCAGCGCGCAGTTCCCCGCGCCCCTGGACAGTGCAACTGGCTACTTGGCGGGAGCTGCTACTCGGCTTCTTCCGGCCTCGCGCAGTTCCTCGCGCCGCTGATGGTGCAACGTCCGGTGGGCGCGGAGCGCTTTACTTGGCGTGCGAGAACGGCTGGGTGCGCCAGTCGAGCGCGCTGGGGAGGCTGAGCAGCACCGACGGGCAGTCCGGGCCGACGGCCTCGTCGCACTCGGTCAGGTCGTCCGTCGCCGAGCCGGAGCCCGGGCAGACGGTGGTGGAGAACGGGTGGAAGGGGCGCGGCACGGCGGCGTGCTGGGGGAGCCGCTCCTCGTCGCCGATCAGCGCGATGGGGCGGTCGCAGGACGGGCAGTGCACCCGGACGATCTCCCAGTCCTCCGGCTCGCCCGGGTCCACCCCGGGGTACCCGGCGTCGAGCAGTGAGTCCTCCGCGCCGCGTGCGCGCTGGTCAGTGGCAGGCATGTGATCCCCCTCGGATCGGGCCGCAACCCGTCCGGACGCGGCCACCAGCAGCACTTCCCGCCGACGGGGCGTCATAACCCTGCGAAGGGTTGCACTAAAATGCAACCGGTGTGTCCTTGACCACATTCCGCAGGCACATGCCAACGGCGCGCGCCCCGGTGTGCAAGGGGCGCTCCGACGGGCGTGGTCGGCAGGGGGCCGTCCGGGGCAGTAGGTTTGCGCCTTGTGGAGGATCTCGACCAACGCATCGTCCAGCTGCTGCTCGAAGACGGCCGGATGAGCTACACGGACCTGGGCAAGGCCACCGGCCTGTCCACCTCGGCGGTGCACCAGCGGGTGCGGCGCCTCGAACAGCGCGGGGTGATCCGCGGGTACACCGCCATCATCGACGCCGACGCCGTCGATCTGGCGCTGACCGCCTTCATCTCGGTCAAGCCCTTCGACCCGAGCGCCCCCGACGACACCCCCGACCGCCTGGCCGGCCTGCCCGAGATCGAGGCCTGCCACAGCGTCGCGGGCGAGGAGGCGTACATCCTCAAGGTCCGGGTCTCCGCCCCCGGTGACCTGGAGGACCTGCTGGCCCGGATCCGCTCCGCCGCCGGCGTCTCCACCCGCACCACGGTGGTCCTCTCCACGCCCTACGAGGCGCGCCCCCCTCGTCTGTAGCACGGCTGGTGGGGGTGCAGACTGGTCCCCATGACCGAACGCACCAACCGGACCGTGCTGCTGCGCGGCGGCAATGTCCACAGCCCCGCCGACCCGTTCGCCACCGCGATGCTGGTGGAGGGGGAGCAGATCGCCTGGGTCGGCAGTGACGGCGCCGCCGAGACGTACGCCGCGACCGCCGACGAGGTGATCGAGCTGGCCGGGGCACTGGTCACCCCCGCCTTCGTGGACGCGCACGTGCACGCGACCTCGGCCGGGCTGGCGCTGACCGGGCTGGATCTGACGGACTGCCGCTCGCTGCCCGAGGCGCTGCGGCGGATCGCGGAGTTCGCGGCGGCCACCGAGGGCGTGCTGATCGGCCACGGCTGGGACGAGACCAAGTGGCCGGAGGGCCGCCCGCCGACCCTGGCCGAGCTGGACGAGGCCTGCGGCGGCGCCCCGCTCTACCTCTCCCGCACGGACGTGCACTCCGCGCTGGCCTCCGGCGCCCTGCGCTCGGCGACCGAGGGCCTGGCCGAGGCCGCCGGGTACCACCCCGACGGTCCCCTCACCAAGGACGCCCACCACGCCGTGCGGCAGGCCGCCCTGACCCGGCTGACCCCGGCCCAGCGGCGGGCCGCCCAGCTGGCCACCCTCACCCGGGCCGCCCAGCTCGGCATCGGCGCGCTGCACGAGTGCTCGGGCCCGGAGATCGCCTCCGAGCAGGACCTCGCCGCCCTGCTGGAGCTGGCCGCCGAGACCGACGGCCCCGAGGTCTTCGCCTACTGGGGCGAGCTCGCCGAGCGCGGCGGGGTCGAGACCGCCCGCCGCCTGGGCGCGATCGGCGCCGGTGGCGACCTCTTCGTGGACGGCGCCCTCGGCTCGCACACCGCTTGCCTGCACACGCCCTACTCGGACGCCGAGCACACCGGCACCTCCTACCTGACGGCCGAGCAGGTCGCCGACCACGTCACCGCCTGCACCGAGGCGGGCCTGCAGGCCGGCTTCCACGCGATCGGCGACGCCGCGCTCGCCGCCGTCATCGACGGCGTCCGCACCGCCGCCGACCGGCTGGGCCTGGCCCGGGTCAAGGCCCTGCGGCACCGCGTGGAGCACGCGGAGGCCCTGGACGACAAGGCCGTCGCCGCCTTCGCCGAGCTCGGCCTGACCGCCTCCGTCCAGCCCGCCTTCGACGCCGCCTGGGGCGGCCCCGAGGGCATGTACGTCCAGCGGCTCGGCGCCGAGCGGGCGGCGGAGCTGAACCCGTTCGCCGCGATGCTGCGCGCGGGCGTCCCGCTGGCCTTCGGCTCGGACGCCCCCGTCACCCCGCTCGACCCGTGGGGCAGCGTGCGGGCCGCCGCTTTCCACCAGACGCTGGAGCACCGGATCTCGGTGCGGGCCGCGTTCGCCGCGCACACCCGCGGTGGCTGGCGCGCGATCGGCCGGGACCAGGACGGCGTGCTGGTCCCCGGCGCGGTGGCCAGCTACGCGATCTGGGCCGCCGATGACCTGGTCGTCCAGGCCCCCGACTCGCGAGTGGCGGGCTGGTCCACCGACCCCCGATCGGGCACCCCCGGCCTGCCGGACCTCACCCCGGGGGAGCCGCTGCCGCAGTGCCTGCGGACCGTCGTCCGGGGGAAGACGGTTTTCCAGAGGTAGATCTCTTCGGGGGCGTCGGGCAGCTGCACTATCGGGGGCGCGGGGAACTGCGCGGTTCGGGAGAAGCCACCGAGTCATCTCGCGCTGGGAGCCGGTTGCACCGTCATCGGATAGTGCAACCGGGCATCGGCGTAAGACAGCGGTCGGGGGTGCTTGGCCGCGCCGTTCCCCGCGCCCCTGACAGTGCAGCTGCCGGTCGGTTCAGAAGGTGCTGTACGGTTCGCTGATGCAGCAAGAATCCGCAGTCAGCCGCCGCCTCGCCAAGATACGGGCGGGCCTGCCGAGGACCGGGCTGGCCGTTGTCGGCGGGCTGGCGCTGGGGCTCTCGTTTCCGCCATACGACCTGTGGCCGCTCTCGGTGGTCGGGGTCGGGGCGTTGTCGCTCCTGACCAAGGGGCGGACGGGGCGGCAGGGGGCCTGGACCGGGTTCGCGTTCGGGTTCCCGTTCTTCCTGCTGCTGCTCAGCTGGCTGCGGGTGATCGGCTGGGACGCGACGGTCGGGCTCTCGGCGATCGAGGCGGCCTTCGTGGCGCTGATGGGCGCCGGGCTGGCGATGAGCTCGCGGCTGCGGGCCTGGCCGCTCTGGGCGGCCTGCCTCTGGGTGGCCCAGGAGTGGGCGCGGGACCGGCTGCCGTTCGGGGGCTTCCCGTGGGGGCGGCTGGCGTTCGCCAACACGGCCAGCCCGTTCACGCCGCTGGCCGCGATTGGCGGGGCTCCGCTGGTGACCTTCGCGGTGGCGCTCTCGGGTGCGCTGCTCGCCTGGGGCGCACTCAGGCTCCGTACGGACGCCCGGGCCCCGAAGGCTGCGGCGCTGGCCGGGGCGGGGGCGGCGGCCGCGATCCTCGCGGGGTACGCCGTGCCGGTGCCGACCAAGGCGGACGACACCGTGAAGGTGGCCCTGGTGCAGGGCAACGTGGCGCAGCCGGGGATGGACTTCCTTGGGCGGCCGATGATGGTGCTCAACAACCACGCCTCGGCCACCGAGCGGCTGGCGGCGGACGTCAAGGCCGGCAAGGTGGCCAAGCCGGACGTGGTGATCTGGCCGGAGAACTCCTCCGACCTCAACCCCTTCCTGGACCCGGCCGCGTACGCCCGGATCGACCAGGCCGTGAAGGCGGTCGGCGTGCCGACCCTGGTCGGGGCGCTGGTGGACGGGCCGGACAACCAGCACGTGCAGAACGAGGGCATCGTCTGGGACCCGGTGAAGGGGCCCGGCGCCTCGTACACCAAGCAGCACCCGGTGCCCTTCGGCGAGTACGTGCCCTTCCGGGCCGAGCTGTCGAAGGTGATCACCCGGCTGCAGCGGGTGGCCCGGGACTTCTACCCCGGCCAGGGCAACGGCGTGATGCAGCTGGGGCCGGCCCGGATCGGGGACGTGATCTGCTTCGAGGTGGCTTACGACGAGATCGTCCGGGACACCGTGAACGACGGCGGCCGGGTGCTGGTCGTGCAGACCAACAACGCCACGTACGCCGAGACCGGGCAGCCGGAGCAGCAGCTGGCGATGTCGCGCCTGCGCGCGGTGGAGCACGACCGGGCCGTGCTGATCGCCGCCACCAGCGGGATCAGCGCGGTGATCGAGCCGGACGGCACGGTCAGCCAGCGGACGGAGGAGCTGACGGCTGCCGAGCTGAGCGCCACGGTGCCGCTGCGGGACGGCAAGACGGTCGCGGACCGGCTGGGGGCGACCCCGGAGTGGGTGGTGGCGATCGCGGGCCTGCTGGCGGCCGCTGCGGGCCTGCTGGCCGGGCGGCGGTCCCGGGGGAACCGGGATGAGCTGCGCGGACGCGGCGGCGACGGGCCGAGCGGCGGAACACCGGCCGAGGCCGAGTCGTTGACCTCAGTGGTGCCGTAAGGCGGCCCGGGCAGGCCGGGCGGCGCGAGGGCGGCACCGCGATGGAGTGGATCCGTACCGTGAGCCAGCACGTCACCCCGGCCCCGACCGCCCCGCGCAGCCGCCTCCGGCGGCTGTTGCCCCTGCTGCTGACCGCCTGGCTGGTGCTGGAGATCTGGCTGCTCACCGTGGTGGCCGGCTACCTCGGCGGCTTCGCCGTGCTGATGCTGCTGATCGCGGGCGTGGTCCTCGGCGGTTCGCTGATCAAGCGGGCCGGCCGCCGGGCCTTCGCCGCCGCGATGGAGCAGACCCGAGCCCCGCAGCCGCAGCAGCCGCAGACCGGCACCAGCCTGACCGTGCTGGCCGGGGTGCTGCTGATCCTGCCGGGCTTCCTCTCCGACCTGGTGGCGCTGACCCTGCTGCTGCCGCCCACCCGCGCGCTCTGGCGCGCCCTGGGCCGCCGGCTGACGGCCACCGCGCTGCGCACGGCCGCTCCGGCCGGGGCGGCGCCGTTCGCGGACGCGATGCGGATGCAGGAGCAGCTGCGGATCCACCGCCCCGACGGCAAGGTGATCCAGGGCGAGGTCGTGGACCCCGCCACCAAGGTGGTCGACCCCGAAAGCAAGTGAGCGGGTAGCACGAGAAGGGCCCCGGGCGGCTGCCCGGGGCCCTTCTCGGTCACTCTGCGTCAGGCGCTCTTGCGAGTGTCCCGCGGGTGGACCGCCAGGTTCATCCCGCCGGAGCGGAGCACGGCCAGCCGCTCGGCCAGCACCTCCTCCAGCTCCTCACGCGTACGGCGCTCCATCAGCATGTCCCAATGGGTGCGCGTCGGCTTGGTCTTCTTCTCCTCCGGCTCGTCTCCGTCGAGGAGCATGGCCTCCTGGCCACAGAAGCGGCACTCCCAAATCGAGGGAATCTCCGCCTCGACGGAGAAGGGCACCTCGAATCGGTGTCCGTTCTGACATGCGTACTCGACGGTCTGGCGGGGAGCCAGATCGATTCCACGGTCGGTCTCGTAGCTAGTGGCCCCGAGTCGCGTGCCGCGGAGAGCTCGCTCGCTCATGAATCGTGCCTCCCGGGCTTATGGCCCACAGGACTAGTGGTCGCTGTCATCGTCGTTCGGTCAACGCTCGGCCTTCGACGAAGATTCCCGTCCCGGGATATGCGTCGCCTGTCGTGCCGCCCCTGTTTGTACCCACCGTCGCCCGATTTGTCACATCTGAGCGTAATTATCACCCTGAGTATCACAAATTGTGCACAGCGTGATCAAATTCTGCGGCGGTGGCGGCCCCAGCTTATCGGCGCACGTCGTAGTCGTGCGCCGGGTTCGGGCGCGTCGCGGTCTTGTCGAGGAGGACGGCCTTGTCGAGCAGCACGGCGGTGGTCGGGGCAGGGGCCTCCTCGCGGGTGTCGCGGTGCGGGAGGAGGGCGATCACGGCGTCCCGGTCGGCGGCGGGGGCCTCGTCGTCCAGTGGGTCGGCGGTGACCGGCACCTGGAGGCGGACCGGGGCGGCGGTGCCCAGGCGGGCGTAGCCGCGGCCGGGCGGGGTGTGCGAGGCGGGGCAGATGTCCAACGGCACGCCCAGCGCCTCGGCGGCCAGCTCGGGGTGGACGGGGCCGAGCACCACCCGGGCCCGGGTGGTGGCGCGGACGCTGGGGGAGATCCGGTCCCGGGCGTCCAGGCCGTCGGCGATCACCACGGTGACCCGGGCGGCCCGGCCGTGCCGCAGCGGCACCTCCAGCAGGTCCTGCGGGTCCGGGCGGCCCTCGGCCTGGGCCAGCTCGCTCAGCTCGGTCGGGTGGTCGAGCAGCAGCCAGAGCGGGCGGGTCACGTCCGGCGGGGCCGGGACGCCGTACTGACGGGAGGCGTTCAGGGCGGAGAGCCGGCGCTCGGTCTCCTTGGCGGCCCACTCCAGCGCCGCCACGGCGCCGTGCAGGCTGGTCTCCACGGTGTGCACGCCGGGCCGGTTGACCAGGCAGGCGTGCTCGCCGGTGCCCGCGCCGTCGATCACCACCAGATCGCCGTGCGGGAGCGCCTGGAGGGCGATCGAGCGGATCAGCGAGGAGGTGCCGTAGCCGGTCGCGCCGAGGGCCAGCAGGTGCGGCTCGGCGGCCCGGGAGCCGGTGCGCCAGACCACCGGGGGCTGCTGGACGGTGACGCCGGCCTGGGTGACCGGGATGGTGCGGCTGCTGCCCTGGGCGTCGGTGAAGCCCAGCACGATCTCGCCGGGGGTGGTGACGAAGACCTGGGCCGGGATGTCGGTGGCCAGCGGGGTGAGCGCGGTGACCCGGAGCTTGTTCTGCTCCTCGTCCCAGTCGAAGCGGTACTCGCGGGAGCGGCCGGCCTTGCCCTGGAGCACCTGCTCGATCCGGGCCCGGGCGCCCGGCTCGGTGTCGGTGAAGTAGAGCGGGTAGCGCAGCTCCAGGGCGGTGAGCCGGCCCTCCTCGTCGAAGGTCCAGGAGTCGAAGGCGTCCTTGTGGTCGCCTTCGGCGTGGTAGAGCGGAGCCGCGTCGTCGAAACCGCCCAGGTAGGGGGTGAGCGCGGCGTAGAGGGCGGCGAGCTTGGCCCCGGCCAGGTCCGGGGCGGGCGGCGGCACGGCCTTGGGGCGGCGGCCGGCCCAGGCGGCGCTGCCCATCAGCGCGATCAGCGCGAAGAGCGGGCCGTGCGGCAGCAGGGCCACGCCCAGCAGGGCGGCGGCGGTGAGGAAGAGGGTCGGGCCGCGGCGCTCCTTGGGGGTGGCGGCCCAGCGGCCCTTGGCCCAGTCGGCGTGGCTGCGCAGCCCGCGGCCGATCATGGTGAGCGGCGCGAACATGTCGGCGGCGTGGTCGCCGGCCGTGCGGGCGAAGTCGCGCCCCCGGCTGAGCTGGCGGTTGAGGGACATTCCTGGGGTCTCCCCGGCGGGTCGAGGGCGGGCAGGGTCTACGGGGGTTCGGCTGCCGGTGGGTACGGCAGTGGGCCCGGGGCGGTGGGGGCCGCACCCGGGCCGGCGTGGGCCGGTGGGCCGGTCAGAACTTGAGGCCGCCGAGCAGGCTGGCCAGGCTCGCGCCGCCCGCCTGGATGCTGGGCGCGATGGAGGAGCCGGCGATGTAGAAGCCGAGGAGGGCGCAGACGATCGCATGCGAGGGCTTGAGGCCGTCCCGTCGGAAGAACAGGAAGGTGATGGTGCCGAACAGGACGATGCCGGAGATGGAGAGGATCACGCGTCTGCTCCTCGGAGAGGGGGGACAGGGACGTACTGGAAAAAGAGGTGTGTTCGATGGTGTTACCGAAAGTGTCCTTATCGTGACAAAAAGTAATAGATGATGGAATGTGGCAAACGGGTGTTTCTCCGGCGGGGTGGAGACCGGGTCGTACGCGCGCGAAGCCTCGGGGCGGCCCGGGCGGGGCGAGCGGGGGCGGAGAAGGGGGTTTCGCGCGCAGGGAAATTCGCCCGAACGGATGCGTTACCACCGTGGCGGCGTGTCGTCCGCTACGGTGCGGTACGTCGGATCGGCCGCAGGCCGGACGGCACCGGAAACGACGCGCCCGGGAGACGGCGCGCCACACGAAACGGGAGGGCCCGCTCCATGACCGATTCCGCCTCGTCCGGCTCCGCCGCCGGGCAGCACCCCGACGCCGACGTGATCGAGCTGGCCGGCAAGCTCTTCGACGCCGCCCGCACCGGCGGCACCGCCGTGCTGGCCGCCTACCTGGACGCCGGTGCCCCGGCGAACCTGGCCAACGACCGGGGCGACACCCTGGTGATGCTGGCCGCGTACCACGGCCACGAGGAGACGGTCCGGCTGCTGATCGAGCGCGGCGCCGACCCCGACCGGGTCAACGACAAGGGCCAGACCCCCCTTGCCGGAGCCGTCTTCAAGGGCGAGCAGGGCGTGATCGACGCCCTGCTCGACGGCGGCGCCGACCCGAAGGCGGGCACCCCCTCGGCGATCGACACGGCCCGGATGTTCGGCAAGGACGACCTGGCCGCCCGGTTCGAGGCCCGCTGAGCCCCGCCCCGGCAGCTGCTCCGGCGGGGTGGTGATCGCCGGGGAGTCCATGGCCGCCGCGTAGGGTGGCGGCCATGGACATTCGTACGACCGGGTACGGCCACCCGGATGCGCAGCAGCTGGCCGAAGAGGTGCAGCAGGAGTACGTCCGCCGCTACGGCGACATGGACGTGACCGTGATGCACCCCGACCACTTCGACCAGCCCGCCGGCCTCTTCGTGGTGGCCTACCTGGACGGGCGGCCGGTGGCCTGCGGCGGCTGGCGGGCCAAGGAGCCCAACGAGCACGGCCTGCGCGAGGGCGACGCCGAGCTCAAGCGGATGTACGTGGCACCCGCCGCCCGGGGCCGCGGGCTGGCCCGGGCCGTGCTGCGCCACCTGGAGGAGACCGCCCGCGCGGCCGGCCGCACCCGGCTGGTGCTGGAGAGCGGCACCGAGCAGCCGGAGGCGCTCGGGCTCTACGCCTCCGAGGGTTATCAGCCGATGGCCGGGTTCGGGGTCTACCGGGATGCGCCGGAGTGCGTCTGCATGTCCAAGGAGCTGCCCGTCATAGCGGGTCGGTAATCGCCAACCCTGCTCCCGGGTAAGGGAGTTGCCAAGTCGGAATGAGAATGTGGAATTCCGATGCGGGCAATTGAAAAAGGCTTTGCCTGAATTCCCCGAGGGGTGTGGTGGGGATCAACTTCTCAGTTTCCTCTGAATGTCGCCGTGGGGCCGTGCTCGGCTGCGAAAACCGTTGACCGTCGTCGGTCAAGGCTGGTTTGCTTCACCGCAGTGAGCGCGGCCCACCAGCTGTCACGCGGTCAAATCGACTGCCAGTGAGCACAGTTGGCACCACGAGTGGTGTGCCGCGCTGCCTTGTTCCAGCAGTGCACCGCCCGGGCCGACCGGCGACGGGCGATCTGCAATGGAGAGAGGATCCCCCCACACATGGGTACCCCCCACACCCGCGGTGCGGCCCGACTGGCTCTGGCCGGTCTCGCATCGCTCTCGCTCGTCACCGGCGCCACGATGGCCTTCGCCTCCGCGCCGGCGCCGGCCCCCTCGACCGGCGGCGCTGTGGTCAACCCGTACAGCCCGGCGTACCAGCACAGCTACCGGCACGGCGTGGTGCCGACCATCCAGCAGCACGCCAAGATGCAGAGCTGGGCGGCCCAGCACCCCACGCCCAACGTGGCGACCGGCCCGGAGACCCTCTCCTACGGCGGCGGCATCGACGGGATCGGCGTGCAGAGCGGGCACTCCAAGGTCTACCTGGTCTTCTACGGGAACCAGTGGGGCACCCAGACCACCGACGCCAACGGCAACGCCAAGTTCTCCGGCGACTCGGCCGGCGCGGCGGGCGCGACCCAGCAGATGTTCAAGGGCATCGGCACCAACGGCGAGCTCTGGTCGGCCGACCTCACCCAGTGGTGTGACGGCCCCAACGTCGCGACGGGTGCCACGAGTTGCCCGTCCAACGCGAACTTCATCCCGTACCAGACCGGCGGCGTGCTGGCCGGCGTCTGGTACGACAACGCGGCCGCCTCGCCGAGCGCCGCGAGCGGCCACCAGCTGGGCCAGGAGGCCGTCAACGCGGCCGGGCACTTCGGCAACACCACGGCGGCGTCCAACCGGGACGCGTACTACGTGATCCTGTCGCCGCACGGCACCAACCCCGACAACTACCAGAACCAGTACTGCGCCTGGCACGACTACAACGGTGACACCACGCTCACCGGCGGCGCCGTCACCTCCCCGTACGGCGACGTGGCCTTCTCGAACCAGCCGTACAACATCGACTCCGGGGCCGGCTGCGGCGTCGGCTTCGTCAACTCGCCCGGCACGCTGGACGGTTGGACGATGACCCTGGGTCACGAGTGGCACGAGATGATGTCGGACCAGAACCCGGCGGGCGGTTGGACCAACAACGTCTCCGGCAGCTCCTACCAGGGGCAGGAGAACTCCGACGAGTGCGCCTGGCTCTCCCCGGGCACGGCGGGCGGCGCGGCCAACATCTCCTTCGGCTCCTTCGGCACCTACGCCGAGCAGGCCAGCTGGTCGAACGACACCAACTCCTGCGCCATCTCGCACCCGATCGTGGGCGGCAGCCAGGGCAACACCGTCACGGTGACCAACCCGGGCAGCCAGAGCAGCATCGTCAACACGGCGGTCTCGCTCCAGGTCAGGGCGAGTGACTCGGCCTCCGGCCAGACCCTCACCTACTCGGCGACCGGCCTGCCGGCCGGGCTCTCGATCAACTCCGCCACCGGTCTGATCTCCGGCACCCCGACCGCGACCGGCACCTCCTCGGTGACCGTCACCGCGAAGGACACCACGAACGCCTCCGGCTCCGCCTCGTTCAGCTGGACGGTCTCCACCAGCGGCGGTGGCGGCGGGGTCGTCAACGGCGGCTTCGAGACCGGCAGCCTGAGCAGCTGGACGGCCACCGGCTCGGCCTCGGCCAGCACCTCGGCGGCGCACAGCGGCAGCTACGGCGCGCTGGTCGGCTCGGCGAACCCGAGCAACACCTCCTCGATCGCCCAGACCTTCACCGCCCCGAGTGGCAGCTCCAAGGTCAGCTTCGCCTACAACGTCACCTGCCCGGACACCGTGACCTACGACTGGGCCACGGCCACCCTCAAGGACAACACCACCGGCACCACGGCCACCGTCCTCGCCAAGACCTGCACCCAGGGCGCCGGTTGGAAGACCGCGAGCGGCAGCCTGACGGCCGGTCACAGCTACACGCTGACCCTCACCAGCAAGGACGACAACTACGCGGGTGACCCGACCTACACCTACTACGACGACGTGACCGTCTCCTGATCACTCGTCACTGAAGTACCGCACCGTCAGGTGAGGTGGAGCGGGCCGGTACGCCGGCCCGCTCCACCGGCATGTGCACCGACCGCCCCCGGGCTGGCAAGATGGGGTGGCCCGGAGCCGTCGCACCCCGTTGGAGGCCGCAGGATGCCGTCGACCCCACCCGTCGAGCGCGAGCAGTGGCTCGCGAGCCTGCCGAGGGCGTACACCTCGGTCGGGGCCGTGATCACCGACGAGCGGGGGCGGGCGCTGCTGGTCAAGTCCTTCCGGCCGTACCACCAGTTGGTGGGCGGCATGATCGAGCCCGAGGAGGGGCCGGCCGAGGGCGCGGCGCGCGAGACCCGGGAGGAGATCGGCCTCGAGCTGACGGCGGGCCGGCTGCTCTGCATCTCCTGGGTGACGGCGAGCGGTCAGGGCATCGACCAGCCCGGCGTGCAGCTCTACTTCGACCTCGGCACCATCCCCGCCGACACCGAGCTGACCCTGCAGGAATCCGAGATCGACGCCGCCCGCTGGGCCGAACCGGCTGAATTCCCCGCCCTGTTGGGACCGATCCGGGCCGAGCGGCTGGCGGCGGCGCTGGCCGCCCGCGCCGACGGGGTGACCAGGGTGCTGACCGTCTCGCGTGCCGAACTGGAGGCCGACCGTGGCATCTGACCGGTGGCTGCCGCCGGAGGAGTACGTGCGGACCATCGCCAACTCCACCTCCTACGCCTGCCTCTACTTCACCGACCAGGAGGGCCGCCCGTTCCAGCTGCGGGCCGGCTACAGCCAGGAGCCCTGGCAGTGGCCCGGCGGCAACATGGACCCCGGCGAGACCCCGTGGGAGTGCGCCGTGCGGGAGACCCGGGAGGAGACCGGGCTGGTCTTCGAGGGCGAACCCCGCCTGCTGGGCGTGCACTTCATCGCCCGGCGGCCGGACTGGCCGCGCACCCACGTGGGCTTCCTGTTCGACGGCGGGTGCCTGACCCCCGAGCAACTCGCGCGGGTGGAGCTCAGCGACGAGCACAGCGAGTGGCGGGTGCAGACCGTCGACGAGTGGGCGCAGCTGATGGCGCCGAAGAGCTTCCGGCGCCTGCACGAGATCGACCGGGCCCGGCGCAGCGGGAGCGTGGCCTACCTGGAGAGTTGAGCCGGCGGGCGCGCGGTACGGCCCGGGCCTGCACGGTACGGTCGGGGCATGGCTGACACCCGCTTGACCACGCCCTCGTACCTCGTGCTCGGCTTCATCGAGCAGTTGGGCGAGGCCAGCCCGTACGACGTGAAGGTGGAGGCCGCGCGCACGGTGGCGCCGTTCTGGTCGATGCCGCACGCGCAGGTGTACGCGCAGTGCGACCGGCTGGTGGAGGCCGGGCTGCTCTCCGAGGTGCGGCAGGAGGGCGGCCGGAACCGCCGGCGGCTGCGGCTGACCGAGGCCGGCCGGGCCGCGCTGCGGGAGTGGCTGGCCGACCCGGAGTTCGCGCCGGTGGAGGCGCGCGAGCGGAGCGTGCTCAAACTCTGGTTCGGCGGCAGCCCGCGGGTGCTCGCGCCGACCCAGGTCCGCGAGCACCGGCACACCCTGGACGAGTACGAGGGCCTGGCCGAGAGCGTCGGCGAGCTGCTGAGCCGGGGGCAGCGCGAGGCGCTGGAGTTCGGCATCCGGTACGAGCGGATGATGGTCGAGTTCTGGCAGTGGGTGGAGAGCCGCGAGGGGTGAGCCCCGGCACAGTGGCACTGCCGGCGGTGGAAAGTGCGTCGGCGCAAGGGTCTTGACCACCTCGACAGTCGGACACTACCGTCCCGATAGTCCAGAAAGGACTATCGTCGTGGCAGGCCGAGAGGAGCCGCCGTGAACCGTCCCAGTCGAGCCCGATGGACGCGGATCGCCGCCGTCACGATCACCGCCGTCTGTGTGGGCTACGCGCCGATCGCGATGACCGACATCTGGCCGTACGCCGACCCGCAGGCGCCCGCGATCGGCCAGTGGCTGCTCGCCCGGGCCGTCTCGGCGCGGTACATGGCCGACGCGCTGGCCACCCGTACCGGCCCGTACGCGCACAGCCTGGCCGCGCTGGTGGTGCACACCGTGCTCGGCGGCCTGCTGATGCTGCTGGGCCCGGCCCAGCTGTTCACCGCAGTCCGCCGTCGGCTGCGGCTGCACCGCGCCCTCGGCGTGGTCTACGCCCTCACCGTGCTGGTCTCGATGGGCGGGGCCGCCGTCTACCTGGCCCGCACCGCTCCGAAGGACGCCTTCGGCGGGGAGGCGTTCTGGATCGTGCTCGCCACCATCCTGGTCGGCACCGTGCTGAGCACCCTCCTGGGCGTGCTGGCCGCGATCGGGCGGCTGCCCGCCGCGCACCAGCGGTGGATGCTGCTCTGCTACGGCTACCTGATGACCGCTCCGCTGCTGCGGATCGAGTGGATGGTGCTGCCCTGGTTCTTCCCCGGCCAGTCGATGACGGCGATCAACCGGATCGCCCTCACCCACCTCGGCTCACTGGTCGCCTTCGGCGCCCTGCTCGGCTCCCGAGCGCTCGACCGGCGGGCCAAGGTGCCCGGTGCGGAGGGCAGTTGGGCGCCGGTGCCGGTGGTGGTGGGGGCGCAGCTCGCCGGGGTGGCCGGGATCGCGTGGCTGGGCGTGGAGTTGGTCGGCTCGGGTGCGGAGGGGCGCCAGCAGTTCCTCGGGTACGTGGTGCCCTACGTGGCCTGCGCGCTGGTGATGGTGTGGCGCCGGGCGGTGGCCGGCCGGGAGGGCCGGGCCTGGGCGCGTGAGGAGTGGGGCGTGCACCTGACGGCGATGGGCTTGGCGCCGGTGTTCTCCGCCGGGGCGGCGCTGGTCTTCCAACACGCTCTGGGCGTCGATGAGTTGACGGCCCTGACCGCCGGGGTCGGGATCGGCTGCGGGATGCTCGCGTTCTTCGCCACGGCGGTGGTCGCGGTGCGGCTGATGTACGCGCGGGAGGTGGTCCGGCGGCGGCCCGCCGCCGAGACGGTGACACTGGCGGGGAGCGCGGTGGTGCCGGCCGCCTGACGGCGGTCGGGCCCGGGCCTCCGTGGGCAGGCCCGGGGCTTCGAGGCGAGGCTCGGGTCTTTTCGGCGAAGGGCAGTGTGGGTATGAGTACGGACGGTACGGCGGGGGCGGGCGCAGCCGCACAGGGGACGGCTGCGCCGGGCGGGCGCGAACTCGCGCCCGCGGTGCCGTTGTTGGCCGCCGTGGTGGCGGTGATCAGCATCCTCACCGGAGCGGCGATGGCCGGGGCCGGGCTGGCCGGGCACGCGTTCGGGCCCTGGCACTCGGCCGGGCCGCTCGGGCCGGGCGTGATCGGGGCGGCGATGGTCGGGGTGGCCCCCGGGCTCTTCCTGGTCGGCCGGGCCCGCTGCTGGGAGGAGGCCCGCGCGCTGGTGCTGCCCACCGCGGTGGTGCTGGTCGGCCAGTTCGCGGTCACCGTGGTCAACGCGGGTGCGCTGCACGTGGCCAAGGGCGGCAACATCGTGGTGGTGCTGTTCAGCCTGGGCTGGGTCGCGGTCACCTGCCTGCTCGCGCTGGTCGCGCTGCTCTGCCTGGCCCTGCAGTACCGCCGCCCGGCCCGCCCCTACCTGGCGACGGCCGCCCCGCTGCCGGTCTGGAGCCGGCCCGCGCTGGCCGTGCTCGGCTCCGCCTGGACCGGCATCGGTCTGGGCCTGCTGGTGCTGCCCGGCTTCTGGGGCGGCTTCGTGCCCTGGGCCGTCAGCCGGCCCGACGCCCAGGCGCTCGGCGTCTGGGCCCTCGCCCTCGGGGTGGGCGTGCTCGGCTCACTGGTCGAGGACGACCTCGGCCGGCTCCGGGCCGCCCTGGTCGCCCTCCCGGGGGTGGCGGTCGCCGTCGGCGTGCTGCTGGCCGGGCGGGCGTCGAACGTGCAGTGGGGCAGCGGCCCCGCGCTCGCGCTGGAGGCGATGGTGGTGGGGCTGCTGCTGGCCGGGCTGAGCGGGCGGGTGCTGCTGGCGCGGCCGGCGGCCTGAGGATGTACTTGAGAGGTTCGACCGGCCCCGGGACGGGTTCGGGCAGGGAGAGTTCGTCATCCGTCACCTTGCGGGACCGCAGGAGATCGGGACCGCCGCCTGCGTCAGGGCCCCGGGCGAGTCGAGTGCGTCGGTCCGTGCTGTGCCAGGCGGCCCGCCACAGGGGTGTGGCCGGGCCCGGGGCGGCATCGAGATCCCAGTGCTCCAGGACGCCGTATCGGCTGAGTGCGACCAGGCCGGGCCGGGCCGGCCGTGGGCCAGTCGGCGGCCGGCAGCTCCCGGACGCCGCTGCCGCAGACCGGCTGCAACTGCTGTGCCAGCTCGCCGGTGCGCAAGGCGGTACCGCGCAGATCGTCCTCGTCGCTGTCGGCGAGCAGCAGGTAGTGCTCGCCGCTGCCGGGGTGCACCAGGCCGTGGCAGGCCAGGTAGAGCACCAGGTGGTCCTCCGGTCTTCGCTCTGGGGCGAGGGCGAAGGCGCGGACGGCCCTGGTGAGTTGCTCGCGACTCGGGTCCAGGCGCAGCGGCGTGGCGCGCCGGTAGCCGAGCTCGGCGCCGAAGAGCCGCTCCAACCGCTGGACGTCCTCGGCCAGTTCGGGCCGGTCGAGGTCAGGGCGGCCGGCCACCCGGGTGACCGCGACGGCGATCAGGTGCCGGGTCACTCCAGTGCGAACCCGGCGGCGACGGCCCGGCCGGCCTCGGCGGTGTTCAGGTACCTGGTCGCGTCGTGGGCCCGGGCACCGTTGTGCACCAGGTGGCCCTCGACCCGGGGGCCGAAGAGCGGCCGGAGGTCCTTCACCAGGGCCACCACGTCGCCCTCGTCGGCCAGGTTGGTCCACCGGGAGATCCCGCCCGGCCAGTCACCGGGCTTGAACTCGCCCGTCGCGCGCAGTCGTTCGAAGACCAGGTGGCGGATGCCGAGCGGCGAGCCGAGGGTGAGTAGGGAGCGGACCGGCCACTCGGGGTGGGAGCAGAGCGCCTCGTACGCCACCACGCTGCCCAGCGAGTGGCCGATCACCACCCGGGTGTCCGGGGTGACGGCCTCGGCCACCCGGTGCTGCACCAGCGGCCGCACCTGCGGGTCGCAGAGGTAGGCCCGCACCTGCTTGAGGTCGGCGATCAGTGCCCGGGTGGCCAGCCCGCTGAAGAACCGGGAGCGGCTGAGCGCGTCCAGTGCGTGCTGCACCGAGCGCGGCGCCCGGGCCAGGGTGCGGGCGTCCGGCGGGGCCACGGCCGGGTCGGTGCGGGCGGCCTCCGCCCAGAGCTCGCGCAGGAGTTCGGCCTCGTACGGGTCGAGATCGGTGGCGTCCCAGGGCGGGTCCTGGGCCGCCAGCACCCGGCCGGGCGGGCGGAACAGGTCGCCGTAGAAGACGCAGCGCAGGTCCTCGGGCCGCAGCGGCGGCGCCCCGTGCCGGCTCAGCCCGTCGGCCAGGGCCGGGTGCCACGCGCCGTGCAGGGCGTGCTCACCCCCGTGCTGCTGACCGATCCCGTGCACGCAGACCACGCGGGCCACTGTGCCACCCCCTCCACCCCAGCGGTACCCGCACGATAGCAACTGCGGGGTGGCCGTGGTGCCGGTGGGTGTGGTGATGGCGCGTCAATTGGGTATCCCGGCGGTGCAGGTGGCGCCGGGTGGCGCCCGAGGGGCGGGGATGTCGACCGGTATAGCTATACCGGTATAGTTTGACCGGTCGATGTCCAGACGGAATGCAGAGGGTCGTCAGTGATCGAGATCAAGTCCCCCGGCCAGATCGAGCGGATGCACGTCACCGGCCGGTTCATCGGCGGGTTGCTCGCAGAGCTGGGTGAGCTGGCGAAGGTCGGGGTCGACCTGATGGACCTGGAGCACCACGCGCGGCGCCTGATCAAGGAGCGCGGGGCCGAGTCCTGCTACTGGGACTACGCGCCCTCCTTCGGCAAGGGCCCGTTCCGGAACGTGATCTGCCTCTCGGTCAACGACGCCGTGCTGCACGGGCTGCCGCACAAGTACAAGCTGCGCGACGGCGACCTGCTGAGCATGGACATCGCGGTGGGCATCGACGGCTGGGTGGCGGACTCCGCGTACTCGGTGGTGGTCGGCACCCCGGCCGAGGAGGACCTGCGGTTGGTCCGGGCCACCGAGCTCGCGCTGGAGGCCGCCATCGCGGTCGCCCGGCCCGGCAACCGGCTGGGTGACATCTCGGCGGCCATCGGCGCCGTCGCCGCCGAGCACGGGTACCCGGTCAACCTCCAGTTCGGCGGGCACGGCCTCGGCCGGACCATGCACGAGGAGCCGCACGTGCCCAACGACGGCCGCCCGGGCCGCGGGCTGAAGCTGCGCCCCGGCCTGACCCTCGCGATCGAGCCCTGGTTCTGCAGGACCACCGACAAGATCACCTACGACCCGGACGGCTGGACGATCCGCTCGGCCGACGGCTCCCGCACCGCCCACTCCGAGCACACCGTGGCCATCACGGAGGAGGGCCCGCTGGTGCTCACCCGCCGCCCGGGCGGGACGGAATCCCAGGACGGCAAGGGCAGTTCGGGCGCACTCCTCTAGGATCCGGCCATGGTCAGAATTCCACTGTCGCCCGCCGAGCGGCGCCGGGGCGAGCGCCTCGGGGCCCTGCTCCGCGCCGCCCGGGGCCACCGCAGCATGGTGGAGGTGGCCGCGGCGGCCGGGCTCTCCCCGGAGACCCTGCGCAAGATCGAGACCGGCCGGGCGCCCACCCCTTCCTTCTTCACGGTCGCGGCCCTGGCGGCGGCGCTCGGCGCCTCGCTGGAGGAACTGGCGCGGGCCAGCGCAGCGGGCTCCGACCGGTTCTCGGCGGAGGAGGACGAGGGCCCGGAGCGGCTCTCGGCCTGAGCGGGCTCGGGCCGGGGGCTCGGTGGCCTCGGGAGGGTTGACCTGCGTCGGGCCGGTGATACGCGAGGCATGTCCATCATGAGAACTCTCGCGCGGCCCATGTTGGCCTCGATGTTCCTGCACGGCGGTGCCAGTGCGCTGGCCGGCCCCGAACGGCTGGAGCCGGCCGCCGCACCGGTGGTCCGCGGTCTCGCCGACCGACTGCCGGGCGTCCCACGGGACACCCGGACGGCGATCCGGCTCAACGGCGGGGTCCAGGTGGCCGCCGCCTGCCTGCTCGCCACCGGGCACTTCGCGCGCCCGGCCGCAGCCGCCCTGGCCGCCACCCTGGTGCCGGTCACCTGGGCGGGGCACCGCTTCTGGGAGGCCGAGGACGAGCAGGAGCGCGCCCAGCAGCGGATCCACTTCCTCAAGAACCTCTCGATGCTCGGCGGTCTGCTGATCGCGGCGGCCGACACGGGCAGCGGGCCGTCCCTGGCCTGGCGGGCCCGGCACCACCGCCTCCAGCACTCCGCCTGAGCGCCGCCGCCCCGGCCGGGGCGGGCATGAGCGGGGCGGTCCGGGGTAGACGCAGCGCTGCTTGGAACACAGTGCTGCTCGGAACTCAGCGCTGCTCGGAACAGAGTGCTGCTTGGAACGCATCCACGCGGAAGGGGTCCATCGACATGCTGTTGCTCGGACTGATCCTGCTGGGCGCGGCCGGGGCCTTCACGGGCCTGGCCATCGCCGACAACCTGGGCGGCGGGCCGGACTACACCGTCACCGTGCTCGGCAACGACATCGCCACCATGAACAGCCTGGCCGTCTTCCTGGCCGGCCTCGCCCTGGTCTTCGCCTTCGGCTGCCTGCTGGCCTTCACCGGCGGAGCCCGGGCGCGTCGCCGGAACGTCGAACTGCAGGCGGCCCGGCTGGCCGCACGCAACGGCGCCCCGGAACAGACCGGTGCCGGCAGCGCGGCCGTCCCGACCGGCCGACCGGCCGCGCCGCCGGTGGACGACCTGCCGCGGCACAAGCGGCCGTCCTGGCGCCACCGCTTCACCCACTGACGCTCCACCCCAGGGTGGGGCGGCCGGGTGTCCGCCGGGCGCGACCGGGTAGCCGGGAGCCATGGCACCTCGAAACGAAGCACCGACCGGCGGACCCGTACCGACCGACCATGGCCGCCCCACCCTCGGAGTGGAGGAGGAGTACCTGCTGCTCGACCCGGGCACGGGGCTCCCGGTCCCCCGGGTGGACGAAGTGCGCAGGCGGGCGGGCCTGCACCCCGCCGTGGACCATGCGGAGCTCCAGCACGAACTGCTGCAGGCCCAGGTGGAGATCGCCACCCCGGTCTGCTCGGAGCTCGCCGAGGTGGGCGGCCACCTGCTGCGGCTGCGCCACGTGCTGGCCGCCGCCGCGGCGGAGAGCGGCTGCCGGCTGGCCGCCTGCGGCACGGCGCCGTTCGCGGGCGAGGTGCCGCCGGCGATCACCGCGGCACCGCGCTACCACTCGATCAGCCGCCGGGTCACCCGGCTGGCCGACGAGGCGCTGATCAACGGCATGCACGTGCACGTCGCGGTGCCCGATCCCGAGGCGGGGGTCGCGGTGCTCGACCGGCTGCGCGGCTGGCTGCCGGTGCTCACCGCGCTCTCCGCCAACTCCCCGCTCTGGTACGGCAGTGACACCGGATACGCGAGCTGGCGCACGGTGGTGTTCGGCCGCTGGCCGGTCAGCGGGATCCCGCCGCAGTTCGCCGACGCCGCCGACTACGACCGCCGGATCGAGCACCTCCTGGAGGCGCAGCTGATCCGCGACCGGGGCCAGGTGTACTGGCAGGCCCGGCTCTCCGCGCGCTTCCCGACCATCGAAGTCCGGTGCATGGACGTGCAGTTGCGCGCCGACGAGGCCGTGCTGCTGGCAGGGCTGACCCGGGCGCTGGTGGTCACCCTGCTCCGGGAGCACGCGGCCGGCACCGCCGCTCCGGACCGGACGCCCGAGAGCCTGCAGGCGGCCCAGTGGCACGCGGCTCGCCACGGCCTTGCCGACCTGCTGCACGACCCGGTCAGCGGGCTGGCCCGGCCGGCCGCCGTGTTGGTGCGCGAGCTGTCGGCGTACCTGCGCCCCGTCCTCGAGGAGTTCGGCGACGCCCGTACCGTCACCCCGCTGCTGGACCGGCTGCTGCTGGCGGGCAACGGCGCCGTCCGGCAGCGGCGGCGGTTCGAGGAGGCCGGGCGCCCCGGCCTGCTCGCCGTGATCACCGACGAGACCGCGGCGGACTGACCGCCCCGAGGGCGTGCCGCCCCCGGCGCGGGGCGAACATCCGGTCCTCCAGCCGGCCCAGCAGGACCAGGCTGAGCAGGAGCACCGGGGGCAGCAGCAGCGCGAGCAGGATCATGGTCGATCTCCTCGGACCGAGGGGTCGGTTCGCGCCTTCGTCTGCCCACTCCGGCCATTCGAACGCGTGAACCGGCGGGTGGAAACCCCGCAGACCGGTGGGCATGAAGTCCGGAAGGCGGGGCAGCCGAGGCAGGGAGAACGCCGTCCGGGAAGGGCCCGGACGGCTCGATACAGCTCGATACAGGAGGAAGCCAGATGAGTGGCGAGCAGATCTGGGACTACCGCCCGACCACGGGTTACGTGCCCGGGAGCGACCTGGCGGGCTTCCACGTCGAGGCCACCGACGGCCACATCGGCAAGGTCCACAAGCACTCCCACGAGGTCGGCTCCACCTACCTCGTGGTCGACACCGGTCCGTGGATCTTCGGCAAGTACGTGCTGCTCCCCGCCGCCACCGTCCAGCGGGTCGACCACGAGGAGCAGAAGATCTACGTCGACCGCACCAAGGACGAGATCAAGAACGGCCCCGACTACGACCAGGGCGCCCACGAGGAGGACCCCGAGTACCGCGAACGCTACGGCTCCTACTACGGCCCGTTCTACGGCGGCCCGATCGTCTGACCGGCACTCACCCCTGGAGGGAAGCCCCCGTGAACCGCACACGCGCGGCCCGACGGACCGCAACGAGGACGAACAGGAACCTGGCCGCAGCGGCCACCCGGGCCACGCGGACCGCCCACGCCCTGGTGCCGAAGGTGACGGCGGCGGTGGAGAGCCTGCCGCTCAAGGTGGCCGCCGCGGCAGACGAGTTGGCACCGAAGGTGGCGGCGGTCGCGGACGGCTTGGGGCACAAGGCGGCCGAAGTCGCGGACGGCCTGGGGCAGAAGGCCACTGCGGTGGCCGACGGCCTGGCGCCGAAGGTGGCTGCGGTGGCGAACGGGTTGGAGACCGCCGCCGACCGCACCGGTGACCAGCTCCGGAGCGGCTACCACCGGCTGGCGCCGTACGTCGGACCGACCAAGGCCCAGCGCCGCCGAGCCGTCCGGCGGCGGGCCGCCGGGTACGCGGGCGCGGGCCTGCTGGGCCTGGTCGGGGCCTTGGTCTGGCGCCGGCGGGCCCGCCGGGCGAGCGAGGTGTGGCTCTCGCTCCCGGAGGACGGCCCGCAGGCCCCGACCACGTCCGGGCCCGGCCGGGCCAACGGCGCAGCCGAGGCCGGGAAGGCCGCCGGAACGGCCCAGCCCGGCCGGATCAACGGCTCAGCCGAGCCCGGCCGGCCCGCCGGAACGGCCGAGCAGGCCGTGTCCGCCGTCTCCGAGCCGGGGATCGCCGCAGCCGAGGCCCTCGAGGACCACACGCTGAGCTCCGGCCCTGACAGCTCCGGCGGCCCCGGCAGAGCCGACTGAGCCCGTGACCGAGTGGATCGCAGCCCCCGCCCGGGCCGCCCGGACGCCCGGCCGGCCCGGCGAGGGCGATCCACCCACCAAGCGGGCCCCGGGGCAGCTCCCGGCCCGGGAGGACGAGCATTCCGACGACAGCCGCTCACCCTCCCGGCGCCCGCCCACCGCCCCGGGGCCGCCCCGGCCCGGACCGTCGCCGCCGGCGGTCCGGGCCACGGCTCTGTCGGCAGTGACCGCTGCCGAAGGAAAAACCTGATCAACGGATGAGCCCGGCCGGTTAGGGTGCGGTGGTGACTCCTCAGCAGCCCCGTCCGCTCACCGTCGACGCCGCCCGGTCGCTCCACCGCCTGCACGGTGCCGACCTCGCGCCCGGTCTGAGCGAGCAGGAGTTGGACGTGGTGGAGGCACGGTTCGGTTTCCGCTTCGCGGCCGACCATCGGGTCTTCCTGGGCGCCGGGCTGCCGCTGGGCGAGGGCTGGCCGAACTGGCGCGACGGTGCGGACTCGGCGCTGCGCGACAGCCTCGAGCGGCCGGTCGAGGGAACGCTCTTCGACGTCCGACGCAACGGTTTCTGGTACCCGGAGTGGGGCGGGCGACCGGAGCAGACCGAGGCCGCCGTCCGGATCGCGACGGTCTTCCTGGCCGAGGTCCCCTGGCTCGTACCGGTCTTCGGGCACCGCTACCTGCCCGGCATCGCCGGGCAGGTCGGGCACCCGGTCCTGTCGGTCCACCAGACCGACGTCATCTACTGCGGGGCGGATCTCGCCGACTACCTCCAGCACGAATTCACCCGCCGACCTGCGCAGCTCGACCGCGCGCACGCGACCGTCCCGTTCTGGTCGTACCTCCTGGGGGAGACCAACGGCATCCCGGAGCCGGCCACCTACACGACGAGGTACGCCCCCTACGCCCGTAGCGCCGAGGAGGCGCTCACCGACCTGCGGATGCTGGCCCTCGAACGCGCCCTGGGTCGTCGGGTCGGGGCCGACAAGCTGATCGAGGCCGGGCTGGTCGCCCTCGTCCTCGACGTCGATTCGCCCGCGCTCCGCCGGCTCGCGGGCCTCGGGCGCTCCGAGGAGGCGGAGGCGGAGGAGCTCTTCGAGCAGGTGATGGAGGAACTCGGCCTCCTGGCGGGTCTGCCCGCAGAGGAGACCGAGATCCGCTGGGCACTGGCCCGTTGGTGGCTCACCCTGATCGCGGAGGGTGCCGTCCACCCGGCCACCGGCGCCGATCTCCTGCGCCGGGAGGCCTGGTGGCGGCTCGACTGCCCTGAGGCGTTGCGCGCGATCTCCGACGAGGCCGTCGCGTACGAGGACTGGATCCCCGCGTTCGAGGCCTCGCTGGAGACCATCACCGCCAGGATCGTGGCCGAGGCCGCCCGACTGCTCGCCGGCCCCTGGCCACCGCTGTCCTGACCCGCCTCAAGGGCTCGCGGTCAGTGCTTGAAGGCGTCCTTGATGTGCTCGCCCGCCTGCTTCACGTCGCCCTTGACCTGGTCGGCCTTGCCCTCGGCTTCGAGGCGCTTGTCGTCGGTGGCCTTGCCGGCGCCCTCCTTGAGCTTGCCCTTCGCCTTCTCGGCGGCATTCTCGATCTTGTCGTTGGCACTCATCTCGTCCTCCGGTCGGTCGGTACTGGGTCCGCACCTCGTCTGCCCCGGTCCGGCCGGAAGATTCCTCCGCGATCAGTGCACCTGGCCGACCAGGGCCTCGAAGTCGGTGACCAGGTCGGCCGGGGAGGGGAGGGCGTCGATCTCGGCGCGTGTGGCGGCGGCGGACTTGCGCAGGGCCTCGTCGGTGAGGAGGTGGTCGAGGAGGGCGGTGTCGACGGCGGCCAGGGTGGAGGAGAGGGCGAAGCCGGCCGCCTGGCCGGCGGCGGCGTTGGTGAAGTTGTCGGCGCCCTGGGGGAGCATCAGTTGGGGGACGCCGAGGGCGGCGGCGGTCATCATGCTGCCGGAGCCGCCGTGGTGGACCACGGCGTCGACGGCCTGGAGCAGGCCGCTGAGCGGGACCCAGGGGAGCGGGCGGAGGTTGGCGGGCAGCGGGCCGAGCGGGGAGAGGTCGGCCTCGCCGACGGCCAGCAGGACCTCGGCGTCCAGGGCGCCGGCCTGGTCGATCAGGTGGGCGAGGGGCGCGACGCCCTCCCAGTCGGTGAAGACGGTGCCCAGGGTGAGGGCCAGCCGGGGGCGGTCACCGCGGCCGAGCAGGTCGAGCGGCACCGTCCCGCCGCCGTTGTACGGGACGTACCGGACCCGCAGGCCGCCGCCGTCCCCGCCGAGCGAGGCCGGGACCACGTCGATCACGGTGGCCGACTCGGTGGGCTCGGCCCCGTGGATGCGGTAGTCCTCGGCCAGCAGCCGCCGCAGGCGGGCGGCCGCCCCGGCCGAGGTGACCCCGTAGTTGTGCCGCACGGCGGGTATGCCGAGCTTGGCGGCCACCAGGGGCGCGGCGCCCTGGAAGGACTCGTGCACGATCACGTCGGGCCGCCAGCCGCGGCCGACCGCCAGCAGGCCCTCGACGGTGGAGCGGCCGAACTCGGCGAAGCCGAGGGCGCTGAGCTCGTGGGTCTCCTCCTCCGTCCGGTCCTGGTCGGCGAAGCGGGTGCCCGGCGGGAGGGCCCGGGCGAAGGCCTCCCGGAGGCCGCCGCCGTCGCCTACCTCGACCGTCGGCAGGCCGGTGTGCCGCAGGATCGAGAGCGGCTGCTGGCCGGCGAACAGCACCTCGTGCCCGGCGGCCCGCAGGGCCAGCGCGGTCGGGACCAGCGGAAAGACGTGGCCGACCGCGCCGGGCGCGGTGAACAGGACTCGCACAGGGGACCTCCGGATGCCGTGGACTGCTCAAGTGTCGGCAGCCTGTCACGGTGCCCGGGGGCAGGGCCCTTGTGCTTTCTGACAGAGATTCAGCCTCCCTCGGGCCGTCGAACGGTCGGAACGCTCGCCCTGGCGGCCCGTGCGCGGCCGGGGCGGAGTCAGCGGGCGATGTGCAGGACGCAGATGTCGTCCCGGGGAGCCCGCCGGCCGACGGTCTCGCGCACGAGTGCGTCCACGCAGTGCGGGTCGTTCACGTGGGCCGGAGCGATGCGGGCCAGGCGGGCCAGGCCCGCATCGATCGGCTCGCCCGGGGTCTCGACCAGGCCGTCGGTGTAGAGGAGCAGGTGATCGCCGGGCCGCAGCTCGACGGTAGACGCCTCGTAGCGCGCGGTGTCGACGGCGCCGAGCAGGGTGCCCTGGTGCCCGGCCAGGAAGCGGCTCCGGCCGTCCCGCACCAGCAGGGGCGGCGGGTGGCCGGCCTGGACCCAGGTGAGCCGGGAGGCGGTCGGATCGAAGTGGGCCATGACCATCGTCGCGGTGTCGAAGCCCTGGTCCGGGGAGTGCAGCAGCAGGGTGTTGAGGCGGGCGAGCACGGAGGGCAGCGGCGTGCCCGTGATGGCCATGCCCTTGGCGGTGAACCGCAGCAGAGCCATCGTCGCGACGGCGTCGAGTCCGTGGCCGGCGACGTCCCCGACGACGAACAGTGCGTCGCCGTCGGGGAGTTCGACGGCGCTGTACCAGTCACCGCCGAGCTTGAGCCCCTCCTGGAGCGGCTGGTAGGCGACGTCGACGGTCAGGCCCGCCAGGAGGAGGGTCTGGTGGGACACCGGCAGCAGGGTGTCCTGGAGCCGGGCGGCCAGTCCGCGCTCGGCGGCCAGCTGGCTCTGCTGGGCGAGCACGGCCTGCTGGTGGTCGAGGAGCTGCCGCTCGGTGTGCTTGGCGGCGGTGAGGTCCTGGAAGAAACCGTGCACCTCCACCGGGCCGCCGTGCGCGTCGAGCTCGGCCTCCGCGACGATCCGAAGGTGCCGCACCTGGCCGTCCGGGGTGGTGATCCGGAAGGTGTGGTCGATCGGCTCGCCGTCGCCCAGCAGGTGCCGCACCGCCGTGCCGAGGGCGGGCAGGTCCTCGGCGAGTACGTGGGTGGGCAGCTCTTCCAGGGTCATCGGGCCCAGCGCGGGATCGCGGTTGAAGACCGTGTAGACCTCGTCGGACCAGGAGATCACGTTGCGGACCAGGTCCCAGTCCGCCCAACCCATCCGGGCCAGCCGCTGCATGACCCCCAGGCGCCGCCGCTCGCGTTCGCCGGTGTCCAGGCGGGTCCAGGAGACGACGAGTCCGCCCTGGCACGGTACGGCCCGCACCCGGTAGTGGGAGCGGTGCGGGATGCCGACGGCGACCTCCTCGTACGCCAGCTCGCCCTCGTAGGGCTCGCCGGTGTCCAGAGCCTTGAGATAGCCCTGCCACAGCTCGGTGCCGGCCGCCCCCGGATAGGTCTCGAGCACTCGTAGTCCGATCAGCTCCTGCCCCCGGCGGCCCCCGATGTCCACCGCGTCCGGGGAAGCGGCCGCGTAGCGCAGATCGGCGAGGCGGCCGTCCGGGCCGGGGACCGGCTGGAGGAAGGTCACCGAGCCGGGCACGCCGGCCAGCACCTCCTGCACGGCCGACACCGCCCCGCCGACCGTCACGTCCGTGGCCGGTGGCCGGTGGGCCAGATAGCGGTACGAGGAGAAGACACCCCGGTCGTCGGGGCACTCGGAGGGCGCGGTCGGGGGGCCGTCGTTGGCGTCCATGCGAGGAGCATGACACGTCGGGGCGGCGGCTCGACGCCGTGGTGCCGACTCCAGGCGGCGCAGTGACGGCCGGACGGCCGGGAGCCCGCCGTCCGGCCGGACGGCGGGCTCCCGGTGACGGGCGGTCAGGCCCGACCGCGACTCCAGAGCGGCGAGACGAGGGCGATCAGTACCGCCGCCGCGCCGATCTGGAAGATGTGCCGGATCCAGTCGATCCCGCCGGTGTCCCGGACCCCGAAGACGCCGGCCAAGGCGTTGCCGATCAGACCTCCGACGATGCCGAGCAGGATGGTCAGCCAGAGCGGGATCGGCTGACGCCCGGGGACGACCAGTTTCGCCAGCACGCCGATGACGAGGCCGGCGAGGATTGCCCAGAGGAACGACATGTCTTCTCCTTGTCCGTGCGCCCCTGGCCAGCAGGGATTCTTGCTCCGTGTGCCCCGGGACTCGCCGTCCATGCACACGCCCGGCCCGGACCGGTCCGTTCGACGGGGGCGGCCGTCAGAGCAGCGTGCGCCAGTAGTACCAGAACCGGTTGAGGACCAGCAGGGCGATCGCGAGGTACCAGAGGGCCGGGACGACCCAGTGGTAGCGGGGGCGGCGGCCGAGGAGGTGGAGGAGGGTGTACCAGGCGAGGGGGAGGACGGCGGCCCAGACCACCATGCAGTACGGGCAGAGGGCGCCGATCTCGTACAGGGCCTGGTAGACCAGCCAGCAGGTGAAGCCGAGGCCGAGCAGGGCGCCGAGCTGGAAGCAGAGCCAGAACCAGCGGCGGTAGGTCGCGCCCGCGAGCAGGCCGGCGCCGACGGCCAGCACGGCGCCGAAGGCGGCCAGGCCGATCAGCGAGTTGGGGAAGCCGAAGGCGCTGGCCTGGTCGGTGCGCATGATCGAGCCGCAGCTGATCACCGGGTTGATGTTGCAGCTCGGGACGTACGCCGGGTCCTCGAGCAGCCGGAGCTTGTCGAGGGTGAGGACGGCGGAGGCGGCCAGCCCGAGGGCGCCGCAGACCAGGACGAGCCAGGCGTAGGCCCGGGCGGCCCCCGGAGCGGGGGCCACCGTGGCGGGGCTACGCCGCAGAGCGGGCGCGGCCATGGTCAGCCGCCGGTGCTCTGCCGGACGAGGGCGTCGTACTGCTCCGGGGTGACCGGCTTGCCCTGGCCGGTGAAGACCTGGAGCTGCTTGCCGTCGAGGGTCAGGGTCGGGGTGCCCCGGACACCGCTGGACTGGAAGGCGTCGGCCACCTTCTTGGCCCAGGGCAGGTAGGTGCCCTCGGTGACGGCCTTGGTGAAGGCCTCGGTCTTCAGGCCGGGCACCTTCGCGGCCAGGTCGAGCAGGTGGTTGACGTCGCCGAAGCCGTCCACCTTCTCCTCGGGCTGGTTGGCGTAGAGCACGTCGTGGAACTGCTTGAACTTGTCGGTGCCCTCGTTGAGCGCGGCGCCGGCGGCGGCCAGTGCCGTGATCGAGCCCTTGCCGCCGAGGCCGTCGTCGAGGAAGGCGGCCAGGTGGTACTCGATCTTGTACGTGCCCTGGTCCGCGCCCGCCTGGACGGCCGGGCCGGCCGAGGACTCCAGCAGCTTGCAGATCGGGCAGCGGAAGTCCTCGTAGACCTTGAGGGTGTGCGGGGCGTCGGCCTTGCCGTAGACGACCACGGTGCCGTCGGTGCCGGAGGTGTTGGCGGGGGTGACCACCGGCTGGTTCGGCGCCACGGCGACCGACTTGGTGGAGCCCTGGTCGGCGGTGCTGATCGCCAGCGTGGTGGCGCCGGCGACGGCGATCACGGCGGCCACCGAGACTCCGATCACCACCTTGCGGCGGCGGGCGTTGGCCTTGAGCTCGGCCTGGTGGGCCTCGGCGAGGCGCTCGCGGGCGGTCTGGCCCTTCGCGGCCTTGGACGGCTGGGCCTGCGGGGTCTGCTGGGTGCTCATCGGGTCGGTCAACTCCTGAGGTGACGGGCAGGCCGCACGGCCGCGCCGGTGTGGCGGCGCGGGGGGCGTGCCTCGGGAAGGCTGGCTGCTGGGGTGGCCCGGGCGGGTGGCGCGGGCGGACGGCTCGGCGCGGTGCGGCGAGCCGGGCGGGGCCGGAGGTCGGCGGGGTGCGTCGGGCTCGGCGGAGCCGGGGGAGCGGCGGGCGGCTGACCGGGGTGCGCGGGTGCGGGTACGGGACCGGGCGTGGCGGGGAGGGTCAGGCGGCCAGGGCGAGCGCGGGCGGGCCGCGCCGGGGGGCCGGGCCGAGCAGCACCTGGCCCGGGTGGGGCAGCGCCGGGGCGGCGTCCACGGCCGGGGCGAGCGCGGCGGGGCAGCAGGGCAGCGGGGCAAGCAGCAGGAGCAGCGCCCGGAACGGCTCGGCGAGTGCTCGCAGCGCCTCGGCGAGGCCGGTGAGTGCCGCTTCGCCGAGCCGCAGCCAGAGGGCGGCGGCCAGGGCGAGCACCAGGTGCACCGCGAGCACCAGCAGCTGGGCGGTGCCGGGGGTGACGCTGCCGAGCACCGAACCGTCCACCGAGCCGCCGCCGCAGACCAGCAGGTCCACGCCGTGGCCGGGGGCGGCGCTGGCACAGGTGTCCTGGCCGAGGTTGAAGGCGGTGTTCAGCAGCAGCTCGACCGGCACCAGCACGGCCGTGATGTGCAGGAAGCGCCGCTGCGGGCCGGCGGCCAGGTACGCGAGCACCAGCACCACCGCGGTGGCGGCGGCGACCAGGCTGAGCGGGAGGGCCCGTCCGGTGATGACCACGTGGCCGAGCGCGGACAGCGGAACGGCGAGCGCGGTGAACACCGCTGCCCGCAGCACCCTGGTCGGCTGGTCGTCAGTCATCTCCCGGAGTATGTCACGGCGTCACGGACGGCCGGGAGAGGGCTGACCGGGTGGACTGGGACGAGTCGTACGTCCGTCCGGAGTCAAAGGCGTTTAATCACGCAGGCGTTCAGGGGTCATCACCCGGATGGGCGATTGTGGGCGACATTCACCGACTCTGTGGCGATTGTCATGTCGCGTGATCCGACAATCGGCTGATGGACCACGTCCCCCGGAGCCCACTGGACGCGCTCGGCGGCCTCCGGTCACTGCCGACCGGAGCGCCTTCGGGTGCGGCTCGCCCTTCGTATCCGAATCATCACCCGGAACCGCCCCAGCCGCCGCATCCGACACACCCTCCGCACCCACCGCATCCTCCGCACCCCCCACATCCGCCCCACCCACCGCACCCTCCGCACCCGCCGATCCCTGAGCCCCCCTGCCCCTCGCCGCCGACGCCCCCGGTCCCCACCCCACCTCCGGTGCCGACCCCACCGCCGGTGCCCACCCCGCCCGCACCGCCGACCCCGCACCCGCCGGAGCCGCCCAGCCCGCCCGCGCCCACTCCGCCGCCGACCCCCGCCGCACCGGCGCCCGCCAAGCCGAGCCCGACCGTCACGCACGCCGTGGTGCTGCCGCCGAAGCCGCCCGCGCCGAAACCGCCGACGCCCAAGCCGACACCGCCGGCCCCGCTGCCGGTGGCCGCCGTGGTCACCCCGCCGGTGCCGCACCCGGTGGCGAGCACCGCCGTCGCCGTGGCACCGGCCGCGCCCGCCGCGCCGGTGCTCGACCCGGTGGTGTGGTCCGTGGTGCTGCTCGTCACCGTCCTGCTCCCCGCGGCGATCGCCGCCGCCATCCAAGGCCCCATCCAGACCCGGAGTCGTAGTTGAACCTCGTGCCCGTACTCGGAGCCGTCCTCGCCATCAGCATCGCCGTCGGTGCGCTGGCCATCTCGCAGCGGCTCCGCCCGGCCCTCGCCCCCGACGAGGAGGCACCCGCCCCGCACGCCGCGCTGTCCACCATCGGCGCCGGCCTGCTCTCCGGCTTCGTGCTGCTCACCGGCTTCCTGGTCGCCACCGGCTGGGCGGCCCACACCACCAAGGTGGTCCCGCCGAGCGGCCTGTACGCGGCCGACGCCGCCGCCGGCTGCGCCGTCCTGCTCTACCCGGCCCTGGCCGGCCTGCCCTTCACCGCACGGCACGCCACCGCCGTGGCCTGCTTCGGCGCGCTGGTCGGCTACACGCTCTCGATGGCCGTGCAGCTGCGGCCGTAGCCCCGCTCGCCTTCGGCGCCCCCTCGGGCGGCACTCCGGCTTAGCCTTTCCCTATGGCAACCGGCGCCGACCAGGGGGCGCGGCTGTTCGCGGCCCGGGTGGCCGAGCAGCGGGCGCGGGTCTTCGCGCTGGACGCCGCCGTGCGGGCCGAGGAGCCCGATGCCGTGCACCAGCTGCGGATCGCCTGCCGACGGCTGCGGGTGGCGCTTCGGGCGTACGGCCCGGCGGCGGCGGAGCCGGTGGAGGGGCTGCGGCGGCTGGGGCGGGCGCTGGCTCCGGCGCGGGACTGCGAGGTGGTGGGTGAGCTGCTGGTGGGCGGGGCGCGGGAGCTGCCGGCCGAGCTCGGGCCGGAGCGGGTGGCGGTCTGGCTGGAGCGGCGGCTGGCCGAGCGGGCGGCCCGGGCGCGGGGCGAGGTGGTGGCCGCGCTCGCGAGCGACTGGTACGCCGCGCTGCTCGCGGGGTTGGACGGTCTGCCGGGGGCGGCGGAGCCGGTGGACACGCCGAAGCGGCTGGCCCGGAAGGCCGCGCGGAAGGCGCTGGTGGAGCCGGGGATGGGGGAGGAGGAGCTGCACCGGGCGCGGAAGGCCGCCAAGCGGGCCCGGTACCTGGGCGAGGTGGCCGGGAAGGAGCGGTTCACGGCCCGGATGAAGGCGCGGCAGGAGCTGCTCGGGCGGTACCAGGACGCGGTGGTGGCGCGCGCCGCGCTGCGGGAGCTGGCCGGGCAGCCGGGGGCCGACCGGTTCGCGCTGGGGGTGCTGTACGGGCGGCAGCTGGCGGTGGCGGCGGAGGCCAGGGCGCGGCCGGCGGGCTGACGGCCGGGGCCGGTCAGCGCCGGACGGTGAGGCCCGCCGTCTCGGCGGCGGTGGCGAGGAGGTCGCGGAGCATCGGGGTGGTGAGGCGGCCGGTGTAGGTGTTGCGCGGGCTGACGTGGTAGCAGCCGAAGAGGTGCAGCAGCGGGCCGCCGTCGCTGTGCGGGAGCACGACGTGGGCACCGTGGCCGAAGGCCGGGCGCGGGCGCGGCAGCACGTAGCCGGCGGCGGCGAGCACCGGGAGCAGCGCCTGCCAGGCGAAGCCGCCGAGCGCCACCATCGAGCGGACGGTCGGCCGGAGGAAGTCGAACTCCCGTACCAGCCAAGGGCGGCAGGTGTCCCGCTCGGCCGGGGTCGGCTTGTTCTCGGGCGGGGCGCAGCGCACCGGGTCGGTGATCCGCACCCCGTACAGCTCAAGGCCGTCCCCGGCCCGCACCGACTCCGGGCGGTTGGCCAGGCCCAGGCCGTACAGGGTCGCGTAGAGCAGGTCGCCGCTCGGGTCGCCGGTGAAGATCCGGCCGGTCCGGTTGCCGCCGTGCGCGGCGGGGGCCAGGCCGAGCAGCACGAGGGCGGCGTCCGGCGGGCCGAAGCCGGGGATCGGCCGGGCCCAGTAGTCCCAGTCCTGGTACGACTTCCGCTTGACCCGGGCCGCCTCCTCGCGCCACTCGACCAGCCGCGGGCAGGCCCGGCAGTGGGTGACCTGCTCGTCGAGCAGGGCGAGGGTGGGCGGCGGGGCGGCGGGGTCCATGCCGTGATCGTAGAGCGGATGGAGTCGCGGCCGGGCGGAGTAGCGTGGAATGGGGGATGCCGGTCCTTCGAGGTGACGGCGATGATCGTGGCGGATGCGGTGCTCGCACTGGCGGGCGTGGTGGCGGTGGTCTGCGGGCTGAGCCTGCGGGTGGTGCAGCAGTTCCAACGCGGGGTGGTGTTCCGGTTCGGCCGGGTGCGGGAGCAGCTGCGGGAGCCGGGGCTGGTGATGCTGCTGCCGGTGGCCGACCGAATCCGCCGGGTGAACGTGCAGATCGTGACGCTGCCGATCCCGGCCCAGGAGGGCATCACCCGGGACAACGTGACCGTGCGGGTGGACGCGGTGGTGTACTTCAAGGTGGTCGACCCGGTGCAGGCCACCGTCAACGTGCAGGACTACCAGTTCGCCATCTCGCAGGTGGCGCAGACCTCGCTCCGGTCGATCATCGGCAAGAGCGAACTGGACGACCTGCTGGCCAACCGGGAGCCGATCAACCAGGGCCTGGAGCTGATGATCGACAGCCCGGCGCTCGGCTGGGGCGTGCAGATCGACCGGGTGGAGATCAAGGACGTGGCGCTGCCGGAGTCGATGAAGCGCTCGATGTCCCGTCAGGCCGAGGCGGAGCGGGAGCGGCGGGCCCGGATCATCACGGCCGACGGCGAGTACCAGGCCTCGGCCCGGCTCTCCGAGGCCGCGACCATCATGAGCGCCGCCCCGGCCGCGCTCCAACTCCGGCTGCTGCAGACCGTGGTGGAGGTGGCGGCGGAGAAGAACTCCACCCTGGTGCTGCCCTTCCCGGTGGAGCTGCTGCGCTTCCTGGACACCGCGACCAAGCGGGTGGCCGGGGCGGAGGGCGGGGAGCCCGCTTCGGCCACGGCCGAGGAGGTGGCGGGCACCAAGGAGGCGGTGGAGGCCGCCGAGGCTGCGGCGGCGGAACTCCCGCCGCTGGACGAGCTGCTGGACCGGCCGGTGGCGCAGCCGCCGCTGCCCGGGACTGCGGTGGCGCCTGCCCCGGAGGCGGCTCAGGATGAGTGAGGGGCCCAGCTGCTCCGTACCGAGGGGTCGGCTGCTCCGCGTCGAGGAGGTACGGCGATGACCACCGCGAAAGAGATCATGCACCCGGGGGCCGAGTGCGTGGAGGCCGGCCAGACGCTGGCCGAGGCAGCCAGGTTGATGCGCGAGCGGGACGTGGGCGCGCTGCCGATCTGCGGGGAGAACGGGAAGTTGCTCGGCATCCTCACCGACCGTGACATCGTGCTCCGCTGCGTGGCCGAGGGCCGCGACCCGGCCGTGCTCACGGCCGGCGAACTCGCCCTCGGGCGGCCGATGGTGGTGGAGGCGGACGAGGACACCGAGCAGGTGCTGCGGGTGATGGAGCAGCACCGGGTGCGCCGGCTGCCGGTGATCGACCACCCCGACCACAAGCTGGTCGGCATGATCAGCGAGGCCGACATCGCGCGAGGCATGCCGCAGGAGCGGGTGGCGGAGTTCGTCTCGGCGATCTGCGCGCAGTAGCGTCGGCCGGCGGGGCGAGTCGCGGTCGGGCGGTCCTTCGGGACCGCCCGACGCGTCGGTTCCCGGCCGGGAGCCGACGACTCAGATCTTGGCCAGGAAGGCGTCGGCGATCACCTGGTAGCCGGTGTCGTTGGCGTGGATGTCGCCCCGGGCCATGTTGGTCCACTGCATCACCCGTGCCACGTTGAGCGGCACCTGCTGGCCGCCGAACGGCACCAGCGGGAGGAAGGCGTCGGTGGAGAACGCCTTGGCCACGTCGGCGGTCGGCACGCCGTGGACGGCGTCGGTGAGGTCGATGGTGGTGTTGAGCACGTCGGCCAGCGGGACGGAGAGGCCGGCCTGGGCGCGGCCCTGCTCGCCGGTGAGCCAGACGGCCAGGAACGGGTCGTAGAGGTTCATCCCGACGATCCGGGTGTGCGGGCCGGCGGCGGCCTTGAGCTTGCCGAGGATGGTGTCCAGGCCGGTGGCCACCTTGCCGACGCCGTTCAGCGCGCAGGGCAGGTCGACCTTGCCGCCGGTCAGGCAGCCGTCCACGTCGTTGGCGCCGATGTCGATGGTGACCAGGGTGCGGTCGCCGTGGTGCGCGCGGAGGAAGGCCAGGGCGGCCTCCAACTGGGAGCCCTGGTACGGGTGCGGGTACGGGCAGCCGCCGTTGATCATGCTGCCGGTGGTCTCGCCCGGGCAGCCGAGGTCGGTGAACCGCAGGGAGTGGTGCGCGGCCGAGGCGCGCTCGCCCAGGGTGCGGGCGAGGTCCTGGGCGTAGCCGTGGCCGACCTCGTGGCCGCCGCCCGGCAGCGACTGGTAGCCCGCCGCGAGGGAGTCGCCCAGGGCGAGGTAGTACCTCGGCGTGTCGTGGTCCTTGGCGGCGGACTTCGCGGCGGAGCTCGCCGCCGAGGCGGGGGTGGCCGCGGCGAGGACGGCGGCGATCGCCGCGACGGCCAGGGCGGGTCTGAGCAGGGCTGTGCGCATGTAACTCTCCAGCGGGTCCGACGGTTGGGCACCGCGAGGCTACTGCCGGGTAGCGCGTAGGAGTAGGGGTCGGACCGGACCAATTCCGCCGGACCGGCCCGCGTGGTTGCCGACCCCGGTGGTCGCCGGGGGTCAGCCGGGGAAGGCGTAGACCGTGGTGGCGTGGGCGGCCGGCGCGGCCGGGTCGGCGCCCTCCTCGGCGAGGGTGATGTCGAGGAAGGCCATCCGGCGGCCGAGCTTGGAGATCCGGGCCGTCACCAGCACGTCCCGCCCCACCACCGGGCGTTGGAAGGTGGTGGACTGCTGGACAGTGGTCATCGGCTCGAAGCCCTCCCGGGCCGAGCAGATCGCGATCACGCAGGCCGTGTCCGCCGCAGCCATCATCGCCTGCCCGCTCAAGCCGCCGCCCTCCCGGGCCAGTTGGTCCGACCAAGGCAGCCGCAGCACCGCGTGCTGCGCCCCCGTCTGTTCCACGCTGAGCCCCAGCGCCAGGACCCAGGGGGCGAAGTTGTCGGCGAGGATCTTGTCCGCCTCGGCGGTGGAGAGAGTCACCCGCCCATTCTGCCCACCCGGCCGCAGCCCGGAAACTCGCTGGCGCGGGCGGCCGTTGCGGACGACCATGCCCCCATGAGCGAACGGATCGAACACGAGCGGACCGAGCGGTGGACGGTGGCCACGGTCTACCCCGACATGTGGGTGGACCCGGCGGACGACCCTCGCAACAGCGAGGGCCCGGGCCCGGACGGGGAGTTGGCCACCCTGGTCGGCTACCTGAACGACTACCGGCTGACGCTGCGGATGAAGTGCGAGGGCCTGGACGCGGCGCAGCTGGCCCGCCGCTCGGTACCCCCGTCCACGATGTCGCTGCTCGGCCTGGTCCGCCACCTGGCCCGGGTGGAGCGGGACTGGCGGAACTGGATCACCGACGGCGAGCCGCTCCCGAAGCTGTACGAGGGCCGGGACGCGGACTTCGACGGCGCGGTGGCCGACCCGGCGGTGGTCGAGGCCGCCTTCCGCGACCTGGAGCGGGAACAGGCCGCGCTGGACGAGGAGTTGGCCGCACACGCCGACCTCGGCGCGCGGGTGGGAAGGGAGCGCCTCTCGATCCGCGAGATGATCGTGCACCGGATCGAGGAGTACGCCCGGCACTGCGGGCACGCCGACCTGCTGCGCGAGTGCGTGGACGGCCGGGTCGGCCAGTAGCGCGTCCGGCCCGCCGGATCGGCCGGTGGGGCGGCCCGTGGGGCGGTACGGTCGGTGGCCATGGGCGTGGAACAGCGGCGGGTGAACGGGATCTTCGAGCCTCGGACCTACGCGGAGGGGGTGCCGTACGGGCTCTACCGGGAGCTCCGGGCGGCGGCGCCGGTCTGCTGGGTGGAGGAGCCGGCGGTCGGCGCCTGGCCGGCCGGGCCCGGGTACTGGGCGGTGCTGCGGCACGCGGACGTGAAGCAGGTGCTGCGGAGCCCGGAGGACTTCTCCTCGTACCTTGGCGGGACCCAGATCCGCGACCCTGACACCACAGCCGATCTTGAGTTCGCCCGGACGATGATGCTCAATCAGGATCCGCCCGACCACTCCCGGCTGCGCCGGGCCGTCGCGGCCGCCTTCACGCCGCGTGTGCTGCATGAGCTCACCGCGGCCATCGAGGAGCGCGCGGCCGAACTCATCCGGAGGATCCGGTCCTTGGGCGAGGTCGACTTCGTGCCGGTCGCCGCTGACCTGCCCGTGTGGACCCTGGGGCGAATTCTTGGCGTGCCTGAGCAGGACCGACAGCTGCTGGTCGACTGGTCGAACCGCGTGATCGGCTACCAGGATCCCGACTACGCTCGGTCCAGCACCGCCGACCCGTCCCAACTCACCGGCATGGGCCGCACCGCGCTCGCCCACCGGCCCGCCGCCCTCACCACCCGCGACGGCCGCCCGGTCAACCCGCGCTCTCGCGCCGCCCTGGCCGACATGTTCGCCTACGCCCACGCGCTCGCCAAACAGCCACCCCCAGGAAGCATCGTCGCCCGGATGCGGGAAGCCGGACTGAGTGCCGACGAGTTCGAGACGATGTTCTTTCTGTTCGGAGTCGCCGGTAATGAGACGCTGCGCAATGGTCTGCCCGGCGGTCTGTACTCCCTGCTCGTCCACCCCGACCAGTCCCTTCGGTTGGCGCGATCGCCGGATCTGGTCGCCCCGGCGATCGAGGAGATGCTCCGATTCTGGCCGCCGGTACTGGAGTTCCGACGCACGGCCACCCGGGACCTGGTACTCGCCGGGCAGCCGATCCGCGCCGGCGACAAGGTGGTCGTCTATCACGCCTCCGCCAACCGAGACGACTCCGTCTTTCCTGACGCGGACCGCTTCGACATCGTCCGGACGCCGAACGATCACGTCAGTTTCGGTTTCGGCCCGCACTTCTGCGTGGGCGCCCGGCTCGCCAGGGTTCAGATGGCGGCCCTGATCCGTCGTGTCGTCGCCGAGCTGCCCGGCCTGGAGCTCGCTCCGGGAGCGCCGCCGAAGCGGCTCGTATCCAACTTCCAGAACGGGTTGAAGGAGCTGCGTATCTGTTGGCGGTAGCAGAGGAGCTGTTGGGGCCGCTCGCCGAGCCCGACGCGCCCGCGGCGCGCACCACGGACTGCCCGAGCGAGAGTCCGTACTCGCAGGCGGCACCGTGACGGTTCGGGGACGATGGGGCCGCTCCGCGCCCGGTAATCAGCTGGACCCGCACACGATGGCCAAGCAGGCGCGTGCAAAGATGATCGAATGACCGATGGGACTGACGTAGCGCTCCTCGCCTCCCTGTTCGACCGATCGGCTGTCGCCGAGCAGGCCACGGCAGCCGAAGTCGAACGGCAGCGGGTGACGGCGGATTTCCCACCGGTGGCTTGGGCGGAACTGCCGTTGGAACGCTACGCGCTCGGCCTGGACCGTGCCGCTGCGGACGGCCCGTCCTTCTGCCAACTCCTGGAGTTCGGCACGCCGAAGCTCGGCAGCATCAAGGGCGGCAGCGCCGCGAAGCACATCATGTACCGGCATCACTCCGGAGAATGGCGGCTCGCGGCCCCGCTCCAGCAGGCCGGTACCCACCAAGCGGCGTGGGAACGTCTGCGGAGTCAGTTCACCGCAGCCTTCGACGCCGCCGGACGCGGCGACTTCGATGCCCTGGACGATCTGGAACTCCTGCAGTACGGCCCGGCCCTGGTGACCAAGGCCCTGGCTGTGTACTTCCCCGAGCACTTCCTGCGCATCTACTCCGCCGCCCACCTGCGCAGGTTCATCGAGCTGCTCGGCGGCGTACCGCAACGGAACATGCCGGCCTGGCAGGCGAACCGGCTCCTGCGCGACCTGGTGCTGAAGCACCCCGCGTTCGAGGACTGGTCGATGGACGAGGTCGCCACCTTCCTCTATGAGAGCTTCGACCCGCGGCCGCGTCAGCGCACGGTCTGGAAGATCGCGCCCGGTGACAAGGCCCGTCTGTGGCAGGACTGCCTCGACGGCGGGTTCATCTGCGTCGGCTGGGACGGCACCGGAGACCTGACCCAGTACGAGGGGGAGGAGGACCTCCGAGCGGAGCTCGACCGGCTTCCGGATGCGAAGCCACGTGGCAGTCTTCTCGCGGCCCGGCGGTTGCTGGACTTCCGGGATCTCGAACCCGGCGACGTGGTGATCGCCAACCGCGGCAAGTCCGAGGTCCTGGGGCTGGGCACGGTCACTGACGGCTACCGTTTCGACCCGGGGCGCTCCGAGTACCGACACCTGGTCTCGGTGGAGTGGGACGTCTCCTACGCCCAGCGCCTTGCCCGGGAGCAGCCGTGGCAGTCCACCTTCGCCAAGGTGTCCCGCCCGCTCCTCAAGGAGATCAGGGCCGGCCGGCCCCGGGCCGCGGGAGCCCAGACCGGTCCCGCACCGGAACCGACCGCTGCCGAACTCCCGGACGAGGTACGGCAGGTCCTGGACGCACTGCACCGCAAAGGTCAGGTGATCCTGCACGGTCCGCCCGGTACGGGCAAGACCCGGTTGGCCCTCAGCGTGGCCCTGGCGCTCGCCGGCCAGGCCGAGGCCATCGACGCCGCACCTGCCGAACGTGACAGCGCCATGCGCGGACTGCACGACGACAGCAGTATCAAGCTCGTGACCTTCCATCCGTCCTACGGCTACGAGGATTTCGTCGAAGGATTCAAGCCCGACCCCGACGCCTCCGGCACCGGGCTCTCGCTCAAGCCCACGGACGGGGTGTTCCACCGCCTGTGCGCCGCCGCCGAGAAGGACCCCGAGCGGACGTTCCTGCTGATCATCGACGAGATCAACCGCGGCGACCTGCCGCGCATCTTCGGCGAACTGATCACCCTGCTGGAGCTCGACAAGCGCAGCCTCACCGTCGACCTGCCGATCACCGGCCGCCGCTTCTCGGTGCCGCCGAACATCCGGATCATCGGCACGATGAACACCGCGGACCGCAGCATCAGCCACCTCGACGCCGCGGTGCGCCGCCGCTTCGCGTTCCTACGCGTAGCACCGGACCCCGACGCCGTCTCCGGCCTCGTCGGCCCGCTGAACCTCGGCACGTTCTTCTCCGAGCTCAACACGCGCATCACCCGCCACCTCGACGCCGACCACCAGCTGGGCCACGCCTACTTCCTGCGGGGCGGAGGCCCGGTCGCCACCGAAGAGGAACTCGAAGCAGTCCTGCACCACGACGTCGTCCCCTTGCTGGAAGACCACTGCCTCGGCCGCGCCGATCTGCTGCAGCGCATCCTCGGCCGCCTGGTGGACGAGACCGGCCAGCCCCACCGAATCCCCAGCAAGGACTTCCTCACGACCCTGGTCGCGGAGTTCCCCGAGGCCTCGGCCGGAGCCGATGAGTAGCCTGCCGGAGCGGCGGATCAGTGAGTACGAGTCCCTCGACCTGGCGGAGAACCAGCTGACGGAACGGGACCTGACCCGGCTCCGAGGACTCCAGAGCCAGAGACGGTTCACCGTCGACGCCGGCCCCCGCGGCTGGCGGCTGACCGCCGGCGCCACCGTCGGAGTACTCGTCCTCGACCGGTTCAGGCTGGTCATCGAGCCGAAAATGGCTCTCACCGGCGACCAGCTCATCCACTGGCTCTGCTACGCCCTCGCCGTCCCGGTACCCCATCAGACCACGCTGCGGCACTGGGCCGCGGACCGGCACGGCTACGCCGATCTGGTCGCCGCTGGGCTGCTGACCGAGTGCCAGACGCTCCTGCGGGACGGGCTGCGCCGCGACTATCTCGGCAAGGACCGCCTCGAGCCCGTCCTGCGGGGCCGACTCGACATCACGGCACAGGCCACCCGTCGTTTCGGCATGCTCGACAAGCTGCATGTGCGCACCTTCGAACGCGACGCGGACATCTGGGAGAACCGGGTCTGCGGCGCCGCGTTGGCCGCCGCCGTCACCACTACGGCCAACCCGGAGCTCGCCCGTGCACTCCGTGACCTCGCGGCCGCCTTTCCGAGGGACACCACCCCCGCCGCGTCCCTGCGCTCCCTCGACCGAGCCCGCTATCACCGCCTGAACATCCGCTACCGGCCAGCCCACACCTGGGCCGGGCTCCTCCTGCGCGGCGGCGGTGTCACCGACCTGCTCTCCGGCGGCGAATACCACGCCGACAGCCTGCTGCTCGACCTGCCGAGGCTCTGGGAGGCAGTGGTGCGGCGCCTGGCCGCCGAAGCTGCCACACCGCTCGGCGGGCGGATCGTTCCCTCCAGCGGCGGGACGGCGATCACCACGAGCGGTGACCTCTCCCGCCACCCCGGCTTCCACCCCGATCTGCTGCTCGGCTTCCCCACCACGGCCCCTCCGGGCGAGCAGGTGCTGCTCCCGGTGGACGCCAAGTACAAGCGGTACGGGCAGAAGCCGGTCAGCTCCACCGATGTGCACCAACTGCTCACCTACATGGCCGGATACTGTCGTGGTGCAGACCCTCGCTCGGTGATCGTCTACCCGAGTCCCGGCGGACTACGGCACCGAACGCTCCGGGTGGCCGGGCCGTACGGCCGGCTGGGGACCATCCACGTCGCCGGCCTGGACATCGCCGCCGACCCGAGCGACTCCGCCTCCGATCTCCGCGAGCTGTGCCTGAGTGACTTCGCATGTGACAACTGACATGCGGGTGAACCGCTATGACAGCTGGAACCGAACGGGTGAAACGAAGGTGTGGATCCGACCGAAGAGGACTGGAACCCGTGCATCCTTGCCCTCATGACCACGGCTGCACCGTCCGGCGACCCCACCGCGGAGTCAGGTCACGTCGGAGACTGGGCTCTAGTCGACGTGGAGACCTCAGGGCTGAGCCCGAGACAGCACCGGGTGCTGTCGATCGCAGTGATCACGGTCGACGCGGCAGGAGAGCGGACCGGCGAGTTCTCGACGCTCCTCGATCCCGGGTGCGATCCCGGACCGGTCCACATCCACGGTCTGACGGCAGAGCGTCTGCGTGGCGCGCCTACCTTCGACCTTGTCACCCGGCAGGTCGGCCTGATGCTGCAGGGTCGCGTGATGGTGGCACACAACGCCCAGTTCGACTACGACTTCCTGGCGAGAGAGTTCGCCGTTGCCGGCAGGCCGTTGCCGGTGTCCAGGCGGCTGTGCACCGTGGCACTGAATCGGCGGCTGGGTACGCCGACCGGGGACATGCGCCTGGACACCTTGGCGACCTTCTACGGCGTCGCCCGCCACCGTGCGCACGACGCGCTCGACGACACACGGGTACTGGCCGGCGTGCTGCGGCATTCCTTGGCGCAGGCGGCACGGCTGGGAGTGCCGCTGCCGCTGGTGGCGTGCCCTCCGCGCCGCGGCTTCGGCTACGGGCCGACGGCTCCCAAGGTTCCCTGCGGTTACCGGAATCCAGGGCGGCTGGCCAAGGGCGGTCCGCTGGTGCAGGGGATGAAGGTCGCCATCACCGGTGAGACGACGGTGCCCCGGGAGGAGTTGGTCCATCAGGCGGTGGCGGCCGGGCTGAACGTGATGTCGTCGGTCAGCCGACTCACCAGTCTGCTGGTCACCAACGACCTGGGCTCCGGATCGGCCAAGGCGAAGCGTGCGATGGCGGACGGCATCCCAGTCGTCGACGAGGGCCACTTCCGCCGTCTGCTCGAGAACGTGCAGCGGGGGGTGGCGCACGAGGTCCCCGGCGGTGCCCATAGCACGAGGCCGAAGGGGGCCCCGATCGCGGGTCCACCGCCGCTTCTCCTGCCGTCTGCGACGCGGAGCCGTCCAGCACGGAGGGCGCGCGGACGGCTGACGGGCCGACGTGTCCTCGTACTCGGGGGAGTGCACGCCGACGCGTCGGCGACCCGCGCGCGGGTCGTGGAGCTGGGGGGAGCGGCGGCCGTGAACCTCTCGGCCGCCGTGACCGACGTCGTGGTGCTGAGCGGTGGCGAGGCGGACCGGCGGATGGAGCGGATCGAAACGCTCGGGCTGGCCGTCCACCGACCGGGGTGGCCCGACACCACGGCCGTGGAGCCCGACAGCGGCGCGGGGGAGGCGCTCACCGCACCGGCGCCGGCCGCCCAGGTCCTCCCCAGGGGCGGGGTCGCCGATCTGCCGGTCAGCACGGACGGGACGAGCTGGACGGTCAGCGCGTCCTGGGCCCAGCAGACCAGCTGCGAGGTCGACGTTGTCGCCTTCAGCCTCGACCAGGACGAACAGGTCGCCCGTGACGAGGACTTCGTTTTCTACGGGGCCCCGGAGAGCCCGGACGGCACCGTGCACCTGTCGACGGACGGCCCGATGGAGCAAGCGATCACGGTCGACCTCGCGCCGGTGCCTGACTCGGTCCGCAAGATCGCCATCGCCGCTGCCATCGACGGCTTCGCCACCTTCGGCGAGGTGGGCGCGGTGGAGATCACCCTCGCCGCGGGCATCAGCGCCCGGCCGGTCCTCCAGTCCACACTCGACGCCGCGACCACCGAACGGACGCTGCTCCTCGCGGAGATCTACCGCCGCGGATCGTCGTGGCGGCTACGGGTGGTCGGCCAGGGGTTCGACCACGGCCTCGACACCCTGGCTCGCGACTACGGCGTCAACATCGAGGACTAGGGCACGTATCGGGTTGTGATCACTTTGTGGGTTTCGCCCTCGCGCTCGTGCCTGATCCGGTAGATCGTGTTGTGTGACGCGTGTGCAACTGACCGATGCCGAGTGGGAGTTCATCGAGCCGTACCTGCCGATCGGCGAGTACGGCCCGTACCCCGAGCGGCTGCGCCGCCAGTTCGAGGGCGTGATCTGGCGGTTTCGGACGGGCGGCCAGTGGCGGGAGATGCCGAGCGAGTTCGGCGCCTGGTCGACCGTCCACAACCGCTTCCGGCAGTGGAGGGACGCCAGGGTGTTCGAGGCCCTGCTGGAGGGCGCGATCACGGAAGCCGCCAGACGGGGCGAGGTGGACCTCTCGCTGGTCAGCGTGGATTCCACCACCATCCGGGCCCACCACGACGCCGCCGGGATGCACCTTGACCCCGACACGCTCGCCGACCTGGAGAAGGCCGCCGAGGAGGCGGAGAAGGCCCGGCAAAAAGGGGCGGCCCGCAGGGACAAGACGGACAGGACACCGCACACGACCCGGAACGGGACGAGCTCCGACGCGTCCGACGCAGGCGAAGGCTCCGCCTGAAGGCCGCCCTGCTCGGACGCTCCAGAGGCGGACAGACCAGCAAGGTCCACGTCGCCGGCGAGCGCAGGTGCCGCCCGCTGGCGTTCATTCTGACCGAGGGGCAGGCCGCCGACAGCCCGCAGTTCATCCCCGTCCTGGAGAAGGTGCGGGTCCGCGGGCCCGTCGGCCGCCCCCGCACCCGGCCCGACGCGGTCGCCGGGGACAAGGCCTACTCCTCCCGCGCCAACCGCGCCCACCTGCGCGGTCGCCGTATCAAGGCGGTCATCCCCGAGAAGAAGGACCAGGCCGCCAACCGGAAGAAGAAAGGCAGCAAGGGCGGCCGGCCCGTCAGCCACGACACCGACCTCTACAGGGAGCGGAACACCGTCGAGCGCCTGATCAACAAGCTGAAGGCCTGGCGAGGCATCGCCACGCGATACGACAAGACCCCCGGCAGCTACCTCGCCGGCCTCCACCTCCGCGGCGCGATGATCTGGATCAAAGACCTCACCAAAACCGCCCCGTGATCACAACCGAATACGTGCCCTAGACGAGGGGCCGGGGTCTGGGACGTTTCGGGAGGGCAACCCCGTGCCGGTGGCGATCTGGTGGTACGTCAGGTCGAGAGCGCAGAGGCAGAAGGCACCGGGCTTCACCCGAACGCGCCGAGGAGAGCACGGGCTGATCAGAGTGCGGCGGCCAGGGCGGGCCAGAGCACCTGAGGGTGGCGGATGTCGCTGTGCGCGCCGGAGAACGGGGACTGGTCGGCGGCGATCACCGCGTCGGCGTGCAGGCGGTGGAAGTGCCCCGGCTGGAAGGCGTAGGGCGTGCCCGCCTCCTGGAGCTCGAACTGGGTCACGCCGTCCTGCTGGAAGCCGTCGTGGCCCATGCCGCCCCAGCGGTAGGTGAGGTCGGTGGCGCTCTCGGAGTCGCTGTGGCTGAGCATCGAGGCCGCCGGGTACCACCAGCCCACCGCGCGGTCGGCCGCCGAGAAGGTGGCCAGCAACGGCCCGGCCACCTTGGCGCCCAACCCGGCCAGGAAGCCGTTGCGGGCGGAGTCCACCGGCAGCGGGGCGGCGAAGCCGAAGTGCGAGAAGGCGCCCTGGATCAGGTAGAGCGAGCCCACGGTGGGCGCGCTCTCGGCCGGCAGGCCGGTCAGGGCGAAGGAGACCAGCCGGGCCCCGAAGCTGTGGCCCATCAGGTGCACCCGGGGCCCGCCCGCGCCGATCCGCCCGAGCAGTGGGCCGAGCCCGTCCCGGCCCACCACCCCGGCGCGGTTCTTCATCTCGTAGTAGCTGGCCGTGCGCAGCGCCTCGCGGGCGCCCTGCCAGAGCGTGGTGAACGGGTTCGGCAGCCCCTCCGCGTCCGAGCGGGTCCTGGTGCCGGCCTTCGCCAGGCCGGAGAGGGTGCCGAAGACCTCGGCGGTCGGGCCGGTCAGCACCGCCTGCTCGCCGCTGTCCTCCGCGGAGAGCGGCGGCGAGGTGACCAGGCCGCCGATCAGCGCGTGGGCCTGCTGGAGGGCGGCCGGGTCGGCCGGCTGCTGGTCGAGCAGCGTGGTGGCCTGCTGGAGCCCGGCCTGCTGGGCGGGCGCGAAGGCCGGGGCCAGCGCCGCCGCCAACTGCGCACCGGTGGAGGGCGTGCCGGGCCCGGAAGGGTCGTCCTCGGGGAAGAGCAGCGAGGGCCAGAACAGGCCGACCACTCCCACCTTGCCGCGCAGGGCGGGGGCGAACTGGTCGATCTGGTGCGAGAGTTCGGTGAACATGTCCTGGTGGAGACCGGCGGCCCCGGCGGTGGAGGTGTTCCAGCCGTGCGAGAGCAGGTACAGCTCGCTCAGCCCGGCGGTGGGCAGTGCGGCCAACAGGCCGCCGTCGTCGAGGAGTTCGCCCTCGCTACCGAAGCGGACCTGCCAGTACGGCAGCCCGGCGATCGGGTCGGCCATGGTGCATCACATCCGAAGTCGGGTTGGTTTCTCGGAAGTTCAGACGGCGGACATCACCCGCATCAGGTCGAGCAGGCCGTGCCCTTCGAGGTAGCGGTCGCGACCCAGTGAGGTCGCGTTCGCGCAGAACAGCTGCTTCACCTCGCCCGCCCGGCCGATGAACTCCGGCCGGGCGGAGAGGAAGGCGGCGATCGCGCCCGAGACGTGCGGGGCCGCCATCGAGGTGCCGCTCTCCTCCACGTACGCGGCGATCTCCTGGTCGGGCGGTGCCAGGGTGGCGAGTTGGGCCCGCAGCCGACCGGTCGCACAGGAGGTGATGTGCTCGCCCGGGGCCAGTAGGTCGGGCTTGAGCCGGCCGTCCAGGGTCGGGCCCTTGGAGGAGCTGTAGGTGACTCCGAAGTCGTGCGGCCGGTCGCGGTGGGTGGAACCGACGGTGATCGCGCCCTCCGCGTTGCCCGGGTCGGTGATGGTGGCCAGCACCGCGCGGGCGTCCGAACTCCCCTCGCCCGGCAGCGATTCGCCGCCGAAGCCGCCGTTGCCCGCGCTCACCACGACCACCACGCCGCTGGCCGCCAGCAGGTTCACCTCGCGGCAGAGCGGGCTCAACCCGCAGGCGTAGTCCCGCGGGTCCCAAGGGCAGCCGAAGCTCAGGTTCACCCCGTGCACCAGCAGCAGCCGGCCGCCGGTGTTGAGCGTCTCGCGGATGTAGTACAGCGCCTCGATCACCGCGCTGGAGGAGGTGACCAGTTCACCGCCGCGCTCGGCCAGCACCTTCAGGCTGACCAGCTGCGCGCGGGGCGCCATCCCGGCCAACTCCCTTCCTGGGCCCAGCTCCCGGGCCACCCAGCTGGGCAGCCCGTCGGCCACCGTCTCCACGCTGCCGATCAGCGGCCGGGCCTCGGGCGGCAGCGCACCGGCGATGATCCCCGCGACATGGCTGCCGTGGCCCGCCGGGTCGGTGAGCGGAGCGTCCGGCACGGCCTCGCCCGGGGCGGGCAGCGGCGGGACGAGGGCGGTGAAGTCGCGGTGCAGCCGGGCCACCCGGCCGGTGAGGGTGCCGTCGGCGAAGTGCGGGTGGGCGGCGTCGATGCCGCTGTCCAGTACGCCCCAGACCACGCCCTCGCCGGTGGCCGCGTAGGCGCGGCGGACTGCGTCGGCCTTGACGGTGGAGACCGAGCGGTCGATGTGCGCGTGCAGGGTGTAGTCCGGCCAGATCCGGAACAGCGTGTGCGGGCCGTGCCCGTCCGGCCCCCGGTCCTGGGCGAGCAGCTGCTGGATCTCCTCCGGGCGCAGCACGCAGAGCACGTAGCTGGCGGCCAGCGGACGGGGTTCGGGCGGCGGGTCGGCGGCCGTGCGGAAGGCCTCGTGGTGCACGGCGAGGAAGTCCTGTCGGGTCTGCTCGGTGGAGGGGTCGCGGGCCAGGTCCATCTCCACCAGCACCGGGCTGCGGCCGTCGGGCAGGACCCGGACGACCTGGTCGCGTCGGTCGGGCGGCACGCCGGGGCGGAGCGCGGGGCTCACCGCGCAGAAGCCGCCCGGGTGGGCGGGTGAGGTCATCGGACCGGCCTTCCGCCGAGTGGGCTCCTCACTGTCCACGATGCGCCCGGACCGGTGCCGGGGCACCTCGGGGGCGGGCGGCCGGTGCCCGCCCCCGGTGGGGGGATCAGCCCTCGTTGCCGGCCTTGAGCACGCGGGCGGCGACCTGGCCGGCGGCGTCGGCGCCGTGGCCGCCCGCGTGGATCTCGACGGCCACGGCGAGGTCGCCGCGGTAGGCGATGAACCAGCTGTCCGGGTCGGCCTGGCCGTCCTCGTCGGCGGTGCCGGTCTTGGCGCCGATCTGGCCGGTGAGGCCGGCCATCGGAGCGCGGGCGGTGCCGTCGGTGGCGGCCTTGGCCATCATGGCGCGCAGGTCGCGGGCCACGGCGGCGGGCAGCCGGCCGGTGGCGGCGGCGCGTTCGGTGCCGTCGACCAGGTACGGCTGGCGGAAGGTGCCGTTCTGCACGGTGGCGGCCACCGAGGCCATCGCCAGGGTGTTCACCTGCACCCCGCCGTGGCCGATCAGCTCGGCGGCCTGGTCGTCCCGGGAGGCGGGGACGGGGATCTTGGCGTCGAAGCTCGACAGACCGGTGTGCCAGACCAGGCCGAGGCCGAACTGCTCGACGGCGACCTTGCCCAGGTCGCCGGGGGCGAGGCGGGCCAGGCCCTGGTCGATGAAGGCGGTGTTGCAGGAGTGGGCGAAGGAGTCGGCCAGCGTGTAGCCGAGGTGGTCGCCGGGCTCGTCGTTTCGCCAGGTGCGCGGGGAGGTGGTGGTGGCCTTGCAGGGGGCGGGGCTGTCCGGGCCCAGGCCGGATTCGAGCAGGGCGGCCGCCGTGACGGTCTTCAGCGTGGAGCCCGGCATCAGGGTGCCGCCGAAGGCGCGGTTGAAGCCCGCCGGGGTGCTGGCCGCGGCGAGGATCCGGCCGGTGCTCGGCTCGATCGCGACCAGCGAGCCGGCCCGGCCGCCGCTGGTCTGCTCGGCCAGCGCGGCCTCGGCCGTCTGCTGGAGGTCCGCGTCCAGGGTGACCTTGCGCTGCGCCGCGCTGCCCTCGCCGAGGACCAGCAGCTGCTTGTCGGGCAGGCCCGGCCGGATCAGCACCACTGCCCGCCCGGGGGTGCCGTCGGAGACCGGGCGGCCGTCCTTCAGGTCGGCCAGCAGGGCCGTCACGGCGGAGCCGGTCAAGGGGGCGCCGTCGCGGTCCACCAGATGGCCGGCCGGGATGGGCGTCGGCCGTACCGTGAGCATCCCGTTCGGCACCAGGTCGGGGTGGATCACCTTCGGGGTCCAGTGCACCACCGTCCGCCCGTCGGCCGTGCGGACCAGACCGAGCGCGCTGTCGTACTCCAGGGCACGGTCCGTGCCGTCGAAGGCGAGCCGCGCGTGGAAGCCCATGGTGACGGTGCCCGCCGCCCCCGCGGGCCCGGGGCCGGTCGGGGTGAGGGTCAGCTGCTTGGGGGCCGCGCCCTGACGGAAGACGGTGAGCGCCGCACTGGTGCTGATCGGGTCGTCGGTCAGCACGGCGGCGGCCGTCAGGTCGCCCCGGCTCCAGGCGGCGAGGAAGCCGGCGGCCGCGTTGGTGGCCTGCTTGGTGCTCGGCGGCGGGCCGGCCGGCTGCGGGGCGGCGGCCCGGCCGTCGGCCGTCGGGGTGCCGCCCTTGGAGCCGTTCATGATGGCGTGGGTGAGGTTGTACGCACCGCAGCCGCCCACCGCCAGCAGGCTCGCGGTGACCACGGCGATCCCGATGCCGATCACCCGCCGCTTGCGTGAGCCGGGCTCAGGTTCCGGTTCGACGGCGTCCGCGTCCGTGGACCCGATCACGTCCTCGTGTTCAGGCTCGACCACGTCCTCGTACTCGTACTCGCTCATGCCGCCCCCGTTGGATCGTTCGATCGAAAACCGTTTCGGACATCATCGCTGCTCCGGGCCGCTCGGCGGCCGGAGGATGCGAAATCGTCATGGACTCGATGTCAGGTGGCTCGAGGTCGGTCGGGGAGGCGGTCGCGGAGCAGCTCGGCGAGGTGGCGGGCGCGCCGGCCGGGGGCGAGGCCGGCGATCTGGGTGCGGCAGCTGAAGCCGTCGGCGAGGACCTCGGTGTCCGGGTCGGCGGCGCGGACGGCCGGGAGCAGGCGGCGTTCGGCAGCGGCCACCGAGACGTCGTGGTGGCCGGCGGTGAAGCCGAAGTCGCCGGCCAGGCCGCAGCAGCCGCTGTCCAGCACCTGGTTGGCGATGCCGAGCCGGGCCTCGATCCGGCGGTCGGCCGCGGTGCCGAGCACCGCGTGCTGGTGGCAGTGCACCTGGGTGATCGCCCGGCTCGGGGCGCTGGGCAGCTCGACCCCGCTCTCCTCCAGGAACTCGGCCAGCGTGCGGACCCGCCCGGCCAGGCCACCGGCCTCCGCACCCAGCAGTCGCGGCGCCTCCTCGCGCAGTGCGGCCGTGCAGCTCGGTTCCAGCCCGATCACCGGCAGGCCGGGCGGTACGGCCCGCAGGCTGCGCCGCAGTGCCGCCCGGGCCGGGGCGAGCTGGCCGGTGGAGATCCAGGTGAGGCCGCAGCAGACCGGGCCGGTGGGCAGCCGGACGGCGAAGCCGAGCCGCTCCAGGGCCTCGACGGCGGCCCGGGCCGGGGCCGGGTCGAGCAGGTTGGTGAAGGTGTCCGGCCAGAGCACCACCGGTGTGGCACCCGGGAGTTCGGGGTTGGCGGCCCGGTGGCGGCGGTACCAGCGGGCGAAGGTCTCGGTGGGCAGGGCGGGCACCGGACGTTCGGGCTCGATCCCGCCGAGCCGGCGGAGCAGCGGGGAGCGGACGGCCCGGTCGGCGAGCGCCGGGGCGAGGGCGGCGGCGCGCAGCCAGAGCGGCAGCCAGCCGAGCGAGTAGTGCGCGCGGGGGCGCAGCCGGCGGCGGTAGTGCTGGTGCAGGAACTCGGTGCGGTAGGTGGCCATGTCCACGTGCACCGGGCAGTCGCTCGCGCAGCCCTTGCAGCCGAGGCAGAGGTCCAGCGCCTCCCGCACGTCTTCGGACTGCCAGCCGTTGGTGAGGAATTCGCCGCGCAGCAGCTCCGCGAGCAGCCGGACCCGGCCCCGGGTGGAGTGCCGCTCCTCGCCGGTGGCCATGTAGCTGGGGCACATCACCCCGGTCTCGGTGTCCAGGCACTTGGCCACGCCCACGCAGCGGTGCACGGCGGTCAGCAGGCTGCCGCCGTCCTGCTCGTAGGGGAGCGCCAGCGGCAGCAGATCCCGCCCGGGGAAGCGGAGATCGGCGTCCAGCGGACGCGGGTCGACCAGGGCGCCCGGGTTGAAGGTGTCGTCCGGATCCCAGCTGCGCTTGAACTCGCCGAACAGCGCGATGACTTCGGGCCGGTACATCCGCGGCAGCAGCTCGGCCCGGGCCTGGCCGTCTCCGTGCTCGCCGGAGAGCGAACCGCCGTGCGCCACCACCAGATCGGCCGCCTGCTCCATGAACTCCCGGAAGACGGCCGCTCCTTGGCCACCGGGCAGCGGGAAGTCGATCCGCAGGTGGACGCAGCCCTCGCCGAAGTGGCCGTACGGCACGCCGCGCAGCCCGTGCCGTTTCAGTAGAGAACGCAACTCGCGGAGGTAGGAGCCGAGTCGCTCCACCGGGACGGCCGAGTCCTCCCAGCCGGGCCAGGCCTGGCGGCCGTCCGGCAGCCTGGTCACGATGCCGGCCCCGGCCTCCCGGACGGCCCAGAGGGCGCGCTGGGCGGCCGGGTCGGTGACCAGGGCGGTGGTGGCGCGCGGGGTGCGGCGGACGGTGGCGGCCAGGGCCCGGGCGGCGTCCAGCGCGGCGGCCGGGGTCGCGCCGCCGGTCTCCAGGAAGAGCCAGCAGCCGCCCTCGGGCAGGTGGCCGAGCGCCGGCGGCCGCGGGCCGGCCGCGAGCAGGGCCTCGATCAGATCGGCGGCCATGCCCTCCACGGTGAGCGGGCGCAGCGGCAGCAGGCCGGGGACGGCGTCGGCGGCGGCCGTCTCGTCCGGGTATCCGGCGATCAGCAGGGCGCGGGCGGGCGGGTCCTCGACCAGGCGGACGGTCGCGCCGAGCAGCAGGCCGCAGGTGCCCTCGGTGCCGGTGAAGGCGCGGGCGAGGTCGTAGCCGCGCTCGGGCAGCAGGGCGTCCAGGGCGTAGCCGGAGGTGCGGCGGGGAAGGTCGGGCAGGCCGGTGCGCAGGAGCGGGAGGTGGCCGGCCGCGAGGTCTTGCAGGCTGCGGTGCAACTCGCCTTCGCGGCCCGGCCGTTGGCGGAGCTCGCGGCGCTGCTCGGGGGTGGTGGGGCCGGTCAGGGTGAGCTCGGTGCCGTCGGCGAGCAGCACCTCGAGGCTGTGCAGGTTGTCCGAGGTGCGGCCCCAGGCGAGCGAGTGGGCGCCGCAGGAGTCGTTGCCGATCATGCCGCCGAGGGTGCAGCGGCTGTGCGTGGACGGGTCGGGCCCGAAGCGCAGCCCGTGCGGGTGGGCGGTGGCCTGCAGCCGGTCCAGCACCGCGCCCGGCTCCACCCGGGCGGTGCGGGCCGCCGGATCGACCGCGAGCACCCGGCCGAGGTGCCGCCGGAAGTCGAACGCCACCGCCCCCGGCGCGATCGCCTGCCCGCCCACGCTGGTGCCCGCCCCGCGCGCCAGCACCGGCACCCCGCGCTCCCGGCAGACCGCGAGGGCCGCGTGCACGTCGGCCCGGTCGGCCGGGCTGACCACACCGAGCGGCAGGTGGCGGTAGTTGGAGGCGTCCTGGCTGTACACCGCCCGCTCGGCCGGGTCGAAGCGGACCTCGCCGCGGACGGCGCGGCCGAGCGCGCGGGCCAGCTCGGTGTGGTCGGCGGCGGAGAGGGTGGCCATGCCGGGATCATCGCAGCAACGGCCGTGCGGTGGGGCGTTGACGCCCCGGCAGGCCGGTACCCGGTGGTGCGGGGGCGCGGTGGCGTGTGACATTGTTGCCGGGCATGAGAGATGATCTTAGGACCGAGCCCGGCCAGACTCCTGCCCCGAGCCCGTACGTCTCCCGGCTGCCGATCGGTGAGCGGATCGAGCTGCGCGAGGGGGCCGTCCCGACCTGGGAGGTCTTCCCGTTCGAGGGCGAGATCCGGGCCAAGGTGCTCGCCGCGCCCGTGCTGCCGGAGCCGCCACGGCACGGTGAGGACGGCGCCGAGACCTGTGGCCTGTGCACCAAGCCGGACTCCGAGTTCCTCTGGACGGACGAGCGGTGGCGGCTGAGCGACACCGGTGAGCCCAGCGGGCTCCCGGCGGCGCTGCTGCTCCAGCCCCGTGACCACCACGACCTCGCCGACCTCCCGGCCGAGCTGGCGGCCGAGATCGGGCCGATGCTCCAGCGGGTGGAGCGGGCCGTGCGGACGCTCGGCGGCATCGCCCGGGTGCACGTGAACCGCTGGGGCGACGGCGCCGCCCACCTGCACCTCTGGCTGATCGCCCGGCCCGAGGGCATGGTGCAGATGCGCGGCACCTGCCTGCCGCTCTGGGACGAGGTGCTGCCGCCGCTGCCGGAGGCGGAGTGGCGGGAGACCAACCGGCGGATCGCGCTGGCGATGGCCGCCGAGGGCGGCACCGCACACTGCTGAGCTGCTCCTTCAGGCCGTGTCTGGTGCTTCGGGCCGCGCGGGGGCTGGTGTTTCAGGCCGCGCGGCGACTGGTGTTTCAGGCCGCGTGGCGACTGGTGTTTCAGGCCGCGCGGCGGCCGACGGCGCCGCGGGCGATGTGGGAGAGCTTGGCGAGTTCGAAGGCCGCGTAGGCGCCGCTGGCCAGCAGCGAGAACTTGACGCCCTCGCGGCCGTCCGGGCGGCGGAAGCCCGCGGGCTGGTAGGTGCGGTAGTGCTCGGCGGCGCGGTTGAAGAACTGCGGGCGCTGGGCCCGGGGCACGCAGCCGCCGAGGTCGAAGACGAAGAGGTACTGCCGGATCATCCGGGTGAACAGGTGCGGCAGCACGTCCGTCGCGCCGGCCTCGTGGGCCAGCTCGAAGCTGCGCTCGTACTGGTCGAACACGTCGAAGTGGCTGCTGCCGGGCGAGCCGGTGGGGTGCAGGGTGTGGCGGCGCCGGATGGTCACGCACTCGCGGTCGAGCACCGCGACCCGCTCGGCCGCCAGCAGGGCCTGGTGCACCACCGGGACCTCGTCGTAGTGCCCGTCCGGGAAGGCGGGGACGGAGCCGCGCCGGAGCAGCCGGTCCCAGACCAGCGGTGGGGCGCTGAACAGCTCCGGGCGCTCCAGCCCGGACCGGACCTCCGGCCCGGCGGCCGTGAGCAGCCCGGCCGCGCCGCCCGGCCAGCTGCGGCCGGCGTGCTCGCGGGTGTGGCCGAAGAGCAGCACATCCAGCTCGCCGGTCTCGCCGAGCCGGTCGGCCATCGCCTGCAGGGCGTCCGGGTCGAGCAGGTGGTCGCTGTCCAGGAAGAGCAGGTACTCGGCGGTGGCGTGGGCCGCCCCGGCGTTGCGGGCCCGGCCGATGCCGACGGCGGCGTCCAGGCGCAGCACCTGCACCCGGGGGTCGCGCATCTCGTACGCCTCGGCGAGGCGCTCCGGGCTGCCGGCGGAACGGTCGACGACGAGCACGATCTCGAAGGCGCGGAACGTCTGCGCGAGCAGGGAGTCCAGGCAATCCTTGAGCTGGTCCTGCGCATCGTAGGCGGGCAAGACGACCGAGATCATCGGCGTCGGCTTCTTCGCGGCCGGGGGAGTGGGCGGAGTCGTCGCGTGCGAGGGCATGGCCGGAGGCTAGAAGGCGTGTACACGTCCGAGCAAAGCCCCGAAAAGCCGTGAAATGCGCATAAGTGGGCAGGCTGCCCGGTTGTGCGCGAAATCTTCACCAGGCGGTCACGGTATGTGATGTTGACAGTTGGTCAGCGATTTCCGGGGCGCCCGATGTTGTCCGTACACGTGCGGGGATGCCCGTAGGGGCGGCACCGGGAGTGGTGCCGCCCCTACGGGGTGGTGCGGTGCTGCGGGGATCAGCGCCGGTCAGTACGCGCTGTGGACCTGCCAGAAGGCCCAGGCGGCGCACGGGCTGCCGTAGGTCTCGTTCATGTACTGCAGGCCCCACTTGATCTGGGTGGCCGGGTTGGTGCGCCAGTCGGAGCCGGCCGAGGCCATCTTGTTGCCGGGCAGCGCCTGCACCAGGCCGTACGCGCCCGAGCTCGGGTTGGTCGCGGTCACGTTCCAGCCGCTCTCGTGCTGGATGATGTTGTTGAAGCACTGGAGCTGGCCGGCGGGCACGATCTGCGCGGCGATCTGCTGCGGGGTGCCGGTCGGGGCGGCGTTCAGCGCGGCGCGCTGCTGCGAGCGGGAGGCGGCGTCGGCGGCGGCCTTCGCGTCCGCCTTGGCCTTCGCGTCGGCGGCGGCCTTGGCGTCGGCCGCAGCCTTCGCATCGGCGGCGGCCTTCGCGTCCGCAGCCGCCTTCGCGTCCGCGGCTGCCTTGGCGTCGGCAGCGGCCTTGGCGTCGGCAGCGGCCTTGGCGTCCGCGGCGGCCTTGGCATCGGCGGCGGCCTTGGCGTCAGCCGCGGCCTTCGCGTCGGCGGCAGCCTTGGCGTCGCTCGCGGCCTTGGCCTGGTCCTGGGCCAGCTTGGCGGGGTCGGCACTCGGCGAGGTGGCGGCGATCGACTGCGGGACGGCGGCCACGGCGGAGGGGGTGTCCTGGGGCATGGCCAGCGCAAAGGTCGCGGAGCCGGCCACCGCGAGGGCGGCGACACCGGTGATGACGGCGTTACGGCGGTTCTTGAGCAGCTGCATGGAGGGGGACAACCTCTTCCGTCGGACGGGGCCGCACAGGGCACACGGGTATCGCGAAGCGAGTTCGGGAGTACTGGCCCGCATGCCGTGTCGGACGGCCGTGGCACCCCGGCTGTGGAGCGGGGCGGGCGGGAGAAGCGCGAACCTGGGCCGGTGGACACACCCACCGGGCCGCCGCGCTGCCTTGCGACCTGGACATTCTTGGCAGACCCGCGCGGCGGGGGCAACGCCCCTCGGTACTACGGCCGGTCGTAGGCACGGCGAAGCGCCCGGGGCGGAACCAGGCGTTTTGGTCCGGTTTACCCCGATCCGAGAGTCCGGAAACCTATGAGTTGGAATCGACCGTCGTTGCCGGGCTGACCAGGGCCGATCCGGGCTCGAACGGTCGGCCGGGGCGGTGGTGGGCGTGGGTGGGTTGCGGCTCCGGCGGCCGGTCCACTATCGGGAGTAGTGGAGTGCGGCAGCGGTGTGGGCGGCCTCACAGGAACCGTGCGGCGGGTTCGGCGCTGGGCCAGCGGTCGGTCGCGCAGGGTCACCGGTGCGGAGCTGGAGGGGCGGAGGTGGCCCGTGGGAGGGTGGGGGCAGGGCCCGGGCCGGGACGGCCGGCGCCGGGGGAGAACAGAAGAGGGGTACGGGGGATGAACGGGATCCGGGCGGATTACCTGGCGGCCGGGCGGGTGGCCGTGGCGTTGCTGCGGGCGCCGGAGGTGGCGGCGGCCTGGGAGGGGCCGAGCGCGCTGGCGGAGTTCCGGGTGAGCGGGTTGGCCGGGCACCTGGCCAACCAGGTGGTGCTGGTGCCGCAGCTGCTGGCCGGCCCCGAGCCGGCCGTGGAGCGAATCCCGCTGGTCGAGCACTACGCGCGGGCGAGCTGGGTGGAGGCGCCGCTCGACGCCGAGGTCCACGTGCAGATCCGCCAGGGCGGCGAGGCGCTGGCCGTGCCGGGCCCGGCCGCGCTGGCCGACCGGACGGAGGCGGTGCTGGACGAGCTGGCCGGGCTGCTGCCCGAGCTCGGGGACCGCTCGGTGCAGGGCCCCGGGTGGGGCTGGTCACTCGCGCTGGACGACCTGTTGGTCACCAGGATGATGGAACTCACCGTGCACGGCGATGACTTGGCCGTCAGTGTGGGCCTGCCGACCCCCGAGTACCCCGCCGGAGCGGTGACGGCCTCGGTGCACCTACTGGCCGAGGTGGCCGTGCGGCGGCACGGTGCGACGGCGGTGCTGCGGACGCTGTCCAGGGCGGAGCGGGCGTCGGGGTCGATCGCCGCGTTCTGAGCTCGGCGCAGAGTCTGTGGGGTCGGTCTGCGGGATCGGTCTGCGCGGGCGGCGTGTGGGTCGGCCTGTGGGTCGGCTTTGCGGAGTCGGACGAGGTTTACGGGGTGGGGGTGGTGGGCGAGATAAGGGGGATGACGAACGGTTCGCGGGTGGGCGTGTCGGAGCGGATGTCGGAGTCGGTTCAGGGGGCAGTGCCGGGGGCGGTGCCGGGGTTGGCGGTCGCCGAGGAGGTGCGGGAGGCGCTGGCGGGCGGGGTGCCGGTGGTGGCGTTGGAGTCGACGATCATCGCGCACGGCCTTCCCCGGCCGCGGAACCTCGCCGTGGCAAGGGAGTTGGAGGAGCTTGTCCGCGCCTCGGGTGCAGTGCCGGCCACCGTGGCGGTGCTCGACGGAGTGCCGCACGTGGGCCTCGGCAAGGAGGGACTGGAGCGGATCGCCACCGACCCCGGCCTGCGCAAGTTCGGCTTCCGCGATCTCGCCCCCGCCCTGGCCACCGGCGCGAGCGGGGCCACCACCGTCTCCGGCACGGCCTTCCTGGCTGCCCGGGCCGGCGTGCGGATCTTCGCCACGGGTGGCCTGGGCGGGGTGCACCGCGAGTGGACCACCACCCAGGACGAATCCGCCGACCTCGCGCTGCTCTCCCGGACCAGGATCACCGTGGTCTGCGCCGGGGTGAAGTCGATCCTCGACGTGCCCGCCACGCTGGAGCGCCTGGAGACCCTCGGGGTGGGCGTACTCGGCTACCGGACGGCCGAGTTCCCCGGCTTCTACCTGACCAGCTCGGGCCGCCCGGTGGACTGGACGGTCCGCGAACCGGCCGAGGTGGCCGCCGTGATGCGGGCGCAGGACGCCCTCGGCGGCCTGGACTCCGCCCTGATCGTGGCCAACCCGGTGCCGCCGGAGCAGCAGTTGGACCCGGCCCTGCACGACCGGGTGCTGGCCGAGGCGCTGGCGGCCGCCGAACGGGCGGGCATCACCGGCCAGGCGCTCACCCCGTACCTGCTCAACCACCTGGTGGAGCAGACCCAAGGCGCCTCGCTGGAGGCCAACTTGGCCGCCGTGCGGGGCAATGTGCGGCTCGCCGCGCAGATCGCCGCGCACTGGGCGGGTGGCGGTGCGGCGGGTGAACCGGCATGACGGCGCTGCTGATGGTCGGCACGGTGGTCACCGACGTGGTGGCCCGGCACCGGGGGCCGCTCGCCCCGGGCACCGACACCGCTGCCCAGACGCTGCTGCTGCCGGGCGGGGCAGCCGCCAACGCGGCGGCCTGGGCGGCGCGTTCGGAGTTCGCGAGGGGTGGGGTGGAGGTCCGGCTGCTGGCCAAGGTCGGGGCCGACTCGGCCGAGTGGCACCGGGCTTCGCTGCTCGCGGCCGGGGTGCGGCCGCAGCTCGTGGTGGACGCGGAGCGGGCCACCGGGGTGGTGGTCTGCCTGGTCGACGAGGAGGCCGAGCGCACCTTCGTCACCGACTTCGGGGCCGCCGCCGAGCTCGGGCCGGCCGATTGGGCGCCCGCGCTGCTGGACGGCGTCGGCCATGTGCACCTCTCCGGCTACCTCTTCTTCTCCCCGGGCGGACGGGAGTTGGCGGCCCAGCTGCTGGCCGGTCCGGTGCCGGTGAGCGTGGATCCGGCCTCCACGGCCTTCATCACCCGGCTCGGGCTCGGCGCCTTCCGGGAGGCAGTCCGGGGCGCTCGCCTGGTGCTGCCCAACCTCGGCGAGGCCCGGCTGCTCACCGGCACCGGCGACCCGGCGCTGGCCGCCGAGCGGCTCAGCGGGGTGCACGGTGAGGCGGTGGTCACGCTCGGCGCCGGTGGCGCGGTGGTCGCCCGGGAGGGGCGGGTGCTCGGTCGCGTCCCGGGCCAACGGGTCGAGGCCGTGGACAGCACCGGCGCCGGGGACGCCTTCACCGGCGCCTTCCTGGCCGCCCGGCTGGCCGGGGCAGATCCGCTGGAGGCGGCCGAACTCGGCTGCGCCGCTGGGGCGTTGGCCGTGACGGTGGTGGGTGGCCGACCGCCGCTCGGGGGGCGTGCGGCGAGCGGGGGCGGTGCGGCGAGGGGCGGCGGGGCGGTGGTCGGGCGTCAGTGACCGTACGGCGGTTGAAAGCAGCCGTTCTCCGGGAACGGGCCGGTGATCTCGACCACCACCCGGGTGGGACCGGTCGAAGCCGTCACGCAGGCGTCGTCGTGGACCCGGAGGCCGATGTCGGCACCCTCCGGGTAGGTGTAGTCGGTGCTCTGCGGAGACAGGTACGGCGGGAACGCCTTGACGATCAGCGGGCCCTCGGAGCGGTTGCCGTTGGCGGCAGTGGACTCCGTTCGGTACCCCAGCTGTTCGACCAGGGCGGTGCGGACGGAATCCGGGTCCCACTTGTGCTGATCTCGGAGGCGTTCCAGGACGGGCTTGATCCGGTCGGCCTCGCGCTGTGCGTCCGGGGCGCTCTCCGGCGACATCTCGCGGGCCCGGCGGTAGGCGAGGTTGTCGCCGTTGTGCGGCGCGCCGTCGCCGGCGCCCGGCTCCACGTACGGCGAAGCGCCGACCGGCCTCGGGCTCGCGCTGGTACTCGTACTCAGGCTCGTGCTCGGAGCGGGGGTGCCTGCGCCGGTGGTCCGTACGTCGCCGCAGGCCGTGAGGGTGGTCGCGGCTGCGGTGAGCAGCAGCGCCGCTGCGAGGTGGCGGCGGCTCCGGGAGGCGGTGGTCGGCATGCGGAGGATTATCGCATGGGGACGGGCGGGGCCTTGCGGGGGCCCCGGTCCGTAGAGTGTGATCATGGGAATCGAGCTCGAACTGCACACGACCCGGCCGGCTCGGATCGACTACGAGCGGACGCGAGCCACCCTCGTCCTCGGCTCCTACGAACACGGCGCGGCACTGGCGTCAGCCTTGGGCCGGCTCAAGCAGCAGCGGGCCCCCAAGCTCTGGTCCGCCGACCCGTACGGGGACACCTTCTTCGACGCGGCGGACGTGCAGACCGCCTTGGGCGAGATCGACGAACTGCGGGCCTGCAGCGGAGGTGCCGGTGAGACGGCCGCCGTGGACGACCTGGCGCGGATGCTCCGCGCCTGCCTCGCCCATCCGGGCAGCTCGCTCTGGTTCATGGGCGACTGAGGGTGCGGCCGGGCCCGGTGGTGGCGGGCGGGGCAACGGTTGTTCGGTCGTCGGGGCGCTACCGTGCGGGGATGCGAGAAGACGGGCGAGGAGTGAGGCGTCTCGGTCGGGATGCCTTGCGGGTGGCGGCGGCCGGTGGGGGCCTCCTGATGCAGGCGGTGATGCTGCTTGCCATTGCCGCGGACTGGGTCGAGGCGTCGAACGTGTCGGAGGAGTGCGGATACGACGGCACCTGCATCGACGATGGACTCGTCGGGGTGACCGGCGCGTTGGAGTTGGCGGTGGTTGTCGTCGAGGTGCTGGCCGGGGTGCTGTGGTGGGGCTACCCGTTGTGGCGGCGGCGGCTCGTGCCGCAGGTCGATGACTGGTGGGCCCTGGTCGCGCTCCGGTTGCCGGTGGCGGTCATGGCAGGGTGTGCGGGCTCGGTGATGGTCGCGATCGGATGGCGGCTCTTCGGGTGAGCGGGGGCGGGAGAAAATTCACGGGGCGTCAGGCGGGGCGGGCTGATACTGGTGCGATGTATTCGGATGAGGAAGTCGCGGCGCTGTACGACGTGTTGAATCCGTGGGATCCGGAGGTGTGGCCGGCGGACGGGTTTCATTCGCGGTTGGTGATGGGGGCCGGGGCGGTGCTGGATGTGGGGTGTGGCACCGGGGCGTTGCTCGGGTGGGCTCGGGAGAACGGGCATGGGGGGCGGTTGGCGGGGGTGGATCCGGATCGGGCGGCGTTGGCGCGGGCCAGGGCGCGGCGCGGGGATGTGGAGTGGGTGGAGGGGGTGGCGGCCGGGCTGGGGTGGACGGCGGAGTTCGAGTTGGCGACGATGACCAGCCATGCGTTCCAGTGCCTGGTGACGGATGAGGAGATCCGGGCTTCGCTGGCCGCGATCAGGGCTGCGCTGCGGCCGGGCGGGCGGTTCGCGTTCGAGACCCGTCACCCGCAGGCGCGGGCCTGGGAGGGGTGGACGCCGGCAGCGGTGTCGGAGGTGCGGGACGGGGCCGGGCGGGCGCTGCGGGTCTGGTACGAGGCAGCGGAGGTCGAGGAGGGGGTGGTGTCGGTGGCCGAGACGACGGCCGACGCCGAGGGGACGGTGCTGCGGGTGGACCGGCAGCGGCTGCGGTTCTTGAGCGAGGCGCGGCTGGACGGGTTCTTGGCCGAGGCCGGGTTCGAGGTCGCGGAGCGGTACGGGGACTGGGTGGGCGGGCCGGTGACGGCGGCGAGCGGGGAGCTGGTCACGGTGGCGCGGCGGGCCTGAGGGGGAGTCTGCCGCCGGGTGCGTGGCGAAGGGCTGCCCCATAACTACTGGTCGGGGATTTGGCAAGATGCCTGGCTGCCATGCAGGTGCCTCGTGGCCTTCGCCTATGGCAGCGACCGTGTTGTCAGTGCCTCGGGGTACGGTGCGCTGTGATAGGCCGGACGGAGATCGCCAGGGACTCGCGGCCATGGGGGGTGGGTCGGACAGGCCCCGGCGTTGGCTCGGGTCTGGAGGTATATTGCCGTGTCCCCACCCCCCAGCTCCGTGTGCGTCCGGAGTGAGAGCGCGGTTTCCCGTGTCTCCCGGCGGACCAGGTAGCCACTGATGACATGATCTTGGCGTGGCTGGTTTGATCACGGCGTCGGAACCGCCGTGGATAGCCCCCTTTGCGGGGCTGAGCCCGCGCGACTTCCGCAAGCTGGCGACAGTCCGCCGAGAGGGTGCTGACACCGTGCGGCCGGGTCGGCCTTGGAGCCTTCCGCTGGAAGACCAGGGGGCCTTCTGGTCGCGGCCTACTGGCGGACCAACCTGACGCTACGGCAGCTCGCCACCAGGTCGTCGTCGACGCCCACACCCGCCTGGTGGTCACGGTGGGGCACCCCCTCCCGGACAGCCGGAACGACTGCAAGGCCATGGTCGAGTCCGGCACCAAGGCAGCCGTCGGCCGGACCGCCACCGTCGCCGACCGCAGCTACCCCGGCACCGGTCTCGTGATCCCGTACCGCCGGCCCAAGGGCGGTGAGCTCACCGACTGGCAGGCCGAACGGGTCCGGGCCTGCGTCGAGCAACGTCTTCGCCCGGATGAAGGCCTGGAAGATCCTTCGCGACTGCCGCCTCAAGGGCGATGGCGTCCACCACGCCATGCTCGGCATCGCCCGCCTCCACAACCTCATCCAGGCCACGTAGACAGATCCCGCCGAGGGGCGGCTCACGCTGGCCGGATCCGTCCGAGATCAATTACGGGACGGCACGTAGCGATCCTCTTCGAGGACCGGATCCGGAGCAGGCTCGAGGTGACCGTGGTGGCGGTCCGGTGGCGGTCGGTGAGTTCCGGGCAGGTGGGGACGGTCCGGCTGGGCTGCGGCGAAGGCCTGGCGGTAGGAGCGGGGCGGTACGCCGCGTCGGCGGACGAACTGCTCGCGTAGCACGGCTGCGCTGCCGTAGCCGACCTGGCGGGCGATCTCCTCGACCGGGAGGTCGGTGGTCTCCAGGAGCTCCTCTGCTCGGCTCAGCCGCAGGCTGCGCAGCCAGGCGTGCGGGGTGGTGCCGGTGGCGGCGGTGAACCGACGGGCGAAGGAGCGTCGGCTCATCATCGCCTGCCGGGCCAACTCCGTGACAGGCAAGGGCTGATGGAGGTTCGCGCGGGCCCAGGCGAGGACTTCGGCGAGCCGCTCGTCCGCGCCGTCCTCGGGCACGGGCACAGCCAGGTACTGGGCCTGCCCGCCGTCCCGGTGGGAGGGCAGCACCATGTCCCGGGCCACGGTGTTGGCGAGGGCGGCGCCGTACTCCCGCCGCAGCAGGTGCAGGCACAGGTCGAACCCGGCGGCAGCTCCGGCGCCGGTCACGACGGTGCCCTCGTCCACGTAGAGCGCCTCGGCCTCGACGGTGACCTGCGGGTGGCGCTCGGCGAGCAGCGCGGCGAACCGCCAGTGGGTGGTGGCCCGGCGGCCGTCGAGCAGTCCGGCGGCGGCGAGCGTGAAACTTCCGACGCAGTGGGCCGCGACCACCGCGCCGCGCCCGTGCGCGGCCCGCAGGGCGTCGAGCACGGCGGGCGGCGGCGGAGTGCGGAACTCCGCCCCGGGCAGGGCCAGCACCAGATCGGCCTCGGCGAGCCGTTCCAGGCCGTGCGGGACGGCCAGCGGCAGGCCGCAGTCCGTGGGCAGCGGCCCGGGGCGGTCGGCGCAGAGTGCGAAGTCGAAGCCGGGCAGCGCCGCGCCGTGCGGGCCGAACACCTCGGTGACCAGGCCGGCGGCGAGCAGCCCGACCCCGGGCGGGGCGTAGGCGGCGACAGATCTGAACGGTGGCACGGCGGCAGTCTGCCACGACCCGGCACCGCCTGGCACGAATCCTGCGATCATGGGCACTTGTGCCACTCGTCCGCCACCGCCGGCTCCGCGAAGCTTGAGCCATGACAGACGCACCGCTCGGCCGCAGCGCCGCCTTCAAGGTCCTGACCACCGGTTACGTCGGCTCCACCGGCCCCGGAGTCGCCGCCACCGTCTCCTACCTCACCGACGCCGGCCGTCACCTGATCTTCGACCCGGGCATGGTGGCGAGCCCCGAGGCCATCCTCGCCCCGCTCGCCGCACTGGGCCTCGGGCCGGAGGACGTCACCGACGTGGTGCTCAGCCACCACCACCCCGACAACACCATGAACGTCGGCCTCTTCCCCCGGGCTCTGGTGCACGACCACAAGGTCGAGTACCGCGGCGACCAGTGGAAGAACCGCGATGCCGAGGGCTACGAGCTCACCCCGTCCCTGCGCCTGATCCGCACCCCCGGCCACAGCCCCGAGGACATCACCCTCCTGGCCGGCACCCCCACCGGCGTGGTCGCCTTCGCCGGCGACCTCTGGTGGCACTCGGCCGGCCCCGCCGACGACCCGGTCGCGCCCGACCGCGACCAGCTCCGCGCCTCGCGCGAACGCGTCCTGGCCGCCGCCACCCTGATCGTCCCCGGCCACGGCGCCCCCTTCACCCCCGACGCCACCACCCCGCGCTGAGGGGTGCCGGCCCGTGGGGCCGGGAAAGCGGCCCTTCGCCGGCGCAGGGCGGGAGGAGGGGCGGTGTACGTGATCAATGCCCCCGGGGCACCGGTCGGCTGGACGGGGTCCCCGTGCGCGCCGGCTCCCCGTGAGCTGACCTGAGGGCCTGCTCCTGGAGTTGGTAGTAGACGCCTGCGAGGATCCGGCGCTGGAGCGCCGGGCTGTGGTCCACGATCCGGTACAGGGCGCGGCGGCCCGCCATGGCGAGGGGTCGGGAGCGGGCGAACATCTCCTCCTGGCGCAGCTGGAGGTCGCGTGAGCGGGCCACCGAAGCCTCCCGGCCGCGCTGGAACTCGGCGAGTGCGGCGGTCAGTTCGGGCTCGCCCGGCGCCCGGCCGGCCAGCACCGGGCCGAGGAGCCCGGCCAGGGCGACGGCGTCGACCACGGCGTGGTTGACCCCTTGGCCCAGGACCGGTGAGAGGGTGTGGGCCGCGTCGCCGACCAGCACCAGGCCGGGCCGCGACCACTGCGGGACGACGGTGGTGAAGATCTTCAGCACCGTGGTGTTGGCCCACCCGTGCAGCACGGTGCGGACGGACTGCGCGCACTCCGGCGCCAGCGCGTCGAGCCGGCGGTGCAGGGCGCCGATCCCCGCCTCCCGCAGGGCCCGCAGCCCGCCCTGCGGGATGTTCAACCCCACCCGCAGCTGGTCCGGGTAGGTGGGGATGAACAGCCCGTGGTGTTCGCCCTCGATCCGCACCCGGTAGGTGTCGCTGCTCCACTCGCGCGGGAAGGGCAGCTTGAGCCAGATGACGTCCCGGCCGAGCGGGATCCTGGTGCTGCGCAGGCCGGCCAGTTCACGTACCTTGCTGAACCGGCCGTCCGCCGCGACGGTGACCGCCGCGCGGACCGTCACCGCCCCGGCCGGGCCAACCCCGTGGACGCCGGTCACCGTGCCCCCGTCCGTCAGCAGCTCCACCACCCGGGTGCCCCGTAGCAGGGTGAAGCCCGCGTGCTCGTCCGCCGCCTCGGCGAGTGCCGCCAGCAGCACCGGCTGCGGCAGCTCCACCGGGCAGGGGAAGGGGTACGGGAGCCGGGAGAAGTCCGTGGTCAGCACGGTGCGGCCACGGTCGGTGATCTCCATCCCGCGCACCTCCAGGAGGGAGCCGCGCAGGCCGTCGAGGAGGCCGATCCGGTCGAGCAGCCAGACCGAGTCCGGTGAGATCGACTCGCCGCGGAACGAACGGTCGAAGTGGTCGCTCTGCTCGACCACCACCACCTCGACACCCTGCCGGGCCAGTTCGAGCCCGAGCGTCAGGCCGGCCGGCCCGCCGCCCACCACACAGACCTGTGCGGACAGTTCCCCCGTCATCGTCTCCCCCTTCGTGCCGCTCGCCTGATGGTTCGCTCACCCGATGGTCCGCTCGCACGCAGTCGGAGGGTCACCGGCATGCCTTAAGTCCGGGATGAGCCTTCGGCCCGGGCCGAGGCGGCGGCCGCTAGGCGGCCTTAGGGCACGTATCGGGTTGTGATCACTTTGTGGGTTTCGCCCTCGCGCTCGTGCCTGATCCGGTAGATCGTGTTGTGTGACGCGTGTGCAACTGACCGATGCCGAGTGGGAGTTCATCGAGCCGTACCTGCCGATCGGCGAGTACGGCCCGTACCCCGAGCGGCTGCGCCGCCAGTTCGAGGGCGTGATCTGGCGGTTTCGGACGGGCGGCCAGTGGCGGGAGATGCCGAGCGAGTTCGGCGCCTGGTCGACCGTCCACAACCGCTTCCGGCAGTGGAGGGACGCCAGGGTGTTCGAGGCCCTGCTGGAGGGCGCGATCACGGAAGCCGCCAGACGGGGCGAGGTGGACCTCTCGCTGGTCAGCGTGGATTCCACCACCATCCGGGCCCACCACGACGCCGCCGGGATGCACCTTGACCCCGACACGCTCGCCGACCTGGAGAAGGCCGCCGAGGAGGCGGAGAAGGCCCGGCAAAAAGGGGCGGCCCGCAGGGACAAGACGGACAGGACACCGCACACGACCCGGAACGGGACGAGCTCCGACGCGTCCGACGCAGGCGAAGGCTCCGCCTGAAGGCCGCCCTGCTCGGACGCTCCAGAGGCGGACAGACCAGCAAGGTCCACGTCGCCGGCGAGCGCAGGTGCCGCCCGCTGGCGTTCATTCTGACCGAGGGGCAGGCCGCCGACAGCCCGCAGTTCATCCCCGTCCTGGAGAAGGTGCGGGTCCGCGGGCCCGTCGGCCGCCCCCGCACCCGGCCCGACGCGGTCGCCGGGGACAAGGCCTACTCCTCCCGCGCCAACCGCGCCCACCTGCGCGGTCGCCGTATCAAGGCGGTCATCCCCGAGAAGAAGGACCAGGCCGCCAACCGGAAGAAGAAAGGCAGCAAGGGCGGCCGGCCCGTCAGCCACGACACCGACCTCTACAGGGAGCGGAACACCGTCGAGCGCCTGATCAACAAGCTGAAGGCCTGGCGAGGCATCGCCACGCGATACGACAAGACCCCCGGCAGCTACCTCGCCGGCCTCCACCTCCGCGGCGCGATGATCTGGATCAAAGACCTCACCAAAACCGCCCCGTGATCACAACCGAATACGTGCCCTAAGCGCCTACGGTGCACGGTGGGTCGAGGCAGTGGGGCAGGGCGCGGCGGTGAGCCGGGAGGAGAGCCGATGTCGGCACGGGTGTGCGTGATCGGGGCCGGGGTCTGTGGGCTGGCGGCGGCCCAGGTCCTCAAGGAGCGGGGCATCCCGTTCGACGTCTACGAAAAGGGCTCCGACATCGGGGGCCAGTGGCGCTTTCGCAACGACAGCGGCGCCTCGGCGGTCTACGACTCGATCGAGCTGAACAGCTCCCGGGACATGAGTCACTTCCCCAAGTTCCCGATGCCGAGGGAGTACCCGCTCTTCCCCGGGCACCCGCAGATGCTCGACTACCTGGAGCGCTACACCGAGCACTTCCACCTGCGGCCGCACATCCGCTTCCGCACCGAGGTCGCCGAGGTGCGCGAGGAGCCGGACGGCGGCTACCAGGTCACCCTCGGCGACGGCGGGAGCCACCACTACACCCACGTGCTGGTGGCCAACGGCTTCCACTGGGACCCCAAGCTCCCCGAACCCGGCTACCCGGGCGAGTTCACCGGCACCCAGCTGCACAGCAAGGACTACAAGACCGCCGAGGGGCTGCGCGGCAAGCGCGTCCTGGTGGTCGGCTTCGGCAACACGGCCTGCGACATCGCCACCGAACTGTCCACCGTGGCGGCACGGGTGTACTCGAGCGCCCGGCGCGGCTTCTGGATCACCCCGAAGTACTTCTTCGGCCGTCCGGCGGACCAGGTCAACCTGCCGTTCGCCAAGTACGTCCCGCCCGGGGTGCAGAGCGTCACCCTCACCGCGATGCTCTGGCTGATGCAGGGCCGGATCAGCAAGTACGGCCTTCCCGCGCCGGGGCACCTGGCCCTGCGTACCCACCCGGCCACCTGCGAGGGCTACCTGCCGGCCGTGAAGGCCGGCCGCATCCTGGTCCGGCCCGGCATCGAACGCTTCGAGGGCGGGCGGCAGGTGCGGTTCACGGACGGCAGTGTGGCCGAGGTGGACACCATCCTCTGGTGCACCGGGTTCAGGTTCAGCTTCCCCTTCCTGCCACCGGAGTTGACCCCGGTGATGACCGGGCCGATGCGGCTCTTCCGCCGGGTGGTGATGCCCGGCCACGACCGGCTGTACTTCCTCGGCTTCGCCAAGACGCTCAGCGCCATCACCCCCGTCGCCGAGGCGCAGGCCGAGTGGGTCGCCGACCTGATCCAGGGCCGCACCCGGCTGCCGGATCGGCAGCGGATGGCGGCCGAGATCGCCGCCGACGAGCGCAGGGTCCGCCGGCGCTACTCCGCCACGCCGAAGCTCACCGTCGAACTGGACGTCTACCGCTACCTGCGCCAACTGCTCCGGGACCGGCGCCGCCACCTGGTGCCCGGCGGCCCGGTGCAGACCCCCGCCCCTCGTACCCCGATCCCCGCCGGTACCCGCTGAAGCCGGTACCCGCTGAACTGGGAGAGACCACCATGGACAACCACCTGCTGTGGGAGCGCTGGATCGCGCTGTGGAACGGCGATCTCGCCGTCGGCAAGGAGATCCTCGCCGAACGGCTGACCGTGCACTCCCCGAAGCTCTCGGACGCGCTGGACCCGAGTGCCGTCACCGACCGCGACGCCGCCCTGGCCCTGATCGGCGGCGTGCTGGGCATCGCCGACCTGCACTACCGCACCGAGGTCGGCCCGCTCGCCGAGGGCCACCTGGTCACCGGCGGCTGGCAGTTCACCGGCACCTACCGGGGCGGCCTGCCCGGTGCGACCGCCGCGCCCGGCACCTCCGTCGCCAACCGGGGCATCGACATCCTCAGGACGGAGGACGGGCGGATCGTCGAGTGGTGGAGCGCGGCCGAGAACCTGACGCTGCTCGCCACCCTGGGCCTGATCCATGCCGGTTGAGCAATTCATCCGGCCGACCGGGCGTACCACCACCGGGAGCCTGCTCTCCCGCGCGGTGGCCCGCCTGCTCCACCTCCCGCCCGCCACCCGGACCGTCCGGGTCACCCGGGATCTGCGGGTCCCGATGCGCGACGGCGTCGACCTGCTCGCCGACCACTACGCCCCCGCCGACGGCGGCCGTCCGCCGACCCTGCTGGTCCGCAACCTCTACGGCTGGGATCTGCCGATCGGCTTCCTCTACGGCCGGCTCTACGCCGAGCGCGGCTACCAGGTGCTCGTCCAGCGCTGCCGGGGCACCTTCGGCTCGGGCGGCACGCTCGACCCCTGGGTGCACGAGGCCGCGGACGGCCTGGACACCGTCGAGTGGCTGAACCGACAGCCGTGGTACTCCGGCGAGTTCGCCACCATCGGCGCCAGCTACCTGGGCTACGTGCAGTGGGCGCTGCTGGCCGACCCGCCACCGGGCCACCGCGGCGCGGTGATCCAGATGGGACCGCACGAGTACTCCCAAGTGGCCTGGCCCGGCGGCGCGTTCGCCCTGGACACGATGGCCGGCTGGGCCTCGATGCTCAGCCACCCCAAGCGCGGCCCGCTGCGCGACAACCTCCGACAGCTACGCGAGCAGCGGCGGCTGCGGACCGCCTACGGCCAGCTCCCGCTCGCCGCGGCCTGCCGGCGCGCCCTCGGCCGGGACCTCCCGCACCTCGACGCCTGGCTGGCCCACCCCGGGCCGGACGACCCGTACTGGGCCGCCTCGGACCACAGCCGCGCGCTCGGTGCGGGCAGCGCGGTGCCCGTCCTGCTCCAGGGCAACTGGTACGACGCCTTCCTCGCCCAGACCCTGCAGCAGTACACGGCGCTGCGCGCGAGCGGCGCGGCCCCCCGGCTCACCGTCGGGCCGTGGACGCACACGGCCATCGGCCGCTGGTGGCCCACCTTCATGGCCGACTCGCTGCGCCGGTTCGACGAGCTGTTCGCGGGCCGCCGCCCGTCCGAGGCGGCTGAGCCGTCCGAGCGGTCCGAGGCGGCCGAGGTGGCGGAGCCGTCCGAACTGGCCGAGCCGGTGCGGCTGTTCGTCCTCGGCGCCGACCGGTGGCGCGGCTTCACCGCCTGGCCGCCGCCGCAGGCGGTCGAACAGCGCTGGTACCTGCACCCGCACGGTGGTCTGGCCCTGGAGCCTCCGACGCCCGGCCCGCCCTCGCGCTACCGCTACGACCCCGCCGACCCGACCCCGGCCGTCGGCGGCGCGTGGACGGGCCCGGGCGCGGGCCCCCGGGACAACCGGCGACTGGAGGCCCGCCCCGACGTGCTTACCTTCACCAGTACGCCGCTCGCCGCCGACCTGGACGCCATCGGCCCGGTGGCCGTGGAGCTGTACGTCCGCTCCAGCCTGCCGCACACCGACTTCTTCGCCCGGCTGTGCGACGTCCACCCGGACGGGCGGTCCGTGAACATCACCGACGGCCTGCGCCGGATCAGCACGCAGGGGAGTGCCGAGGTGCACCGGATCCGCTTCGAACTCGCCCCCACCGCCTGCCGGTTCCGGGCCGGTCACCGCATCCGCCTGCAGATCTCCAGCGGGGCCCACCCCCGCTTCGCCCGCAACCCCGGCACCGGCGAGCCGACCGGATCGGCGGCGCGGCAGGCAGCGGCCGAGCAGGAGCTGCACCACCGACCGGACCGGCCCTCGGTGGTGGTCCTGAGCGCGGTGCCGTCCTGAGCCTGGTGCCCTGAATCCTGCCCCGAGGTGGTGGAGATGTCCCTGCACGTCATCGTCGGAGCCGGCCCCGTCGGGTCGGCCACCGCCCTGCTGCTCGCCGAACAGGGGCACGAGGTGCGGGTGGTGACCCGGCGCGGCCGCGCGCCGCAGCACGGACGGATCGAGCCGGTCGCCGCCGACGCCACCGGGCCGGGGCTGCTCAGCGCGCTGGCCCGGGATGCGGTGGCTCTCCACAACTGCGCCAATCCGCCCGGCTACCAGCACTGGTCACGCGAGTGGCCCCCGCTCGCCGCCGCGCTGCTGACGGCGGCCGAGCGCACCGGAGCCGTCCTGGTCACGATGAGCAACCTCTACGCCTACGGGCCGTCCAGCACACCGCTGACCGAGCAGTCGCCGCTGGCGGCGAGCGGCCCCAAGGGGCGGCTGCGCGCCGGGATGTGGCTCGCGGCGGCGGCCGCCCACCGATCGGGCCGGCTGCGCGCGGTGGAGGCCCGAGCCGCCGACTACTTCGGCCCCGGGGTCACCGAGAGCCACACGGGCAAGCTGCTGATCCCCCGGCTGCTGGCCGGCCGTCCCGGGATCCTCTACGGCAACCCCACTCTCCCGCACGCCCGAACCTACGCGCCGGACGCGGCCCGCACCCTCGCGCTGCTGGCCACCGAGGAGAGCGCCTGGGGGCGTGCCTGGCACGTCCCCGGCCATCCGGAGCTGAGCCAGCGTGAGTTCGCGCTCCGGTTCTGCCGCACGGTGGGCGCTGCCGAGCCCCGCCTGATCACGGTGAACCGCCGCCTCCGGCGGGCCGTCGGCCTGCTCAACGCCCGCATCCGGGAGCTGGACGAGATCGCCTACCAGATCGAGCAGCCCTTCACCCTGGACTCCACCGCCCTCACCGAGGCCTTCGGCCTCCACCCCACCCCGTGGCCCGAATCCTTCCGCGCCACGGCCACCTGGTGGCGCGAGCGGCCGCCGGCCTGAGCCCCGCGCCGGATGACCTGCGACTTCGGTGGCCGGGATCAGGCGGTCAGCGGGGGTGCAGGGGAGAGGAGTTCGGTGATGCCGCGGGCGGCGAGGTGGCTGGGGTCGGCCGCGGCCGGGGTGAGCACGATGGCCGGGCGGCGGCCGGCGGCGTGCAGGGCGGACCAGGTGTCGTGGAAGGCGGAGCCCGGGGCGCAGGCCGAGCGCGGGGCCGCCGGGTCGAGGAGCAGGGCGGTGGTGCGCGGGGGCGGCTCGGGTGCGTGGCGGAGTTCGGTGGCCAGGGCGGCGAAGCTGCGGGCAGCGGGCTTGAGGGTGCGGTCGGAGGTCAACAGACCGAGGCCGTACTCGAGTTCGGGGAAGTCGGCCAGGCTGCGGGAGACGTCGTGGGAGCACCACCAGGTGATGCCGTAGAGGCCGGTGCAGTCGGCTGCCGCGCGGACGGTGGCCTCGGTGAAGGCCGGGCCCTGCTCGGGTGGGACCAACGGGCTTGGGGCGCCCACCTCTTGGAGCCAGACCGGACGGCTCGGGGTGGCGGCCCAGGCGTGGGCGAGCTCGATCAGGTAGGCGGCGTGGCCCGTGGTGGCCGCCGCCGCGTGGCCGTGGCGCTGGGCGGTGCCGTTGAAGACCCAGGAGTGCACGGTGGTGAGGGCGCCGAGGCGGGTGGCGTGGGCCGGGGTGAAGGGGTGACCGTCCTGGTACCAGACGGCGTCGTACTCGGCGTGGGTGTGGAGGCGGTGCGGGGCGGCGGCCGTGCAGACGCCGAGGAGGTCGGTGAGCCAGTCGGCGGCCTGGTCCTGGGTGCAGCGGTCCGGGTCCGGGTGGGGGTCGTCGGAGAACTGGTCGACCTCGTTGCCCAGGGTCAGGCCGAGGAAGTTGGGGCGGTCGGCGAGGGCGGTGGCGAGGGCGCGCAGGTAGGCGCGCTGGCCCGAGCGGACCTGGGGGTCGGTGAAGAGGTTGCGGCGGTGCCAGGTGGTGAGCCAGGACGGGAGGAAGTCGAAGCTGGAGAGGTGGCCCTGGAGCGCGTCCACGGTCACGTCCAGGCCGAACTCCGCTGCCGCATCGAGGAGTCGGCCGAGCTGGTCGAGGGCCTGGGGTCGGATCAGGGTGCGGTTGGGTTGGAAGAGCGGCCAGAGGGCGAAGACCCGGAGGTGGTCGAGGCCGAGGGGGAGAGCGAGTCGAGGTCGCGGCGGATGGAGTCGAGGTCGAAGTCGAGCCAGTGGTGGAACCAGCCTTCGGTGGGCGTGTAGTTGACGCCGAAGCGGAGCATGGCCGGGCCTCTCGGGGGAGGGGAGGGTGGGACGGAGAGAACTGAGGGAGTTGCGCAGGGCGGGCGGGTAAGGGGGCGGCCGGGCGGGAACGGGTCGGGCCCGCGCCGATCGGGTGTCGGCGCGGGCCCGGACGGGCGGGTGGGGTCAGCCGCAGGTGGTGGTCCGGTCGAGGGTGATCCAGCCGTGGTCGGCGGCGAGTTGGTGGTCGTAGCACGTGCCGTCGGCGGAGTGGCCGGTGTAGTGCTCGGAGCCGCTGCCGTCGGCCTGGACTAGGGTGCCGGACTGGCGTTCCATGACGCCCTGGGCGGTGAGGCGGTCGTCGGTGGAGTCCACCGGGCGCCAGTGGTGGCCCTGTTGGGTGCTGGTGCTCAGGTGGCGGGCGACGGTGGCCTGGCCGCGGACGAGGTAGCTGTCGGCGGTGGCGCCGGGCACGTAGGTGCTGGTCACGTCGATCGGGTAGGACCAGTCGGCGCGGGTGCCCTCGGGCCGGCCGGGGCCGTGGCTGACGGTGGTCTGCAGCCAGCCGCTGTCGCGCTGCGAACTGACCTGCTGCTGGCCGCCGTTGCTGATGGTGTCGCGGTTGCTGTACGAGCCGTGGCGGTCCAGGCGGGTGGTGATCCGGCCGCGCGAGGTGTCCACGTAGCCGCTGACCGACCAGTCGCGGGTGGCGGTGGCGGTGATCAGGTCGCTGCCGTCGGCCTGGGCGGCGGTGGTGGTGGTCAGCTGCGGGTCGGGCTGGACGGTGTCGAGGGTGACGGCGCCCGAAGTCTGCTGCCGCAGCGGGTCGGTGGAGAGGAAGAGGCTGCCGTCCAGGGTCCAGAGGTCGGCGATGCCGGCGGGCGGGAGCAGGGTGACGGTGTGCGGCCTGCCGTCGGTCAGGGTGCCCGCGAAGGGGGTGAGGTCGAGGTCGTAGGGGAGGGTGCGGAAGGCGTCGATGGCCGGGATCGGCCGCCACATCATCGGGCTGATGCCGCCGGTGTAGATGGCGGGGAAGGGCTGCACGGTGCCGGCCGGACGGCCGTCCACCTGCACCTGGATCTCCCGGTAGGTGCCGCCGCCGCAGAGGCCCTCGTCGGCGTGGGCCGCCGCGTAGGAGTCGGGCACGTTGGCGTACCAGAACTCCTCGCAGCCGCCGCCCCGGGCGTAGAGCTGGAGGTGGGCCTGGGTCAGGTTGCGCGGGAAGGCGAGGGTGGCGGTGGCGCTCTGGCCCTTCCCGAGGTTCCACCAGCCGGGGGCGGTGGTGGACTGGGAGACCGGCAGCACCTGGTCGGCGGTGGCGGCGGCCGGGTGGTGGTGGTCGGCCTGGTAGTAGGTGACCGTCATGGTCATGTGGAAGACGCCGGTGTAGGTGGAGTTGACCAGGTTGCCGAGGTCGACCACCACCGGCTGCGCGGTGCGCAGCAGCGGGGCGAAGGCCGTGATGTCGGTGTCCACGTGCCACTTGATGCCGTCCGGGTCCGGCTCGGGGGTGGAGGTGCGGAGCACCTCGGCGCCGCCGATCCAGACGCCCGCCAGCCGGTCGTACTGGCGGCCGCCCACCGAGCCGGACCAGTCGAGCACCACCTTGTTCCATGGCCCGGGGCAGTCCGGCGGCGGGGTGAGGGTGGAGGTGAAGGGCTGGCCGTAGCTGTTGGCGAAGTCGTGCTGCATCGCCGTCACGGTGCAGTGCGGGGTGTCCGGACGGCTGACCGGGGGCAGCGCGGTGACCGGGTCGGCGTAGTTGGTCTCGACCTGCCCGGCGGCCGCAGCGGTGGCCGGGCGTGACTCGGCGGCGGCCGGGGTGAGCGGCAGCGCGAGGGCGAGGGCGGCGGTGGCGAGGGCCAACCGCCTTATCAGCTTGGGGGCTTGCACGGGTGCTCCTGGGTAGGGGGTGGAGGTGCCGGGGCGCGCCCTGGCGGGCGCGCCCCGGTCGGGTTCAGCCGGTCACGGCGATGCCGTCCGGGACGTTGCCGACGGTGACGGCGGGGCCGGGGGTGCCGGTGGCCGGGTCGACCGGTCGGACGTCGTTGGTGGCGGAGTCGACCGCCCAGAGGGTCCGCCCGTCGGGGGAGAAGGCGAGGGCGTAGGTGCCGCCGCCGGTCGGGATGACGGGTCGGGCGGTGGCGGTCGCGGTGTCGATCGGGACGACCCCGCCGGGGCCGGTGACGGCCACGTAGGCCGTGCGGCCGTCGGGCGCGACGCTGACGTACTCCGGGCCGGAGCCGACCGGGACGGTGGCGACCACCCGGTAGCTCGCAGTGTCGATCACCGAGACGGTGCCGGAGCCGTTCTCGCTCACGTAGGCGCGGCTGCCGTCCGGCGCGAAGGCCACCCCGAACGGGGCGGCGCCGACCGGGACGGTGCGGCGGAGCGTGCGGGTGGCCAGATCGACCACGGAGACCGTGCCGTCGCCCTGGTCGGCCACCCAGAGTTCGGTGCCCGCCGGGTTGACGCGCAGCCGCTCCGGTTGGGCGCCGACCTTGACCGGAGCCCCCACGGCCAAGGTCGACGTGTCGATGGGATGCACGGTGCCGTCACCGAAGTCGCTGACCCAGACGGTGTGTTGGTCCGGGGTGGCGGCGACGTCGGCCGCCACCGCACCGGTCCTGACCGTCGCGGTGACGGCGTTGGTGGCGAGGTCGACCACGGTGACGTCGTTGCTGTTGTTGTTCGCTACGTACAGGTGCCCGGCCGCGGTGGTCATGCCGTCCGGCCCGCTACCGACGCTGATCGGCGGTCCGGCGTTGTGCGTCCGGGTGTCGACCGGGGTGACGGTGTTGTCACTGTAGTTGGAGACGTACGCGGTCGGAATGGTCTCACCGGGGGCGGCCAGGGTCACCAGGAGGTGATTGCGCGCGAGGGTGGCGCCGGTGTCGGTGCGGGCGGTGAGGGCGAGTTGGTAGTAGCCGGTGGGGGTGCCGGCACCGGCGGTGAGGGTGAGCGCGGTGGTGGCGCTGCCACCGGGTGGGGCGGTCACGGTGGCGCCGGCGGGTCGGGCGGTGAGGCCGGTGGGGAGGGTGGACTGCCAAGTGACGGAGGCGGGTTGGGTGCCGAGCGAGTTGTCCACGGTGACCCGGACGGTGGCGGAGCCGCCGGGCGCGAGCCTGGTCTGCGCCGGGTCGACCCGCAGGAACGCCCGGGTGGTCGGCGGGAAGGCCGGGCGGCCGGTGGGGAAGGAGGGCGGCGCGTCCGAAGGGCCGCTGCCCCAGACCGTGTTGGGAGTGGCGCCGAGCGTGAAGTCGAGCCGGTGGACGTGGTCGAGGTCGACCCAGGTGCGGGTGGACGGGCGACCGTCCACGGCCAGGCGCTGCACGTAGGTCTGGCCGGCGCCGCTCGCGGTCACCGTCAACTCCCTTCCGTGCGGCCCGTGCAGGGTCGCGCGCGGGAAGAGCGGGCTGCCGAGGACGAGCAGCGGGGTGCCGGGGGTCTGCGGGTAGAGGCCGAGGGCGGACCAGACGTACCAGGAGCTCATCGCGCCGAGGTCGTCGTTGCCGGGCTCGCCGCCCGGGCCGAGCGCGTACAGGCTGTCCATGATCCGCCGGACGGTCTGCTGGGTCTGCCAGGGCCGGTGCAGGCTGTCGTACACCCACGGGGTGCCGAAGGCCGGCTCGTTGCCCTGCCAGTGGTACGGCAGGTCGGGGCCGGCGTTGAGCTGGGAGAAGTACGTGTCGAGGCGGGCGGCTGCCGCCGCGTCGCCGCCGAGGCCGTCGACCAGGCCGCGGAGGTCCTGCGGCACCATCCAGGTGTACTGGGCGGCGTTGCCCTCCTGGAAGCCGCTCTGGCCGAAGCCGCCGGTGGTGGCCACCGGGTCGCCGGGCGGGAAGGCGCCGTCGCCGTCGCGCGGGCGGACGTAGCCGGTGGCGGTGTCGAAGAGGTTGGCCCAGTTGCCGGAGCGCCGCTGGAAGCGGTCGGCCACGGCGGGTTGGCCGAGGGCGGTGGCCAGGCGGGAGATCGAGAAGTCGGCGAGCGCGTACTCGAGGGTCTCGGAGGCCCCGTTGGGCACCGGGCTGATCGAGTCGGAGCCGAGGTTGGGCACGTAGCCGTTCGCCAAGTACTCGGCGGCGTGCGGGCGTTCGACGTACCAGCCCTGGCCGGTCGGGCCGGTGGTGGCCTCGGCGCCGTGCACCATGGTGCGGAGCGCCTTGGCGGCGTCGAAGCCGCGGGCGCCGAAGGCGTAGGCGCCGGCCAGGATCGGGTCGGCGGCGTCGCCGTTCATCACGCCCGTGTAGCCGTTGGCCACCGGCCACTTGGGCAGCCAGCCGCCCTGGTCGGCGTCGTTCAGCAGCGAGGTGGCGAGGTCGCCGGTCTCGTCCGGGGCGAGCAGGGCGAGCAGGGGCACCTCGGTGCGGTAGATGTCCCAGCCGGAGACGTTGGCGTACTGGGCGTGGCCGGGCTGGACGGTGTGCACGGCGCCGTCGAAGCCCGGGTAGCGGCCGTCGGCGTCGCTGAACAGGTTGGGGTGGAGCAGACAGTGGTAGAGCGCGGTGTAGAAGGTGGCCTGCTGGGTGCGGGTGCCGCCGGCGATGGTGATGCGGCGGAGGTAGTCGTTCCAGCGGTGGTGGGCCTGGGCTGCCACCTGCGGGACGCTCCAACTGCGGGCCTCGGCGGCGAGGTTGGCCTCGGCGCCGGCCGTGCTCACGTAGCTGACGGCGGTCTGGACGCCGACCGAGGCGTCGGTGCGGGTGTCGAAGCCGACCCAGCCGCCCTGCGACCAGCTGCCGGAGCTGGTGAACGGGCGGTCGAAGCGGGCCGCGAAGTACACGGTGTAGGTGTCGGGTTGGCCGCAGAAGTGGCCGCTGGTGACCGAGCCGGTGATCTCGCGGTCGCCGACCAGGTGGAACTGGGCGGCGGAGCCGCCGTTCTGGCTCGACCCGGTCTTGACCAGGATCCTGGCCTGGTCGGTGGCGGGGTAGGTGAAGCGGCCGAGGCCGGTGCGGGGCGTGACGGTGAGCTCGGTGCGGACGCCGCCGGCGGTCACGGAGTACGCGCCCGGGTGGGCGGACTCGGTGGCGTGGTCGAAGGGCACGCCGGCGGCGGAGGGGTCGGCCGGGAGCGGGCCGGTGAGCGGCAGGAACGGGAAGTCGCCGGCCACGGCGCAGCCCGGGCCGGAGAGGTGGGTGAGGCTGAACCCGGTGATGGTGTGGTCGTTGATGTCGTAGCCGCCGCCCGGGGGTTTGGCCGGGGTGTCGGGGCTCCACTGGACCATGCCGAACGGCAGGTCCGCACCGGGGAAGGTGTCGACCTGGCCGACGGTGCCGCCGCCGTTGCCGGTGCCGGCGAAGGGGTCGACCAGGGCGGCTGGGTCGGTGACGGCCGCAGGTTCAGCGGCGAGGGCCGCTGGTGCTGCTGTGAGGGTCAGGACGGCGGCGAGGAGGAGGATGGGGAGGCGGGACACGCGTCGCTTCCTTCCGGACGGGGGTGCCGGGAGCGCGGGTACGGAGCTGGGTGGGGAACGAAGGAGGAGGGCGGCTGCGGGCGGGTGGGTGGCTGGGCGCGCGGTTCCTCGCACCCCTGGTTTTAGCAATCGGCCTTGTAGAGGAAGTGGGCGAGGGCGGGGTCGTGGAGGTTGTCGCGGGTGATGCTGGCGAGTTTGGTGTGGATGGGGTCGGTGACGGGCTTCTTGGTGAGGGCGTTGGCGAGCTGGTCGACGGCCTGCTGGCCGATGCCGTACGGGTCCTGGGAGATCAGGGCGTCGACGGCGCCGCTCTCCAGGGCCTGGACCTGCTGGGGGCCGGCGTCGAAGGAGACGACCTTGATCTTGCCCTGGCGGCCGGCATTCTTGAGGCCGGTGCCGACGCCCTCGCCGGTCTGGGAGTTGGCGGTGAAGATGCCGGTGAGGGTGGGGTGGGCGGCGAGTTCGTCGCCGACGGCGGAGGCGGCGCCCTGGGCGGTGTCGCCGACCTGGCGGATGTCGTCGATCTTCAAGCCCGGGTACTTGGCGGCGAGTTGCTGCTTGAAGCCGTCGATCCGGGCGTTGGTGGTGGTCGTGGTGAGGTCGGGGGTGAGGATGACGATCTCGCCGGAGCTGCCGAGCAGGCCGGCCATGGTGTCGGCGGCCTGGGTGCCGCCCTGGGTGTTGTCGGATGAGATGTGGGTGACGCCGAGGGAGGTGTCGGTGAGCGAGGTGTCGACGATGGCCACCTTGGTGCCGGCGCTCTGCAGCGTCTTGACCGGCGCGGCGAGGGAGTTGGGGTCGACGGGGGAGATCAGGACGCCGCCCGGGCGGTTGGCGGTCACGCTGTTGACGGCGGTCACCTGCTCGGGGACGCTCCAGTCGGCCGAGCCGGTGGCGGAGAAGGAGTAGCCGAGCTTCTTGGCCTCGGCGCTCGCCCCGCACTTCATGGTGATGTAGAAGGGGTCGCCGGTCTTGCCCGCGACGAAGGCGATGCTGCTGCCGGAGCCATTGCCGTTGCCGGTGCTGTCGCAGGCGGTGAGGAGGAGGGCGGGGGCGAGCAGGGCGAGCGCGGCAAGTGCGGTGGGGCGGAGGCTTCTTGCGGGCACGGGGAGTCCTTTCACCGGTGGGGAGCGGGGGTCAGCGCTGTCGCCGGCGGCGGCGCAGCTGGTCGGACCAGACGGCGAGCACCAGGACGGCGCCGACGGCCACCGTCTGCCAGAACGACTGGACTTGGAGGATGGTGAAGCCGCTCTGCAGGACGGCCGGGATGAACACCCCGATCACGGTGCCGATCACCGAGCCGCTGCCGCCGAAGAGGCTGGTGCCGCCGAGCACGACGGCGGCGATCGCGTTGAGGTTGTCCTGGGTGCCGCTGGTGAGGGTGGTGCTGCTGAAGTGCGCGAGATTGAGCACGCCGGCCAGGCCGGCCAGCAGGCCGGAGAGGGCGTACACCTTGATCAGGTGGCGGTCGACCCGGATGCCGACCCGTTGGGCGGCCTCGGTGTTGGAGCCGACGGCGAGGGTGTAGCGGCCGAACCGGCTGAGCGAGAGGGTGACGGCGGCGGCCGCCACCACCAGGACGGCGATCACGATCAGCCAGGGGATGCCGAACAGGCTGCCGCTGCCGAAGGTGTCGGCCAGCCTGGTGGGCACATTGCCCTGGTCGACGCCGTGGGTGAGGATCTGGGCGGTGCCGAGCGCCATGCCGAGGGTGCCGAGGGTGACGATCAGCGGCGGCACCTTGGCCTTGGCGACCAGCAGTCCGTTGAGCACGCCCCAGCCCAGGCCGGCGCCCGCGCCGGCCGCCGCGCCTAGGGCGATGGTGCCCCAGCCGGCCTGTGGGCCGCTGTCCAGCGCGTTCATGGCGCGGACGGCGATCACGCCGGAGAAGATCAGCACCGAGCCGACGGAGAGGTCGATCCCGGCGGTGACGATGACGAAGGTCTGGCCGACGGCGAGCAGCACCAGGATCGAGGATTCGGTGGCCACGCTGCGGAGTTCGAAGACGGTGGCGAAGGCGTGGGGCCGCAGCACCGAGAAGACCAGCACCAGGGCGAGCAGGACGAGGAAGGTCCAGAAGGTGTTCCGGCTGCCGAGGCTCCGGCGCAGCCTGGCGAGCGGGGACGGGGGTCGGTTCACGGTGAGCCTTCCTCGTGTTCGAGCGCGCCGGTCATCGCGGCGACCAACTCCTCCAGGGAGGTGTCGGCGGCCTCGAAGCGGGCCACCCGGCGGCCGAGCCGGAGCACCTCGACGCGGTCGGCCACCGAGAGCACCTCGGGCATGTTGTGGCTGATCAGCACCACGGCGACGCCCCGGTCGCGGACCCGGCGGATCAGGTCGAGCACCCGCTCGCGCTGGACCACGCCGAGGGCGGCCGTCGGCTCGTCCATGAAGACCACCCGGGAGGCCCAGGCCACCGAGCGGGCGATCGCCACGCTCTGCCGCTGGCCGCCGGAGAGGGTGGCCACCGGCGCGTCCAATTCCTTGAGTTCGACGCCGAGTTCGGCGAAGGCCTCGACCGCGCGGCGGCGCATCGCGGGCTTGTCGAGCAGGCCGAAGGGGCGCAGCGGGCCGCCGCGCAGCAGTTCGCGGCCGAGGAAGAGATTGGCTGCGGCGTCGAGGTCGGCGGCCAGGGCGAGGTCCTGGTAGACGGTCTCGATCCCGGCGGCCTGGGCCTCGCGCGGGCCGGCGAAGGAGACCGGGCGGCCGTCGAGCAGCACCTCCCCGGCGTCCGGGGCGATCGCGCCGACCAGGGTCTTCACCAGGGTCGACTTGCCCGCGCCGTTGTCGCCGATCAGGGCCACCACCTCGCCGGGGTGCACCGTGAAGGCGGCCCCGTCCAGGGCCTGGATCTGGCCGAATCGCTTCACCAACCCTCGGGCGGCCAGCAGGGGTTCGGGCACCGCGCTCCTCCTCGCCGGGGCCGGACACAGGGAGTCCAGCCGGTGGACAACGTTGTCGCGGTTGGCATGTACTCATGGAGTCTCGACCGCTGTCAAGGCTTCCGGCCGTAACTCCTGCGGTGGAAGTGGGCTGTTGCGCAAGGTTTTTGACCGTGGGTGGGAGGGAAATCCGGAGGGCGGCGCGACAACGTTGTCAGAGTCGGACGGAAGGAGATCGGGTGGCGGGCAGGCCGACGATGAAGGACGTGGCGGCGATGGCCGGGGTGGGCCTCAAGACGGTCTCCCGGGTGGTCAACGGCGAGGCCGGGGTGCGGGAGGAGACGGCCGAGCGGGTCCGCCGGGCGGTGAAGGAGCTCGGCTTCCGGCCCAACGACGGCGCCCGGCTGCTGAGACAGGGGCGGCGCACCAGCAGCGTCGGCCTGATCGTCGAGGACGTCGGTGATCCGTTCTACTCCGCGCTGACCAGGGCCGTGGAGGAGGTGGCCCGGGCGCACGGCGCGCTGCTCTTCTCCGGCTCCTCGGCCCAGGACCCAGAGCGCGAAAGGGAGTTGGCGCTGGCCTTCACCGCCCGGCGGGTGGACGGGCTGATCCTGGTGCCCACCGCCGCCGACCACGGGTACCTGGCCGGGGAGACGGCCGCCGGCACGGTGGTGGTGGCCGTGGATCGGCCGCTGGCCGGGCCGGCCGTGGACACCGTGCTCTGCGACAACGAGGGCGGCAGCCGGGCCGGGGTCGAGCACCTGCTGCGGCAAGGGCACCGCAGGATCGGTTACTTGGGTGATTCACCGGGGATATTCACGGCGGTGGAGCGGCTGCGGGGCTACCGGCGGGCGATGGCGGCGGCCGGCTGTGAGGCCCGCCCCGAGTGGGTCTCGATGGGCCGGCCCGACCCGCTGGGCGTGCGGCTGGCGCTGGACCGGATGCTGGCCGGGCGGTGGCCGGTCACCGCGCTGATGTGCGGCAACAACCGGGTGAGCGTGGCCGTGCTGCGGGAGCTGGCCGGGCGGGCCCGGCGCCCGGCCCTGGTCGGCTTCGACGACTTCGAACTGGCGGACCTGCTGGCGGTGCCGGTCACCGTGGTGGCCCAGGACTCGGCGCTGCTCGGGCGGACGGCGGCGCAGCTGCTGTTCCGGCGCCTCGCCGGGGAGGGTGGCGCGGTGCGGCGGGTGGTGTTGCCGACGAGGCTGGTGGTGCGGGGCGGTAGTGGGATGCCGGTGGGGTGGGTGGCAGACTCGGGGCCATGACTTCTACGGTGCACGAGCCTGACAAGCAACTCTCCGACCCGAGTGAGCTGTTGCTGGGATATCTGGACTACTACCGAGCCGTGATCGCGGCCAAGGTGGCGGGGATGGGGGAGGCGGAGCTGCGGTCGAGCCGGCTGCCGTCCGGCTGGAGCCCGCTCGAACTCGTCAAGCACCTGGTGTACATGGAGCAGCGCTGGCTCCGGTGGGGCTTCCAGGGGGAGCAGGTCGCGGAGCCCTGGGGGGACTGGGACGAGGAGAGGACGCGGTGGCTGGTGCGGCTGGAGGAGACGGTGGCGGAGCTGCTGGGGGCACTGCGGGCAGGGGGTGAGCACACCCGGCAGGTGGTGACGGGCACTCCGCTGTCGGCCTCCGCGGCCGGGGGCGGGCGCTTCGCGGAGGGTGACGCGCGGCCGACCCTGGGGTGGATCCTGTTCCACGTGCTGCAGGAGTACGCGCGGCACGCCGGGCACCTGGACATCGTGCGGGAACTCACGGACGGGGTGGCGGGGGAGTAGCGCGGGGACCTCGATGACCGGGAGTCCGTCGGCGGAAAGTCTGTCGACGGCGCTGCCGTGATGTGATCAACTGTGCGGCGGCCTGTCGGGCAAGGTGGCCGGCAGGGATCGTTCCCGGGCCCGACCGGCCGATTGACCGCGACAGCCATGGAGAGTCTCGTGTCCGCTGACGGACGGAACGCACAGGAGATCGACGCCGAGACGTCGACCTCGCACCCGGGCGGCACCGAGCCGGCCGCGGAGCGGTCTGGGTAGACCGAGGCCTACAGGTCCTTCCGGCACTGGTGCGGATCCGGCGGACGAAGCAGCGCGGCCGCTGGGCCGCGCTGACCGGCCTGGTGCTGTGCGCGATGTGGGCGGTCGTCGGGATGTCGGTGTTCGACAGCGGGACGTCCGACGGCGGGCAGGCCCGGACGGTGAGTGGGTACGACCTGAAGGTCGGTGACTGCTTCGGCCCCCAGCCGGCCGAGGCGCATCTGACCCGAGAGGTGACGGCGGTCCCGTGCTCGCAGCTTCACCACGGTGTGGTGTTCGCCCTCGCGGACATGGGCGACGCGGTCTACGGCGGCGCGGACGACCGTGCGGACGGGGCGGCCAAGGCCTGCGCGGCGATGGCGGCCGACTACCTGCGGCGTGACCGGGGGGTCCCCGCCTCGGCGCAGATCGACTACCTCCTGCCGTTGGGCAACACCCTGACGGCACGGACGCACCGGACGGTGATCTGCGCCCTCGTCTACCAGTCCACCGCTTGGACGGGAAGTCGGAGCTAGGACGCCGCTGCGCCGAAACCATAGGTTAAATGGGACGCATGACCGAACAGCAGGATCGGCAAGGCGATGCGTTCATCCACCACGTCGAGCTGTGGATGGACGACCTGTCCACGGCCGAACGCCAGTGGGGCCCCGTGCTGGTGGCGCTGGGGTGCGAGCCGTTCCAGCACTGGGAGAACGGGCGTAGTTGGCGGCGCGGGGGCAGTTACGTGGTGATCGAGCAGTCGCCGGATCTCCGGGCAGGGGGGCATGACCGGCTCCGGGCCGGGATCAACCACCTGGCGGTGCGGGGGCGGCGGGAGCCGGTGCTGGAGGCGGCAGTCGCCGCAGGGTGGTCGGTGCGCACGGACACCGGCCAGGCCCTGCATCTGACGGACGGCCAGGGCTTCGAGCTGGAGGTCGTCTACGCCGCTGACGCTTAGTGGAGCAGCCAGTGGGGGCCGGTCGTCCAGCCGAGGAGGCGGCGGCCGGTGCCGTCCGGGGTGGTGCCGTCGGGGGTGAAGTGTTCGCCGGCGGCGAGGAGGGCCAGGCCGGCGACGGCCGGGGTCAGGGCGGTGGGGTGGTCGGCTCGGATGCGGGCGAGCACGGCCGTGCGGTCGGCCGGGGTGCAGTGGGTGAGGTGGAAGACCAGCTGGCGCCAGGCGAAGGCCGCGTTCTTCACGGTGGCCAGCGGGTACGGGAGGCGGCGGGCCCGGGTGGTGAGGCGGGCGGCGGTGGTGAAGGCGCCGAGGGCGAGGGGTGCCCAGCCGTCGGCCGGGGTGAGGCCGACGGGGCCGGTCAGGGTGGTCAGGTTGTGGGTGGTGAGGATCTGGGCCTGCTCGATCACCGTGCCGTTGGCCGCCACCGAGCTGTGGCGGCCGGGGCTGCCGGCCCGCTCGCGGCAGAGCCCCGAGAAGGCCTCGGCGGTGCGGCCACCAGGGGCGGCACCCGGTGGCAGGGCCAGGACGGCGGCGTAGTCGATGCCGAAGTACCGCTCGTAGAGCGTGCCTTGGAGCTGCTCGGCGGCGAGCTTGGCGGCGGCGAGGTACTTCGGGGTGAAGCCGCCCATGAAGATGTCGGCCGCGAGCTCCTCCACGAAGGGCAGGTCCAGCGCGCCCCGGCGGGAGAGCGCGGCGAACTCGCTCACCAGCGGGTTCGGCAGGATGGTGCCGGGGAAGGCGGCGAGGGCCAGGCCGCCGAGGCGGCGCAGCAGGGCGAGCTCCTGGCCGGTGGCGGTGCGGTGCGGCTCGGTGGCGCGGACCCAGGGCAGCTCCCCGGCCCGGACCTGGTGGGCGTAGTCGAGCAGCAGCAGGGAGCGCCGGGCGGCGAAGGCCCGGTGGTGGGCCGAGGCGAGGGTGCCGAGGGCCTGGTCGCGGTAGCCGTGCGCCGCCACCGCCGAGGCCAACTGCGGTGCCAGCGTGGCCAGTACCTCGGCCGAGGGCACCAGGCCGAGCTCGACCAGGGTCTCGACCGGGGCACTGGTGGCGGCCAGCACCGGCTTGCGCAGCTGGGCGGGGATGGCCGTGCCGGCCGGCCCGCCGGTCTGCGCCGCCTCGGCCGGGGTGGTCGGGCCGAGCACCCGGTCGGGGTCGGCCAGGCCGTGCTGCAGCGGGTACTGGCCGAGGCGCTCCACCAGCAGCGCGGCCAGCGCCCGGTGCGAGGGCAGGGCCGCCTGGCGGGCCTGGATCCGGCGCAGCGCGGTGTGCCGCTCGGAGCCGGGCAGCCCGCGGCGGCGGACCATCGACTCGGCGGCCAGGCGCAGCAGGCCGGCGGCGCGCGGGGTCAGCTGCTCGCCCTGCACGGTGGTCTCCAGGGCGGAGCGCAGCACGCCGAGGTTGTGCCGGGTGGACCGGTGCTTGCCGCAGCGCGGGTGTGCGGCGGCCAACAGCCGGTAGCGATCCAGGAGTTCGGCGCCGCGCCGGTGCCAGTCGGGGCCCGCGTCGCGGTGCAGCACCCGGCCGTCCGGCCCGGCGGTCTCCAGCCAGTGGGTGAGCAGCTCGTCGGAGAACGGCAGCCAGACGGCCAGCGCCTCGCGCTGGGTCTCGATCGCGTGATGGGGGCCGCGCCGCTCCAGGGCCTCGACGGTGTCGGCGAGCGGCTGGCGGTGCACGGCGTCGGTGGCGGGCTCGGGGGTGTCGGCGGTGGGCGGGGTGAAGCGCAGCCGGTGGGCGTACGGGGCCAGGGCGTCCACCAGCTCCAGGGCGGACTGCTGCTCGCCGGCCCGGACCAGCCAGGCCACCGTGAGCAGCGCGGCCTCCTCCGGCACCGTCACCCGGTAGTGGCCGGTGTCCAGCAGCTCCCAGAGCCGGGCCAGGCCGGCCTCGGTGAGGGAGTGGGCGAAGAGCTCGGCCCGGTCGGCCGGCAGGCCCGCCGCGCGGCAGGCCGCGGTCTCGTACGGCTGGAGCGGGCCCTCAGCACTGGCCCGGCCACTGGCGAAGCCGCCCTGGAGCACCTCCAGGGTGACCCAGCCGGGCAGGCCGGCCACCGGGGCGCGGCTGCCGATCCGCAGGCTGCCGTCCAGCATCCCGGCCAGCGCGGCGCGCCAGCCGTCGAGGCGGCCCTCGGCGCGGGTGCGGGTGGCCGGGTCGGAGTGGGTGCGGGCCGTCACGAAGGCCCGGGCGACCTGCCCGTGGGCGTAGTCGGCGGCGACGGTCGGATGCGGGTGCTGCTGCTCAGCGCTGGTGTCCATGGCCGGCATGGCGGGTGCTGCCCCCGCGCCCTCCGGATCCCGAGTCCGGTGCTCTGACTGACTGAGCTACACGCCGTTGCCGGTGATCCTAGGAGCGGGCCGCGGCGGGCGGCAACGCGATTTGCCGCGCCCGCCCCGGGGGAGGGCGGGCGCGGCGGGGCGGGGGTCAGTTGAGTGTGGACCAGCCCTGGGTGGCCGCGCCGGTGGCCGGGTTGGTGGTCACGGTGGTGGTGCGCGCGGTGGACGGGGTGTCGAGCACCAGGCCGGTGGCCTGGTTGGTGAGGGTGATGGCGCCGGTGCTGGTGGACTGGGTGACGGTCCACTTCTGGTAGGCGTTGGCGGGGTCGAAGGCGTTCTGCACCGTGACGGGGGCGCCGGCCGAGGTCGGGGCGGTCAGGGTGCCGGCGATCTGGGTGCCGGTGTAGCAGCGGTCGTAGATCCGGACCGAGCCGTCGGCGTTGCGGGCGAACTGCCACTGCTCGGAGGTGTGGGTGGCGTCCCAGGTGTTGAGGTCGGCCACGCCGCCGGCCGGGGCGCTGCAGGTGCCGGCCACCTCCAGGGCCAGGCCGCCGCTGCCGCCGTTGGTGAGGCCGTGGAAGGCGTTGTCACCGACGATCGCGGGGGTGACGGAGCTCGCGGCGGTGCTCAGCCGGTAGAGCGCGGCGGCGTGCGGGGCCAGGGTGGCGCTCAGCGGGCCGGTGACGGTGCTGGTGGCCTTAGTCCAGAGCTCCTTGGCGCTGTAGGAGCCGGTCAGGCCGAGGGCCTGGAGCGAGGTGGCGACGGTCTGGGTGGCGGTGGCGCTCTGGTTGAGCAGCAGGACGGCGGTGTCGCCGCCCGCCAGGGTGCGCTTGAGCACCAGCGGGGCCGAGCCGCTCGGGTTGCCGCCGACCAGGGTGGCCGGCTTGCCGAGGCCGTCCTGGTCGATGGCGATCATGTCGGCGTTCTTGTAGAGCGCGAGCGCCGAGGAGGTCAGGCCGGTGGACCAGGTGACGCCGCCGGAGGTGTGCTGGGAGGCGGCGGCGGTGCGCAGGTCGGCGCCGGAGATCAGCGGGGCGGCCAGCATCGAGAGGATGGAGAGCTCGCTGGCCGACTCGGTGTCGGTGTACGGCTGGTGGCAGGTGCAGGTGTCGGTGACGCCCCACTGGCCGTACGGGTCCTGCCAGCCGGCGAAGGCCATGTCGAGGTCGTTCCAGCTGCCGGGGCGCACGTTGCCCGGGTACTGGAGGGCGGTGCCCAGCTGGCCGTCGTAGAGCACGCCGCCGAGGTCGCTGCCCCGGTCGCCGCCGATCCGGCAGAGGTTGGCCACCTGGCCGCACCAGACGCCGGTGGGCGCGTAGCCGGGGGCGTTGTACCGGGCGGTGCCGGCGGCCTGGACCACCGAGTCGGAGCGGGCCGGGTCGTCGGCGGCCAGCAGGTACGGGACGCCGGTGTGCACGGGCTGGGCGGAGACGCTCATGGTCACCTTGCCCTTGCCCTGGCGGGCCGAGGCGGCGTCCAGCTGGCGCTGGAAGTCCTGCACCCGGGCGTACATCGAGCGGGTGAGCTCCCGCCCCTCGCCCTGGGTGCCGTAGTCGTGCCCGTCCGGGCCGGTGATGGTGCCGCCGTACGGGCAGTCGTCGTACTTCACGAAGTCGACGCCCCAGCTGACGAAGTCGTCCGCGTCGGTGGCCTCGTGGCCCAGGCTGCCCGGGTGGCCCTGGCAGGTGGTGTAGGTGTCGGTCCCGTACAGGCCGAACTTCATGCCCTTGCCGTGCGCGTACCAGCTCAGGTACTGGATGCCGTTCACCGGCTGGCCGTTGACCAGCTGGTTCGGGAAGTTGCGCGGGTCGGGCACCAGGTGGCCGGTGGTGGGGTCGTTGCCGGTGCCGTCCAGGCCGCCGACCGGGTGGCCGCCCGCGTCGTAGAGCTGCATCGCGCCGTAGGAGTTCTTGACCAGGTCGGTGGTCTGGCCGGAGCGGTGGCCGAGCGACCAGCCGTCGTCGATGGTCACGGTGTCGTAGCCGGCCGCGACCAGGCCGTTGGCCACCATGTAGTCGATGGTGTCCTTGACCTGCTGCTGGGTGACGCCGGTGCCGAGGCTGTTCCAGGAGTTCCAGCCCATCGGCGGGGTGAGGGCCTTGCCGTTGGCCAGCGGCGGGGTGGCCGCGTGGGCGGTGGTGGCGGTGAGCGGGGCGAGCGCGAGCAGCAGTGAGCCGGCCGCGGCCACGGTGACGCGACGCAGGGACTGAGCCATGTGGGGGGAAGCCTTCCGTAGGGCGGGCCGGCGCCGAGTGAGGAGGGTTTGCCCGGCCTCGCCGTGTTGAGAATTATTTGTTTCTGTTGAGTTATGTCAAGAGTGATCACGGGGATCGGGGAGGCATCCCGGGAAGATCGGGGAGGCTTCTTATACACCCACTGGCCACCTCGGGGTCACCCGGGGGACGATGGGCGCATGGCCCGTACGACGGCACGGCCGTCCGCCTCCCGCAGCGTCGCCGCGCAGGTGTTCGCCCTCCAGGTCGTCGTGGTGCTGCTGCTGGTGCTCGCCGCCGTGCTCGCGCTGGTGATCCAGTCCCGGCGGGACAGCACCACGGAGGCCCGCAACCGGTCGGTCGCCGTCGCCCAGACCTTCGCCGACTCGCCCGGCATCGCCGCCGCGCTGCGCTCCCCGGACCCGACGGCCCTGCTCCAGCCGAGCGCCGAGGCGGCCCGGAAGGACTCCGGGGTCGACTTCGTGGTGGTGCTGGGCACCGACGGCATCCGGTACACCCACCCGCTGGTCGACCGGATCGGCAAGAAGTTCGTCGGCACCTACCAGCCCGCCCTGCAGGGGCAGGTGGTCACCGAGCAGATCAACGGCACGATCGGCCCCCTGGTGCAGGCCGTGGTGCCCGTGCACGACGCGAACGGCACGGTGGTCGGCGCCGTCTCGGCCGGGATCACCATCAGCAAGGTCAGCGGGGTGGTCCAGCGCCAGCTGCCGCTGCTGCTCGGCGCGGCGGCCGTCGCGCTCGGGCTGGCCACCGTCGGCACCGCGCTGGCCAGCCGCCGGCTGCTGCGGCAGACCCACGGGCTCGGCCCGGCCGAGATGACCCGGATGTACGAGCACCACGACGCCGTGCTGCACGCCGTCCGGGAGGGCGTGGTGATCCTGCGCGCCGACGCCACCCTGCTGCTCGCCAACGACGAGGCCCGGCGGCTGCTCGACCTGCCGCCCGACGCCGAGGGGAGACCGGTGGCCGAGCTCGGCCTGGACGGGCCGGCCGCCGAGCTGCTCGCCTCCGGGCGGGCGGTGAGCGACGAGGTGCTCTCGGCCGGGGCCCGGCGGCTGGTGGTCAGCACCCGCCCCACCGACCGGGCCGGCGGCCCGCCCGGCACCGTGGCCACCCTGCGCGACGCGACCGAACTGCACGTGCTCACGGCCGAGGCCGAGGCCGCCCGCCGCCGCCTCACCCTGCTCTACGAGGCCAGCCTGGCCATCGGCACCACCCTGGACGTCACCCGGACGGCCGAGGAGCTGGCCGAGGTGGCCGTGCCCGCCTTCGCCGACCACGTCACCGTGGACCTGGCCGAACCGGTGCTGCGCGGCGAGGAGCCCCGGCCCGGCCCGGACACCCCGATGCGGCGGGTCGCCAAGAGCGGCATCGCCGAGGAGATGCCGCTCTACCCCGTCGGCGAGCGGATCACCGTCCACCCGGCCACCCCGCAGGCCTGGAACCTGGGCACCGGGCAGGCCGGCCTGGAGCGCGATCTCGCCTCGGCCACCGCCTGGCAGACCCAGGATCCGCCCCGGGCCCGGCGGGTGCTCGAACACGGCATCCACTCGGTGGTCCGGGTGCCGATCCTGGCCCGGGGCGTGCAGCTGGGCCTGGTCAAGTTCTGGCGCTCGCAGCGGCCCGAACCCTTCGACCTGGACGACCTCTCGCTCGCCGAGGAGCTCACCGCCCGGGCCGCCGTCAGCATCGACAACGCCCGCCGCTACAGCCGCGAGCACGTGATGGCCGTCGCCCTCCAGCGCAGCCTGCTGCCCGGGGCCCTGCCCAGCCAGAGCGCGGTGGACGCCGCCTACCGCTACCTGCCCGCCCAGGCCGGCGTCGGCGGCGACTGGTTCGACGTGATCCCGCTGCCCGGCACCCGGGTCGCCCTGGTGGTCGGCGACGTGGTCGGCCATGGCCTGCACGCCGCCGCCACCATGGGCCGGCTGCGCACCGCCGTGCACAACTTCGCCACCCTCGACCTGCCGCCGGACGAACTGCTCGGCCACCTGGACGAGTTGGTGGCCATGATCGACCAGGAGCGGGAGGGCGAACCGGTCGCGGAGGTGACCGGGGCCAGCTGCCTCTACGCGATCTACGACCCGGTCTCGCTGACCTGCTCGGTGGCCCGGGCCGGCCACCCGCCGCCCGCCGTGGTGGCCCCCGACGGCTCGGTCAGCTACCCCGAGCTGCCGGCCGGCCCGCCGCTCGGGGTCGGCGGAATGCCGTACTCCGCCGGGGAGTTCAGGCTGGAGCCGGGCAGCCGGCTGGTGCTCTACACCGACGGCCTGGTGGAGGACCGCAGCCGCGACATCGACACCGGCCTCGACCTGCTGGCCGAGGCACTGCGGCAGGCCGGCCCGGAGCCGGAGGAGACCTGCGAGGCCGTGCTGGCGGCGATGCTGCCGCACGGTTCGGCCGACGACGTGGCCCTGCTGGTGGCCCGGACCAAGGCGCTGCCGCGCGAGCACGTGGTCGAGTTCGCGGTGCCGGCCGAGGCCGCGGCGGTCTCCCGGGTGCGGGCCACCGTCACGGCGCAGCTGGAGAGTTGGGGCCTGGACGAGCTGGTCTTCACCACCGAGCTGATTCTCAGCGAGCTGGTCACCAACGCGATCCGCTACGGCGCCGAACCGATCCGGGTCCGCCTGCTGTACGACCGGGGCCTGGTCTGCGAGGTCTCCGACACCAGCGGCACCTCGCCGCACCTGCGGTACGCCGCGGCCACCGACGAGGGCGGCCGCGGGCTCTTCCTGGTGGCCCAGTGCTCGGAGCGCTGGGGCACCAGGTACACCGAGAGCGGCAAGGTGATCTGGGCGGCGCAGCCCGCGCCGCCCGAGGGGTACTAGCCCGCTGCGCTAGCTGCCGAGGTGGAGGACCTGGCCGGGGTGGATCAGGTTCGGGTCGGTGCCGACGGTGGTCTGGTTGTGGTCGTAGACGTGCTGCCAGCCGCCGAGGTGGTAGGTGTTCGAGATGTCCGAGAGGGTGTCGCCGGGAAGGACGGTGTAGTCCTGCGGGGCGGCGGGGGCGGGCGTGGCCGGGGCGGCGGGCGCGGCCGGGGCGGGCTGCGGGGCCTCGGCGGTCTGGCCGGTCGGGGTGGTCGGCTGCGTGGTGGCGGTCGGGGCCGGGGTGGGCTGGTCGCCCGTCGACTGGGAGGCGGTGGGCTGGGGCGTGCCGGGCTGGGCGGCCGGGGGCTGCGGGGTGCTCGGCTGCGCGGTGGCGGGCTGGCCCGTGGTCGGCTGCGTGGTGGCGGTCGGGGCCGGGGTGGGCGTGGTCGCCGGGGCGGCAGGCGTGACCGCCGTCGGCGGCGTGACCGGCGTGACCGGGGAGGTGGGGGTGGTCGGGGTGCCGCCCGGGACGGTGGCCACCGGGTCAGGGGTGGCGGTGGCCGGGGCCGTGGGGGTGGTCGGCGTGACCGGGGTGGTCGGGGCCGTCGGCGGGGTGGGGGTGGCCGGGGCGGTGGTCAGCGCGGAGCCGCAGCTGTCCCAGAGGCCGGGGCCCTTGGCGGTGAGGATCTGCTCGGCGACGGCGATCTGCTGCGCCTCGGTCGCGTGGTCGGGCTGCGCCGCGTACTGGTCGCCGCCGTAGCGGCTCCAGTCCTTGAGGCTGATCTGGAGGCCGCCGTAGCCGCCCTCGCCGTCGTTGGAGGCCCAGTTGCCGCCGCTCGCGCAGTGCGCGACGGTCTGCCAGGCGGTGACCGGCGCGGCGTGCGCACCTGCGGCGGTGAGCAGCGGCAGGGCCAGTCCGACTCCGGCGACGGAGGCGGCGGCCACCGCGCGGTCGGTCTGGGTGGGGCGGCGGTGTCGTCCGGAGCCCGAGAAGACCATCAGTTGTCCCTCTCCGCACGCCTGCGAAGTGAGCTGTCGGGTTCGGACCGGAGAGTGGCCCGGCCGCGCTGGGCGGCTTCACCCCGAGCCGTGGGGCACGGCGTGGTACGTGGGTCCCCCGCTCCCGCCCAGGGGTCTGCGTCGTTGTCCCGGAAGCGCGGTGGGCGGGATTCGGCGTGGCCGCGTCCGGGGCCCGTGGAGTTCGGGCTGCCGTGAGACTAGAGCGGATCTCGCTCAGATAACAACCCGGCAACCCGACCATCACACAATCAACACGCGTCTCGGGTGCCTCGTCGTCAGTCCTGCTTCGCGAGGGCCTGCTCGGCCTTCGGCAGGTTGGCATGCAGATGGTCCAGGTACGACTGCGCCTGCGCCCCCGGGTGCGCGCCGCGGGCGAAGGCGAGCATGTTGCCGGGGCCGGTGTTGTAGCCGAGGGCGAGGAGTTCTTCCTTCGTGTAGGAAGAACTTCGCTGCTCGGGCAGCTGGTCGGCCAGCCCGGCGAGGTACCAGGCGGCGGCCTGGATCGCGAGGTTCGGGTCGTCCGGCAGCTCCTCCCAGTTCCGGTTCGGGAAGTGCTCGGCCTTGGTCTCGTCGAAGGCGGCCCGGTGCATGTTGGCGATCCCGAAGGCCGAATCCGGCTTGAGGCGCTGCCAGGCCCGTTCCAGGTCCGGATCGTGCGGCTTGTACGCCTCGTTGTAGAGCACCGCGAGCAGCAGCCGGGGGCTGATGTCCGTCTTCGCCGCCCAGGCGCGGACCTGCGGGGCGAAGGCCGCCGGGTCGTAGCCGGTGCCCGTGGTGGGCCCGGTGGCCTTGGCGGAGGGCGAGGCCGGCTTCGGGGAGGGCGCGGCCGACTTCGTGGTGGTGGGGAGCGGAGTGGCGGCGGCGGAGGAAGGGTCCGCCGCCCGGCAGCCCGCCAGACCCACCATCAGCACCACGACCGCCGCCACCCACCCGTACCTGCTCATGTCTTGGGATGGTAGGCGAAGGACGGCTCACCCGGATGGGCGACACGGGCTGAGCAAGCGCTCAGCCACCGGCGGTCAGCAGCTCCACCAGGGTGCGGACGCCGAACCCCGTCCCGCCCAGACCCCACTCGGGGTCGTCCGCGTCGGAGAGCGCCGTGCCCTGGATGTCCAGGTGGGCCCACGGGGTGCCCGGGGGGACGAAGTGCTGGAGGAAGAGCCCGGCCAGCATCGCCGTGCCGTGCCGCACGCCCAGGGTGTAGTTGACCAGGTCGGCCACCCGGGAGTGCAGCTGCCCGCCGTAGTCGGGTGGCAGCGGGAGCGGCCAGCAGCGCTCGCCCGCCCGGGCCGAGGCCGCCAGCAGCCGGGCCAGCAGCTCCTCGTCGGTGGCCATCACCGCCGCGATCCGGCGGCCCAGGGCCACCGCGGCGGCGTCGGTCAGGGTGGCCAGGTCGAGGATCGCGTCCGGCCGGGTCTCGGCGGCCAGGGTCAGCGCGTCCGCCATGATCAACCGGCCCTCGGCGTCGGCGTGCCGGACCTCCACCGTGGTGCCGCTGCGCATGGTGAGCACGTCGCCGACCCGGATCGGGTCCGCGTTCGGCATGTTCTCGGTGAGCGGCAGCCAGCCGTCCACCGCGACCGGGCAGCTCAGCGCCGGCAGCACGGACATCGCGGCCAGCACCGCCGCCGCACCCGCCATGTCGGCCTTCATGGTGGCGAGTTCGGCGTTCGGCTTGAGCGCCAGGCCGCCCGCGTCGTAGGTGACGCCCTTGCCGACCAGCGCGATCCGCCGCTCGGACCCGCCGGCGGGGCGGTACCGCAGCCGGACCAGCCGGGGCGGCACCAGCGAGCCCCGGCTCACCCCGAGCAGCCCGCCGAGCCGCTCGTGGGCGATCCGCTGGGCGTCCCAGACCTCGCACTCCAGGCCGGTCTCGGCCGCGAGCTTGAGCGCGCGCTCGGCGAAGAGCGGGGGAGTCAGCTCGGCCCCGGGCTCGTTGACCAGGTCCCGGGCGAGGGCGACGGCCGCGCCGACCCGGAGGCCGGCTGCGAGGGCCGCCTCGGTGGCGGGCCCGCTGTGGCGAGCGGTTTCGGGGGCGGCTTCGGCGGTGGACCCGGTGTGGTGGGCGGCTTCGGCGGTGGGCCCGGCGTGGTGGGCGGATTCGGTGGTGGGCCCGGCGTGGTGGGCGGATTCGGTGGCGGCCTCGGCCGGGAGCAGGTCGATCACCTGGTCCGGGGCGGTGCGGCGGACGGCCTCCTCGGTGGAGAAGTGCCCGGCGTAGCGGTAGGCGCCGAGCAGGTAGCCCTCGGCGAGTTCGCGCAGGGCCGGGCCCGGGGCGTGCAGGGCCAGGCGGCGGTGGTCGCGGACGGCGCGGGCCAGGTGGGCGGCGGCGGTGCGGGTGGTGGTGGGGTCGAGGGCGGCGCGGGGGCCGCAGCCCCAGAGCACCCGGACCGGCTCGCCGGGGAGGTGGAGCACCTGGCCCAGGGCGCCGGTGAAGCCGGTGCCGGCGAGGAAGGCGGCGGTCAGGTCGGCGGGCAGCTCACCGGCGAAGACCGGCACCACCACGGCGTCCACGTCGGCGGGCTGCTGCGGGGCGAGCCGCCACTGGGCGCTCATGCGGTGCGCGCGGCCCGGCGGGCCGCTCCCCAGGCCTCCAGGTCGGCCAGGTAGGCGGTGGCGAGCTCGGGCATGCCGCCCGCCGCGCCGACGCCGGCCCAGCCCCGGGCGGCCGAGATGGCGTACGGGTCGATCCGCAGGGCCTGGAAGAAGCAGTCCTCGGCCAGCAACTCGCGCCCGGCGCGGGCGAAGCAGTCGCCGGCCGCCGCGTAGCCGAAGGCCGTGGAGACCGGGCCGAGCCGGGCCGTCCGCAGGTAACTGCGGGCCGCCTCCTCGGGGTTGCCTTCCTTCATCAGGCCCTCCGCGACCTCGATGTGCGTCTTCGGTTCGTACGGGTCGATCGCCAGCGCCTCGGCGACCAGCCGGTGCGCCCGCTCGTTCGCGCCGAAGGCGTAGAACTCCTTGGACCGGCTCTCCACGCAGGCCCGCAGGTTCTCCCGGCGCAGGAACTCCTGGTACTCGCCGACGGCGGGCACCGCGCGGGCCAGCTCCTCGGCCCGGTCCATGTCGGCGGCGAGCCGCTCGGCGTCCTGCTGGAGGAAGGGCACGTAGCTGACGCTACGGTAGAACCGGCTCTCCAACATGGCCTTCTCGAAATCCGAGTAGCCCGGATCGGCCAGCAGCTCGGCCATCGCCTTCTCGCCCGTCTCCCGCCAGGCCAGTGCGGTCTCCAGCGACCGGGTCTCGCGCGCCTCGAAGATCACCGAGAACACCGCGATGACGAACCGCAGGTGGGTGGAGCAGGCCGGATGCGCCGCGATCGCGGCCGAGTTGGCGGGGTGCACCACCGTGCCCTGCCCCACCGAGGTGACCCAGCGGACCACGTCCAGCCAGTGGTGCAGCCGCAGTTCGGCGGTGGTGGTCAGCTCGGTGGCGGGCCGGAAGGGCAGCAGCCGCAGCACCAGCTTGGCGAAGCCGAGCCGGAAGAGCACCACCGCCACCTGGTGCTTGCGCTCGGTGTCGTAGCCCTCGAACTCCTCGACCCAGCGACAGAGTTCGTCCCAGGCCGGGGTGCGCAGCCGGGCTGGGAGCTCGGCGGGGTGGTCCACGGCGAATTCGGTCAGGCCGGATTCGCGGATCAGGTTGGTGCGGAAGGCCGGCGGCATCAGGCGCTGCCAGTTCACGGCCGGGAACTCGCCGCGCTGCGCGTGCTCGAAGGCGAGGGTGGGCAACTTGGCGTACAGGCCCGGGGAGTGGGATTCGCCGAGGTTGAAGTAGGCGGCGTGCATCCGGTAGTGCCAGTTGTTGAGGTACGGGCGCTCCGGATCGCGCTCGGCGGCCAGCCGGACCAGCTCGGCCAGCGGCTCGTCGCCCTCGGCCAGGCAGCGGGCGATCAGCCCGTCCCGGGTGGCCGAGGCGCGCGGGGCCGCGCGGAAGGCCCGCTCGGTCAGCACCCGGGCGAACTCCCGCTCGCCGGTCTGCTCGGCGCAGTCGGCCGCGCGGAGCAGGGCGAAGCCGGTGCCGTAGGGGCCGAGCCGGGCGGCGTGCAGGTAGTCGCGAAGGGCGAGTTCGGGCTCACCGGCCCGCTGGTGGGCCTGGGCGGACTGCATCCGCAGCTTGACGCAGGTCGGGTCGAGCGCCACCCCCTCGGCCAGGGCGGTCCGTTCGGTGGCGGTGTCGCCCAGGCGCACCGCCAGCTCCAGCCGCCGGTCGATCAGCCGCCGCCTGGTCTCCAGGAGTACCAACTCCTCGTCGCCGTCCGGGGCTTCGAGCGCCGAGACGGCCTGCCAGGCGGCTGCCAGCCGTTCGGCACCCCCGGCGTGGTCCTGGCGGCGCTCGGCGAGCATCGCCTCGCGCAGTGCCAACCTGGCCCGGACCACGGTGAGTTCGAAGGGCGAGAGCCGGTCGGCCAGCTCGGCGAGCAGCCCGGCGGCCCGGTCGAGGTGCTCCGGCACGGCCGAGTCGTCACCGCCGTGCCGGGCCAGCAGGTAGCCCCAGCCGGCCACCGCGTGCACATGGGTCAGGGTGGGCGCCGGGTGCTCGACCAGCGGGCGGTACGCGGCCATGGTGCGCTCGGAGAGGCCCTCCAGGCCGAACAGCGCGACGGCGCGGGCCGCTTGGAGGCCGGCCGGGACGGCCTGCTGGCAGCGCTCGGCGGTCAGGTCGGCGGGCAGCAGCTCCAGGACGGCGGGCAGCAGGCAGGCCGCCACCAGCCAGTGGGCCAGGCCGGTGCGCTCGGTCTCGTCCAGCTCGGCGTGGTGCCGGTACGCCTCGGTCATCCGCCGCCAGTCGCGGGAGGCCAGGTGCTCGGGGAGGTCCAGCGGGGTGGTGGCCCGGTAGTCGTGCAGCCGCGACTCCTCGACGAGCAACCGCCGGTAGCTGGCGGGCATCGTCATGCCGAACCGCAGGGCCTGCGGTGAGCGGGTCTCGAACCGGCGGGCGGCGAGCACCGCGGCGCGGGCCTGGATCACCGTCAGCGGCGAGGCGGCGCCGTCGAAGTACGGCCGGTGCACCTCGAAGGTCAACCAGCTCGGGGAATTCACCCCGACCTTTCCGTGACTGAACTCCCAGCGGCTCACGGCGTCATTCCCATCGTCTCGGAGATTGGCGAAACGCCCGGCGGCCGGAGAGCCGCCGGGCGCATCTGCGGTGCCGCGGATCAGGCCGCGTCATCCATCAGACAGGTCCAACAGTCGGCCGCACCGGTCGTGATCTCGACCTCGTCGGCGAGGGATTCCCAGGACTCGTAAGCCATGGTGTGACTCCTTTCGATGAAAGCGCGAACAATCGGAGCGAATCAGGCCGCGTCGTCGACCAGGCAGGTCCAGCAGTCGGCCGAACCCGTGGTGACCTCGACCTCGTCGGTCAGCATCTCCCAGGACTCGTACGCCATTTCGCAACTCCCTTCGGTGAATTCGTCGGCCGCCGATTGTCGGCGGCAGCGCGGTGAGGGGAACGTATGACAACCCGTCAGGGCCGTCAAGGCTTGATTTCCTTCATCGTCAGAAGGAAGAGATCTATTTCCTCGTCGGTCGTCCAATAATGCGGGGAGACCCGCACCAGGCCGGCCGGAACGGATACCTGTACGCCGGAGTGTGCCAGCGCGGCCACCAGCTCCGCACTGTCCACTTCTGGACACGAGAAGCTCACGATCCCGGAATTCGAGGGGCAGTCGGGGCCGGTGGAGGGGGTGGCCGCGGTGAGGCCGAGCTCCGCCAGGCCCTGGCGGAGCCGCTGGGCGTGGGCGAGCACCCGGGGCGCCACCGTGTCGAGGCCGAGCTCGGCCAGCTCGGCCAGGGTGGCGGCCAGGCCGACCATGCCCACCAGGTCGTACATGCCGCCCTCGACCCGGGCCGCGGCCGGCCGTTCGGGCAGCTGGTAGCTGAGCGGGCCCGGGCCCTTGGTGAGTTCGGCCGCGCCCTCGAAGCCGTACCAGCCGGTCGGGGTGGAGCGCAGCAGCTCCAGGCGGTCGGCCCGGCAGTAGAAGACGCCGGTGCCGGTGGGGCCGCCGAGCCACTTGTGCGCGCCGGCCGCGAGGAAGTCGACCGGGGTCGCGGTGAGGTCGAGCGGGAGGGCCCCGAGGCTCTGCACGGCGTCCACGCTGACCAGGGCGCCGACCTCGGCGGCCAGCGCGCAGACGGCCGCCAGGTCGATCCGGAAGCCGGTGGCGAAGTTGACGTGGCTGACGGCGATCAGGCGGGTAGCCGGCGTGAGCACGGCCGCCAGGTCCTCCAGCCGGTGGCCGCCCTCGCGCATCGGCACCCAGTCGAACTCCACGCCCTGGCGGGCGAGTCGGAGCCAGGGCCGGACGTTGGCGGGGAAGTCCCGGTCGAAGAGCACCACCCGGTCGCCCGGCCGCCAGTCCAGGCCGTCGGCCACCAGGTGCACGCCGGTGGAGGTGTTCGGGACGAAGGCGATCTCCGCCGGGGAGCGGTTCAGCAGCCCGGCCATGGTGCGGCGGGCCGCGTTGCGGGCCCAGAAGACCTGGCCCAACTCGACGCTGCCGTAGGGCATCACCTCCTCCAGTGCGGTCCGCATCGCGCTCAGCGCGGGCGGCCGCAGCCGGCCGAAGCCGGCGTGGTCGAGGTAGGCGCGGTCGGTCATGCGGCCCTCCAGCAGGGCTAATCGGGAGTCGGTCCGGCGGTGCGGGAGCGGAGGGTGGCCCAGGCGGCCACCAGGAGCGGGACGCCGTGCAGCAGCAGGACCCACTCGGGGAGCCAATTCGGCTGCAGCACGAGACTGGTGGCGAGCAGGCCGGCCATGAAGCCGGCGTTGACCACGATCTGGCCGAAGCCGAAGGCCCGGCCGCGGCGGTCGTCCGGGAGGCGCTGCATGGCCTGCTTGTAGGTGATCTCGCTGAGCGCGTCGCCGAGGCCGGCCAGCACGGCGGCGGCCAGCCTCGGCCACCAGCCGTCCAGCCAGAACACGCCGATGAACCCGGCCGACATCACCATGGTGGCCAGGCAGAACACCACCGGAGGATTGCGCTCGATCAGCCGCTTGGCCAGCGGACGGAGCACGAAGCCGGCGAGCAGCAGCCCGGCGGCCCAGGAGCTCCAGACCGCGCCGGAGACCTCGGTGGGCGACTCCGGTCGCAACTGGCCGCCCAGGATGGGCAGTCCGACGTGCTGGGAGGAGGAGCCGAAGGCGTCCAGACCGCGCAGTACCACCAGCACGGCAAGCCCGGCGCCGACCAGCAGCGGCCAGGCCCCGGCGGCCTGCCGGCCGGCCCGGCCCGGGCCGTCCACCTCGCGCATCCGCAGCCGCAGGGCGGTGAGCACGAGGGCGGAGAGCACGTAACTGCCCGCGTCCAGCGCGAAAACGCCCCGGTATCCGATCAGCGGCACCAGCACGGTGGCCAGGCCCATGCCGATCACGAAGGCCACGCCCTTGAGCCCGGCCAGCACGCTGTTGACCGTCTGGGTGCGCTCCCCGGCCAGCACCGGGGTGGCGGCCGAGAGGGTGGCCTCGAAGACCGACCGGCCCGCCCCGACCAGCGCCACCGCCGCGTACAGCCACCAGTTCTGGGCGCCGTCCGGCAGCAGGGCCAGCAGCCCGAGCATCCCGGCCCGGACCAGGTCGGCGCCGATCATCACCTGCCGCCGGTCCCAGCGGTCGCCGTAGCGGTGCCCGAGCCGGCCGCCGGCGATCGCCCCCGCGTACAGGGCGGTGCTCAACAGGCCGGTGGCCAGGGCGGAGTGGCTGCGCTCCCAGACGAAGACGGAGAGGCAGATGAAATCGAGCGCGTAACCGATGTCCGAGACGGTCTTGGCGGTCAGGAAGACGGCCAGATCGCGACGGGTGGCGGCGGCTCGGGTCGCGGGGTGGTCGTCGGTGCGGCTCACCGCTTCAGGTTGGCAGTGGGAGATCCACTTGGACAGGGGGTGACGCCGTCATGAATTTGCAACATGCTGACAGGCACCCGCTGTTGCCGAACCGGTGGAGCGGACCGTATCGCTCCGGTCAGCCCGCCACGGCCAGTTGGCCGGCCAGCACGGCGGGTGCCTCGGCCAGGGAGGGCCCGTACCAGGTGAGGTGGCGGCCGCTCACCAGGGCGCAGGGCAGCTCGGGGAAGGACTCCGGGCCGTCCTCGCCGGTGAAGCGGTACGGCTCGTCCGGCAGCACCACCAGTTCGGGCCGGGCGGCGAGGAGTTCGGGCAGCGGGATGGCGGGGTAGCGCTCGGCGTGGTCGGCGTGGATCAGCTCCACGCCGAGCCGGGCCAGCAGGTCGCCCGCGAAGGTGTCCCGGCCGAGCACCATCCAGGGCCGCCGCCAGATCGGGGCCACGGCCCGGATCGGCGCCGCCGCACTGGTGAACTGCCAGGCCTGGGCGGCGGCCTCGAGCCAGTCGGGCCGGGTGAGCCGGCAGGCGGTGGTGAGCAGGCGCTCCAGCGAGCGGATCGCCTGCGGCAGCGAGCGCACGTCGGTGACCCAGACCGGCAGGCCGGCCGCCCGCAGCGCGGCCAGGTCCACTGCCCGGTTCTCCTCCTGGTTGGCCAGCACCAGATCCGGGGCCAGCGCGGCGATCCGGGCCGGGTCGGGGTTCTTGGTGCCGCCGATCCGGGCCACCGCGAGCTCGGCCGGGTGCGAGCACCAGTCGGTGGCGCCGACCAGCAGTTCGGGCTCGGTGGCGGCGATCGCCTCGGTGAGCGAGGGCACCAGCGACACCACCCGGCGGACGGCGCCCAGCCGGACGGGCGAGCCCAGATCGTCGAGTTCGGTACGAAGCGTGGTCACGGGCTCCACCGTAGCCGGGGCCCGGGTAGACCGTCAGTACGCGTTCAGGTCGAGTACGAGAGCCCCGGAGGAGGGCTCAGGGGTCGGGCAGGTGCCGGGGCAGCGCCACGTCCTCGGGGGGCAGGTCACGGGCGCGGCGGCCCATCTGGTCCCAGAACCGGCGCAGTTCGGCGACCGGAGTGCGGCGCTGCCAGCGCGCCTTGCGGCGCAGCCGCAGGTGCAGCCAGGCCCAGGGGCGCCAACGGCCGAGCAGGCCGCGCTGGTTCATGCAGAACACCTCACCGAGCTCGACCCGCAGGTCGGGCATCTTCGGCGGGCAGGGACAGAACTCGAAGGGGTACTGGGGTGCGCAGTTGGTGCCTGGCGGCACCGTGCCGGGGCGGGTGATCCGCCGGGTCGGGTCCAGTGCGGTGCGGTGCCTGGTCAGGCAGGGCGGCAGCTCGGCCGGGATGGCCTGGTCGCGCTCCAGCCGACGGTACATCTCCCTCGGGCGGTCGGCCCGTTCGGTGAGCATGATGAGCAGGGTGACGTCGGCGAGCAGCTGCTGGGCCGCCGGGTCCAGGGTGCTCCAACCGGTGGAGGGGGCGATCCAGAGGTTGTGCTGGCGCGGCTCGGCGAGCAGGCTGGGCGCGGAGCCGACCTGGGAGGCCACCACCGCCTCGTCCAGCCAGATGAACCGCTCCGGCCGCCTGGTCTGCAGGGCCCGCACGGCCAGCTGTCCGGCCGCCGCAACCAGCGGTGTTCCCTTTCCCCGTCCGGGAGTTGCAGCCAGCGGCGGACCTGCCCTGCCGGGTCGGCGCCGTGCCCGTGCATCGGGTACTCCTGGGCCACGTCGTCCGGCAGGGCCCAGAGGGTGAGCGCGTGCAGCAGGGTGAGCCGGGTGAACCAGAACCGGGTGGACCGCAGCAGCTCCCAGGCCTGTTCGGCCAGGAACTCCCGCGCCTGCCCCCGATCGCCTGGCCGGCAGCGGCAGTTGGCGGCGTGCTTGAAGCCGTGCGCGAGTGCCACCTCGATCCCGCGCAGCTCGCCACGGAGGCTCTGGCCGCGGCCGGTGCGGCGGTTGTTGGCGACGATGCCCTGCACCCAGTGCTCCAGGTCCGGGTACGGGGTGCCCTGGTGCTGGGTGAGCGCGGCCGAGTCGACCAGCAGCGGGATCACCCGGGCGGCGATGGTGTGGTGGTTGAAGCTCATCAGCTCCTCGGCGGCCTCGGCGCGCTCGCGGCCGGCCTCCCGCAGGGCCTGGGCGCCCCGGAGCCTGGTCTGCTCCTTGCGCCTGCCGCGCTCGCCGTCGCCCGGGATCGGATCCCGCGACGGGGGAGCGGCGGCCAGGGTGAACGGGGGCTGCGGAGCGGGATCCTCCCAGTGGTGCAGGCGCTCCGGGAGCGCCTCGTACGCCGTCCGGCCGCCGAGGCCGATCTCCTGGGCGACGGCGATCCGGACCCGGTAGGTGAGCTCCGCCGCGCCGATCCCGAACAGTGCCTCGTACGCCCCGCCGCCGTCGTCCGGGGCAGCCCGCCGGGCCGCGGTGCCCAGCCGGTGCACGACGGAGAGCTTTGCCGCGCGGAGCCGCCGGGGGTCGCGTTCGCGCAGGCGCGGCCAGGCCTTGACGAGCGCCTCCACGACGGGGCCGGGGCGCGGCCGCCGGTCGACGCTGTCGATGTCGAGCGCGGCGCCGTAGAGGTCCAGCAGCTTGGCGTGCGAGACCTGGCCCTGGCCGACGGCGGAGACGCGGCTCGACGGCCGGAGCAGTCCCGACAGGGCCTGGCCGGTGAGCAGGTCGACGAGGCGGACGACGGGGCAGGTGGGTCTGCGCGTGACGGTGCAGGTGCAGCGGGCCTCCCGGGTGGCGGAGCGGCTGTGGAGGACGAGGGCGAGCAGCAGCTCCCGGTTCGGATTGCGCAGCGCGTCCGGGAAGTAGGAGTCCCGGCCCGGCGGGGCGACGAGCACCTTGCCGATCACCCGCGAGCCCAGGTAGGCCTGCACGATGCTGTGCTGGAAGCGGATGCACCTGCCGTACTCCTCGACCAGCCCGAGGCGGGTGGCCCAGGTCGCGGCGAGGCGGACGTCCAGCGGGGTGTGCGGCTTGCGCCGGGCGCGCTCGAGGTAGGTGAGAAGCGGCTGGTACGGGCCGGGGGCGGCGTCCCGCGGCGGCTCCAGTCGGTCGAGGCAGACCTCCGCGCTGTCCTGGTGCAGGCCGATGCAGGCGAGGACGGACATGTAGTCGACGGTGAGCCGGCGGTCCTCGCGGTCGATCGGCAGCTCGGGGTGGAGGTGGTCGTCGATCAAGGCCTGGATCCAGGCCTCCAGGAGGTCGAACTTGAGCTCCCAGCTGTCGTGGCCGTCCTCGTCGTCGCTGACCCAGACGCTCTCCAGCAGGTCGTGGTCGTAGAGGTCCTTGGCGATCTGCAGGTAGAGCGGGGCGTCGGTGACGCCGGCGATCTCGACGATCCGGTCGAGGCGGCGGCGGTCGGAGCGCCAGCCGCTGTCGGAGGCGATGTAGTCGAGGGCGGATTCCTCGCTCAGCGGCTCCAGCTCGGTGACGGCGGCCTCCATCGCGCGCAGCGGGTCGTGCGGCCGGGAGGTGATCACCAGGGGCAGCCGGGCCTCTCCGGCCTTGCGGATCGCCTTGCGGATGACGTTGTCGCGGTCGGCCGTGCGGTCGGGGCCGCTGAGTGCCTCCTCCAGGCCGTCGGCCAGCACGACGATCTTGTCCTGGCGGCGGAGCCGGCGCCAGATCCGGTCGGTCTCGGCCAGGGAGTGGGTGCGGGGCTCGACGATGCGGGAGAAGTGCTCGAAGGCGAGCTTGCCGAAGTCCAGCTCCTGCTGGGCGTCGCGCAGCCGGATCGGCACCGGGAAGGCGCCCTTGCGCGCGAGCATGCCGGTGAGACGGACCACCAGCGCGGTCTTGCCGGTGCCGATCGCGCCGACCACCACGTGCGGGCGGCGGGCCCGGGCGTCGCGGAGGTTGTCCATCAGGGCGGTGCAGAGCTGGTCGCGGCCGACCACCCGGCCCATGAAGCTGCCGGCCGACTCCACCAGCGCGCGGGGCTCGTGGCGGGCCCGGCGGGTGTAGTAGCGGCGCACCGAGCGCATCGCGAGGGTGAGGAAGACGGCGCTGGCCAGGGCGGCGGTGAGCACGGGGAGCACGACGCTGTTGGCCACGCCGCAGGAGTAGGAATCCTTGGCGCAGCTGTGGTCCGGGTCGAGCCCCCAGGGGTGGCTGAGCGACTGGAGGCCGAAGACCCCGGCCAGCGCGCGGAGGAACCAGAAGAGCAGGGCCAGCGCGAACAGCCAGGTGACGGCGGTGCCGATGACGCTGCCGAGCGGCGGCCACCAGTGCTTGGCGTGGACGGTGCCCCGGCTCAGCAGCCAGCGGGTGCGGATCCGGCGCCCGGCCGTGACGGCCGGGCGGCGCAGGGTGGCCCAGAAGCGGCGTACCCCACCCGCTGCCGGGAGCTCGGGCGGACGGGCTCGCGGCCGTGAGCGGCGGGGGTCGGGTGTGCCGGGCATGGTCCAACGTCCTTCCCTCCCAGGCTAGGCACGGGCGCGCGGGGGTCGCCAGTCCGTGCCGATCGGTCTCCGACTCGGCCTTGGGGGTGGTCGTCGAGGCGCTGTGCGAGGCGATGTCCGGGCAGATGTCAAAGAAAGCGTTGACATCTGCGAAAGCCAAAGTAGTCTTTGATACATGAGGTTGAGCGATCCGAAGGCGATCAGGGCGCTGGCCCATCCCGTCCGACTCGATCTGATCGAGGCACTCGGTGGGATGGGGGTGGCGACGGCGGCGCAGTGCGGGCGGGCGATCGGGGTGTCGCAGGCCAGTTGCTCGTTCCACCTGCGGCAGTTGGCCAAGTACGGCTTCGTGGAGGACGCGGGGCCGGGGCAGGACAGGCGGGAGCGGCTCTGGCGGGTGGCCGATCGGCAGATCGGGCTCGGGGCGGCCGAGGAGGTCGATCCGGCCGTCACCCGGGAGCTGAGCCGGGCCGTGGTGGAACGGGAGTTCGCGCGGGTGCTGGATTGGGTGGAGCGGGCGCCGGCGGAGCCGGTGCCGTGGCGGGAGACCGCGCGGGGTATGGCGGCCACCGTGCGGGTGACGGCCGCCGAGGCGGCCGAGATCAAGGCGGCCTGGCACCGCGCCCTGGAGCCGTACCTGGCCCGGGAAGCCGAGCAGGCAGCGCAGGCCGGGGAGTCGGCGGACGGGCGCCGGGTGGTGCGGTACTTCATGGCGGCTTCGCCGCAGGCGGACATTAATGATCAAGGCGATCAGGGGGAGAACTGATGGATACTCAGCAGCACGGCACCGAGCTGGACTACGTGACCGGAGCGCCGGTGGTCGGTGATCTCGCCGTGCGGTGGCAGCACGGCCTCCGCTCGCCGAAGAGCGGCGGCGAGGCGCTGATCCAGGTGCACGCGTACGACGAGCACACCTACCTGCTCCGGCAGAGCAAGACGGTGAGCTTCGAAGCCCCGTTCCTCTTCCTGCTGTTCGGGAACGAGCGCGCGCTGCTGCTGGACACCGGCGCGACGGCCGATCCGGAGCGCTTCCCGCTGCGGGCCACCGTGGACGGGCTGATCGACCGGTGGCTGGCCGAGCACCCGCGCGAGGGCTACGAGTTGGTGATCGCCCACACCCACGGGCACGGCGACCACGTGGCCGCCGACGGCCAGTTCGCCGACCGGCCGCGGACCACCGTGGTGGCCCGGGAGGCCGAGGCGGCGCAGGAGTTTTTCGGCTTCACGGACTGGCCCGGGCAGACGGTGGGCTTCGACCTGGGCGGCCGGGTGCTCGACGTGTTCGGCTCGCCGGGTCACCACCAGGCCGCGATCACCTGCTACGACCGCTGGACCGGGCTGCTGTTGACCGGTGACACGGTCTACCCGGGCCGGCTCTACGCCGCCGACTTCCCCGCCTTCGTGGCGACCCTGGACCGGATGGTGGAGTTCGCCGAGGCGCACCCGGTCAGCCATGTGCTGGGCTGCCACGTCGAGATGTCGGACCGCCCCGGCAAGGACTATCCGATCGGTGCCTCGTACCAACCGCGCGAGCTGCCGCTTGAGCTGACGGTCGATCAGCTGCGGGAGGTGCGCGCTGCCGCACGGGCGGTGGCCGACCGGCCAGGCGTGCACCGGTACGACTTCTTCGTGCTCTACAACGGCAAGTGCACCGCCGGTCAACTCCGGCTGCTGGCCCGTGGCTTGACGCACAAGGCGGCGTACGCGGTGCGAGGTCTGTTCGGCTGAGCGCGCGCAGACGGCGACGGCCCCCGCCCGCTTCGCGGAGGGGGCCGTCGTGGTGCGGCGGGTTACGGGTTGACGGTGATGTTGAAGGTCGAGGTGGTGTTCTTGATGTCGGTGTCGTTGTTGTTCTCGACCAGGTGGTTGAAGGTGACGGAGCCGACGGCCGGGCCCTGGCCGGGCTCGGGCATCGGGTTGGCCCAGATGCCGTAGCCGGACTTGCCGGTGCCGTAGGCGTCGTTGGTGGCGTGGGCGCCGGTGATGGTGGTGTTGGTGAAGACCGTGTCGGTCACCGGGTTGAGCGCGGTGGAGCCGGAGTAGTCGGTCTGGAACATGATGCCGCTGTAGGTCGGGTCGGTGATGGTCGCGTCACTGACCCGGATGCCCTGGAACGGCTGGGTGGCCGAGAAGGCCCAGATGGCGCCGAAGACCTGGCTGCCCCAGAAGTGGCCGCCGTCCCGGGCGAGCGAGAAGTTGCGGATCACGGTCTGCGGGGTGGACTCGAAGCCCTCGAAGGCGAAGCCGAAGTTGAGCGAGGAGACGGTCAGGCCCGAGTAGCAGAGCGTGTCGGAGACGGTGAAGTTCTGGATCGTGTTGCCACCGCCGCCGTAGATCGCCACGCCGGCCGCGCGCCAGGGCGCGATCGCGGTGACGTTCTGGATGGTGTTGTTCATGAGCTTGCTGCCCGGGTTCTGGTCCTGGGCGGCGAACAGCGCGAAGCTGTCGTCACCGGTCGAGCGGGCCTCGTCGTTGGAGATCAGGTTGCCCTGGCTGCCGTTGGTGAGGTTGATGCCGTCGGCCATGGTGTCGCGGATCCGCATGTTGGTGAAGGTGGAGTTCTGCACGTTGGAGGAGCCCCACACGCCGACCACGTTGTGCTCGATCCAGACGTTGTCGATGGTGATGTTCGACTGGTTGCGCAGGTCCCAGGTGTGGCCGGGGCCGTCCTGGCGGGTGTTGTAGTTGCCGAACCAGGCGAAGCCGGTGAAGGTGGAGCCGCTCGCGCCGCTCTGCAGGTCCCAGCCGGTGTCGGTGTCGGTCATGGTCTGCGGGGCGATGAACTGGGTGTACCAGACGCCCGCGCCGACCACCTTGACGCCCTTGCCGTAGATGGTGAGGCGGCCGGTCACCGCGTACTGGCCGGCGGGCAGGTAGACGCCGGTGTACGTGCCGGTGGTGTCCATCCGCACCTTGTCCAGGGCGTTCTGCACGTCCTGCTGGCCGAAGCCGGCCGGGACGAGCAGGTGGGCCGGGTCGGGGTTGGCGGTGGGCGCGGTCTGCTCCAGGTTCATGAAGTCGATCGCGTACTGGGAGGTGTTGGCGCTGTCCTTCTTCAGCGTGAAGACGGTGCCGGTCGGGTACGACTGGCCGAGCAGGAAGCTGGACTCGTCGTAGACGTGCCGGGGCGAGCCGGCGGTCGGGCTCTTGCCGGGGCTGGTCTCGGAGCCGTACAGCCAGGCGTAGTGCGAGCTGAGGGCGAGCGGCTGCACCAACTGGCCGTTGGCGTAGAGGTCGAGGGTGGCGTTGGTGCCGCCGCCACCCGGGGCGTCCGGGATGGAGTAGCGGAGCACGAAGGTGTTGGTCGCCTCGCGCGAGGTCCAACTGACCGAGTCACCGGTGTTGTTCAGGGTGACGGCCTTGCGCTGGGTGGCCTCGCCGGCGAGGTCGCCGATGGTGCGGTTCGGGCCGACGGTGGCGGCCGCACCGCCGAGGGTGCCGTCGGTGGACTTATAGGAGTCGTAGGGCATGTTGGCGCCCTGGCCGACGAAGAGCGGGGTGTCGCTGGTCAAGTGCGGCTGCTTGACCGGGAGTTCGTTCGGATCGGCGGCGATCACCAGGTGCCCGGTGTACTTGCCGTTCACCGCGGGCCAGCTGCCGAGGCTGACCGGGGCCGCGGTGGCGCCGGCCGCGATGGCGCCGTTCACCGAGCCGGTGAGGGTGGTCACGGTGGCGCCGGTGGAGTCGAGCAGCTTGAGGGTCACGCCGTGGGCGCCGGAGGTGGTGGCGATGGTGCCCTGGTTCTTGACCGTCGCGGTGAAGGTGACGATGCTGCCGGCGGCCGGGGTGCTCGGCGTCCAGCTGAGCGCGCCGACCAGGTCGGCGGACTGGACGGGGCTGACCACCAGGGCGGTCGGGTTGGTCACGCTCTGGTCAGCGGTGAGGTTGAAGTTCTTCTTCGACTCGTCGACCTTGACGGTGAGTTGGTAGGAGCCCGCGTTCTGGGTGCCGATCGGGGCCGAGACGGTCTGGGTCGCGCCGGGGGCGAGCGCCCCCACGGTGGTGGAGCCGACCTTGGTGCTGCCCAGGTAGAAGTTGACGTCGGTGCCGACCGAGGCGGCGGTGCCGCCGTTCTTCACCACGGCGGAGGCCGTCACCGCGTCGGTCTCGGTGGGCGCGGCGGGCGACCAGGAGCTGGAGGCGATGGTGAGGTCGGGGTTGGGGGCGGGGGTGCCGTAGACCTCCAGCTCGCCCACCTGGCCGCCGGGGGCACCGGAGTTGGTGGTGATCGAGAGCTGCACGTCGGCCACCCGGCCGCTGACCGGGATGGTCACGGTGTTCTGGTTGGCGCCGGGGTCGAAGGTGTAGGAGGCGGCCGGCACCAGGGTGGTGAGGCCGGTGGCGTTCTGCTCGCGGCCGAGCACCGCGATGGTCTGGGTGCGGGTGGACCAGGAGGCGGCCGGGTTCACCTTCACCTTGACGGAGCTGAGATCGGCGTCGGCGCCCAGGTGCACGGTGAGCTGCGAGGGGTAGGAGGCGCCCTCGAAGTAGGTGGTCGGGTCGCCGTCCACCGCGTTGGCCGGGGCGTAGACGTAGGTGTTGGCGGTGCCGTCCACCGCCTTGTGCAGGGCCAGGTTGGTGGCCGAGCCGCCGGAGCCGGTGCGGGTGACGGCGTTGGAGGCGGCGGATTCAAGACCGGCCGCGTTGGAGGCCGTCACGGCGTAGGAGACGGTGAGCGAGTCGTCCACGCTGTCGGTGTAGCTCAGGGTCGAGCCGCCGACGGCGGCGAGCTTGCCGCCGTTGCGGTACACGGTGTATCCGGTGACGCCCACCTGGTCCGAGGCGGCCGACCAGGTCAGCGCCACCTTGCCCGAACTCGGCTGGGTGTAGGCGAGGTTGCTCGGCGCGGTGGGCGGCGTGGCGGTGGCGCCGGTACGGGTCACGGTGTTGCTGTTCGCCGACTGGTTGCCCGCCGCGTCCCGGGCCCGGACGAAGTAGCTGACCGTGGCGGTGGCGGCCGGGGTGTCGGTGTAGCCGGTCGCGGTGGCGGGCACCGAGCTGAGCAGCGCGTTGTTGGCGTATACGTCGTACCCGGCGACCCCCGAGCTGCTGGAGGCCGTCCAGGTCAACTTGACCGCGCCGTTGGCGCCCTGGGTGTAGGCGAGGTTGGTGGGCGCGGCCGGCGGCTGGGTGGCGCCGGTCGGGCCGTAGACCTCGACGGAGCCGAGCTGGGCGGCCGGCCAGGCGGTGTTGGCGGTCACGTACAGCCGCACGTACCGGGTGACGGCCTGGCCGAAGGTGACGGTCACGGTGTTGCCGGTGGCCGGGTCGAAGGCGCGCCCGGCGGCGGCGGAGAGATCGGTGAAGCCCGTGCCGTCGGTGGAGCCCTGGACGGCGATGGTCTCCGTCCGGGCGTTCCAGGCGGTGGCGGGCGGCAGCTTGAGCACCACCTGGTCGACGGCCACGGAGGCGCCGAGGTCGACCTGGAGCCACTGCGGGAGGGCGTTGTCGGTGCTCTCCCAGTAGGTGCTCGGGTCGCCGTCCACCGCGTTGGCCGAGGTGTAGGCCTGGGTGTGGCCGCTCTCGGTGGTGGGGCGGTGCAGGGCCAGGTCGGTGGCCGAGGTGGCCGGGCCGTAGACCTCGAACTCGGCGAGCTGGCCGGCGCTCCAGCCGGTGTTGGCGGTGATGGCGACCCGGAGGTAACGGGCCGTCACCGTACCGAAGTTCAGCGAAACGGTGTTGTTCGAGGCCGGGTCGAAGGTGTACGCGGCCGAGGCCGTCACGGTGGCGAAGGTGGCGTTGTCGGTGGAGCCCTGGAGGGCGAGCGTCTGGGTGCGGGCGCCCCAGCCGGCGGGCAGCTTGAGCACCACCTGGCTGACGGCGGTGGGCGCGCCGAGGTCGATCTGGGCCCACTGCGGGAAGCTGCCGCCGGCGCTCTCCCAGTAGCTCGACTGCGAGCCGTCGTCGAGATTGGCCGCCGTGTACTGGCCGTTGGCGCTGGAGACGGTGGCGGCTCTGCCGAGCGCCAGGTTGGTGGCGGCGGCCGCCGCCGGTTGGGCGAGGCTCGCGCCGAGTGCCGGCAGGAGCAGGGCCAGCACGGCGACGAGCGCGGTGAGCGCCCGACCCGGCAGGCGGCGTGAGCGCGGTGATCTGAGCAGTGCCTTCATCGTCCCTCGGTTCCTGTGTGCGGATGCCGAGGCGAGCCGCCCCTGACCCGGGCTCCCTCGCTGGCGGCCGATGGTGGTCCACGCGCGCCGATTGCCGGTCGACTGACGTGGATTTCCAGAGCTTTGCCAGGAAGTTACAAGCGAGATTTCGGGGAGTCAATGGTTCCGGCAGCAGGAGGCGCCGAACCCGACCGGAACATGTCGGATCGGAGGGCGGGTGGTGGGTGGTCTGCCGGCTGCTGCACGGACGGGAATGCGACGGCTCCCCGGCACGCCCGGAGGTGCGGCGGGGAGCCGTTGGTGGATGACGGGTCGTCAGGCGGCGCTGGGCGCCGGTCCGGTGGAGCCGCGGACCACCAACTCGGGCTCGAACAGCAGCTCCTCGGCGGCCACGCTCGCGCCGTCGACCTGGCTCATCAGCAGGGTGACGGCCGCCCGGCCGAGCGCCTCGATCGGCTGGCGCACGGTGGTGAGCGGCGGCTCGGTGCAGTTCATGAACGCCGAGTCGTCGAAGCCGACCACCGAGACCTCGCCCGGCACGGCCAGGCCGGCGCGGCGGGCGGCCCGGATCGCGCCGAGCGCGAGCGGGTCGCTGCCGCAGACGATGCCGGTGACCCCGGCCCGGATCATCCGGGTAGCGGCGGCGTGCCCGCCCTCCAGGGCGAAGAAGGCGTGCGCGATCCAGTCCGGCTCGGGGGTGCGGCCGAGCCGCTCGTACTGGCGGCGGAAGGAGGCCAGTTTGCGCTGCGAGGGCACGTGGTCGGCGGGGCCGACGATCATGCCGATCCGGTCGTGGCCGAGCGCCGCGAGGTGGCCGAAGGCCTGCTCGACGGCCACGGCGTCGTCGGTGGAGACCTGCGGGAAGCCCAGGTGCTCGACGGCCGCGTTGAACAGCACCACCGGGATGCCGCGCTCGCGCAGCCGGTCGTAGTGCTCGTGCGGGGCCTCCACCTCGGCGAAGTGCCCGCCGGCGAACACCACGCCGGAGACCTGCTGTTCGAGCAGCATGCTGACGTAGTCGGCCTCGGAGAGCCCGCCGGCCGTCCGGGTGCAGAGCACCGGGGTGAAGCCGCGCTGGGCCAGCGCGCCGCCGACCACCTCGGCGAGCGCCGGGAAGATCGGGTTCTGCAGCTCGGGCAGCACCAGGCCGATCAGCCGGGCGCGCTCCCCGCGCAGCTGGGTGGGCCGCTCGTACCCGAGCACGTCGAGGGCGGCGAGCACCGCGTTGCGGGTGGTCTCGGAGACGCCGGGGCGCCCGTTGAGCACCCGGCTCACGGTGGCCTCGCTGACGCCGACCTTCTGTGCCACCTCGGCGAGTCTGCTCTTCATGTCGCAAGAGTAGAGCAGCTGTACGCAAGTAGCTGCAAGAAATTGACGGCTCATGGCGAGGGCGCTGGTCAGGCCGTTCGGCGTCCGTTCGCGAGGACGGTCCCGTGAGAGTCCTTGGTTTGCGGATTTCTGTCGAAGTCTTGCAATCAATCATTCCGCGTCCTACGTTCTCCCCACCTCCTCCACTCGCCACCCTGAGGACACACGGATGAAGACCGACAGATCGACGAAGACCGACAGAGCACGGAAGTTCGCCGCCACCGCGCTGGCCGCCGGTCTCTGCCTGGCCACCGCCTGCTCCAGCAGCAGCTCCCCGGGCCACGCCACCGGCGGCGGCAGCGCCGACGGCAAGCCGCTCGACCCGGCCACCGCCGTCACCATCTCGATCGACTGCGCCCCCGGCGCCGACCAGGCCGCGGGGAAGGCCAACTACGCCGACGACCTGGCCCTGTTCAAGGTCAAGTACCCGAACGTCACGGTCAATGCCAAGCCGTACGTGGGCCAGTGCGAGGTGCCCGCCCAGCAGACCGCCGAGTACAAGGCGCACGACGAGACCGGCGCCTTCCACGCCTACTTCACCGACCGCGAGCAGACGCTCAACTCCGGTGACGCCGTGGACATCAGCGGGTACCTCAACGACGGCACCGTGCCCGGCTACTCGACCATGCTGCCCAGCGTGAAGCAGAACCTCGGCGCCGACGGCAAGGTCTACGCGCTCCCGATCAACTTCTACAGCACCGGCCTGATCTACAACCGCGACCTGTTCAAGCAGGCCGGCCTCGACCCCGACAAGCCGCCGACCACCTGGGACGAACTCCAGGCCGACGCCAAGAAGATCGCCGCGCTCGGCAACGGCATCACCGGCTACGAGGACTACAGCGGCGGCAACACCGGCGGCTGGCACTTCACCTCCGAGCTATACAGCCTCGGCGGCACGATGGTCAGCGCCGACGGCACCAAGGCCGCGTTCAACTCGGCCGAGGGCAAGCGGGTGCTGCAGCGGCTGCACGACATGCGGTGGACCGACCACAGCATCGGCGCCACCCAACTCACCCAGTGGGCGGACGCGTTCCCGCCGCTGGCCACCGGCAAGGTGGGCATGTTCATCGGCGCCCCGGACGTGGTCAAGCACCTGATCGAGGTGCTCGGCGCCGACCGCAAGGCCTTCGGCCTCGGTCCGATGCCCGGTGCGACCGGCCCCGGCTCCAGCCTCGGCGGCGGCGACCTCTACTACTTCAAGAAGGGCCAGACCCCGGACCAGATCAAGGCCGAGATCGCCTGGATCGACTTCGAGTACCTCACCCCCGACACGGGCCAGTTCAACTTCGCCCGCTCGGCCACCCTGGCCGGCAGCAGCAAGGACCCGGTGGCCATCTCGGTGCCGCAGCCGTACTTCTGGGCCAACGGCTCCCCGCAGCTGACCGCGATCACCACCTCGCTCAAGGCCAACGGCAACCTCCCGCTGGACAACTACGCGCCGTACGTGAACAACCCGACCAGCACGGTCAACGAGCCGCCCGCCGCCCAGCAGCTCTACAAGGTGCTCGACACCGCGATGTCCGCCGTGCTGACCGACCAGAACGCCGACGTCAGCGCCCTGCTCGCCACCGCCGAGACCCAGGCGAACAAGATCCTGGCCAACCAGTGAGCCTCGCCGCCGGAGGCCGGACCGCCCGGCGGCGGGCCGCCCGGCGCGGAGCCCGCGGGCAGCGTGGGGTCCGCGCCGGACGGCGGGTGGTGGTGCGGAACCTGCGGGCGTACGCCTTCCTGGCCGGTGCGCTGCTCTGCTTCGCGCTGTTCACCTGGTACCCGATGGTCCGCGAGATCGTGATGTCCTTCCAGCGGACCCGGCACGGCACCACCAGCTGGGTGGGGCTCGCCAACTACCGGCAGATCACGGCCGATCCGGAGTTCTGGTCGGCCTGGCGGAACACCCTGCTCTACACCGGCATCGCGCTGGTGGTGGGCTTCGTGGTGCCGTTCGTCACCGCGATCGTCATCAACGAGCTGCGGCACGCGAGGAGTTACCTCCGAATGCTGGTCTACCTGCCCGTGATGCTGCCGCCGGTGGCCGGGATCCTGCTCTTCAAGTCCTTCATGGATCCCGGCTACGGCCTCTTCAACCAGCTGCTGCACGCCCTGCACCTGCCCACCTCGGCCTGGCTCACCTCCAAGACCACCGCTCTGCCCGCCCTGGTCCTGGTCTCCACCTGGGCCAACATGGGCAGCGCCACCCTGGTCTACCTGGCCGCCCTCCAGGGCATCCCCGGCGAACTCTACGAGGCCGCCGAACTCGACGGCGCCGGGCTGCTCCAGCGGATCCGGCACGTCACCGTGCCGCAGACCCGGCTGATCCTCTCGCTGATGCTGATGCTCCAAGTCGTCGCCACCATGCAGATGTTCACCGAGGCCTTCGTGCTGACCGGCGGCGGACCGCAGGGCTCCACCACCACCGTGGTCTACCTGCTGTACGACTACGCCTTCAACTACGACAAGTTCAACACCGCCGCCGCGCTCGGGGTCATCCTGCTGCTGGTCCTCGGCGCCTTCTCGGCGGTCTACCTGCGGCTGGAACGCCACGGGCAGGAGGAGTGAGATGGCCCAGCAGCAACACGGCTCCGCCACGCGGACGTTGATCTCGCCGGTCGCCCTGAACCGGCCGCGCGGCCGGCTGGCCTACCGGGCCGTACTGGCCCTGGTGCTCCCCGGTGCCACGGTGGCCTTCCTCGGCCCGCTCTACTGGATGGCCACCGGCGGGTTCAAATCCGCCCAGGAGCTGGTCCGCACCCCGCCGACCCTGGTGCCCGAACACCCGAGCACGCACGCCTTCACCGAGGCGTGGAGCCGGCTGGGGATGGGGCAGCTGCTGCTCAACACCGTGGTCTACGCTGGCGGGGCGCTGCTGCTGCAGCTGGTGTTCTGCGTGGCCGCCGCGTACGCGCTCTCCAAACTCCGGCCGGTGCTGGGCACGTTGATCCTCGGGCTGATGCTCGCCTCGATGATGATCCCGGCGGCGGCGCTGGTCATCCCGCAGTACCTGACCGTGCTCGACCTGCCGCTGGTGCACTGGAACCTCCAGGACACCCCGTGGGTGATCTGGCTGCCCACGGTGGCCAACGCCTTCAACGTCTTCCTGCTCAAACGGTTCTTCGACTCGATCCCGGACGAGCTGCTGGACGCGGCGGCGATCGACGGCGCCGGGCCGCTGCGGATCCTCTGGTCCGTGGTGCTGCCGATCTCCCGCCCGGTGCTCGGGGTGGTGGCGATCTTCGGCCTGGTCACGGTCTGGAAGGACTTCCTCTGGCCGCTGATCACCGTGCCCGCCCACGAGACGCTCAACGTCGGCGTCAACACCGCCGCCACCTCGATGCCGCAGAACACCCTGATCGCGGGCCTCTTCCTCGCCTCGGTGCCGACCATCGCGCTGTTCCTGGTCTTCCAGCGCAACATCATGGCCGGCCTCACGGCGGGCAGCCTCAAGGGCTGACGCTGCTCGCACGCGTGCGGCGCCCCTGGTGTGGTGCCGCCTCACATGCCGCCGTCGCCCCGGCCCAGCCGCCCTGACCGGTGCGGGCCGGGGCGGCGGCCCCGACCTTCCCCCTTCGTGTTCCCGCCCCTCACCGCGGACCCTCTGTCGAGGAGAAAGCAGGCCAGTCGTGGCACTGTCCCGAGCGCACGAGCTCCCCTGGTGGCGCTCCGCCGCCATCTACCAGATCTACCCCCGCAGCTTCGCCGACGCCGACGGCGACGGGGTCGGCGACCTGGCCGGTGTGCTCGCCCGGCTGCCGTACCTGGCCGAACTGGGCATCGACGCCATCTGGTTCAACCCCTGGTACGCCTCGCCGCAGGCCGACGCCGGGTACGACGTGGCCGACTACCGGCGGATCGACCCGCTGTTCGGCACCCTGGAGGAGGCGGAGGAACTCATCCGGCGTGCCCACGAGTCCGGCATCCGGGTGGTGATCGACGTGGTGCCCAACCACACCTCCGACCAACACCCCTGGTTCCAGGCGGCGTTGGCCGCCGCATCGGGCTCGCCCGAGCGGGAGCGGTTCTGGTTCCGGCCCGGCCGGGGCGAGGCCGGCGAGCTGCCGCCGACTGACTGGCAGGGCTTCTTCGGCGGCCCCGCCTGGTCGCGGGTGACCGAGCCGGACGGCAGTCCGGGGGAGTGGTACCTGCACCTGTTCGCGCCCGAGCAGCCCGATTTCCAGTGGGAACACCCGGAGGTGCGGGCGGAGTTCGAGGCGGTGCTGCGGTTCTGGTTCGACCGGGGTGCCGACGGCTTCCGGATCGACTCGGCCGCGCTGCTGGTCAAGGACCCGGCACTGCCGGTGGACGACCCGGAGGAGCGGGCCCGCACTGACCGCGAGGAGGTGCACGAGGTCTACAGGGCCTGGCGGCGGCTAGCTGATTCCTACTCCGGCGGCCGGGTGCTGATCGGCGAGGTCTGGCTCCCCGACCCGGCGCGGTTGGCTCGCTACCTGCGGCCCGGTGAGCTCCATACCGTCTTCAACTTCCCCTACCTGGAATGTCCTTGGGAGGCCGAACCGCTGCGTACGGTGATCGACGACACGCTGCGCCTGCACACCGCGGCCGGGGCGCCGGCCACCTGGGTGCTCTCCAACCACGACGTGGACCGGGTGGTCACCCGCTACGGCCGGGCGGACACCTCCTTCGCCATCTACGCCCGCCACCACGGCCGGCCGGTCGACCTCGCCCTCGGCACCCGCCGGGCCCGGGCCGCAGCCCTGCTCACCCAGGCCCTGCCGGGTTCGGTCTACCTCTACCAGGGTGAGGAACTCGGCCTCTGGGAGGTCGAAACCATCCCCGACGCCCTCCGCCAGGACCCGATGTGGGAGCGCGGCGGCCGCAACCCCGCCAACCCCGGCCGGGACGGCTGCCGCGTCCCCCTGCCCTGGTCCGGCGACGCTCCGCCCTTCGGCTTCAGCCCGGACCAGGCCACCGCCGTACCCTGGCTCCCGCAGCCGGACGCCTGGAAGGAGCACACGGTGGCCGCGCAGGCGGCCGACCCGGGGTCGATGCTCTCGCTGTACCGGGCGGCGCTGCGGCTGCGGCGCGAGCTGCCGGCGGAGGCGGGGTTGGAGTGGGTGGAGGACGTGCCGACGGGGGTGCTTGCGTTCCGGCGGGGTGAGGCCTTCGCGTGCGTGGTCAACCTGTCGGCGGAGCCGGTGGTGGTGGGGGTGGAGGGGGCACCGCTGCTCGCGAGCGGGCCGGTGGGGGTGGACCGGTCGCTGCCGCCGGACACGGCGGTGTGGCTGCGGATCGAAACCTGAACCGGAGTCGGGTTCTCGTTTGAGGATGCAGACTGAAACGGAGTCCGGTTCAGGTTTCGATGCTCGAGTGAACCGGAGTCCGGTTCGGGTTTGATGGGGGATCAGTACGCTTGAGCGAGCTCGGTGCCGCAGCGGGCGCAGAACCGGGCGTCGCGCTCCTGGGAGAGTCGGCCGCACTCGGGGCAGACCAGGTGCAGCAGGCAAGCGGCCTCGCCGCCCTCGGGTTGAGTGGGTTCGGGTGTCGTGCCGGGGGCCGCCGCCGGGCGGATGGTCAGACCGGGGCGGCGCCGATGCACCGTCAGATAGAGCAGCCCGGCCTCGCCCGCCGCGACCGAGCGCCGTGATCCGCGCGGCAGCCAGACCAGCGCGCCGGGCGTCAACTCCTGTGCCACCCCGTCCGCCAGCAGTCGGCCGGCGCCGGTGAGCACGTGGAGCAGCACGTCCAGCTCCGGTTCCACGTGCTCGGCGACTGCGGCTCCGGGCAGCAGCCGCACCACGTTCGCGTCCAGCTGCCGCCCGCTCTCCGCGAGCCGCCAGAGCGCCCCGCCCTGCCCACCCTCGGCCGCCCCGACCACCTCGTCCAGTCGGGCGAGCACCCGCGCCGCCTCTCCCGGGAGCGGCGGGTCGATGCCGGTGCGGTCGGCGGGGCTGCTGGCGCTCATGCGGTCAATCCTCCGAGGAGAACGGGTGGTCCGGTACGTGGCCACCGTACGGTGCGCCACCGTTGACGTGGCCACCTGCGGTCCACGGGGTGTCAGTCTGCTCGTCCGGGGCGCGGGTGCTGCCGGCGTTGCTGCCGTCTGTGGCGGCGTACGGTGCGTCGCCGTAGGGCGAGGTGCCGTTCGCCGGATGCCCGTTCACGTCCTGGCCGGGCTTGGCCCAGCGTACGCCGGGGCCGGTCGCGTCCCGCCCTCCCGGGCTACCTGGGCTACGAGGGTCTCCGGGAGAGCCGGCCCCGGTCGGGTCGTCGGGGTCGTCGGTTTCGCCGAGGAAGTGCTCTCGGACGGCCCGGGCCTGATCGGCGCGGCCCGCCGCCGCTGCGGCGTTCGCGATCCGGCGGACGAGCACCTGCCACTCCGGGGAGTCGGGTGCGAGGCCGCTGTCCTCCAGCAGGTCGCGCACCGGGCCGATGAACTGGGGGCCGCGCGACGGCGGGGTGGGCGGGGCCGGCGAGGTCTGGCCGTCCGGGGTGGATTCCTGCTCGTAGACCAGGTGGTGGTAGAGCTCGTCCACGGGAGCGTCGTTGGCGGCTGCGGAGAGTTGGGCCAGCGGCCCGAGCAGGTCGACCGTCTCCTGGATCCGGTCCTCGTGCCGGGCCAGCCACCAGACGGCGGCGCTGCCCGGGGTGCGGAGCACGTCTTCCCCGAGGTAGGCCCGCTTGCTCTGCTCCTGCCGCCGTTCGTGTTCCCAGACCTCGCCGGTCTTGCGCACCTCGGAGAGCCGACCCAGCCGGCTCCGGTCCTCCTCCGACAGCCGGAGCTCGACCCGGCCGCCCATCGCCTCGACCAGCATGGACTCGTCGGTGCCCTGGGTGCCCAGCACCGCGTTGAGCCGGTGCAGTACCAGATCGGGATGGTCCGGGTGCGCCCGCTCGGTCACCGCCCTGGCGCGGGCCAGCACCGCCTCGGCGGCGAGACCGGCCGGGTCCGCGTGCAGCAGCCCGGTGGAGTTGCGGATCGGCCGCCACCAGACGGTCGCGGAGAAGAGGAAGTCGTAGTCCGGTACCCGGCTCGGCAGCGCCACCCCGATCACCCGCGTCTCCTCCCACGGCGGGTCGTCCGGGTCCACCGCCTGGGCCGGCGGCCGGGCCGTCGCCAGCAGCATGGCCAGCACCAGCGCCAACCCGAGCGGCACCGCCCAGAGCCAGGCCGGCCACTTGCCGGCCACCCCGAGCACCACCGTCGCCACCCCGGCCGCGAGCGCCAGGGCCACCAACGGCCCCTTGCCCGTTCCCTTGGTCCTGCCTCTGACGATCATGACGCCCTCTCCTCTTCCGCCGCCCCGGCCGGGGTCGGTTCGAACGGTTCGATCCCCTGCGCGCGGTCGATCTTCTGCCGGAACCTCCGCGCCACCTCCCGACGCCCCACCAGCCCCGGCTCCACTTCGGGCTGCCGCGCCCAGCGCTCCGCGATCAGGTAGCAGCGGCTGAGCACACCGCTGCGCCCGTCGGCCGCCTCGATCAACACGTCCAGCAACCGGTCACTCCGGGCCGGGGTCAGCCGCGCTGCCGCGAGCCAGGACTCGACACCGCCCGACCATTCGGCGGCCAGGACGAAGGGGCCGCGCCAGCAGCGGACCAGTTCGGCGTACCAGGGTTCGGGAGGGGGAGTGGCGACGAGAGCCAGGAAGATCAGTGCGTCCCGGCGCCACGGTCGCTCCAGCTCCATGCCTTCGGCGAGCCGGACGAGCAGACGTCGGTAGAGCCGGCGGTCCCCTTCGACCAGCTCGAAGAGCGAGGCACGGGCGTAGCGGGGGCCGTCGGGCTCGCGCCGGGCCAACTGGTGGAGGCGGACCAGGGCTTGGTCCGGGTGGTACGGCGCGATGACGTCCACGCAGACCCGGGCCAGACCACGCACCAAGGTGAGTTCCGTGTTGGAGCTGGTGGCCCAGAGGTAGACCTGCGCGCGGACCTCGGCACCACGCTGTTCGTCCCTGAGCGACTGCTCCAGCACGGCCATGGCGAGCGGCAGCAGTTTGAGGTGCTTCGCCCAGTCCGCCACCAGGTCGCCGAGGGCCGTGACCTCTCCGGCGTGCAGGCACTGCTCGGTCAGCCGGGCCACCAGCCTTCCTCGGTCCGGCCCGTCCAACCACGTGGTCGTCTGGACGGTTTCGGTCACCCAAGCGCGGAAGCCGCCCCGCAAGTCCGGGTAATAGAGCCAGAGATGAGAGCGGACCGCCGCCCCGAAAGCGAGACCGTCGAATCGGATCCGACCGTCCACCACGCTGATCCCGAGGTTCGTCAAGCGCGCGCTCAAGTCCGCTCGGTCGAGCCGTGGGGCCTCCTCCTCGGGATGCCGCAGGCTGGTCAGTAGCCGCTTGTAGAGCAGGAATGCGATGTCGGCGGGGGTCTCCTCCAGCATTGCTGCGGCGAACAGCAGGGCTCGCTCGTGCCCGCTCTCCAAGGCGGCGATCTTCTGGGCCGCGATCAGGCCACGGTCCTGGAGGGCTTCGCTCGCCCGCTCGGCCCACTGCTCGAAGGCACCGCCGCGCGATCTCGCCTGGAGCACCAGCTCGGCCAGACGTTGCAAGTCCCGCATGGGCGAGGGGTCGAGGAGCCAGTCGAGGGCAGATCGGCGAAGCTCGGCGGGTGAGACTCCGAGGCCGGCCTTGGTCAGATGCTTCGCGAGTACCCGGGCGCCGTCCGGTCGGTCGATCGACACCGACAGTGCGCGTAGAGCCGGCAGCAGGAGCTGGTCCCGGTCCCGGGGAGCTGCCACCGCCAGTCGGCCGCCGACGCGCTCGGTCTTCTCCCGGTAGGACTGGACGAGCTGCTGCGCCTCGGCGAACCGCTGGTCAGGCACGGCGGTCAGGTCGATGAAGACTCGCTCTCCCTGGGCGAGTTCGATCTGACTGACCGGGGGGTCGTCCAATGCCGCTTCGCGGAACGGGGCCTCCGGTCTGCCGGCGTGGTGCAGGAGAACCACCGCGGCCGTACGACGGCCACAGCCTCGGGCGCCGGACAGCAGTACCGCCGTACCGCCCTCCTCGAACCGCTCGACGGCATCGCCGTAGCCCGACGGGGGGACGAACCGCTCGCTCAGCCAGCGGCGTTCGTCGATCGCGACCCGGAGGGGGTCACCCGCACGGGAGAACCGGTCGTTGCGGTCGAAGAAGTAGCTGTTGTTGATGTTGTACTGGTTGCCGCTGCCGGTGTGGGTCTGGCCCTCGGCGTCGTCGATCCAGGTCGTGTTCACCGCCCGCCGTCCTCGCGGTGGCGTCGGTCGCCGAACTCGTTGCGGATGTCGCCCCGTTCGAGGTAGCCGTTGCCGTCGCCGTGGAAGGAGACACCGCCGTTGCGGATGTTGTTGTGCTGGTCGCCGCTGCCGGTGTGCACCTGGCCGCTGGCGTGGTTGATGAACGTGCCCAGGTCGCCGCCGACGATGCCTACGCCACCGTGCTGGTCGTGGTAGTGGTGCTGGATCCGGATGCCGCCGGGGGAGGAGTCGGGCTGTGCCTCGGGGCGTGATGATGCGGCGATCTCACGTTCTGCGGCGGCGAGTTGGGGGATGGACTCGGCGAGGTCGTCGCCGATGCGGCGGAGGGTGGATTCGGCGTCGCGGTTGTCGAAGCGGCGGTACTGGCAGTCGGCGAGCCAGCCGAGTTCGGTCGGGAGGAGGCGGCGGTCGAGGCGGGTGTGGCCCAGGAGGATCGGGATGACCAAGGCGTTGGTGTCACGGGCCTCCAGGATCTCGCGGCGGGTCCAGTCCTCGGGGTCGTCGAGGGCGCGGCGGCCCTCGGAGGTGCGGGCGTCCGCCCAGGTCGGGCCGATGACGGCGAGCAGGGCACTGCTGCGCCGGACGGCGGTGATCAGCTCCTGAGGGAAGGCCCGGCCGATCCGGATGGACTTGCTGGCGCGGAAGACGCGTTCGCTGCCGAAGCGGCCGGAGAGCTCGCGTTCGATCAGGGTGGCGGCGGTGTCGCCGTCGCCGGTGCGGTAGTTGACGAAGATATCGGGCATGGCGGATCGACCTTTCGGCGGTGAGGGTGGAGGGCGGAACGGGCGGAGGAGGCGGGGTTACGGGTGTAGGGCGCGGGCGAGCAGCGGCTGGAGTGCCTGTGCGGCCGGGCTGGTCCGGAAGCGGTGCAGGTGGCGGGCGAGTCGCCGGATGTCCTGCCGGATGGTGGCGGAGTGCAACACCGGTGTGAGTGGCAGGAGTTCGGCGGCGAGTGAGCAGCCGAGTTCGGGTTCGCCGGCGGCGACCTGGGCGAGGGCGAGCCGGAGGCCGTAGCGGGCGCGGCTGCGCAGGGCTCGGGCGGGGATCTTGGGGTATTCGCGGGAGAGGAGTTCGGCGGCCTCGCGGGGGCGGCCGAGGTCGTAGAGGCACCAGCCGGTGACCATGGCGGCCGGATCGGCGAGGTGGGTGGTGCCGAGCACTGGTCCGCCGTCGTTCTCGTGGTCGGCCCGGGCCAGTAGGTCGGCGGCCTGGTCGAGGCTGCGCAGGCAGGCGTCGCGGTCGCCGGCCAAGGCGTGGCCCTGGGCTTCGCGTTGGGCGGCGAGGCCGCGGATCCGCGGTGGCAGGCGGCCGGAACGGGCCGGGGCGACGAGTTGGACCGTGGCGGTGGCGTCGCCCGCGTAGAAGGTGATCAGGGCGCGGCGGACCAGTGCGTACGAGGCGAGGTCGCGGTCGCCGCCGGCCTCGGCGAGGTCGACGGCCCGGGCCGTCCAGCTGAGGGCCGCCAAGTCGTCGCCCGCCTCCTGGGCCATCCAGCCCGCGTACTCGGCGTAGCGTGCGGCGAGGGCCAGCAGTCGGGCGCGGTTCACGGTGTCGGCCTGGGCGGCGAGTTCGGTCACCGTGCGGGTCTGGGCGTCCAGCAGGGGGAGCAGGGTGCCGGGGGCGCCGGCCTGGCCGAGTTGCCGCATCTGGTCGAACTGCGCGCGGAAGATCTCGACCGGTGCGGAGTCCGTAACTGCTGGTGAGGCCGTGGCGGAGGCCGGGGGCAAGGTGGTGGCCAGGCCGACACCGAGCAGGGAGCCCGCTCCGACGGTGAGCAACCGGCGCCGTCCGAAGCCGAGTTGGTCACCGGAGGGAGAGGCGGTGACGGGGTGCGGGGCGGTGAGGAGCCGTTCGAGTGCACCGTCGGCGCCGAGTTGGGCGTCGCAGCGGCGGGCGAACTCGGGTGGGGGAGCCTTGTGGCCGCGTTCGATCTTGCTGAGGTGGCCCTTGCTGTAACTGAGCAGCTCGGCCAGCCGGGTCAGGGTCAGGCCGGCGGCCAGTCGACGCCTCCGGAGCTCCGGGCCGAACTCCTCGTACGGCGATCCGGGCGCGCCCATTGCCAACCCCCACGGTGTGTCCGACGGCCCGGGCGGTTGCCTTGTGGTGGGCCGGAAGCGGTCTCCCCTCGCTTCGGCCTGAATCTTGGCATGCGATCGAGCCGGTGAAACGGGGTTCGGGCGGGTTTCCCGTTTCCTCTTTTCCGATCGAATGGCTATGCGTACATACCGAGTTGGCGACAAGTTCACCCGGGGTGGGGCCGAGGCGAGGGAAGGGGAGTTCAAGTTCCCCTGCGGGAGGTGATTCGTATGCTCCCGAGGCTGGTCGCCTGGGTAGGAACCGTCGGCATCGGGGGAGATCGAGCGCGGAGGCGGCCATGACTTCATTCGGGCGGACGTTGAGACTGCTGCGGCAGCGGGCGGGGATCTCCCAACCGGCGCTGGCTGCCCAGGTGTTCGTGTCGCAGCCGACCATCAGTCGGTTCGAGTCGGGGGAGCGGTCGCCTGATCCGACCCTGGCCCGGCTGTTGGACGAGGCGCTCGGGGCGGGCGGGGCGTTGGCCGGGCTGGCGCCGGCCGATCCGGAGCGGACGGAGTTCCGGGCTCGGCGGCCGGGGGCCGTCGACCGGGCGACGATCGTCGAACTCGAGTCGGGGTTGGTGGAGTTGCGTCGGATCGAGGATGCCTCCTCCTCGGCGGGCGTCACGCCGATGGTGGCCGCGCAGACCGAGTGCATCGTGGCGGCGGCGCGCGAGGTCCCGTACGCGCTGCGGGCCAGAGCGGTCGGGGTGGCCGCGATGGGCGCCGCCTACCTCGGGTGGTGCCAGTTCCTGGCCGGTCGGTACGCGCAGGCGGAGCAGATGCTGGACCGGGCGGTGGCCTACGCGTACGAGTCCCAGACCGCCGAGCGGCTGGAGCGGACGATGAGCTACCGCGCCGTGTTGGAGCTGGTCTGGGGGAGTCCGACGGCAGCGGCGAGCATGTTCGACGCGGCTCGGCGGGACACCGGCGCACACCCGGCGCTGCGCGCCTACGACACCGTCCAGCAGGCCCGCGCGCTCGCTCACGCGGGTGAACACCGGGAAGCGGACCGGATGTTGCTGACAGCCGACCGGCTCGCCCAGTCGATCGACTACGCCGATCTCCCGGTCGGCACGTACTGGTACACCCCGGGCTGGCTCGCGCTCCAGCGGGGTGTGGCGATGCTCGCCCAGGGGCGGGCCGAATCCGCCCGGCGGGAGATCGAGGAGGGCTACGCCGCGATGCCCGCCGCTCACCAGCAGGCCCACTGGGCCCGCCAGTGGATCGAGGTGGCCACGGCCGACCGGGCCCCGGTGGACCTGATCCTGCCGCCGAACGAACGCGGCAAGCGGAGCGCTCCCGCGGCCCGCCCGCCGCGCCCGCGCCGGCCCCGCCGGGCGGGGCCGGCGCGGGCGCGGTTCGGCGTCGTGGCCCCGCCGTACCTCGCCCGTGCCGCCCCGCCCGAGGGCTGGTACTGGCGGGGGGCAGGTCAGCGAGTATGGCGGCCTAGCTCCAAGGCCTGGTTCTGCGTGGCGGTGACTCGCCGCATGATGAGGATCAGCAGTACGCCCGACAGCAGGATCAGCGCAGTGAGCAGGGTGGAGAGGTTCGCGTTGGTCAGCACGTCCTGCTCGCTCTGTTCCGAATCGGCCACCCGCCACTGGATCGGTTTGACGAAGCCGCCGAGAACGAAGCAGGCCCACCAACCGTTCACCAGGGCGAGGGAGACCTGCCGACGGGGCACTCGCGCCCGCCAGATGTCCACGACTACCTGGTAGGGGTACCAGAGATTGATGACGGGGGCGATCCAGGACCCGACCACCCAGAGCCGGGAGCGACGCTGTGTCTCGCGACCGCCGATCAGCTCGGCGTTGGCCCGCGCCCGCCAGAGCCAGACCAGGAACGCCACTGCGGTCGGGACGGCCACCAGGAGCAGCAGGCCCGAGGAGCCTGCCGCCGCAGTCAGAGTGTCGGCCTCGGTGGCTGCGACGTCGGCCTCGGTGGCCGATCCGTTCAGGTAGTCGTGGACGAGCTGATACTCGCGCCAGTTGGCGGCCAGGACCAGCAGCTCGCGCACGACGGCCAGACAGATCAGCACCGTGGTCGCGGTCGCCCAGCCGGAGACCGGCCTGGGCCGTTCACCTCCGGGGCGGTCGGTGCTGTCTGGGCTCTTCGGTCCTTGGGTTCTCATGGCTCCCCCTGATTGAGTCGAGGTGTTCGAGATCCGATCAGGCACTGCGAGTGTGGCGCCGACCGAACTGTGCTGCTACCAGGCGCCGATGAGCTCGAACACTCGGTACAGCAGGGCCAGGACCGCGAGCACTGCCAAGCCCCGGCCCATGGTGACCAGCGTTCCGCTGTCGCTCCGCAGGACGATCAACCGGCCGCGGACTCCCACTGCGGCCAGGGCACTCTTCATCGCCCGCACCGTAAGTCGTGCCGGAGAGGGTTGCCAGATCACGGCCTTGACCGCCCTGGCTGCGCGCCGCGCCAGCCCGACGCGCTGTGGTGCGCTGCCGGGCAAGGCTTCCACGGCTCGAACGTGCGGGGTCCAGTCGGGGCCGAAGGTGATGGCCGCCGAGAGCCACGGGGCGTCGGCCGCCACTTCCGCCAGCTGCGGGGGGACGGGCAGGCGGCCAGCCAGGCTGTCGACCGCATCGTCGATCCGACCAGGCGTCAGTAGAACCAGTTTGCGGCTGGGTTGATGAGCGACAACCTGGCTGATCTCCCAACGCAGGCCCTCGCCGAGGCCCACGCGTAGCACGATGAGCTGGCACAGGTCCATCAGCTCGAGGATCGTCGGCTTCCAGTCGTCCAGCGGCAGGTAGAACCGAGCCGCACCGAGCTGCGGCAGCGGTTCCCCAGGTCTGCCGACCGCGATCACGGGGCCGAATGCGTGGAGAGCTGCTGTGAGCTGTTCTTCCCGCGAGTGGATGTTGAGCGCCGTCCCGTCGTCGATCTGTGCGGCGGTCGGGTCGTCGGCGAAGCTGCGCAGGTAGAGCACCGGCGGGCGGCCGTCGGCCTGGAGGGCGCGGGCAGCCGGGCGGCTGGAGCGAGGGCGGGCGTACCTGAGTACCAGGAAGCCGGCACCGAGTGCGGCCAGGCCCAAGGGCATCAGCAGGAGTTGTGCCTCCAACGGCAGCTTGCGTCCGTTCTGTTGAGCCGCGGTGACGGCGTACTCCCCGCAGGTGAAGAGGAGGTAGCCGACGCCACTGACGGACAGGAACAGGGGTCGGCGCCACCTCGGCTGTGGTGCGGCGAAGCGGCTGACCGTGCGGGCGATGGCTGCCATGGCCGCGCGGCGCCGGCGGCGTAGCCGGCGAGAGGGGACAACGAATACCCCGGCTCCCAGGGTGAACCAGAGGGTGGCCTGCCAGAGGGAGTGGAGTTCACGATCGAGCACCGACCTGTCCTCGGTCAGGTCGGCCGCCAGAGTGGAGGCGCGTTCCTGGGCAGCGGGACCCTTCCCCCGTCGGACCAGGTCGGTGGCGGCGGCGACCGTGGTGCGGGTGTGACCAGCCGGTGCATTCGCCTCGAACCAGGCCTGTGCCGCCTCGAGTTGAGCCTGAGCCGATTCATCGCCGAGCGCGTAGCGGTCCACCATGGCAGTGAAGGCGGCCGCGCGGGCCGGGCCGTCACGGAACCGGTCGCGGGCCTGCAGGTCCAGGCCTGCGGTGATGGCCAGGTGGACTGCGATGTAGCCGGCGAGAACCGCAGCAGCCGTACAGAGTCGGGCACACGACCGTAAGCCGGATTTCACGCGGCACCCCCTTGTGCCGGAGCCCCCCGTGGTCCGGCGCAGTCAGTCATACCACGACGGATTGACTGCGCACGGCCATTCCCGCGAGACGACCTCAATGCGGGACCGTGGCAGCGGATGGCCCGGGTGACCGGGCAGGCCAGTGGGGGCGAGGTCAGGAGGAGTCGCGGGGGATCAACTCGACGGTCATCAAGTCCCGGGTGACGGTGGGGGCTTCGGGGTCGGCGACCACGCGGTCGACGAGGTCGGCGAGGTCTTCGCCGGCCGGGAGGCGCATCCGGACGGAGCTCAGCCGGGGCCGGAGCAGGCGGGCGAGGAGGAGGTCGTCGGCGCCGACCAGGGCGATGGTGCGGGGGACGTCGAGGCCGGCGTCCTGGAGGGCGCGCTGGGTGAGCATGGCGTACTCGTCGTTGTAGCCGAAGACGGCGTCGAGGCCCAGGGAGCGGCACTGGTCGGCGAGTTGGGCGGCGGAGGGTTCGGTGTAGTCGAGGGGGAGGGGTTCGACCAGGGCGCCGAGGCCGGCCGAGGCGACGGCCGCGCGGACGCCGGCCAGGCGGGGGGCGCTGAACAGGGCGAGGGCCGGGTCGGTGGGCATGACGACGCCGATCCGGCGGCGACCCCGGTCGAGCAGGTGGGCGGCGGCCGCCGCGCCGACCTCGCGCTGGTCCATGATCAGCGCGTGCGCGCCGGGCACCGGCGGGATGCCGAGGGTGAAGACCGCCCGGGTGCCGGAGCGGCGGAGCACCCGCACGCCCTCGGCGGTGAGCCCCGGGGTGAGGCAGAGCACGGCGGTGGGCCGCAGCTCGGCCCAGGCGCGGGCGGCCTTGTCCCAGCCGCCGGGGGTGGGCCCGAGCAGCACGCCCGTGTAGCCGTGCCGGGGCAGTGCCTCCTGGAGCTCGCGGTAGAAGCCGCTGAACAGCGGGCCGATCGGCACGGCCGAGCCGACCAGCAGCACCAGGCCGGTGCGGCCGGCCCGCAGGGAGCGGGCGCCCGCGTGCGGCACGTAGCCGAGCTGGTCGGCGGCGGCCCGGACCTTGGCCCTGGTCCGCTCGCTGACCCGGCCGCCGGCCGTGTTGTTGAGCACGAAGGAGACCGTGGCGCGGGAGACGCCGGCCAGCCGGGCCACGTCGGCGCTGGTGGGCGCGGCGCCAGGTGCGGTGGTGGGGGCATCGGCGGGTGCGGCGGCGGGAGTGGTGTGGTCGCTGTTCATAACGGTTCGGATCTTTTCACGTCCGGCTCTGGTGGTGGGGCGGAAACCCCTGTTAAACACCTGGTTACACGAGTAAGCGTTACACGTGTAACCTGACCACAGTCCATTGCTCGGACCCCCAACCACGCCGAGCACTCTCCTGGAGGGCAACGTGGCCCTTACCCCCACCCGTGGCCTGCTGCCGTTGCTGTTCGTCGGCAACAGCGCGATGTACGCGCTCTACCTCGGTGTCGGCAGCGTGCTGCTGCCGCTGCAGATCGAGCACCTCGACCCGGCCGCCAAGGTGGCCAACCTCGGCCTGGTCGGCGGGGTCTCGGCGGTCTTCGCCACCGTGTTCAACCCGTTCGCCGGGGCGCTCTCCGACCGGTCCGGTCGGCGCAACCCGTGGATCCTCGGCGGCGGCCTGGCCGCTGTGGCCGCGATGGCGCTGCTGGGCAACGTCGACACGGTGCTGCTCGTCTGCCTCGCCTGGTGCCTCGGCCAGGCGGCGATGAACTTCTACCAGGCCGCGCTCACCTCGGTGGTGCCCGACCGGGTGCCGGTGGAGCGGCGCGGCACCGCCTCGGCGGCCGTCGGGCTCGGGCTGCCGGTGGGCTCCACCGTCGGCGTGCTGCTGGCCTCGGCGTTCTCGGACCACCTGAGCACCGGCTACCTGGCGCTCGGCCTGCTGGTCGCGGTGGCCGGCCTGGTGTTCAGCGGGCTGGCCCGCGAGCAGCGGATGGCCGCCAAGCAGCCGGTGCCGCTGCGCGAGCAGGCCGCCGCCTTCCTCGGGGTGTTGCGCGAGCCGGACTTCCGGTGGGCGTTCATCGGCCGGGCGCTGCTGGTGCTCGGGTACTTCGCGGTGGTCGGCTACCGGCTGTACATCCTCCAGGACCACATCAGCCTGCCCGGCGGACTGAAGCCCGAGAGCGCGATCGCGATCCTGACCCCCGTCTCGGCGATCGCGATGGCCGTCTCCACCGTGGTCGGCGGCGTGCTCTCGGACCGGCTGGACCGGCGCAAGCTCTTCGTCTCGGTCTCGGCGGCCCTCTCCGGCCTCTCCCTGCTGATCCCGGTGCTGAGCCCGACCTGGCCCGCAATGATCGTCTTCTCCGCCGTCAACGGGCTGGCCTTCGGCTGCTTCATGGCCGTGGACACCGCGCTGGTCACCATGGTGCTGCCCCGGGCCGAGGATGCCGCCCGCGACATGGGCGTGCTCAACATCGCCAATGCCGGGCCCCAGATCGTCGCGCCCTTCGTCGCCTCCGCCGTGGTGGCGGTGGGCGGCTACACCCCTCTGTTCCTGCTCGGCGCCGCGCTCGCGGTGGCCGGAGCACTGGCCGTGCGGCCGATCCGCGGCGTGCGCTGAGCCCGCTCGGGGCGCATCGGCCCGCCGAGTCCGTAAGAACTGATGATCGTACGTAGGAAAGGCTGAAGAACCGTGAAGCTGAACACCCAGGAATGGGGCACCGGGGACCGTGTCGCCCTGCTCGTGCACGGCATCATGTCCGACCACCGCACCTGGCGTCGGGTCGGCCCGGCGCTGGCCGAGCGCGGCTACCGGGTCATCGCCGTCGACCAGCGCGGGCACGGGCTGAGCCCGCGCGGTGCGGGCGAGACCCCGCAGGAGCGGTACGCGCTCGAGGCGTACGCCGAGGACCTGGTCGAGACGCTGCCCGCCGGGGTCTCCCTGGAGCTCGCGGTCGGGCACTCGCTCGGCGGGATCACCCTGCTGCGGGCGGTCGAGCGGCTGGCGCCGGCCCGGGCCGTGTACGTGGACCCCGCTTGGCAGTTCGGGCAGGCGGAGGGGGTGGACCCGGCGATGTTCGTGGAGTTCCGGCACGCCACCCGGGAGCAGATCGCCGGGCTCAACCCGCGCTGGGAGGCCGAGGACATCGAGGTCGAGCTCGCCACCCTGGCCGCCTGGGATCCGGACTCCGCGCTCGCCATGCCCGGCCAGCACTCCGGCCTCCCCGTCGCCCCCGCCGTGCCCTCGCTGGTGGTGCTCGCCGACCAGAGCTTCCTGGTGAGCGCCGAGGACGCCGAGCTGCTGCGCCGGCGCGGCTTCGAGGTGCGCACCGTGCCGGGTGCGGGACACACCGTGCACCGCGACGACCACGAGGGCTTCCTCGCCGCACTGGAAGGGTGGATCTGAGCATGAGCGAGTACCGGGAGCAGTCCGTGAACGACGGTCAGGAGACCGGCATGACCCCCGAGGCCGCGCGGAAGGCCGCCGTGGAGGCCGCCCTCGCGCGGCTCGACCTGCCCGCCAGGGTGGCCCTGCTGGCCGGGGCCGACATGTGGTCGCTGCCCGCCAACGAGCGGATCGGCCTGGGCCGGCTGGTCATGTCGGACGGTCCGGCCGGGGTGCGCGGTGAGCAGTGGACGCCGGACGATCCGTCCGTGGCACTGCCCTCGCCGACCGCGCTGGCCGCCACCTGGGACCTCGAACTGGTGCGCCGGGCCGGCCGGTTGCTGGCCCAGGAGGCCCGCCGCAAGGGTGCCCACGTGGTGCTCGCGCCCACCGTGAACCTGCACCGCAGCCCGCGCGGCGGCCGGCACTTCGAGTGCTACTCGGAGGACCCGGTGCTCACCGGCGAGATCGGCGCCGCGCTGGTCTCCGGCGTGCAGGACGGCGGGGTCGGCACCACGCCCAAGCACTTCGTGGCCAACGACTCGGAGACCGACCGGTACACCGTGGACGCCCGGGTGGATGAGCGGACGCTGCGCGAGCTCTACCTGGCGCCGTTCGAGACCATCGTCAAGAAGGCTCACCCGTGGGGTCTGATGGCGGCGTACAACGCCGTCAACGGGGTCTCGATGACCGAGCACGCCGAGCTCAACAACGGTGTGCTGCGCGAGGAGTGGGGCTTCGACGGGGTGCTGGTCTCGGACTGGACCGGTGCCCGGGACACCGTCCGGGACGCGCTCGGTGGGCTCGACATCGCGATGCCCGGCCCGGCCACCGTCTACGGCGAGCACCTGGTGAAGGCCGTGCATGAGGGCCTGGTGCCCGAGGAGCTGGTGGACGACCTGGCCCGCCGGGTGCTGCGGCTGGCCGCCCGGGTCGGCCTGCTGGCCGGGGCCCCGGCCGCCGTGCCGCCCGAGCAGCTGCCCGCACCGGTGGACGGCGAGGCGCTGGTAAGGGAGTTGGCGGCCCGGTCGTTCGTGCTGCTGCGGAACGAGGGCGGTCTGCTGCCGCTGAGCCCGGCGACGGCGCCCGAGTCGGTGGTGGTGATCGGCGCGGCGGCGGCCGAGGCGCGGATCGGCGGTGGCGGCAGCGCCCAGGTCTTCCCGACCCGGGTGGTCACCCCGCTGGAGGGGCTGCGGGAGGCGCTGGGCGGCGAGCTGCGGTACGAGCTCGGCGCCGACCCGCGCACCTTCCTGCCGCCGGCCGGCTTCGCCCGCCGGGCCGAACTGCTCGGTGGGGACGGCGTGCTGGGCGTCGAGACGCTGGCCAACGGCAGCGTCCGCTGGCTCGGCGCGCTGCCGGGGGAGGTCTCGTTCGCGGAGCTCACCGGGGTGCGGGTGGGCGGCACGCTCACCGCCGAGGTGGCCGGGGTGCACCAGCTCTCGGTCCGGGGCGTGGGCCGGTTCACACTGGAGGCCGACGGCGTGGTGCTGTACGACGGCGCGCTGCTGCCCGAGGGCGAGGACCCGGCCGCCGCGTTCCTCAACCCGCCGGAGCGCCGGTTCGAGCTGGAGCTGGCCGAGGGCCGCGAGGTGGCCGTCACGCTGACGTACACCATGCCGGAGGCGAGCGCCTTCGCCGGGTTCGGTCTGGTCTCCTTCGAACTCGGCCACGGCGCACCGGTGGTGACCGCCGACGAGCTGATCGAGCGGGCCGTCGAGGCGGCCCGGACGGCCGATGTGGCGGTGGTGGTGGTCGGCACCACCGAGGAGGTGGAGAGCGAGGGCGTGGACCGCGCCGGGCTCGGGCTGCCGGGCCGACAGGACGAGTTGGTGGCCCGGGTGGCCGCCGTCAACCCGCGCACGGTCGTGGTGGTCAATGCGGGAGCGCCGGTGCTGATGCCCTGGCGGGAGTCGGTGGCGGCCGTGCTGCTCGCCTGGTTCCCCGGCCAGCAGGCCGGCGAGGCGCTGGCCGACGTGCTCCTCGGCACGGTCGAGCCGGGCGGCCGGCTGCCCACCACCTGGCCGGCCGAGGAGGCCGACTGCCCGGTCTGGCAGGTCGAGCCGACCAATGGGCAACTCGACTACAGCGAGGGCCTGTTCATCGGCTACCGGGCCTGGCAGCGACGGGCCGGCGCGGCGCCCGCGTACTGGTTCGGCGCGGGCAGCGGCTACACCAGCTGGTCGTACGAGGGCCTGGAGGCGCGGCTGGCCGAGGGCGGCGGCGAGGCGCTGGCGGAGGTGACCGTCCGGGTGCGCAACACCGGTGAGCGGGCCGGGCGGGAGGTGGTGCAGGTGTACCTGGCCACCGACGGCTCCGACCGCAGCCGCCCGGACCGCCAGCTGGCGGGCTTCGCCGTGGTCGAGGCGGCGGCCGGCGCACCGGCCACCGCGCGGATCACCGTGCCGCGCCGGGCCGTGCAGAGCTGGGACGCCGCCGCGCACGCCTGGCGGACCAACCCCGGCGTGCACACCGTCGAGGCCGGCCCGAACGCGGGCGAGCGTCCGTTGGCGCTGGCCCTGGTGGTGCCGCAGCAGCCCTGACGGGCTGGTCAGTTGGTGTGGGAGGGCCGGAGGAGGGAGGCCGCCGCCGCGAGCAGGGACATCGCGGTGGCGGCCGCGAAGACGATCACCAGGCCCTGGTGGAAGGGCGCGGAGATCAGGTGCGGGAAGAACTCCCGGCCGGTCAGCACCGCGCCCTGCTGCGGGGTGAGGGTGGGCAGCACATCGCTCGGGCCGAGCAGGGTCTGCACCGGATTCGCGCCGAGGAAGGCCGAGAAGACGGTGGAGACCGGCGGCAGCCCGGCCACCTGGTGAGCCAGCGGGCCGGGCACGCCCTGGGCGGTGAGGCCGGACTCCAGTGCGCCGGGCAGCCGGCGGGCCAGGCCCGCGATGAGCAGCGAGAAGAAGATGCCGATCGAGAGCGACATGCCCGAGTTCTGGAAGGTCGAGCGCATGCCGGAGGCGGCGCCCCGGTCGGCCGGCGGCACGCTGCTCATGATGGCGGAGGTGTTGGGCGCGGAGAACATGCCCGAGCCCAGGCCGTTGAGCGCGAGCAGCAGGGCGAAGGCCCAGTAGGGGAAGGCGATCGGCAGCAGCATCAGGCCGACGAAGCTCGCCGCGAAGACCAGCAGCCCGCCGGTGGTGAAATAGCGGACGCCGTACCGGTCGGAGAGGTGGCCGCAGAGCGGGCCGGCCAGCAGGAAGCCGAAGGTCAGCGGCAGCAGGAAGACGCCCGCCCAGAGCGGGGTGTCGGCGTAGTCGTAGCCGTGCAGCGGAAGCCAGATGCCCTGGAGCCAGATGATCAGCATGAACTGGAGCCCGCCCCGGGCCACCGAGGCGAGCAGTGCGGCCAGGTTGCCCGAGGCGAAGGCGCGGTTGCGGAAGAGCGCGAGCCGGAACATCGGCTGCTCGGCCCGGGTCTCGATCAGGCCGAAGGCGATCAGCAGCAGCACGCCGCCGGCGAGCCCGGCGAGCACCCGGGGGCTGGTCCAGCCCATGGTGTGCCCGGCGTACGGCTGGATGCCGTAGGTGATCGAGACCAGCAGCAGGCCGACGCCGCCCGCGAAGGTCAGGTTGCCCCACCAGTCGATCCTCACCCGCCCGCGGGTGGCCACCTCGCGCAGCGAGCGGTAGGCCCAGACGGTGCCCAGGATGCCGAACGGCACGTTGATCCAGAACACCGCGCGCCAGTCCCAGGCGGAGAGCAGCCCGCCGAGCACCAGGCCGACGAACTGGCCGGAGAGACCGGCGATCTGGTTGACCCCGAGGGCCATGCCGCGCTGGCGGGCCGGGAAGGCGTCGGTCAGGATGGCGGCCGAGTTGGCCATCAGCATCGAACCGCCGAGGGCCTGCACCGCCCGCCAGCCGATCAGCCAGAGCGCGCCCGCCGCGCCGAGCAGCGGGTCGAAGGAGAGCGCGACCGAGGCGAGGGTGAAGACCACGAAGCCCAGGTTGTAGATCCGGACCCGGCCGACCAGATCGCCCAGGCGGCCGAGGGTGACCACCAGGACGGCGGTCACCAGCAGGTAGCCCATGATCATCCAGAGCAGGAAGCCGATGTTGCCGGGGGCGAACGGGTCCAGGTGGATGCCGCGGAAGATGGCGGGCAGCGAGATGATCACGATAGAGGCGTCCACCGTGGCCATGAACATCCCGAGCGAGGTGTTGGAGAGCGCGAGCCACTTGTAGCGGTCGGTGTGCCCGGCGCCGGAGGCGGTGCTGCCGGTGCGGACGGTGGCTTCCCCGGTCTGCTCAGACACGGCGGGTGATCCTCTCCAACAGGGGGATCGCGGCGGCGAGTTGCCGCTGCTCCTCGGGTGAGAGCTCCTCGGCGATGGCCTCGGTGAGGCGGCGGCCGCGCTCGGCCCGGGTGCCGCGCAGCCGCTCCCGGCCGGCCTCGGTCAGCGAGATCAGCACCCGCCGGCCGTCGGTCGGGTCCGCCGAGCGGGCCACCATCCCGTGCTCGCCGAGCGCGGAGACGATCGCCCCCATCGACTGCGGCCGGATCCGCTCCCCGGCTGCGAGCTCGGCCGAGGTGGCCGGCCCCTCCCGGTCGAGCCGGGCGAGCACCGAGGTCTGCGAGAGGGTGAGCTCGTCGTCCGGCTTCAGCTGGCGCAGCCGCCTGACCAGCGGGCCGAGGCAGGCCCGCAGGTCGGCCGCCAGCTCGGCCGCCCCCTCGGGGGAGGCGGTGGCGGTGGTGGAGGCGGGGCCGGTCTGGTCGGGGGAGTCTGCCATGGTCATCAGTCTAGACTTATCAGTTCGACCTGACAGCCCCGGTGGCATCGGTACTTCGGTGGAATCATGGGCGGGCTCCGGATCGGGAGCATGATCGACTGCGACGGGAGAACCAGTGGGGGAGCGGAAGCCCAAGGCCGTCCTGGCGGAGGCCGAGCGGCTGCTCGCCTCGGCGCAGGCCGTGCTCGCCGAGCACGAGGCGGCGGTGGTGCAGGTGCGGCAGGGCGCCGCCGCGCTGCGCGACCGGCTGGTCGGCCAGGAGCTGGCAGCCCTCCCGGTGGCCCGGCTCAAGGACGTGACCGACGGGCGGCTGCGGGTCGCGGCGCTGGAACAGGCCGGGTACCGGACCGTCCGGCAGGTGCTGGAGGCCTCCGGGTACGACCTGCGCCTGGTGCCCGGGATCGGCCAGGTCAGCGCCGACCAGGCGCTCGCCGCCGCCCGGCAGCTGGCCGAGGCCGTCGGGCAGACCGTGGCCGTGCGGGTCGACCCCGACCGGCGGGACGAGGAGAGCACCGCGCTGCTGAGTGCCCTCGCCCGGCTGGTCGCCGCCGGGCCGGAGGCCACCCGGGCCCGGAAGGCCGCCGCCCTGCTGAGCGAGGAGCTCAGCCCGCTGACCACGGCCGCCCGCCCGGCCGGGGGTGTGCTGCGCGGCCTGTTCGCCGGCAAGCGCGGCCGGGCGGAGGCCGCCGAGGCGGTCGGGGCGCTGACCGAGCTGCTGGCGGAGGCGGCGGAGCAGCAGGTGTCGCTGGCCTTCGACCAGACCGTGGTGGACCTGCTCCGTCCGCCGGCCCAAGGGGACTCGCTCTGGCTGGAGTTCGAGACCCGGTCGGCCGACTTCTACGGCGTGCTGGGCGAGTTGGTCTCGGACGGTCGCGCGGACTACACCGCCGCCGCCGGCTTCCTCCCCGACGACCTGGTGCAGCGAGTCCAAGCCGAGCCGCTGACCGACGAGTTGCGGGGCATCTCGCTGCGCGGGTACCAGGCGTTCGGGGCCCGGTTCGCGTTGGCGCAGCGGCGGGCGATCCTCGGCGACGAGATGGGTCTCGGCAAGACCGTGCAGGCCGTGGCCGTACTGAGCCACCTCAAGGCGGCCGGCGGTCGGCACTTCCTGGTGGTCTGCCCGGCCAGCGTGCTGGTCAACTGGGTGCGGGAGGTCGAGGCGCGCAGCTCCCTGCGGGCGTACCGGTACCACGGGCCGGAGCGGTCCGCCGCGCTCGCCGCGTGGTCGACTGGGGGCGGGGTGCTGGTGGCGACCTTCGACGGGCTGCGGCGGCTGGCGGTGCCGGCCGATCTGGCGGTCGGACAGGTCGTGGTGGACGAGGCCCACTACGTCAAGAACCCCGCCACCCGACGCGCGCAGGCCGTGGCCCATTGGGCCGGCCGGGTCGACCGGGTGCTGTTCCTGACCGGCACGCCGATGGAGAACCGGGTCGAGGAGTTCCGCAGTCTGGTGGCCCACCTCCAGCCCGAGCTGCTGCCCCGACTCCACCACGGCGTCGGGGCGGTGGGTCCGGACGCGTTCCGCAAGGCCGTGGCCCCGGTGTACCTGCGGCGCAACCAGCGGGACGTGCTCACCGAGCTGCCCGAGACGGTGCAGGTGGACGAGTGGGAGGAGTTCTCGGCCGGGGACGCCGCCGCGTACCGGACGGCCGTGGCGGCCGGCAACTTCATGGCGATGCGGCGGGCCGGGTACGCGGAGCCCAAGACCTCCGCGAAGCTGGAGCGGCTGGCCGAGATCGTCGCCGAGGCCGAGGCGAACGGGCTCAAGGTGGTGGTCTTCTCGTACTTCCGCGAGGTGCTCGCCACTGTCCAAGAGGGCTTGAAGCAGCGGGTGTTCGGGCCGATCGACGGCGGCATGCCGGCCGAGCGGCGGCAGGAGGTGGTGGACGAGTACTCGGCGGTGGCCGGCCACGCGGTGCTGCTCAGTCAGATCCAGGCCGGTGGGGTGGGGCTCAACATGCAGGCGGCCTCGGTGGTGATCATCTGCGAACCCCAGGTGAAGCCCACCCTGGAGAGCCAGGCCGTGGCCCGGGCCCACCGGATGGGGCAGGTGCGGCGGGTGCAGGTGCACCGGCTGCTCGCCGAGGACAGCGTGGACCAGCGGATGGTGGAGATGCTGCGGGGCAAGTCGCGCCTCTTCGACGCCTACGCCCGCCGAAGCGAGGTGGCCGAGAACTCGCCCGAGGCGGTGGACGTTTCGGAGCGCTCGCTGGCGGTGCGGATTGTCGAGGAGGAGCAACTCCGGCTGGCCGCAGAGGGTTAGTGGCCCCGGGCCGGGGTGGGTGGCCCGGGGTGGGTGGGGGTCAGAGCTGGGTGGTGATCTCGGTGGCGGCGCGTTCGCCGGAGGCGACGGCGGAGTTGAGGGTGGCGTTGTCCACGTCGGTGTGTTCGCCGGCGAAGTGGATGCGGTGTTCCTGGACGGCCTCGTAGCCGGCGATGGTGGTGTACTGGCCGGTGCGGTAGTAGTGGTAGGCGCCGAGGTGCCAGGGGTCGAGCGACCAGTGGTCCTCGTAGGCGAGGCCGTTGTAGGCGGCCTTGGTGCCGGGGTAGACCTGTTCGATCTGGTCGAGGAACCAGGCGGCGTCGGCGGCGGGGGCCGGGCCGTGGGCGGCGCCGGTGAGGGTGGAGCGGGCGGTGTCGCCGCCGGGGAAGTTGACCAGCAGGGCCGGGCCACCCTTCGGGCCGAGCTGGACGGAGCCGTCCCAGGCGGTCTGGTAGCCGGCCGGGGCGGTGTTGCTGACGCCGTTGTAACCGAGGGCCGGCCAGGTCTTGCCGCGCAGTTGGAGGACGAGCTTGGCGCTCTGGCCCATGCCCTGCTGCTGGATCGCCCGGAGCTTGAGCGCGGAGAGCCCGGCCCGGGTGAGGTCGACGGCGCGCAGGGTGCTGAACGGCAGGGCCAGCACCAGGTGGTCGGCCTGGACGGAGACGGCGGGGGAGCCGCCGCCGGTGCGGTCGAAGGTGCAGGTGTAGCTGCCGTCGGCGTTCTGGACCACCGCGACCAGCTGGTACCCCTGCTGGACGGTGCCGGCGGGCAGTGCGGCGACCATCCGGCTGACCAACTGGTCGTTGCCGCCGACGAGGTGGTACTTCTCGTCGAAGCCGGCGTCGCCGTCGAAGGTGGCGGAGCCGCCGAGGAAGCCGATCATCCCGAGGGCCGAGGCGAGCGCCGGGTCGCCGCCGCTCTGGAGCTGGACGGACTGGATCAGCTGGCTGAGCGCGGAGCCGGTGGGCAGGCCGATCGAGGCCAGGTAGTCGAGGCAGGAGAGCTGGTCGAGCCGCTGGGCCTCGGCGGTGGAGGCGTTCCAGCGCGGGGTGCCCATCGCGGCGTAGGAGGCGGCGAAGGCCGAGTACGCCTCGGCGACCCAGTCGGCCTGCTGCTGGGCACTGTCGTAGCGGCCGCCGTTGAACCAGCCCGCGTAGTCGCCGGAGTCGAGCGAACCGCCGTTGGCGTACTCGGTCTTGAGGCCGAAGGAGGCGGCGAGCTTCAGCACGGCGGTGTCGGTGGAGCTGATGAACGAGCCGCCGTGCTCGCTGACCGCCCCGTTCGCGAAGTAGCCGCGCAGCGACCAGCAGCGCCCGCCGAGGTGGGTGGTGTCGGCCTCGTAGACGGTGGCGGCGAGCGGGCGGGAGCCGGTCCAGAGGCGGTGGGCGCAGCGCAGGCCGGCCAGGCCCGCGCCGACGATCACGATGCGGGGTGCGGTGGCGGGGTTGGCGGCGGTGGGGTCGGTCGGGCCGGGGGCGGTGCGTGGGGTGACCGCTGCCGCACGGGTGGGGCCGGCCAGGGCCGCCGCGGCGGTGACCAGGGCTCCGGTGGCGAGGAGCCGGCGGCGGGTCAGTTCGCGGCGTTCGGCGCGTTGGCCGGCCACTTCGGCGACCGGCAGGCCGCGGCGGCGGGCCTCGCCCTCCAGGGAGAAGGCGAGGCCGAGTGTGGTGGGGAGGCCGGCGCGGGTGGTGGTGGGGGAGGCGGGGACGGTCGGGACGGTGGGGGTGGCGACGGTGCTGGGGAGGCGTCTGGCGGGTTCCCGGTCCATGGGGGTGTCCCTCTCTGCGAGAGCGGGTGGTTGACCAGGAGTGAACGGCGGTGCGGCGCGAATGTCAACGGTTCTGTCAACGTTGGTGTCAACAGTGTTGCGCACAGATCGACCGAAGATCGGGGCGGGGCGGCGGGGCGGCGGGGCGGCGGGGCCGCGGGACGCGGCGCGCTCCTTGGCCGGGGCAGGGCGGAGGTCGGGTGCGGGTCAGTTGGGCCGGACGGGCTCGGGTGGGATGACGGCGAGCTCGGCCGCCCGGCGTTCCACCGCCGTGATCAGGGCCTCCACCCGGGCCCGGTAGACCCCGTCCTGGGTGACCTGGGCCAACTCCTCGGCCACGGCGGTGATCTGCGGGAAGGCGACGGGGTCGACCAGCCGGTACTCGCGGGTCCAGGAGGCCTCGTCGGCCGCCCGGGCCTCGGGGGCGAAGAGCAGGTAGGCCGCGCGCTGGCCGACCAGGGCGAGCAGCGAGTCGCCGACCATCCGGTAGTGCACGGCCGCCTCGGCTCCGGTCAGGCCGGCCTCGGCGACGGCGCCGAGGATCAGCTCGACCACCCGGAACTCGTTGGCCCGGCGGGTGGTGCGGCTGGCCATCGCCGAGGCCACGGCCGGGTACTTGAGGGCGACGGCGAGCGAGCCGTCGGCCAGGGCGCGGATCCGGTCCTGCCAGACCAGGCCCTCGGGGATGCTGTCCAGCACCTCGCCCAGGGTGCGGTCGGCGACCTCGAGCAGCAGGTCGTCCTTGTCACGGAAGTGCCGGTAGACGGCGGTCGGGTCGGCGCCCAGCTCCTCGCCGAGGCGGCGGACGGTGAACGCGTCGGCGCTGCCCCGGGCGGCGATCCGGAGGCTGGCCTCGACGATCAGCTCCGGGGTCAGTTGGGTGCCCGAGCGCCGGTTGCGGGCACGGCCGGACGGTGCGGACGGTGCGGCGGGCGGGGTGGCGACCGGCCGCGCGGGCGGCGCCGACGCGGCTGCGGGCGGGGCCGGGGTGGGGGGCTTGGGCGGGTTCGCGGCTGTATTCGACATGGTGCGGTCAGTGTAGCGAGGCAATTCCGGGTTTGCGCAACACCGTTGACAACAGTGTTGCGCAGCGCTTCACTCCTCCTCACCACCACTCCGGGAGGAACCAGCCCATGGACCATGACGCACCGTCACACCGCTCGGCCGACCTGCTCTTCCGCGGCGGCCGGGTGTTCACCGCAACGGGTGACACCCCGATCGAGGCCGCCGTTGCCGTCCGGGCCGGCCGGATCCTCGCCGTCGGCGAGGAACGCGAGCTGCGCGGCCTGCTGGGCCCGGCCGCCGAGGTGGTCGACCTGGACGGCGGCCTGCTCGCCCCCGGCTTCCAGGACGCCCACGTGCACCCCGTGGTCGCCGGCGTGCAGCTGCTCCGCTGCGACCTCTCCCACCACCGCAGCCTGGACGGCTACCTGGGCACCATCGCGCGGTACGCCGCCGAGCACCCCGAGGCCGAGTGGATCTGCGGCGGCGGCTGGTCGATGGACGTCTTCCCGGAGGGCATCCCCACCCGGGCCATGCTGGACGCGGTCGTCCCCGACCGCCCGGTGCTGCTCACCAATCGGGACGGCCACGGCGCCTGGGTCAACTCCCGGGCCCTGACCCTGGCCGGGGTGACCCGGCAGACCCCGGACCCGGCCGACGGCCGGATCGAGCGCGAGCCCGACGGCACCCCGATCGGCACCCTCCAGGAGGGGGCGATGGAGCTGGTCGCCGCGCTGGTGCCGGTGGCCACCCCCGCCGAGGCCAAGGCCGGCCTGCTCGCCGCGCAGCGGCACCTGTTCTCGCTCGGCATCACCGCCTGGCAGGACGCCATGATCGGCACCTTCCCCGGCAATCCGGACAACCTCCCGGTCTACCTGGACGCCGCCCGGGACGGCTCGCTGGAGGCCCGGGTGGTGGGCGCGCTCTGGTGGGACAGGTGGCGCGGCACCGAGCAGATCGACGAGCTGGTGGAGCGCCGGCTGCACGGCCGGGTCGGCCGGTTCAACGCCACCACCGTGAAGATCATGCAGGACGGCATCGCCGAGAACTTCACCGCGAGCATGCTGGAGCCCTACCTGGACGGCTGCGGCTGCGCGACCGCCAACTCCGGGCTCAGCTTCGTCGGCCCCGAGGTGCTGCGCGAGGCCGTCCCCCGACTCGACGCGCTCGGCTTCCAGTTGCACTTCCACGCGCTCGGCGACCGGGCCGTCCGCGAGGTGCTGGACGCGCTGGAGCTGGCCCGGGCCGCCAACGGCCCGAACGACAACCGGCACCACCTGGCCCACCTCCAGGTGGTGGATCCGGCGGAGCTCAAGCGGTTCGCCGAGGTGGGCGCCGCCGCCAACATCCAGGCGCTCTGGGCCGCCCACGAGCCGCAGATGGACGAGCTCACCATCCCCTACCTCGGGGCGGAGCGCGCCGCCCTCCAGTACCCGTTCGGCGACCTGGCGCGGGCCGGGGCCCGGCTGGTCGCGGGCAGCGACTGGGGCGTGAGCAGCCCCGACCCGCTGCTCGGTATCCACGTCGCCGTCAACCGCCGCGCGCCGCACAGCGGTTCGGAGCAGCCCGCGTTCTACCCCGAGCAGGCACTGACCCTCGCCCAGGCGTTCACCGCCTACACCGCCGGCAGCGCCTGGGCCAACCACCTGGACGCCGAGACCGGCACCGTCGAGCCCGGCAAGTGCGCCGACCTGGTGGTGCTCGACCGTGACCCGTTCGCCGGCCCGCCCGAGGAGATCGGCGCCACCGAAGTCCGGATGACCTTCGTCGACGGCCGCGCCGTCCACACCACCGCCAACTGACCCACCGGAGGCCCCCCTTGACCAGACCACGCAGAGCGGCCCTGGCCGCGCTCGCGGGCGTCTTCGCCCTGACCTCCTGCAGCGGCAGCGCGAAGCCCGGTGACAGCGTCGCCGCCTACCAGCTGACCGACCGCACCCCGCCGGGCCCCGGCGCGCTCGACTCCTTCACCTGGTCGCTCTTCGCCGAGCCGGTCTCGATCGACTACGCGCTCTCCTTCGACTACCCGCCCAACACCGTGCTCGCCAACGTCTGCGAGAGCCTGCTGCGGTGGAACCCGGACCTGACCACCTCGCCCGGCCTGGCCAGCTCCTACACCAACCCGACCCCGACCACCTGGGTCTACACCATCCGCAGCGGCGTGCACTTCCACGACGGCGCGCCGCTCACCGCCGAGGACGTGGTCGCCTCGCTGCGCCGCAACCTCGACCCGGCCGTGGGCAGCGACTGGGCGTACCCCTTCCGCAACGTCAAGTCGGTGGACCGGACCGGCCCGATGCAGGTCACCGTCACCCTCAACACCCCCGACGCCACCTTCAACGAGTACCTGGCGGCCGCCCCCGGCACGGTGGAGTCCGCCGCCGCGCTGAAGGCGGCCGGCAAGGACTACGGCAACCCGGGCAAGGGCGTGGACTGCACCGGCCCGTTCGCCTTCGACTCCTGGACCCCGGGCCAGTCGATCGTGCTCAAGCGCTTCGACGACTACTGGGACCCGGCGCTGCGCGCCAAGGCCAAGCAGGTCAAGTTCGTCTTCCTGCCGGACGAGACCGCGCGGGTCAACGCCTTCGAGAGCGGCGAGGTGGACGGCGGCTGGATGGTCCCGGCCGACTCCTACCAGCGGCTGTCCGCCTCCACCAAGGGCAAGCTCTACTACGGGCGGAACACCACGGTGGCCGACGAGGTGGTGAGCAACCTCCAAGGCCCACTGGGCGATCCACGGGTGCGGCAGGCCCTGCTGATGGCCATCGACCGCAAGGGCATCGTCAAGGCCGGGGTCGGCGGGGTGGGTGAGGTGGCCGATTCGCTGGTCACCCGGAACACCTGGGCCGACAGCCCCAAGGAGACGGTCGATCCGCTGCTGAAGAGCCTCGTGCAGTACCCCTACGACCCGGCCAAGGCCAGGCAGCTCGCGGCGAGCGCCGGGGTCGACGGCCAGAAGGTGGTGATCGCCGGCAGCCCGCTCGACTCGCAGACCACCATCATCACCCAGGCCGTCCAACAGGCCGCCACCGCCATCGGGTTGAAGCCGGAGATCCAGACCATCCCGCCCGACAAGTACACCGCGCTGTTCACCGACCCGGCCGCGCGCAAGGGCATCGACCTGTTCGAGACCTTCTGGTACACCTCGATCACCGACCCGCTGGACATGTACGGCTCGCTCCAGACCGGCGCGTTCAGCAACTACGGCAACTGGTCGAACCCGCAGTTCGACGCCGCCCTGGGCCAGGCCGTCGGCGCCGCCGATCCGGCCGCCCGGGCCGCCGCGACGGCTGAGGCGCAGCGGATCGCGATGGACCAACTCCCCTGGCTTCCGCTGTACAACGACCCGGTCTCGGTCTTCCTCGGCAACCGGATCAGTGGCGTGCGGCCCTCGATCGACTACCTGTACTACCCGTGGGCCGCCGAGATCGGGGCCAAGGGATGAGCATCGCGGTCGCGCTGCTGCGGCGGCTGATCGGCACCGCGCTCACCCTGCTGGTCACCTCCTTCCTGGTGTTCTCCTCGCTCTACCTCGCGCCCGGCGACCCGGTCTCCTTCCTGGTCCGTGGCCGCAGCCCCAACCCGGCCGAACTGGCCGCCATCCGGAGCCAGTTCGGCTTCGACCAACCCTTCCTGCTGCGGTACTGGCACTGGCTGGAGGCGGTGCTGCACGGTGACTTCGGCCGCTCCTACCTGTTCCACCAGAGCGTCGCCGCCGTGATCGGCGCCCGACTGCCCGCCTCGCTGCTGCTGGTCGCGGTGGCCACGGCGCTGATCGCCGTGGTCGGCATCGGGGCCGGCGCGCTCGGCGCGCTGCGGCGCGGCAGCCGGACGGACGGCGCGGTGCTGCTGCTGGTCACGGTCGGCGCGGCCGTGCCCTCCTTCGCCGCCGCGATCGTGCTGCGCTCGGTGTTCGGGGTGCGGCTCGGCTGGTTCCCGACCATCGGCAACGGCACCGGCCTGGGCGACCGGCTGCACCACGTGCTGCTGCCCGCCGTCGCGCTCTCGGTGACCTTCATGGCCCTGGTCACCCGGGTCACCCGCAGCTCGATGATCGACCAACTCGGCCGCGAGCACGTGGAGGTGGCGCTCAGCCGGGGCACCCCGAAGCTGGCCGTGCTGCGGCGGCACGTGCTGCGCAATGCGCTCGGCCCGATCGTCACCGTCTCCGGCCTGCTGGTCTCCGGGATGCTGGTCAGCACCGCGATCGTGGAGACCGCCTTCGGGATGTCCGGGATCGGCTCGCTGCTCGTCCAGTGCGTGGACCAGCTGGACTTCCAAGTCGTCCAGGCCCTGGTGCTGTTGGTGGTGGCGGCCTTCGTGCTGGTCAACACCGCCGTCGACCTGCTGTATCCGCTGATCGACCCGCGAGTCGGGCGAGGGGAGGCCCGATGAGCGCGGTGGCCGCGCGCACCGGCCCGGTGCTGCGCCGACTCGGCGGCGACCGGCTGTTCAAGACCTGCCTGGGCGTGCTGGCGCTGCTGGTGCTCGCCGCGCTGCTCGCCCCCTGGCTGGCCCCGCAGGACCCGACCGTCGGCGACTTCGCCGAGACGATGGCCCCGATCGGCGCCGGGCACTGGCTCGGCACCGACCAGGGCGGCCACGACACCTTCTCCGCCCTGCTGTTGGGAGCGCGCACCAGCCTGCTCGGGCCGCTCGGCGTGGTGGTCTTCTCCAGCCTCGGCGGCATCGCGCTCGGCCTGTTCAGCGGCTGGCGCGGCGGCCGGCTGGACGCCCTGATCGGCCGGGTGCTCGACGTGCTGTTCGCCTTCCCCTCGCTGCTGCTGGCGATCCTCGCGGTGGCGCTGTTCGGCAAGGGCCTGGGCGCCCCCGTGCTGGCCATGGCGGTGGCCTACCTCCCCTACACCGCACGGCTGGTACGCGGCCTGACCGCCCAGGAGAAGACCCGCCCGTACGTGGCCGCCTACCTGGTGCAGGGCCACGCGCCGACATACGTCGCGGTGCGCGGCCTGCTGCCGAACATCGCACCGACCGTGCTGGCCCAGTCCACCGTCAACTTCGGCTACGCGCTGCTCGATCTGGCCGCACTCTCCTTCCTGGGCCTGGGCGTGCAGCCGCCGACGCCGGACTGGGGCGCGATGATCAACCGGGCGCAGTCGGCCGTGCTGGCCGGGCAGCCGCTCTCGGCCGTGGTGCCGGTGGTGGCCGTGGTGGTCGCGGTGGTGGCCTTCAACGTGGTCGGTGAGCGGCTCGGGGAGAGGAGCGGGCGGTGAACCTGCTGGAGATCGAGCGGTTGAGCGTCGAACTGCCGGGCGCGGCGCGGCCGGTGCTGGATGCGGTGAGCCTCTCGGTGGCGGCCGGCGAGGTGGTGGGGCTGGTCGGAGAATCGGGCTCGGGCAAGTCGGTGACCGCCCGGGCCGCGCTCGGGCTGCTGCCGCCCGCCGCGCGGACCGCCGGGCGGGTGCTGGTGGACGGGACGGACCTGCTCGACGCGGGCCGGAGCCGGCTGCGCGAACTCCGGTCCGGCACGGTGTCGATGGTCTTCCAGGACCCGCGCGCCGGGATCAACCCGGTCCGCCGGATCGGCGACTTCCTCACCGAGCCTCCACGGCTCACCCACCGGGTGCCGCGCCGTGAGGCCGCGGCCCGGGCGGTGGAGCTGCTGGCCGCCGTCGGCCTGCCCGAGCCGGAGCGCCAACTGCGTGCCTTCCCGCACCAGTTGTCGGGTGGCATGCTGCAACGGGTGATGATCGCGGGCGCGTTGGCAGCCGAACCACGGCTGCTGCTCTGCGACGAGCCCACCACCGCCCTGGACGTCAGCACCCAGGCGGAGATCCTGGCGCTGCTCGGCGGGCTGCAGCGCGAGCGTGGCCTCGGCCTGCTGCTGATCACCCACGACATCGAGCTCGCGGCGGCGAGCTGCGACCGGGTCTACGTGATGTATGCCGGCCGGATCCTCGAACATGCCACGGCAGCCGAGCTGTTCGGGCGGCCCAGGCACCCCTACACCGTGGGGCTGCTCGGTTCGACCCCGCCGCTGACCGGCCCGCTGGACCGGCTCCGCCCGGTGCCGGGCACCCCGCTCGGCCTGGACGAGGCAGCGCCGGGCTGCGCGTTCGCCGCGCGGTGCGGGCACGCCCTGCCCGGGCGGTGCGACCGCGAGGTGCCGGAGCTGCGGCCGTTGGGCGGCGGACGGGCGGCGGCCTGCGTGCGGCTGGACGAGTTGGCGCAGGTGCGGCCGTGAAGGCGCGGAGCGAGGAGGCAGGAGGCGTGGCGGTGAGTGAGGAGAGCAGGGGAGGCGGCGTGGCCGCGGGTGCGCTGCTCGAGGTCAGCGGGCTGCGGAAGAGCTACGGCTCGACCGTGGCCGTGGACGGGGTCTCGTTCACGCTGCCGCCCGGTGGGGCGCTCGGGCTGGTCGGGGAGTCCGGCTCCGGCAAGACCACCACCGCGCGGATGCTGGTCGGCCTGGAGCGGCCGGACGCCGGGGCGATCAGCGTGCTGGGCCGCCCACTGGCCCCCACCGTGCGCGGGCGGGCCGCCCGGCTGGCCCGGGCCAAGGCGGTGCAGATGGTCTACCAGGACCCGTACCTCTCGCTGGACGCCCGGCTGACCATCGGTGACACGCTCGACGGCGTGCTCCGGCTGCACGGCCACCGGGACGGCCCGGCCCGGGCCGAGCGGATCCGCGCACTGCTCGCCCAGGTGGGCCTCGGCGAGCGGGAGGCCGCCGCCAGACCGCGCCGGCTCTCCGGCGGGCAGCGGCAGCGGGCCGCGATCGCCCGGGCGCTGGCCGTCGAGCCGGCCGTGCTGGTCCTCGACGAGGCCGTCTCGGCGCTCGACGTGTCGGTGCAGGCGCAGGTGCTCAACCTGCTCACCGACATCCGCCGCGAGGCCGGGATCGGGCTGGTCTTCGTCAGCCACGACCTCGCGGTGGTGCGGTACGTCTGCGAGGAGGCGCTGGTGCTCCGGCGCGGACGCCCGGTCGAACACCGGCCCGTGGCCGAGCTGTTGGCGGAGCCGGAGCACCCGTACACCCGTCTGCTGCTCGCCTCGGTGCCGCACGTGGGGTGGGCACCGGAGGAGATCGCGCAGCGGCGGCGGGCGCTCTGAGGTCCCGGGCGGGAGGGCGGCGGCCGCGCGGGGCTTCACCCGGCCACCCGGCTTCACCCAGGGCAGAACGCCGCACCCTTCCGTTCGGGCCGGAACTGCCTAGGCTGAGGGGATGAGCACTGAGACACCGCAGCAAGCGCCGGCGACCGCGTCGGACGGAGCCCGAGTGATCCCGCTGCGGCCGGTCGGCGGCGCGCCCGCTCCGGTCCGACGGGAGCGGGAGCGCGAGCCGCTCTGGCGTGACCTGGTGGGCGGGGTGCTGCGCCGCGAACGGCAGGCTCAGGAGCGGACGTTGAAGGAGGTCGCGGAGACGGCCCGGATCTCGATGCCGTACCTGTCCGAGCTGGAGCGCGGGCGGAAGGAGGGCTCCTCCGAGGTGCTCGCCGCCGCGGCCGCAGCGCTCGGGCTCGGGCTGGGCGACCTGCTCTCGCTGGCGCAGGAGGACCTGGCCCGCCAGAGCACCCGCAGCCGGCTGAGCCGTGGTCACCGGGCGCCGTCGGCGCGGTTCGACGGGCTCTGCCTGGCCGCCTGAGGACGAGCGGCCGGGTGCGACGGAGGACGCCGGTCCGGGTACGGCGCTGCGCCGTACCCGGACCAGACGGGAGACGGCCGCCGGGTCAGCGGCCCGGGAGGACGCGGCGGGTCAGCACCTCGTCGGCCAGCCCGTAGGCCACGGCCTCCGCGGCGGTGAGCACCTTCTCGCGGTCGAGGTCGGCGCGGAGCTTGGCCGGGTCGTGGTGGGTGTGGCGGGCGAGCACCTCCTCGACTTGGGAGCGGATCCGGACGATCTCCTTGGCCGCCAGGCTGAGGTCGGAGACCGTCCCCTGCCGGCCGCCGGTGGCCGGCTGGCCGAGCAGCACGCGGGCGTGCTGGAGCACGAACCGCCGCCCGGGGTCGCCGCCGGCCAGCAGGACGGCGGCGGTGGAGGCGGCCTGGCCCACGCAGAAGGTGGAGATCGGGGCCTGCACGAAGGTCATCGTGTCGTAGATGGCCATCAGCGAAGTGAACGATCCGCCGGGCGAGTTGAGGTAGATCGAGATCTCCCGCTCCGGATCGGCCGACTCCAGATGGAGCAGCTGGGCGATCACCACGTTGGCGACGCCGTCGTCGATGTCGGTGCCCAGGAAGACGATCCGCTCGTTGAGCAGGCGGCTGAACACGTCGTAGGAGCGCTCGCCCTGCGAGGTCCGCTCGATCACGTACGGCACGGTGTACGAGCCCATGTCAGAGTCCCATCTTCCGGCGGGCGGTGGCGGGGCGGATGTCGGCGAGCGACTCCACCACCCGGTCCACCAGCCCGTACTCCCTGGCCTGTTCGGCGGTGAACCAGCGGTCCCGGTCGCCGTCGCGGGCGATGGTCTCCGGGGTCTGGCCGGTGTGCTCGGCGGTGATCCGCTCGATCGAGCGCTTGGTGTACTCGAGGTTCTCGGCCTGGATCTCGATGTCGGAGGCGGTGCCGCCGATGCCCGCCGAGGGCTGGTGCATCATGATCCGCGCGTTCGGCAGCGCGAAGCGCTTGCCGGGCGCGCCGACGGTGAGCAGGAACTGGCCCATGCTGGCGGCGAAGCCCATGGCCAGGGTGGACACGTCGTTCGGGATCAGCCGCATGGTGTCGTAGACGGCCAGGCCGGCCGTGACCGATCCGCCGGGGCTGTTGACGTACAGGCTGATGTCGCTGCGCGGGTCCTCCGCCGAGAGCAGCAGGAGCTGGGCGCAGACCCGGTTGGCCGAGACCTCGTCGACCTGGGTGCCGAGCAGGACGATCCGCTGGGCGAGCAGCTGGGCGGCGAGGTGGTCGTCGAAGCGGCTGGGCGGGGTGTCGCCGTCCGCCGCGCGGGGCTGGAGCGGGCTGAGGGGTGCCATCGGGTCTCCTCCGGGAGCGTCTGCGGACGGCGGTCGGCCGCCGTCCCAGTGCCACTCTCGGCCCGCCGAGGGCCCCGGCGGCCGTTTCTCTGCCCCGGGCAGATTCGCCGAGGGCAGAGCCGAGGGCGACCGGTGCCGGAGCGGCCGGCGGCCTGGGCGGAGCGGCCGGGGAGGCGGGCCGGGGGCGGTCGGCGGCCTGGGCGGACGGGGCCCGATCGGAAAGGTTTGGCGAGCAGGGCACGGGATCTTGTATGGTTCCTGGCGAATCATCCAGAGGGGTGGAGGGACCGGCCCTACGAAGCCCCGGCAACTCCCCGGCCAGCTCGGCGTGCGAAGTACGCGCCGTGCCGCCCGGGGGCAGTGCCAACTCCGGCCTGTCGCCAACGTGGCGCGGGAAAGATGAGGAGACACGGTGCTCTCAGTGCTGTCCTTCGCCCGGGCGCTTCCCGTCCCGGCCCTTCCGCGTACCCGTCTCGTGCTCGGCGCAGGCCCCCGGCCGACTTCTCCGGCCCGTCCCCGCTGACCACCCCGGGCTCCGCCACCGGAGCCTCCGTGAGCCGAACCCACCTGCGGCTCACGGCACTTGAGACTGGAGTACCCCGTCCATGGCGAACCTGGACTTCCTGGAGAACACGAGCGGCGTCGGCGTGCTCGACAAGGTCACCTCGATCCTCGGCACCCTGGAGGCCGGCCCCACCACGCTGGGCGGCCTGGTCACGGCCACCGGCCTGGCCCGGCCCACGGCGCACCGGCTGGCCGTCGCGCTGGAGCACCACCGGCTGGTCGGCCGCGACCTGCAGGGCCGCTTCGTGCTCGGGCCCCGGCTGGCCGAGCTCTCGGCCGCGGCCGGGGAGGACCGCCTACTGGCGGCGGCCGGGCCGACCCTGACCCGGCTGCGCGACCTGTCCGGGGAGAGCGCCCAGCTCTACCGCCGGCAGGGCGAGCTGCGGATCTGCGTGGCCGTCGCGGAGCGGCTCTCCGGCCTGCGGGACACCGTGCCGGTCGGGCTCACGCTGCCGATGAAGGTGGGCTCGGCGGCCCAGGTGCTGCTCGCCTGGGAGGAGCCCGAACGCCTGCACCGGGGCCTGCAGGGCGCCCGGTTCACCGCCACCGCGCTGAGCGGGGTGCGGCGGCGCGGGTGGGCCCAGTCGATCGGCGAGCGCGAGCCCGGGGTGGCCTCCGTCTCGGCGCCGGTCCGGGGCCCGGGCAACCGGGTGGTCGCCGCGGTCTCCGTCTCCGGCCCGATCGAACGGCTCACCCGCCACCCCGGCGCCCGGCTCTCGCAGGCGGTGGTGGAGGCGGCGGGCTACCTCACCGAGGCGCTGCGCACCCCCTGACCGGGGTGGTTCAGAACGCCGAGTGGGCGAACCAGTGGTCCAACAGTTCGGCGTCACCGGCGAGTTCGACGCCCGGGGCGGTGCGGTCGAGCCGCCCGTACAGGACGAGCAGCAGCTCGGCGGCGGTGGCCCGGACGGTGGCGTCGGCGGTGACCTCCGCCGCCCCGGCGGTCTCGTCCAGGCCGAAGCCGTCCGGGCGCAGCCGCACCAGCCAGTCGCCCGGGCCGTCGGTGCGGGTGAAGCGGAGGGTGCGGTCGGCGCCGCGCAGCTTGGCGGTGTCGGGTGCGAACAGCGCGGCGAACGGGAGGTTGGTGAGGAACTCGGCCACGCCGTCGGCGGCCAGCTCCGGGTCGATCTCGGCGGGCAGCCCGAGGGCCGTCTCGGCGTCGACCCGGTGCACCAGGGTCTCGAACAGCATCCGGCGCACCCAGAACCGGGCGTGCTGGTCGGCACCCCAGGCCCACATCGGCGCGTCCAGGTCGCCGGCGGCGAAGGTGGCGGCCGACTCCGCGGCGGCCTCGGCCAGCCAGGCGGGGTAGTCCGCGGTCTGCTCGGGCAGCTTCAGGTCGACGTCGCGGCTGCGCGGCGGCTCCTGGATCCGCTGCCGGAGCAGCGCGGTGAACCAGCGCTGGACGCTGCCGGCGTGGCGGACCAGGTCGGCGAGCGTCCAGCCCGGGCAGGCGGGCACCGGCAGGGCCGGGTCGGCGTCCCGCACGGCGGCGACGAAGCGGGCGGTCTCGGTGGCGACGGCGCTGCCGTGGTCGAGCGGGCTCATGAAGGTCATTCTCCAGGACTGTTCAGCTCATGAAGCAATTGCGGCCGACGGTAGACCTGGAAGGTTGAGCCTGTCAAGCATCTCGGCGCGAAACACGCGGCTTCGGGCTCAGGCGGCGAGCAGCCGGGCGGCCAGCTCCTGGAAGACGAAGAAGTTCGGGATGGTGCTGACGGTGGCGGTGGCCAGGCTGCTCCACCTGCCCGCCACCCGGATGCTCACCACACCGTCCTTGACCTGCACGTCCTCGACCTCGGTCCACGGCACGGCCTTCTCCCGGGCGCCGATCTCGCTCCGGGTGAGCCAGAGCGGGCCGAACTGCACCTTCTCGCCGGCCCGCACCCGGTCGAGCGCCTCGGGCAGCCGCGCCTCGGTGACGGCGCGCTGGATGGCCGGGCCCCACTCGGGGGCACCGGCGAAGTCCCGGGCCAGTTCGGGCTTGGGCATGGTGGCCAGCGCGAGGGCGTCCATCCGGCCGCCGAAGCCGTCGCGCAGCACCACGCTCCGGCCCTCGGTGTCGGTGAGGAGGTACGCGTAGGTGGTGCGCAGGGTCCGCCCGTACTGGGTGTGCCGCACCAGGTGCTGGAGCACGGTCGCCTCGGCGTACCGGACGGCCCAGCTGCGGTCCGGAGTCGCGACGGTGAGCCCGCGCTCGAAGAGGTCCAGCCGGGCGCCCTGGTTGCGGTCGGCGCTGCTCCTGCTGCTGGCCAGCCCGAGCAGGCACATCAGGAATGGCAGCCCGGGGACCGCGGCCAGCACCGGGTACCCGCCCAGCACGGCCCACAGGGTCAGCAGCCCCAGGACCACCGCCGCGATGCCGATCCCGCGAGCGTTGCCGCGCTGCGCCGCCGCCATCGAGGCGTACGCGGCGCGGTGGGTGCCGAGCGCGGCGCGGGCCGAGGCCTGCTCCGCCTGCTGGTGGGCGCGTTCGTCCAGCGCCCGGGTCGTCTCGTGCTCGCTCATGACCGATCCCCCGTCCTTGACCGCGCCTGTGCGCGGATCCGTCTGCGCGCCGATGATGGCACGCCTTGTCAGACGCCGGTCAAGGACGGGTGGTTCGTGGGAACCTACGGAATCCGCCAGTGCTGGTTGGCACCGCCGTTGCAGTCCCAGATCTCCTGACGGGTGCCGTTGGTGGTGGCGGCGGCCGGGTCGTCGAGGCAGCGGCCGGACTGGACGCCCTTCAGGCTGCCGTCCGACTGGAGGGTCCACTGCTGGTTGGCGCCGCCGTTGCAGGTCCAGAGCTCGACCAGGGTGCCGTTGGTGGTGCCCTGGCCGGTCACGTCCAGGCACTTGCCGGCGTGGGTGAGGGTGCCGTTGGACCAGGTCCAGGTCTGGGCGGCGCCGCCGGTGCAGTCCCACAGCTGGACGGCGGTGCCGTCGGCGGCCGAATTGCCGTTGTCGTCGAGGCACTTGCCGGGCAGCGCGGAGGTGACCGGGCCGGTGTGGGTGGTGGCGGTGCCGGGGGTGAGGGCGAAGTTGTCGAACTGGTCGGTGTGGTAGTCGGTCACGCCCAGGCCCGCCTGGCCGTTGGTGAAGGCGGCGTCGGTGGCGCTGCCCAGGGTGGTGCCGTCGACGGTCGCGGTGAGGGTGCTGTCCTGCATCCGCAGGCTGATGGAGTGCCAACTACCGGTGCCCAGAGCCTTGGTGGTGCCCGAGGCGAGGGTGGTGAAGTTCCAGCTGGTGTCGCTCTTGTCGATGGACCAGCTGCCGGTGTCGGAGACCCGCAGGTGGTAGGCGTTGAGCCCGTTGTCGTTGCGGCCCTGCTGGTTGACCCGGCCGAGGAGCTCGACGCTGCTCGACTGCTCGAAGAGCGCGTCGGCGGTGACGGTGTAGTTGGACCAGCCGGCGTCGCCCATGAAGGTGTACGGCGCCGCGTAGTGCTCGTCCGTCCAGCGGATCGGGGTGGTGGTGGCCATCTGGCGCAGGCAGGTGCCGGCCCGGCCGCCGCCGCAGGCCACGGTCTGGAAGGCGCCGTTCATGTCGGTGAAGTACTTCGGCGAGGTGGTGGTGGCGGAGGTCTCGAAGTTGTCGGCGTAAGGGAGTTGGAGCGCGGCGGGAGCCGGGGGAGTGGCGCTGCCCTTGCCCTGGCCGGTGGTGGTGGTCACGGTGTAGACCCGGCCGGGCTGGAGGGTGAGCGAGTAGCGGCCACCGCTGGGGGTGAGGTCCTGGGAGTGGACGAACCAGGAGTTCGGGTCGGCCGAGCCGAGGTCGGTGGACCAGACGTGGACGGTGCCGGTGGAGAGCCCGCCGGTGACGGTGAAGGTGGCGGTCTGGGCGGCGGTGGCGTCCACGGTCTCCAACACGGTGGAGTAGTCCTGGCCGTGCTTGAGGGTGACGTAGCTGCCGTTGCCGCGCGCCCCGCCCAGGTACCCGCCGGCCGAGTCGATGTAGCTCCAGCCCGGCTGGGTGAACTGACTGGTGTGGGCCGTCACCCAAGTCGTCTTGCCGATGGCGTAGTTGCCGGACCAGGGCTGGTTGGCCACCGACATGCCGTCGGTGCCGAAGAAGAGGTTCGGGTAGAGCGCGGCGATGACCGGCCAGTTGAGGTAGGAGGTCATCCTGCCGTCGAGGTAGTCGCGGTTGACCGCGCGGGCCACGGCGGTGGCGCCGGTGTCGGCGTCCTGCGAGCCGTTCTCGCTGGCCCAGAGCGGCTTGCCGAGCGACTGGGCGTTGGCGGTGCTGGGGCAGGAGGTGTAGGCGCCGAGGTACCCGCAGGGGTAGTGGACACCGACGATGTCAACGGCGTTGCGGAAGGCCGGGTCGGTGGCCATCGCGTCGGCCACGCCCCAGCCGTCGTCGGCGGCCACCACCTTGATGCCGGAGTAGCCGTGGCTGTTCAGCGCCGACTTGAGGTTCTCGTACCAGGTCTTGTCGTAGCCGCGCTCGTTCCAGCCGCCCAGGTAGCTGACCGTCAGGTGGTGCTGACTGGCACAGCCGAGCCAGGAGACCAGGTAGTCGATGGTGTCCTGGGACCAGAAGTTGCCCGAGCCGTGGTCGATCCAGCCGGGAGCGCCCCAGGCGAGGCCGTAGAACTTGATCGCGGGGTTGCGGGCCTGGGCCTGCTCGGCCAGCCACCACTCGTAGCCGTTGTTGCAGTCGATGGCTCCGGCGGTGTGCTCGATGCTGGCCTCGGCGCCGTCGGTGGAGTTGGTGTCGCCGCCGATCTCCAGCTTGAGGGTCTGCAGGGCGGCGCCGTAACCGGGCTTGAAGAGGTAGTCGAGCAGCTGGGCGCGCTGCGGCTCGGGGTAGTCGGCGAGCAGGCGGGAGTTGCCGCCGCCGCCGGAGATGGCGCCGATGCCGTCGAAGGTGAGGCCCGGCTTGGTGCCGTCAACGGTAATGGCGGTACTGGGAGTTGTGGCGGCATGGACGGGCGGCGCGGCGGTCAGACCGAGCAGGGCGAGGGCGGCGGCCAGGACGGCGCGACAGCCGGAGGACACGCTTGAACGACCCATGGGGGGACTCCAGGGGAAGGCACGGGTGGGAAGCGTTGCTCAATATGAACCGGAATTGACCATCAGTCAACAAGTTCTAACAGAATCGCGCGTCCGGACCGGTCGAACGACACGCCCGGTACGCTCCGGACGGCTGTTCGCGTGCTCGGCACCGGGCGTTCGCCGGGGCCTCAAGTGGCCTTGTCCCCGGTGCGGTTCGCTCTCGCCATCCTGCTCGCTCGCCCGCTCGCCCACCCGCTCGCTCACCCGGTAGGGGGAAACTCCATCCTGAGCTGGGGCTTCTTCAAGGGCGGCTTCCGCCCCACCACCAGCTTCGCCGCCGCCGCGGCCGTCACCGGCCACGCCGGGCAGCCCACCTCGACCTTCGTGCCGGACGAGTTCAAGAGCGCCGACCTGAACAGCACCGTGCCGCACGCCTCCAACGAGAGCCTCTGCGACGCCGTGCACCCGGTGGGCCTCGGGCTGCCCGCCGGGCTCGGCACCGGCAGCGGCCAGTACGGCTGGAAGAATGACTACATCCCGCACCACCAGCCCTTCCAGTACTACGCCTCCACCGCCAACCCGCACCACCTCACCCTGCCCACCGACGCCAGGGGCCAGGACACCGGGGCCGCGCTGCGCAGCATCGGCCGCGACACCCAGCACTACGTGGGGGGCAAGCCGCAGTTCGACACCCCGAACCACCAGTACGACTCCGGCGACTTCGACCAGCTGGTGGCCGCGATCAACCACGGCAAGCTGCCCGGCTCGGCCCTGCCGGCCGTCAGCTTCCTCAAGGCCCCCGGCTTCCAGGACGGCCACGCCGCCTACTCCGGCCCGTACGACGAGCAGCGGTTCGTGGTGGACGAGATCAATGCGCTCCAGCACACCCCCGACTGGCAGAACACCGCCGTGGTGATCGCCTATGACGACTCCGACGGCTGGTACGACCACGCCTACTCCGGCGTGACCAACCCCTCCGCCTCGGTCTCCGACGCGCTCACCGGCCCGGGCGTCTGCGGCAGCGGCACGCCGATCGCCGGCCTCGACGGCCGCTGCGGGTACGGCCCGCGCCTGCCGCTGCTGGTCATCTCGCCCTGGGCGAAGCGGAATTCGGTGGACCACACGCTGACCGACCAGTCCTCGGTGATCCGCTTCGTCGAGGACAACTGGGCCCTGCCGCGGATCGCCGGCAGCACCGACCGGGTGGCCGGCACCCTGGCCAACCTGTTCGACTTCCCGCACGGTCGGGGCGATGGCCAAGGCGAGGCGCCGAACGCCCGGCCGCTGCTGCTCGACCCGGCCACCGGTCGGCCGACCGGCCGCCGGTAGGACCCGGGAGGCCACTCGGGCGGCACGCGGGGTCCAGCGGATCGGCCGGTGGGTCGCCACCGCGCCGGCCGGTTCAGCGGACCGCGTCGACCAGCATCAGGGCGGCGACGGCCAACAGCACGGTGGCGAAGGCGCTCTGCAGCGTGCGGCCGCTGAACCGGTCGGCCAGCCGCTTGCCGTCCCAGGCCCCGAGCACGGCGGCGGCGGTGAACGGGGCGATGACCGCCCAGTCCAGCCCCCCGGTGGCGCCGAGCCGGGGCGCCAGCGCGGCCAGTGAGTTGGCGGCGATCACCAGCAGACTGGTGCCGACCGCCTCCGCCATCGAGAACCCCAGCACCGAGACCAGGGCCGGCACGGCCAGGAACCCGCCGCCGACCCCGAGCAGCCCGGTCACCGCCCCGAGGCCGGCCCCGGTGAGGGCCGCCCGCGCGGGGGAGGTCGGGGCGGCGGTGGGTGTTCCGGCGCCGGCTACGGTGGCTCCGCCGACCGGTTCGTCCGGGGTGGGGTCGCCCGGTCCGTCGTCCGGTACGGCCTCACCGGAGCCGGCTGCCGGGCACGCCGCCGCTGGCGCGCCCCGGCGGGCGGCGGAGAGCATCCGCCAGGCGGCGGCTGCGGCCAGCAGGGCGAAGCCGGCCGTGAGCAGGGCGGCGGGCAGGCGGGCCGAGACGGCTCCGGCGGCGGCCGCCGCCGGGAGGCCGGCGGCGGCGAAGGGGAGACCGGTGCGCCAGCGGACCCGGTCGGCCCGGGCGTGGGCGAGCAGGCCGGTGAGGGAGGTGGTGGCGACGATCAGCAGGCTCGCGGTGCCCGCGTGGGCGGGGGAGAACCCGAGCAGGTAGACCAGGGCCGGCACGGCGAGCATGCTGCCGCCGCCACCGAGGCCGCCGAGCGCGAGGCCGACCGCCGCTCCCGCGAGCAGGGCCAGGATCAGGGGGGTCATATGCCCGGTCCGTCCGGGTATCCGGCCGTGGTGGCCGGCCGCGGACCGGGCTGGTGACAGTAGGGCGGCATGGGTTCGCTCCTGGCGGGGGAGAGTGCTGGGTGCGCTCTCGGTCGTGGGGACGGGTGGTTGCCGGGCCGGGGCGTCGGGTCCGTTCTGACGAGGAGCAGACGGGCTCGGCGGCGGGGCTTGGCGCGGGCCCGGCCGCCGCCGATAATACCCGTGGGGGTATTGTGAGAGGCAAGGGATACCCCACCCGGTATCTCACGGAAGCTGGAGTAGTCCCCTTGTTCTTCGCCCAGTACTACCTCGACTGCCTCTCCCAGGCCTCGTACCTGATCGCCGACGAGACCACCGGCCGCGCCGTGGTCGTCGACCCGCGCCGCGACGTGGACGAGTACCTCGCCGACGCCGAGGCGTACGGCTTCACCGTGGAGGCCGTGCTCAACACCCACTTCCACGCCGACTTCCTGGCCGGCCACCTGGAGCTGGCCGCCCGGACCGGTGCCTGGATCGGCTACGGCCGCCGGGCCGAGACCGAGTACCCGATCCGCCACCTCGCCGAGGGCGAGCGGATCAGCCTCGGCGAGGTGACCCTGGAGATCCTGGAGACGCCCGGCCACACGCCCGAGTCGATCAGCGTGCTGGTCCGTGAGCGGGCCGAGGACGCCGTGCCGTACGGGGTGCTCACCGGCGACGCGCTCTTCATCGGCGACGTGGGCCGTCCCGACCTGCTCGCCTCCAGCGGGGTCACCGCCGAGGAGCTCGGCCGGATGCTGTACGAGAGCGTGCAGGGCAAGCTGATGGCGCTGCCCGACGAGACCCGGGTCTTCCCCGCACACGGGGCCGGCTCCGCCTGCGGCAAGAACCTCTCCACCGAGCGCTCCTCCACCATCGGTGCCCAGCGGGCCACCAACTACGCCTGCGCGCCGATGGCCGAGCAGGACTTCGTCGCGCTGGTCACCGCCGGGCAGCCCGCCGCGCCCTCCTACTTCGGCTACGACGCCACCCTCAACCGGCAGGAGCGCGAGCTGTTCGACGCCGGGCGGGCCCACCGCCCGCTCACCGTCGCCGAGTTCCGCGCCGCCCGGGCGGCCGGGGCCGTGGTGGTGGACGCCCGCAGCCCGCAGGAGTTCGCGGCCGGCCACCTGCGCGGGGCGGTCAACATCCCCGCCGACGGCCGGTTCGCCGAGCAGGCCGGGGCCGTGCTCACCCCACAGGCCGAGCTGCTGGTGCTCGCCCCCGAGTGCCGGGCCGCCGAGGTCACCACCCGGCTGGCCCGGATCGGCTTCGACCGCACCGCCGGCCACCTCGCCGAACCGGAGGCCACCCTGCCCGAACTCGCCGACCTGCTCACCCCCGCCAGCCGCCTCACCGCCGACCAGCTCCGCACCGCGCTGGCCGCCGACCAACCGCCGCTGATGATCGACGTCCGCAGCTGCGCCGAGCGCGCGGAGGGCACCGTCGAGGGCGCGCTGCACATCGCCCTCAACGAACTCCCCAGCCGGCTGGCCGAGATACCCACCGACCGCCCGGTCGTGCTGCACTGCGCCGGCGGCCACCGCTCCTCGATCGCGGCCAGCCTGCTGCGCCGCCACGGCCACACCGATGTCTCCGACCTGCTCGGCGGCTACGCGGCCTGGGCCGCAACCTGCTGATGTCGTGCGGATCTTGCCGTTCCGCCGCGGATTGTGGTTAAGCTGACCCCGCAGCCGGTACGCCCCGTCAGCCAGACGGCGGCGTCGCAAGAGGGAACCCGGTGACGCCTTTGAACAGGCCAGTCCGGGACTGCCCCGCAGCGGTGAGTGGGAACGACCGCCGTCATACGCACTGGGTCCGAGAGGGCCTGGGAAGCGACGGCCAGTAGGTGACCGCCCTTTCGACAGGGCGGCCGTGCCCGCGAGTCCGAAGACCTGCCGCTGCCCGTGCGCGGCCTTCCGCGCGCGGCCAACCGGTGACCTCGTGGGCGGGTCGGCGCACATACCAGGCGGAGCCGTGCCCCAAGTGCCGGTGCCCGCCCGGTCGGTGACCCCTTCGCACCCTCGTCCCGTCGCCGGGGACCTGAGGATCCAGGCTCGCGAAGGAGAGTCCCTTGACCACGAACTCCGCCCCTGCCACCGCCGTGGCCACCGCGCACGGCTACCCCCGCCAAGGCCGCCACCGGGAACTTAAGCGGGCGATCGAGGGCTACTGGAAGGGCGCCGTCACCGCCGAGGCGCTGCTGGCCACGGCCGCCGAGCTGCGCCGGGAGAACTGGCGGCAGCTGGCCGAGGCCGGCCTCGATGAACTACCCACCGGCGACTTCTCGTTGTACGACCACATGCTGGACACCACGGTGGCCGTCGGCGCCATCCCGCCCCGGCACCGGGCGGCCGTGGCGGCCGACGGTCTGGCCGGGTACTTCGCCATGGCGCGCGGCACCCAGCAGGCGCCGCCACTGGAGATGACCAAGTGGTTCGACACCAACTACCACTACCTGGTGCCGGAGTTGGGCCCGGATACGGCCTTCGCCGCCGACCCGGCCAAGGCCGTCGGCGAGTACCTGGAGGCTCGCTCGCTCGGGCACACCGCCCGGCCGGTCCTGATCGGCCCGGTCAGCTACCTGCTGCTCGCCAAGCCCGCGCCCGGGGTGGCCGAGGACTTCCAGCCGATCACCCTGCTCGACCGGCTGCTGCCCGTCTACGCCGAACTGCTGGCCGCGTTGAAGGCAGCAGGAGCGGAATGGGTGCAACTGGACGAGCCCGCCCTGGTGCAGGACCGCACCCCCGCCGAGCTCAACGCCGCCGCCCGCGCCTACCGGGAGTTGGGCGGCTCGGCCGACCGGCCGAAGCTGCTGGTGGCGAGCTACTTCGACCGCCTCGGCGAGGCGCTGCCGGTGCTGGCCAAGGCCCCGGTCGAGGGGCTGGCGCTGGACTTCACCGGCCCGGCGGCCGGCAACCTGGCGGACCTCGCGGCCGTCGGCGGCCTGCCGGGCAAGCGGCTGGTGGCGGGGGTGATCGACGGGCGGAACGTCTGGATCAACGACCTGGAGCGGTCCTTGGCCACCCTCGGCACCCTGCTCGGACTGGCCGACCGGGTGGACGTGGCGCCCTCCTGCTCACTGCTGCACGTGCCGATCGACGCCACCGCCGAGCGCGAGATCGACCCGCAGATCGCCCGCTGGCTGGCCTTTGCGAAGCAGAAGGCCGCCGAGGCGGCCCTGCTGGCCCGGGGTCTCGGTCAGGGCGTCAGTGCGATCACCGCCGAACTGGCCGCCAACCGGGCCGACTTGGCCTCCCGTGCGGCCTCCCCGATCACCCGCGACCCGGCCGTCCGAGCCCGGGCCGCCGCCGTGGCCCCGGCCGACACCCGGCGGGCCCAGCCCTACGCCGTCCGTGCCGAGGTGCAGCGGGCCCGGCTCGGGCTGCCCCTGCTGCCGACCACCACGATCGGCTCCTTCCCGCAGACCGCCGAACTGCGCGTGGCCCGGGCCGATCTGGCAGCCGGGCGGATCGACGAGGCCGCGTACCGGGAGCGGATGGCGGCCGAGGTGCGCGAGGTGATCGCGTACCAGGAGAAGGCCGGGCTCGACGTGCTGGTGCACGGTGAGCCCGAACGCAACGACATGGTCCAGTACTTCGCCGAGCAGCTCACCGGCTACCTGGCCACCCGGCACGGCTGGGTGCAGTCCTACGGCACCCGGTACGTGCGGCCGCCGGTGCTGGCGGGCGACATCTCCCGGCCGCAGCCGATGACGGTGGACTGGTACCGATACGCGCAGGGCCTCACCGACCGGCCGGTCAAGGGCATGCTCACCGGGCCGGTCACCATGCTGGCCTGGTCCTTCGTCCGCGACGACCAGCCCGCGGCCGAGACCGCCCGGCAGGTGGCGCTGGCGCTGCGGGCGGAGGTGGCGGACCTGGAGGCGGCCGGTGCGGCGGTGGTGCAGGTGGACGAGCCCGCGCTGCGCGAGACGCTCCCGCTCCGGGCGGCCGGCCGTCCGGCGTACCTGGCCTGGGCCACCGAGGCGTTCCGGCTGGCCACTTCGGGCGTCCGGGCCGACACCCAGATCCACACCCACATGTGCTACGCCGAGTTCGGCGCCATCATGACGGCGATCGAGCAACTCGACGCGGACGTCATCTCGTTGGAGGCCACCCGCTCGCACATGCAGGTCGCGGGCGAGCTCGCCGAGGCGGGCTACCCGCGCGAGGTGGGCCCGGGCGTCTGGGACATCCACTCGCCACGGGTGCCGAGCACCGGAGAGGCGCTCGCCCTGCTGCGCGCCGGGCTGGCCGCCATCCCGGCCGAGCGGCTCTGGGTCAACCCCGACTGCGGCCTGAAGACCCGTGGTTGGCCCGAGACCCGGGCCTCCTTGGACAGTCTGGTGGCCGCGGCGCGGCAGCTGCGCGGTGAACTCGCGCTCTGAGCAAGGAGTGTGGGGCGGGCGCCGTCAAGCATCCGCCCCACAGCACACACTGACGGACTGTCAGTGCGAGCAGTTGACCGTGACCTCGGCGAACCAACCGTCCACCGAGTTGCCGTCCACCCAGTCGACGCCGCCGGCCGAGCACTGCGCCTTGGGGTAGCCCGCGTTGGCGGCGTTGTTGTAGGCCGCGATGTACGCGTACTGGATCGCGGCGCTGGAGCTCGACTTGCCGGCGGAGGTGCCCGTGAAGCTCGCCGAGGTGGTGGCCGAGGCGGGGATGGCGGCGGCGGTGAGCACCAGGGTGCCGGCGGCGACGGTGGTGGCGAGCACGGTGCGGAGCGACTTCACGGTGGAGTCCCTTCGGGGGCGGTCCGTTGGTGGCTAGTGCATTCATTCAGGCACTGCCGGAGCGCGGTGTCATCAGCTGGGACGGAAGTCGCGGCCTGTTGGCCGGTTGCTGACAACCGGTGGCGGGGTCAGCGGGTGAGGAGGTACTTGGTGGACGGCACGCCGCTGTGGGTGCTGCAGTCGTGGGTGCTGCACACGGTGGTGCAGGTGACCGGGTCGAGGTGACCTACCGAGTGCGGGTGCGCAGCGGGGTGACCACCGGGCGGCCGTCGGGGTCCGTGGTCACCGCGACCCGGGCCGCGTAGACCCGGGCGATCAGCTCCTGGGTGACCACCTCGGCGGGCGTGCCGCTCGCCTCGATCCGCCCCCGGTGGAGCAGGGCCAGCCGGTCGGCGTACTGGGCGGCGGCGGTCAGGTCGTGCAGGGTGGTGAGCACGGTCAGGCCGCGGGTGCGGCGGAGGTCGTCGACCAGGTCGAGGACCTGCTGCTGGTGGCCGAGGTCGAGCGCCGAGGTGGGTTCGTCGAGCAGCAGCAGGCGCGGCTCCTGGGCCAGGGCCCGGGCCAGCGCGGCGCGTTGGCGCTCACCGCCGGAGAGGGTGGCCAGCCCGCGGTCGGCGTGCTGCGCGAGGTCGAGGGCGGCCAGGGTCTCGGCGGCGGTGCGGCGGTCGCGCTCGCCCGGAGCGGCGAGGTAGCCGAGGTGCGGGGTGCGGCCGAGCAGCACGTAGTCCCGCACGGTCATGTCCGGTGGCAGCACCGGGTCCTGCGGCACGTACCCGATCAGCCGGGCCCGCTCGCGCGGCCGGAGGCGGGAGACCTCGGTGCCGTGCACCCGCACCGTGCCGCGGTGCGGGAGCAGCCCTGCGACGGCCCGCAGCAGGGTGGACTTGCCGGCCCCGTTCGGCCCGATCAGGGCCAGCCAGCCGCCGCGCTCGACGGCGCAGTCCACCCCGTGCACCACCGGGGTACGGTCCAGGTCCACCTCGACGCCGACCGCCGAGAGGCCGTCGGCCGCGTGCTGTCCGCTCACGTCCGTACCGCCTGCCGTCACGTCCGCACCGCCCTGGTGGAGCGGAGGATCCAGACGAAGAGCGGGGAGCCGATCAGGGCCGTGACCACGCCGATGGGCAGTTCGGCCGGGGCGACCACGGTGCGGGCCAGCGTGTCGGCGAGCACCAGGAAGGCCGCGCCGACCAGGAGGGAGAGCGGCAGCACGTGGCGGTAGGAGGAGCCGGCCAGGCGGCGTACCGCGTGCGGGACGATGATCCCGACGAAGCCGATCAGGCCGCTGACCGCCACCGCGCTCGCGGCGGCCAGCGCGCAGGCGGTGACCACGGTCAGCCGGATCCGCCCGGGGTGCAGGCCCAGCGAGCGGGCCTCCTCGTCGCCGACCGAGAGCACGTCGAGGTGGCGCCCGTGCAGCAGCACGACCGTGCCGGCCACCGCCAGGTAGGGCAGCATCTGCCAGGCGCGGTCCCAGGAGGAGGTGGAGAGCGACCCGAGCAGCCAGGTGTACACCTGCTGGATCGACTCGGTGGAGCGTTGCAGCACGTAGGTCTGGACGGCGGTCAGGAACATCGAGACCGCGAGCCCGGCCAGCAGCAGGGTGGCCGTGCCGGTGCCGCTCGCCGCCCCCGCCAGGTAGGCGAAGGCCACGCCGGTGAGCGAGCCGACGAAGGCCGCGATCGGTACCGCCTGCGGCGAGGAGCCGCCCAGCGAGACGATCGCGATGGTGGCGCCGAGGCCGGCCCCGGCGGAGGAGCCGAGCAGCGAGGAGTCGACCAGCGGGTTGCGGAACACCCCCTGGTACCCGGCCCCGGCCAGCGCGAGGGCCCCGCCGACCAGTGCCCCGAGCACCACCCGGGGCAGCCGGATCTGGAACAGCACGGCCTGGTCGAGCTGGTCCAGCCCCGAGCCCAGGTGCACCAGCGGCAGCCGGTCGAGCAGCGCGGCGGCCGTGGCGAACGGGTTGAGGTTCGCCGCCCCGGCCATCGCGCCGACCAGCACCGCCGCGACCAGGAAGGCCACCGCGAGGCCGTAGGCCCGCAGGGTGCGGGCGGGGCGGCCGGCGCCGATGTCGCTTGTTGCTTCTGCGGTCGTCGCTGCCGCGGTCGCCGGGCCGCTCGGGGCCTGGGCCGGCTCGTCCCCCTCGGCGGTCACGCCGTCAGCTCGCCCTCGGTCACTGGGCCGGGGCCTTCTGGACGGCCTGCGCGATGGCGGTGACCAGCTCGGGCAGGCGCGGCCCCCAGCGCGAGGCGATGTCCTCGTTCAGGGCGACGATCCGGTTGTTCTTCACGGCGGGCACGGTGTTCCAGCCGGGCCGGGCCGCGACCACCTGGGCGGTCTGGCCGCCGCTGGCCGCGCCGCTGTCGGTCAGGAAGATCAGCTGCGGCTGGGCCGAGACGATGTACTCCTGCGCCAGCTGCGGGTAGCCGCCGTCGGCGGTCTTGGCGGCGGCGTCGGCGATGTTCTTCAGGCCGAACAGCGAGGCGACCTGGCCGACGAAGGTGGTAGAGGTGGCCGAGTAGTAGGGGTTGGCGCTGACCTCCCAGAAGTAGCTCTGGTCGGTGTGGCCGCTGCCGGCCTGCTTCACCGTGTCGGCGATCTTCGTCTTCATGTCGGTGACCGTCTTGCTCGCCTCGGCGCTGTGCCCGGTGGCCTGGCCGATCCGCTCGATCTGCTGGTACGCGTCGTCCAGCTTGGCGGCGGCCGGCTCGATCATGACGGGCACGCCGAGCTTGGTGAGGCCGGCCACCAGCCCGTTGGTGTCCTGCGAGGCGATCACCAGGTCGGGGTGGTAGACGACGATGGCCTCGATGTTCGGGGTGAGCCCGCTGAGCGTCGAAGTCGGTACGCCGGTCGGGTAGTTGGAGGAGGAGTCGACCGCGACGACCTGCTTGCCGGCGCCCACCGCGTAGAGGTCCTCGGTGGCCGTGGGGGAGAGCGAGACGATGTGCTGCGGCTGGCTCTTGAGGGTCACGGCGCCGTTGGCGGCGGTCACGGTGGCCGGGAAGGACGCGGCGGCGGCCGAGGGAGAGCCGCTGCCGCCCGCGCTCCCGGAGCTGCCGGAGCCCCCCGAACTTCCGCAGCCGGTCAGCAGGGCGGTGGCCGCCAGGAGCGCCGTCGCGGTGGCGAGGGTGCGGGCGAGCGGCGAGCGCGGCCGGAGCTGGTCGGGGTGGGGCGTCATGCGCCGCTTCCTCCTGTGCGGTCGGGAAGCGGTCGATCCGCCGGACGGCAGCACCGAAGGCAGACCGGCTGGGACGGATCGCCCCTTCCTGCGAGGGTCGATGTCGGAGCGCGGCAGGAGGCGACCTGGCTCGGCCCCGGGCGGGGCCTCACAGTTGCGGGACAGCGCCGGAGTGGCCCGTTCGTGCTGGGCGTCACCGGCTTCGCTGCCTGACACGCTGTCGGACACCTGCACGATTCTGCAGGTGTCCGGCAGCGCGACACTAACACGGGGTTGAGGCCGTGGTGGTCCGGCGCGGCGAATGGGTCGGCCGCGTGGGCGGCCGTGCGGCAGGTCGTGGTGGTGTGGCGCGGCAGCTCGTGGTGATGCGGCGCGGTCGGTGATGGTGCTTCGGTGGGGTCGGTGGTGACGGTCCACTGCTGTGATCATCGGTCTGCTCGGGCCGGGTTAGGCTCGCCCGGCGGGCCGTCGGGGGCTCGTCGTGACGGGAGTGAGAGTTGGGCGGGGCGAAGGTGCGGCCGAGGGTGGCGCGGGGTGCTCGGATGGAGGACGGCGCCTGCCGTCACCACCTGGTCTGGCGGGCCGGCCCCGGCTGGCGGATGGTGAGCAGTGCGGTGCTCGGCGGCGGTCTCGGCGAACGCGGCTGGGTGCTCAACGCCCAAGTCCGGCCCGGCTATGCACGGATGGACCCGGCGCAGCACCTGGCCGAACTCGCCGCCGCCGAGGGCCTGACCGGCCCGGGTGTCGGCCTCATGACGGCGGCCCAGGTCGACGACGCCACCTGGGCCGAGGACACCGACGTGACCGCCGTGGTGACCACCGGCATCGGCGTCCCCACCTGGGCCGCCGCCGCTGCCCCGGCGTCGGCCTCGTTCGCGCCGTCGGCCCCGGATGCGGGCCCTGCCGCCGTGGCGCTCCCCGGCCGCCGCTACGTACCGGGCACCATCAACATCCTCGCCGTCGTACCGGCCCCGGTCGGCGACGCCGGGCTGGTCAACCTGCTGGCCACCGCGACCGAGGCCAAGGTGCAGGCGCTGCTCGACGCCGGCTACGACTGCTCGGGCACCCCGTCCGACGCCGTCTGCATCGCCGTCCGCACCCCTGCCCCCGGCCTCACCCCCGATCTCTTTGGCGGACCCCGCTCCACCTGGGGTGCCCGCCTGGCCCGCGCGGTCCACGCCGCAGTCCTGGCCGGCGCCGAACTCGACCGCACCCGGCGCGCGTCTGGCCCACGCCCCGACCACGCGGTGCCCGGGCCGGCCTGCTGCCTGGGTGATCTCCTGCTCGGCGCGACCGAGTCCACCTGAGCCACGGATCGGGCTGTCTTTCCTTGTTCTCGGTCTAGCCAGATGCCTCTCAGTGAGAGCTAATATGACAGTGTGACGACAAAAGGGCTCGGGGCGCCCGAGGGGGCGCTCGGCGGGGAACTGGCCGGGCTGCTGGTGGGGATCCAGCGGCTGGTGCGGCGCAGGCTGCGGGAGCGGCTGACCGAGCCGAGGCTGCGCGGTGCGCAGGTGGAGCTGCTGCGGTTGGTGATCGATACGCCGGGGCTGCGGGTGTCGGAGGCCGCGCGGGAGCTCTGCCTGGCGGGTAACTCGGTCTCCACCCTGGTCAACCAGCTGATCGGGCTCGGCCTGCTGCGCCGGGAGACCGACCCGGCGGACCGGCGGGCCGCCCTGCTGCACGCCACCCCCGAGGCGGTCGCCCGGCTCTCGGCCTGGCAGGCCCGCCGGACGGCGCTGGTCAACGAAGTGGTCGCCGGCCTGCCCGCCGAACAGCGGGCGACCCTGACCGCCGCGCTGCCGGCGCTGCGCGCAGTCGCCGAGGGCCTGCGAGAGGCGGGGGACTCGGGTTCGGATGGCTTGCTCCCGGGCGGCGCGTCCGTAGGAGGTTCGGCTCCGGGCGATTCGTTCCAGGGCAACGGGAGGGCGGGGTGAGTGCGGTGAGCGAGAGCGGCGGTACCGAGGCCGTGGTCTGCCACGGGCTGGAGTACACGTTCCAGCGGGGCCGGCGGAAGGAGGGCGGGACCCGGGCGGTGGACGGGGTCGACCTGACCGTGCACACGGGTGAGGTGTTCGGGCTGCTCGGGCCGAACGGGGCCGGGAAGACCACCACGATCCGGGCGATCACCACGCTGCTGCCGACGCCGGCCGGGATGGTGCGGGTGTTCGGGCACGACGCCGGGCGGGAGCGCACCGAGGTGCGGCGGCTGCTCGGCTACGTACCGCAGCAGCTCTCCGCCGACGGCGGGCTGACCGGGCGGGAGAACGTCGAACTCTTCGCCCGGGTCTTCGACGTGCCCCGCTCCGAGCGGGCGGCCCGGGTGGCCCAGGCGCTGGTGGCGGTGGACCTCACCGAGGCGGCCGACCGGATGGCCGCGACGTACTCGGGCGGCATGGTCCGGCGGTTGGAGCTGGCGCAGGCGCTGGTCAGCGCGCCCCGGCTGCTGGTGCTCGACGAGCCGACCATCGGGCTCGACCCGATCGCGCGGGCGGGGGTCTGGGAGCGGGTGGACGCGGTGCGGCGGGCGACCGGGATGACCGTCCTGGTCACCACGCACTACATGGACGAGGCCGACCGGCACTGCGACCGGATCGCCCTGATGGACCGGGGCCGGATCCGGGCCCTCGGCACGCCCGAGGAGCTCAAGGCCCAGGTGCGGGAGCAGGATCCCGCCCTGGCCGAGCCCACCCTGGACGACGTGTTCCGGCACTACTCGGGCCGCGGGCTGACCCGCGGCGAGAACGGCGAGGCCACAGAAGGAGGTTTCGGTGATGTCCGTCGTACCCGTCGTACCGCCGGCCGGGTCGGCTGAGCCGGCCGGTGCGGATCCTGCCGCCGAGCTCGGGCTGCTGCTGGTCCCGCCGAGGGCGCGGACCGGCTGGCGGGTGGTGCCCGCGCGGGTGGTCGCGATGTGCACGGTGGAGCTGCAGAAGCTGCGCCACGACCGCACCGAGCTGTACACCCGGGCGATCCAGCCCGCGCTCTGGCTGCTGATCTTCGGCGAGACCTTCACCCGCCTCAAGGCCATCCCGACCGGCGGCATCCCCTACCTCGACTACCTGGCGCCGGGGATCATCGCGCAGTCGGCGATGTTCATCTCGATCTTCTACGGCATCATGATCATCTGGGAGCGGGACTCCGGGGTGCTCACCAAACTCCTGGTGACCCCGACCCCGCGGGCCGCCCTGGTCACCGGCAAGGCGTTCGCCGCCGGGGTGAAGGCGGTGATCCAGGCCGCCGTGGTGGTCGTCCTGGCGGCGGTGCTCGGCGTCGGCATGACGGCCAACCCGCTGCGCCTGCTCGGCGTCGCCGCCGCCGTGGTGCTCGGCTCGGCCTTCTTCTCCTGCCTCTCGATGGCGATCGCCGGCGTGGTGCTCACCCGCGACCGGCTGATGGGCATCGGCCAGGCCATCACCATGCCGCTCTTCTTCGGCTCCAATGCCCTCTACCCCGTCCACCTGATGCCCGGCTGGCTCCAAGCCGTCAGCAAGGCCAACCCCCTCAGCTACCAGGTCGACGCCCTCCGCGGCCTCCTGATCGGCACCCCGTCCCACCTCCCCCTCGACTTCGCCGTCCTCGCCCTCGCCACCGCCGCCGGCATCACCGTCGCCTCCTCCCTGCTGGGACGCCTGGCCCGCTGACGCCCCGGCCCGCCGGGAGCGCGCTGACGAGTCAGGTCAGTCCCACCAGAAGTCCCAGCCGTGGCAGCCGATGAGCCGCCCCGCGTACGCGGCCACTGTGTGCGGGTGGTGGTTCTGCCAGATGTTGTCCGGGCAGAACGCGAAGTGTTCGGCGGCCACCAGGAGAGCCTCGGTTGCCGTGGTCGGCGGCGCGGCGACGCTCAGGTGGAGCGTCGCGGAGCCGACGCCCACGACCCGGGCGCCGAACCGCTCCTCCCAGTCGGCCACGACGGCGGCGAACTCGGCGGTGTCGTTGGCGTAGTTGACGGGCCCGTCCCAGCCGACGGCGGCGAGGGCGTGTGCTCCCGAGCCGGCCGCGACCAGGCCCAGCCGGGAGTGCGGTCGGCGAGCGAGGAAGTGGCGCGCGTAGTCGACGGCCGTGGCCATCGGGTCTGCGGTCGGCCGGAGGGCCGGGGCAGGCCCCGGCCACACCCGACCGAAGGGCGCGGTGACAGCCAGCCGGTCAGCCGGCGACAGCACGTCCTCCTCGTCGTCCACGCTGGTGTAGCTCCGCCACCACCTCCCGAGAAGCTCGGCGGCGTCGTGGGCCTCCGGAGACGACATCCGTTCAGGGAAGAGCTCGCCGGCGCCCCACGGCCTGAACTCGCCGTCGTGCGGGTCTCGGGAATCGAGGAGCAGCGGCCAGACGCCAGTGCGGCGGTGGTCGCCGTACAGCTGCGCCCAGAGTCCGGCCTTGGTCGGCCCGTCGGACATCCAGAGGGCTCGGACCTCTCCGTTGCCCTCGTCCGACCTGATCATCCGGCCAGCAGGGAGCGCGGCCCGGACGACCGACAGGAGCTCAGGGGTCATGAGCTGATGCTAGATCCGGCTGCTGACACCGAAGCCCCGATGGCCTACTCCGACTGCGGGAGACGCATGTCCCGCAAGGGGTCCCGGTGGAGCACTTCCACGTACATGATCCGCGTGTCCACGACGTCCAGGACGAGCATGCCTTGCGCTGGCGCCAGCAGCACGCACCGATGGTCCGGACCGTATGCCTTCCCAGCCGGATGCGGCGCTGTTTTGAAGCTCTGGCAGAAGTCGTCACCACAGCCGCACTCCGCGACCAGGCGGAGATCTGCTGCGAGGAGGGCCAGCTCCTCCTCACCCTCTTCCTGCAGAAGGCCGATCAACTCCTCGGCGAGGTCGGGGAAGACATGACGGACAAGGGGATGCTCCGGACCCATGGGGTAGCACACTACCCAACGCCCTTGCGTCCCCTGAACGGGTTTGCCTTGGCAGTGCGGTGGGCGTCCCGGCCAGCCCCCGCGCTCGTCACAAGGGGATCAGGACATCCTGGTGCGCGCCGTCGAGCACGAAGCCGTTGTCCAGCCGGACCCGTACCGTCACCTGGGCGCCGCGCTCCTGGTGGGCGGCCCACTCCGGTCGGAGTTCGGCGATCTGCGACTCCAGCCGCTCGCGGCTGGCCTCCGGCATGGTGTGGCCGTAGTCGGTCAACAACGCCGTGAGCCGCTGGTACTCGAGGGACTCCTCGCTCTCCGGCAGCTCCCCGTCGACCCGTTCGACGGTGCCCTCCAGGCCGGCCGCGAGCGAAAGGAACCCGACGGCCATCCCGTGCTCCCCGGCCACCGCCTCACCGAGCCCGAGGTCCTCGCCCAACCTGACGCGCCGGCCCTTCTCCAGGGTCATCCGTCCGCTACCTCTCGTCGCTTCCGTCCATGGGTGCCGCCGACCTGGTCGGTCCGCAGCCTGACCATTATCCGACGTCAAGTGGGGGTGGGAGAGCACCGGGCATCCGGGTGCTTCCGGTTCAGCGGACGACGGGGTACCGGCCGTCGCGCCAGTCGTTCACCCGCTTGCGGATCGCGGCCACCATCGGCAGGCCGTCGGTCTGCTCGGGCGTGAACCAGGCGGGCTCGAACGACTCGTCAGAGACGCGGAGCCGGCCGTCGACCGGGCGGGCGAGCAGGCAGATCGAGTACTCCTGCCGTACCTCGCCGTCGTCGTACGCGAAGACGTGCCCCGGGTTGGTGTAGGTGCCGACGAAGCCGATGATCTCCACCTCGATGCCGGTCTCCTCGTGGGTCTCCCGAATGCCGCAGTCGGCCAGGGACTCACCGATCTCGTGCTTCCCGCCCGGGAGAGCCCACATCCCGTTGTCGGCCCGCCGCTGCAACAGCACCCGCCCTTCAGCGTCGACCAACACCACGCTTGCGGCCGGCACCAGGCTGTTCGCCTTGGGGGCGTCCGGGTCGTCCTCGTAGTCACGCCTCGGCATGCTGTCCCTCCGGGACCGTCCAGACGTCACGGCTGGCAGTCCGGCTCAGCAGTCCGGCTCACGGCAGGTGCCGTCGAGCCGCAGCCCAAGTTGCAAGGTGCTCCTTGAGTAGCCCGGGCGGCAAGTCGGACATCAGCCGTTCGACGTGGGCGGTGAGGTTCTTGTGCCGGCGCAAGGCAACGATCTCCTCGATGGGCAGGTCCGGCCAGTCTCTCGCAGTCGATTCCGCCACGCTAGGGTCGAGCGAGAGCACGGTGAGTGTGTCCTCGGCCAGGGTCTCGGGGTTCCAGGCCGGATCGGTGTCGGGGCCGAGGTGCCCGATGACCCAAGTACGGAGAGCGAACTCTTGACCGTGCATGCGAGCTTGATCCCCCGGGTCGTCACCGTGGCCTCGCTCGTTCGCCGCCAGAGACAGCTTCGCCCAGGCCAGCCGGACCTCGCGAGGGGCCGTGGAGTGATAGACGTGGAACTGCGCCACCGTGCGGATCCGCTCCAGCTCGTGTCTGTCCTCGACGCCGGCCAGGTGGGCCTCAAGCTCCTCGAGGCTCAAAGTATGGAGGTCAGGACCGGGCAAGCTCATCTGTGTCTCCGCTCGATGTCCTTGTGCTGTGACCGGGAAGCCCCGACGTAGTTCCGGGTCGACGTCGAAGATCGTAGATGGACTGCCTGATGACCGTTGTCGATAGTGGAACGCGCCTCCGAGAGTGGTGGGTTCACTGCTGGACTGTGGTGGGCAGGGATTCTGGGGGCCGTTGCTCAACCGTTGGCTGCTGCGCACCGGGCCGCTCACTGCCGGCTACCCCGGCCGCTTGATCGAGACGGCGCTGCGCGGGCTCTGGCGCTGAGGCTCCGCGCGGGCGATGGGACGGTTGATCGGAAGGGTGGTCAGGCCGGCTGGACGAGGCGGCTCTCGTAGGCGAAGACGACGGCCTGGATTCGGTCGCGCAGGCCGAGCTTGTGGAGGATCCGCCCCAGATGGGACTTCACGGTCGTCTCCGCCAGGTACAGGGCGGCCGCGATCTCGGCGTTGGAGAGGCCGCAGCCGACCTGGGTGAGGACGTCGACCTCGCGGGTGCTGAGCCGGCTCAGCCGCTCGCGGTGGGCGGTCTCGGTGTCGCTGCTGCCGCCGGGGAGGTGCGGGCGGAAGTCCTCCAGTAGGCGGCGGGTGATGCGGGCTGAGACCACGGCGTCGCCGGCGGCCACGTGGCGGATGGCGGTGAGGAGCTCCTCCGGTCTGGTGTTCTTGAGGAGGAAGCCCGAGGCCCCGGCGCCGAGGGCGGCGAAGGCGTAATCGTCCAGGTCGAAGGTGGTGAGGATCAGCACCCGGCTCGACGGGGAGAGCCGGGTGATCCGGCGCGTCGCCTCGATGCCGTCGGTGCCTGGCATCCGCACGTCCATCAGGACGACGTCCGGGCGCAACTGGCCTGCGAGGCGGACGGCTTCGGCGCCGTCGGCGGCCTCGCCGACCGACGTCATGTCGGGTTGGGCCTCCAGGATGGTGCCGAAGGCCATCCGGAGCAGCGCCTCGTCGTCGGCGATCAGGACACGGATGGTCATGCGGGCACCGCCGCTCCGGCGCGGTCGAGACGGAGTCGGGTGTGGACTCCCCAGCCGCCACCCGGGATCGGACCGGCTCGCAGCGATCCGCCGTACGCGGCCGAGCGCTCGCGCATGCCGGGGATGCCCTGGCCGGGACGGCCGGCCTCGGCTCGGGGCGGGTGAGGATTGTCGTCGGTGACGTCCACGGTGACCGCGGCGGCTGAGCAGCTGATCCGGACCTTGGCGCGGGTGCCGGCGGGGGCGTGCTTCAGGGTGTTGGTCAAGGCCTCCTGCGCCAGGCGGTAGACGGTCAGCTGGGCGGTGGCCGGGACGTGGGCGTGGCTGCCGGTGAGTTCGAGGCTGGTGGGCAGCCCGGCGGCGCGCATCTGGTCGGCCAGCGCGGCGAGTTGGTCGAAGCCGGGGAGCGGGTGGAGTCTGGCGTCGGGCTCGTCGGTCCGCAGGATGCCGAGCGAGCGCCGCATGTCGGTGAGGGCCTGTCGGCCGGTCTCGGAACTGCGGAGCATCGCCGACGTGGCCTTGTCGGGTGCGCTGTGCTGCGTGTGGACGGCGGCGTCGGTGAGCGCGACCATGACCGACAGGTTGTGGGTGACGATGTCGTGCATCTCCCGGGCGATCCGGGTCCGCTCCTCGGCGACGGCGAGCCGGGCCTGCTGGTCCTGCTGTTGCTCCAGCTCGGTCGCCCGCTGCTCGAGCGTGGCGAGGTGGGCGCGCGTGGTCCGGGCATTCGCGCCCAGGGCGGCGGTGGCGATGATCATCGCGGTCAGCGCGACGAAGGGCGCCGCGAACCCGCCCTCCGGCGCCCAGCGCAGGCAGGCCAGCAGCGCCCCACCCTCCAGGGCGGTGGCGGCGACAAGCGTGCTGCGCCGGTCGGAGCAGCACGCCACCGCGTGCAGGGCGATCAGCAGGGCGCTGTCAGCCGCGAGCTGAATGTCTGTCAGCCATTGGACGAAGGCCGTGGCAGCCACCACGCTGAACACTGCACGAGGGGCGCGGTGCCGCCATGCCAGGGGGAGGACGAGGCCGACGGTGAGAGCAGCCGCGGTCGGGAGCTCGTAGGGTGCGTGGATGGTGGTGGCCTGGAGGAGCAGCAGGACCAGGAGCAGCACCGCCGGCAGGGCGGTGCGTGTGGCAGGTGACAGGCGGAGAGCGCGGCGCCGGATGGCCGAGGCCATGCGCTCGGCTCCGGCTGACCGCTCCAAGGCGCGCCAAGCCGACTGGTACGTGCTCGTCCTTTCCGCTGTCTCGTTCATCACCACGCCCCTGTCTCTGGAGTACTGACGCCACAGTAGGTCGGGGGAGCGTTGACGCACATCGGCCCGCCGATGGAACGTACGGTGTCCGGGTACGCCCGGAGGAGGAGATCGCGTACCTCCTGAGGTCGCAAAACGGCCGCTCGTCGGGCAGACAGGTTTACGACCGGGGTGGGATGCGGCGAGTGCCGGGGGACGATGTGGCGGCCCCTGCCCCGGCCTGAGCATGGCGGTGTGAACGAGATCATCACGGGACTGTCCATGTCCCCCACCAAGTTGCTCGCCGTCCTGAGTGCCGTCGTGCTGGTGCTGGCGCGCTGGCTGCCGCCGGGCGCCCGTCCGCGCGCCACGGTCGTGGCGGCGGCGGTCTTCGCGCTGTCCGTGATCCTACTGAGCCTGGCCGGGCTCCGTTGGCAGCTGCTGCCGGTGCTGGCGGGCGCAGTGGCGGCGCTGCCGTTCGCCCTCGCCCCGCTGCTGCGGACGCGCCGGCTCCGGCGCCAGCCCGGTCGGCCGGTCCGGCGGGCCCGGTGGTGGCTGGCCTTGCCCGGGTCGGCGGCCTGCCTCGGTCTGATAGCCGCCGGGCCGGTCGCGGCCTGGGCCTTCCCCGTGCCGGTGTTCCCGGTGCCGTCGGGCGCGTTCGCGGTCGGGACGCGGGTGGTGCAGTGGACGGACCCGCACCGCCCCGAGACCTTCACCCCAGACCCGAATGACCACCGCACGGTCGTGGTCCAGCTCTGGTACCCCGCGCGGAGGCCCGCGGCCCGCGCGCCACAGGGCCGGTACCTCGGACGCACCGAGCAGGAGGCGCGCACTGTCTCCGACGCGCTCGCCCACGGGGTCGGTCTGCCCGGTTTCCTGGTCGACGGTGTCGCGCGGGCCCACAGCCACGCGTACGTCGACGCCCCGGTGGCCGGCGGGGCGGAGCGGTATCCGGTCGTGCTGTTCTCGCCCGCTTCGGGCGGGGTCCGCACCCAGAACACCGCCTGGGCCGAGGAGTTGGCCAGCCATGGTTACGTGGTGGCGGCCCTCGACCACCCGTACGACTCGGCCGCCCTCGTACTCGAGGACGGCCGGACGATCCGTTCCGAGACCGCCTCCACCGGCGACCGAGACGCGGACGAGCGGCTCGCCGCCGACTGGACGGCCATCCGCGCCGCCGACCTCGGCTTCGTCCTCACCCAGCTGACCGGCCTCGACCAGGGCACGACTGCCGACCCGCTGACCAGGCGCCTGGACACCACCCGCGTCGCCGTGGCCGGCCACTCCATGGGCGGCGGCGCCGCTCTCCAAGCCGCCCGGCAGGACACCCGCTTCACCGCCGTCATCGACCTGGACGGCTTCCCCCACGGCCCCACCACCCCTGCTCTCCACCAACCGGTGCTCGCGCTCACCCAGGCCGTCACCCCGGCCACCGACCCGCGCTACCTCCCCCGCCTCACCGAGGCTCTCGCCCTCGACACCGCACCCACCTACCGGCTCACCGTCCCCGGCGCCGCCCACCTCACCTTCATGGACGGCCCTCTGTACCTCCCGCCGATACCCTCGATCGTCGGGACACTCGGCCGCACCGGCAGCCCGCACCTGGTCGCCGCGACCACGCTGGCCTTCCTGGACGCGACCCTGCGGCACACGCCGCCAGCCGATCCGGCCGGGGCGCTGTCGGCCTACGGCAGCCTCTCCGTTCACCAGCCGGGTGACGGCCTATGAACGGCCGCCCCGCGTCGAGCACGGCAGGGCCGGACCGATCTTCTCGACGACCACCTGCGGCGCGGTGACGCGGAGTTCGTGGCGGACTTCGGGGCCGTTCTGCTGAGGCGTTACGGTGCGGGTGGCGGCGAGCACCGGCTCCTGTTCGAGTTGCTCCTGTGGCGGCTTGCCACGACGCAGGGGCGCGAGCACGTCGGGCATGCTGTGCATCTGGGCCTGGCCGCGCTCGGATCCGGCCGCATGGCCGAACGCCGCGCGGCCGCCGTGCTGGCCGAGTACCAGTCGGCCCGGGATCTGGGGCCGGTGTTCGAGCTGGGGTCGGCCGATGCCGAGCTGAACGAGTTGCGGGCCTGCCTGATCGAGGAGCTGGCCCTGCGTGGCCGTAGGGCCGAGGATGCTCCCGAGGCCGTGGCGTGGGCGGCAGCTTCCCCGTTCTGGCAGGAACACCCGCTGTCCTGGCTGCCCTGGAGGCTGACGCCCATGGAGGGTCGGCCCACCCTCCCGCACTACTTCGCCGGCGGCTCAGCCGGCGGCCTGCAGTACACCCTCCCGGAGGGCGCCCGGCTGCCCGGTCGCGCCGCCGGCGACCTGCCGGTGGTCACCGGCAACCGGCTCGACTTCGCCCTCGAAGCCGCAGTCGAGCGCTGGGCGGGGCGCCACAACGGGCGGGTCGAGTCGAGTATCCACCTCACGGACGGGCCGGTCGGGCCCGACACTGTCCACCCAGTGCTGCTCTCCCTCGGGTTGGACTGCCTCGAAGGGCTGGCCACCTCCGAGCACCTCGCCGTCTTCACCACCACGCCCGCCGAGGCTTGGCGCGTACTGTTCACGGCGGCCTCCCTCGGCGGTGGCCACGATGACTACCGGTGGCGCGGCGCCTACGGCCGTCTCGCGGCCTGGCGGTCCATCGCAGCCTTGGTGGGCGTACCCGACGACGCGCGGCCGGGCGAGGTGGAGCAGCGGGCGGCGGCGTGCACCTGGTACGGCTTCAACGCCTCCACCGACTGGTTCAACTACGCCGACATGGACATCGGCCTCCTGGTGGTCTCACCCGACGGCCGCCGTCTCGCCGTCCTGGCCGCCACCGACTACGACGGTGGCTGAGCCGGGAAGGCGGCGGCGCACAGCGGGTGGTGGCTGGTGGCTGGTGGCCCGAGGTCGGCTGATCGAGCCGGCGCCGTGCCGGATCCGCGCTCGGGCAGGATGGGGGCGGGGAAGGTGGTCGGGAAGCAGGGGCGTCATCAGCCGATCGGCTCTGCTCAATCCCGAAGGGTTTCGCCTTGCGGGTCGTAGCAGAGGAGCCCGTGTTCGCGTGCCAATGCGGCGGCGTACTCGGAGACTTCCTCCGCCCGGCTGTGGGAGATCAGCAGATAGACGATCGGGCCCGAGGCCTCGCCCAGGACGGGCGGTGAGGCCCAGGGGCCGCCGGGAACATCGTCCGGATACCGCTCGACGAGTGCTTCGACATACGCCTCGATGCGGGGCGCCGGCTCCGCGAACACGTCCTCCGATTCGAGGTAACGCTCGTAGAGTTCGTCGAACACCGCGCCCGCGTCCTCGTCCTTCGGGCGTTCTCCATGCCATACGGCCAGGTCGTAGCTCATGGGCGGATGATCGCAGGTGTGGACCTTGCCGAGGTCACCGCCCTGCTCTCGGTGCGCGCTGCAGCCGTTGGCCGCTCGACCTCCTGGGTGAGATCGCCGGCGGTGTGCGGGTGTGGCAACCGGCGGGCCGGCCCAGTGCCAACGGGTGCTCAGTGGGTGGCGTTGCTGGCGGTGCCGACTAGTTGGAGGATCGTGTGGCCCCAGCTCGTGGCGGCGATCAGGACACCGAAGACGACAGCGGTCAGCACGGTGACCGTCTCATCGACGCGCGAGCGGGCCTCGGTCCGTCGGCGTAGCCGGATGACGATGATGATCGCGAGGAACGCGCTCGCGCTGACGAACTGCATGCCCACCCCTGGTCACGTACCGGAAACTCTCGGTGAGCATGCCAGAGGATCGAGGCGATGGAGGCAGAGATCGGGAACTCGGCCCGATCAGGGCAGGTTGTTCGGCCACGGACCAGCGTGATCCGGTCATTCCGCGCCGACCGGCGGCCCGTCTGTCCGAACCGTCGGTGTACCAGCGCCGCGCCTTCCTACGATCACGGACACATCGTGACGCGGAGGGGGCACCGTGGCCCGTAGGCCTGCACGACGGCGGGGGAGCACGACGGCCCGGCGGGCCCGGAGGAGCCGGGACAGCGCGATCCTGACCCTCGGTCCGGTGGTCCTCCTCCTCGTCCTGGCCGTCTCCGGGGTGGCCTGGCTCGCGCATCATCTCCTCCTGCTGGCAGGGCTGTTGGCGGTCGGGCTGGCCGTAACAGTCGGGCTGGTGCGCAGTCGGGTGCTGGCCGAACGGCGTGGGCTCGAGGCGGCCACGGCGCGGTTGCGGCACATCGGGGCGTTCCTGGTGATGAGCCCGAAGGAGTTCGAGCAGGCGCTGGCGGTGCTGTGTCGGCGGGACGGCTGCACGGAGGTGCGGGTCGTGGGCGGTGCCGGGGATCTGGCGGCCGACGTGCTGGCCACCACCCCGGCCGGGCAGCGGGTCCTGATCCAGGCCAAGCGGTACGGGCCGAGGACGTTCGTGGGCTCGAACGACGTCCAGAAGGTCAACGGGACGTTCCGGGACATCCACGGCTGCGACCTGGCGATGGTGGTGACGACCAGTTCGTTCACCAGACCGGCGGCGGAGTTCTGCGCGAAGGTCGGCATCCGGATGGTCGATCAGCGGGCGCTGGCACGGTGGGCGGAGGGGACGGGGCGCCCGCCCTGGAGCTGAGGCCGGTCGACCCCACCCCACGCGCGGGTGTGGGTCCCGCCCAGGACAGCTGACAGGGGTAGAGCCTGGACGGGAGACAGGGGGCCCGTCCGTACATCGCTGCAGCTCACCAGTAGGATCGCGCACCGGTTCGGCAGGTGGGAACGGGAGCGGAGGGCCACGTGGGGCTGATCGGTGATTGGCGCGAGCGCCGTGCTGCGCGGGCGGCCCTGGGGCACGCGGATCGGTTGTTCCGCCACGGTGACCAGCTGCGGCGGGACGAGCGCGAAGCTGAGGCCGAGGCCCCGCTGGCCGAGGCGGTGCGGATCCGGTCCGACCTGCTCGGCCCGGCGGCACCCGCCACCTCGGCCGCCCGCCTTGTACTGGCCCGGGTGCTGCGCAGGCTCCACCGCTATGCCGAGGCCGAGAGCGAGCTCCGCACCTTGCTCGCCGCCGCCGCGCCGCTGCCGGCCGGCTGGAAGACCGAGGGCCTCGCCCGCATGCTGCTCGGCGACGTGCTGCTGGCCACCCACCGTACTCAGCAGGCCATCAGTGAGATGGATGCCTTCCTGGACCTGGCCGAACGGCACCACTTCGGCAGGCTCCCCCTGCAGGTGCACAGCACTCGGGCCCTCGCGTACGGCCTGCTGGGGTGTGACACGGAGGCGGCCACGCAGTACGCCGAGCTGGCCGAGGCCTGGACGGCCGAGGGCGGCCCGGAGGCGGCGCAGGTCATGGAGGCCCGAGCCTCGTGGGCTCTGCACATGGTCCGTCTCGGCCACTACGAGGAGGCCGAGACGGAATGCCGGGAGCTGATCCGGGCCGCCATCGACCCGAACCAGGCCCTGGCCAACACCGACTGGTCCGCTTGGTGCACTCTCGCTCTCGCCCTGATCGGTCAGGGCCAGGCCGCGGAGGCCGAGGCGCTGCTCCGTGAGGTGGTGGCGGGTGCCGACCCCGCCGGCTCGGACCTGCGGCAGCTCACCCTCGTCAAGGCGCTGAACGCGCAACGGCGGTACGGCGAGGCGCTCTCCGCTGCCGAGACCGGCGAAGCCACCGTCGCGGCCGCACCACGGTCCCGCCGCGGGTATCGTTCGGCGCTCGGTCTCGAGCTGGGCACCGCCCAACTCGGCCTGGGCAGAGCCGACTCGGCCATCCTGGAAGTCGACCGGGCGCTGGCCGACTGCCATGCCGTGTTCGGGCAACGCCACCACCGCGCACTGGAGTTGGGCACCCTGCGCGGCCGTGTGCTTGCCGCCCAAGGCCACCGGGCCGAGGCCCGCGCCGAACTGACCACCAACGCGGCTGCCTGGCGCACCCACTTCGGCACGGATCACCCCCTGACCGCGGGGGCCGAGCAGGCACTCGGCGCCCTCGACCACCCCTGAGCCGAGCCCGATTCATGCCGGGTGCGGCCCTGCCGACCTCACAGAGGCCCTCACCCTGTTCCGCGCCTGGGAGACCGCTGCTTCCGGTGGCTCGGGAGCTCAGCAAGCCAGGGCGCCCGAGTGCGCCCGTGGCCCGTCGCACCTGCGCCTGAGCCCTCAGTCGTGGTCGTAGACCGTGACGGGCACGTGGCGTGCCGTCAGTCGGGCGGCCACGAGCGGTTCGATCCGGTCCCAGCGCCCGCCGGCCAGGCCGCAGCCGATGCGTGGCATGTGGACGGAGGCTCCCAGCACGAGGGCGTGCTCGGCGAGAGTCTGCAGGCCGCGGTCGATGGCTTCGTAGCGCACCGGAGCGCCGGCGGAGCGGCGGGTGCGGATGCCGCGCTGGCCGACCAGGTTCGCCACCCAGGTGTCCGGTGAGACCTGGACCAACTGCAGCGCGTCCAGGGCGAAGTCGTTCTGTGCCCGCTCCCGGTGCCACCGCCGGTACGCGGTCTCCGGCTCGGGCCAGCGCCGCGACAGCGCCAGCACGAAGTCCTTGCCCCAGCCGCCCAGGTCGTTGCGGATGTGCGCGGTGACCTTGGCGCCCTTGGCCTGAGGGGATGTGGCGTCGCCGCGCACGTACCGGATGGCGGTGGTGGTCTCCATGGCCGCCACGCTCGCGCCGCAGCCGTTCGGGTCGCTGCCGACCCGAACGGCTGACGCACAGTCTCAGCGACCGCGTTGCAGTTGGCAGGGGAGGCATCGCCGGCCGGGACGATGACCACATGTCGGCGGAATCGAACCCGCCGTCAGGTCTGCGGCCGGCCGCCTCAGCCGTCGAAGTTGGACCAGAAGATGCCGACGCCCGCGCCGGTCTCGTCGCGGCCGATCAGGATGCTGCTCGCCGTGTGGGCGAGGGTGGGGAAGACCAGGGCGTTCGCGCCGGTGGTCGGGTCGACGAGGACGTCGAGGACGGGGGTGCGGGAGCCGGTGGCGCATTGGGCGGCGAACTCGGCCAGAGCGTGCGTTTCGGGGCGGTCGGCGTGCGAGAAGTCGGGGGGTTGGTGGAGGGCTCCGCCGATGGCGCGGTTGGCCGGGGTGGAGGAGTAGAGGGTCGAGGCTTCCTCACTCAGGGCGTTGACGTCGTCGGAGGCCTCCTCCCAGCTCGCGGCGGCCAGGGCCGGTGGGGTGACGCCGGCGGCGACCAGGGCTACGGCCGTGACGACGGCGCCGCGGCTCTTGTATCAGTCCCGGTTGATGGTGAACGTGGGGATCGTGTTGGTGTTCGGGGCCTGTTACCTGCGGTTCTTGCGGAACGGGTGACGGGCGGTCAGGACCAGGGGAGGGTGGCTCGGGTGCGCCAGTAGGTTTCGGCGGGCTCGGACATGGGGGTGAGGGGGGTCAGGTCGGCGGGGGTGGGGGTGAGGGTGGCGGCGGTGAGGTTGGAGGTGAGTTGGGCCGGGGTGGCGGCGCCGGAGAGGACGAGGTCGGCCCAGGGGTGGGCGGCGGCTGCGGCGAGGGCGAGGGCGTCGCAGGTGGTGCCGGCCTCGGTGGCGGCGGTGCGGAGGGGGGCGGTGTCGGGGCCGGTGGCATTGCGGTCGGCCAGGCGGCCGTTGGCCATGGCTTCCTTGACCACGACCAGCCAGCCGGCCGCGTGGGCCTCGGCGAGGGCGGGGGCGGTGGAGGTCTCGAGCAGGTTCCAGGTGGACTGGACGGCGGAGAAGAGCGGCCGGCCGTCGACGGTGAGGGCGAGGGCCGCGCGGATCGCCTCGGCCTGGGCCGGTCCGCTGGTGGAGAGGCCGACCCGGACGCCCTCGGCGGCCAGGGCGGCGAGCCGCTCGTGCAGGGCCGGGTCGGTGAGCGCCGGGCTCTCCGGGGTGACCGAGTGCACCAGGTACACGTCCAGGTGGCGGCCGAGCAGGGCCCGGGTCTCGGTGATCTGACGGTCGAACACCGCGACCGAGTGCTCCTTGACCTCGTGCGCGGCCACGCCCGAGGTGCGCCAGTCGGCGGTGTAGGTGTAGCCCCACTTGCTGCCGACGGTGACCTTGGCCGCCGCCTCGGGCCGGGCCGCCAGCCAGCCGCCGAGGAACTCCTCGGCCCGCCCATAGGAGCGGGCCGAGTCGAAGTAGCGCACGCCGGCCGCGTACGCGGCGTCGAGCAGCTCGTGGGTGCGCTCGCGCAGGGCGTCCACCGTGCGCTCGGCCGGGAGGTCGGCCGCGCGGCCGAGGGTGATGTACCCCGGCCGTCCGACGGCGGCCGTGCCCAGGCCGAAGCGAGCGACGGAGGAGGAGGAAAATGAAGAGGAGGGGGAATGGGGGAGTGCGGTGGGCACGGGGGGACGTCCTCAGGGGGCGAAGGAGAGCCCCGCTGCGGCCGCGCCACGGCTGAGCACCACCGAGCGGATGTGGGCCAGGGCCCGAGCGTAGTCGGTGCGGTCCGGGTGCAGACGGGCCGCCTCGGCGAGGTCGAGCACGCGGTACGGCGGGCCGAGGTCGGTGAGCTGGGCGATCGCCTCGGCCTTGGTGACCTGCCAGCGGCGGCCCGGCGCGGCCGGGGGCGAGAAGGTGAAGCGGGCGATCGAGCTCCAGTTGCCGCGCGGGTCCTCGGCTCCCGTGTAGTCGAACATGTGCCCGGCGAGCTGGTCGCCCATCCCGTAGACCGTCCAGGTGCCGTTGACCTTCTCGTACGCCTGCGGGATGTGCGCGTGGGTGCCCAGGATCAGGTCGATCACGGGCGCGTCGGCCGGCTGCCCGGCCGTCAGCTGCTTGGTGAGGGCCAGTTGCTGCTCGTTCGGCTCGTCCTGCCACTCGGTGCCCCAGTGCAGGCTGACCAGCACGAGGTCGGCCCCGGCGGCGCGGGCCGCCTTGGCGTCGGCGAGGATCCGGTCGCCGTCGATCAGGTTGACCGCCCAGGGCTGACCGGCCGGCAGCGGGAAGTCGTTGGTGCCGTAGGTGTAGGCGAGGTGGGCCACGGTGGCGCCGTGCACGTGGAGCAGGGCCGGGGCGGCGGCCTCCTCGGCGGTGCGGGCCGAGCCGGTGTGGCGCAGGCCGGCCGCGTCCAGGGCGTCCAGGGTGCGGCGGATGCCGGCCGCGCCGTCGTCGAGGGTGTGGTTGGAGGCGGTGTCGCAGGCCGCGTACCCGGTCTCCTTGAGCGCGCGGGCCACCTGCGGGGGCGATTTGAAGGTGGGCCAGCCGGTGAACGGGCCGCCGTCCGGGCCGTAGACCGTCTCCATGTGACAGATCGCCAGGTCGGCGCCCTGCACCACGGGCTTGATCCCGGCGAACATCCTGGTGAAGTCGTAGCCGGCGCCCCCCGCGTCCTCGGCGGCCTGCTGGATGATCTCCTTGTGCGGCAGCACGTCCCCCGAGGCGACCAGGGTGAAGGGGCGCGGCCCGGCGGCGGAGGAGGCCGCCGGACTGGGCGTCGGCGCGGGGGCCGGGGCGGGGGAGGCCGTGCAGGCCGTGGCGGTGGTGAGCAGCGCGGCGGTGACCGCCAGGGCCGGCAGACGCATCGTCGGATCACCTTGCAGTCGGAAGGGCTGACCGGATCCGTCGAGTCTGCGGCCGGCGTGGCGGATGGGGCGGCAAGCGGAGGCGTGGCGTCCGGCGGTCCACCCGGAGGGCGCAGCCGGGACGGGCGAAATCCCAGGCCAGCGGGGGCGCGGGGGGATGTTCGTGCGCAGAACCGGACAATCGGACCGGGCCGGGGATATTGCGTTGTCGGGCTGTCGCGGGGGTCCGATAGCCTGCCGCTGCCGGCCGGGTGAATCAGGCACCGGTACGGCTGTCGGAAGGATATTCGTGTCGAACCTCTCGTTCCTGGGGCCGGTGCTGATCGCCGGCTTCCTGGCCGCGCGCGCCGTCGGCAAGCGCGGCACGGGCTCCGGGCGCTCGGCGTCCGGGGTCAAGCCGGTGCCGCTCGGCCACAACCACGACGACCCGGAGCTGACCAAGCTGCGCGGGGCCGTGACGGGCAAGGACTGGGAGGCCGTGGCGGCGATCCTGCAGCCCTGCCGGGACCGGGGCGACCACAGCCGGCTGAACTGGCTGATCGGCTCCGTGGACGGGCTCGGCGGCGACTTCCTGCTGGAGATCGGCGGCAGCCGGCCCAAGGACGCGCTGGCCCGGACGGTCTGCGGGGCCCGGCACGTGGGCTGGGCCTGGGAGGCGCGGAGCGGGGCGCGGGCCTCGCAGGTCAGCCGGGAGCAGTTCGAGCTGTTCCACCAGCGCCTCGCCCTGGCCGAGGAGCACCTGTACGCCGCCGCCGAGCTGGACCCGGACGCGGCCGCGCCCTGGTACTTCCTGACCACCGTCTCGCGCGGCCTGGAGCACGGGCCCGAGGTGACCCGCCGCCGGTTCGAGGCAGGGCGGCGCCGCTCGCCCGGCGACCTCAACCTGCACCTGGCGATGCTCCAGCAGGTCTGCGCCAAGTGGAGCGGTTCGCACGAGGAGATGCACGCCTTCGCCCGCGAAGCGCGGGCCCAGGCCGCGCCCGGCAGCAGCCTCGGCGCGCTGAGCGCCCACGCGCACCTCGAGCAGTGGCTCGACCTGACCAACGGTGAGGACGCCGCCTACATCACCCAGCCCGAGGTGATCCTCGACCTGCGCAAGGCCGCGGCCGAGTCCGTGCTGCACCCCGAGTACGCCCCCACCGAGTCGCCCTACCCCGCGCTCAACGCCTTCGCGATGGCGTTCTGGCTCGCGGACGACAAGGTGAGCGCCCGGCAGCTGTTCGAGTTGATCGGCGACCGCCCGACGGCCTCGCCCTGGCAGCTCTACGGAGACCCGGGCCGGGTCTTCGCCACCGCCCGTCAGCAGTGCAAGAAGGCGAAGTAGGAGCCAGACCAGTGACCACCAACCAGCCGGGCCACACCTTCCAGGTCGACCTCCGCGGCCTCGTCGACCTGCTCTCCCACCACCTCTACTCCTCGCCCCGGGTCTACCTGCGCGAGCTGATGCAGAACGCGGTGGACGCGATCACCGCGCGCCGCGCGCTCGACCCCGAGGCCCCCGCCCGGATCACCATCCGCACCGGGGTCGGCGGCGGCATCACCGTGCAGGACTCCGGGGTCGGCCTGACCGAGGCCGACGTGCACACCTTCCTGGCCACCATCGGCCGCTCCTCCAAGCGCACCGCCGACGGCGACCTCGACCTGGCCGAGGCCCGGGCCGACTTCATCGGCCAGTTCGGCATCGGCCTGCTGGCCTGCTTCGTGGTGGCCGACGAGATCCTGGTGGTCTCGCGCAGCGCCAAGACGCCCGGTGCCCCCGCCGTCGAGTGGCGCGGGCGCAGCGACGGCACGTACGCCATCCGCACCCTGCCCGCCGGCACCGTCACCGAGCCCGGCACCACCGTGACGCTCACCCCTCGGGCCGATGGCAGCCAGTGGCTTGAGCCCGGCACCGTGCTCCAACTGGCCCGCCACTTCGGGTCCTTGCTCCGCTACGAGGTGGCGGTGGTGGACCGGCACGGCGAGGCGACCCGGGTGAACGACACCCCGCCGGTCTGGGAGCGGGCGTACCGCTCGCCGCTGGCCCGCCGGGAGGCGCTGGCCGCCTACGGCAAGGCCACCTTCGACTTCACCCCGCTGGACACCATCGACCTGGACATCCCGCTGGTCGGCCTCAAGGGCGTGGCCTTCGTGCTGCCCACGCCCGCCCACCCGACCAAGCGGTCCGGCCACCGGGTGCACCTCAAGGGCATGCTGCTCTCCGACCAGGCCACCGAACTCCTCCCCGACTGGGCCTTCTTCGCGGCCTGCGTGGTGGACACCACCGGCCTGCGGCCCACCGCCTCGCGCGAGGCGCTGTACGCCGACGAGACGCTGGCCGCCGTCCGGGACGCGATCGGCGAGCGGATCCGGCAGTGGCTGACCGGCCTGGCCGCCAGCGACCTGGCGCTGCTGCGCCGGTTCCTGGACGTGCACCACCTGGCCGTCAAGGCGCTGGCCCGCTACGACGACGAGCTGCTCGCGCTGCTGCTGCCCTGGCTGCCGTTCGAGACCACCGACGGCACCGTCAGCCTGGACGAGTTCTGCCGCAGCCACCCGGTGGTGCTGGTCACCCAGACCGTGGAGGAGTTCCGCCAGGTCTCCTCGATCGCGGCCGCCGCCGGCCTCGGCGTGATCAACGGCGGGTACGTCTACGACCGCGAACTCGTGCACCGGCTCCCGCAGGTGCGCCCCGGCACCACCGTGACCGACCTCGACCCGGAGACCGTCACCGCCCACCTGGACAGCGTGGACCCGGGCACCGAGCTGGCCGCCGCGCCGTTCCTGGCCCGGGCCCGCGCGGTGGCCGACCGGCTCGGCGCCGACGTGGCGCTGCGCTCCTTCCAGCCGGTCGGCGTGCCCGCGATGCTGGTGGACAACCGGGAGGCCCGACACGACCGCCGCCGCGCCGAACTCTCCGCCGGGGCGGACGACTTGTGGGCCGGCATCCTCAACTCGCTGAGCTCCTCGGCCCCGCGCGCCCAGCTCATCCTCAACCACCTCAACCCGCTGATCCGCCGGCTGGCGGAGCTGGCCGGCACGGCCGACCCGCAGCTGACCGAGACGGCCGTCGAGGCGCTCTACGGCCAGGCCCTGCTGCTCTCCCGCCGCCCGCTGCGACCCTCCGACCACGCCCTGCTGAACCGCTCGTTCCTGGGCCTGCTCGACTTCGCCACCCAGGCCGCCGGCGCGCCGGCGGCCGACAACGGCACCAAGGACCCCCGATGACCGAGACCACCCCCGCCACCCGGGACGAGTTCTACGCCGCCCTGCGGGCGAACCGGGAGCGCCCCGAGGGGCGCGCCACCGCCGCGATCGCGGAGGAACTCGTCGACGCCGCCGAGAGCTTCGGCGACCCCGAGGTCACCGTCTCCGCCCTGGTCGAGTTGATGCGCTGCTACCACGGCAGCGGCGAGGCGGTGAAGTACCCCGTCGCCTTCGCCCGGCTGCTCCAGCTCTGGGACGAGGACCGCAGCTGGTTCGACGAGTACGAGACGCACCGGCTTTTCTGGTACTTCAAGTGGGTCACCGCCGGCCTGCTCGCCACCCCGGACGTGCCGCTGGCCGCCGTGCGCGGCTGGATCGCCGAGATGCGCCGCCGGTACGAGGAGGCCGGCCACGACCTCCAGCCGGTGTACGCCCAGGAGTTCGAACTGGCCCGGGAGTTGGGCGAGAACGAGCAGCTCGCGTACGAGCTCTGGGCCACTCGGGCCCGCACCCAGCTGAGCGACTGCCGGGCCTGCGAACCGCGCGGCCGGGCCGCCCACCACTTCCGGCACGGCGAGGACGAGCGCGGGCTGGCCGAGCTGCGGCTCTTCGAGGAGGGCGGCTGCGAGGAGGAGCCGCACAGCAGCCAGGCACTGGCCCTGCTGCCGCTGCTGCGCCTGGGCCGGTACGAGGAGGCCCGCGCCGCGCACCTGGCCGGCTACCGCAAGGTGCGCGGCAAGGAATCCGCCCTCACCGCTATCGGCCGCCACCTGGAGTTCTGCGCGCTGACCGGCAACGAGGCCCGCGGCCTCGAACTGCTGGCCCAGAACCGGGCCTCCTTCGAGTTCACCGCCGCCCCGAGCAACCGGCTCGCCTTCCTCACCGGCGTGGAGCTGCTGCTCGCCCGCCTGGTGGAGACCGGCCACGGCGAGCTGCCCTGCGCGGGCCCGCTCGGCACCGAGTGGACGGTGGCTGCGCTGCGCTCCGAAGTCGCCGCACAGGCCGACCAGTTGGCCGGTCGGTTCGACGCGCGCAACGGGAACGAGGCGGTCTCCGACCGACGCCGGAAGCGGCTGGCCGTGCGGCCGCTGGTGGCCCAGCTCAACCTGGGGGTGCAGATCTCGGCGCCGGTGGGGCCGGCCCCTGCGGTGGAGGCTGCTCCGGCACCGCCGGTCGAGCTGCCGGCGGAGTTCGGCGAACTCGTGGCCGAGGCAAGGGCCTTGGACCAGATCGGGCACCCCCGGGCCAAGGTGCTCTGGGCCGCGATCATCGAGCGGGCCGGGCAGGACGACGCGGCGGCGGTGGACGAACGGCTGCGCGGCGACATCGCGTTGGAGTTGTCGCACCGGGCCTCCGAGCGCCACGACTGGGAGACGGTGGCCGAGCAGTTGGCGGAGGCGGTGGCCGCCTACACGGCCGCCGGCCTGCCCGCGCGGGCGATCGCTGCTCAGGCGCGGGCGGCGTGGTGCAGCGCGGTCCGGCCGGACGCGGGGACGGGCGCCGACGCGGGATCCGACGAGGGATCCGACGAGGGCGCGGGTGCGGGCGCCGACGAGGGTGCGGCTTCGCGTGAGGCCGTGGCGGCGGAGGCGGTCTGGCCGGTGTTGGAGGAGTTGCTCGGGCGGATCGACAAGCTGGTGGCGGAGGCCCCCGGTGACGGGGGCGCGGCGGACGCGGACGCCGACGCGGACCAGGCGCCGCGTCGGCGCCTCGTGGTGCGGCAGTGCCGGGTCTTCATCGCGCGGCACGTGATGTTCCACGCCGAATCGCCCGAGCAGCACGCCCGGTGGAGCGGGGTGTTCGTGGCCGAGGCCGAGGCGCTGATCGCCGAGGGCCTGGCCGGGGGCATCTGGGCGCAGCCGGCCGTGGCCCACGAGGTGCTCGCGGAGTACCGGGCCGGGCACGGTGACGGGGCGGTGGCCGAGGCCGACGCCCGCCGCGCCGTGGAGATCTTCGAGCAGCAGGGCTGGTCCTGGCGCCTGCCGAGGGCCCGGATGCTGCTCGCGCTCGCGATCAGCGGCCAGGGCCGGTCGGAGGAGGCGATGGCCGAGCTGGAGCGCGGCCTGGCCGAGGCCACGCCCGAGGCCCCCGCTGACGAGCTGACCGGCCTGCACCGGATGCTCGGCGGCCTGGCCCACCGGGCCGGCCGCTACCGGACGGCCGTCCGCGCCTACTCCGAGGCGGCGGCCCGCCTCGACCGCGAGGGCCGGCCCGAGGAGGCCCGGGAGGTCCGACTCCAGCTGGCCCGCGCGTTCTCCGCCCAGGGCTCGCCCGCGGACGGGGTGGCGATCCTGGAATCCCTGGTCGACGGCGTCACCGCTGCCCGGCCGGGCCTGCTTGCGGAGCGCGGGGCGGTCGGGCCTGCGGCGACCGGGCGTGCGGCGGCCGGGCCTGCGGCGACTGAGGGTGACGAGGACGCCGCCGCTGCGGCCGAGCGCCGTGCGGCCGGAACCGGTGAGGGCGGAACCAGTGAGGGCGGGGCCGTCTCCGATGCCGAGGAGTTGACCGCGCAGATCCGGCTGGAGCTGGCCAATGCGCTGCTCTCGGTGGGCGAACCCCGGGAGGCCGCCGCGCAGTTCCTGCTGCTCGCGGACGCGGTGAGCGGTTGGCCGGCGAAGGAGCCGCTCACCTCGGCGGCCGCCGGCGCCGCCCGGGCACTCGCGCTGGCCGGGAGTTGGGACGGTGCGCGGGCCGCGCTGGGGCGGGCGCTGGAGTCCCACCGGGAGGCTCCGCTGGTCGCCGAACTCACGGAGACGCTGCGCACCATGGCGCTCGAAGCGGCCGACCGCCGGGGCGGCGAGGCCGCCGAGGAGGCGCTCGGGTACCTGGACCAGGCCGACCGGCTGCGGGAGGAGTACCCGGAGGCGGCGCGGGAGCAGTTCCGCAGCGTCGAGGTGGACCGGGCCCAGTGCCTCTACGCCCGGGGGCGGGTGCACGGCATCACCGAGCGGTTCGAGGAGGCGCTGGCCGCGTTCGAGGAGTCGGTGGCCGTCTACGACGCGGCGGGCTTCGCCGACCGCCCGGCCCGCTTCGAGGCGGTCCGGCTGGCCGCGCTGGTCGAGGGTCGCAAGCTGGACCGCCGCGAGGCGGCCCGCGTCCGCCTCGACCGTGCCGCCGCCGAGGCGGACACGGCCGGCCTGCCGGAGGCGGCGCACACCCTGCGGGCCCTGCGGGGCAGCCTGGGCTGAGCGGGTGGCGGGCGGACGGGAGGAGCCGGGGCGCGGCTCCTCCCGTCCGGCCGGTGCCTCCGCCCGGCACCGAGGCACCGAGGCACCGAGGCACCGAGGCACCGAGGCACCGAGGTACCGAGTGCCTGGGCCCCTAGGCGCCGACCGGCGGGCGAGGCGGCCGGCGGGTGGGCGAGGCGGGTGCGAGGACCGGTCGGCGACGAGGGCCCGGTGGGGTGCCCGGGCCGGGGCTGTTGACCTTGACCCTTGGGGAAGGCCCAGCATCGGTGGGGCCGGGCACCGTGCCCGGTGACGAGGAGGATGGGCGTGGAGCTGCTGACGATCGGGGCGTTCGCCCGGGTGACGCGGCTGTCGCCGAAGGCGCTCCGGCTGTACGACGAGCTCGGGCTGCTCCGGCCCGCCGAGGTGGATCCCGTCACCGGTTACCGGCGGTACGCGCCGGGGCAGGTGGAGCGGGCCAGGCTGGTGGCCTGGCTGCGCCGGCTCGGGATGCCGCTGGCGCGGATCCGGCTGGTGTTGGAGCTCGAGCCCATCCGTGCGGCCGGTGAAGTGGCCGGCTACTGGCAGCAGGTGGTGGCCGAGACCGCCGCCCGGCAGGACCTGGCCGCCTTCCTCGTGGACCACCTCTCCGGGAAGGACCCCACCATGACCGAGACCACCGACCTGCGGATCCGCTACGCCGCGCGCTCCGACGCCGGGCTGGTCCGCGAACGCAACGACGACACGGCCTACGCCGACGCCCGGCTGATCGCCGTGGCGGACGGCATGGGCGCCGAGGGCGGTGGCGACCGCGCCGGCGCGGTGGCGATCGAGGCGCTGAAGCGGTTGGCGGACGGGCTGCCCGCCGGTGATCTGCTCAATGCGCTGGCGGAGGCCGTCACCCGGGCCGACGCCCAGGTGCGCAGCCTCGCCGAGGCCGAGCCGGGGCTGCCCGGACTCGGCACCACCCTGACGGCGATGCTCTGGACGGGCTCGCAGCTGGCTCTGGTGCACATCGGCGACACCCGGGCCTATCTGCTGCGCGCGGGTGAGCTGTACCAGATCACCCACGACCACACCCTGGTGCAGTCGATGGTGGACGACGGACGGCTGACCCTGGCGGAGGCCGCCTCGCACCCGCAGCGCGCGCTGCTGATCCGCGCCCTCACCGGCTCGGGCGAGCACCGGCCCGACCTCTCGCTGCACACCGCCCGGGTGGGCGACCGCTATCTGCTCTGCTCCGACGGGCTGACCACCGTGGTGCCCGCCGACCGTCTGCACACCGTGCTCAGCACCACCCCCGACCCCGACCAGGTGGTCCAGCAACTGGTCGAGCTGGCCAACCGGGCCGGCGGGCCCGACAACATCGCCTGCGCGGTCGCGGACGTGATCGAGCCGCAGGACTGACGCCGACCGAAGGAGAGACGCCCGATGAGTGACGCCACCCCCACCGCCTACGACGCCGTGGCCGTGCGGTACGCGGAGCTGTTCGCCGACAGCCTGCGGGAGCGGCCGGTGGAGCGGGCGCTGCTCGCGGCCTTCGCCGAGCAGGTGCGGGCCGGGGGCGGTGGCGAGGTGGCGGACCTCGGGTGCGGGCCGGGGTACGTGACGGCCCGGCTGGCCGAGCTGGGGCTGCGGGCGTTCGGGGTGGACGGCTCGGCGGAGATGATCCGGCTGGCCCGGGCCGCGTACCCGCAGCTGCGGTTCGAGCGGGGGTCGCTGCGGGCGCTCGACCTGGCGGACGGGGTGCTGGGCGGGGTGCTGTCGCGGTACTCGATCATCCACTTCGCGCCCGCCGAGGTGCCGGCGGTGCTCGCCGAGTTCGCCCGGGTGCTGGCGCCCGGCGGGCGGCTGCTGATCAGCTGCTTCACCACCGAGGAGCCGGGGATCGAGACCCAGCCGTACGACCACTCGGTGGTGACGGCGTACCGCTGGTCGCCCGACCGGCTGGCGGAGCTGCTGCGCGCGGTCGGGCTGCGGGAGGCGGCCCGGCTGATCGCCGAGCCGGGGCCCGCCGACAAGCGGCAGTTCCGGGAGGTGCAGCTGCTGGCGGTGAAGGACGGGGGTCGCTGAAGCAGGCTCCCCCGAGTAGCAGGGGGAGGGGGCCTCAGGGGAGGGCCTCGGAGAGGCGGAGGAAGCGGCGGCCGGCCGCCAGCAGGGGTGGCAGGGCGGCTGCCAGGCCGGGGGCGGTGCCGCTGCCCGGGTGGTTGAAGTGGCCGATGACGATGGCGCCGGGCGGGGCGGCGGCGAGTTCCCGGCTGACCTGGGCGGCGGTATAGGTGGCCCCGGCGTCGGCGTTCACGGAGAAGCCGGCCACCCGTTGGCCCAGGTCGGCGACCACCTGGGTGGCGATCTCGTCGTAGTGGGCGGTGCCGGAGCGGAAGAACCGCGGCGGCCGGCCGAGCAGCCCGGTGAGCTTGGCGGCGTTGCCGGCGACCTCCTGGTACGCCTCGCTCAGGTCGCGGGTGCCGGCGATGCCGTAGGCCGAGCGGCCGGTGACCGAGAGCGGGCGGTGCAGGGTGCCGTGGTTGCCGATCTCGAACAGCGGGTCGGCCGCGAGGCGGGCGAAGACCTCCGGGTTGGCGTCGATCCACCGGGCGTTGAGGAAGAGCGTGGCCGGGACGCCGTGCTCGCGCAGCAGGTCGATCAGCGCGGCGTCGTACCCGGACCCGCCGGGCCCGCCGCAGGCGTCGAAGGTGAGCGCCGTCCCGGTGGCTCCGTCCGGCAGCGCGGAGACCACCCCCGTGACGGCGGTGCCCCACTCGGTGGGCACCGCGCCCTGGTGCCGGGCGATCACCTCGGCCTCGGTGGGCAGCACCGGGGTGGGGCGCGCGGAGGGCGAGGCCGAGGGGGAGGGCGTCACCGCGGGGGACGGGGTCCCGGGCGGAGCTGGGACGGAGGAACCGCAGGCGGTCAGGGCGGTGGCGGCCGAGGCCAGCAGCGTCCGTCGGCTGAGCATGCGGCCGGGGCCGGGACGCTGCGCAGTGATCCTCATATCTCCCTATGAACCGACGGAACGTCAGGTTTTGCAACGCCGGATCTCTTGACGGAGCGTGCACGGCATGAGCACTCTTGCTCGAAGCTGCGCGAAGCATTGATTAAAGCGCAGATTTGATCATAAGCACTCAGTCGGGAGCATCCACATGAGATGGCAGCAGCGGGTCACAGGGGTCTGTACGGCGGCCGTGCTGGCGCTGGCACCGGCCGTGACCATCGGCAGCACGGCCGCCGTCGCCGACCCGGTGGCGGCGAACACCAGCACCCCGGTCGGGGTCAAGCCGATGATGGGGTTCAACGACTGGGCACGGTTCACCTGCGCGGCGCAGGCGCGCCTCGACGGCACCACGGCCGGGTACTCCTTCCAGCAGTTCATGGAGGACCAGGCCAAGGCGATGAAGGACACCGGCCTGGTCGCCGCCGGATACACCAACCTCACGGTGGACGACTGCTGGATGCAGCGCACCAGCGCCGGCTACCTGCACGGCGCGGCGACCTGGGGCGGCAGCAGCCAGCCCGGCTTCGACTGGGAGCTCACCGACTACGCGAACTACCTGCACGGCCTCGGCATGCAGGCGGGCGTCTACAGCACCTCCGGCGTCAACACCTGCCAGGGCGTGCCCGGCGGGGTGATGGGCCACGAGCAGGTGGACGCCAACTCGCTGGCGTACTGGGGCGTCGACTCGCTCAAGCTCGACAACTGCGGGACGACCGACGCCAACCGGCGCCAGGAGTTCACCGCCACCGCCAACGCGCTGAACACGGCCACCGCGAACTCCACCCGCAAGATCCTCTTCAACGAGTCCGCCCCCGCCGGGTACGGGCCGGACAGCGCGACGAAGTACGACACCCAGGAGTGGGTCCGCGGCCTCGGCCAGATGTGGCGGGTCAGCCCCGACATCCAGGTCTGGCACGCCAACCAGCCGAACAGCGGCTGGGATTGGCAGCACGGCGGCGACTACTACGAGGGCGGGGTGCTGCAGAACTTCGAGGACACCGTCGCGCTGGCCCGCTACAACGGCGCCGGCAACCACAACGACGCCGACATGCTGCTGATCGGCGACAACAACCAGCTCAGCCCGGCCGAGCAGCGCAGCCAGTTCGCGCTCTGGTCCGCGATGGGCTCCCCGCTGATGATCAGTACCGACGTGCGGAAGATGGCCGCCGACCCGACCGCCTACGCCCCGCAGTTGAGCATCCTGAAGAACGCTGACATCATCGCGGTGGACCAGGACACCACCGCCGGCGGCTACCTCGCCACCCGGGACGGGGCCGGCACCACCGCCGGCACCGAGACGGTGGTCAAGCCGCTGGCCGACGGCTCGCGGGCCGTGGTGGTGGTCAACAAGAACGCCACCGCCACCAACTTCACTCTCGACCTCTCCCGGCTCGGCTTTACCGACGCCGGCTGCGCCCACACGGTCAAGGACCTGTGGAGTCACGCCAGTTCGCAGGTGACCGGCTCGCTCACCACCGCCATCGGCGCGCACGACAACGTGATGTACACCGTGGCCCCCGGCAACTGCGGCGCCGCGCTGCCCACCGGCCAGATCCAGGCCGCGCAGCCCGGCTTCCAGGCGTACGCCTACTGCCTGGACGCGTACAACGGCGCCACCAACGGCACCACGGTGGGCCTCTGGGACTGCCACAGCGGCAGCAACCAGCAGTGGCAGCGCCAGGCCGACGGGCGGATCAGCTCGCTCGCCGCGCCCGGGCTCTGCATCTCCGGCGAGTCCACCGGCCTGAAGCTGCGCACCTGCAACGGAGCCGACGCCAAGCAGCTCTGGACCTACACCCTGGGCGGCCAGCTCAAGGCGGGCGGGGTCTGCGCCGACATCGCCGGCGGTTCGCTGAACAACAAGGCCAAGCCGGTGGCCACCTACACCTGTGGCAGCCACCAGCCCAACCAGACCTGGAGCGCGCCGTTCGCGACTCCGCCCGCCTCCTGACGACTCAGGCGGCCGAGACGGGCGGAGACGGGTGGAGCTGAGCCCCCCGTGGGGCGCCGACCTGGTGGATCGTCAGGTCGGCGCCCCCGGGCGTCAGAAGACGAAGACGTCGCCGGTCTTCTTCGCCAGGGCGGAGGGGTTGGTGAAGTCCTGTGACCAGTTCACCGCGGTGTTGCCCCAGTGGCCGGTGGCCGAGGCGGTGACCGGCGCGACCTGGGCCGTCGGCAGCCAGCTGGGGTGCACGTTGAGCTGGGTGAAGTCACCGTTCACCGCGGCCAGTTCCTGGCAGGCCGCGGTGGGGTCGGTGACGGTGCCGTTGCCGTCCAGGTAGGTCTGGCCGTAGACGTCGATCCCGCGGACGCAGTTGAGCGAGGCCGTGGTGGTGGTGCCGTCGGCCCCGGTCTTGGCGAGCTGTAGCGAGCCCAGCAGCACGGGCGTGCTCACGCGTTCGGCGCTCGCCTGCGCCACTCCGGTGGAGAGGAGCAGGGCGGCCGCGCCGGCGACGAAGGTGCCGGCCGTGATCGTGATCTTGCGCATGGTGATGCCTTTCGTGAGGTCGCCGTACGCTCGTGGCAGGCGACTTGACGAGGGGGAGCCCCCAGCCCGGTGGATCCACCGTGGGGTGCGTAGGCACACTATGCGGATCTTGAGTCCGTTGATCAGCCCCCGGCATACAAGAGATCATGAACAGCTGATGAACCGTCAGATGACGTGCTCACCTCACAAGGGCTCCCGATTCGCCAGCTCGGCCCGCATCCGCTTGCGGTCCGGCTTGCCGACCGGGGTCAGCGGGATCTCCTCGACCAGGTGGAGGGCGTCTGGGGCGTAGATCCGGCCTCGACGAGCCGTCACGAAGGCTCGCAGGGAGGATAGTTCGGGGTGCAGGCCGGGGGTGGGGACGACGGCGACGTGGACGTGCTCCACCTCCTGGTCGTCCCGCACGCCGAAGACCGCGCAGCGGGCGACGGCCGGGTGGGTGAGCAGCAGCTCCTCGACCTCGGTCGGGTAGACGTGGCCGCCGACCACGATCACCAGGTCCTTGGCCCGGTCGGCCAGGTAGAGGTAGCCCTCCTGGTCGAAGTAGCCGAGGTCGCCGGTGTCGAGCCAACCACCCCGCAGCACCTGGGCGGTGAGCTCCGGCTGCTTCCAGTACCCGGCCATCAGGCCGCCGGAGCGCACGTGCACCGCCCCGTGCTCGCCGGTGGGCAGCGGGCGGCCGTCCTCGGCCCGGATCTCCACCTCCACGCCGGGGGAGGGGCGGCCGACCGGCACCGGGTCGCCGGGTTTGATCCGGTCGTGCTCCGGCGGGGAGAGCAGGGAGATCACCTGGGCCTCGGACATCCCGTAGGCGCCGACCAGGACCGGGCCGAACGCCCCGATCGCCTCCCGGATCCGGGCGGGCGAGGCCGCGCAGCCGCCGTAGACCAGGTGGCGCAGGCTGGAGAGGTCGGTGCGGCCGATCGCCGGGTGGTCGAGCAGCTGGTGGAGCAGCGGCGGCAGCGTCCAGAGGAAGGTGATCCGCTCGCGCTCGACGGCGGCCAGCACCTCGCCGGGGTCGAAGGAGCGCTGGAGCACCACCGTGCCGCCGTGGTGGAGCGTCAGGTCGGCGAAGACGCCGGCCATGTGGGCCAGCGGGGTGGCGACCAGGAACCGGGCGTCGCCGCCGAAGCCGAGGTCGAGGTCGAAGGCGCGGCGGTAGGGCCCGTGCAGGCTGAGCACGCCCTTGGGGATGCCGGTGGTGCCGCCGGTGTGCCGGATGCCGATGTCGTCCTCGGGCAGGATCTCGACGGCGGGCGGGGTGGCCGGCCGGTGCGCGGCGGCGGCCGTCACGTCCGGCCCGATGCCCGCCGGGCCGGGGCCCAGGGTGAGCACGGTCGGCACCTCGATCAGCGGGAGCAACTCGGCGGCGTCCGCGTACCGTTCGGCGTCCACCAGCAGCACGGTGGTGTCCACGCTGGCCACGATCCGGGCCAGCGAGGGCGCGCTCATGCCGTCGTACAGGTGCACCACCCGGGCGCCCGCCAGCCCGGCGGCGTGGCGGGCGCCGAGCGCCTCGGCGGTGTTGCCGGTGAGCAGGGTGACGGTGTCGCCCCGGCCGACGCCCCGGGCGATCAGCTCGTGCGCGAGCCGGCAGGTGGCGGTGGTGAACTCGAGGGCGGTGATGCCGAGGCCGTCGGCGGTGACGATCACCTGTCGCTCGGGCGTGGCGGCGAGGGACCGGAGGATCAAGGCGGGGGCACTGATGAACTCCGCGTCGGTCATGGGCAGTTCGTTCCCTTCGCACTGGAATGGTGCGACCACGATATATCCCCCGCCGCCGGCCGGGCGCCAGTGGCGCGAATCAATCCACCGTGACGACCAGCTTGCCGAGCGCCGTGCCGGAGGCCATTACCCGGTGGGCCTCGACGATCTCCGCGAAGTCGAACACCCGGGCCGGCTCCGCCCGCAGCCGGCCGGCCGCGATCTTGGCCAGAATGGTGTCGAACGGGATCGCGGTGAGCGGGAACTCCGGCGTGCCGAGGACGAACGCGGAGCCGAAGAAGCTCAGTTGGACGCCGGAGGGCAGATCGGTGAGCGGGTTGAACGCGTCGACCGGCGCGAGCCCGCCCAGGAAGCCGAGCTGGCAGACCCGGCCGCGCGGGCGGACGGTGGCCAGCGAATCGCGCAGCACGCTGTTGCCCACGATGTCGAGCACCGCGTCCACGGCGAGCCCCAGCTCCCGCACCTGCGAGGCCAGCTGCCCGTCGTCCACCAGCACCCGGTCGGCGCCGAACTCCCGCAGCAGCCCGGCCCGGGCGGCGTCGCGGGTGGTGGCCAGCACGGTGGCGCCGTGGTCGCGGGCCAAGTCGACGGCCGCCCGGCCCAGCGAGGAGGTGGCGCCCCGGACCAGCACCGTCTCGCCGGGGCGGAGCGCGAGATTGCCGTGCAGCGCACTCCAGGCGGTCGCGTAGACCTCCGGGACGGCGGCCAACTCGGCCCAGGAAAGGGTGGTCTGGACCGGCAGCACGTTGCTCGCGGGCACGGTGACCTGCTCGGCGTAGCTGCCGTTCCTGGTCCGCCCCATCCCGCCGAGCAGGGCCACCACGGCCGTGCCGGCCGCGAGCCGCCCGCTCGGGTCCTGCAGCACCTCGCCGGCGCACTCGATCCCGGTGACCTCGGCCACCTCGCCCCAGGCCCCGCTGCGCAGGTAGGTCTCGGCGTGGTTGAGGCCGAACGCGCGGACGCGGACCAGGACTTCACCCTCGGCCGGGTGCGGGTCGGGCAGCTCGGTGTGGGTGAGCACCTCGGGGCCGCCGGGGGAGGAGATGACGATGGCGCGCATGGTGGCTGTCTCCGTTCGCGAAGGACGTTCTCGGATGGTTCGCGGGTCGTTCTTGAATGGTCGTTCATTTATGGGGCCGAAAAAACGGCCGCCACGCGGTGTGGCGGCCCGCAGGGGGCGGAAGGGTCAGTGCAGCCCGGCGAAGGCGTTGTCGACGATGGCCCGCAGCACGGTCTCGTCCGGATTGGCCTTCCCGACCACCATCAGCCCCTGGGCGGTGGCGACCAGGAGCCGGGCCGAACCGGCCGGGTCGAGCCCCTCCCGCACCTCGCCGCGCCGCTGCGCGGTGCGCAGGGCGCGGGTCATGCGGTCTTCCAGTCGGGCCAGGTGGCCACGGACCACGGCGGCGGCCTCGTCGTCCTCGGCGGCGTCCTCGATCGCGGTGTTGACCAGCAGGCAGCCCTGCCGGCCCTCGGGGCTGGTCAGATCGCGGACCAGGCCGTCGAAGTACCCGCGCACCTCGGCGACCGAGGCGGCGGGGGAGTCGAGCTCGCCGAGCTTCTGCGGGACGATCAGCTTCGAGTAGCGCTCCAGCGACTTGAGGAAGAGCGCCCGCTTGCCGCCGGGGAAGGCGCTGTAGATGCTCCCCGGCTTGACCCCCGTGGCCTTCACCAGGTCTTCGATGGAGGTGGCCCGGTAGCCGCGCTCCCAGAAGCGCCGCATGGCCGCCTCCAGGACCTGCTCCGGCTCGAACTCCCGTGGTCGTGGCATGCCCCGACTGTAGCTGAACGGTCATTCAAGAACCAGGGGTTTCCGGAGCGGGGCCGGGGGAGGCGGGCCGGATCAGCGCCCGCGCTTCGGCTTGCCGCCGCCGGTGCGCTTCTGGGTGCCGCCCCGACCGCCGGCGCCGGGGCGGGGCTTGCCCTGGGTGCGCTGGCCGGAGCCGCCCTTGCCGGGCTGGGGCTTGCCGGCCTGGGGCTTGCGGGGTTGGGCGGCCTTCTTGGGGGCGGCCTTCGGGGTCTCGGCGGGCTGGGCGCCCCGGCCGCGGGAGCTGTTGGCGGTGCGGCCGCGGACGATGCCGATGAACTCCTCGACCAGCTCGGTGGTCTGCTCCTGCGGCCAGGCCAGCGCGACCTGGGACTGCGGGGCCTCGACCATCGGGCGGAAGGTGAGGTCGCGGCGGTGGTGCAGCCGGGCCAGCGACTGCGGCACCAGCAGCACGCCGACGTTGGCCGCGACCAGCTCGATCGCGTCGCCGGTGGTGGCCGGGCGCTCGAAGGCCGGGCGGCCGGGCAGGCCGGCCGACCAGTCCAGGCTGTCGTCCAGCGGGTGGAAGACCACCTCGTCGGAGAGGTCGTCCAGGGTGACCTCCTCGGCGGCGGCCAGCCAGTGGTCCTTGGGGATGACCACCACGGTGGTCTCGGTGTAGAGGGGGATGGCGCTGAGCACGTCCCGGTCGACCGGCAGCCGGACCAGCCCGGCGTCCGCCGTGCCCTGGTGCAGGGCCGGCTCGGCCTCGCCGACGGCCACCGCGCTCAGCGCGAGCGGTACGTCCGGGAGTCGCTCGCCCCAGACCCGGGTCCACTTGCCGGGCGTCACGCCCGGGACGTACACGAGCCGGAAGTCCGGGTTCACCTGCATCTCTGTCACGGGCCAAGGCTACCGACCGTGGCGGGGAGCGCCCGCCCACTCCCTTACCCTTGTCACCATGACCTCGCTCAAGCAGAAGACCAGCCAGACCATGAAGCCCGCCACCGCGGCCAAGAAGCTCGGGATCTACCTCGACGCGGCGCCCGCCGGCTTCCGGGAGGGCCTGGTCTCCCGCGAGGAGCTCAACGCGCTGCAGGCCGAGCCGCCGCAGTGGCTCCAGGACCTGCGCCAGAACGGCCCGCACCCGCGCCCGGTGGTCGCCGCCAAGCTCGGCGTCTCCATCTCCGGCCTGGCCCGGGGCGGCGTGAGCGAGGCGCTCACCACCGAGGAGATCGAGGCGCTCAAGCAGGAGAACCCGCTCTGGCTTCAGCACGAGCGCGCCAACCAGGTGGACGTCCGCAAGGAGGCCGTGCGGATCAAGGAGAAGCAGGAGAAGGACGCCGCCGCCAAGGCCGCGAAGGCCGCCAAGGGCGCCTGATCCGGGCTGCCCCGCTTCGCGGACGGATGGTCAGTTCCGGTCGGGATACGGCCAATACCGGACTGCGGCCCGGGCTTTACCTTCCACTCTTCTAATCTGATCGGCGGCCCGGCCTGACGGCACGTCAGGCCTCCTGCTGATCAGAGTCAGAGGTGGAACACCTGTGCTGAGAAGCTCGCGTCCGCCACGCGCCCTGCTGGGCGCCACCCTCGCCGTCGCCCTGCTCCTGCTGGCGCCGGGCGGCTTGGCCGCCCGAGCCGCCGACGGCCCGGCGCCCGCGCCGTCCACGCTGGTCAAGAGCGTGCAGGACGTCACCCACCCCGGGGCGGCCGCCGCCGACCACGGGGACACCGTCGGCTGGACGGTGAACTACACGAACGGCGCGGCGGGCGGCGCCGCCGCCCCGGCCACCGTCACCGACCGGATCGTCGGCGCCGGCACCGCGCAGAGCTACGTCCCCGGCTCGCTGCACGTCCCGCCCGGGTGGACGCCGTCCTGGTCCACCGACGGATCCACCTTCACCGGCACCGACCAGGGCGCGGCCACCACGGCCGTCCGGGCCGACAACCCGGTGGCCCGGGCCGGCGGCACCGGTGTGTCGGCCCCGCTGCTCGCCCCGGTGCAGGCCGCGGCCCAGGCCACCGGCGGGGACGGGTTCACGCCCGTGCTGTACCGGACGGCCGCCGGCGAGGTGCAGTCCTGGAGCATCTACCACCACGCCGCGATCGGCGCCCCGCAGCTGGTCTGCAACAGCCTCTCCACCGGTCAGCTCTGCGCCGGCGGCCCCTGGCCGCGCCCGCTGAACACGGCGGCCGGCCCGCTCGGCACCGGCCGGACCGGGGACATCGGCAGCCCGCTGACCCCGCAGTACGTCTTCGACCCGCAGCAGCCGAACCTGCTCTACTACCCGGCCGTCACCACCGGCTCGGTCGGCGTCGGCTGCCTCGACCTGGCGGCCCAGGCCAACTGCGGGTACACCGCGCTGGCGCCCACCGGCACCTCGCCCAGCAGCGCCAACAGCCTGGCCGGCCTGGTCAAGGCCGGCGGCAGCGTCTACGGGGTGGCCACCACCGGGCAGGTGCTCTGCCTGACCCTGGCCACCCGCCAGCCCTGCGCCGGGCAGCCGTACGCGCCGGTGGTCGCGCCCAACCACGACCTGCCGAGCACCCCGACCGCGCTCTACCTGGGCGGGCTCATCGTGGTGGGGGAGAAGGTCTTCGCCTCCTCCTCGCCGCAGACCTCCGGCTCGACGGTGACCGGCCCGCCGGTGCTCGGCTGCTTCGACACCGCCGCCAACACCACCTGCGCGGGCTGGGACACCCCGCACCCCGCCGGGCCGAACGCGGGCTACTACACCTACGACGCCTTCGCCTCGTACAGCACCGCCGGGCAGCCCGACGGGGTCTGCACCAGCACCGTGGGCGGCGCCAACGTGCTGACCACCTGCTACGGCCTGGACGGCTCGGCGCACGCCGCGCCCGGCACGCTGGCCGCGCTGGCCGGCAACGTGCTGACCTTCAACCCCGAGACGGTCACCGCAGGGGGTGCGACCCGAAGCTACTTCCCCGCCTGGGGCGGCAGCGTGCCCGGGGCGACGCTCTGCCACGACTGGACGGCGAACGCGCCCTGCGCCGGCTTCCCGCTGCCGGCCGGCCACCCCGGCGTGAACGGCGGGGCCACCCGCGACTACGGCTACTCCTACGACGCCACCACCCGCTGCCTGATCGGCCTCGGCGACGGCGGCGTGGTCTTCTCGCTCGACCCGGCCACCGCCGCCAGCCCCTGCGTGCACAGCGGGGCCACCGTCACGCTCAAGCCCGGCGACTTCTACTGCGACGGCGCCGCCGGCCACGTCCAGCAGTACGGCAAGGCCCGGCTGACCGACCTCGACCTCTCCCACGTCGACCTGGCGGCCTCGCACGTCCTGGTCACCGACGCCGACGGCACCCCGGTGCTCGCCCCGGCGCTCGGCGCCGACGGCACGGTGGACCTGGCCTCCCTCAACGCCACCGCACACCCCGCGGTGACCGTCACCGTGCAGCTGGTGCTCACCGGCACCGGCGACTTCACCAGCACCAACCACCCCGCGCTGGTGGCCGAATTCCAGGGCGACGCACCGCAGTTCTGCTTCCGCACGGTGGTGACCGCCGACTGCGCGACCACCCAGCTGACCAACACCGCGACCGGCACCGACGCCACCGGCGCGCTCACCTCCAACACCGTCACCACCGCCGTCGCCCCCGGCACCGGCTGCCGGCCGAACGTCACCGTGGAGAAGGAGATCTGCGGCTCGGGCAACTGGCACGACTGCGCCCCCGGCGGCCCGGGCCCCTGGGCCAAGACCAGCCCGGTCGGGCTGCTCGGCCTGCTGGGCACCGCGCACTGGCGGATCACCGTGACCAACGCGGGCCCGGTGGACGCGGCGAACGTCACCGTGAACGACGCCGTCACCCCCGGCTGCCGACAGGCCGCCGGCAGCTTCAGCCTGGCGAGCGGTGCCAGCCGCCAGGTCTACTGCGACTCCTTCCTGCTGGCGCTGCCGCTGAAGAACACCGCCTCGGCCAGCTTCGTGGCGGCCGGCGCTCCCGCCGGCACGCCGCCGAGCACCAGCGCGCCCTCCGCGGCGGTGGCCTGCTCGCTGCTCTGCATCCTGGCGGTGCCCGACAAGAACTGACCGCGCGCCGTTGCGCCGCCCCCGGTTCGGTTTCGGCCGAGCCGGGGGCGGCTGGCATGATCGGGCTCATGGTTGAACGACTGATCGCGGCCTGTGACGGAGCGGCGAAGGGCAACCCCGGTCCGGCGGGCTGGGCGTACGTGGTGGCGGATGGCACCGCCGCCCCGCAGCGCTGGGCGGCCGGGGCACTGGGGCACAGCACCAACAACGTCGGGGAGCTGACTGCGCTGGAGCGGCTGCTGGCCGCCACCGACCCCGGGGTGCCGCTGGAGGTGCGCCTGGACAGCACCTACACCCGGGACGCCGTCACCAAGTGGCTGGCCGGCTGGAAGCGGAACGGCTGGAAGACCGCCGCCGGCAAGCCGGTGGCCAACCAGGAGCTGATCCGCAGCATCGACGGCCTGCTGGAGGGCCGCGAGGTGACCTTCGTCTACGTCCCGGCGCACCAGGTGGACGGCGACCCGCTGAACGCCATCGCCGACAAGGCCGCCAGCGACGCGGCCCGCACCCAGCAGGACGCGGCCGGCACCGCCGCCGACCTGCCCGAGCCCGACCCGGCGAGCACGAGCACCGCCAAGCCGCGCCGGACGGCCCCCGCCAAGAGCGCGGCCAAGACCGGCGGCGGCACGACCGGCGGCGGCAAGAGCGCTGGCGGCAAGAGTGGTGGCCGCACCCTGGCGGCCCGCTTCCCGGGCACCTGCCCGTGCGGCCAGGCCTACCCCAAGGGCGCGACCATCACCAAGGTCGGCGCGGGCTGGGGCCACCCGGAGTGCGTGGCGGCCCACTGAGGGAAGGCTTCCCGTTCTTGCCCGGGCGACGTTCGGCTTGCTCCGCCTGCCTCAACGGCTTTGGCCGCCGCAGGTTCGCTGATAGGCCAGGCCGGGCAGGAAGCGGGCCCACTTCTCGGCGGACAGTCCTCCGCCAGCCCGGGCACAGGCTGCCGAGCGGGCTTGGTCGCGCAAAGAGTTGAAGACGCTGAGATCGTTGAGGTCGACGCTCTGGTCTGCGGACCCGGTCAGGAGGGTCCTCCCGTCCGGAGTGAGCGCGACCGAGGTGGTCGCGTCGCCGCGCTGGCCCAAACCAGCCAGGGCATAGGGCTGCGCTGGTGTGGTGACGTCCCAGATGATGGTGGATTGGTCGGAGCTCCCGGAGACCAGAGTGTGGTCATCGGGGCTGAACGCCAGACCTTTGACCCAGCCCCGGTGGTTGGTGAGCGGGAGCCCCACCTGATGTGCCAGTGCTGGGACTGAGGTGTCCCAGAGCATGACGGTGGCATCCTTGCTGCCGGTCGCCAACGTGCGCCCGTCGTGGCTGAAGGTCAGCGCGACGACGGCGTCCGTGTGACCGTTGAGAGTCTTCAGGTAGCGCGGAGCGGCTGGGTTACGGGTGTCCCAGAGGACCACACTCGAGTCTGTGCTTCCCGTGACCATGGTGCCTCCGTCAGCGGTGAACGCCACGGCGTCGACTGGGTACCGCTGCCGGGCGAGAGGCTGCCCCAGCTCTTGGGTGAGAGAAGGTTCGCTGGTGTCCCAGAGCATGGCGGTGCCGTCGGCGCCTACCGTTGCGAGGATGTCTCCCGTGCTGCGGAACGCGAGGCCGTAGACACCACCGAAGTTGGCGGTGAACCGCGTGATCGGGATTGGTTTTTTCGGGTCGGAGGTGTTCCAGAGGACCACGCTCGCATCCTGGCTTCCGGTTGCCAGCAGGCGTCCGTTGGCGCTGAAGGCGATGGTGTCCACCGCACGGGTATGACCGGCCAGACCACTGGCGATCTCGGTCGGGTGGAGCCGGTCGCCGATGTCCCACAGTGAGATTGTGCCGTCGGCCTCCCCACTGGCCAGCGTCCGCCTGTCCGGGCTGAGCGTGATCGCGTTCACCGCACGGCCTGGGGTAGGGAGATGCGCCAGGAGGGGAAAGCGTGCTCCAGGGCCGTTGCGATTCCAGAGGATCACCGTATTGTCCGCGCTGCCGGTGGCGACCAGATCCATTTGATGACCCTGCTGATCCGGCTGGGAGCTGAAAGCGACGGCGGATGACCAACTCGACCCGCCTGCTGTCCCTGTAGCCGCGGTCTGGCGTGGTCGCGACGGATCGGTGACGTCCCAGGTGCTCGTGGTGTGGTCGGCCGCGCCGACGTCGAGCCGGTCGGCCGAGAAAGCCAGTGCGTAGACCGGAGCCGTCGAGCCCCAGGCAGGGAGTCGGCTGAGCACGCGAGGTCTGCGCGGATCGCGGACATCCCAGAGAAAGACCGCACTCCCGGCACTCGCAGTGCTGCCGGCGCCGGCCAGGGTGCGCCCATCGGGTAAGAAGAGGAGCGCATCCCATCCCGAAGAAGCCTCGAACGGTGGTCCGAGCTGGTGAGGTTGCGCGGAATCGTCGAGGTCCCACAGCACCACGGTGGCGTCCGTGCTGCCGGCAGCCAGCAGACGGCCATCGGATCGGCAGCTGATCGTCGTCACCGAGCCGGTGTGGCCCGGCAGGGTGGAGCGCAAGTGGGGCGTCCGGGGATGGATCAAGTCCCAGAGTCTCACCGTCGCGTCTCCTGAGCCGACAGCCAGGGTGCGCCCGTCAGGGCTGAAGGTGACTGCGAATATTCCCTTGCTGCCCGTCGACAGGGTGGAGAGGTGCAGCGGACTGCCGGGGGTGCTGATGTCCCACAACACGATCGAGTCGTCTGCGCCTCCGATAGCCATGATGTGTCCATCAGGGCTGAATGCGGGCGCGAACACTCCGTGCGCGTCGGCGGAGAGCGGTGTGCCCGTCTGCTGTGGGTGGTTGGGGTCGCTGGTGTCCCAGAGGAGGACGGTGCCGTCCTGACTGGCGGTCGCCAAGAGCCGACCTCCGGGCGCGAACCCCAGATGGGAGACCGTGGCCTGGTGGCCGGCCAGAGTGCTGCTGTAGGGCGTGATCAGGGTCCTCAGCAGGTTGGCGCTGCTCTGTGGGCTGTGGTCCAACTGATCTGCTGCAATACCGAGTTGCAAGGCCAACTGGGGTGAGTTGCCCCGAGCGGAGTCTGCTTGGCCGAACAATGCCCACGCGGAGGCGATGTGCTGGTGCCGTAGCGCCTCCTGCTGTGCACGTACGGCGAGGCTGGCAGCGGTCAGCGAGACCACCAGCAGCAGGACCAATGCCGTCACCACGGCAGTACCCAAGCGCCGGAACCGTCGGTCCGCGCGCAGGCTCGCGGCAAGGAACTCCCGGGCGAGCTGCCCCGGGCGGCTGTCGATTCCGGCCGAGGCGATGGATCCCTCGTGGCCTGGCCGTTCCGTCAGATCCCGGGCGAGCTCGAGTGCAGCGCCCCGGTACAGCCCGCCGGAGTCACGACCCGTATGATCCCAAGCCTCGGCAGCCTCCACAAGCCTCTGCTCCACCAACAGATCGGCTCGGCTGGTCTCGATCCACCCCCGCAGTCTCGGCCAGGCACGCAGTAGCGCCTCGTGGGCGAGCTGGGCGGTGCCGCCGTCCAGGGTGATCAGCCGCGCCTTCGCCAGCGCGTCGCGTGCGATGGCGATGGCGTTCTGCTCGGCTGGCGCGCGTTCGGTCAACAGGCTGGAAAGGCGGAGGCGGCGCCGAGTGTCCTCGCTGTTCTCACCTATCCGGACCATACGCAGTAGTAACAGCTTGGCAGCGCTCTGGGCGTCCGGGGCCAAGGCACTGTAGGTGAGCTCTGCCTGCTTGGTGACTGCGTCCCAGATGCCGCCAGTGGCGCTATAGCCTGCCATGGTGAGAGTTCGACCGGTGCGACGGCCCCAGGTGAGCCACAGGGCGTAGGCAAGCAGTGGGAGAGCGCCTGCCGAGAAGTCGCCACCGACGGAGGCTGCGCCGGCCCGCAGGTCGCGCAGCAGGGTGTCAGCCAGGTGCTCCTCCAAGACGAGGCCGGCGTACTCCGCAGGCTTCTCGATCGCCTCGCGAAGCTGGTCGAGGGTCATAGGCGGAACGGGGATTTGGCGGTCCTGCAGGGTGCGGGCGAGGCCGGGATAGGCCAGGCAGTGAGCGTAGAAGTCCGCCCTGATGCTGAGGACGACGAGGGGCGGCGTGCTGGTGTGGCCGGTCACCGTCCGGTCCGCTGCGGCGCACAACGCGGTGATGAAGGCGTGACGCTCCTTGTCGTCCTGACAGGCTGTGAAAACCTCTTCGAACTGGTCCACGACCAGGAGCAGTGGGCTGTGGCGGACCTTCGGTCTGACGCCCAGTTGATGCAGGGTGTGGTGCAGCAGAGTCGCCGAGCTTGACGGATCTGTGCGCAACTGGTCGAGGACGGTGGCCCGGGGGAGATCGGTGAGGTTGGCCAACTGGGTGGCGAGGGCAGCCAAGGGGCGCTCGCCGGGGGTGAGGAAGAGCTGGGTCCAGCTGCCGACTGCGTTGGTGCGAAAGTCACCACGGCGGACAGCAGGTAGCAGGCCGGCTCGCAGCAGTGAGGACTTCCCCGCGCCGGAGAGTCCGACCAGTGCGACGGGGCCGCCAACCCGGGACCACAGGGCCAGCTTGCCGAGCAGTTCGGCGGTCAGCTCGGCACGGCCGAAGAAGAACTGTGTGTCGTCGGCGGTGAATGGTTGCAGGCCGGGGTACGGACAGAGCGGTTCTCCAGGTGAGTCGGCCGGCGGCGGGTGGCCGACCGGATTCGTGGCGGGCCGTGCCGCCTGGGGGTTGAGGGCAAGAACCAGGTCGGCGGCGCGACCACTGAGTTGGCGCTCCGGAGCAGGTATGCCGAGCAGGGGCAGGGTGCGGCGCAGGTAGCGGTAGGTCGCTTCCAGGGTCAGGGCCGGAGGCCCGCCCGGCTCGCCCTCGCGCAGGAAGCGGAGGAACTCCCCGGTGAACGCTGTGTAAGGCTGCCCCTCCGGGGCCAAGGCCTGTTCGTCCCGTGAGGCCGAGGCGAGCAGGTAGGTGCCGCTGAGGGAGGCCAGCGCAAATCCGTCGCTGGCCGCGTTGCCGAACGAGCCGTGGGCACGCCCGGCAAAACAGCAGTCGAGCACCACGATGATCGAGCGGGCCCGGCAGCCGCTGAACGCTTCCCTCAGGGCTTGATAGGGCAGCGCTTTGAACGCCAGGCCTTCGACCGGGTCGTCGGTGGCGGCGGTTGCTAGGTAGAGCTCGTTGCCCGGGCTGACCAGGCCGTGTCCGACGTAGTAGACCAACAGTACGTCCTCGTCCTGCTGCGCCACCTCCACCACGGCGTTGCCGAAGGTGATCGGGTCCTGCGGGTCGATCAGCGGAGGGAGCAAGTTCTCCGGCCGCAAACCACAGATCTCCAGCAGCACCCTGCCGATCTCGCGGACGGTGGCAGGTACCGCCGGCACGTCCGGCAGCAGGGAGCCGGGTGCGTGTTGTCCTGTGCCGACGAGTAGGACGCGTGATCCGGGTGCGTCGAGCGCGGTGAGCGGTGGCCGGCCGACGGAGTCAGGCGTCGTCGTCACGGGTGAAAGAATCAGAGAGGTCGAGGGACAGCTGTCGGACCTGTGCCGCATCCAAGCCGCCGACGTGAGTCGCACTGAGCTCAGTGGCCGTGCCGTCAGGGCGCGTCACCTTGAGCGTCACAGTGCCGCGCCTGCGGCGGATCCATGAGATCAGCACGCTCGCGACGGCTGTCGCCACACCGCCGGGGCCGAGTAAGACCGTGAGTGTCTCGGTTACGGTGCCCAGCGTGCCCGGGGCGGGCCGCACTCGTTCCAGTTCCAACCGGCCCCGTAGTGCCTCTTCCTCGGTGAGCCACTGTCGCAGCGACCGTAGGTCGTCGCCGCAGCCCCCATCGACCCGGATCGATAACCGTGCCTGCATGGCCACTTCCCGCTCTCCCATGGACCTGACACGAACCGCTGACATCCTGACACGGGCTCACGGGTGATGGCAGGGATAGTGGAGAACCCTCCGGGGTGCGGTGTGGCGGGGCGCCTCGGAGTGGCCGGGCCAAAAGTGGTTGACGTGCTCGTGTGGGAGCGGGAAAGATCCACTCGCTTTGTGGCCAACCGTCAACTGCAAGGAAAAGAGCCCAGATGAGTACCGGATCCCTCGGTCGGCAGGAGGTCAGAGCTACGGAAGGCGAGACTCCGGGCCGGTGGGGCGGGGCGATGGTGCTGGCCTCCTGCCTGGGGTTCTTCCTGATCAACCTGGACGCGACGATCGTGAACGTGGCGCTGCCCGCGATCGGGCAGGGGCTGCACGCCGGGCTGTCGGGCCTGCAGTGGGTGGTGGCCGGCTACACGCTGGCCTTCGCCGGGTTGCTGCTCTCGGCGGGCACGGTCTCGGACCGGATCGGGGCCGACCGGCTCTTCGGGTACGGGCTGCTGGGGTTCGCGGCGGCCTCGGCGGCGTGCGGGCTGGCGGACGGGGTGGTGTCCCTGGTGGCCGCGCGGGTGGCCCAAGGGGCCGCCGCCGCAGCGGTGTTGCCCTCCTCGCTGGCGCTGCTGCGGCAGTCGGTGCCGGACTCGGCGGTGCGGACCAGGGCGATCGCGCTCTGGGCGGCCGGCGGGGGAGCCGCGCTCTCGGCCGGGCCGATCGCCGGCGGGCTGCTGACCTCGGCGCTCGGCTGGCGGGCGATCTTCTTCGTCAACGTGCCGTTCGGGCTGCTCGCCGTGGTCGGGTTGGCCCGGGCCGGGCGGTCGGTGCCGCAGCGCCGCTCCTTCGACCCGGCCGGGCAGGTCTCGGCGGTGCTGGCGCTGACCGGGTTCACCTTCGCCCTGATCGAGCTCGGGCCGGCGGGGGCCCGGTCGCCGCTGGTGGTCGGGCCGCTGCTGGTCTCGTTCGCCGCGCTGTTCTGGTTCCGCTGGGCCGAATCGCGGGCGCGGGCACCGATGGTGGACCTGCGGGAGTTGCGCTCGCGGGTGTTCGTCTCCTGCCTGGCCACCGGGTTCGCGCTGAACTTCTCCTTCTACGGCATCCTGTTCGTCTTCTCGCTGATCTTCCAGCAGGACCGCGGCTGGTCGCCGATCCGCACCGGCCTCTCCTTCCTGCCGATGACGGTGCTGGTGCTGGCCGCCAACCTGCTGGCCGGCCGGCTGACCCGCACGGTCGGGCCGCGCCTGCCCATGGCGGGAGCCCAACTCCTCTCCGCCACGGGCTTCCTGGGCATCGCGCTGGTCGGCCTGGACGGCCCGGCCTGGCTGCTGCTGCCGGCCACCCTGCCGATCGGGATCGGCGGCGGCCTGGCCTCCCCGCCGATGATGACGGCGCTGCTGGAGGCCGTTCCGGCCGAGCGGGCGGGGGTGGTCTCGGGCCTGCTCAGCGCCTGCCGGCAGGCGGGCGGGGCGCTCGGCGTCACCCTCTTCGGGCTGCTGATCTCCGCCGCCGGCTTCGGCCTGGCCACCGGCCTGCGGCTGTCGGCGGTGGCGGCGGGCGGGCTGCTGGTGCTGGCGGCGGTGGCCTCGTACCGGTGGGTGCCGGGGGCCGCCCGACGAGGGGCGGCCCCGCCGGTGCCGAGTGTCAGGCGTCCTTGAGCTTGTTCTGGAAGACCGAGTAGTCGATGACGTTGTCGGCCGGGGGCGCCTGGACGGTGACCGGCTTGTCGAAGTCGCTGAGGTCCATGTGGTTGGCCTGGGGGCTGTCGGCCTTCTCGATCCGGACCAGGAAGGGCTTGCCCTCGGCGGCGATCTGCAGGGTGCTGCGGTCGCCGTCGGCTCCGGTGGCGGTGAGGCTGAAGGTCTTGTAGCCGTTGGTGGTGCCGGCGCTGCCCTTGGCGTAGGTGGACGGGGTGTCGTCCTCCTTGGTGATGCCCTCGACCACGTTGCACACCTCGGCGGTCTGGGTGACGACCTTGTCGTTGGGGCCGCCGGTGAGGTAGCGCCCCTTGAGCAGTTCGGCGAGCTGGGGGGCGATCTTCGCATTGCCCTGCTGGGTGGCCATGGCCGTCCAGAAGGCGGTGTCCGGCTTGAGCCAGATCTGGGTGTTGGTGCGCAGGATCTCGACCTGCCCCATCTTCGGGACGCTGACCGTGCCGGCGCAGTTGCCCTTCCGGTCCGCGACGAGGCTGAGCGAGGTGGTCTCACCCTCGTCGGTGACGGTGCCGACGACCTTGACCGAGCTCAGGGCCGCCGTCGCGGCGCGGGCCTGCTTGGCGATCTCCCCGGCGCTGAGGGTGTCCACGGCCAAGGCGGCGGGGGTGGGGGAGCTGGTGGCCGAGGCGGAGGCCGTGGCCGAGGCGGAGGCCGTGGCCGTGCCGGCGGCCTTGGGGGCCGGCTTCGTCTCGCCGCCGCACGCGGTGGCGGTGGTCGCCAGGGCGGCGCAGAGGAGGGCGGTGGCGGCGAGGCGCTTGGAGGGCATGGCTGGGGTCCTTCGGGCGGTGGTCGGAGCGGTGGTCCGCGCCCCGGAACGGGGCTGCGGCGACCGCCTGAGCATAGCCGAGGACTTTGCCAGGTTTTGACCTTCATTCCGTCTGGGACAAGGATCGTCCGTATTCGTACGTCGTTCGTGGCGGAGTCGTGATGTTCAGCCCTGGGCGGTGGGGCGGACGACGATCTCGCCGACCTCGACCCCGGCCGGCTGCTCGATCGCGTACCCGATGGCGGCGGCCACGGCGGCGGGCGGCATGGCGAGCTGCTCGCGTTGGCGGATCAGTGCCGCCGCCACCTCCGGGTCGGCGCCCTTGCCGACGCCCTCGGTGTCGGTGAAGCCGGGGGAGACCAGGGTGACCCGCAGGTGCGGCCCCGCCTCCTGGCGCAGGCCCTCCATGAGCACCTTGACCGCCGTCTTGGTGGCCGCGTACACGCCCTGCGGCGACTTCACCACGTGCGCGGCGGTGGAGCCGACGGTGACGAACTGCCCCGAGCCCTGGCGGCGGAAGACCGGCAGGGCGGCCCCGATCCCGTTGAGCAGCCCGGTGACGTGGGTGGCCACCATGGCGTCCCAGTCGTCCTGGCGCAGCTCGTCGAAGGGTGAGACGGCCATCGTGCCCGCGTTGGAGACCAGCACGTCGAGCCGGCCGTACCGCTCGACGGCGGTGTCGGTGAGCCGGTGGAGATCGGCCCGGCGGGTCACGTCGACCGGGAGGGCGGTGGCCGTGCCGCCCGCGGCGGCGATCCGCGCCACCAGGGCGTCGAGCCGGTCGGTGCGGCGGGCGCCGAGGAGGAGGGTGGCGCCGCGTTCGGCCAGGTGGAGCGCGGTGGCTTCGCCGATCCCGCTGCTCGCGCCGGTAACGGCGACGACTTTGCCCTGGATGCCTGTCATGGTCGGTCCCTCCCGAGGATAAAGTGGGGGAGTCCCCACTTGCCCTCGACGCTAAGTGGGGAAGCCCCCACTTGGCAATTCCCCGCGAGACGAAGACGGTGAGCACCGATGACCGAGCAGCCGCCCCCGACGCCGTCGGCCGAGCAGCCGCCCCGCCCGCTGCGGGCCGACGCGCAGCGCAACCGGACGAAGATCCTCGCCGCCGCCGCGCGGGCCTTCGCCGAGGAGGGGCTGGAGGCCGGGCTGGAGGGGATCGCCAAGGCGGCCGGGGTGGGCAGCGCCACGCTCTACCGCAACTTCCCCACCCGGGAGGCGCTGGTGGAGGCGGTCTACCGTGCCGAGGTGGTCCGGCTCTGCGAGGCCGCTCCCGCACTGCTGGCCGAGCTCCCGGCGGAGGACGCGCTGCGCGCCTGGGCCCGGCTCTTCCTCGACTACGTCACCACCAAGCACGGCATGATCGACGCGCTGCGGGCGATCGCCGCCACCGGCGCGGATCCCTACGGGCACAGCCGCGAGCTGATCGGGGCCGCGCTCACCACTCTGATGGCGGCCTGCGCGGCGGCCGGTGCGATCCGTACCGACCTCGGGCCCGCCGATCTCTTCGCCGCCCTCGAGGGCATCGCCCGCACCTCGGCGGGCCCCGAACTCCGGCCGCAGGCCGAGCGGTTGCTCACCCTCGTGCTGGACGGCCTGGCGGTGCGGTGACCCTCAGTACTCGCCCTTGATCACGAAGAACGAGCCCCGGATCTCGCCGGCCAGCTTCGACTTCTGCCGGGCGAACTTGAACTTCGCGGCCAGCTCCTCGGGCACCTCCATGCCCTCGGAGAGCTTGAACCCCACCGCGCGCTTGGCCCCGTCCTCGATCCCGTACATCACGTTCACCGCCAGGCCCGAGCAGTAGAAGACGTAGGCCATCCGGTAGCCGCCCGCCTCGAAGGCGGTGGCTTCCAGGGCGGGCGAGGCGATGGTGATGTCCCGCTCCTCGGCCAGCACCCGGCCGACGTACTCGACCACCTCGGCCGCCTCGGCGGCCGGCCGGACGGTGAAGGTGTGGTCGTACTTGTTCTTGAAGTACCGCGCCTCGTTGGCCCGCAGCCCCGCGAGCCGCTCGGCGACCGGGGAGGACTCCAGACCGACGGTGGACACCTTCTCGAAATCGACGACGTAGCTCACGAGGTCCTCCTGTACCGAACTTCCCGGCGCCGGCTCCCCCGGCGACGTGTCCCACGCTACGGGCCGCCCGGCAGCCCGGCTTCTTCGATCCTGATCGATCGGGGAAGCCGCCCGTCCCCGTAGCGGCCGAGCCGCTCACCTGGTCGGGCCGCCCCGGGTGTCGGTGCGCCCGGGGTGGGGTGGACTGGCCCGGGGGGTTTCGGTGCACGGTGTGCGGGCCGGCGGTCCGTACCGGACAGAGGATGCGTCTCGATGTCGAAGAAGCCCAGTATCGTCTTCGCCCACGGCCTGTGGGCCGACGGGTCCTGCTTCAGCAAGGTGATCCCGACGCTCCAGCGGGAGGGGCACGAGGTGATCTCCGCGCAGAACTCCCTGGACTCGCTGGCGGGCGAGGTCGACGCCGTGCACCGCGCCCTGGCGCGGGTGAGCGGCCCGGCGATCCTGGTCGGGCACTCCTGGGGCGGGTTCGTGATCACGGCGGCCGGTACCCACGAGAAGGTGGCCGGGCTGGTCTACCTCGCCGCACTCAGCCCGGAGGCCGGCCAGAGCGCGCAGGAGCTGATCGGCTCCTTCCCGCAGCCCGAGGTGTTCGCGCACCTGGAGGAGCAGGACGGGCGGGTCTGGATCGCCCGTGACGGCATCTCCTACTTCTGCGGCGACCTCTCCCCGGCGGACCAGCAGCTGGTCTGGGCCACCCAGGGGGCCCCGCGCGGCGAGCTGCTCGCCGAGACCACCGAGGACCCGGCCTGGAAGTCCAAGCCCTCCTGGTACCTCCTCACCACCCAGGACCAGGCCGTCCATCCGGATCTGCAGCGCTTCGTCGCCGAGCGGATGGGAGCCACCACCGTGGAGGTGGAGAGCAGCCACGTCCCGATGCTCTCCCACCCCGAGACCGTGATCGAGCTGATCCGCCGGGCCGCCGCCGCGGTGGCCGCCGGGTAGGGCCGGCCCGGCGCGCCGGCGGACACGCCCTGCGGCGGCCTAATCGGGCCGTTCCGGGCAGGGGGCTCCGTTCAATGATCGGGTGTCGACGACCTCCGGAACGAAACGATTCTTCAGATGGGCCCAGGTCTGGGTGGTGGCGTGCCTCGTCGCGCTCTCGACCGTGCTCCCCGCCGGCGAAGCCGGGGCGGCCGTACCGGCCCCGGTGACGATCCATGCGGTCGACCTCCATGACGGCATGGTGCTCAAGGAGGGCTCGACCTACTACCTGTACGGCACCGAGTACGGGTGCGGCTTCCGGTGGTTGGACGCCCAGACGCCCTGGTGCGGGTTCGGGGTGTCCACCGCGCCCAGCCTCGACGGGCCGTGGTCGCCGCCGCGGCCGCTCTTCCCCCCGGACGCGACGGACCCGTACTCGGGGCTGAGCTGGCAGCAGGAGTGCGCGAGCGCGGGCTGCTTCAACCCGCGGATGGTCAAGCGGTCCGGGTGGGGAGCGGACGACGGCGCGTGGGTGCTGTGGTTCAACTCGCCCTCCGACTACAACCGCAGCCTCGCCAACGCGTACAACGTCATGGGGTGCAACTCGCCGGCCGGGCCCTGCGGGCCGACCGCGGGGCCGCCGTACGGCTCCTACCGCAAGCCCCCGCTGTACAACTGCTACGGCAACGGGGACTTCGGCCTGGCGGTCGACCCCGCGAGCCGCTCGCTGGTGGTGGTCTGCACCATGCCGGGCTCCACGCTCTCGGTCGAGCAGATCGACCGGTGGGGGACCACCAGCGCCAGGCGCGGCAGCGCGTACCTGGCCGGGCTGGACGGGGTGGAGGGGCCGGGCATCTGGTACGAGCCGGCCACCGCGAGCTGGTTCGGCACCTACAGCGATCCGTACTGCGGCTACTGCACGGGCACCGCGACCGGGTACATGACGGCGGCCGGCCCGTTCGGCCCCTGGTCGGCCCCGGTGAGCCTGGCCGCGGGCGGGCCGCCGGAGCGCGGGCGGCGGGACATCTCGGCCACCTCCTGCGGCGGGCAGCCCCGCACCGTCTCCGTGGTGGACGGGCAGGCCTGGCAGGGCATCGACCTGTGGACCGGGCAGACCAACGAGACCAAGGCCGGGCTGCACTTCGAGCCGCTCGCCCACCAGCCGCCGCAGGGCACCAACGGGGACGGCGGGCTCTGGCACCCGCCCTTCGCGGACTTCCACTGCGCGGCCCAGGGCGCGGCAGGAGTGCACGGTCACCGGGGCGCCGTGCGGTGAGCGGGCCGCGGGCGGAGACCTCCCGGAGGAGTTCTCCGCCCGCGCCGCCCCCGCTCAGGCCGGCAGGCCCCGCCAGTCGTCGAAGGAGGTGGCCGTGGTGCTGGTGCGGTAGTAGACGCGGCCGTCCGTGCCGATGGCGAACACGTGGAGGACGCCCGCGCCGTCGGTGACGGCCGAGGGGTAGTCGAGGACCATGCCGCCCAGGTCGCGCCAGCCGGTGTAGTTGGAGTTGGGGGCGCCCTGGGCGGTGGTGCTCACGCCGCCGCCGCGGTTGCGTTCGAAGAGGACGACGCGCCCGCCCAGAGTGGCCGCCGCCGGCTCGCCCACGCCGAGGTCACCGCCGAGGGAGACCGGGGCCTGGACCCAGGAGCCGCCGGGCCGGACCTGGTAGCTGACCAGCATCGCCCCCGTGCCGCTCTGGCGGAAGGCGAGCTCGATGCGGCCGTCCTGGTCGAGCGCGGCCTTGGGCGGGCTGGCCGGCTGGGCGCCCGGGATCAGCCCCGGGCCGTAGATGGTGCTGTTCGGCGCCCCCTGCCACCAACCGAGGATGCCGGAGCGGGTGCTGGCGAAGATCTCGATCGCTCCGACGCCGTTGCGGATCGCGGTGACCGGATCCTGCACGTCGGAGCCGCCCAGATCGGCCCAGCTGCCTACCCAGCCCCCGCTGGGGGCGGTCTGCCAGGTGCAGCTGACCCCGCCGCTGCCGTTCTTGACGAAGATCTCCAGCCGGCCGTCCTGGTCGTTGGCCACCACGGGCACGCCGACCTGGTCCTCCCCGCCGGCGCCGGCGTTGGGGTTGCCGTGGTCGACCCAGGCGCTGCGCCACCCGCCGTTGGGGGTGTCCTGCGCCAGCGAGATGATGTGGTGGTCGGTCAGGCGGCGGGCGAAGACCTCCAGCCGGCCGTCGGCGTTGTTGCCGACCGCGACGCCCGGAGCCAGCCGCCCGCCCGGGTCGGCCAGCAGCTGCGGACCGCCCCAGGTGCCGTCCCACCAGCGCCAGTGGGTCCACAGGCCGCCGGCCCGGACGACGAAGACCTGTGGCCGGCCGTCCGCGTTCAGCCCCGCCCAGGAGGTGCCCCGCGACCAGCGGTAGTACATCCGGGAGAACCAGGAGTCCTCGTGGTTGCCCGAGTGGTCGTGGCTCGCGTACTCGGAGAAGAACAGGCTCTTGTCCGCGGTGGTCGCCGGGTCGAGGTTCACCGGGCAGTCGCTGATGTTGTAGTCCCGGTAGCTGATCTGGATCAGCTTGCCGCCGTACTGGCGGGCCGCCTCGCCGGCGAACGCGGCCGCGGCGAGGTGGTCCGGGTGCTCGCCGGTGTAGCGGCTGTCGGGGTTCTCGTCCTGGGTGCGCAGCACGGTCGGCTGGTACGCCACCATCAGCTGCCGCAGCACCGCGACGGAGTCCGCCACCGTGTAGGCCGAGGAGGACAGGGACGGGGGGCTGTTGGCCGGCACGATCGAGGTGTCGGTGTCGCCGGCCTGCACGTCGTCGAGCCCGGCGTCGTGCATGTTCATGAAGATCAGGTGCACCGGCCGCCCCTTCAGGACGTAGCGCTCGACCTGCTTGCCCGCTACCGTCCAGGTGTCCACCGTCCAGTGGCCCACCTCGTCGGTGGTCGGGTCGCCATCCCCCACCCCGGTCATCCTGGAGTAGGCGTTGACGGCCCCCATCTGCCGGTTCCAGGTGCGCAGCGGATCGCCGGCCGCGTCGTAGCAGTAGGTGGGGCAGGGGTCGCCGGTGATGTTCCCCGCGGTGACGAAGACCGTGACGGCTGGCGTGCCGATGGAGATCGCGTTGTACAGGTCCGGGTTCATGAACAGGATGTCGTCGTCCTCGTGCGCGACGACCTGCATGAACAGCGGGCCGGAGCCGAGCAGTCCGGCGGCGGCCGCCGGTGTCGCGGCCCGCTCGGCGAGGACCGGCAGGGTGAGGGCGGTGGCCGCGAGGGAGGCGAGGAACCGCCGTCTTGCGAGGGCCATGGGGTCTTCCCCTCGGTAGGAGCTCGGCCGTGACCTGGCCGGAAGGAGGAGGCTAACCCCCGGTCGGGCGGATCCTCCGGACCGACGCAGTGGCATTTGCTCCTCCCGGAGGTCGGCTGACGGGCCGTCGACGGAGCGCGGGGCCGTACGGGTGATCGAGCCGGGGCCGACCCGCGTCGTGCGGCGCGCGGCCCGGCACCGCTGGCTACCGTGACCGGTGTCCGAGGAGGTCACGTATGCCCGCCCTGCCCGTTGCCGGTCCTGCGCCCCGTCGTCCCCGTCCGCGCTGGCGGCTCGCCGCCGCGCTGGTGCCGGCTCTGCTCGCCGCCGCCGCGCTGCCCGCGGCGGCGATGCCCCTACCGGTCCGGGCCGAACCCGTGCTGGTGACCGAGCACGTGTCCGCGACCCTGTCGACGCTGTCGGCGGCGCCGGGCGACGAGGTGGACGTCATCCTGACGATGACCGTCCCCCCGGAGGGCGTGCCGCCGACGGCGGACCCGATGACGGTGGCCGTCCTCTCCCTGAAGTCCGACAGCGGCCTGTGGAACGTGAGCGACGGCTGCGAGGTGCTGGCCGGCTCCGCGCCGACCGCCTGCCGGATCGCCTACGCCACCCAGGTCGCGAACTGGTACGAAGGCGGGATCAGGGAGGCGGGCGTGGTCCAACTGCTGTTCCGCGCCACCGTCGCTCCCGACGCTGACCCGGGGCCCCACACGCTCACCCTCCGCGGCACGCCCGGCACCCTCCCGCTGGAGAAGGCGGAGGCCGCCGGGGTCTTCACGGTGACCGGCTCCGGCACCGGCCAGGCGAAGCGGCCGGGCAAGGGGGCGGGCGCCGTCCGCACCCGATGAGGGCGTCCGGCGGAAGCGCTCAGACCAGGCGGGCGACGGCCCAGGTCCGGAGGGCTGGTGCCGCCGCCGTTCTCGCCGGCGCCCGATGGTGACGGTGTAGCACCGGCGCGGCCCGGGGGCCAGGGGTCGGTGGCGGGGAACCGATCCGAAGATCATTTGACGGTACATCGGCTGGTAATCTGCGGGTAAAAGGGGGCGTGGGCGATCCACTTGCCCCGTCATGCCCGAAAGATGGAGCACCCGTGCCCGTACGCTCGTACCGCCGCGCCCTGCCGCTGGCCGCCGCTGCCCTCGCCGCCTCCCTGCTGGCCGGTGCGGCCCAGGCCGACAACCCGGCTCCGGTCGACGCCACGCTGACGGCCGACCTGGACGCGCTGCTCGCCGACGCCCGGCTGGCCAACGCGCAGGCCGGGGTGGAGGTGCTGGACGCCGACAGCGGGCAGGTGCTGTACGCGCGGCAGCCCGGGGCGCTGCTGACCCCGGCCTCCACGCTGAAGACCTTCACCTCCACCGCCGCGCTCGACCTGCTGGGCGCCGACTACCGGTTCACCACCGAGGTCCGCACGACCGGCGACACCTACGGCAGCCTGCTGGACGGCGACCTGGTGCTGCGCGGCGGTGGCGACCCGAGCCTGCTGACCCAGGACCTGGACGACCTGGCCGCCAAGGTGGCGGCCACCGGCATCACCACCGTCACCGGCCGGGTGCTCGCCGACGGCAGCCGCTACGACTCGACCCCGTACGGGCCGGGCTGGGCCTGGGACGACCAGCCGTACTCCTACAGCCCGCAGATATCCGGGCTGACCCTCTCCACCGACGCCGAGTACACCATGGGCACCGTGCAGGTGACGGTCACTCCGGGCGCGGCGGGGGAGCAGGCCAAGGTGGCCGTGGTGCCCGCCGAGACGCCGATGAAGTTCACCGGCGGCATCACCACCGGCGCGGCCGGCAGCGGCTCCACCGCCGCGGTGGAGCGCCGCCGGGGCGCCAACGAGTTGCTGCTCTCCGGCAGCATCGCGGCCGGCGCCGCCCCGGTCACCTACTGGGAGACCGTCGAGGACCCGGCGACCCTGGCCGGCAAGGCCTTCGAGGGCGCGCTGGCCCGGCACGGGGTGCGCACCCTCTCGGGCGTGCGGACGGCGACCGGCACCGAGGACTCGCAGCCGCTGGTCTCGCACGACTCCAAGACGCTGGCCGAGCTGATCGTCCCGATGCTCAAGCTCAGCAACAACGGCATGGCCGAGCAGCTCACCAAGGAGCTCGGTAAGGTCAAGGGCGGCAAGGGCGACTGGGCCACCGGCATCAACCAGGTGAAGGGCTTCCTCAAGGCCAACGGCCTGGGCACCCCGGCCGGCCGCCAGGTGGACGGCTCCGGCCTCTCCCGCTACGACCTGACCACCCCCGCGCAGATGGCCGGCCTGATGAAGGTGGCCCAGACCAAGCCGTGGTTCACCGCCTGGTACAACGCGCTGCCGGTGGCCGGCAACCCGGACCGGATGACCGGCGGCACGCTGGCCGCCCGGATGCGCGGCACCAAGGCCGAGAACAACGTGCACGCCAAGAGCGGCTCGATGAGCGGCGTGGACAACCTCACCGGCTTCGCCACCGCCCCCGACGGCCGCAAGCTGGTCTTCTCGGTGATGGTCAGCAACTTCGCGGGCACCAGCCCGCGTCCGGTGATCGACGCGATCGCGGTGCGCCTGGCCACCGGCCCGGCGGCGCCGGCCGGCTCCGCCCCGGCCGCCCCGGCCGCTCCCCGGATGAAGTCCTTCCAGGCTCCGGCCACTTCGGGCAGCCTGCCCGAGGGCGGCACCCGCTGGGAGGACTGCGAGGTCCTCTCCCACTGCTGACACTCCGTCAGATCGCCAAATTGAACAGTGAGTTACCTGTGAGTAGCATTTGGTTGGCCCACAGCTGACCCGTGGTGCCGTTCACCGTGCTCGAAGGAACTCACGTGTACCGATCCACCCCCGGCCGGCTCCGCCGCGCCCTGCGCGCCACCCTCGCCGCCGCCGCGGTCTCCGCCCTGCTCAGCACACCGGCCCAGGCCGACACCGGGGCGGCGACCGCTCATCTCGACGCCGTGGAGCGGGTGTTGCGCGAGGTGTCGCCCGGGCTGGAGGGGACGGCCTGGGAGCGGACCGAGGGGAACGCGCTCGGCGACGGCTGGCTGCTCCAGACGCCCGGGTGCTGGGGCGACGCCGCCTGTGCGGACCGCCCCGGCACCCGGGAGCTGCTGGCCCGGATGACCGCCGACGTGGCCGCCGCGACCCGCACGGTGGACGTCTCCACCCTCGCGCCCTTCCCGAACGGCGGGTTCGAGGACGCCCTGGTGGAGGGCCTCAAGGCGGCCGTGGCGGCCGGGCACCGGCCGGTGGTGCGGATCCTGGTCGGGGCGGCGCCGGTCTACAACGCCAATGTGCTGCCCTCGCGCTACCGGGACGAGCTGGTGGCCGAGCTGGGCCCGGCGGCCGGCTCGGTCAGCCTGAACATCGCCTCGATGACCGCCTCCCGGACGGCCTTCTCCTGGAACCACTCCAAGCTCCTGGTGGTGGACGGACGGACCGTCATCACCGGCGGGATCAACGGCTGGAAGAGCGACTACCTCGACACCGCCCACCCCGTCACGGACGTGGACCTCGCGCTGAGCGGGCCCGCCGCGACCTCCGCCGCCCGGTACCTGGACACCCTCTGGGAGTGGACCTGCGGCCACACCGGGGTGTTCGACAACGCCTGGTTCGCCTCCTCCGACGGCGGGGCCTGCCGCCCCTCCATCGAGCGCGAGCTCAACCCGCCCGCCGCCGCGGCCGGGAGCGTCCCGGTGATCGCCGTCGGCGGCCTGGGGGTGGGGATCAAGGCCTCGGACCCCGCATCCGACTACCGCCCGGCGCCGGTGACCGGTGCGGCGGGCGCCAAGTGCGGCCCGCTGACCCTGCACGACAACACCAACGCCGACCGGGACTACGAGACGGTCAACCCGGAGGAGAACGCCCTGCGCGCGCTGGTCGGCAGCGCGCAGGAGCACATCGAGATCTCCCAGCAGGACCTGAACGGCACCTGCCCGCCGCTGCCCCGCTACGACGCCCGGCTCTACCAGGCGCTGGCCGCCAAGCTGGCCGCCGGGGTCAAGGTGCGGATCGTGGTGAGCGACCCGGCCAACCGGGGCGCCGTCGGCAGCGGGGGCTACTCGCAGATCAAGTCGCTCGCCGAGATCAGCGACGTGCTGAAGGCCCGGCTGACCGAGCTCACCGGGGACGCGGGCAAGGCCGGCGCCGCGCTCTGCGGCAACCTCCAGCTCGCCACCTTCCGGGCCGCCGACGCGCCGACCTGGGCCGACGGACACCCCTACGCGCTGCACCACAAGCTGGTCGCCGTGGACGGCTCGGCCTTCTTCATCGGCTCCAAGAACCTCTACCCGGCCTGGCTGCAGGACTTCGGCTACGTGGTGGAGGACCGGGGCGCGGCCGGGCGGTTGGACCGCGAGCTGCTGGCCCCCGAGTGGCGCTACTCGCAGGCCACCGCGACCGTCGACTGGGCGAGCGGCCGCTGCAAGGCCTGAGCAGCACGGTTGACATGCACTCAGTTCGCCGCGAATCTTGGTGCGCAACTCCCCGCTTTCGATCAGGTTTGCGCAGTACTGCGCAGCAAATGCTCACTCGACGGGAGATCTCCTCGTGCGCCCATTCCGTTCGCGGCTACGGCGGTCGGCCCTGCCGGCCGCCGTCCTCACCGTCACGGCCCTGGCCGGGCCGGCCCTGCCGGCCCAGGCCGCCACCCCGGCCTCCGGGGTCCTCGACCTCACCCACACCGATCTGACCTGGCAGAGCCCGGTCTTCGCCAAGGGCACCCTCGGCGGTCCGGATACCTGCCCGCAGGGCAGCGCGGCCTGCGACCGGTTCGACCTGACCGTCGACGTGCCGGCCGGGTACTGGGCGGACAACCCCGAGGGCGGGGTGCCGATCTCGATCCAGTGGGCGGACGGCAGCAACGACTTCGACCTGTACGTCTACGGCGCCGACGGCAAGGAGGTGGCCGAGAGCGCGGGCACCGCCGACCCCGAGGCCACCGTGATCCCCAACGCCTCCGGCACGTACCACGTGCTGGTGGTGCCGTACGACGTGCACAGCGCCGCCTTCACCGGCCACGTCTACCTGCCGCAGACCAGCGACGCCGGCAACCTCACCTCCTTCGACGGCGGCAACGGCAGCTACGCGATCGCGGCCGGCTCCCTCAAGGCCAAGGTGGACTTCCTGGCCGACGACCAACTCCGGCTCCAGGCCGCCCCCGACGGCGTCTTCACCGACCCGGCCGGCAGCACCATCGTGCGCAGGCAGCCCGACCCGCAGCGCGACACCAGCTCCTTCGACGCGGGGGCCTACTACGGCATCCGTGCCAAGGACGTGGTGCTGCGGGTCTACAAGCAGCCGCTGCGGTTCGCCCTCTACAAGGCCGACGACCGGTCGGTCATCTGGCAGGAGAACGCGCCGCTGCGCTGGTCCACCAGCGGCCTGCGGCAGAGCCTGACCCGGGGCGGCGACGAGCAGTTCTTCGGCGGCGGCGAGCAGAACGGCAGCTACTCGCACCGCGACCAGGTGATGCACGTGGCCAACAGCTTCAACTGGAACGAGGGCGGCTACAACAACTCCCAGCCGTTCTACGTCTCCAGCGCGGGCTACGGCGTCTTCCGCAACACATTCGCGCCCGGAATCTACGACTTCGGGCCCTCCGTCCGCACCGGCCAGCAGGAACGGCGCCTGGACGCCTACTACTTCGTCGGTGACACCAAGTCGGTGATCGGCAAGTACACCGCGCTGGTGGGCAAGCCGTTCATGCCGCCGGTCTACGGCCTGGAGCCGGGCGACTCCGACTGCTACCTGCACAACGCCAACCGGGGCGAGCGGCACACCCTGGACGCGCTGAAGGTGGCCGACGGCTACGTGCAGAACCAGATGCCGCTCGGCTGGATGCTGGTCAACGACGGCTACGGCTGCGGCTACGAGAACCTGCCGCAGACCGGCGAGGGCCTGCGCAAGGACCACGCCCAGCTCGGCCTGTGGACCCAGAACGGCCTGCCCAACCAGGCCGAGGAGGTCAAGGCCGGCGCGGTGGTGCGCAAGCTGGACGTGGCCTGGGTCGGCAACGGCTACGACTTCGCGCTCAACGCCTGCGACCAGGCCAAGGCGGGCATCGAGAACAACAGCGAGGCCCGCGGCTTCGTCTGGCTGCCGGTCTCCTGGGCCGGGGCGCAGCGCTGCGGCGTGCTGTGGAGCGGCGACCAGAGCCTCTCCTGGGACTACATCCGCTGGCAGATCCCGACCTACGCCGGGGCCACCATGTCCGGCATCGCCTACGACACCGGCGACGTGGGCTCGATCTTCCGGCACGACCCCAAGATGTACGCCCGCGACCTGCAGTGGAAGGCGTTCATCCCGACCATCATGACGATGGACGGCTGGGCCAGCGACCTCACCACCAAGAAGCCGCACGACCAGCAGCCCTGGCTGGACGGCGAGCCGTACACCTCGATCAACCGCAAGTACCTGCAGCTCAAGGAGCGTCTGCTCCCGTACATGTACACCCTCTCGCACGAGGCCACCTCGACCGGGATCGGCGCGGTGCGCCCGCTCGCGCTGGAGTACCCGGGCGACCAGCAGGCGCTGAACGCCACCTACGAGTTCCTGGCCGGCCCCGACTTCCTGGTGGCCCCGGTCTACAGCGACACCAGCACCCGGGACGGCATCTACCTGCCCGCCGGCACCTGGACCGACTACTGGACGGGCCGCACCTACCAGGGCCCGACCACGATCAACGGCTACTCGGCCCCGCTGGACACCCTGCCGCTGTTCGTCAAGGGCGGCTCGATCGTCCCGATGTGGCCGCAGGGCACCACCTCCTGGCAGACCCGGGACAAGGCCGAGCTGGACTACGACCTCTACCCGCAGGGCGACACCTCGTACACCCTCTACGAGGACGACGGCACCACCCGCCAGTACGCCGCCGGCGCCTCCGCCACCCAGCGGGTCGACCTGCACGCCCCCGGCGGTGGCCAGGGCGCGACCGTGGTCACCATCGGTGCCAGCGCCGGGAGTTACACCGGAAAGCCGGCCGCCCGGTCCTACCAGCTGACCGTCCACGAGGCCACCGCCCCGCGCCGGGTGGTCACCGAGGGCGGCCCGCTGCCGCAGCTGGCCTCGGCCGCCGCACTGGCCGGCGCCGCCTCCGGCTGGTACTACGACGCCGCGACGGGCGTGACCCGGATCAAGACCCCGTCGATCTCCACCGACCACGCCTTCACCGTCAACCTGATCCACGGCGGTCCCGGCCACTGACCGCTCGCGGCCCCGCCCTCCCGGCCGCCGTGACGGGCGGGAGGGCGGGGCCGATCGGGTGAGGTGAGAATGGGTCTCGTGGCCGCGAACCGCCGCCGGCCGGCCCAGCCCGTGAGCGCGCACGAGCTGCTGGGGCGGCTCGGGCGGCTCACCGAACAGGCCCTGGAGCACGCCGAGCTGCAGCGGGCCAGGGTCGAGCTCGCCATGGCCCTGCAGCGGGACCTGCTGCCGGCCTCGCTGCCGAGCCTGCCCGGGCTGCGGACCGCCGCCCGGTACGCGCCCGCGCGGCACGGGCTGGACATCGGCGGCGACTGGTACGACGGCTTCCGGCTCACGGACGGCACGCTGGTGCTCTCCATCGGCGACGTGCAGGGCCACGACGTGGAGGCGGCCGTGTTCATGGGCCAGGTCCGGATCGGCCTGCGGGCGCTGGCTACCGCCGGGACCGACCCGGGCGAGGTGCTGAGCCGGACCAACGAGCTGCTGCTCTCGCTGCCGGACGGGCTCTTCGCGACCTGCTGCCTGCTGCACTTCGACCCCGCCACCCGGGTGCTCTCCTCCGCCCGGGCCGGGCACGTCCCGGCCGTCTGGGCGAGCGCGGACGGGCGGTCCGCGGTGGCGGAGGAGGACGGGGTGGGGATGCCGCTGGGCATCGCGCCGGGCGAGGTGTACCCGGTGACCAGGCGGCGGCTCTCCGGGTCGGAGGCGGTGGTCCTGGTGACCGACGGGGTGGTGGAGGGGCCGTCCTTCCCGCTGGAGGCCGGGCTGGAGCAGGTGCTGCGGGCGGTCCGGGCCGGGGTGGGCGCCGAGCCGGCGGAGCTGGCCGCCGAGGTGATCAAGCTGGCCGAGCTCACCGGCCACTCGGACGACGCCGCCGTGCTGGTGCTGCGCCACGAGGACCCGTGAGGCCGGCGGCCGGGGGGTGACCCGGGGGCCGGCCGGGCGTGTCACGGGCGGCGCCGGGGCCGGAGTGCGGTCTGATGGCTGCTGTGCTGCGCGAAACGGAGGCCGGGAGACGGGGGGCCACGGCCCTGGCGGTGCTCGGCCTCGCGCTCGGGTACTGGGTGGGCGGCAAGCTCGGCCTGCTCGCCCAGGTGGTGGTCGGCGGCGTGCACGTCACCCCGCTCTGGCCGCCCACCGGGGTCGCGGTGGCCGGGCTGCTGCTGTTCGGCCTGCGGGTCTGGCCCGGGATCGCGATCGGCGCGCTGGCGGTGATCGCGGGCTTCGGCCCCCTCACCCCCGGCTCCTTCGCGATCGCCGCCGGCAGCACGGCCGCGCCGGTGGCCGCGGTGCTGCTGCTCGGCCGGATGGGCTTCCGGGTGGAGCTGGACCGGCTGCGGGACGGGGTGGCCCTGGTCTTCCTGGGGGCGTTCCTCTCCACCGTGGTCAGCGCGAGTGCGGCCTGCCTGGTGCTCTCCGCCGAGGGGGCGGTGCCGACCGGCCAGTTCTGGCCGGTCTGGTCGGCCTGGTGGACCGGGGACGCGATGGGCGTGCTGGTGGTCACCCCGCTGCTGCTGGCCGCCCGCTCCGCCCGGCTGCCCCGGGAGGTGCCGCCGCACCGCTGGGCCGAGGCGGCGGCCCTGGTGGCGAGCACCGTGCTGCTCGTGGTGGTGGCCACCCGCAGCACGCTCTCGCTGCTCTTCCTGGTCTTCCCGGTGGTCATGTGGGCCGCGCTGCGGTTCCGGCTGGCCGGCGCCGCGCCCTGCGCGCTGACGGTCTCCCTCTTCGCCGTCCCCGCCGCCGTCGGCCACACCGGCCCGTTCGCCGGCCACGGCCTGCTCGCCACCATGGTCGTGCTGCAGGCGTTCAACGCCGTGGCCGCGCTGACCGGCCTGCTGCTCGCCGCCGTCACCACCGAGCGGGAGAACACCCTGCAGACCATCGAGCAGGCCTGCGCCGCTCTCGCCGAGGTGGTGGAGCGCCTCGCTCCCGTGGAGGGCCGGGAGCGGGGCACGGACCGGGACGGCTGAGCCGGCCGGGGTCTCGGTCTTAGGTTCTAGTGCGGGCAGCTCAGGTCGATGTGGGTGAAGAAGACGCCCAGGTCGTAGCCGTCCTTGTCGGTGTCGAAGGTGACGGTGATGGTGTCGTCGCCGACGTGCAGGAGGTTGGAGATGTCCCAAGTGTCGGAGTCGTAACCGAAGTTGTTCCGGTTGTACGGGTTCCGCTTGAACCGGTCGATCGGGTCCAGCTCCTCGATGGTCGAGTTGAACGCGTCGTTGGCCTTGTGGTTGACGTCGGTGAACTGGGTCGGCTGGCTGGTGTTGGTCTGCACGGCCACGGTGTCGCCGGTCCACTTGAGGTCGCCGTCGTAGACCACGTACCCGAGCTTGCCGCGCACGTCCGAGTCGGCGGTGCCCGGGGTCTTCAGGTCGTGCAGCTCGATGGTGCGGGTCGGGCGGTCGGGCAGCTCGACCTGGAAGCCGTCCCACAGGTGGATGTTGCGGTACGGCAGGCAGGGGTTCTCGTAGGCGACCACGATCGTCCAGCCGCCCCAACTGTGCGGCTGGACCACGGAGTCCATGTTGGCCACGGTGTAGGTGCCGTTGCCGTGCTGCCTGACCAGGTCGGTCACGTCGGCGGAGGCCTGGTAGCTGCTCTCGTCGGTGGTGGTGATGGACCCGATGGTGGGCTGGTCGTTGGCGATGTCGGTGTACTTGGCGTCGCCCGGCAGCTTGAGGTAGACCTCGTCGACCTTGCTGTCCGGCAGCACGGTCGAGCCGATGCCGCGCGTCCCGCCCCAGTAGAGGCGGGCGTACTTGACCTCGGAGCCCTCCATGAGGTGGAGGTCGGCGGAGCTGGCGGAGTAGATCGGGTCGCCGGCCGGGCCGAAGCCGCCCGGGTCGATGTTGATGTACTTCATGTAGAAGTTGTTGTTGATCGGGAGGGGGCCGTCGCCCTTGCGGGCGTCCACGCAGGCCGCCTGGTTGGGGTCCAGCGGCGGCTGCTTGGTCTCGTCACAGGTCATCAGGCTGTTGCTGATCCGGGTGATCGAGCCGTGCATGTCGTGCTCGTACCGGGTGGTGAACGGCAGTTGGTTGTCGCTGATCGTGGTCGCGTGGGGCGTGGCGGCCAGTGGGGCGGCCGGCCCGGGGCCCCTGGCCCCCGCCACCGGGGCGGCCAGCACCTGGCCGGCGGTCGCGGCCAACGCGGCACCGGCGACGGCCAGGCGGCGGGTGAGGTGCCGGCTGCGGGTGCTGCGACGTGCGGTGAAGAGCATGGGAACCTCTCGATCGTAGGGACGTACGCCGCTGGCGACGGCGTCCGGGAGGGGTTGTGTGATCATCGGACCACAACCCTCCGCATCCCTCTCCTCGCGTTGCGCCACCGGAGGCGGACGATGGCCCGGTCGGCCCCACCTCACACGGCGTCAGCTCCTCCCCGTACTACGAACGCAGTAGACCGATGGCCTGCGGCCGCCGGACGACGGATCCGCGTGCTTCGCGGAGCCTGGAACGGTTCCACGTACCAGGAGGTTCGATGTCCGCCCTTGCCCGCTGGTGCCACCGGCACCGGGTCGTGACCGTCTTGCTCTGGCTCGGCCTGCTCCTCGGCCTGGCCGCCGTCTCCGGCAAGGCCGGGACGGCCTACAGCAACAGCCTGTCGCTGCCCTCGACCGAATCCAGCAAGGCCATGGACCTGCTGAAGTCGAGCCTGCCGGCCGCCGCCGGCGACCAGGACACCGTGGTCTGGCACAGCACCGACGGCACCCCGGTGACCGATCCGGCCGTCAAGGACCGGATGACCGGCGCCCTGGAGAAGATCGCGCACAGCCCCGGCGTCGCCTCGGTGGCCGGCCCGTACGGCCCGCACGGCGCCGCGCAGATCAGCGCGGACGGCCGCACCGCCTACGCCCAGGTGGTCTTCACCCAGGAGGCCATGCACGTGGCCAAGGGGGACGCCGAGCAGGTGGTCAAGCTGGTCGAGCAGGCCCGCACCCCGGCGCTGGACGTGCAGGCCGGCGGCGGGGCGATCGGCAAGACCGAGCGGCACGCGGGCGGCACCAGCGAGCTGGTCGGGATCGCCGCCGCGCTGGCCATCCTGCTGCTGATCTTCCGCTCGGGCTGGGCCGCCGTGCTGCCGGTGCTGACCGGCGCGGCCGGGGTCGGGGCCGGGGTGCTCGGCATCGGCCTGCTCAGCCACGCCGTCTCGCTGGCCGACACCGCGCCGACGCTGGCCTCGCTGGTCGGCCTCGGGGTCGGGATCGACTACGCGCTCTTCGTGGTCAACCGGCACCGCAAGGGGCTGATGGCGGGCCTGAGCGTGGAGGAGTCGGTGGCACGGGCGCTGAACACCTCCGGCCGGGCCGTGGTCTTCGCCGGCGCGACCGTGGTGGTGGCGCTGCTCGGCATGCTGGTGCTCGGCATCGGCTTCCTGAACGGCATGGCGATCGGCGCCGCCGTCACCGTGGCGATGACCGTGCTGGCCGCCGTCACCCTGCTGCCCGCCCTGCTCGGGCTGCTGAAGCTGCGGGTGCTCAGCCGCGGCCAGCGCCGCCGGCTGGCCGCCGGGGAGCTCTCGGCGCACACCGACAGCGGCGCCTTCGGCCGCTGGGCGGCCAAGGTCGAGGCCCGGCCGCTGGGCAAGGCGCTGGTCGCCCTCGCCCTGCTGGTCGCCGTGGCGCTGCCGGTCTTCTCGCTGCGCCTCGGCAGCTCGGACGCCGGCAACAACCCCAAGAGCAGCACCACCCGGCAGGCGTACGACCTGATGGCGCAGGGCTTCGGCCCGGGCTCCAACGGGCCGCTGCTGCTGGTCGCGCAGACCAAGGGACCGGCTGACCAGCAGGCCCTCGACCACCTGGTCGCCGAGCTGAAGCAGACGCCCGGCATCGCCCGGGTGACGGCACTGCCGGCGAAGCCGGGCCAGCAGGTCGTCCCGGTGAGCGTGGTGCCGACCAGCTCCCCGCAGTCCGAGCAGACCACGGAGCTGATCACCCACCTGCGCAAGGAGGTCATCCCGGCGGCCGAGCACGGCACCGGCCTGGAGGTGGTGGTCGGCGGTGCGACGGCGACCTCGGCGGACTTCGCCGAGGTGCTCACCGGCAAGCTGCCGCTCTTCGTGGGGATCATCGTGGGCCTCGGCTGCCTGCTGATGATGATCGCCTTCCGCAGCCTGCTGGTGCCGCTGCTCGGCGCCGTGATGAACCTGCTCACCATGGGTGTGGCCTTCGGGGTGATCATCGCGGTCTTCCAGTGGGGCTGGGGCTCCGAGGCGCTGGGCGCCGGCGCGGCCGGGCCGGTGGAGGCCTTCGCCCCCACGATGATCATCGCGATCCTGTTCGGCCTCTCGATGGACTACCAGGTCTTCCTGATCAGCCGGATGCACGAGGAGTGGCACCGGACGGGGGACAACCACCGCTCGGTGCGGGTGGGCCACGGCGAGACCGGCCTGGTGATCACCGCCGCCGCCGTGATCATGGGATCGGTCTTCGCGAGCTTCATGTTCGGCGGGCAGCGCATGATCGCCGAGTTCGGCCTGGGCCTCTCGGTGGCGGTGCTGATGGACGTGCTGCTGGTGCGGCTGGTGCTGGTGCCGGCGCTGATGCACCGGTTCGGCAAGGCCAACTGGTGGCTGCCCCGCTGGCTGGACCGGGCGCTGCCGCACGTCTCGGTGGAGGGCGAGCCCGACCCCGAGCCGGTCCGCGCACCTCAGCCGACCGTGGTCGGCCAGGCCGCTCCGTCGGACGCGGACGCTTCGCTGGACGCCGACGCCGCGGGTGACCGGCGCAGCCGTGCCGGTCGGCGCTGACCAGCGATCTAAGGTGGGAGGGTGGCGATGATCGAACGGTTCCGGGACTGGCAGCGTGCGCGGCCGACCGTGGCCGATCTCGTCGCCACCCTCACCTGCCTGGCGCTCGGTCTGCCGATCGCGCTGACCGCCGCGTACCAGCAGCACAAGTCGGTCTCGCTGACCGTGCTGGTGCTGGTGCTCTCCTGCCTACCGCTGCTGCTGCGCAGCCGCCGGCCGATCCCGGTGGCCGCGGCCACCGTACTGGCCGCCGAGCTCAGTTACGCCCTCACGCCCTCGGTGGCCGCCACCCCGCTCTCCGTCATCTTCGCGCTCTACTGGGTGGCGGTCACCACCGACCGGGTCACCGCCTGGCGGGTCGGCTTCGGCTCGGCCGCCGTGCTGCTGGTCTCCGGCCTCCTCTTCCGCCCGGGCCTGGACCGGCTGGCCGAGAACCTCGGGGTGCTCGGCTGGACGGGCGCCGCCGTCGCCGTCGGCGACGCGCTGCGCAGCCGCCGGGAGTTGATCGCCTCCTACCGCGACCGGGCCGAACGCGCCGAGTGCACCAAGGAGGACGAGGCCCGGCGCCGGGTCACCGAGGAGCGGATCCGGATCGCCCGCGAGCTGCACGACGTGGTGGCCCACCACATCACCCTGGTGAACGCCCAGGCCGGGGTGGCGCACCACCTGATGCGGCGTGACCCGGAGCACGCCTACCAGGCGCTGGAGCGGATCCGCGACACCAGCCGGGCCGCGCTGGACGAGCTGCGGGCCACCGTGGGCCTGCTGCGCGGCCGCGAGGAGGGCGAGGAGCCGCACGAGCCGACCCCCGGCCTGGCCGACCTGCCCGCCCTGCTCGACTCCTTCCGGCACGCCGGCCTGACGGTGGGTCTGGAACGCACCGGACCGGTCGAGGAGCTGCCGCAGCTCTCCGAACTGACCGCCTACCGGATCGTCCAGGAGGCGCTGACCAACACCCACAAGCACGCCGGGGCCGGCGCGGCCCTGGTCCGGCTGGCCGCCGGGCCGGCGGCGCTGACCGTCACGGTCACCGACGACGGTATCGGCGGCGGCAGACCCGGCCATGGCGGGCTCGGTCACGGCGGCGGGCACGGGATGATCGGCATGCACGAGCGCGCCCGCGCCGTCGGTGGCACCCTGAGCGCCGGGCCCCGCCCGGGCGGCGGCTTCCGGGTGCACGCCGAACTCCCGCTCCGACCCAAGGGCTGACCCATGACCATCCGCGTGCTGCTCGCCGACGACCAGGCCCTGCTGCGCGGCACCTTCCGGCTGCTGATCGACTCCACCGAGGACCTGGAGGTGGTGGGCGAGGCCGGCACCGGTCGGCAGGCGGTCTCGATGACCCGGGCGCTGCGGCCCGACCTGGTGCTGATGGACATCCGGATGCCCGAGCTGGACGGCGTGGCCGCCACCCGGGAGATCACCGCCGACCCGGCCCTCGGCGCGGTGAAGGTGCTGGTGCTGACCACCTTCGAGAACGAGCAGTACGTCGCCGAGGCGCTGCGGGCCGGCGCCGGTGGGTTCCTCGGCAAGGGGATCGACCCGGAGGAGCTGCTCACCGCGATCCGGGTGGTGGCGGCCGGCGACTCGCTGCTCTCCCCGGCCGCGACCCGCGCCCTGATCGCCCGCTTCCTGGCCCAGCCGGCGCTGCCCGTCGCCGCGTCCGGCCGCCTCGCCGCCCTCACCGCCCGGGAACGGGAGGTGGTCACCCTGGTCGCGGCCGGCCTCTCCAACGAGGAGATCGCCAGCCGCCTCTTCGTCACCCCGCTCACCGCCAAGACCCACGTGAACCGTGCGATGACCAAGCTGGACGCCCGTGACCGCGCCCAACTGGTCGTGATCGCCTACCAGTCCGGCCTCGCCCACCCCGGCGCCACCGGCTGACCGCCCGCCGGCCGGACGTTCGTGTTCTGTAAGGTGCCGGGCCCGGCTGCGGCCGTGATCCGTTCCTACAGTGGCCGGGAGGTTGTTCCCGAGCAGAAGGGCGGAGCGCAATGACGGTCGACCAGGGCATCATGCCGAGCGCCGAGTTGGGCGTGATCGGCGGATCCGGGCTGTACGAGCTGCTGACGGAGGTCACCGAGGTGCGGGTGACGACCCCGTACGGGGAGCCGAGCGACGCGGTGTGCGTGGGGGAGGTGGCGGGCCGCCGGGTCGCCTTCCTACCCCGGCACGGACGCGGGCACCGGCTGCCGCCGCACCGGATCGACTACCGCGCCAACCTGTGGGCGCTGCACGCGCTGGGCGTGCGCCAGGTGGTGGCGCCCTGCGCGGTCGGCGGGCTGCGCCCCGAGTACGGGCCGGGCACCCTGCTGGTGCCCGACCAGTTCGTGGACCGGACCTCCGGGCGGGTGCAGACCTTCTACGACGGCCTGCCGCTGCCCGACGGCACGGTGCCCGGGGTGGTGCACGTCTCGATGGCCGACCCGTACTGCCCGGCCGGGCGGCGGGCCGCGCTGGAGGCGGCCCGGGAGGCGGCCTGGGAGCCGGTGGACGGCGGCACCCTGGTGGTGATCGAGGGCCCGCGCTTCTCCACCCGCGCCGAATCCCGCTGGTTCACCGCCAACGGCTGGTCGGTGGTCGGCATGACGGGCCACCCCGAGGCCGTGCTGGCCCGTGAACTCGGGCTCTGCTACAGCTCGGTGGCCCTGGTCACCGACCTGGACGCGGGCGTGCAGAGCGGTGAGGGCGTCACCCACGGCGAGGTGCTGGCGGAGTTCGCCCGCAACCTGGACCGGCTGCGCGCCGTGCTGTTCAAGACGCTGGAGCGCCTGCCGGCCCTGCGCGAGTGCGCCTGCGGCCACGCCCTGGACGGCCTCACCCCCGGCCTGCCCGGGGTGCCCGGCGCCTGACGGCGCGGCGCCACCGCCGGAGGAGCGCGACCGACAGCGCCAGGAGGGCGGTGGTGGCCAGCACCAGCAGCCAGTTGCGCAGGTAGGGCAGCGGCAGCACGGTCGGGTTGCCGCCGTCCCGGCCCGCCCTCAGCACCGCCGGCAGACCGACGGCGCTGAGGGCGGCGGCCACCGCCAGCCAGCCGCGCAGCACCGAGCTGTGCCGCACGGTGCCGCGTGGGGCGGTGGCGCGGGCCAGGGCCGCGCCCAGGGCGCAGACCAGCGGCAGCCAGAGGCCGTCGTGGACCAGCAGGGCACCCACCGCCCAGACCGCCACGCCGAGCGGGTCGGTGACGTAGGGATCGGTGAGCAGCCCGGCGAGGCCGTAGCCGAGCACGGCCAGCCCCGCCGACAGCAGCAGGGCTCGTACCACCCTGGTCATGCGATCACCTCGATCCGGGTGACCCACTTGGTCTGCAGCACACCGGGCCGGTTCGGCGCGATCACCCGCGCGGGGAAGCCGTGGTCGGCGGCCAGCACCTCGCCGTTGACCCGCAGGGCGAGCAGACTGAGTGGGTCCTCCACGTACGGCGCCGGCATCTCGGTCACCCGGTACGGCCCCTCGGCCTCCAGCGAGGTGACCCGCAGCGCCGAGCCGGGCGGGGCGCCGGCCCGGCGGGCCAGCTCGGCCAGCCGGACCCCGGTCCACCGGGCGCTGGCGCTCCAGCCCTCCACACAGGCGATCGGCAACTCGGCCGAGTGCTGGGGCAGTTCGCCGAGTTGGGCGAGGGAGAGGGTGTACGGCCGGGGTCCGTCCACCCGCAGCCGCCAGTCGGCGGGCGGGGTGAGCGTCCCGGCCTGGGCGGCGGTGCGGTTCACCGGCAGGCCCTGAGGCCCCAGGTCCGGGCGGCGCGGGGCGAGCAGGTCCAGGGCCCGCAGCCAGGGCACGCTCTGTCCGGCGGTGACCAGGGTGACGGCACCGGCCGCAGCGGCGGTGGAGGTGAGGAACGCCCGGCGCTGCGCCAGGGCCGGAGCGGCCCGTCGCCACCAATTGGCCGCGATGAGCGGTGCCTTGACGGCCAGGTGGACCAGCAGGCCGCCGATGGCCAGCCAGCCCAGCCAGAAGTGGGTCTGCCGGAACGGGAACGGCCACGGGTACCACTGCAGGGTGTTCAGCAGGCCGGTGAACAGCTCCAGCAGCACGGCTCCGACGAGGACCGCGACGGCCAGCCGTTCGAGTGCGTGCAGCACGCTGCGGGCCGGCGGCCACTCGAAGAGCCGGGGGTAGACGGCCCACAACTTCGCGCCGGCCAGCGGGATCGCCGCCAGGCCGCTGATCACGTGCAGCCCCTGGGTGACGCGGTAGCCGTTCACCGGCCGCGGGGGCAGGTGCGGCGCGAGCCAGGCGGGCGGGTCCTGGAGCAGATGGCTGGTCAGCCCGGTCAGGAAGCAGACCAGCAGGGCGGCGCCGAGCCAGCGGCCGACCACCACCACGGTCCGCGGTTCGCGCAGCGGAGAGCTGAACGCCCCGGCGCGGAACGGCCCGCGGCGGAGGAAGGGCGGGGGAGGTGGCAGCGGCGGATCGTAGCGGCGGCGGGTGGCCGGTGATCGGTCGTCGGGACGGCGGGCGGTCGGTGCGCCGGAGTCGGCGGGTTCGGTGTCCACCCGTTCATCGAAGCGCTCCGCGGGGCCGCTCCGGTGCTCCGGCGTGCTTACGGATTCCGAACGTCGCGTGCGTGGTCCGCCCTGTGCGGGGACGACGGCCGTCCCTTCCGTGGTCCGCCCTGCTTACGGAATCCGAACGTCCCGCTCGCGCTCCGGTCTGCGCGGCGCCGGTGGTGGGAGGGTGGGCCGGGTGATCCCCCATCGCGTGCTGCCCTGCCTCCTCGTCCTCGCCGTACTGGTCACGGCGCTGGCGCTGACCGTCACCGGCCACGGTGGCCTCCCGCTCGGCGGCTGGTACCTGCTCGACGCCGTGCTGTTCGGCGCGGCGGTGCTGCTGCTGCGCGCGGTGCCCGCCCGGTGGGTGGCGCCGGTGGTGCTGGCCGGCGGTGTCGCCGTGGCCGCCGTCGGGCTGATGGCACCGCCGCGCACGAGCGACGACGCCTACCGGTACGTCTGGGACGGCCGGGTCCAGGCGGCCGGGATCTCCCCGTACGCGCACACCCCCGAGGACCCGGCGCTGGCGCGGCTGCGCGATCCGGGTCTCTTCCCGGTGGGCGACGGCTGCCGGGCCTGGGACGAGCACCGCACGGCGGCCGGAGACTGCACGCGGATCAACCGCCCGGCCGTGCACACCGTCTACCCGCCGGTGGCGCAGGCCTGGTTCCTCGCGGTGCATCCGTTCGGGGGTGGCGTGCGCGGGGTGCAGGCCGCCGGGGCGGTGCTGGCGGTGGCGACCACCGCGCTGCTGCTGTGGCGGCGCGGGACGGACAAGTGGTGCGCCGCGCTGTGGGGTTGGTGCCCCGGGGTGACGGTGTGGGCGGTCAACGACGCGCACGTGGACACGCTCGGTGCGCTGCTGACGGTGGCCGGGCTCGGCTGTGCGGTGCGCAGGCGGTCCGTCCGGGGAGGGCTGCTGCTGGGGGCGGCCGTCGCGACCAAGCTGCTGCCGGCCCTGGCGCTGCCCGGCGCGCTGTCCGGCATCCTGGCCAGGCGCCCCACCCGCGCCGACCTGCTGCTCGCCGGGGCCGCGCTCGGCGCCTTCGCGCTCGCCTACCTCCCGTACGTGGCGGCCTCGGGCCCCGCCGTGCTGGGCTACCTGCCGGGCTACCTGCGGGAGGAGGGGTACGAGCAGGGGCACCTCGACCGGTTCGGGCTGCTGCGCCTGGTGCTGCCCGATGGCCTCGCGCCCTGGGCGGCCGCTCTGGTGCTCGCCGCGGTGGTGCTCCGGGTGCTGCGCCGGGGCGACCGGCGGCGGCCGTGGGCCGGTGCGCTGTCGGTGACGGGCACGGCGCTGCTGCTGGTCGCCCCCGGTTACCCGTGGTACGGGCTGCTGGTGGTCGCCTTGGTGGCCCTCGACGGCCGCTGGGAGTGGCTGGCGGTGCCGGCCGCCGGGCAGGTGCTCTACCTGGTGGGTGGCCAGGCGGTGCAGCAACTCGCTTATGGGGCAGCCTTGCTGGTCGTGCTGGTGGTTCCGGTGCTGCGCCGCCGGCGGGTGGTCCGCGCCGCGCGGCCGGCGCTCGCCGGTCAGTGGCTTCGGTAGCGCTCGCCGGGCGAGGTCAGGTCTCTCCGTACCGGGTCAGGACGGCCCGGGCGGCCCGGACCAGTGCCTCGCGCAGCTCGGGCGGCTCCAGGACCTCGATCTCCGGGCCGAGGGCGAGGTACTCGGCGCAGGCGCGCTCGACCGACTCGATCGGCAGCACCGCGCGCGTCCAGCCGTCCGGCTCGACCCGGCCGGTGGCGGCCAGGGCCCGGGCGGTGGGGCCGGTGAAACGGCCGAGCGCGGCGGGGGCGAGCCGCACCGTCGCATCGGCCCGGTGCAGGCTGCGGTGGAACTCGGCCTGGTGGCGCTCCCACCAGGCCGCGAGGTCGAATTCGGCGGGCGGGGTGAACGCGCCCGGCGCGCCGGCTCCCGGGCCGTCTTCGGGCGGGAGCACGGCGAGGATCTGGTCGACCCGGTACGCGTACGGCCCCGGCCCGGCGACCACGTACCAGCGGCCCGCCTTGAGCACCAGGCCGTACGGCTCCCAACGCCGCTCCACCTCGGTGGGGGCCTTCCAGCGGCGGTACCGCACGTGCAGCACCCGGGAGTGCCAGACCGCGTCGGCCACCTCGGCCAGGAAGGGGGTCTCGTCGCGGTCGGCGTACCAGCCCGGCGCGTCCAGGTGGAACCGCGACTGCGTCCGCTCGGCCTGGGCCGCGAGGGCGGCCGGCAGGGCGGCCCGCACCTTCAGCTGGGCGGCGGCCAGCACCGAGCCCAGCCCCAACTCGGCTGCGGGGCCGGGCAATCCGGAGAGGAAGAGGGCCTCGGCCTCGCCCGGGCTGAGCCCCGTCAGCCGGGTGCGGTAGCCGTCGAGGAGCTGGTAGCCGCCGCGGTGGCCCGCGTCGCCGTAGAGCGGGATGCCGGCGGCGTGCAGGGCCTCCACGTCGCGGTAGACCGTGCGGACGGAGACCTCCAGCTCCGCCGCCAGCTGGGCGGCGGTGACCCGGCCCCGGGTCTGGAGCAGCAGCAGGATGGAGACGAGTCGGCTGGCGCGCATCCGGCCATCCTCGCCGACTCCACTGACATCGGTTGTCAGTGGACCGGCCCTACCGTCCTGGCATGACGAACGAGCACACCGACCCCCGGGTCCCCTTCGGCGGTTTCGACTTCTTCCTCGGCGAGTGGAAGGTGGCCAATCGCAGGCTCACCGACTTCCTGGACCCCGCGAGCGGCTGGACCGAGTTCCCGGGCCTCTCCCGCTGTCGGCGGCTGCTCGACGGCCTGGGCAACACGGACGAGATCGACTTCCCGACCCTGGGCGTCAAGGGCATGACGCTCAGGCTGTTCGACCCGGAGGCGGGGGAGTGGTCGCTGTACTGGTCCAGCACCCGGACCGGGCGGCTGGAGCCGCCGGTGCGGGGGCGGTTCACGGAGTCGGCGGCCGGGCTGGTCGGTGAGTTCACCGGCGAGGACGAGTACGCCGGCCGGCCGGTCCTGGTCCGCTACCGTTGGGACGGCATCAGCGCCACCACCGCCCGCTGGCAGCAGGCGTTCTCCGCCGACGGCGGGCAGAGCTGGGTGACCAACTGGTCGATGGAGTTCACCCGCCGCTAGGGGCCGTCACGTCGGGGGGGGGGGGGCTTGCGGCAGGCGAGGAAGCGGCGGCCGTGCGAGGACCACCGTTCGTGTTCGGTGAGCCCGGCCCGGGTGGCCAGGCGGGCGGTGGCCGCTGCGCCGCAGCGGGCCCAGCGGAACGGGGGGCCGAGCTCGCCGTGGCGCCCTTCGACCCGGACGGTGATCCGTTCGTCCACCTCGGAGGGGTCCACCTCGATCAGCAGCAGGCCGTCGGGGGCGAGGAGTTCGGCGCTCCGGCGCAGGAGCGACCGAGGGTCGCCGCCGATGCCCAGGTTGCCGTCGGCCAGCAGGGCGCCGCCCCAGCGGCCCTCGGCCGGGAGCCGGTCGAAGACCGAGCGGCGAAGGGCCGGCCCGCCGAGGCCACGGGTGCGGGCCACCGCCGCGCCGGTGACGTCCACGCCGAGGGCCGGCACCCCGAGGCCGAGCAGGGCCGCGACCAGGCGGCCGGGCCCGCAGCCGAGGTCCAGCACCGGCGCGGCCAGCGTGGCGCAGCGCAGCAGCAGCCCGTGGTCGGCCCCGGCGGCGGGCGCGCACCAGCGCTCGACGTCCAGCGGGATCCGCCGACCGTCCTCGTGGCGGAGCCAGAGCGGGCCCCGGCCGGCCCGGACGGCCTCGGCGAACGGGTCGTCCACCCAGGGCTCGGCCTCGACGGTCACCGGTTCACCTCGCGGCTGTTCGCGGTCGCGCGGTCGCCCTCCATCGCGCGGCTGCCTTCCGGCACGGGATCACTCTCCGTCGCACGGTCGCCCGCCACGGCGCGGCTGCTCTCCATCGCGCGGCTGCCATCCGCTGCGTGGTCGCCCTCCACCGCGCGCAGGCGGGCCGCGAACCGGCCGTGCGGGGCCTGGGCGGCGACCAGGCGCGCATCCCGGATGGTGTCCACGTCGGTGGCCGCCGGGAGGTGGTGGACCGTCAGGCCGGCCGCTGCCAGGCGGTCGAGCAGGGCCCGCCCGGTGTCGGGCGTGGACATGGGCACCCCCACCAGTAGCCGCCGGGCGAGCTCCGCGTCGGGCCGGGCCAGTCCGAGGGCCCAGAACCCGCCGTCCTCGGCCGGGCCGTACCAGGCGTCGACGCCGGCCCGCCGGGCCGGCGAGAGCGCGGCCGCGAGCAGGCCGGCGTCCAGCTGCGGGGTGTCCATCCCGACCAGGAGGGCGGGAGCACCCGGAGTGGCGGCGGCGAAGGCGGCCGCCAGGCGGCGGTCCAGCCCGCCCGTCGCCTGCGGCAGGACATCCCAGCCCGGGGGCAGCCACCGGCCGACCGGTCCGTCCAGCACGAGCAGCCGTCGGCCGGCCGGCATCCGGGAGAGGGTGAGCAGCGTGTCGGCCAGCGCGGCCTCGGCCAGTGCCGCCGCCTGTTCGGGCGTACAGGGCGGGGTGAGGCGGGTCTTGACCCGGCCCGGGGCGGGCGATTTGGCGATCACCAGGAGGGTGGGCGGCGGGGCGGCCAGCACGGCCCGCATGTCCCGGACGGCCTGCCGGGTGCCGCGCACCGTACCGGTGACCTTGGAACGGCCCGAGCGCGGCAGGTAGTCGACCTCGGTCTCGGCGATCCGCATCCCGGCCGCCGAGGCGGCGAGCACCATCTCCAGCGGGTAGCCCGAGCGGCGGTCGCCCAGGCCCAGCGCCAGCAGCCGGTCGCGGCGCGCGGCCCGCATCGGTCCGAGGTCGTGCAGGGCAGCCCCGGTCGCCGCCCGCAGCCGCCGGGCCAGGACGGCGTTGGCCAGCCGGGCGTGCGGCGGCCAGGCGCCGAAGGTCCGGGGGCGACGCCGCCCGAGGACCAGATCGGCCGAGCCCTCGGCCACCGGCCCCAGGACCAGGGGCAGTTGGGCCGGGTCCAGCGAGCCGTCGCAGTCCATGAAGCAGACCAGCTCGGCGGTGGCGGCGAGCAGGCCGGCGTGGCAGGCGGCGCCGAAGCCGCGGCGCGGCTCCTCGACGACGGTCGCGCCCAGGGAGCGGGCCAGGGCGGCCGAGCCGTCGCGGGAGCCGTTGTCGACCACGATCGCCCGGCAGCCGGCGGGCAGCCGGCCGAGCACCCAGGGCAGGGCCTCGGCCTCGTCGAGGCAGGGCAGGATCACGTCGGCACCGGGCCGTGGGGGAGGGGGAGGGAGAACGGGAAGGGTCACGCAGGCCACGGTAGGCGCGGCGGAGCGCAGGGTGACCGAGCCGCGTGCTTACGAAAGTCCGACGTCGGCCCGGGGCATCGGCGCGCTCGGGGTGGCGAGCTCGCGGCTGCCCCGCCTCGGCCTGCCCGGCCCGGGTGGCGAGCCCACGGCAGTCCCGCGTCGGCCTGCCCGGCCCGGGCGGCGAGCCCACGGCAACCCCGCGTCGGCTGCCCCGGCCCGGTCGGCCAGGTTACGGAAGGCTGACGTCGGGCCCGGCCGGGGCCACGGCCACCGGTGCGGCTCGTATCCTCGGCCAGGTGACCGAGAGCCCCGCACCCGCCGCACCACCCGAGCCCGCCCTCATCCTGGTGGTCGACGACGACCTCACCGTCGGCGAGGTCGTCGCCGGCTACCTGACCCGGGCCGGGCACCGGGTCGACCGGGCCTGCGACGGCCGGGAGGGACTGGAGCTGGCCCGCAGCCACCGGCCCGACCTGCTGGTGCTGGACCTGATGCTGCCCGGCATCGACGGCCTGGAGATCCTGCGCACGCTGCGCGCCTCCGGCCCGGGTGCCGACCTCCCCGTCGTGCTGCTCACGGCCAAGGGCGACGAGGCCGACCGGATCCTCGGCCTCGAACTGGGCGCCGACGACTACGTGACCAAGCCGTTCAGCCCCCGGGAGCTGGTGCTGCGGATCCAGTCCGTGCTGCGCCGCTCCCGCAGCTCCGCGCCGGCCCAGGCCGCCGCACCGCTGGTCTCCGGAGACGTCACGCTGGACCCGCAGGCCCGCCGGGCCCACCGCGGCGATCGCGAACTCCTCCTCACGCTGCGAGAGTTCGACCTGCTGGCGTTCCTGCTCCGGCATCCGCACACGGTCTTCTCCCGGCAGGAGCTGATGCAGCGGGTCTGGGGTTGGGACTTCGGCGACCTGTCCACCGTCACCGTCCACGTCCGGCGGCTGCGCGAGAAGATCGAGGACGACCCCGCCACGCCCGTGCTGATCAGCACGGTCTGGGGCGCCGGCTACCGCTACGACCCCGCGACGGACCGGAAGGAGGGGTGGGCGTGAAGGACCTGCTGCTCATCGCGGTGTACGCCGGGCTCGGCGCGGCCGGGGCCGGACTGCTCGGCTGGCCGGCCGTGCGGCTGCTGCGCCGCCGCTCGCTGGCGCTCTCGCTCTTCTGTGTGGCCGCGGTCACCGTGCTCGCCGTCACCTCCGGCACCTTCGCCGTGGCCCAGGCGATGTTCCTCTCCCGGCACGACCTCGGTGTGGTGATCACCGTGCTCGGGATGGCCGCCGTGGTCTCGCTGCTGACGGCCGCGCTGCTCGGCCGCCAGGTGGTGGCCGGCAGCCGGGCGCTGACGGCCGCCGCCCGCACGGTGGGCAGCGAGACCGGGTTCACCGCGCCGGAGCCGCCGCTGGGCCTCGAACTGGCCGAGCTCAGCCGGGAGTTGGCCGCCACCAGCGCCCGGCTCTCCGAAGCCCGCACCCGGGCCCAAGCGTTGGAGGCCTCCCGGCGCGAACTGATCGCCTGGATCTCGCACGACCTGCGCACTCCGCTGGCCGGACTGCGGGCCATGGCGGAGGCGCTGGAGGACGGCGTGGTGGACGAGCCCGCCCGCTACCTCCAGCGGATCCGCACCGAGGTGGAGCGGCTCACCGGGATGGTCGACGACCTCTTCGAACTCTCCCGGATCCAGGCCGGGGCGCTCGCCCTCACGCTCGCCCGGGTCTCGGTGTACGACCTGGTCGACGAGGCGTTGGCCGGGGCGGATCCGCTGGCCCGGCAGCGGGGCGTGCGGCTGATGGGCGGTCAGGTGGCCGCCGAACCGGTGGAGGTGGACAGCCGGGAGATCACCCGGGTGCTGGGCAACCTGCTGGCCAACGCGATCCGCTCGACCCCCGAGGACGGCGTGGTGGCGGTCTCGGCCCGCCGGGAGGCCGAGGAGGTGGTGCTCTCCGTCACCGACAGCTGCGGGGGCATCCCGGAGCAGGACCTCTCCCGGGTGTTCGAGACCGGTTGGCGCGGCAGCGCGGCCCGCACCCCGCGGCAGGACCCCGGCGAGGGCGGGGACACCGGCGCCGGGCTCGGCCTGGCCATCGTCCGGGGCATCGTCGAGGCCCACTCCGGCCGGGCCCGGGTGCGCAACGTGGCCGGGGGCTGCTGCTTCGAGATCGCCCTCCCGGCCGCACCCGGGCCTTCCGGCTCGTAGCGGTGTCGCGTCAGGCTTGGAGCGCCGTCGCGTCAGGCCCGTAGCGCCGTCGCTTCAGGCCCGTAGCGGTGCGGTGGCGAAGGCGGTCATCCCAGAGGCGAACGGCACCCGGGCCCGCCAGCCCAGCTCCGCCCGCAGCCGCGAGGAGTCGGCGGTGATGTGCCGGACGTCCCCGAGGCGGTACCGGCCCGTCACCACCGGGGCCGGCCCACCGTGGGCCTCGGCCAGCGCCCCGGCCAGTTCGCCGATCGTGTGCACCTCGCCGCTGCCGACGTTGTAGGCCCGCGCGCCGCCCGGCGGCCGGCCCCCGACCGCCGCCAGGGCGGCGAGGTTGGCCGCCGCCACGTCCTCGACGTGGACGAAGTCGCGGCGCTGGCCGCCGTCCTCGTACACCTGGGGCGCCTCCCCCCGGGCGAGTGCGGAGCGGAACAGCGAGGCGACCCCCGCGTACGGGGTGTCGCGCGGCATGCCCGGGCCGTAGACGTTGTGGTAGCGGAGGGCCAGCACGGATCCGCCGGCCGCCCGGGCCCAGGCGGCGGCCAGGTGCTCCTGGGCGAGCTTGGTCGCGGCGTAGACGCTGCGGGGGTCGCCCGGTGCCTCCTCGGTGACCGCCTCGGGCCGCAGCGCGGCGCCGCAGACCGGGCAGGGCGGCTCGAACCGGCCGGCGTCGAGATCCGCCGGGAGCCGGGGCCCCGGCGCCACCCGCCCGTGCTCCGGGCAGGCGTAGCCGCCCTCGCCGTAGACCACCATCGAGCCGGCCAGCACGAGCTGCCGCACCCCGGCCCGGGCCATCCCGGCCAGCAGCACCGCCGTCCCCAGGTCGTTGCAGCCCACGTACGCCGGCGCGTCGGCCAGGTCGAGACCGTGGCCGACCATCGCCGCCTGGTGGCAGACCGCGTCCACCCCGGCCAGCGCCCCCGCCACCGTGGCGGCGTCCCGTACGTCGCCGTGCCGGAACTCGACGCCGTCCGGCAACTCGGGCGCGGCTCCGGAGGGATGGACGGCGGGCAGCAGGGCGTCCAGCGCCACGACCTCGTGGTCGGCGGCGGCCAGCGCCCGCACGACCGTCGAACCGATGAACCCGGCGCCGCCGGTGACCAGAATCCTCATGTCCCGGCACGCTACCGGCCGTTCGGCCCGCCGGAGCCCCGGCGCGGGGTGGCGTCAGCGATCCGTAAGCTGCTCGGCGGGACGCCACTCGGGATGCCCGGCGGAATGCCCGGCGGGATGCAGCTCGGGGCGCGGCTCGGGATGCCCGGCGGGATGCGGCTCGGGACGCGGCTCGGGATGCGATCCGGGTCGGAGGGCCGTCGCCGTCCGGACCAGGTCGGCGACGGCCTTGGCGCGGCTGTGCGGCGGCCAGGCGATCACGGTGGTGACGGTCGGGGCGTCCGGCACCGGTACGGCGGCGAGGTCGGCGGGCAGTTGGGCCCGGCAGGACTCCGGGAAGACCGCGCAGGCCCGGCCGAGCGAGACGAGTTGCAACAGCTGGGTCTGGTCCCGGACTTGGGGGCCGGGGCCGGGCGGGTGGCTGCCGTCCGGGCGGGGCCAGCGCGGCAGGGGCAGACCGGGCAGGTCGGTGAGCTCGGCCAGCCGCAGCGCGGCCCGGGCGGCGAGCGGATGCCCGGCCGGCAGGACCGCCACCTGGCCCTCCGAGGCGAGTGCCTCGCAGTCGAGCCCGGCCGTGGAGTCGAACGGTCGGTGCAGCAGCGCCACGTCGGCCCGGCCCTCGCGCAGCAGCCGGCCCTGCTCACCCGGGCCGCAGAGGATCACCTCGACCGGCACCGCGCCGGGTGCGGCGGCGTACGCGGCGAGCAGATCCGCCAGCAGCGCGCGGGAGGCGCTGGCCTTGGTGACCAGGGTCAGGCCGGGGCGGCCGGACGCGGCCAGGGCCGCGCGGCGAGTCCGGCGCTCGGCGGCCTCGACCGCGTCCAGCGCGGCCCGACCCTCCGTCAGCAGCACCGCACCGGCCTCGGTCAGCCGGACGGACCGGCTGGTGCGGTCCAACAGCGTTGCCCCGAGCCGCCGTTCGAGCTGCCGGATGGCCCGGGAGAGCGGCGGCTGGGCGATGCCGAGCCGCAGGGCGGCGCGCCCGAAGTGCAACTCCTCGGCGACGGCGACGAAGTAACGCAACTCCCGGGTCTCCACGACGCCAGGGTACGCCGGATCCATACCCGGAAGGTATCGCTGCCCACCCGATCGGTGTTGGACCCGCCGGTCGGGTGCCCGGCAGCATCGTCCCCATGAGCGAACAGAGGATCGCGCTGGTCACCGGCGCGAACAAGGGCATCGGATACGCGATCGCCGAGGGCCTCGGAGCCCTCGGCTGGAGCATCGGGGTGGGCGCCCGCGAGGAGCGGCGCCGGGAGGCCGCGGTGGAGCGCCTGCGGGCGGCCGGGGTGGACGCGTACGGCGTCCCGCTGGAGGTGACCGAGGAGGCGAGCGTGGCCGGCGCCGCCCGGCTGATCGAGGAGCGGGCCGGGCGGCTGGATGTGCTCGTCAACAACGCCGCCATCGCCGGCGCCATGCCGCAGCAGCCCAGCCAGGCCGACCCCGCCGTCCTCCGGGCGGTGGTGGAGACCAACGTGCTCGGCGCCGTCCGCGTCACCAACGCCATGCTGCCGCTGCTGCGCCGCTCCGCCGCACCACGGATCGTCAACATGTCCAGCAGCGTGGGCTCCCTCACCCGGCAGTCGTCTGCCACCACCGAAGAGACGGTGGGCCCGGTGGCGGTGGCCTACGCGCCCTCGAAGACCTTCCTGAACGCCGTCACCCTCCAGTACGCCCGCGAGCTCGCCGGCACCGGCATCCTGATCAACGCCGCCTGCCCCGGCTACGTGGCCACCGACCTGAACGGCTTCCGCGGCCACCGCACCCCCGCGCAGGGCGCGGCGATCGCCATCCGCCTCGCCACCCTGCCCGACGGCGGCCCGACCGGCGGGTTCTTCGAGGAGGGGGGTGAGGTGCCGTGGTGACCGGGGCAGTCGGGATCGCGGCCGGAAAACCTGGTGCGGGAGGCTGAGCCGGAGTGATAGACACGCGCTGTGACTGAGAGCTTCGAGTACGCCACCCTGCTGCAGCTGATCGACGAGCGGTCCGCCGCGTTCCGGAGCGCGGTGGCCGCCGCGCCCGGCGTCGACGCGCCGGTGCCCTCCTGCCCCGAGTGGACGGTGTTCGACCTGGTGCAGCACCTGGGGACGGGCCAGCGCTGGTGGGCCACCATCGTCACCACCGGCGCGGCCGAGGCTCCGCCGGCCAAGGACCCCTCGGTGGCGCCGCGCGAGCTCGAGGCGCTGCTGGCCTGGTTCGAGGAGTCGAACGAGCTGCTGCTGAGCGCGCTGCGCGAGGCCGGCCCGGAGCGCGAATGCTGGACCTGGTGGGCCTCCGGCGTGTCGCCGGCCAACTCCCGGGGAGTGGCCCGGCGCCGGGTGCACGAGCTGCTGGTGCACACCTACGACGCCCAGCTCGCCGCCGACGCCGTGCAGCCGATGCCGACGGAGGTCGCGCTCGACGGCGTGGCCGAGTTCCTCGACACCTGCAACTCCACCCCGGTGGCGTGGCCGCATGAGCCCGCCACCATCCAGTACAACGCCACCGAGGGCCGCTCCTGGCGCCTCGCCCTGGACGGCACCGGCGCCTGGCCCGTACCCGTCCCGGCGGACGGTGCGCCCGCCTCCGTCGCGGGCACGGCCACGGCCGAGGAGCTGCTCCTCTTCGTCTGGGGCCGCCGCACGGTGCACGACCTGAAGGTGGACGGCAACCCGGAGGTCTTCGAGCAGATCATCGCCTGGGACCCCGAGGCGTAGCAGCCCGGCCGGGTCGGACGTGCCGCACGCCGGACGTGCCGCAGGCCAGACCTACCGCAGGCCGGACCTACCGCAGGCCGCCTCGGCATGCCCGGCGCCGAGGCGGCCCGCTCCGGCACCTCGGGCCGTCAGGCCGTCACCCGGGTCCGGTCGGTGGACCGGGAGAAGCGCAGTTCGGGGTCGACGACCCCGCCGGAGCGGAGCAGCTCGAGGTCCTCGCGGTAGTCCGTCGAGGTCAGCCACGGCTTCCGGTCGCCCTGGCGGGGCAGCGAGTCGACGGCCCGCCGGACGTAGCCGGCGCCGAAGTCCAGGAACGGACGGGTCGGCATGCCGGGGTCGGCCGGCTGCGGCCGGCAGGTGTCGTACCCGTGGGCGTCCAGGTGGGCCAGCAGCCGGCAGAAGTGCTCGCAGAGCAGGCCGACCTTCAGCGTCCAGGAGGAGTTGGTGTAGCCGATCGCGAAGGCGAAGTTCGGCACGCCGGAGAGCATCATGCCCTTGTAGGCGACGGTGTCCGGCAGTCGCACCTCACGGCCGTCGACGGTGAGCCGGATGCCCCCGAAGGCCTGCACGTTGAGCCCGGTGGCGGTGACGACGACGTCCGCTGCCAGCTCCCGGCCGGATTCGAGCAGGAGGCCCTGCTCGGTGAACCGGGCGATCCGGTCGGTGACCACCGAGGCCCGGCCCTCGCGGATCGCCCGGAACAGGTCGCCGTCGGGGACGGCGCAGAGCCGCTGGTCCCACGGGTCGTACGGGGGGTTGAAGTGCAGGTCGACGGGATAACCGGGCGGCAGCTGCCGGGAGTTGACCCAGCGGATCAGGCGCCGGGCCGCCTGCGGGTACTTCCGGCAGAAGCGCCAGACCAGGCGCTGCTGGGCGATGTTCTTGCGCCGCGTCAGCGCGTAGCCGCGCTCCTGGCCGAGGAAGGTCTTCAGCGTGTTGGCGAGCAGGTCGGAGCGCGGCACCGGCACGACGTAGGTCGGCGTGCGCTGCAGCATGGTGACGTGCGCGGTGGTGCGGGCCATCGCCGGCACGAGGGTGACGGCGGTCGCCCCGCTGCCGATCACCACCACGCGCCGGCCGGCGTAGTCGAGCTGCTCCGGCCAGTGCTGGGGGTGCACGATCGTGCCCCGGAACTCCTCGCGGCCCTCGAACCGGGGCGTGAAGCCCTCGTCGTAGCGGTAGTAGCCGCCCGCGCTGAACAGCCAGCCGCAGGTCAGCGTGGTGCGGCTGCCGGTGTCGGTGCGCTCGACCTCGACCGTCCACCGCGCCTCGTCGCTCGACCAGGACGCACCGAGCACCCGGTGGCGGTAGCGGATGTGCGGGTCCAGACCGTTCTCGGTGGCCGTCTCCCGCAGGTAGGACAGGATCCGCGGCGCGTCGGCGATGGCATGCCGGTCGCGCCACGGCTTGAACGCGTAGCCCAGGGTGTGCAGGTCCGAGTCGGAGCGCACGCCCGGGTAGCGGAACAGGTCCCAGGTCCCGCCGGAGGCCTCGCGGCCTTCGAGGATCGCGAAGCTCCGTCCGGGCAGCTCGGCCTTCAGGTACCGCGCGGCACCGATGCCGGATATCCCGGCGCCGACGATCAGGACATCGAGGTGTTCGGCGTCGGAGCCGTCGGGGGTCGCGGGGGTGGCGGAGTCGGCGGGGGAGGAGGACACGGGCGGCTCCCGGCGGTGGCGTGGGGTGGATGCGTGGGGTGGGTACGAGGGGTGGACGGGCCCATCGTGGCGGTGGGAGAGGCGCGCCGACAATGTGCAGACTGCACCGAATGGATCGGCAGGTGGGGCAATCTACACCGCTAGGATGGGCGCATGTCGTGGCCGCCACCCTCGCCCCGGGTGCGGGAGCTGATCCGCCGGGGTGCCGAGATCGCGCTCAACCCCACGGCCGACTGGCTCGCCGAGCTGGACACGGCCACCCTGGCCGGCGAGGCCAGGCGGCAGATCGCCGCCGATCCGGTGCTGGCCGCCGGCGCGCGCCGCACCAACCACTCCAACCTGCTGTTCTGGGCGGCCTCCAACGTCCGCGCGCCCGGTGAGCCGGTCCCGGCCAACGATACGGAGGCCTCGCTGGCCGTCGCCCGGGACATCGTCCGGCGCGGCCTGGACGAGTCCGCCCTCGACGCCTACCGGGTCGGCGAGAGCGTCGCCGTACGGATGTGGACGCAGATCGCCTGCACGCTCACCGACGATCCGCAGGAGCTGGCCGAACTCCTCGACGTCTCCCTGCGCTCCATCGCCGCCTTCGTGGACGGCACCCTGACCGCGATCTCGGCCCGGATGCGGGCCGAGCGGGCCGAGCTCACCCATGGCACCCACGCCGAACGCCGCGAGACCGTCGCCCTGCTGCTGGAGGGCGCGCCGATCACCCAGGAGCGCGCCGAGAGCCGGCTCGGCTACCGGCTGCAGCCGGTGCACACCGCCGCGATCCTCTGGACCGACGCCCCCGAGGCCGACCTCGGTCGGCTCGACCGGGCCGCCTACGCGCTGGCCGAGGCCGCCGGTGAGCCGAGCCCGTTGAGCGTCATCGCCGGCGCCGCCACCCGCTGGCTCTGGATGCACGGCCGGCCCGAGGCCGATCGGGCGCGCGCCGCACTGGACCAGCTGCCCGAGGTCCGGGTCGCGGTCGGCTCCACCGGGCCGGGCCTGGACGGCTTCCGCCGCAGCCACCTCGACGCCCTGACCACCCAGCAGATGCTCGCCCGCCTCACCTCACCCACCCGCCTGGCCTTCCACCACGAGGTGGAGCTCGTCGCCCTGCTCACCGCCGACCCCGAACGCGCCGACCGGTTCCTCCGCCGCACCCTCGGTGAGCTGGAGACCGCGCCGCCCGAGGTCACCGAGGCGCTGCGCGTCTTCATCACCGAGCAGTGCAACGCCACCAGGGCCGCCGCCCGGCTCTTCACCCACCGCAACACCCTCCTCCGCCGCCTGGCCCGCGCCGAACAACTCCTCCCACGCCCCCTCGCCCACCACACCATCGAGGTCGGCACCGCCCTCCAGATCCTCCAATGGCGCGGCCGCCCCTGACCCGACCCTCGACCCCGCCCGCAGCGGGGCCACCCGCTCCACGTCGGCGACGAGACTTTCCGCTGGAGCGCCCGTGTCGGCGGGCGGATCGCGGGGTGTCGGTAGGATCGGCGCCCTGATGGGGAACGTGACGCGAACGCAGCGGCAGGGAAGCGGGGGACAGCGGTACGCGCTGACCTCGGAACAGAACGACGCCGACTTCTGGGGTTTCGCCCACGAGGCCGAGGGGTTCTTCACTCCGTTGCCGGACGACGAGGGGCCGCGCCGAGTGCACCTCGTGGGCTGTTGCCTGCAGGGCGGCCTGCTGAAGAGTGCCGGCCAGATCGGTAACCGGAGGGCCTTGGCCGGGAACGCCATGCTCGATCTCCTCGACGGCAACGGCGCCACCATGGGGTCCTACTTCGTAGGAGGGGTCACTGTTGTCGACACCAAGCCGTCCACCCGCGGAGCGGGCCTCGTAGACCTCACGGTGACGCTGTGGTGTGACGACGCCATGGCCGGTGCAGACAGGGTGTGGGACCTGATCCGCAACGGTCACCTGAGCCGGGTCGGCTTGTGGCATGAAATCGGTCCCGAGGACAGACAAGCGTGGCTGTCGGTGGCCCTCTGGTCCCGGGAGTACCGGCGCCGGGGGAAGTCCGATCGTCCCTCCGGGCAGGTGTACACGCTGGACGGTCGGCGCATCGTCGACCAGGACAGCTTCTACTGTGCGCTCGGCGAAGCCATCAATGGGCCCGGCGGATACTTCGGTTGGAACCTTGACGCCCTGATCGACTGCTTGCGGGGCGGTTGGGGCGCCAGCACTCCGTTCACTCTCCGCTGGGACTACTCGGCTGAGGCCAGAGCCCGGTTGACGGAGCGATTGCCCACCGGAGACGGCGGCGTGGCCTTGTTCGACGTGATTCTCGAGATCTTCGACCAGGGGAACGTCAGCGTCGTCCTCCGATAGCGGTTGGACACGAGGACGAGACTCCGGGAGGAAGGCCGGTGACTGCGCAGCTGCCGTCGCCCTGAACCGAGAAGATGCACCATGGATCCCCGCATACCCCGCCTGCGCCGCAAGCTGGCCGCGATCCCGTCCCAACCACTGCGCAGCCATTCCTTCGGGGAGGAGCAGCACAAATTCCGCCTCGGTCCGAAGGTGGCGGAAGCGCGTGTGGCTGCATTCGAGGCCGAACACGAGATCGTCCTGCCCGGCGCCTACCGACAGTTCCTCACGCGCATCGGCGGCTCAGGCGCTGCACCGTTCTACGGCGTCATGCCGCTGGAGCGCTGCTCCCTGCTGGTCATGAATCCGCGAGGAGAACCGGGGGAACCTCGCGGATTCGATGGTGCAGAACCCGGGGCGCACGAACGCGACCTCTTCCTCCACATCGTCGAAATGGGTTGCGCCGACGTGTGTGTCATCGCGGTGACTGGCCCCCTCACCGGTCGTGTCCTCATCGGTAACAGCGACGGATACTGGGGCCCTGACGTCTCCTCCGCCGCTGATTTCCTCGACTGGTACGAACGCTGGCTCGATCACATGAGGGCCGGACGCGACGACCGAGCCCTGGAACTCACCTCACCTCGGCTCCGTGCTCATCCGAACCGCCATCCCACGGCCCCGAGGATCTGACTATCCGTAGCGGCAACCCGGAAGTTGAGCCGTCTGCCGGATCTCACGAGCGGCGACTGTTCGGCCCCCTCAGCGAGGGTGTCAGAGGCCGAGGATGCGGGCGGCGTTCTGCTTGAGGATCAGGGGGTGGACCTCAGGGTTGAGGGGGAGGGATTCGAAGTCGGCCAGCCAGCGGTCGGGGGTGATGACGGGGAAGTCGGAGCCGAAGAGGACCTTGTGGCGGAGGAAGGAGCCGGCGGCCTTGACGAGTTGGGGCGGGAAGTACTTGGGGGACCAGCCGGAGAGGTCGATGTAGACGTTGGACTTGTGGGTGGCGACGGAGATCGCCTCGTCCTGCCAGGGGACGGAGGGGTGCGCCAGGACGATGGTCAGGGCGGGGAAGTCGGCGGCGACGTCGTCGAGGAGCATGGGGTCGGACCAGCGCAGCTTGATGCCGCGGCCGCCGGGCAGGCCGGCGCCTATGCCGGTCTGGCCGGTGTGGAAGAGGGCGGGGACGCCGAGGTCTTGGATCGCCTCGTAGAGGGGGTAGTGCTCGCGGGCGTTCGGGGCGAACGCCTGGAGGCTGGGGTGGAACTTGAAGCCCCGGACGCCGTGGTCGAGGACGAGCGAGCGGGCCCGGGCGACGGCGTCCGGGCGGTGCGGGTCGACCGAGCCGAAGGGGATGAGGACGTCGGGGTGGGCGGCCGCCGCGGCGGCGATCTCCTCGCTGGAGAGGGCGGGATGGCCCAGGCCCGTGGTGGCGTCCACCGTGAAGATCACGGCGGCCATCCGGCGCTCGCGGTAGTAGGCGGCCAGCTGCTCCACGGTCGGGGTGCGGTCCTGGCCGGACTTGAAGTAGGCGGCCGAGGCGTCCATCAGCTCCGCGTCGAGCGCTAGGTGGCCGTGGGCGTCCTGCTCCACGTGGACGTGGAAGTCGATGGCGATCGAATCGGCGGGGGTCATCGGGGTGCTCACAGGTGGTCGGTCCGGTTCTTGGCGTCGAGGAGGAGGGAGAGGAGGGCGTCGCGTTCGGCGAGGAGGTCGGCCTCGGCGGTGCCGGCCAGCTCCTCGGCGACGCCTGAGGCAATCGCTCGGGTCAGCTCGGGGGTGAGGCGCGGGGTGCCGAGGTCGGCCCACCACTCCTCCATGGGCGGGCCGAGGTGCTCCAGGACGTGCGTGATGCCGCCCGGGCCGCCGGAGAGGTGCTGGTTGAGGAAGGGCCCGAGCAGCGCCCAGCGCAGGCCGGGGCCGTGGGCGATGGCCGCGTCGATGTCGGCGACGCTCGCCGCGCCGCGCTCGATCAGGGAGTAGGCCTCCCGCCAGAGTGCGGCCTGGAGCCGGTTCGCGACGTGGCCGGGGATCTCCTGGCGCAGCCGGATCGGGCGGCGGCCCAGGCTGCGGTAGAAGGCCATGGCCGCCTCGACGGCGGCCTCGTCGGTCCGCTCGCCCGGGACGACCTCGACCAGCGGGATCAGGTGGGGCGGGTTGAACGGGTGCCCCACCAGGACCCGTTCGGGATGGGCCGCGCAGGCCTGCTGGATCCGCGAGGGCAGCAGCCCGGAGGAGCTGCTCGCCAGGACCGTCCCCGGCGGGGCGGCGGCGTCGAGGACGGCGAAGAGCTCGTCCTTCAGGTGGGGACGCTCCGGGCCGTTCTCCTGGACGAAGTCGGCGCCCGCGACGGCCTCGGCGAGGTCGGAGGTGAACGACAGCCGGCGCTGGTCGGCGGCGACGGCGGCTCGGAGCCGCTGTTCCGCGCCGGGCGCGGGATCACTGGCGACCACCTCGTGCCCGTGCAGCAGGAAGAGCGTGGTCCAGGAGGCCCCGATGACCCCGGTGCCGACAACGGCGACCTTCACGACGCGCTCCCGTGCGCGGCACCGGCGGCCCGTCCGGCGGCGTACGCGAGGAAGGCGTCGAGGGAGCGCGGGTCGGCCAGGACGTCGGCGCCGGCCACGGACTCGGCCGGCGCGCCGAGCAGGATCCGCTTGACCGGCACCTCCAGCTTCTTGCCGGTGCGGTTGCGCGGGACGGCCGGCACCCGCTCGATCACGTCCGGGACGTGCCGCGGCGACAGCGCCGAGCGCAGCGCGCGGGCGATCTTCGTCCGGAGGGCGTCGTCCAGCTCCGCGGGGCCGGAGACGAAGAGCAGCAGCTCCCCGTTGCCGCCCTCGGGGTCCTCCAGGTGGACGACGAGGCTGTCCTCGATCTCGGGCAGGTCCTCGACCACGGCGTAGAACTCGGCGGTGCCGAGCCGGACCCCGCCCCGGTTGAGGGTGGCGTCGGAGCGGCCGGCGACGATGCAGTGGCCCTCGGGCGCGAACCGGACCCAGTCGCCGTGGCGCCAGACGCCCGGGTACTCCTCGAAGTACGCGGCCCGGTAGCGCGAACCGTCGGTGTCGCCCCAGAAGCCGACCGGCATCGAGGGCATCGGCTCGGTGATCACCAGCTCGCCCAGCTCGCCGACGACCCGGCGGCCCTCGCCGTCGTAGGCGTAGGCGGCGACCCCGAGACAGGGGCCGGAGATCTCTCCGGCCCGCACGGTCTGGAGCGGGCTGCCCTGGAGGATGCCGGTGCAGACGTCGGTGCCGCCGCAGCCGACGTTGAGCAGCACCTGGTCGCCGAACTGCTCGGCCACCCAGCGGAATCCGTCGGCGGCCAGCGGGCTGCCCGCCGCGCCGAGCTGCCGCAGCCTTGAGAGGTCGAACTCCTCGGCGGGCCGGATGCCGGCCTTGCGACAGGCCATCAGGTAGCCGGGGCTCACGCCCATCAGCGTCGTCCCGGTCTCCTGCGCGATCCGCCACTGCTCCCGCAGGTCGGGGTGGACCGGATTGCCGTCGATCATGACGATCGAGGCGCGGACGAGCAGTGCCGAGATCAGGGTGTTCCACAGCATCCAGGCCGTCGTGCTGAACCAGAGCATCCGGTCGCCGGGCTTGAGGTCCCAGCTCAGCGCGTTGTTCTTCAGGTGCTCCAGCAGGATCCCGCCGTGCCGGTGGACGATCGCCTTGGGGATGCCGGTGGTGCCGGAGGAGAAGAGCACGAACAGCGGGTGGTCGAACGGCACGGGCTCGAAGGCGAGTTCGGCCGGTGCGGCCAGCAGCTCCGGCCAGGCCAGCGCGTCGGGGAGGGCGTTCGGCCCGTAGGGGATGTGGACGACCCGCTCGAGGGTGGGCAGCCGGGCGGCGATCTCCGCCACCTCGGCGCGGCGGTCGACCTCCCGCTCCCCGTAGCGGTAGCCGGCGACGGTCAGCAGCACCTTCGGTTCGAGCTGGGCGAACCGGTCGACCACGCTGCGCGCGCCGAACTCCGGGGCGCAGGCCGCCCAGACGGCGCCGATGCTCGCGGTGGCGAGGAAGGCCACCAGCGTCTCGGGGATGTTCGGCAGGTAGGCGACGACCCGGTCGCCCTTGCGGACCCCGAGGCGCAGCAGCCCGGCGCGGGCCCGGGCGACCTGGTCGCGGAGCTCGCCGAAGGTCAGCTCGATCGGCGCCCGGGTCTGGGAGCGGGCGAGCACCGCGACGGCGTCGAGGTCCTCCTCGCGGCCGAGCGCGTGCTCGGCGTAGTTGAGGGCCGCGCCGGGGAACCACTCGGTGTCCGGCATCGACCGGCGGCCCAGGGCGGCGGTGGGCGGGGTCTGCGGGCGGACCTCGAAGAACTCCCAGATCGAGGACCAGAAGCCGTCCAGATCGGTGACCGACCACTGCCAGAGGCTGTCGTAGTCCGGGAAGCTCAGCTGCCGCCGGGACTCCAGCCAGCTGAGGTAGCGGCCGATCTCCGAGTCCGCCCGGACGGAGGGGCCGGGGGTGCTGAGGATCTCGCTCATCGGGCGTCCTTTCCGGGCGAGGCGTGCGAGCCGTGCGTGGCGTGCGAGCCGGGGGAGCCGTTCGCGGCGTGCGAGCCGACTGCTGCGGCGACCTTGGCGGCGCGGCCGTCGAGGAACGCCCGCATCCGGTCCTGGGCGTCCTGGCTGCCGGCCGCGACGGCCGACATGAGGGATTCGAGCAGCAGGCCGCCGGCGGGGGAGGCCTCGGCGATCCGGGGGAGCACCTGGAGGACGGCGAAGTTGGTCAGCGGGGCGTTGGCCGCGATCCGCTCGGCGAGCTCCAGGGCCCGGGCGCGCGCGCCGCCCTCCTCGGTCAGGTACTGCGAGAGGCCGGCGGCCTGGCCCTCGGCGGCGTTCAGCACGCGGCCGGTGAGCATCATGTCGGCCATCCGGTGGGCGCCGATCAGCCGGGGGATCCGGACCGAGCCGCCACCGCCGACGAAGAGTCCGCGCCGGCCCTCGGGCAGCGCGTAGAAGGTGGAGGGCTCGGCCACCCGGATGTGTGCGGCGGCGGCCAGCTCCAGGCCGCCGCCGATCACCGCGCCCTTGAGCGCGGCGACCACGGGGACGCGGCCGCCCTCGATGGTGTCGAAGACGCGGTGCCACATGAGCGAGTGCTCCAGCGCCTCCTCGGTGGACCGCTCGGTCAGCTCGCCGAGGTCGAGCCCGGCCGAGAAGTGATCGCCCTCGGCGTCCAGGACGACGGCCCGCACGTCGGCGCCCGGCTTCCGGAAGAACTCCTCGAGGCTCAGCACGGTGGCGTCGTCGAGGGCGTTGCGCTTGGCCGGGCGACGGAGCGTCAGGACCGCCACCCCGTCGCGGCGGTCGATGGAAAGCGTGGTCAAGAAGGGCTCCTCAATCATCAGGAATCCTGAGTATCGGAGAGTGCCTCGCCGGTAGGCAAGGGGGTCGGGCTAGAATTTTTGACAGGTTTCCTGATGAATGGGGGAGGGCTCGTGACGGACATCGCTCCGCCGTCGTTGCTGTACTCGGTGAAGCAGGTCGAGCTGGTCACCCGGGCCCGGCTCGACGAACTGCTCAAGCCCGCGGGTGTCACCGCCCTGCAGTACACCGCCCTGACCGTGCTCGAACGCCGGGACGGCATGTCCTCGGCCGAGCTCGCCCGCAACTCCTTCGTCAGGCCGCAGTCCATGTCCGACCTGGTGGGCGCGCTGGAGCGGCGGGGCCTGATCGTCCGGTCCCCGGACCCGGCCAGCAGGCGCCGCCACGTGATCAGCCTGACGGCGGAGGGCCGCACCCTGCTGGCCGACTACGCCCCGGCCGTCGGGGCGCTGGAGGAGGAGATGCTCACGGGCTTCACGGCCCGCGAGCGCACCGCCTTCCGCGGCTACCTCAACCGCGCCCGCGAGGCACTCGGTTAGAGGTTCTCCGGGCCGATCGCCCGCATGCCCTTGGCGCGGGCGATCTCCGAGGCAGCGTCGGACCCGAGGAGGTCGAGGACCTCGCGGGCCCGGCCCGGCTGCCCGGAGGAGGCGAGCACGCCCGCGCTGAAGACCGAGTCGATCGCGGTGTCGCCCGGCAGCGGGCCGAGGACGAGGACGCCCGGCAGACCGGTCAGTTCGCTGCGCTGCTGGAAGGCCAGGTCGGCCCGGCCGGCGGAGAGCAGGCTGCCGGCGGGCACCCCCGGCGGCGCCTGGACGAGCCGATCGGCGAGCGTGGAGGCGAGCCCCAGGCGGGTGATCAGCGCGAGCAGGGCCGTCCCGCTCGGGCCGGTGGAGTACGCGACCGCCGTCGCGGACAGCAGCGCGGCCCGCAGGTCGGCTTCCGAGTCGAGCGCCGGCGCCGGCGCCCCGTCCGGCACCGCGGCGACCACCTGGGAGACCCAGAGCGGACGCGCCGTGTCCGTCAGCACGAGCCCTTCCTCCGCCAGTTCGGCCAGTGCTCCTGCGGCGAGGACGAGCAGATCGGCCTCGGTGCCCTCGCGCACCCGCCGGGCCACCTCGACGCCGCCCGCCGACTCGAAGCGCACCGGGATGCCGCAGCTGTGCCGCAGGTGCTCGGAGAGGTCGGCCAGGACCGGCCGGGTCGCCATCGAGGACAGGCCGGAGATCTCTTGGTTCACATCGACTCCTTGGGATCCGGCAGCCGGTACGACGCGCGCCGAAGGGGCTGGGCGCCGGTCTGCGAGACTGGCCGGATGATCACACCCCGGAGCACGGCGGCCGGAAAGGTCCTTGAGATCCTCGCGGCCTTCGACCGTGAGCACCCGTCGCAGACACTGTCGGAGATCGCACAGCGTACGGGCTTGGCCCTGAGCACCACGCACCGCGTGGTCACCGAACTGGCCGGCTGGGGAGCGCTCGAACGGGCGGAGGACGGATCCTGGCACGTCGGGCTGCGCCTGTGGGAGATCGCCTCGGGGTGTCCGCGGACCCAGATCCTGCGCGACGCCGCCCTGCCGTTCATGCAGGACCTCTACGAGGCGACCCACGAGAACGTCCAGCTCGCGGTGCGCGAGGGCACGGAGCTGGTCTTCGTGGAGCGGATCGCGGGGCACGGGTCGGTCGAGGTGGTCACGATGGTCGGCTCGCGCTTCCCCGTCTGCTCCACCGGGATGGGCCGGGTGCTGCTGGCGCACGCGCCCCGGGAGATCCAGGAGGAGGTGCTGGAATCGCCGCTCCGGGCCTGGACCGCGCACACCGTCACCGACCCGAAGGCGCTGCGGGCGCAGTTGGACCGGATCCGCCGGGAGCAGGTCTTCGTCAGTGACCGGCAGCTCTCGGAACGCTCGGTCGCGGTGGCCGCGCCGGTGCGGATCGGCCGGACCGGGCCGGTGAGCGCGGCGCTGGGGATCGTCATCGCGGCGCGGGGCGCGAGCCGTGCGCACGGGCTGCGCGAGCCGCTGCTGCGGGCGGTGCGGGGCATCTCCGAGGAGCTCGGCCGGCGGGCCCGGACGACGGCCTGAGCGAGGGCCCGGACGACGGCCTGAGCGAGGGCGGCTTCCGCCTGACGGAAAGAGTGGCGACGGCGCGGGGGGCCGGCTGTCAGCGTTCGGGGTGTTCCCGACCCCGCACCACCGTTCAGGAGATGCCATGGCCGATGCCATCGTCGACACCGTCGTCTCGGCCCCCGTCGCCGTGGTCGGCGCCGGCCCGGCCGGGCTGATGCTGGCTCATCTGCTGGGGCGGGCCGGGGTGGAGACGGTCGTGCTCGACACCCGCACCCGGCAGGAGATCGAGACCACGCACCGGGCCGGCATCCTCGAGGCCGGTGCGGCCCGGGACCTGGTCGAGACCGGAGTCTGTGATCGGATCCTGCGCGAGGGCCACGAACACGAGGGCGTGGAGCTGCGGTTCGGCGGCCGGCCGTACCGCGTCGACTTCAAGGAGCTGGTCGGCGCCTCGGTCTGGCTCTACCCGCAGACCGACGTGTTCATCGACCTGGCCGACGCCAGGGAACGGGACGGCGGCACCGTCCACTTCGGCGTCCGGGACACGGAGGTCCTCGACGTCACGACCGACACCCCCCGGGTCCGCTGGACCGCGCCCGACGGCACCCGCCACGAAGTCCGGGCCCGGTACGTGGTCGGCGCCGACGGCTCGCGCAGCGCCTGCCGAGAGCTGGTGCCCGAGGCCCGGCGGACGCGCTACGGCCAGGAGTACCCCTTCGCGTGGTTCGGCATCATGGCCGAGGCCCCGGCGAGCGCACCCGAGCTGGTCTACGCCCACTCCGAGCACGGGTTCGCGCTGATCAGCCAGCGCACCGAGACCGTGCAGCGGATGTACTTCCAGTGCGCCCCCGACGAAGACGTGGACGCCTGGCCGGACGAGCGCATCTGGGAGACGCTCCAGGCCCGGGTGGCCGGTGAGGACGGCTTCCGGCTCAAGGAGGGGCCGGTCCTGGATAAGACGGTGCTGCGGTTCCGCTCCTTCGTCCAGGAGCCGATGCGCTGGGGTTCGATGGCGCTGGCGGGCGACGCCGCGCACACCGTGCCGCCGACCGGCGCCCGCGGGCTGAACCTGGCGCTGCACGACGTGAAGATCCTCGCCGAGGCCCTGCTGCGGGCACTCGGCAGCCAGGGCGCCGCCGCGCTGGACGACTACCAGCCGCGCGCCCTCCAACGCGTCTGGCGGGCACAGAACTTCTCGTACTGGATGACCCGGCTGCTGCACACCGCGCCCGGCGCCACACCGTTCGACCTGCGGCGCCAACTCGGCGAGCTGGACAACGTGGTGGGCACCCGGGCCGGGCGGGCCTTCCTCGCCGAGCAGTACACCGGCTGGCCCACCGCCGCCCAGGACTGACCAGGACTGCCCCGGACCCCCTCAGGAGAGCACCCATGATCATCGACTGTCACGGCCACTTCACCACCGCACCACCGCAGTTGGCCCACTGGCGGGACCAGCAGGTGGCCGCGGCCGGCTCCGCCGGCGAGGCACCCGACCCCGGCAGCCTCCGGATCACCGACGAGGACCTGCGCCAGGCGATCGAGGGCAACCAGCTGCGGCTCATGGACGAGCGCGGCAGCGACCTGACGATCTTCTCGCCGCGGGCCAGCTTCATGGCCCACCACATCGGCGACTTCGAGGTCTCCTCGGTGTGGGCGCGGATCTGCAACGACCTGGTCCACCGGGTCAGCACGCTCTACCCCGACCGGTTCGCGATGGGCGCGATGCTCCCGCAGTCGCCCGGCGTCGACCCCGCCACCTGCCTGCCCGAGCTGCGCCGCGCGGTCGAGGAGCTCGGCGCGGTGACGGTCAACCTCAACCCCGACCCCTCGGGCGGCAGGTGGACCGCCCCGCCGCTGACCGACCGCAGCTGGTACCCGCTCTACGAGGCGATGACCGAGTACGACATCCCGGCCATGATCCACGTCAGCACCTCGTGCAACCCGGCCTTCCACACCACCGGGGCGCACTACCTCAACGCCGACACCACGGCGTTCATGCAGCTGATCCAGGGCGACCTGTTCGCCGACTTCCCGACGCTGCGGTTCGTGATACCGCACGGCGGCGGCGCGGTGCCCTACCACTGGGGACGGTTCCGCGGCCTGGCGATGGCGCTCGGCCGGCCGGACCCGGAGGCGCTGCTGGACAACGTCTTCTTCGACACCTGCGTCTACCACCAGCCCGGCGTCGACCTGCTGACGCAGGTCATCCCCAGCCGGTCGGTGCTCTTCGCCAGCGAGATGATCGGCGCCGTCCGCGACATCGACCCGCGCACCGGCCACCACTTCGACGACACCAAGCGGTACGTCGACGCCACGCCGCACCTCTCGGCCGAGGAGCGGGCCGCCGTCTACTCGGGCAACGCCCTGCGCGTCTACCCCCGCCTCGCCGCCCGCCTCGCCGCGGCCGGCCGCTGAACCCAGGAGAACGCACGCATGGAGCACACCGAGATCGGCGTCGTGCACACCTCGGTCACCCGGGCCGCCCCCGAGGCGGTCGCCGCTTTGTCGGCGTTCGGGGTGGCCACGATCCACGAGGCGATGGGCCGGGTCGGGCTGATGCGCCCCTACCTGCGCCCGGTCTACCCCACGGCCCGGCTGTGCGGCACGGCGGTGACCGTCCTGCTGCAACCCGGGGACAACTGGATGCTGCACGTGGCCGCGGAGCAGATCCGCGAGGGCGACGTGGTCGTCGCCGCCTGTACGACCGAGAGCGAGGACGGGTTCTTCGGCGATCTGCTCGCCACCTCCTTCCGCTCGCGGGGCTGCCGGGGCCTGGTCATCGACGGCGGCGTGCGCGACGTGGCCGACCTGGCGGAGATGGACTTCCCGGTCTTCGCCCGGGCGGTCAACGCCAGGGGCACGGTGAAGGCCACCCTCGGCTCGGTCAACGTGCCGGTGGTCTGCGGCAACGCGCTGGTGCGGCCCGGCGACGTGGTCGTCGCGGACGCCGACGGCGTGGTGGTGGTGCCGCGCGAGCGGGCCGCCGAGGTCGCCGCGGCCGCCGCCGCGCGCGAGGCGGCCGAGGCCGGCAAGCGCGCGAGGTTCCACGCGGGCGAACTCGGCCTGGACATCTACGACATGCGCGGCCCGCTGGGCGCGCTCGGGCTGCGGTACGAGGACTGAGGATGACCACGAGCTTCGAGAAGACCCCCGGCTGGCTGGACTGGTACGCCGGCCCGAGCCGCCCGGCCTACCAGCTGCCCCCGGGCGCGGTCGACGCCCACTGCCACGTCTTCGGGCCCGGCGCGGAGTTCCCGTACGCCCCCGAGCGCAAGTACACCCCGTGCGACGCCTCGAAGGAGCAGCTCTTCGCCCTCCGCGACCACCTGGGCTTCGCCCGCACGGTCGTGGTCCAGGCGACCTGCCACGGCGCCGACAACAGCGCCATGGTCGACGCGCTGCGCGCCTCGGGCGGCCTGGCCCGCGGGGTCGCGACGGTGCGTCCCGAGGTCACCGACGCCCAGCTGCGCGAGCTGCACGAGGCCGGGGTGCGCGGGGTGCGGTTCAACTTCGTCAAGCGGCTGGTCGACGCCGCGCCGCGGCAGGACCTGCGGGAGGTGGTCGAGCGGATCAGGCCGTACGGCTGGCACGTGGTCGTCTACTTCGAGGCCGCCGACCTCGCCGGGCTGCGGGAGTTCCTGCTCTCGATACCGGTGCCGCTGGTGGTCGACCACATGGGCCGGCCCGATGTGGCGAAGGACCCGGACGGCCCGGAGTTCGAGGCGTTCCTGAGCTTCCTGCGGGCCCGGCCGGACATCTGGTGCAAGGTCACCTGCCCCGAGCGGCTGTCGGTGAGCGGCCCGCCGGCCCTCGACGGGGAGCGGGCGGCCTACCGCGACGTGGTCCCGTTCGCCCGGCGGGTGGTCGAGGAGTTCCCCGACCGGGTGCTCTGGGGCACCGACTGGCCGCACCCCAACCTCACCGACCACATGCCCGACGACGGCCTGCTGGTCGACTTCCTGCCGCGGATCGCGCCGACGCCCCAGCTGCGGCAGCGGCTCCTGGTCGACAACCCGATGCGCCTGTACTGGCCCGACCCGCACTGAACCGTCCCACGAACCAAGGACCCACCCATGTCGCTGGACAAGAGCTACAAGCTGGTCCCGGGGACGACCGTCTTCGACGCCGAGCAGTCGGCCAAGGGCTACCACCTCAACCAGTTCTGCATGTCGCTGATGACGGCCGAGAACCGGCAGAGCTACCTCGCCGACGAGCGCGCCTACCTGGACGCCTGGCCCCTGCGGGAGGAGCAGAAGCAGGCCCTGCTCGACCGCGACCTCAACGCCGCGATCCGCGAGGGCGGCAACATCTACTTCCTCGCCAAGTGGGGTGCGACGCTGGGGCTCTCGTTCCAGCAGATGGCCGGCTCGATGACCGGCATGACCGAGCAGGACTACCGCGAGATGATGGTCGCCGGCGGCCGCTCCATCACCGGCAACCGGATCGACCACGCCGTCCTCGAAGCGGCCCACGCCGACCGCACGCCGCCGGCCGAGCACGCCACCATCACCGGCGCCGTCTTCACCTCGCACGTGCCCGCGATCGGCGCGGCGATGGACCACCACAAGACCGAGGAGCCGTACTGGCAGCCCGTCTTCGGCGGCTACGCGTACTCCCGGCAGTGGGTGCGGGACAACCCGCCCGACGTGGTGGTCCTGGTCTACAACGACCACGCCACCGCCTTCGACCAGTCGGTGGTCCCGACCTTCGTGCTCGGCACCGGCGCGGTCTACCCGACCGCCGACGAGGGCTACGGGCCCCGGCCCGTCCCGGGCGTCCAAGGCCACCCCGAGCTCGCCGCGCACATCGCGCACTCGCTGATCAGGGACGACTTCGACCTCACCCTGGTCAACGAGATGAGCGTCGACCACGGCCTGACCGTCCCGCTGTCCCTGATGTTCGGGGAGGTCGAGGCCTGGCCGTGCCGGGTGATCCCGTTCCACGTCAACGTGGTGCAGTACCCCGTGCCCTCGGGGGACAGGTGCTTCCGGCTCGGCCAGGCGCTGCGCCGGGCCATCGAGTCCTACGACCGGCCGCTGAACGTGCAGGTCTGGGGCACCGGCGGCATGAGCCACCAGCTGCAGGGCCCCCGGGCCGGCCTGATCAACCGCGCCTGGGACAACGCCTTCCTGGACCGGCTGGTCGAGGACCCGGCCGGCCTGGCGCGGGTGCCGCACCTGGAGTACGTCGAGGAGGCGGGCTCGGAGGGCATCGAACTGGTCATGTGGCTGATCGCCCGCGGGGCGATGAGCGACATCGACGGCAGCGGCGAGACCGAGCTCAAGCACCGCTTCTACCACGTCCCGGCGTCCAACACCGCCGTCGGACACCTGATCCTGGAGAACCACCCGCGGGCCGCGGTGCCCGCCGCGAAGGAGTGACATGACCAAGGACCGGACCGTCCGGATCGCCCTCGCCGGAGGCGGCGCCTTCGGTGCCAAGCACGCGGCCGCGCTCAGGCGGATCGAGGGCGTCGAGGTGACCGCCGTGGTGAGCAGCTCGCTCGACAGCGCGCGGAAGTTCGCCGCCGAGCAGGGCGTCGGCCGGGGCGTCGCGACGCTGGAGGAGGCGCTGGCGCTGGAGGAGGTGGACGCCGTCATCCTCGCCACGCCCACGCCGATGCACGCCGCGCAGACGCTGGCCTGCCTGGAGGCGGGCAAGCACGTGCAGGTCGAGATCCCGCTGGCCGCCTCGCTCGGCGACGCCGAGGCCTGCCTGGCCGCGCAGCAGCGCACCGGGCTGGTCGCGATGGTCGGGCACACCCGGCGCTTCAACCCCAGCCACCAGTGGGTGCGCCGGCGGATCGAGGCCGAGCAGTTCCGGATCCAGCAGATGGACGTGCAGACGTACTTCTTCCGCCGGGAGAACCTCAACGCCCTCGGACAGCAGCGCTCCTGGACCGACCACCTGCTCTGGCACCACGCCGCGCACACCGTCGACCTCTTCGCCCACCAGACCGGCTCGCCGATCGTGCAGGCCCACGCGATCCAGGGGCCGATCCACCCCGAGCTCGGCATCGCGATGGACATGTCGATCCAGCTGCGCGCTTCGAGCGGGGCGATCTGCACCCTGTCGCTCTCCTTCAACAACGACGGGCCGCTCGGCACCTTCTTCCGCTACATCGGCGACACCGGCACCTACCTCGCGCGCTACGACGACCTGTTCACCGGCAAGGACGAGCCGATCGACGTGAGCGGGGTCGACGTCTCGATGGACGGCATCGAGCTGCAGGACCGCGAGTTCGTCGCCGCGATCCGCGAGGGCCGGGAGCCGAACTCCTCCATCGCCCAGGTGATCTCCTGCTACCGGACACTGGCGAGCCTGGAGGCGCAGCTCGCCACGGCGTAGGGTCGTGGTGTGAGCGGTGGCGGTGCCGGTCCGCGGTTGCGGCTGGCCCCGCCGTCCCCGCGCTGATCCTCTCGGTACCGCGCTCAGCCTGCAGAACGTCGCCGCCCCGAGCCCGCGCCCGGCCGGCGGGGTGGGGCTCAGTGGGGCGGGGTCAGCGGCGGGTTGGCGTTCTGCACCAGGGTCATGGCCTGCGCGGGCCACCAGGTGCCGGCCGCCGGGTCGACGGTACCGTACTCGGGGTCGACCGTGCCGCCGGGGATGTTGCGGTTGCAGGCGCCGTCGGACTGGCCGACGGTCTTGATCCACAGGTACGCGTCGACCAGCGGGACGCCGGTGGCGGCGGTGGGCCGGTCGCCGATGCCGCGGCCCGGCGGGTTGCACCAGATCTGGGGGTCGCCGCCGTACTTGCCGGGCGGCGGCGTCCAGGCGCCCTGCCCGTTGCGGCCGGTGTCGACCACGAAGTGGGTGAGCTGGTCGAGCGGCGGGGTGCCGACGTTCTGGCGGAACCAGTCGTCGGTCCAGTGCCAGGTGCTCGGGTCGTCGGCGTCGACCGAGTCGCCGGGCTGCCCGTCGTTCGGGGCGGCCGGGGAGTAGTACTGGCTCGCGCAGTAGTCGGTGTGGCCGCGCGCGTAGTCCGGGCCCTTGGTGGCGAACCAGAGGCAGTCGGAGACCCAGGTGCCGTAGCGGTCGGACGGGCCGGTGGCGAAGAAGTTCGAGACGTTCAGCGAGAAGCCCTGGGCGTGCTCGACGCCAGCATCCAGCAGCCGCTTCGCCGCGTTGCCGACGCTCTGCCAGTGGCTGTTCCCGGCGTCGAGGTAGACCACCGTGTTGGGCTGCTGCTCCAGGGCGTCGATCCCGTGGCGCAGGTCGGCCAGCCGGCCAGCCGGCCGGCCGTGAGCGCGCCGGTGGGGTCGGTGGTCGGGGAGCAGTCGGCGGGCAGGTTGGCCAGGGCGTCCGGCTCGAGGACGATCACGGCCCGCTGCCGGCCGATGCCCCGGGCGAGCGCCGAGATCCAGGCCTGGTAGTCGGCGTCGGACTGCGCACCGCCGCTGGAGTACTGGGAGCAGTCCCGCAGCGGGACGTCGTAGGCCACGATGACCGGGACGGTGCCGGTGCGGGCGGCGCGGCGCGCCAGCGTGCGGGCCCGGGCCTCCACCTGGTCGGGGGTGCCGTCGGTGAACCAGTCGGCCTCCGGCCAGGCGGCCAGCTTCGCCATCGCGGCGGCGCCGGTGAAGTCGTGGTGCAGCAGGTCGCGGACGGCCTGCCCGGCGGCGTCGCTCTCCGGGTCGACGTAGAAGCGGGTGCCGGCGGGCAGCCTGTGGCCGGTGGCGGGCGGCTCCTGGGCCTGGGCCTGGGCCGGTACGGCGAGCCCGGTCAGCAGGGCGGCGAGCGCGAACGGGACCAACGGGCGGGGGATGCGCGGTCTCATCGGGGTTCCTCGGGTGGGCCGCCCGGGGCCGGCATGCGGGGCCGGCCCCGGACGGGGATCGGTGGTGATCGGTGGTCAGTAGCCGTAGATCAGCTTGTAGGCGATCTCGGGCACGAACTGCCCGGCGGTCGTCCCGGCGCCGGTGCCGCAGTTGCCGTCCGACTCGCCGGGGGTCTTGATCCACAGCAGCATCTCGGGGCCGCCGCCGGCCCGGCTGGTGGGCGTGCCGAGCCGGCGGCCCGCCGGGTTGCACCAGGTGCCGTCGGAGCCGTTGCCGTTGCGGCTGCTGTCGACCACGTACGGCTTGGCGTAGCCGTACGAGGACTTCAGCGCCGCGCTGACGGCGTTGCCGTAGGTGGTGTTCTGAGCGGTGGTGAAGAAGTTGGACACGTTGGTCGAGAACCCGTGGGCTCCGGCGACTCCGGCGTCGGCCAGCAGCTTCGCCATGGCGGTGGCGCTCAGCCAGCCGGGGTTGCCGGCGTCCAGGTAGACCCAGGTGTTCGGGGCCTTGGCGGTGAACTGGGCGACGGCGTTACGCAGCATGCCGTTGCGGTCGGAGATCTGGGCGGGCGTCATGCAGCTCTCGTGCCCGAGTGCGTCGGGTTCGAGGACGACCAGCGCGGGCCGGTTGCCGATGCCACTGGCGAAGGCGGCGATCCAGGTGTTGTAGTCGGCGACGGAGCCCGCGCCGCCACCGGACTGTCCGGCGCAGATGTCCCGGCTGGGGATGTCGTACGCCACCAGGATCGGCAGCTTCCCGGAGGCTGCGGCGGCGCCGACGTAGGCGCCGGTCGCCGTGCCGATGGTGCCGCTCCAGTTCCCGAACCAGCGGGCGGCCGGCACGTTGGCGATCGAGGCCTGGACGGCGGCGGCGCGGCCGTCCCCGCGGTTGGCGTTGACCCACTGCTGGGGAGTGGAGTTCGGGTCGGTGTAGAAGCCGTTGGTCATGGTGGTCGGGTCGGCCGCGTACGCCGTCCCGGGGTGGACCGCGACCAGGAGGGCGGTCAGCGCCGGTGCGATGAGCAGGGCCGTGCTGCGGCGGGAGCGACGCATGGGGCTTCCTCCGGTGGGGTGGGGGTGGGGGAGGTGGAAGCGCTTCCAGTTGCCAGATGTTGAGGGTTCACCGATCCCGATGTCAAGAGATGTAACACGCCTTCCCCTTGACGGCGGGCCGATGTACAGTCCAGAGCTGGAAGCGCTTCCAGTCGTCCGACCGGAGACGCGGTACGCTCGGCAGCGGCAGCACTACCTAGGTGGACCACCATGACGGACGAACCGACGCGCCGAAGGCCGACCTTGGACGAGGTCGCCGAGCGTGCCGGCGTGTCCCGCAGCGCGGCCTCCCGGGCGCTCAACAACGGCCCGAACGTGAGCCGCGCCAAACGCGAGGCCGTGCTGCGGGCGATCAAGGAGCTCGGGTACGTCCCCAACCCGACGGCGCGCGCCCTGGCGACGCAGCAGGCGGGGGCGGTCGCCCTGATCATCTCCGGGGAGGACCCGGCGGTGCTCGCCGACCCGTTCTACGGGCAGGTGATCGCCGGTGCCTCGACGGTGCTCGAGGAGACCGACCTGCACCTGATGCTGTGCCTGGCCACTTCGGCCCGCGGGCAGGTCCGGGTGAAGCAGCTGCTGCAGGCCCGGGCGGTGGACGGGGTGATGCTGATGTCCCTGCGCGGGGACGATCCGCTCGCCCGGCTCGCCCTGGAGGCGGACGTCCCCGTCGTGTTCGGCGGAAAGCCGCTGCACGGGCAGGTCCCGTTCTACGTGGACGTGGACAACGCGCACGGCGCCCGGCAGGCCACGGACCACCTGATCTCCCTCGACCGGACCCGGATCGCCACCCTCACCGGACCGCTGGACACCGACGTCGGCCTGGCCCGCCGCCGCGGCTACCTGGAGGCGCTGACCCTGGCGGGCCTGCCCTGGCGGGCGGAGGAGGCCGGCGACTTCACCGAGCGCGGCGGCATCGCCGCGATGGAGGCACTGCTGGCCCGCCATCCGGACCTGGACGCCGTGTTCGCCGCCAACGACAACATGGCGGCCGGCGCGCTACGGGTGCTGGCCCGCGCGGGGCGGGCCGTGCCCGCCGAGGTCGCCGTGGTCGGCTTCGACGGCCTGGCGATCTCCGAGATCACCGAGCCGCCGCTGACCACGGTCCACCAGCCGATACTGAACATCGGCCGGGAGATGACCCGCATGCTGCTCGCGCTCATCGCGGGCGAACGGCCCAGCCCGCTGATCCTGCCCACCACACTCGTGCGGCGCGAATCGGCCTGATCGGCCGTCGGCGCGGCTGACGGGCCCTCGCCATCGTCTGAATGGTCGTCAAATCCATTGCTCGCAGCTGCAGATGGGGTACCGGTGGTCCTTCGGATGTGAGGCGAGGGGCTGTCGCTGGGGTTGACATGTACGCGCAATATGACCTTAACCTGTCCGGCACTACCCGACAGTAGTGTCAACCTACAAGCGGTCGGCGAATCGCGCGAGAGTGCCTCCGGCAATGCCGCAGGGGCCGCATCGCGATGCGCCGCACCGAGAGTCGTTCGTGCCCCCCAGCTGCGCCGTCAGACTCACACCCGGAGAGCCCATGAGGTCCGCCGCACAGTCGACCATCGCACCGACCGCACTGCTGACCGACCTCGTCATCGGCCTGACGCCCTTCCAGCAGCCGGATGCGGGGCTTGCCGAGGCCGTGTGCCGCGCGGGCGCGCTGGGCGTGCTGGACCTCGGGGTGGGGGACCGCCGGGCCCGCGAGGAACTCGCCACTCTGCGAGGCCGGTTCACCGGCCGTTTCGGCGTCAGAGTCGGCCCTGACTGCCGGCTCGACCCCGCCGAGCTGCGCTCGCCCGGCGGTGCGGGGCCGGACACCGTCGTGCTGGCCGAGGGCGCCCCGGGCTGGGACGCGGCCGAACTGGCCGGTGGGTACCGCCTGCTGGTCGAGGTCACCGATCTCGCGCAGGCGCTGGCGGCGGTCCGCGCCGGGGCGCACGGGCTGATCGCGCGCGGCAGCGAGAGCGGGGGCCCGGTCGGCGAGTTGAGCACCTTCGTGCTGCTCCAACACCTGCTGGCCGTACCGGAGATCGAGGTGCCGGTCTGGGCCTGCGGCGGCATCGGCCTGCACACCGCCGCGGCGGCGGTGGCCGGCGGCGCGGCCGGAGTGGTGCTGGACAGCCAGCTCGCGCTGCTCGCCGAGTCGGCGGCCCCGCAGGAGATCGCGGCGGCCGTGCGCGGCATGGACGGCTCCGAGACGGCGGTGGTCGACGGGCGGCGGGTGCTGCAGCGGGCCTCCGGCGGCTCGCCGGGGCAGGAGCTGATGGTCGGTCAGGACGGTTTCCTGGCGGCTCGGTTCGCCGAGCGTTGGAGAACGGTCGGGGCCGCCGTCCGCGCGGTGCGGGACGCGGTACTGGACGTGCTGCGGGCGGCCGCCGAGCCGGGCGCGGCCTCGGCGCTGCTCGGCCCCGGTGCGCCGATGAGCCGGGCGCTGGGCACCGGACTGCCCGTGGTCCAGGGCCCGATGACCAGGGTCAGCGACCAGCCGGCGTTCGCGGCCGCGGTGGCCGAGGCGGACGGCCTGCCGGTGGTGGCCCTCGCACTGGCCGGCGCCGGGCAGACCCGCGAGCTGCTGGCGCAGACCGGCGCTGCCCTCGGCAAACGGCCCTGGGGCGTCGGGGTATTGGGCTTCGCGCCGGAGGAGGTGCGCAGCGCCCAGCTGGCCGAGGTGCTGGCGGCGCGGCCCAGCCACGCGGTGATCGCGGGCGGGCGGCCCTCGCAGGCCCGGGTGCTGGAGGAGGCGGGGATCCGGACCTTCCTGCACGTGCCCTCCCCGGGTCTGCTGAAGCAGTTCCTGGAGGACGGGGCCCGCCGGTTCGTCTTCGAGGGCTCGGAATGCGGCGGACACGTCGGGCCCCGGCACAGCTTCCCGCTGTGGGAGGCGCAGTTGGCGGTGGTCGAGGACTTCCTGGCCGCCGCTCGGGACAGCCCGCAGCTGGAGCTGCTGTTCGCCGGCGGCGTGCACGACGAGCGCTCGGCGGCCATGGTCGCGGCGCTGGCCGCGCCGCTGGCCGACCGGGGCGTGGCGGCGGGCGTCCTGATGGGTACGGCGTACCTGTTCACCGAGGAGGCGGTGGCCCACGGCGCCGTCCAGCCGCAGTTCCAGCGGCAGGTGCTGGCGGCGCGCGGGACGGAGCTGCTGCAGACGGCTCCCGGGCACGCCACCCGGTGCGTCGCGAGCCCGTTCACGGCCGAGTTCGAGCAGGCCCGGGAGCGGCTGCGGGCGGAGGGTGTGCCCGAGCGCGAGGTCTGGGAGCAGTTGGAGCGGCTGAACGTCGGCCGGCTGCGGATCGCCAGCAAGGGCCTCGACCGGGTGGCCGGGGCACTCGAAGAGGTGGACGAGCAGGGTCAGTTGGAGCGGGGCATGTTCATGGCCGGGCAGGTCGCCGTGCTGCGCTCGGCCACCACGACGCTGGCCGGACTGCACATCGCCGTCGGCACCGGCGCGGCCGGATTCCTGGCCGCGCGGGCCGCCGACCTGGTGGAGCGGCTCGGCCCGGCGCCGGAGCCTGCGGCTGAGCCCGAGTCGGCTCCGCTCGAGATCGCCGTGATCGGCATGGCCGGCATGTTCCCGGGCGCCCCCGACCTGCCCGCCTTCTGGGCGAACGTGGTCGGCGGGGTGGACGCGGTGACGGAGGTGCCGGCCGAGCGCTGGGACCCGGCGCTCTACCACTCGGCCGACGGCGGCCCCGGCACGACGCCCTCCAAGTGGGGCGGATTCCTGCCGCGGATCCCGTTCGACCCGCTGGCCTACGGCATCCCGCCGACCGCGCTCGGCAGCATCGAGCCGGTGCAGCTGCTCGCACTGGAGGCGGCGCGGCGGGCGCTGCTCGACGCCGGGTACGACGGCGGGGGAGCGGAGGGCGGCCGGGAGTTCGACCGCTCCCGCACCAGCGTGGTGTTCGGCGCGGAGGCGGGCAGCGACCTGTCGAACGCGGGCGTGCTGGGCGCGGTGCTCCCGGCCTACCTGGGCAAGGTGCCGGACGCGATCGCCGAGCAGCTGCCCAAGCTCACCGAGGACTCCTTCCCCGGCATGCTCTCCAACGTCATCTCCGGCCGGATCGCCAACCGCCTCGACCTGGGCGGCGCCAACTTCACGGTGGACGCGGCCTGCGCCTCCTCGCTGGCGGCCCTGGACGTGGCCTGCAAGGAACTGGCCTCCGGCGCGAGCGACCTGGCCCTGTGCGGCGGCGCCGACCTGCACAACGGGATCAACGACTTCCTGCTCTTCGCCTCGGTGCACGCGCTCTCGCCGACCGGCCGCTCCCGTCCGTTCGACGCGTCGGCGGACGGCATCGCGCTGGGCGAGGGGGTCGGCTGCCTGGTGCTGAAGCGGCTGGCGGACGCGGAGCGCGACGGCGACCGGGTGTACGCGGTGGTCCAGGGGGTCGGCAGCGCGAGCGACGGCCGCTCGCTCGGCCTGACGGCGCCCCGCCCCGAAGGGCAGCGGCTGGCGCTGGAGCGCGCGTACCGCAGCGCCGGCACGAGCCCGGCCCGGGTCGGGCTGGTCGAGGCGCACGGCACCGGCACGGTGGTCGGCGACCGTACCGAACTCGCCGTCCTGACCGAGGTGTTCGCCGAGGACGGCGCCACGCCCGGGAGTTGCGCACTGGGGTCGGTCAAGTCGCAGATCGGGCACACCAAGTGCGCGGCCGGGCTGGCCGGTCTGATCAAGGCCTCGCTGGCGCTGCACACCGGGATCAAGCCCCCCACCCTGCACCTGGAGCGGCCGAACGCGGCCTGGGAGGCCGGCGGCAGCCCGTTCGTCTTCCACGCCGAGGCCTGCCCGTGGGCCGCCGCACCGGCCGAACGGGTGGCCGGCGTCAGCGCGTTCGGCTTCGGCGGCACCAACTTCCATGCAGTGCTGCGCGGTTACGACGGACCGACGCCGGTGCACGGGCTCCAGGAGTGGCCGGCCGAGCTGTTCCTCTTCCGGGGCACCGACCGGGAGCGGGCGCTGCGCGGTGTCGCGGACCTGTTGCGGTGGGCGGACGCCGACGGCTCGCCCTGGCGGCTGCGCGACCTCGCGCTGGCCGCCTCCCGGCGGGCGGAGTCCGGACGAGGGCCGGTCCAGATCGCGGTGGTGGCCTCGGACGTCGCCGAGCTGGTCCGGCTGCTGCGCGCTGCCGAGGCCGGAGCGGACGTGGACGGGCTGTACCTCGCGGAGGAGGCGGATGAGCAGCCGGGCGAGGTGGCCTTCCTCTTTCCCGGGCAGGGCAGTCAGCGCCCCGGGATGTTCGCCGAGCTGTTCGCGGCCTTCCCCGGGGTGCAGCGCCACCTGCGGCTCGGCGCGGCCTACGCGGACACGCTGTACCCGCCGCTGGCCTTCACCCCCGAGGCGCGGGAGGCCCAGCGCACCGCCATCACCGACACCAGAGTGGCCCAGCCCGTGCTGGGCATGGCCGGGCTGGCGGCGTTCGAACTGCTGGCCCTGGCCGGGGTGAGCCCGCAGCTCGCGGGCGGCCACAGCTACGGCGAGCTGGTCGCGCTCTGCGCGGCGGGCGCGCTGGCCGCCGAGGACCTGCCCTCGCTCGGCGCCGACCGGGCGCGGGCGATCCTGGGTGCGGTCGGCGCGGGCGGTGACCCGGGCTCGATGGCCGCGGTGGCGGCCGGGGCCGAGGAGGTCGAGCGGGTGCTGGCGGCCGGCGGCCTCGCGGGCCGGGTGGTGGCGGCCAACCACAACGCCCCCCGGCAGACGGTGGTCTCCGGTGCGACGCCGGAGCTGGCCACCGCGATCGGGCTGCTGCGCGAAGCCGGGTACGGCGTCAAGAAGCTGCCGGTCGCCTGCGCCTTCCACAGCCCGCTGGTGGCGGGCGCGGGCGAGTGCTTCGCCGAGGCGCTGGCGGCCCGGACGGTACGGGCGCCGGAGTTCCCGGTCTTCGCGAACCGGACGGCGGCCGCCTACCCGGCCGACCCGGCCGGGGTGCGGGCCGAGCTGGAGGCGCAGATCGGCGCACCGGTGCGGTTCGTGGCGCAGGTCGAGGCGATGTACGAGGCGGGCGCCCGGGTGTTCGTCGAGGCGGGCCCGGGGTCGGTGCTGACCCGGCTGGTGTCGGCGGTGCTCGGCGACCGGTCGCACCGGGCCGTGCCGCTCGAAGGCCGCCGGCGCGGTCTGCCCGGCTTCCTCGACGCGCTGGCCGCGCTCGCCGTCGCGGGCGTCCCGGTGCGGACCGACCGGCTGTACCGCGGCCGGGACGCGGTGGACGCCGGCCGGGCGCGCCCGCCGCGCCCGCCCGGCTGGACGGTGGACGGGCAGCTGGTGCGCACCGCTGCCGGAGAACTGCTGCCCGGTGCGCTCGCACCGGCCCGACCTGTACCGGAGGCGCTGATGACAGCCCAGGCACCGAACCCGAACGGCGACGCGCTGGTCTCCGAGTTCCTGCGCAGCAGCCGGGAGCTGATCGCGGCCCAGCGCGACGTGCTGATGACCTACCTCGGTGGCACCGGTCAGGCGCTCGCCCCGATCGCCTCGGTCCCCCCGGTCGCCGTGCAGCTGCCGGTGGCGACGGCGGTGCCGGTGCCCGAGCTGCCCGCCATAGCCGCCCGGCCGGAGCCGGTGGTCGTGGCGCCCGTGACGGCTGTGGTGCCCGTGGCGGCCGTGGCCGGGCCGGTCGGCGAGGAGGACGTGCTGCGCGCGGTGGTCGAGGTGATCGGCGAACGCACCGGCTACCCGGCCGACATGATCGAGCCCGGTCTGGACCTCGAAGCCGACCTCAGCATCGACTCCATCAAGCGCACCGAGATCATCGGCCAACTCGCCCGCCGCCTCGGCGACGCGCAGGGGCTCGGCGCCCTCGGCGGGCTTGCCGACGAGCAGGTGGAGGAGCTCTCCCGGGCCCGCACCGCCGCCGACATCACCGCCTGGCTCACCACCCGGCTCGGCGCCCCCGCACCTGAGCCCGCGTCCGCGCCCGTACCCGCGCCTGAGCCGCTTGCTGCTTCGGTGCCGATCGCCGCCCCCGAAGCCCGCCACCTCGATGCCGGCACCCCCGTGACCGAGCCGCCCGTCACGGGCCACGAGCCGGTGCGGCTGGTCTTCGAAGCCGTACCGCTCGCCGAGCCGGCCCGCACGCCCGAGTCCCTGCTGGGCCGGCGCTTCGCCCTGCTGGGGGAGGACGGCCACGGCGTCGGCCCGGCTCTCGCCGCCCGGCTGGCCGCCGCCGGTGCACAGCTGACGGTCCTTCCCACCGGGCATGAACTCTCCTCGGCGGACGGCCCCTTGGACGGCGTCCTGCTCCTCGACCCGCTCGCCGAGCACGGCGCACCGGTGCTGCCCGGTACCGTTCCCGTACTGCAGGCCGCGCTGGCCCTTGCCCCCAGATGGCTGTACGCCGTCCGTCCGGCGTCCCGACCGGGCCCCGGCCGGGCGGACGGGCTGCGCGGGCTGTTCCGCACGCTGGCGCGGGAGTACCCGGACAGCTCGGTGCGGCTGGTCGAACTCGACCCGGCGGACCCGGCGCGGGCCGCCGACCTGCTGCTCGCCGACCTGGTCGCCGAGGACCGTGAGCCGGTCGTGCTGCACGGCCCGGCCGGACGCCAGGGCCTGGCGCTGGTGGAGCGCGGCCTCGGCCTGCTCGGCAGCACGGGGGCCGGGCCGGCCGGCGAAGGCGTGGCGGAGGCCGCAGCGCTGAGGCTGGACCAGGAGGCCGTGGTGCTGCTGGTCGGCGGGGCGCGCGGGATCACCGCGCGGTTCGCGGCCACGCTCGCCTCGGCGAGCCGCTGCCGGCTGGAGCTGCTGGGCCGCACCGCACCGCCCGAGGGCCTGGAGGACCCGGCGACGGCCGCCGCCCGCGACCGGTCCGCCCTGCGGGCCGCGCTCGCCCGCCAGGGCGTGCCGCTGCCCGAGGTCGACGCCGCCGCCTCCCGGCTGCTGGCCGGGCGCGAGGTCGCGGCGACCCTCGACGAACTGTCCGCGCTCGGCTCGCAGGCCCGCTACCGCGCGGTGGACGCGGCCGACCCGGCGGCCCTGCGCCAGGCGGTCAAGGAGGTGTACGCCGAGTACGGCCGGCTGGACGGCGTGGTCTACGCGGCCGGCGTGATCGAGGACAGGGTGCTCGCCGAGAAGGATCCGGAGTCCTTCCGGCGGGTCTTCGCCACCAAGGCGGACGGGGCCAGGGCGCTGCTTGACGCGCTCGCCGAACTGCCCGCCGGGCCGGGCTTCACGGTGCTCTTCGGCAGCATCGCGGCCGCCCTGGGCAACCGGGGCCAGGCAGACTACGCGGCGGCCAACGACGCGCTGGAGGAGCTGGCGGCCCGCTGGTCGGACCAGACCGGACGCCGGGCGCTGACGGTGCACTGGGGCCCCTGGGCACCGGCCGGCGCGCACGGCGGCATGGTCTCCGAGGAGCTGGCCCGGGACTACGTCCGGCGCGGAGTCAAGCTGATCGACCCGGAGGCCGGCACCCTGGCGCTGCTGCGCGAACTCGCCTGGGGCGAGCGGTCGGAGCGGGCCGTGGTCTACACCGCCTCGGGCTGGTGAGCGCCCTGATGCAGCGGGCAGCCACCCCGGTGGCCGTGGTGGGCATGGCGGTCCTGCTGCCGGGAGCCCCCGACCTGGCGGCCTACTGGCGGAACCTGGTCGACGGGGTCGACGCCGTCACCGACGTCCCGGCCGGGCGCTGGGACACGGACTACTACGACCCCGGCGGCGCCACCGGAACGGCCGCGCCGGACCGGATCTACTGCCGACGCGGCGGCTTCGTGGACGGCCTGGCCGAGGTGCAGCCGACCCGGTTCGGCCTGATGCCGAGCTCGGTCGCGGCCACCGAGCCCGACCAGTTGATCGCGCTCCAGGTGGCCGCCGCGGCCATCGCCGACGCGGGCGGCCCGGAGCGGCTGCCGGACCGCGACCGGATCGGGGTGGTGCTCGGCCGGGGCGGGTACCTGACGCCGGGCCTGGTCCGGCTCGACCAGCGGGTGCGCAGCGCGCACCAGGTGGTGCGCACCCTCGCGGAGCTGCTGCCTGATCTGACGGATAGTCAACTGGAGAAAGTCCGAGCCGCGTTCACCGACCGGCTCGGCCCCGATCAGCCCGAGTCGGCGATCGGCTTGGTCCCCAACCTGGCCGCCTCCCGGCTGGCCAACCGGCTCGACCTGCGCGGCCCCGCCTACACGGTGGACGCCGCCTGCGCGTCCTCGCTGGTCGCCGTCGACCAGGCGGTCGGCGAACTGGCCGGCGGGCGCTGCGACCTGGTGCTGGCGGGCGGGGTGCACCACTGCCACGACGTCACCCTGTGGAGCGTGTTCGCGCAGCTGCGGGCGCTCTCGCCGAGCCAGCGGATCCGACCGTTCCACCGGGGCGCCGACGGCCTGCTGGTCGGCGAGGGCACCGGCGTGGTCGCACTCAAGCGGCTCGCCGACGCCGAGCGGGACGGGGACCGGGTGTACGCGGTGATCCGGGGCACCGGGGTGGCGAGCGACGGCCGGACGGCGGCCCTGGCCAGCCCCGACCCGGGCGGCCAGACCCGAGCCGTCCGGGCGGCCTGGCGGGCCGCCGGGCTCGACCCGGCGGCGCCCGGCGTGCTCGGCCTCCTGGAGGCCCACGGCACCGCCACGCCGGCCGGTGATGCCGCCGAACTCGCCACCCTGGCCGAGGTATTCGGCCCCGCAGACGGAGCGGAGCGGGCCGTGCTCGGCTCGGTGAAGTCCATGATCGGCCACACCATGCCGGCCGCCGGCGTGGCCGGTCTGGTGAAGGCGGCGCTGGCCGTGCACCACGGCGTACTGCTGCCCACCCTGCACTGCGAGGACCCGCACCCGGCGCTGGCCGGTACCCGGTTCCGCACCATCTCCGCCGCGCAGCCCTGGGAGACCGACCCCGCCGGGCCGCCCCGCCGGGCCGGGGTGAACGCCTTCGGCTTCGGCGGCATCAACGCCCACGTGGTGCTGGAGCAGGCCCCGGGCCGCACCGGCCCCACCCGGGCCGTCCGCCGCGCCGCCCTGTCCGTCGCCGAACCCGAACGCGTGCTGCGACTGGCCGCCGACGGGCCCGAACGGCTCGCCGACCAGCTGGCGGCCGAGGACTCGGCACTGCTGGCCGCAGCGGCGGCGGAGCCGGGAGCCGGCGCGCCGAGCTGCCGGTTGGCGATCGCCGACCCGACGCCGAAGCGGCTGGCGCTGGCCCGCCGGGCGGTGGCCCGAGGGCGGGCCTGGCGCGGGCGCGGCGACGTCTGGTTCACGCCGCAGCCGCTGCTGGCCGCCGGCGGCCGGATCGCGTTCCTCTTCCCCGGCCTGGAGGGCGAGTTCACCCCTCGGGTGGACGAGGTCGCCGACCACTTCGGCCTGCCCCGCCCGCTCCCGGCGGATGCCGCCCAGGTCGGCGACATCGGGCGGCACGGCGTCGGCGTGGTCGCCGTCGGGCGGCTGCTCGACACCGCGCTGCGCCGGATCGGCGTCCGGCCGGACGCCGTGGCCGGGCACAGCGTGGGCGAGTGGACCGCCATGATCGCGGGCGGCCTGTACTCCGGCGCCTCGGTGGACAGCTTCCTGACGGCCTTCGACCCGGATTCGCTGCGCGTCCCAGGGCTGGCCTTCGCCGCGCTCGGCGCCCCCGCCGACCGGGTGCTCGACGCACTGGCGACGGTCGAGGGCATGTCCGAGGTGGTCCTCTCGCACGACAACGCGCCGCAGCAGTCGATCGTCTGCGGTCCGGAGCAGCCGGTCACCGAACTGGTGCACTGGTTCCGCGCACGCGGCGTGCTCGGGCAGGTCCTGCCGTTCCAGTCCGGCTTCCACACCCCGATGCTGGCCCCCTACCTCGACCCGATCCGGCAGGCCGCCGACCTGTTCGAGCTGCACCGGCCCACTGTGCCGGTCTGGTCCGGCACGACCGCCTCGCCCTTCCCGCCGACCGAGGCGGCCGTCCGCGCGCTGTTCGTGCGGCACCTGCTTGAGCCGGTACGGTTCCGGCCGCTGATCGAGGCGATGTACGCGGCCGGGTTCCGGGCGTTCGTCCAGGTGGGGACCGGGCAGCTGGCCTCGCTGGTGGGGGACACCCTCGGCGAGCGGGCCCACCTGGCGATCCCGGCCAACTCCCCGCACCGCGACGGGCTGGCGCAGCTGCGCCGGGTGGCGGCCGCGCTCTGGGTGGACGGCGCCGAACCGGACCCGGCTGCCCTGCGGCCCGCTGCCGTCCGAGCCGCTGCGCCGCTGCGCTCGCACCCTGCGGTACCGCTCCCCGGCTCCCCGGCTCCGGTCGACGGCTCCGGGCAGCGTCCCCACCCGGCGGTACCGCTGGACCTCGGCGGCGCGCTCGTCTCGCTGGACCCGGTCGCCCTCGGTGCGCTCCGTGCCGACCTGGCGTCCGCCCGCCGGACCGGGCCCGACCTCGCCTCGCTCGCCGACCGCTCGCCGGTCGCCGCCGAACTGAACGCACTGCTGCGTGAGACCGAGCGGGCAGCGGCCGAACTGATCGGCGCGGGGCGGCCGTCGGCCGTGCCCGTCGTACCGGGCGGTGCTGCGGCCGCACTCGCTGGGTCGGTCGCACCCGCCGCGCCCGTCGTGCCGACCGCGCCTGCCGTGGCGGTCGGGCCCGCTGCGCCTGCCGTGCCGACCGTAGCCACCGCACCTGCCGCGCCCGCCGCAGCTGCCGCACCCCGCCAAGCGCTCGTCAGCAGACTCCGCGTCTCCCTCGACACCATGCCCTACCTGCTCGACCACTGCTTCTTCCGCCAGCGCCCCGGCTGGCCCGACCCGCTGGACCGCTGGCCCGTCGTACCGGCCACCACGATCGTGCAGCACCTGGCGGATGCCGCCGAGCGGGCGGTCCCCGGCCGACTGGCCACCGGGTTGAGCGAGTTGCGCTTCGGGCAGTGGGTGCCGGCCGCGAACCCGCTGGAGGTCGACATCACTCTGGAGCACGCCGGCTCCGGCCGCCTCGCCGCCGCCTTCGGCGGATTCGCCCGGGGCGTGGTCGAACTGACTGACCATCACGCTTTGCCACCCGCCCCCTGGCCGGTCGACCCCTCGGCCGAGCGGGCGCCGGAGCTGACCGCCGCCGGGCTCTACGAGCAGCGGTGGATGTTCCACGGCCCCGCGTTCCAGGGCCTCACCGAGCTGACCGCCCTCGGGCCGTCGCATGTACGCGGCGTGATCACCGCACCGGCCGCGCCCGGCGCGCTGCTGGACAACGTCGGCCAGCTGCTCGGCTACTGGATCATGGCGACCCACACCGAGCGGACGGTGGTCTTCCCGGTCGGCATCAGGCAGTTGCGCTTCTACGGCCCGCCGCCGCGGCCGGGTGCCGAGCTGCAGTGCCACATCCGGATCACCGGCCTCACCGACACCGTCCTGGAAGCCGACGTGCAGCTGCTGTCCGGCGGCACCGTCTGGGCGGAGGTGCAGGGCTGGCAGGACCGCCGCTTCGACAGCCACCCCGAGACCAGGCCCGTCGAACGGTTCGTCGAGCGCAACACCCTCTCCAGCCCGCAGCCCGGCGGTTGGGTGCTGCTGCACGAGCGCTGGCCCGACCTCGCCTCCCGCGACCTGATCATGCGCAACCACCTCGGCACCGCCGAGCGGGCCCGGTACGAGCGGCAGCCGCCGCGCGGGCGTCGGGCCTGGCTGCTCGGCCGGATCGCGGCCAAGGACGCGGTGCGGCGCCTGCTCTGGCAGCAGGGCGAGGCGGCGGTGTTCCCGGCCGAGATCGAAGTGCTCAACGAGGACTCCGGCCGCCCCCGGCTGGCCGGAGTGCACGGCCGGACGCTGCCCGAGCTGGAGGTCTCGCTCGCCCACCGGGCCGAGGCGGCCGTCGCACTGGTCCGCCCGCGCCGTCCCGGCGGCGGGCCGGGCGCGGGCATCGACCTGGAGGAGGTCGTGGAGCGCCCGGCGGAGACCCTGCGGGTCGCCCTCGGTGAGGCGGAGCTGGCCCTCCTGGCGCAGTGCCGACGGGCCCACGGCGGCTCCGAGGCGCTCTGGTTCGCCCGGTTCTGGGCGGCCAAGGAGGCGGCGGCCAAGAGCGCGGGCACCGGCCTGCAGGGCCGGCCGCGCGACTTCGCCGTGGTCGCGGCCGAACCGTCCGTGCTGACGGTGCTGGCCGCCGGGCCGGCCGGACCGCGCACCCACCGGCTGCGGTGCACCGGCGTCGACAGCCCGGCCGGCCTGCCGGAGCGCAGCTACGTCGTCGCCTGGACCCCGGCCGACGACGGCCCCGATGGCCCTGACCGCGACCACAGCGACCACAGCGACCACAGCGAGAGCGGCCGCGACCGCGACGAGAGGACAGCAGCCAAGTGACCGTCAGCGAGCAGACCGTGGACCTGCAACCGCCCACCGAGCAGGAGGTCCTCACCGAGATCACCGCCATGCTGGCCGCCGTGCTGGAGGAGTACGGCCTCGACGACGCCGAGGTCACCATGGAGTCCCGGTTCACCGAGGACCTGGAGCTGGAGAGCATCGACCTGGTCACGCTGGCCGGGCAGCTCCAGGAGCGCTGGGGCGACCGGATCAACTTCGCCGAGTTCCTCGCGGGCATGGAGCTCGACGAGATCATCGGCCTGACGGTCGGCCGACTGGTCCGGCACGTGGTGGACCGCCTGCAGACCGCCGGGCGGAGCTGAGATGGCCTTCCTCGACCTCGGCGGGCTCCGCTGCCACGTGCAGCGGCTCGGCCCGCAGGACGGCCGCCCGCCCGCCGCGACGGTCGTCCTGCTGCACGGGCTGCTGACCGACAGCCTCGCCAGCTACTACTTCACGCTCGCCCCCGCGCTGGCCGCCGCCGGGCTGGACGTGCTGATGTACGACCACCGGGGCCACGGCCGCACCGCCCGGCCGCCGAGCGGCTACCGCCTGGAGCACTTCGTCGACGACCTGGAGGCGCTGCTGGACCGGTTGGACGTGACCGGCCCGGTGCACCTGGTCGGCAACTCCTTCGGCGGCACCGTGGCGTTCGGCCTCGCCGCCCGGCGCCCGGCGCAGGTCGCGGGCATCCTGGCGATCGAGTCCGAACCCGCCTCGCGCGCCTGGTCGGTGAAGCTGGACGGCATCCTGCGGAAGGCCGAACACCACCTGGTGGAGGAGGAGACGCTGGCCTGGGTCGCGCGGCAGCGGGGCTCGCACACCGCCAGGCTGGCCCGCTCGGCCGGCGCCCTGCTGGCCGGCACCTCGCTGGCCCGGGACATCCCCGCCAGCCTGCTGCCCACCGAGGCCGAACTGCGCGCGATCCGCTGCCCGGTGCTGGCCGTCTACGGGACGGAGTCCGACCTCGCGCCCCAGGCCGACTGGCTGGACGGGCTGTTGGCGGACTGCCGGAGCACCTTCGTCCCCGGCCAGGAGCACTCCGTCCTGGTCGAGGCCCCCGAGACCGTCCGCGAGCTCACGCTGTCCTGGCTGCGCGAGCACGGTATCCGGCTGCGCGGGGGCGTCCTCCCGCAGCGCGAGGTCGAGTGGAGCGTCCGGTGACCGGGTACCTGTCCCTCGTCCCGTCCCTGGCCGGCCACTTCGAGTGGAGCGTCCGGTGACCGGTTATCTGTTCGTCGTCCCGCCGCTGGTCGGCCACATCAACCCGGCTGTGGGCGTCGCCGCCGAGCTGGCCGCGCGCGGACACCCGACCGCCTGGGCCGGTCTGCCGGAGCTGCTCGGCCCGCTCGCGGGGCCGGAGGCGGTGGTCTTCCCGTGCGGCGTACCCGAGTTCGGCCCCGGCGGCACGGCGCAGCGGCCGCCGGAGCTGCGCGGCCCGGCAGCCCTGAAGTTCCTCTGGGAGGACTTCCTGATCCCGCTCGCCGAGGCGATGGCCCCCGGCGTGGAAGCTGCGGTGGAGCAGTTCCGGCCGGACGTGCTGGTGGTGGACCAGCAGGCGGTGGCCGGTGCGCTGGTGGCCGAGCGGTTCGGCCTGCCGTGGGCCACCAGCGCGACCACCTCGGCGGAGTTCACCGGAGCGCTGGACGGCATGCCGCTGGTGGACGCCTGGATCTCCGACCTGCTGACCGACCTGCGCAAACGGATCGGCGACCCGGAGCGCACCGGCGACCCGCGCTTCTCCCCGCACCTGACCCTCGCCTTCACCACCCCCGAGCTGACCGGGCCGATCGCCGACCCGGCCGGACCGATCCGCTGCGTCGGCCCGGCCGTGGCGGCCCGCCGCACGGGGCCGGCCTTCCCGTGGCAGTGGCTGGACCCGGACCGTGCCACGGTGCTGGTCACCCTCGGCACCGCCAACACCGACACCGGAGCGGCCTTCCTGACGGCCTGCCGGGAGGCCCTGCGCGCCCGATCCGGGCGGCTGCAGGCCGTGATCGTCGACCCCGGCGAGGTCCTGGGCGCCCCGGCGCCGGACCCGGACATCCTGGTCCTGCCCTCGGTACCGCAGCTGGAACTGCTGGAGCGGGCCGCCGCCGTGATCTGCCACGCCGGGCACAACACGGTCTGCGAGGCCCTCTGGCACGGCGTCCCGCTGGTGGTCGCCCCGATCCGCGACGACCAGCCGGTGGTGGCCGGGCAGGTGGTGGCGGCCGGGGCGGGCGTCCGGGTGCGGTTCGGCCGCACCAGCGCGGTCCGGCTCGGCCAGGCCCTGGACGCCGTCCTCGACGACCCGGCCCACCGGGCCGCCGCACGCCGGGTCGGCGCCTCGTTCCGCGCGGCCGGCGGCGCCGCCCGGGCCGCCGACCACCTCGAAGCCCTGTCCGACCGGAGGGTCCCGTGACCACCACCGAACCACCGTCAGCCCCCGCCTCAGGCCCGGCCCCGGCGCCGGCCGCGGCCGGCAAGGCCGCGCTCCGCGCTCGCCAGGTCGCCGCCCGCCGACCCGCCTACCGGGCCGAACTGGCCGACGGCACCGAGCGGTTCTTCGAAGCGCGGCGCGCCGACTGCCCGTGGTGCGGCTCCGACCGGCTACGGATCCGGCTGCGCACCACCGACCTGCTGCAGCACAAGCCGGGCCGGTTCGTCCTGGACGAGTGCCAGGACTGCGCGCACGTCTTCCAGAACCCCCGACTGACCGGCGAGGGGCTGGAGTTCTACTACCGCGACTTCTACGACGGCCTGGGCGAGCAGCGGCTCGGCGGGGTCTTCGGCACCCGCACCGCGGCCTACCGCGGCCGCGCCCGCTCGGTGGCCCCCTTCGCCGCCGCGCCCGTCAGCTGGCTCGACGTCGGCACCGGGCACGGCCACTTCTGCGAGACCGCCCGGGAGGTCTTCCCCGACACCGCCTTCGACGGCCTGGACCTCAGCGAGGGCGCCGAACTCGCCGAGCACAGCGGCCGGTTGGCGCACGGCTTCCGGGGCTCCCTGCCCGAACTCGCACCCGGGCTGGCCGGCCGGTACGAGGTGGTGAGCATGTTCCACTACCTGGAGCACAGCACCGACCCGGTCCGCGAGCTGGCCGCCGCCCACCGGGTGCTGCGCCCCGGCGGGCTGCTGCTGATCGAAGTCCCGGACCCGCAGAGCCGCTACGCCCGCCTGCTGGGCCGCTGGTGGCTGCCCTGGCTGCAGCCGCAGCACCTGAACCTGATGCCGGCCGCCAACCTGCGCCGCCGGCTCGGCGAACTCGGCTTCTCCGTCGTGCTGGAGCAGCACCGCGAACCGCATGACCCGGTGGACCTGCTGGCCGCCTGCTGGCTGCTGCTCGACGCGGCCGCGCCGCGCGAGGACGCCCCCTGGCTGCCGGGCACCCCGCCGGGCCGCCTGCGGCGGACGCTGCGCGGGGCGGTGTTCCTGGCCGGTGCACCCGTCCTGCTGCTCGCGTCCCTGCTCGACCGGCTGGCCGCCCGCTCCGCCGGCCGCACCGGCCTGTCGAACGCCTACCGGCTGCTGGCCCGCCGGGAGTGATCCGAGCCCCCACGGCACCGGGTCGACCGCCGGCCCGGGCAGGGGTCCTGCTCGGACGCCGTGGCGCCCACCTGGGGGAACTGTCCTTCAGAAGATGGACCAACCGGTGACGGTGGTCAGGGTGTCGAGGGCGGTTATGCCGGCGATGGAGTTGCCGTGGGCGTCCAGCGCGGGGCCCCAGGTGCACAGGGTGCAGCGGCCGGGGATGACGGCGATGATGCCGCCGCCCACGCCGCTCTTGGCGGGCAGGCCCACGCGGTGGGCGAACTCGCCGGCGGCGTCGTAGGTGCCGCCGATCAGCATGACGGCGTTGACGCGCTTGGCCTCGCTGCCGGTGAGCAGGCGGCTGCTGTCCGCGCGCAGGCCGTGCCGGGCCAGAAAGCCGGCGGCCAGGGCCAGGTCGCGGCAGTTCATGGCGAGGGAGCACTGCCAGAAGTAGTGGTCGAGGACGTCGGGGACGGGGTTGTCGAGCCGGCCGTGGTCGGCGAGCAGGTGGGCCAGGGCGGCGTTGCGGTGTCCGTGGCGGCTCTCGCTCCAGGCCACTTCGGCGTCGAAGTCGATGCGGGGGTTGCCGCTCTCCGCGCGCAGGAAGTTGCGCAGGGTGCCCCGGGCGTCGCCGGTCAGGGTCAGCAGCCGGTCGGTGACCACCAGTGCCCCGGCGTTGACGAACGGGTTGCGCGGGATCCCCTGCTCACGCTCGAGCTGTGCCAGGGAGTTGAACGCCGCGCCCGAGGGCTCCTTGCCCACCCGGCTCCACAGCGTCTCGCCGTCGGCGGCCAGGACCAGGGCGAGGGTGAAGACCTTGGACAGCGACTGGATGGAGAACGGCACCTGCCAGTCCCCGGTCCCGCGTGGCACTGTCCGTGAGTCGGTGTCCGCGATCGCCAGGCCGAACCGGTGCGGGTCCACCGCCGCCAGCGCCGGGATGTAGCTTGCGACCCGCCCCTGCGCCAGCACCGGCTGGACGGCGCGGGTGATGCACTCGAACAGGTCCCGATCATCCATGTGCCCCCCATGGCCGGGACGCCGTTGTCCTGCCGGGGACCAGCATGCGCCGGGTCGCTGGATCGGGGAAGAGCGCCCGAACGTGGCACGGGACACTGCCGGTCGCGCTATCGTGACGTTCAGGCACGAAGCACAACCGGAAAGTGACGAACCCTCGGATGCTGAAGCACCTCCTCCCGGCCCGGGAGCCCGCCGGCGCACCATCACCCGGCCCGGCGAGCAGCTCCATCGAGGTGACGCCGAGACCCGTCGACATCAAGTGCATGGGCCGCCGCTACCGGGCCACCGGGGCCGATGGAACGCTGACCATCACGGACGTCACCGACATCACCCGCCCCGTTCGCCTCGGCACCGCCCACCCGGACGGTGCCGGCACCTGGCAGGTCCGCACCGCACGCCGCAGCTGCCGCACCCCGGCGCGAGACCTGGCGGACGCCATCGCCCTGCTGCACGAAATCGCCTGGCCGACCCGCCCCCTGTGGCCGCAGGGGCCCAGCTGACGCGCTGTTCCACCAGGCGACTGCTGCCCGATCCCGGCCGGCCAACGGCCCGCTACCGAAGAAGCCATGCCGTCCCGCCACGCGCGGCGGACCGCGGAGCGAACGGCTTCCGAGCAGCGCGAGCCGCGAGGCCGAACAGGGCCTCCGCGGACGCGTCGCTCTTGCGGCCACCGCGGAACTGCACGCCGCCCGCGGCATGCTGGCCGGGAAGATCCCCTACGAGCGAGCAGGGAGCCGGTAGCAAGGCCCAACGGCATGTCCCGCCCGCGACTACCCGAACCGCAGTTCGCGGTGGTGCTTCTTCACGACCTCCGGGTGGGCGCGGGCCCAGCCCTTGAGTTCGTTCCAGCCGAACTCCGCGAACAGCGGGTTGTCCGGGTCCCTGGTGACGCCCGTCGCCTCCGCCGCGCCGGGGAACGGCAGCGGGGCGACGCGGGCATCCAGCCGGGGGTTGTAGAAGAAGGGCGCGGAGAAGCGCTCGCGCGCGCCCAGCGGGGAGACCACGCGGTGGTTGGTGGCCTTGAGGTAGCCGTTGGTGGCCACCTCCAGCAGTTCGCCAAGGTTCACCACGAAGGCGCCCGGCAGATGGGGCACGTCGATGTACCCGGCTCCACCGGGCGCCTCGACCTGTAGGCCGGGGACCTCGTCGGTCAGCAGCAGGGTGAGGAAGCCGTAATCCTTGTGCACGCCCACGCCCTGGTCCTCTCCCTCCCGAGCGCGCCCTGGGTAGCGCACCAGCTTCAGGTGGTTGCGCGCCTTGCCGACGAAGGCGTCGTCGTAGAAGTCCTCGGGGCCGCCGATCGCGGTGAGCAGTTCGTGCAGCAGCCGGTGGGCGACCGCACTGAGACTGTTCATCCAGGCGAGCGTGATCCCGCGCAGCTCGGGGAGGGCGTCGGGCCATTGGTTCGGGCCTTCCAGCCACCAGTACGGCGGCTCGTCGGGACCGGGTACGTGGGCGGGCCGCTCGTTGCTGATGTCGAGCTGGTCGCGCCAGTCCCGGAGGCCCTGGGTCCGCTCGTTGCCGATCCGCGTGTAGCCGCGGAAGTGCGGTGAGTTGAGGTTGTCGATGAAGCCGACGTCGCGGGCCGCGCGGTGGAGCGCGTGGCGGTCGAGGGCGGAAGGTCGATCACTGGAATGGAGGTGGGCTGCGACATGGATGGCGTCCCTCCAGCTCAGAGCACGTCCGAGAGGAACTGCCGCAGCCGCGGGCTCTGCGGAGCGCCGAAGAGGCTGTCGGGCGCGCCGGACTCGACGACGGCTCCGCGGTCCATGAAGGCGACGCGGTCGGCGACCTCGCGAGCGAAGCCCATCTCGTGGGTGACCACCACCATGGTCATGCCTGCCCGGCCCAGGTCGGCCATCAGGGTCAGCACGCCCTTGACCAGTTCCGGGTCGAGTGCGGAGGTCGCTTCGTCGAAGAGTATGACCTGAGGTGCCATCACCAACGCGCGGGCGATGGCCACCCGCTGCTGCTGCCCGCCGGAGAGCCGTCCCGGCCGTTCGCCGGCCTTGTGCCGCAGCCCGACCTGGTCGAGCTGGTGGTGGGCGGCCTCCTCCGCCTCCTCGCGGGAGAGCCCACGCAGTTTACGCAGCGGCAGCGTGAGATTGTGCAGGACGCTCATGTGCGGGAAGAGGTTGAACTGCTGGAAGACCATCCCGACCTGCCGGCGCAAGAGGTCGGGATCGCGGTGCAGCACGCTCTCACCGTCCAGCAGCACGTCACCGCGGTCGGGCTCGAGGAGCCGGTTGATCGTTCGCAGCAGCGTCGACTTTCCGGAGCCGGAAGGCCCGATCACGCAGAGGGTTTCGCCCCGTGGGACATCGAGGTCCACCCCGCGCAGCACCGGGTTGCCGCCCAGGGACAGGTGGAGATCGCGGGTCGCCAGGCTTACCGGGGCGAACGCTGCGCTCGCGGGGATGTCGGCGGGTCGTTCGTCAGACATGGGTCGGTCCCTCGGACGCGGTACGGGGTACGGGTTCCGGTCGGGGTTCGGCTTCGGCCGGGGCGGTGCTCTGCTCGACAACCCTTCGGCCGTCTCGGAGTTGACGGTCAATCACATTGACCAGGTGCGTCAGCGGTACGGTCAGGACCAGGTAGAACAGCCCGGCGAGCACCAGCGCCGACTCGTTGCCGGTGTTGGCGGCGGAGTCCTGGCCGATCCGGAACAGGTCTCGCTGCCCGGCGGTGAGCCCGAGGAAGTAGATCAGGCTGGAGTCCTTGATCAGGGCGATCAGCTGGTTGACCCAGGCCGGCAGGACCCGCCGCACCCCCAGCGGGACGATGACCAGGCGCATGGCGGAGGCGTACGAGAAGCCGAGCGCCCGCGCCGCCTCGAGTTGGCCCGGTTCCACGCTCTGGATGCCGGAGCGGAAGATCTCGCCGAAGTAGGCGGCCGCGATCAGCGAGAGCGCGAGAATTCCCAGCGGGAAGGGGTCCGGCCCCCAGAGCGTCAGCCCCTCGGGGGCCAGCCCGACGCCGATCAGCAGGATGGTCACCGCGGCCGGGAGGCCGCGGAACACATCGGTGTAGACGCGGGCCGGCCAGCGGAGCCAGCGGGCCCTGGCGATCCCGGCGACCGCCAGCAGCAGACCGAGCACGGTGCCGATCGCCGCCGAGGTCACGGAGAGGAGCAGCGTGTTGGGCACGCCGGTCGTCAGCAGGTCGGAGACCGCCGAGCGCATCGATCCCCAGTTGAAGAACGTGTCCACCAGTGTGCTGAACTGGTCCACGCCAGCCTCCTGTCCGGTATGTCGCGGGAACGTTCGCTGATCAGAGATCAGATCAGGGAGCGGATCAGGGAGTCGCGCTCGCCGCCGTCGGCGAACCGCCGCCGGCCGTCACCGGCGGGTAGCTGACGGACCCGCCGCCGGGCTTGAAGCCTTCCGGCACGGCCCGGCCCGGGTAGTACTGCTCCTGCAGGCGGGTCCAGGTCCCGTCCGCGATCACCTCGTCAAGTGCCTTGTCGAGCGCGGCGAGCAGCTGCGGGCGGTCCTGCGCGACGGCGAAGGCGGTCGGGGCGGGGCTGAGCTGCTTCTGCGCGAGGACCACCTTGCCGCCGCTGTCGGCGGCGCTCTTCTCGCCGATCTCCGCGGGCGAGATCCAGGCCTGGGCGGTACCGGTCTTCAGCTGGTTGAGCGCACTGTTGTAGTCGGGCACCCGAACCGGATCGAGGTGGTGCTTGGTCGCGTAGTCGTCCTGCACGGTCCCCTGGACGACGACGACGCGCTTGCCCGTCAAGTCGTCGAAAGTCTTGACCGGTGAGCCGGCCGGGACGTCGAGGCCGAAGTAGCCGAAGTCGTAGCCGTTGCTGAAGGCCACGGTCTTCTTGCGGGCCTCGGTGATCGTGATGGACGAACTGCCCACGTCGAACTTGTGGTTGGCGACCTGGGACAGCAGGGACGAGAAGTCCGTCGCGGCGAACTGCACCTTGAGGCCGGCCTTGGCGGCCACGGCGGTGAACAGGTCGTTGTCGAAACCGGTGAACCTCCCGTCCTTGAGGTACACGTTCGGAGGCGCGTCGGAGAGCGTGCCGACGTGTATGGTCCCGGGCTCGGCGAGCTGGTACGGGTTGTCCGAGGCCTTGCTCCCCGAGGACGTGCTGCTGCAAGCGGTGAGCGACGCCAGGGAGACGAGGGTGGTGAGGGCGGTGACGAGGACGCGACGCGGGCGCATGGAGGCTCCAGGCGTGGTGGTGGCAGACGAACGCGTGCCGCAGCCCGTCCCGTCGTCGTGCGGGACCGGGGCAGCGCGCAGCAGTGAAACCGCACGGATGGGGTGCGGATGAGAAAGACCGGAAGAGGGGGACCGGCGCTCGGCGTCAGTGCCGAATGAGGGCGCGGGTCAGCAGCTGGGGCGACAGCTCATCGCCGTCACACGGCGCAGGTCGATGTGCCTGCGCGAAACGAGGTATCCAGCCATGCGGGCACTATGCGTGCCGACCAGCGGCGGAGTCAAATCCCGGCCCCGGCGGTGAAGACAGCAGCTGAGAGGCCATGAGGAGGGAGCCCGAGAGTCAGTCGGACTTGACTATCTTCTTATAGGACCTCAAAGTTCTCCTCATGTCTGCGACCAGGTCCACCTGCTTCCGCGCCGCCACGGTGGCCGCGCGACTCGGTGTGCCCGTCGCGTTCGCGGACCACGTCGCCTGTCGATGTCGGTGACGTCCGGGCGCTGAGGCGGTCGGTCCCTGGCGGGGCCGTGCTGGTTCGGCGTCCTCCCCCCTCGCAGCCCCGGCCCGACCCCCGCTGTCCCGCGCCCTCTCGCAAGGAGAGGGCTGATCAGGGCTTCCCGGGCGGGGGCCGGACTCCGGTCGCGGGCGATTCCGCAGTGTCTCCCCTCTCCCCGACAGGCTGCCGGTTGCGGCGGTCTGCGACGCAACTCCCCTGAGGTAAAAGATGATCAAGAGCAGGGCTGCCGTAGCGGCTGTGGCCATCGCACTGTTGACCGGCCTGACCGCTGCCTGCGGTGCTGGCGGCGGTCAGGGCGCGACGGCGGGCGCTGCCTTCGACCCGAACGCCTGCCAGGGCGGCACCCTGACCGTGCTCAACCACCGCGGGCAGGGCAACTTCGACCCTGCCGAGCTCTACACCTCCGGCGGCGGCAAGGTGCCGACGCTGACCTTCCGGACCCTGACCACGCGCAACCACATCACCGACGGCCCCGACAGCGCCAAGGTGGTGCCCGACCTGGCCACGAACACCGGCGAGCCCAACCAGGACGCCACCGTGTGGACCTACCACCTCAGGCCCGGACTGAAGTTCGAGGACGGCACGCCGATCAGGTCCGCCGACATCAAGTACGGACTGGAGCGCTCATTCGCGCCCGAGCTGCCCGGCGGCCCGCCGTACCTGCGGGACTGGCTGGTCGGCGGCGAGACCTACCAGGGCCCGTACAAGGGCGGCGACCTGGCCTCCATCGAGACGCCGGACGACAGCACCATCGTCTTCAAGCTGCGCAAGCCCGAGGGCGACTTCCCGTTCCTCGCGACGGCCACGCAGTTCGCACCCGTGCCCAAGTCCAAGGACACCGGCACGGACTACCAGAAGCACCCGGTCTCCTCCGGGCCCTACAAGGTGGTGAGCAACGACGGCGGCAAGACCATCACGCTCGACCGCAACCCCAGCTGGTCGCGCTCCGTCGACGACCAGCGCCTCGCCTGCCCGGACCGGATCCAGGTGCTCTCGGGCCTCGACAAGTCGGTCATCAACCAGCGCCTGGCGGCGGGAACGGGCGACGACGCCCATGCGGTGACCACCGACAGCAACGTCGACGCCTCGGTGCTGGCGAAGCTGAACAGCGACAGCGCGCTCAAGAGCCGAGTCGTCACGGGCTACTTCGGCGAGACCCAGTACCTCGCCTTCAACCCGAAGGTGAAGCCGTTCGACGACGTCCGGGTGCGCCAGGCGATCGCGTACGCGATCGACCGGCAGTCGGTTGTCAACGCGGTCGGCGGCAGCGCGGTCGCCAAGCCCGCCACCACCTTCCTGCCGGACCAGGCCGCCTTCGGCCACACCCCGTACGACTACTTTCCGGCCGGCCAGAGCGGTGACCCGGCCAAGGCCAAGGAGCTGCTGGCGCAAGCCGGTTACGCGGGCGGGCTGACCATCACCCTCGACCACTCGACCGTGACCGGCGACGGCAGCGGCCCCGAGGTGGCGGCGGCCGTCCAGCAGGCCCTCGGCAAGGCGGGGATCACCGTCAAGCTGGAGGGCACGGCGGACGACGACTACCAGACCAAGTACCAGAAGCCGGCCACCGAACCGGGACTCTTCCTCACCAGCTGGGGTGCCGACTGGCCCTCCGGCGGGCCGTTCCTGGCCCCGGTGTTCGACGGACGGCAGATCCTGGCAGACGGCGGCAACTACAACTCCTTCCAGCTGAACGACCCGCAGGTCAACGCCGAGATCGACGCCGCCAACAAGCTCACCGACCCGGCGCAGGCGGCGAAGGCCTGGGGCGCGCTCGACGCCGAGCTCGGCAAGCAGGCGTACCTGGTGCCGCTCTACCACCCGGTCTACGAGCGGCTGTTCGGCAAGGGCGTGAAGAACGCCTATGTCAGCCAGTGGAACGGCGTTTACGACCTCTCACGCATCTCGGTCAAGTAAGGAACCGGCACGTTGCCCAAGGACCTGACGGGTCCTCAGCTTCCGGTCGGCGCCCCCGAACAGCAGGGCGCCGGGCGGAGCCGGCCCGAACGACACCAGACCTGGCGGCGCCTGCGCGCCGACCGCGCCGCGACCGTCGCCCTGGTGGCGGTCACCCTGCTCGTCCTGACGGCGGTCGCGGCACCGCTGATCTCCGCGGCGGAGGGGCAGGACCCCACCACGTACCACAACGACCTGGTCGACTCCGCCACCGGCGGCGTGCCGATCGGCTCCTTCGGCGGAGCGGGCGCCCAACACTGGCTCGGCGTGGAGCCCGGCACCGGCCGCGACGTGCTCGCCCGCCTGGTCTACGGCGCGCAGATCTCGCTCGCCGTCTCGATCGGCGCGACGGCCGTCCAGCTCACCCTGGGCGTGCTGATCGGCCTGGCCGCCGGCCTCGGCAACCGCGCGGCCGACACCGTGCTGAGCCGGACGATGGACCTCGCGATCGCCTTCCCCTCGCTGGTCTTCGCCGTCGCCCTGATGGCCGTCGTGCCGAGCGGCTTCCCGCGGCCGCTGCTGCTGATGCTGGTGATCGGCGTGCTCGGCTGGGGAACGACCGCCCGCATCGTGCGCGGGCAGGTGCTCACCCTGCGCGGGCTCGACTACGTCTCGGCGGCCCGGCTGGCCGGCTCGACCCGGTGGCGCGTCGCCCGCCGGGAGATCCTGCCCGCCCTCGCCGGACCCGTCATCACCTACGGGGTGCTGCAACTGCCAGTCAACGTCTCGCTCGAAGCCGGGCTCTCGTTCCTCGGCGTCGGGGTACGCCCGCCGACCTCCTCGTGGGGACAGATGCTCTCCAGCGCCACCGACTGGTTCCAGGCCGACCCGGCCTACGTCCTGCTGCCCGCCGGACTGCTCTTCGTCACCATTCTCTCCTTCACCGTCCTCGGCGACGGCGTCCGCACCGCACTCGACCCGCGGGCCCGCTCGCGGCTGCGCGCCGGGATCGACCCGCGGCGCGGGAAGGCCGGACCGCGGGAGGCGGCGTCGTGATCCGATTCCTGCTGCGCCGCACCGCCGACACCGCGCTGGTGCTGCTCGCGATGTCGGCCGTCGTTTACGTGATCTTCTACGCGGCTCCCCACGACCCGGCCGTCCTCGTCTGCGGCAAGGGCTGCGACGGCACCCGCCTCGCGGTCGTCCGGCACAAGCTCGGCACCGACCGCCCGCTCTGGGAGCAGTACGGGCAGTTCCTCCGGGCCCTCGTGGCCGGCCGGAGCTTCGACACGGGTACCGGGACCGTCCGGTGCGCGGCCCCCTGCCTGGGCTACTCCTTCCAGAGTGACCAGCCCGTCCTGGAGCTGATCACCCAGCGGGTGCCCGTCGACTTCTCGCTCACCCTCGGCGCGATGGTCGTCTGGCTGGTGCTCGGCGTCGGCACCGGGCTGCTCTCGGCCCTGCGGCGCGGCCGGTTCTCGGAACGCGCGCTGACCACACTCACCCTGGCGGGCCAGTCCACTCCGGTGTTCCTGGTCGGCCTGATGGCGATCATGCTGTTCTGCTCCACCCTCCAGTGGCTGCCGTTCCCCAGCTACACCGCCTTCACCGCCGACCCGGCGCAGTGGGCCGCCAACCTGGTGCTGCCCTGGGTCTCCCTCGCCCTCGTCCTGTCCGCCGCGTACGCGCGGATGACCCGGACCAGCCTGCTGGAGACGATGGCGGAGGACCACATCAGGACCAACCGCGCCTACGGGCTGACCGAGCGCCGGATCGTCCTGGGCCACGCGCTGCGCGGCGCGCTGGTGCCGGTGGTCACGATGCTCGCCATCGACGTCGGCGGGCTCCTGGGCGGCGCCATGCTCACCGAGTCCGTCTTCGGCTTCGACGGTCTGGGCCGCCTGCTGGTCACTGCGGTCGGCCAGACCGACCTGCCCGTGGTGGTCGGCGTCACCCTGTTCGCGGGCTTCTTCACCGTGGCAGCGAACGCCGCCGCGGACGTGCTGTACGCGCTGGCCGACCCGAGAGTGAGCTTGGCATGACGGACCGTCAGGAACTTGTGGAGGTCCGGGACCTGCGCGTCACTTTCGCGGCGGATGGCCGGCCGTTCACGGCCGTGGACGGGCTCTCCTTCACCCTCGGGGCCGGCGAGGCGCTCGGCCTGGTGGGCGAGTCCGGCTCCGGCAAGAGCACCGCCGCGTTCGCCCTGCTCGGCCTGCACCGGGGGAGCGGAGCCGAGATCACCGGTACCGTCCGGGTGGACGGCACCGACGTCCTCGCCGCCACCGAGGAGCAGTTGCGCGCCCTGCGCGGAGCCCGCGCCGCCATGGTCTTCCAGGACCCGCTCTCCGCGCTCGACCCGTACTGGACGATCGGCGACCAGATCGCGGAGGTCCACCGGGTGCACACCGGCTCCGCCCGGTCCGAAGCGCGCAGGCGGGCGGTCGAGGTGCTCGACCGGGTCGGCATCCCGGACGCCGCCCGGCGGGCCCGCGCCCACCCGCACGAGTTCTCCGGCGGCATGCGGCAGCGCGCGCTGATCGCGATGGCCCTGGCCTGCTCGCCGAAACTGCTGATCGCGGACGAGCCCACGACCGCCCTGGACGTCACCGTGCAGGCGCAGATCCTCGACCTGCTGCACGAGTTGCGCACCGAGGAGGGCATGGCGCTGCTGCTGGTTACCCACGACCTCGGGGTGGTGGCCGGCAACACTGACCGGGTCCTGGTGCTCCAGGACGGGCGGGTCGTCGAACAGGGCCCGGTGGCTCGGGTGTTGGGCGCGCCCGCCGCGCCCCGCACCCGGGAGCTGATCGAGGCCGTGCCCCGGCTGGACAGCCCGCGCGAGCGGACGGCCGTCACGGCCGACGAGGTCCTGCTGAGCGTCACCGATCTGCACTGCCACTACCCGGTCCCGGCCGGGTTCGGCAGGCGGCGCGAGGTCGTGCGCGCGGTTGACGGTGTGAGCCTGGACATCCGCCGGGGTGAAACCCTCGGCATCGTGGGGGAGAGCGGCAGCGGGAAGACCACGCTCGGGCGGCTGCTGGTGCGGCTGGCCGAGCCGACCTCCGGCACGATCCGGTTCGAGGGAACCGACCTCGCACGTGCCGGTGAACGGCGGCTCAGGCCGGTGCGACGGGACCTGCAGATGGTCTTCCAGGACCCGGTCTCCTCGCTCAACCCGCGCCGCACGGTCGGCGAGTCGGTCGCCGACCCGCTGCGGGTACAGGGCGGATCCGACGACGCGCAGGTCCGCCGGGAGGTCGCCGACCTGCTGGAACGGGTCGGCCTGCAGCCGCAGTGGTACTCCCGGTACCCGCACGAGCTCTCCGGTGGCCAGCGGCAACGAGTCGGCATCGCACGGGCGTTGGCGCTGCGGCCGAAACTGGTCGTGTGCGACGAACCGGTCTCCGCGCTGGACGTCTCCACCCAGGCCCAGGTGGTCCGCCTGCTCGCCGAGCTCCAGGCGGAGTTCGGGCTGACCCTGGTGTTCATCGCCCACGACCTCGCCGTGGTCCGGCAGGTCAGCGACCGCGTCGCTGTGATGCGCTGCGGCCGGATCGTGGAACTGGGCCCGGTGGACGACGTCTTCGCGGCTCCTCAGGACCGCTACACCCGGCGGCTGCTGGCCGCCGTGCCGGTGCCGGATCCCGCAGCGGCCGCCGAGCGCCGCGCGGCCCGCACCGAACTTCGGTGGCGGGAGAAGGCGGCACCGGTCGTGGCATCCTGAGGCGGCGGCAGATGCTGATGGGCTGACAGATTTGCTGCTGACGGAGCGAGCTGGGGCTTCGTGGGATCGAAGCGGTGAAGGGTGTCAGCCGCCGGGTCGGGTGATGCGGGCGGGAGAACCCGCTGCGGCTGGCCGAGGACCGGGCGACCGTCGATCTGCTGTCCGGTGGGCGACTCAACCCCGGTCAGCGTGGGCCCGCCGATCCACTACGAGCAGGTCAAGGCGGCGCTCTACCCGGCCACTGCCGGGGTCGATGACTTCGGCTGTGCGCGGGTGCGGCGGCAGCCTGCGTTCCGCGCGCTGGGTCGGGGAGAGCGGGATGAACCTGCTGACCAGCAGCGTGGTCAAGGTGGAGGAGTCCGACCAGTTCGCCGAGGTCCAGCTCGCGCAGATCCGCACCTCCCGCGCCCACCACCCCGACGGCGAGCGCGCCCGGGTCCCCCAGGGCTTGGTCGTCATCCCCACCGACAGCGCCACTCCCGTCCAGCGCGCGAAGTACGCCGAGTACGCTCGCCGCCGCACGCCGCGTACACCGCCCCGCAGGGCCCGGCCCGCCTGGTCTTCGCCCCCGACCTGGTCGGCAGCTCCGCCGAACTCGCCGAGCAGCTCTACGGCCACCCCGCTCTCCGCGAGGTGGACGAGGTCGCCTTTGCCCTCCCGTCCAGCTTCGAGCCCGAGGACTACGTGCAGATCCTCACCGACCTGGCCACCGAGCTGGGCTCGGCCCTCGGCTGGCGACCGGCCGTCTGAGGGGGGACCGCCGGCCCGCTCCGTGCACTACCGGCCGGTGAGGAGGGCGGTCCGGCGTTCCGTCAGAACGATGCGGCAGCACGGGCGATCCTGCACAGCCTGGCCGAGGATCCCGGGCAGTCGCGACGGTGCCCCGGCTGATGCCGGGGCACCACGTGCTTACAGCTGGTGGTCGAAGTGCGCCGTGACGGGAGCGTGGTCGGACCAGCGCTCGGCGTGGGTGGCGGCGCGTTCGACGTGGGCGGCGGTGCAGGTGGCTGCGAGCTTCGGGCTGACGGTCAGGAGGTCGATGCGCCAGCGGAACGACGCCTTTTCCAAAAGGTCCACCCGTTCGAGTGCGGCCTGTTCGGGGGTTCCTGCTGGCCTGGGCGGTAGGGGGATGCCCATGGGCATCATGACGGCTTCGGCGCCGGTTCGGGCAGTGGTGGGTTCGCGTGTCTCGGACACGCACGGCAACGAGGGCAAGGTCTCGCACCTGATCCAGGCGGAGACAGCGACCCGGCACGCGTTGGCGAAGGAGTGGGAGATCGTCGGGTCCTTCGAGGACCTCGATGTCTCCGCTGAGATTACGCCGTGGAAGCGCCCGGACCTGGGGCCGTGGCTGACCGAGCGGCAGGACGAGTGGGACGCGTTGGTGTGGGCCAAGGTCGACCGGGCGTTCCGATCCGCGAAGGACTGCGCGGACGTGGCGCACTGGGCGGAGGAGAACCACAAGGTCCTGGTCTTCACGGACGACGGCATCACCCTGGACTACCGGCAGGGGAGGGAGTCGTCCTTCGGGAACGAGCTTGCCAAGGTCTTCCTGATGTTGGCGTCGATCTTCGCGGAGATGGAGCTCAAGCGGATCAAGGCGCGGGTGACGGCTGCGCACAGGCATCTGCGGAAGACGGACCGGTGGGCCGGGGGCCAGCCGCCGTACGGGTACCGGATCGTCGACAGGCCCGGCGGCGGGCGGACGCTCGAGCCGGACCCGGTCTCCTCCGAAGCCGTCCGGTACATGGGCAAGCTGCTGCTGGAGGGGCAGAGCCAGTGGATGATCGCCACGGCCCTGGAGGCCGCCGGCTTCGACACCCCGGCGACCCACGCGTACAAGAACCAGGGCGACACTTACACGAGCAAGCGCAGGACGCCGCCGTCGAACCACTGGAACCCCACCAGCGTGGGCAAGATCCTGCGCTCGCCGGCGACGATGGGCCTGAAGCTGACAGGCCGCTCCGTGAAGACGCGAAAGCTTGCGCGCGACGCGAAGGGTCTGCCGATCCGGATGGCCAAGCCGCTGTTCACGGAGGAGGAGTGGGCGGCGGTCCAGGCGGTGATGGACGATCGCGGGATCACGAAGGAGCGCTCGAACGGCGCCTCGCCGTGGCTGGGTGTGCCGCACTGCGACCGCTGCGGGGACCGGTTCTACCGGCAGGTGAACCTCGCGAAGAACGGGAAGGTCTACGAGTACTACCGCTGCGCGAAGACCGCGGGGAAGCCGGCCTGCAAGGGCCAGTCCGTCAAGGGCGAGCGCGTCACCGCCGCGATCACCGCGTTGGTGGAGCGCTTGGCTGGGCTGGCGATGACGGTGCGCAGGTTCATCCCCGGTGAGGATCACACCGAGCAGCTCAACCACGTCACCGTGGCGATGAAGGATCTTCGGGAGGAGAAGCGCCGCAACCTGTTCGACTACCCCGGCGGGGACGACGAGTACTCCGAAGCCCTCGAAGTCCTCGTCGACGAACGCCGCCGCCTCGCCGCCCTTCCACAACGCCCATCCGCCTGGGTCGAGGTCGAGACCGGCCAGACCTTCGCCGACGCCTGGACCCAGGCCGACCAAGAGCACCGCCGCCAGCTCCTGCTTGGCCTCAAGGCCCGCCTCTACATGACACCCGACATCGAGGGCTGGTACCTGCCTGCCGAACTCGAAGCGCGTGTTGGACGGCTGGCATGAGTGGCTGTTGTCGTTTCGATCTTGAGGGGCGCGGGTCGAACGGGGGTCTCGATCGGGTGAGCGCAGCGGCCGCCGCGCATGAAAGCAGGGCCTCTTGGTAGCTCGAAGGGTGTCTACGCCAAAGAGCGGTCCAGGAGGCCCTGTTGTCCCACTTCTACGGCATCGCGGGACCGGGGTCCACTTCGGTCACTCTCGCGTGTGACTGCCTGGCACACCGGTTCGGGAACGCCGTCGACCACGGGGTCCGTGTGCGCCGCTACCCCACCGACATGTCCGATGCGGAGTGGGCGGTGGTGCGGCCGCTGCTGCCGGTGCCGGGCTGGCTGCGCGGGCGGGGCGGGCAGCCGGAGGCGTACTGCCACCGCACGATACTGGACGCGATCCGCTACCTCGTCGACAACGGAACGAAGTGGCGGGCCATGCCGGCTGACTTCCCGCCGTGGGACCGGGTCTACGCGTTCTTCCGGCGCTGGCGTGACCACGGTCTGGTCCGGGAGTTGCACGACCGGCTCCGCCGTAAGGCCCGCGAGCAGGCCGGGCGGGACCCGGAGCCGAGCGCGGGCGTGATCGACTCCCAGTCGGTCAAGGCGGACGCCGTCGTCGGCCGTGACAGCCGCGGCTTCGACGGCGGCAAGCTGATCAATGGCCGCAAGCGGCACGCCGTGGTCGACACCCTCGGCCTGCTCCTCGCGGTGATGGTCACCGCAGCGGACATCGGCGACCGCGCCGCCGCGCAGGTTCTGCTCGCCCAGGTGGCCGCCGCACACCACCGGCTGGCGCTGGTCTGGGCCGACGGCGGCTACACGGGCAGCCTCGTCGAGTACGGCTTCACCGTCCTCGCCCTGGTCCTGGCCATCGTCAAACGCAGTGACGACATGCGCGGCTTCGTCGTGCTGCCCAAGCGGTGGATCGTGGAGCGGTTCTTCGCCCACCTGATGCGAAGCCGCCGCCTCGTGCGGGACTTCGAACGGTCCACCGGCAGCGCGGAGGCGATGGTCTACTGGTCGGCGACGATGCTCATGACCCGCCGCCTGGCCCGGCCAAGGCCATCGCGAGCGTGAACCGGCCCGGCTCCGGCTCGACCAGCCACCCGCGCGCTGTCAGCCGCTTCGCCTTCGACCGCAACGCCTCGATCTTCGCGGGCACCGGGTCCAGGCCGAAGCAGGCGGCCATCTCCTGGCAGGTCAGCGGGCCTTGACCGAGACGGCCTCGGTCCGCGAGAGCCTGCACGATGCGCTGGTAGTCCGCCGACAGTGCCGACCGGGCCAGACCCGCACGCCACATCGGCACCACCGACTTCGGCTTCGCCGCTGCCGAAGATGCAGGCAGCGCCGGCGGTTCACCGCGATCCGACGGCTTCTCGACGGCGTCCGGGCCGGCGATGTCTCCTTCGCCCGGGGACAGCACCTCGCCGACGCGTGAACGGGCGATGACCCACTCGCTCCACTCCCGCTCGGCCGCGACCAGCTCGGCCTGGATACGGTCCGCCTCCTCCCGCAGCTCATCCACACGACGGCGAGCGGTCAGCTCACGCTGTTCCAGCAGCCCCACGACCGACGGCATCCTTGACCTCCACCAGAGCGACGACACGACACGTCACCACTCCCCGAGACCACCGCCCCTATGCCTGACCAGCGGAAACACAGCTCTCAAGTCAGGAAAGACAACAGCCACTGAGCCGGCCGCACGGCGTAGGTCGGTTCACCGGGGTCGTGGCAGACCCGAGATCCCCGACTACGCAGGCTCTGCATGTCTGATCGCCAGAACAGGCCTGCGCCGTCGCCTGGGCGCTGACCCCGCCTACGTCAACTTCCCCGACCTGTCAGGCTGGCAGCACGCCTACTACGGCGACAACTACGAGCGCCTCACCGAGGTCAAGCGCCATTACGATCCCACGGTTTCTTCCGCTACCCCCAGGCCGTCACGACCCCAGAATCCTGAGGGGCCACACATATGCAGACCTGACGACCTCAGGACAGCAGCACTTCGGGACTGCCCGGCTCGACCGCGTGCGACTGTCACGTCTCGCGGTCTCCTGCGCCGGACGCGCCATCGCATTCACGCCGTTGGCAGTCGCCGAGCGCAGGTCCGCCGTGCTGGGCGAGACGGCCGAGCTCCACCGTTCGGTCCCGGCATTGATGTTGAGCTGTGCAATGCCGTCTGCGGCGGGACCTTCCTGGATCTTGATCAACGCTTGGGCCGAAGACGAGAGGGCTGACCGGCTGACGGCCAGTCGGGTTCCTACCGGACCGGGAGTTGCGGCGCGCTGGTACGGACGTGGGCCCGGACGGTGAAGACCTCGTCGGTTCCGGTGATGGCGAGCAGATGCAGCAGCTGCGGTCCGGCGCCGGAAAGGACCAGCCAGGTTCCGGCGGCTTCGGCAGCGTGGTGGGCGTCGAGGAGGGCGTTCAGGCAAGCGGAGTCGCAGCCGGTAAGTCCTGACAGCTCGACGACAAGCATGGCCGGCACGTCGGCGACGGCCTCCGCTAAGGCGGCTCGGAGCAGGCATCGGGTCGAGCGGTCGGGCTCTCCGTCGAGGCGGCACACCTGGGTCGGCACCGCCGCCGAGTTGCTGCTGACCGTCAGCGGGCTGCCCGATCGGTCGAGCTCCGGCTGCGCTACCGAGGTGTCGTGCATGATCGGCTCCCTTGCTGGGACATGCGGTCGGGCAGGTCTTCGGGAGATGCCCGGGTGGTTGCCGAGTGGGCGCGCAAGCTGCCTGTTGTTCTGTGGCCGCCGACTCTGCGTTACGGCTGGGCGCCTACCCGCAAGGCGGGTTTCCACACGCTGCAGGTGAGGGTGCGTGGCGATCGAGGATCTCCGTGCCGCGGCAGCACGCTGCCCAGCTGCCTGGAGCGCCCCGAGCCGGCCGTCGGCGTCAGGTACGTGGCGGTCCGGCGGCCAGGAGCAGTTGGATGGCGGCGAGGCGGTCTTCCAGCCGCGCGATGTCCGCGCGCGTGGCGCTCTGCCGCTCATGCTTGAGGATCACGATCAGCTGCCCGTCCGGGTCCAGGCGGCCGAGTGCGACATCCTCGACCGCGTCACCGTTCTGGAGCCGCACCGCGTGCTCGACCTCCGAGGGGCGAAGCGCGAGATGGCTGAGGGCGGCGGGGATCAGCCGGCCGTCCTCGATGACGGTGGTCGGCCTCCCCTCCACGATGCGTGCGGCGCGCCGGTCGCGGGCCAGCCACCGGTTCAGCAGCGCGTTGACCGTCACCAGGGTGACCGCGCCGATCACACCACCGAGCAGGCTGTTGTCGTTCCCGATGACGGCGTTCTGCACGACGTTGGACAGCAGGAAGATCACCACGAAGTCGAAGGTGTTCAGGTTCGCCAGTCCCCGCTTGCCACTGAGGCGGAACAGCACCACGATCAGCACGTAGACCGCCACGGTCCGCAGGATCTTCTCGGCGATGGGGATCTGAACCGACGACAGGTCATGCCACATGGGGGACTCCGTATGATCGGGCTGCGCCTGTGCCGATCATCACCGACCCGGATGTGACGGTGTCCCAGGTGGTGGTCGGCGGCAGCGCGTGTCACCCTTCCGGTCGCGCTCGGAGGCTCCGAACCGGAGCAGTCGCGCCACGTCCAGCCGCAGGGCGTTCCGCCGGGGTGCGCCTGGTGAGCCGGTTGATCGAGGCCAGAGCTCCACCTGAGGCTGTGCCGGGACTATGGTGGACAGTGCTGTCGGCGCGCGCGAAACACTCGCAGTGTGGCCGAGGTCCGCTCGGAGTCGGTCTTGGCGGGCCGGCTGCTCCGGCGGCCCGAGCAGAAGCTGCCCCAGACCCCGGCCGCGCCGCAGACGAAACGGCGAAGGAGCCGGGATGTCCATTCCGGGGCAGGCCACCGGATCACCGGTCCGGCCGGCGGCGTCGCAACCACGCGAAGGCCCACCGCGGATACCGTACGACGGCACCGAGCCTTTCCCTCATGACCCATCGGTCCATCGGGTGGAAGTGCCGCGTTGGCAGTTGGCAGTGACGGCGTTGGTGGTTATGTTCCCGTTCGTGGCCCTGGTGCTCGCGGGCTGGGTGCTCTGGGGGCGGCTCATCGGCCCCACCGACATCGCCCTGGCCTTGCTGTTCTACACCGTCACGGGTCTGGGGGTGACGGTGGGATTCCACCGCGGACTCACCCACCACAGCTTCGTCCCGGCCCGCGCGCTGAAGATCGCCATGGCGGTGGCCGGATCGATGAGCTTTCAAGGCGCCGTGATCGGCTGGGTCGCCACCCACCGCCGCCACCACGCCTTCACCGACCGCCCTGGCGATCCGCACTCACCGTTCCGCTACGGCACCAGCATGCGAGGCGAACTGCGGGGCCTGGTCCACGCCCACGTCGGCTGGCTGTTCACGGCCGACGTGACACCGCCGGCCCGCTACGCCCCCGACCTCCTCGCCGACCCGGATCTGCGCGCGGTCTCCCGCGCCTTCCCCGCCCTGTGCGTCCTCTCCCTCGCACTGCCCTTCGCAGCGGGCTGGACGATCGGCGGCACCTGGCACGATGCCCTGACCGCCCTGCTCTGGGCGGGCCTGCTGCGCGTGGCCCTGCTCCAGCACGTGACCTGGAGCGTCAACTCGCTCTGCCACATGATCGGACGACGCCCGTTCCGCACTCGTCGGCACGACCGCGCCACCAACCTGTGGCCGCTGGCCCTCCTTTCCTTCGGCGAGAGCTGGCACAACCTCCATCACGCCGAACCCACCTGCGCCCGCCACGGAGTAGACCGCGGCCAGATCGACCCGTCAGCCGCAGCCATCCGGTTCCTCGAACGCCTGGGGTGGGTCCGCGACGTGCGCTGGCCGGTCCCCGCGCGCCTCGACCCCCGTCGGCAGACGTGACCCCCCGAAGGCATGCCGTACCTGAGCCCTCGGCCGCGGCCAGGAACGCGACCGGGCTGCCCGCCGACTGCTCCCACGCCTGAACAGCTTCTCGGAACGCACCCTTGGGGAGGACCGGAGGACGGAGGGATCGAGGTCACAGACGGGGAACTCCGGTCCGCCCGCCTGGTCGTATCGAATGCCTGCTGGCATGCTCGGAGGGTTGTGCCTCGTATACGGAGGGAGACCGCCCATGCTCCTGCCGCTTCCACCGGAACTGAGTCCGGGCGGCCCGTGGTGAGGGGCTGGGTGATCGGCGTCGCCGCCGGACCCGGCCGCGATCACCGCCTGCTGGTGCTGCTCGCCGACGGACGGCGAGTGGTGACTCGTGAGCTGCCCGAGCAGGAGTTCGGGCAGCTGTGGACTCCGGTCGCCGAACGTCTGCGCCCGCCGCATTCCGGAGCCCGGTCGCTGGTGCGCTGGCTGCATCCGGCGCTGCCGGTCGATGTCGAGCTGGACGCCGCAGTGGTGCACCGGATCGCCCTGCCCGCAGCGCAAGACTGAGCGGGCCGCCGAAGGAGAGCCCGCCGCCTGCTGCGGACCACCCGTCAGGACGAGACCGCAGCGCTGGTGAGGCGGTCGGAAGGGCTGCTGGTGCTCAGAGAGAGGACGGGCGCCGCGAGAGCTGCCGAGGCGGTGGTCCGGCGGGCGAGGTCGTCGACGACATCGGTGAGCGAGTGTCGGCGGGCGAATACGGCGCGTTGCCGGTCGGCGCCCGTACCGCGGGTCAGGCGGCGGTGAAGGAGCAGCAGGGCGGTCTCCAGGTCTCCTGTCCCCGCCAGGGCAGGGGCGGCCAGTTCGGCCAGGTCGGCGACGAGGCGGCGCATCGGCAGGCGGCGCCCGGTGGACGGGTCCGTGCCGACGCCGGCCAGGCCGCCGAGCGCGGCCTGGCGGTGAGCCTCGCGCAGGACGACCGTCGAAGGTGTGCGCGGGGGCGGGGTGCCCGCGCGGTGGGCAGCGAGGAAGGTGTGGGCGAGGGCGCGCAGCAGGACAGCCAGCAGGACCGGGACGTCCAGGTCCGCGTTGGTGTCGGCGATCCTCACCTCCAGGGTGGGCAGGTGTTCGGACGGCCGGGCGTACCAGTACAGCATCCTCCGGTCGAGGATCACCCGTCGGGCGATCAACCGCCGTACCGTCCGCTCGTACTCGGCCGGGTTCAGGACCGGGGCGGGCCCGCAGGTGGGCCAGGCCAGGTAGCGGCCGGCGCGGGTGCTCGCGGCGCCGAGGTCCCGCCCTTCGCAGAACGGCGAGTTGACGCAAAGCGCCTGCAGGACGGGCAGCCAGGGGCGCAGGTGCGCGCTGATCGCGAGGGCGTCGGCGCGGGTGAGGTCGCCCAGGTGGACGTGGCACCCGGAGATCTCGCCACCGGTCTGGTCGGCGACAGGGCCCACATGGGCGGCCACCCGCCGGTAGCGGTCGGACGGGGTCAGCGGCAGCGGGTGGCGGCTGGCCAGGACAGCGGTGCCGGAGGCCACCAGTAGGCCCCCGGCGCTCTCGACCGCTGCGGCCATGGCCCGGCGCGCGGACGCCAGCTCCGCGCGGAGCTCTGCGGCAGTGGAGACGGGGCGGCTGCACGTCTCTACCTGGCTGGCCAAGAACTCGTGCTGGGCTCTGGGGCCCAAGGTCAGGGCGGCCTGCGGAACCACGAGGTGGGCACGGGGCACGGTCACCCGGGTGGCCTTGTCGACCAGCAGGAACTCCTCCTCGACGCCGAACCTGAGAGCGCCAGCGCGGCCGGTCATCTCGGCGGTTCCGAGTCGTCGCCCGACCGCCGGACGAGAAGTTCGCGCCACCCAGTGCCGGACCGGGCACCACCACGTGCGAAAGGAATCTGCATCATGAAGCTGCGCTCCTGGGACGGGGGTCTCGCCCCTGCGTATGTCCCGCGCGAGCCGCCGGAAACCGAGTCCGCGCTCCCACCGCTGCGAGCGGCGCTCCGACCCTGCCCCCTTCCCCGGGGCCGCCCAGCCCTCCCTCCCGGCGGCGGACTGCGGCGAGCTGTCGTAGGTTTCGGGCATGACCAGTGAAGAGACGACGATCCCGGCGGTGGGAGTCCGCTCGCTGGACGAAGTGCTCGACGCGATCGACTCCGCCAACCGGCGCCCGCAGCCCTGGACCGGGTTCGACCACGCCGTACTGGGCACCTACCAGTGGGCCACCGGAGCCCAGATCGCGGCACCGGTCACCGCCGCCGCCGCGCTCGGACCCATCGGGCCGTGCCGCGCCCAGCTGCAGGCCGAATGCCAAGCAGCCGAGGTGCGCCTGCGCCACGCCCCGGACACTCAGGCGGACGCCGCGTCGGCCCTGGGCGCCTACCAGGCGCTGGCCTGGCTCTGCGGCCGCCACGACGACCGGCCATGACCTGATTCACCACCACCTGGCTCGTCCTGCCCCAAGTCGTGCTGCGCAGCACCGCCGCCGCACGGCAGGCGAAGACGGACGGCCACGGCGGCGGGCAGCCCCCGCGTCGGTGACCCCCGCACCGCACACCCGCCCGGCCCCGGAAAGCCTGGAGGGACAGGGCTTGTAGCAGTCACCCTGCCGGTCGGGGCGCGGCCGATCGGCGACCGCTCGCCAGAGTGCGCGGCCCTCTCCTCGTTCGGTGCTGTGCTCGGCCCCTGGGCGGGCGACCGTGCCGTGTCGCTCCGCCCGCCGGAACGGAGGGCGCGGCATTCTTGGGCAGGTGAAGCCCACGCAGGTGCGCCGAGGTCGGCGCCGATTTCGCGCCAGGGCGATCGGTGCGAGCCTGGCCTCGCTGGATGCTCGGGCCGCGCTGGTGCCTGACCAACGGTGGCTGCGGTCCGTGCAGAAGCCGGAGGCGGTGTGCTGCCAGGTGGTGACCGAGCGGCGCGTCGCGGCCGGGGGAACGGTGATGTACCTGTATCTGCATGAGCCCGCGTGCGTGATCTGGGGACCGGCTGGGCGGACGTAGTCGGCGTTACCAGGCCGGCGACGGGCCGGGGCGCAACTCGCCGGTCGCACAGGGCGTCTGCCCGAGCCGGACGCCCGCCCTGGGCGGTCCGGCTACGGGGGCGCTGGGGCCTGCCGGCCGGTTGCCGTGATCCATGGTCGGCGTGGTGGGTGGTCGGCGTTGTCATCGAGCGGGCCTCGCGGCCTTGATCGAGTATCGGTTGGTGCCTACCAGTAGTGGCGGCGGCCGGCGACCTGGTGCCCGACGGCGCCCATGGTCCACAGCACGATCCCGACGAGGACCAGGACGATGCCGATGGTCCACAGGATGGCGATTCCGGTGACGAATCCGATGATGAGGAGGATGACTCCAAGGATGATCATGGTGGCCTGCGATTCTTGCTCCCCCTGTGGGTAGATGCCTCCGCCGAAGCGGAGAAAATCCGTCACCGGTCCTTTCTGCCATTTCCTTTGGCGCTGGGGTCAAGGGCGGTGGACCGACTGGTTTCCTGCCGTCGGTGTCAGGCGAGTTGGATGGGAGTGGTGGCCAGGCCGGTGAGGAGGATGTCGAGGCCGCGTTCGAGTTCGGCGGCGCCGTCGTAGGTGGCCAGGGCCGAGGCGAGGCTGCGAAGGAGCGGGAACTCGCCGATGGGCAGCCGGTGCAGGCCCAGGCGCAGCAGGTCGTCGGTCTCCTCGGGGTTGTCGACGAGTTCCTGCAGTTCGTTGAGGACGTGGCCGTGCAGGAGCCCGAAGAGGGCGCGGTAGATGTGCAGGGCGTCGGCCCCGCTGAAGCCGGCCCTGGTGAGCAGGGCGAGGACGGCTTCGAGGGGGCGCAGGGTGCCGCGGGGGCGTAGGGCTAGCGGGGTGGCCAGGGGTCGGGTGACCAGGAGCGGTACGACGTGGGGGTGCCTGAGGGCTATCCGGCGGTAGCGGCGGGCGACGGCGCGTAGCTGGGCGACCCAGTCGGGGTCGGTGGGGTCCACGGTGAGTTCGTTGAGGACGGTCTCGGCGACGCCGTCGAGCAGGGCCGCCTTGTTGGGTGCGTAGCGGTACAGGCTCATCGGGTCGTGGCCGAGGGCGCGGGCCAGGCGGCGCATGGACAGCTTCTCGATGCCCTCGCGGTCGATGATCTCCAGGGCGCAGGCCAGCATCCGCTCGCGGCTCAGCTTGCCGCCCGTCGGCGGGTCGCAGTCCCGGAGGGCCGGGTCGACCTGAGTAGTGGCCATGTCGGTACCTTCACTCACTTCGCTTCTCCTCACTCGGGGTGAGCGCCGGGAGACTGAAAGTTCGTATACCTACACTGTAGACACCAGTGTAGCCCCGGAGTTCACTGTAGGCATACGACGTAGATCCGATTGGAGCACACGTCATGATCATTGTCCTCGGACTCATCCTCCTGGTGGTGGCAGCCGTTGTCGCGGTGGCCGGCATCTTCAGCAACACCGGCAGCGGGCATGCGGTCGGCAACGCGTTCGCCGTGTTCGGGCACCACATGACCGGCTCCACCGGAACCCTGTTCCTCTTCGGGATCATCGTCGGGGCTGTGGGCATGCTGGGGCTCGGAATGCTGCTGGCCAGTGCGCGGCGCGGCGCCGTCGCCCGACGCGGGCTACGGCACTCCCGCCGCGAGACGGCGGCCGTCAGCAAGCGCCGCGATGAGGTGGTCGAACAGCGCGACACGGCCCGCGCGCGGGCGGCCTCGGCGGCCGATGACCGCGACGGCCTCGCTCAGGAGCGCGACGCACTGGCCGAGCAGCGCGACGATCTCGCCCGGCAGCGGGACGACCTCGCCGAGGAGCGCGACGAGCTGGCCGGCCGGCAGGGCGGCGCGGGCGAACAGACGGCCGGTACGCGCGTCGCTCCGATGCCGACGGACTACGGCGATTCGGTGCCCCGGCACGGGCACCGCAGACCGCACCTCCTTGGCGGGCGTGCCGCCGGCCGACGGTAGACGGCCCCAGGAGGTACTCGCAGACAGAGAGGAAGTCAGCCATGGGTATCGGCAAGAAGGCCGCCCACAAGGCCGAAGCCGTCAAGGGCGGTGCGAAGAAGACCATCGGTCGCGCCACCGGCGACCGAGCCCTTGAAGCGGAGGGCCGCGTCGACCAGGCGAAGGGCAACATCAAGCAGGCCGGCGCCAAGGTCAAGGACGCGTTCAAGCACTGAGCACCGGCCGCAGCGTCGGACGCCGCAGCCGGACCGATCGAGACGGGAACATCGAGACAAGGACAGGGACAGCCATGACCAGCACCATGTGGGGCTACGGCCCCGATGCGAAGTACACCCCCGGCACCAGCCTGACCGGCTACAAGGTCGAGGCGACCGACGGCCACATCGGCAAGGTCGACGACGCCACCGACGAGGTCGGCGCCGCCTACATCGTCGTCAACTGCAAGCCGTGGCTGATCGGCAAGCACGTGATGCTGCCCGCCGGCACCATCACCCGCGTCGACCACGACGACGAGACGATCTTCGTCAACCGCACCAAGGAACAGATCAAGGCTGGCCCCGAGTACGACCCCGACGTCCACAAGGGCGACGCCGGCTACCGGGAGAGCGTCGGCAGGTACTACGGATCCCAGGGACGCTGAGTCCACCCGGCCCGCCGCAGGGCCGGAGGGGACGATGCCCGGTTCCACCCACGGACTCAACTCCCCCGAGGAGTTGGGTCCGCTGTCATGGATCGAGGAACGATCATGGTGAAGGTCCTGCTCGTCCTGCTGTGCCTGGTGCTGCCGTTCCTCGCGGTGCTGATCAAGGACGGCCCGAGCATCAAGGTGCTCTGGGCGTTCCTCCTCCAGCTGTGCGGCCACGTACCCGGCGTCGTGTACGGCATCTACCAGGTGGTCAAGGACTGACCGGAGCCCGCAGCCGGACAACTCCCCGCTCGGCTCCCTGCCGGTGTCACGCGGCGGGGCGGCGTGCTGCCATGAGATCGGAGCTGGGGGCCCGCACGAGCTGCAGGCCGTGGGCTTGGAGCTCCTCCGCGAGCTGCCCGGGCGGGGTCGGCCACATGTCGAACGCCTCCTGTGCTTCGCGCAGCACCTCCTGTTCCCGTTCGACGCGGTAGGTGAAGACGGTGCGCAGGATGCCACGGTCGGGCCGGCGGGTGACCTCGGCGCTGTACAGGTCCGGACCGACCCGTACCGGGCCGAGCCTGCCCACGGTCTCGGCCCCGGCGGGCAGGGCGGCCGGGGGCGGATCGAACAGGAGCAGGCCGCCGGGCATGAGGGCCGCCGCGAGCGCCTTCCAGGTGGCGCGCCTGGTGGCGGGCTCCAGGCAGGCGATCATGTTTGAGGCGACTGCCAGGTCCGCGACTGCGGCCAGGCCTGCCGTGCTGACGGGTTCGGTGTGCACGGTGACGCGGGCGCGCCGGTCGGCGCCGAGGTGGGCCAGCCGCGACAGCAGGGCGGCGCGCATGGCCGGGGCCGGTTCGACGGCGTGGACGGGCACGCTGGAGGCACGCAGCAGGACCTCGGTGACGATCCCGGTGCCCGCGCCGACGTCGAGGATCGCGTGCCGGGCGCGCACGGCGGCCTCGGTGAAGCGCTGCTCGGCCAGGTGGCGGTCGGTCTCGGCCTGCAGGATGTCGTAGAACTCCGCCGAGACCGTGTAACCGCCCGTGTCGCTCATGTCAGTGGTGCGGGACTGTGCGGGGGATCCGGTCGGTGTCGAACTCGCCGTCGGCGATCGACCGGGCCAGGACGGAGAGCTGGTGGTGGTGGGCGCGGGCATAGGCGCGCAGGGCGGTGAACGCTTCGTCGGTGGTGACCTGCCAGCGCTCGGCGAGGATGCCCTTGACCTGTTCCAGGACGATCCGGCTGGTGAGTGCGTGCTGGAGCTGGCTGCGTTCGGTCTCGCTGTGCGCTGCGGTGCGTTGTTGCAGGATGGCGATGGTGGCCAGGTCCGCGAGTGCCTGGGCGAGGGCGGTGTCCTCCTCGGTCAGGGCGTGGTCGGTGGTCTGGAACAGGCCGAGGGCGCCGATGACCTTTCCACGCAGCCGCATTGGGATCGCGTTGGTGGCCACGAACCCGGACCGCAGGGCGGCCGGGGTGAACTGCGGCCATGCCTGAGCGGCGACCGGGTCTTCGAGCTTGACGTTGGTGCGTGGCCGGCCGCTGCGGTAGCAGTCCACACAGGGGCCCTGGGCGTGCTGCAGTGCGAAGAGTTCCAGCAGCCGGGTGTTCTCGTCCGAGGCGGCGAGCACCTGCAGCACGGCGTGCTCGTCGGCCAGCAGCACCCCGCACGCGGCGACGTCCAGCAGCTCCACACAGCGCTCGGACAGCCGCTGGAGGAAGTCGATCAGGTCGAAGTCGTCGATCAGGGAGTCGGCGACCTCCACGAAGACCTTGGTGAGTTGCTGTTCGCGGGCCATGGCGATCAGTCCTTGTCTGGGACGGGCAGCGGCGTGTCGTCGCCGTTGCCGTTGCCGTTGTGGTCCAGGCGCAGCCGTCGTGCGACGACGTCCCGGGAGATGTCGGTGAGGGGGCGGCCGCTGCTGTAGGCGTGCGCGCGCAGCCTGAGCAGGGCCTGGGCCAGCGGTACGGCGAGTTGGACGCTGACCATGCCGGTGGCCTGGTGGACGACCGCGTGGAGCAGGGAGTCCGGCGTGTCGGCCGGAACGACCGCGCCGTTCGCGTCCGGGACCACACTCCCCAGGGCGCGTCCGGTCAGGGCGTGCGCGAGGACCTGCGCGTCACGGACCTGGCCGTCGCTCAGCAGCCCGGGAAGCCTGCGCACCACGGTCAGCACGCCGACCCGGATCGCCCCGATCCCCATCGGGAAGCAGAACACGGCCCGGGCGTCCAGACCCGCGGCCTCCATGCTCAGGGCCGGCCAGCGGTCCGCCCGGACCTGCGCCAGGTCCGGGATCAGGACCATCGCGCCGGTTCGCACCGCCTCGGGGCCCGGGCCTTCGCCGAGGGTGAACTGCAGATCCTCGAAGCGTCCGGCGGCCCGGTCGGTGCACCACATCAGCTCCGCCCGCTCGCCACCGGTCGCCAGGGAGACCGTGAGCCCGTCCACCCCCAGGGTCTCGGCGGCCTTCGCGGCGACCCGTGCCGCGGTGTCGTACCCGTCGTCGAGCTGGAGCAGGCGCAAGACCTGGGCCATTCGGTCACTGATCACCAGTTGTCCTGTTCCGGGCGACCCTGGGGCGCTGCCGTGCGGCTGCTCGCCGGATGATCCCCTACCTGGGAGAAGAACGCCACCCGTGCCGGTCAGGTTGATCAGGCGCGTCACCGAGCGGCTAGGGTTCACCAGGCGCAGGCTTCCCCCCGCTGCGACGGTGGACCGGCTGGCGGCGAGGAGGGCGTTCAGGCCGCTGACATCGCAGAAGGTGAGGGATGACAGGTCGACGACGATCGTGCTCGCCCCCGTCTCCAGGCATCTTCCCACCGTGTCCAGCAGGCGGGCCTTCGTGGCCATGTCGAGCTCCCCGACCAGTGTGATCACCGTAGCGTGTGCGCCGTCGCGCCGTCGCGCACGAAACGCGGGGGAGAGCGGCAGCACGCCGGGCGGCCGGAGGGTGTCGGTCTTGTGTACGCGGCCCATCGCGGCCTCCTCAGCCGACGTCGGTGACGCAGCCGGGGTCGGGGGCAGCGCGAGCAACAGCTCGTCCGGTCCTCAGCAACGGGCACTCGAACCCTCGGGGTGGGGGCTCCGGCTCCCGGACGCCGCCCAGGCCGATCGGCCTGGTGGGCACGGAGGACCGTACGTCATCAGAGTAGTCCGGATACGCGGCCCAGGACCGGACGAGTCACAGGAGACTTAGGGCGGCGACGGTCGTCCCGTGGCCGTGCCGCAGGCGTCCGCGAGCGACGGCGGTGGGCGGATCGCGGCCTTCGATGACCAGATCGTGGCTCTACGGGGCTTCCAGAACCCTAGGCGGACCGCCGCGAGCACAGGTGCGCAGTCGGTGACGCTCGTGAACAGGGGCTGCCGGAGTGCAGACTGGAAGTGGGCCGCAATCCGCTGGGTCCACAGGGAGGCGTGTGATGGCTCTGTTCCTCCTGGTCGTCATTGTGGCGATCGTGTTGGGCATCGTCGGTGTCGTCGTGCACGGGCTGCTGTACCTGCTCGCCATCGGTGTTCTTCTCCTCCTCGCCGACGTCGTCTTCCTGGCCGTGCGCTCGGCTCGCGGCCGTCGCGCCCCGCGGTGACACCCCGCCCATGGCGAGGGTCAGGGGGCGGGCTGACGTTGCTCAGTTTGCCGGTACCCGTCGTCGGCGTGGCAGGACGAGCAGGACGGTTAGTGCCAGTGCGGCGGCACCCTGGGCCCAGGCGGTGAGCGATTTGTCGGTGAACCAGATCGGCTCGTACATGTCGGGGAGCGGGCCGTGCGCACCCACGTCGACGTAGCGGTAGAGAAGGAGGGCGGCCAGCCCGCCGACGGCGACCAGCCACGCGAACAGGTCGCCGATGCGGCGGCGCCAGGCAAGGACCAGCACGACCGCCAGGGCGGCCGCGCCCGCTTCGATGCTGAACAGGGCGCCCTGGCTGATGCTCGCGCTGACGGCGTCGTACCGGTGGGCCAGGTGCGTGTGCACGCCCGCGTCGACGGCCAGGCCAACAGCGGCCACCACACGCAGCAGCCCGTGTACGACACGGGCAGCGGCCGGTCGGCGAGGGTCTGTTGCCGCGGTTGCCATGGCTCCTCCGGAGGGGTCGGTCACGGCTTGGGCTGGCTGACGGTGAGGGTGCCGGTCATGAACTGGTGGATGGTGCAGATGTAGGGGTAGCTGCCTGCTGTGCTTGGGGCGGTGATCGTGGCGGACTTGCCGGGGGCGATGGTGCCGGTGTCGAAGGCCTTGGCGCCGGTGGCGGTCAGGGTGTGTGCGGTGGAGTCCTGGTTGGTGACGGTGATGACGGTGCCGGGCGCGACGGTGAGGGTGTCCGGGCTGAACTTGAAGTCCTTGATCGTGACCGTTGCCGCGGTGGAACTGGGCCCGGAGGACCCCGGTCCGGTGGTTGAGGCAGCACTGGGCGCACTCGGCGCCGAGGAGGCGGCTGCGGTGGGGGAGCTAGTCGAGGAGCCGCTACTGCTGGAGCAGCCTGTCAGGGCGACCAGCGCGAACACGGTGCCGACGGCGAGCATGGAGCGGCGAGGGCGGCTGGAGATGATCGGCATGGCAGCCTCTCGGTCGTCGGGCCTGGCGGACCGGTGAGGAGGGGGGATGCCCGCCCGGCCCGCCAGGGGTCTGCTGGGTGCTCAGACGGTGAGCAGGGTGGGGCTGGCGGCCTTGTCGACGGGGAGGAAGTCGTCGGGGACGGGGTACTGGCCGAGGACGTAGTTGAGGATGGCGGCGTGCATGGCCTCGACGGGGGCGATGGTCGCGGCGGTGGCGATGCCAGCCGGGCTGGTGACGTTGTAGGTCGCGAAGAGGTAGGTCTGCGCGGCCTGGTCCTCCAGGGAGAGGGCGAGCTTGGCGACCGTGCCCACGTCGGTGGCCGCCCCCAGGGCCTGGAGGGTGGCCGGCTGGTTGGAGAGCGGCACGTCGGTGATGGCGGCCTTGCCCGCACCGGTCAGTACGGCGTTCCAGGCCTTGGCGTGGTCGGCGTGCTGGCCCATCGCGGTGGTGATGAAGGTGGCCACCGCCGGCAGCACGGTGCCGAGCTTACCGGCCTTCGCCGCGTCCAGCGCGGCCTGGTAGGCACCGACGGCCTGGTTCTCCAGCGCGGTCGCCAACGCCACGACCTTCAGGTCGCCCGTGTACTGCCCAGCGGCCGTCGAGCCGGAGGCCGCCGCCGACGGGCTGCCGGAGGACGAGGAGGAGGACTTGCCGCTGGAGCAGGCCGCGAGGGTCAGCGCGGCCGCTGCTCCGCCCGCGCCCAGCAGAAACCGGCGCCGGCTCGCATCGCGCGGCCCGTGGTCCTGCCGGGCGCGGATCTCCTCGGTGAGGTCGACGGCGCTCGCTCGCATCGCGGGCAGCGTCTGCCGGTGTGCCTCGTCCATCTCCCTGGTCAGGATGGTGAGTTCGCGCTCGCTGACGGGGAGTTCCCAGCCGCCCTCGGTGGTGGTCACTTGACGGCCCCTTCGCTGATCGGGGAAGCGCTGTCGGTCTTGTAGAAGGCGTCGGGGAAGCCGACGCTGCCGGCCGCGGCGGGGAGCTTGGCCGGGTCGACGGGGATGGTGATCAGGTCGGCGGCGTTGCCTGCGAGTAGCGCTTGGACGGCGAGCAGGGTGGCGCGGTGCTGGGCCTCCACCGGGGCGACCGAGGCGAACAGCTTGCGCAGGTCGGCGGTGGAGACCTGGGAGACGTTCTTGGTGTAGGTCTGGGCTGCCACGTCCTCCAGGGTGATGGCCAGTTTGACCACGTCGGCGGGGGTCTTGATGGTCGGCAGTGTCTGGTCGACGACCGCCTTGTACTTCGGGTCCGGGTCGTTCTGGGCCTTCCCGCCCGCCTTCGTGGCGGCGGCGTTGAACGCCTGTGCGTGGGCCTGGTGCTGGGTGGTGGTCTTCGCGATGAACGCGGCCACCGTCTTGTTGCCGTCCTTGATGAACGGCAGGGTGGCAGCGGTCTGGTAGACGCTCACCGCCAGGTTCTCGATCGAGGCGGCGGTCTGCAGCGCCATGATGTCGTCCGCCATCGAACCCGAGGGCGAGGCGGTGTCGGCGAAGGCGCGCGAGGCACCCCACAGGGCGGCCAGGCCGCCGGCGCCGGCGATCAGGCCGCCGCGCTGCCACCAGCGACGCTGCTCGGACTCGACCACCTGCCCGAAGTCGGTCAGCGCCTCGCGGGTGATCCGCAGAGCGTCGCTGTTCAGGTCTTCCGACTGCTCGGTGAGTCCTTCGAGCAGCCGGGTGTCGATGTGTTCTGTGGCCATCGTGCCCCGTCTCATCCCGTGGGCCCACTAGTGGCGGGCTCCTACCGGCATGGTTCGTCACGCGTGGTGCGGCGGATTGGTCCTTGTTCGGCGAGTGCGCCGTTCTTCACCCGGGGGAGTGAGCGGGGTTGCGCCTTATGGCGTCACTCCACCTGGCTTTCGCGCACTTTGATGTGGTCTCTTCGCATGACGTTCTCGCGACCTGCGAGAACTGGGGGGTGGCCTCCGGTGGCAGCGGTTCCGCAGTCGGTGTAGCTGGCTCGGTGGCTTCTGGGTAGTGGGTCACTGCGAGCCGAGCTGCCCGTGTCGGGGACGGGTTCGCTGTCAGGGCGTGCTGCCGGTGAGGGCGGCCAGGTCTGCTCGGGCGAGGGGTGCCTGGAGCGGACTGAAGTAGGGGTCCTCACGGAGGGCTTGGGCGAGGTCGTCGTGGGCGGCGGCATCCTGGCCGAGGGCGTGTTCGATCTCGCCGCGGTGGTAGGCGAACAGGGCGTTGTGCCAGCCAGTGTGCTGGGCCTGGCGGGCGAGTTCGAGGGCCTCGGTGTCGGCGCCTTGGCGGTGCAGGGCCCAGGCGAGGGCGTCGGCGACCAGGACGTTGTGCCTCCGGTCCCATTCGGCCCTAAGCAGGCGTACCGCCTTGGCTGGGTCGCCGTGGTCGGCCTGGTACTGGCCCATGGTCAGGTCGTCGACGACGCCGTTGGCCGCGGCGAGGCGCTGTTCGGCGTCCAGCAGCCGGTACTGTTCCTCGGCCTGGGCGGGGTGGCCGAGGGCTTGCTGCAGTTCGCCCATTTCCAGCAGGTACTGCGGCAGCGGCACCTTGGCGATGGCCTTGGCGTAGTCCCGTACGGCGCTGTCGGTGTTGCCGAGGGAGGCTTCGGCCCGGGCCTGGCCGGCGAGGGCCGGGGTGTAGTCGGGGTCGTCGGCAAGCGCCTGCCGGTATCCGGCCAGGGCCTGGTCGGGGTGGCCGGCGTTGCGGTCAAGTTCGGCGGTCTGGTATTGGCAGAACGCCTTGTCGGCGGGGTCGAAGGCGTCGGTCAGGGCTTGCTGGAGTGCTTGCTTGGCGTCGTCGGTGCGGCCGTGCTGTTCGAGGTCGTAGGCGGCGCGGGTGAAGGAGGCGGTGCCCGGTTGGCGGTCCAGCAGTTGCTGCACCGCTTCGGTGGCGCCGGTGTCGTCGCCGAGCTGGGTGCGGGCGTCGGCGAGGACGGCGTAGGCCGGCCAGTGCAGCGGCGCGATCGCGATCGCCTGGCCGGCGAGGTCGCGGGCCTGGGCGAACTGATGGCGGGCGTTGGCGAGCGCCCCCAGTCCGGTGAGCGCGTCGATGTTGTCCTTCGGTGCGAGGGTGAGTGAGCGTTGCAGCGCGTCGTCGGCCTTCGGGTAGTAGGAGGGGTCGGCGGTCAGCCGGGCCTGTTCCACGTACTCCGCGCCCAGGCGTGCCCAGCCTGCTGCGTCGGTAGGTGCGGCGCGAAGCCGCTGCTGGTCGGTGGTGATGGCCTGGGGCAGGGAGCCGGTGGCGAGCTGTCGGTTGTCGCGCCGGACGTTGTCCGACGAGGACGACCGATCGACCGGGCGTTCCTGCCACAGGCCGACGGCGGCCAGCGCGCCGCACATGATGGTGGTGGTGAGCACGAGCGGAAGTCGTCGCATGTCCCGGTCCCGGTTGAGCCGAAGGGTCACGTGGGGCGGGGCGGGTGCGCGGGGGATCCTCCGCCGCACCCGCCCCGATCTACCGTCAGTGGGCCTGGTTGACGGCCTTGGCGTAGGGCAGAGCGACGTAGGGGAAGGTGGTGCCGAACGGCTTGTCGGCGTGGTCGACCTTGTCGCCGGCGGCCAGCGCCGGGATCAGGTGGCCGGGGGTGGCGCCCTCGACGACCTGCAGGGCGATGTCCACGACGTCGTCGGTCAGGCGGCGCCCGTTCGGGAAGCCCTGGAAGTCCCCGTTGAGGACACCGAGGCGGTCCGGCTCGGCGGTGACCGGCGTCGACATGTTCAGGCGCAGCTCCTCGGCCGGGACGAACGCGTTGGGGTCGATGTCCTGGTTCATGAGCTGGGAGTTGAGGTCGACGGCGAGCGGGCCGTTGGCCGCCTTGGCGATGCCGGTGAGGAAGATCTCCTGGAGATCGGTGCGCGGCGTGGCCGGGGCGGGCAGGCCGTAGACGGCCTGGACGAGGTGCGGGACCTCCGGGTCGAGGACCTTGGCGACGACGGCTGGCTGGTTGTGGTCCTCCGAGGGCGGCAGCGCGTTGAACGCGTCCTTCAGGCCGGCCGGGACGACGACCTCGTTGACCAGCGGGTTGCCCAGGCGCGAGACCTGGACGTACTTGCCCACCGGCTCCTCCTTGCCAGGGGAGAGCTTCATGCTCTGCTTCTCGGTGCTGGACCACACCCCGATCACCGGGTTGCGGGTCGCGTCGCCCTTGTAGGCGAGGTCGCTCTTGGGGACCTGGATGGAGAGCGTGTTGACGTTGTATCCGGCGAGGGTGTTCTGGCCGACCTCGGAGAGGTTGCCGCCGTAGAGCAGGTCGAAGACCCGCAGGTCGAGGAAGAACGGGTCGGCGGCCTGCGTGGCCACGGTCTGTCCGCCGCCGGGGAGTTGGACGGTGGCCTGGTCGCGCAGCTTGCCGTAGTCGGGCATCGAGGCCTTGCCGGTGTCGGAGGGGGCGGCGGTGCCGTGCGCGACCAGGGTCTTGGGCTTGCAGCCGGGGCGCAGCTCCTGGAGGGTGTAGTACTGGTGGAACAGCAGGGTGGGGTCGGTGAGGTTGTTCACGACGCCGTTGTTGTAGAGGAAGGTGTTGGTGCCGCGCTGGTCCTCGGTGTGGAAGGTCCAGCGGTAGGTGATGTCGGGGTGGCCGGTGCCCTGGGAGTCGATGTTGATGTCGTAGTGGGCGCCGTCGGCCCAGGGGTAGAAGTTGGGGCCGCCGTTGGGCTCCTGGAACGGCAGCCAGTTGGCGACCAGGGTGACGGTGTCCTGGTTGTCGGGGCTGGTGAAGGCGTAGACGTCGGTGTTGTCGACCTGCGGGTCGGCGGCGATGAGCGGCGCCTCGCGGTGGCTGGAGGCGGTGCTGACGCCGGCGCCGGCGCCGAGCAGGGCGGTGCTGGCGAGGGCGAGGCTCATGGTGGTGAGGATCGCCGCGGTGCGGGCGGTGGAGCTCGTTCGGGCAGGTCGGCGTGTGACGTTCATACGGTGGAGTTCTCGCTTCCGTGACGGGTGGGTGTCCGCCGGGCTCAGTGGTGCCCGCGGGGCGGCTCCGGCTGAACAGCCGCACTGGCACTTGAGCCGGATCCCGACACGGATTCGTGGAAGCGCGCGGCCCGGACCGCTCGGGTCACCCGCGTGGTTGAGCAACTGCACCCGGACAGCCGAACCTCGGCCAGGGCCCGTGACCCCGGACGGTCAGCTCTCTACCGCAGCCGGTCCGGGGACCACCTCTACCGCCGAGGTGTGCAGACCGACGGTCCACTTCTCCTCGATCCGGCCGAGCTTCCAGACGGTCAGGGCGATGATCCAGGTGGCGAAGAACAGGCCGACGATGACGAACCCGACGAGGTTGAGGTCCAGGGCGGCCATCCGGTCCCAGAGGACGCCGTGGAGGTCGAGCTGCTGGGCGAGCAGGCCGAGCAGTTCGACAGTGCCGATGATCAGCGCGACGGCGACCGACAGGCCGGTGATGGTGAGGTTGTAGTAGATCTTGCGGACCGGCTTGGAGAACGCCCAGCCGTAGGCGAAGTTCATGAACGACCCGTCGATCGTGTCGAGCAGGCACATGCCGGCCGCGAACAGGACGGGCATACACAGGATGGCGTACCAGGGCAGACCGGACGCCGCCCCCGACCCGGCCAGGACGAGCAGGGCGATCTCCGTGGCGGTGTCGAAGCCGAGGCCGAACAGCAGCCCCAGCGGATACATGTGCCACGGCTTGCCGACCGACCGGGTCACTCGGCCGAGCAGCCTGTTCATCGGGCCGCGCTTGTCGAGCTGCTCCTCCAGCGCCGCTTCGTCGAAGTGCCCGGAGCGCATCCGCCTGAAGATCCGCCAGATACCGGCCAGGACAACCAGGTTGATGGCCGCGATCAGGTAGAGGAAGGTGCCGGACACGGCGGTGCCGACCAGGCTGGTGACCTGGTGCAGCCTCGATCCGTCGTCCTGCACCGGGCCGGCGAGCGCCTTGACGCCCAGCGAGAGCAGGAACGCCAGGGCGAAGACGATGCTGGAGTGGCCGAGCGAGAACCAGAACCCCACCGACAGCGGCCGCTTGCCCTCCTGCATGAGCTTGCGGGTGGTGTTGTCGATGGCGGCGATGTGGTCGGCGTCGAAGGCGTGCCGCATGCCCAGGGTATAGGCGGTCACGCCGATTCCGACCCCGAAGCTCCTCGTGCCGACGCTGTAGTGGCCCGGCGCAACGATCACGACCAGGGTGAACCAGCCGACGACGTGCAGCGCGGTGATGAAGGCCGCCATCGCGGCCAGCCGGGACCATTCCTGACGGGTCATCGTCGCGGCGGTGCGCCGCCACGATGACCTGATGTTGTCGCTCAGTGCGCGGACGGGTGCGGTGGTCGTCATGGGCGTACTTCCTCACCTGGGGCACGGAAGGCACAGCGGGAAGCCTTGCTCTAGTAGTTGCATAATGCTGGCAACTGCTCAGGTCTGTCATGGGGCGCGCTGAGGCATCCGGTGGATGTGGAGCGCGGATCGCACGCCCCGACGTGCATCGAGGAGCGCAGGATCGTCTTCTTCGGAGATGCGAAGATCGCCCAACTGCCGTCACTGGAACCGTCGTACGTGCGTGGGCACGAAGGTGCTGCATCCGTCCGGGTGACTGTCGCGGGTCGGCCGTGTCGCGGGCGGGGCGGTCGGCGTTGTGCGGCGAAGGTGTCAGAGCCGGTCACGGTGTCCGGCACCGACCCGCCAGGTGCCCCACCAGGAGCGGCCCCTGGCCCATCCGCCGGAGGCAGTACGTGGCCGTCCCCCGTTCCGTTGCCCGAGCCGGTGTCCTGCTGGTCGGCACTGTATGGCTGACCGCAGCCGTCACGCCCCCAGCCGGAGCCCACCCGCTCGGCAACTTCTCCGTCAACCGTTACACCGGCCTGACCGTGCACCCCGACCGTCTCGAAGCCCTGTCCGTCACCGACACTGCCGAGATCCCCACCCTGCAGCAGAAGCCGGAGGTGGACCGCGACGGCAACGGCACAGCGGACGACGGCGAACTGGCAGCCTGGGCCGACCAGCAGTGCCGCCAGAGCGCCGACCGGCTCACCGTCACGGCGGACGGCGGCACCCTGCACTGGACGGTGAGTTCGGCCTCGTTCCAGTACGCGCCCGGCTCAGCCGGCCTGGAGACCAGCCGCCTGGAGTGCCGCCTCCAGGCACCGCTGGACCTCGGCCCGGCCGGGGCCCGGCTGCGGGTGGCCACCGGGAGCGACGCAACCCGGGTGGGGTGGAACGAGATCACGGCCGCAGCCGAAGGCGCCCACCTCCAGGACAGCAGCGTTCCCGAGCAGTCGATCTCCCGGCAGTTGCGGGACTACCCACGGGATCTGCTGGACAGCCCCAGCGGCGTCGTGACCGCCGAGTTCACCGCAGTGCCCGGCGACGGAACCAGCTCCGCGCTCGCCGGCGCCGCCGGCGGCGCGCAGGGCAGCGGGCCCACCGCCTGGCTCGCCCGACTGGACGCCAAGCTCGCCGGGCTGGGCGCGACACACAACCTGACCCTGCCGGTCGGCCTGCTCGCCGTACTCCTGTCCATCGTGTTGGGCGCCGGACACGCACTGCTCCCCGGGCACGGCAAGACGATCATGGCGGCGTACCTGGCCGGGCGGCGCGGCAGCACCCGCGACGCCCTCACAGTCGGTGCGACCGTCACCGTGACCCACACCGCGGGCGTTCTCGTCCTCGGGCTGTGTCTGACCGCCTTCTCCTCGCTGGCCGGCGACCTCGTCCTCGGCTGGCTCGGCGTCACGAGCGGCGCGCTGGTCACCCTGGTCGGCGCAGGGCTGCTGCTCGACGCGTTCCGCCGTGCCCGCAGCCGCACCCACGACCACGCCCCGGCTACCACGGCCCGGCCTGTCGACGCCCCTGTCCCGGTACTCGCCGGTGCACCAGCCGACCAGACCGGACACCACGACCACGACCACGACCACGGTGACGGCCCAAGTCACCACAGCCACGATCACCCCCAAGGCCATCCCCACGAGCACGGTCACGAGCACCCGCACCCGCACCCGCACGGACATCATCATGACCACGACCGCGACCACCACCATGACCACGGTCACGGCCACCGCCATGGCCTGTTCGGCCATCATCATCACCACGGCGAGCCCGACCGGCCGCTGGGCAGGCGCGGCCTGATCGGGCTGGGCATCGCGGGCGGTCTGGTGCCGAGCCCCTCCGCCCTGGTGGTGCTGCTCGGTGCGGTGGCGCTGGGCCGTACCCTCTTCGGCGCGGGCCTGGTGCTCGCCTACGGGCTGGGCATGGCCGGTACCCTCACGGCCGCGGGGCTGCTCTTCGTCCGGCTCGGCGACTCGATCGCGGGAGCCGCCGACCGGCCCTTCCTGTGCGCGGTCAGCCGGATCACCCCGTACACCGCGCTGCTGACCGCCTTGCTCGTCGTCACCGTCGGCATCGGACTCGTGGTCCGCAGTCTGCCGCCCACTCTGTGAACCCGCCCCCGCAGCAGGAGGTCCAGCTCGTGCCCACCGTCCGAATCCGCCGCACGCTCCCCATTCTCGTCCTCGTTCTGGCCCTCGGCCCCCTCGCTGCCGCGTGCGGCGGGAACGAGAACGGCAGCTTCGACGCACAGCCGGGGACACCGTCGCCCAGCTGCCTGCAGCACCAGCAGCAGGAACCGGGAATCCGCTATACGGCCGGTCAGAAGGCCGACCCGACATCGGTCCTGACGATGATGCGCTTCTACACGGCCAACGGCACCAAGGCGTACTGCGACGGCAAACCCGCGACGGAGACGGACCTGCGCTGGACGCAGCTGTACCGCAGCCTGGGCGGAGACCCCTCGCACGTGGCCGCTCCGTCCTGAGCTCCCTCGCCCGAGGCATCTGTGACACGGCCCAACAGGCCCGCCGTTCGATGGGCCGGCGGGACGAATGTGCCGGGCTCGCTGGTGAGGCCCGATCGCCCACGAGCTGTCCGGCGCACCACCTGATTCGGTGTCATACGCCGGTGGCGCCGTCGAGGCGCTCCCGGAGTAGGTCCGCGTGGCCATTGTGGCGGGCGTATTCCTCGATCATGTGGACGTAGATCCAGCGGAGGTTGACGTCCTGCCCCATGAAGCGGCCGGTGTCGGTCAGAGCGCGGTCGGCGCAGAGCTCGCAGGCGCGGGCGATCTCCGTGTGCCAGGTGGCGAGGGCGTCGCGCAGGGTGGCGCCTTCGGCCAGTTCGAAGCCGCCGTCAGGGGCAGACGGGTCGGCCTGCGGGTCGTAGATCGGCGTGGCCTGTTCTCCTGCGAACACTCGGCGGAACCAGTTTCGCTCCACCTCCGCCATGTGCTGGACGAGGCCGGCCAGGGTGAAGCCGGACGGTGGCACGGGCGCGACGGCGGCCTGCGCATCGTCCAGGCCCTCGCACTTCTTGGCGAGGGTGGCGCGGTGGAAGTTAAGCCAGGTTTCGAGCGTGGTGCGCTCGTCGGCGTTCAGGGGCGGCAAAGGGCGTTCGATGGCACTCATCGGTCGATTATCGCCAGCGCCCGAAACCATCGGCAGGCAGGACCTCCGACAGGGCCGGACGCGACTTGGCCGCTCCCATCCGGTGCCCAGCACGCCCGGTCATGAGGTGCGAGGACGGCCGGCTGTGAGAGCCTCAGGCGACTGCGCCGAGCTCCTGGAGGGCGGCCCGGGCTGTGGCGGCCTGGAGCGGGTTGAAGTGCTCGTTGATGGCGAGGGCTTGTCCGAGTTCGGTGCGGGCCTCCTGGGAGTGGCCGAGCGCCTTCTCGATCATGCCCTGGTGGTAGTGGAACAGGGCGTTGCGAGTGCCGAGCGCGGTGGCTTGGCGGGACTGGTCCAGGGCCTCGGTGTCGCGGCCGCCCAGGTGCAGGGCCCAGGCGTAGGCGTCGTGCATTTCGATGAACGGGCGGCTGCGGAGCCCGTTCTCGCCCAGGGCCATGGCTTTGACGGGGTCGCCGTGGTCGGCTTCGAAGAGGGTCTGGTCGCTGTCTGGGGCGACGCCGTTGTCGGCGAAGAGCTTCTCCTCGCCGCGGAAGACCTGGTACTGCTGCTCGGCGTCCTTGGTGCGGCCCAAGGACTGGAGCAGTTCGCCGAGTTCGAGGACGTAGGCGGGCTGGGGCACTTTGGCGACGGCGCCGGCGTAGTCGGCGAGTGCGGCGTCGGTGTCGCCGAGCGCCGCTTCGGCCTTGGCGCGGCCCGCCAGCAGTTCGGCGGAGCCGGGGGCCGCGCGCAGGCCGGCGGCGGTGTGGGCCAGGGCGGTCTTCGGGTCGCCGTTGTCGAAGGCGAGTTGGGCGAGGTGGTAGAGGGTGAACGCGCGGTCGGCCGGGGTGTTGGCGTCGTTCAGGGCGCGTTTCATGTTCTCGGTGGCGGCTGCCACGTCGCCGCGCAGTTCCCAGGTGTAGGAGGCGCGGGCGAGGGACGGGGTGCCGGGGCGCAGGTCGACCATGTGCTGCACGGCGTCGAAGGATTCGGGGTAGCGGCCGAGTTGGGTGCAGGCGTCGGCGAGGATCCCGTAGAGGGTGGCGTTGTCGGGGTTGACCGTGACGGCCCGCCGGGACCAGTCCAGTGCCGAGGTGAAGTTGTGCCGGGCCGCCTCAAGGGCGGCCATGCCCGCCATGGCCGTGAAGTTCTCCGCCGTCTCCAGGGCGAGCGATCGCTTCAGCACCTCCTCGGCCTTGGGGTAGTACGACGGGTCCACGGTGATCTTGGCCTGCTGGACGTAGTCCAGGCCCAGGGTGCCCAGGGCCGTGGCGTCGTCAGGTTGCTCGCGCAGGTGCCGTTGGAGCGCGGCGATGTGGCCGGCCAGGGCGTCGGAGGAAGCGTTCGTCTCGTCCAGGCTCCCCGCCGCTCGGGTGGCCGGAGCAGCAGTGGACCGGCCGTGCTGGGACGGCGGCGCCAGTCCGAGGCCGCCGGCGAGGAACATGCCCACGCCCAGGACGCCGACGGCCGCCACGGGCAGGAGTCTGCGGCGGCGTGGGCTGGGTCGGAAACGGGTCACGAGGTTCTCCGCTGGGGCGAGGACGTGGACGGGGCGGGCGGCGTGGGTTCGGCGAAGACGACGAGGTTGGACAGGTACTCGTGGGTGTCGTGGTCGTAGGCGCCGCCGCAGGTGATCAGCCGCAGGCCGGGGGTGGCGGTGGTGCCGTAGACGAGGTCGTCGGGGAAGTTGTCCTTGGTGAAGCCGCGCAGCGCCCGGACGGTGAAGGGGACGGTGGTGCCGTCGGCCTCGGCGACGTCGATGCCGTCGCCCGGCCGTAGGTCGGACAGGCCGGCGAACACGGCGGGGCCGGTCAGGGAGTCGACGTGGCCGACGAGGACGGCGTTGCCCGGCCCGCCGGGGGCGGGTCCGTTGCTCCACCAGCCGGCCACGTCGGGGGTCGCGGGGGCGGCGAGGTGCCCGTCGGCCTCGACCTGAAGGTCTGTCACCGCGGTATCGACGCCGATGCGGGGAATACGGAGCCGGACCGGCGGCGCGTGCCGGTCGGGCGCCGGGTCGCCGGACAGTGGCCCTGCGGTGCCGTGGCCGGGCACCGGCGCGGGCGGGTGGGAAGGGGCCGGCAGGGTGCCGATGTCGGGGGCCGCGACCGCAGCGGTCGTCGGGTGCTCGAGCAGTCCTGCGGCTCCCGCACCGGCCAGCGCGATCCCACCAGCCACCGCCAGGACAGCCAGCCGGCGCTGGGTCGACACGGTGGCGTGCCTCGGCCGCCCGCCCCCGGGGAGGGGCGGGCGGCCGAGGCGTAGGAAGCGGGCCACTAGTCGGCGTTGCGCCGGCGGCGCAGCGCCAGGAATCCGGCGCTGCTCAGCAGGACGCCGCCGGCGAGGGCGGATGCGGCCGCGACCGGGAACTTGTCGCCGTGGCCGAGGCCGGCCAGGCCGCCGAGGCCCGCGGCGACGCCGCCGCCGGGGTTGTCGGTGTCGGCCTGGTTGACGGCGGCGGTGTTGGGCAGTGCGACGTAGGGGAAGTGCTTGCCGAAGGCGTGGTCGGCGGCGTTCACGCCGTCACCGGCCGCCAGCGCGGGCACGATCTTGCCGGTCTGGGCCGCGCCCTCCAGGGCCTGCAGCTCGATGTCGACCACGTCGTCGGCGAGCCGGCGGCCGTTGGGGAAGCCGGCGAAGTCCTGGGCGAGGACGCCGAGGCGGTTGGGGGCGTCGGCGGGCGGTACGGCCATGTTGAGGCGCAGTTCCTCGGCCGGGGTGAAGTTGGCCTTGCTGACGTCGGCGTTGAGGAGCTGGGAGTTGAGGTCGGCCTGGATCGGGCCGCCGGAGTTCTTCGAGATCCCGGTGAGGAAGATCTCGACCAGGTCGGTGCGCGGGGTGGCGGGGGCGGCGATGCCGTAGATGCTCTGGATGAGCTTGGGGACAATCGGGTCCTTGACCTTGTCGACCACCGGGGTGACGGTGTGGTCGTTCACCGGGGCCAGCGCGTTGAAGGCGTCCTTGTACTTGAGCGGGACGACGACCTCGTTGACCAGCGGGTTGCCCAGGCGGGAGACCTGGTGCCAGCCTGCGGCCTCGTCCTTCCTCCCTTCGCCGCCCTTGTCGGCGCTGCCGGTGACCTGGGCGCCCTTGCGGTCGGTGGTGGACCAGACGCCGATCACCGGGTTTCGTTCCGCGTCGCCCTTGAGTGCGAGGTCCTTCTTCGGCACCTGGAGGGCGATGGTGTTGACGTTGTAGCCCGCGAGCGTGTTGTGGCCGCTCTCCTTGAGGTTCCCGCCGTAGAGCAGGTCGAAGACCCGCAGGTCGAGGAAGAACGGGTCCGCGGCCTGGCCCGCGTAGGTCTGGCCGCCGCCGGGGAGGTCGAGGGTCGCCTGCTTGCGCAGCCGCTCGTAGTCGGGCATCGAGGCCTTGCCGACGTTGGACGGGGCGGCCGGGACGTCCTTGAGCAGGGTCCTGGCCGAGCCGTCCGGCCCGGTGACGGTGAGGCAGTACGTCTGGGTGAAGTTCAGCGTCGGGTCGCTGAGGTTGTTCACCACGCCGGTGTTGTAGAGGAACTGGTTGGCGTCGTCCTTGTAGTGGTTGGTGAACGTCCAGGTGTAGGTGGTGTCGGGCTTGCCGTCGCCGTCGCTGTCGATCTTGATGTTGTAGTGCGCGTCGTCGGCGAACGGGTAGAAGTTCGGTCCGCCGTTGGGTTCCTCGAACGGGATCCAGTTCGCCACGAGTGTCACCGTGTCGGGCTTGTCCGGGCTGACGAAGGCGTACACGTCGGTGTTGTCGGCGCGCGGGTCGCCCGCGATCAGCGGTGCCTCGCGGTGGCTGGAGGCGGAGCTGACGCCGGGCGCGAGGCCGGCGAAGCCGGCGGCGGCCATTAGGGCCAGGACACCCATGCCCGCGAGCGGGCGCTCGGCGTGCCGGGCGATGGCCGGCAGGCGGGACGAACGAGGAAGCTGCATGATCCGTCTTTCGTGGCAGCGGCGGCTCCGCGAGGCCACCGCATCAGGCGGCGCCCGCGCGATCGCGGCCGGCGTGGAGCACCGGTGTGAACAGACACAGGCGCCATGGCAAGGCAGAGGCGCAACGGTGACGGCGTGTGCGCTCGCCTAAACGTGTCGGCCGAGCGCCCGGCGGCTCGCGCCGTGCCCTCGACAGCTGTCAGGTCCTCACGGGCCGTGCGGCCCGCTCACCACGACAACACTCAGAGCAATCTCATGACTACTTAATGAAGCCATTCGTGGGCGGGTCGCCTCTTCTGCTGATTGAACGTCAGCTCTCCACGGCACCAGACTCCCGGTCCGTCCGGGACGTGGTGAGAGCGTCGACCCGCAGGTGCAACGCCGCGCAGTCCAGTGCGCCCAGCCTGGTGCTCCGCTGGTCACCGAAGCGGTGGGTGATGATCCCGGCGCGGGCGGCCGCACGCTCCACGGCGCTCTGGGCGACGGCGACGAACTGCCGGGCCTCCTCCCGGGCGGCGTGGTCGGAGACGGCCCCCAGGAGCCGCAGAGCCAGGCCCGCCGTAGTGCTGTCGCGGACCGTGCACAGCCGGCTGAGCTCCCAGATCCGCTCGTCGCACGGGGCGGGCGCTCCGCGCAGGGTCTGCGGGAAGACGTCGCGCAGCATGTAAGGGCCGGTGGTCGGCAGCATCCGCACGCAGCCCGATACCCTGCCGGACAGCTCGTGGTAGGCGATGGCGTAGACAGGAGCCGCATCGTCGAACACATCCCGCTCGCGCCCGTCGCGGCTGCGGACCTGCCAGTGCAGCCGTTCCTGGAAGACCCGGTGCCGCAGGCGGAACATCGCGTCCACCAGCACCTCCGCCAGCTCCGGCTCACCCGCCCGCCCCACCACGACCCGGTACCCGCCCGAGGCGTCCCGCGACCTGCCGTCCGCGGCGGGTGCGCCCAGCGGGGCGCGTCTCACCGCCCGGCTCCGCCCTCGGCCGCGCCCCGGCGCCGCCCTGCCCCTCCCGCCGCCTGAGGGCCAGTCGGTCCCGCAGCAGCCGGATGCCCAGGACCAGGGCGGACAGGGCGAACAGAATGGCAGTCACCAGCAGCCAACGCGGCAGGAACACCGACTCGTCCAGCCCGGTGGTCGCTGCGAACCCGTCGACCAGGCCCAGGATCAGCGGCAGCCACACCAGAAACAGCACCGCCGAGCCGAACGCGGGGAAGCGCAGGTAGTTGATGTACGCGGGCCGCGAAGGCGCGTCCGTGGTGGTGGCCGGGAGCACTGCCTGCGCACCGCGGTCCACGGCCGAGTACAGCGGGAAGAGCAGCAGGTCGTGGACGACGGCGGCGCCGGCGAACCAGAGCGCCACCCGCAGTGCCTCCTGGTCGAGCAACCGGCTGCCGGCGTACCAGGCCAGGGCGAAGCAGCCCGCCAGGGCCAGCAGGTGCAGCGGGCTGGAGCCGTACCAGCGACGGAAGCGTCTCACCGCGTCACCTCCGGAAGGCCAGAGAGGACACCCACTTGGTGTTGTGAACCCCGGGGGGCAGCGGGAACGATGGTGTGGGCCGGAAAGCCGTGGTCCGCCGACAGATCGGCGCCGTTCACACGCAGGGCGAGCAGCGAACGCGGATCGTGGACCTGGTTGCGGGCCAGCACCGCACTGCGGAACGATCCCTCGCGCTGCACCGACTCCACCAGCACCTCGGCAGCGTCCGGCACGCCGGCCTGGCCGCCAGGACCGCCAGCGGCACACCGGTCCACAACTGGTCGTCGGTGGACCACCCCTCCACACAGGCGATCGGCAACGCGGAGGTGCGCTGCTCCAAGGCCAGCAGGTCCTCTCGGGTCAGCACCAGGGCTGCCGGACCGCCCGAGAGTCGAAGGCGCCACGCCGAGCCGATCTGGTCGGCTGTCACACCGACCCCTCGGGCGGTCTTGTTGATCTGGAAGCCGTTGGGGCCGCTGCCCGGATCCTGGCCGCGCGGCGCCAGCAGAGCGGTGCGCCGCCAGGCTCCGCCGATGCTCTGACCTGCGGTCAGCACCAGCAACGTCAACGAGCCCCCTGCGGTCAGGGCCAGCGCGCCGCGCCGCGAGATCGTCGCCGCGGCAGGGCGTTCGGCGACCAGCCCGTCGGCGTCCGCCTCCTCGGGGAGGGTTTGGGCGGTGCCGGTGGCCAGCACCGTGCGCAGCCGGCGCGAGCGCAGGGCCGCGACCATCCTCGGCAACTTCAGCGCCACGTGGACGACGAACGCGCCCAGGAACACCCACGCACCGTAGAAGTGGACCGTGTAGAACGAGCCGGGGAAGACGTAGTACAGCTGGACGTTCAGCACGCCGGTGACGAACTCGAAGATGGCGCCGCCCACCAGCAGCAGCAGCGACAGCCGCTCCAGTGCCTGGGCGATCGAGCGCACCGGCGGCCAGTCGAACAGCTTGGGCAGCACCGACCAGAGCTTGGCCAGCAGGATGGGGACGAGCGCCACCCCCAGCGTTACGTGCACGCCCTGGTTCAGCCGGTACAGCCAGTGCGGGTCGGTCGGCCACGTGAACAGGTAGAACCCGAGGACGCCGTGGTCCGGTGTCTGGTCGTTGACCGCGTACCGGGGGCTGTAGGAGGCGTAGGACAGTAGCCCTGTGGCGGCCAGCACCGTGATCCCAAGGAGCAGCACTGCACCGAACACCGCGGTCAACCACGGTCCCCGCAGCGGACTTCGCCAGAACCCGCGACGGAACGGCCCCGGCGGAGGGTTGTCGGCAACCCGCGTGTTCAGCTCCTCCACCCCTCGGCCAAGCGGGTGAGACGCACCGCGAGCAGGCGGCGTACCGACTTCCCGCGGGCGGCGGCCGAACAGCCGTGCGAGGCCGCGCCGGGGTCACCGTCGTGTGCCATCACATTCCGTCCTTCGTGACGCCCCGCCAGGATTTCCCGGATTCGGGAGACCGTCGGGCTTGCTGCCGAACGCCTAAGACGCGCTTCGGCCCGTCCGGTTCGGCGGCCGCCATGCCGCCTACCGCCGCCCACCCCCCGAGCAGTTCGCTCGCCGTGCGGGTGTTCGCGGGATCGGCCGCGGCGGTCATCAGGTCGGCTGCCTCGGCCTCGCCGGTGTGCGGCGGGACGACCAGCAGATCCAGGCGCCGAGGTGTGTAGGAGCGCACCATGACCTCGTTCTCGTCCTGCTCCTGGAGGAACCAGCCGCCGTGGACCACGTGGCCGGCGACGGGGATCAGGTGGGGGATCACGGGCCAGTGGGTGGGGTTCAGCACGACGCGCGTGACACGCCCCCACCGCGCATCCAACTCAGCCGCCAGTGGGGGTAGTTCGGTGAGGAGATCGTGCGAGCGTGGCCACCAGGCTCCGTCCAGGCGGCCGCGGGAGGCGCCGTCGGGGGTGAGTGAGAGCCGGAGGGCCGGTGCAGCACCCGGCTGTGCGGGTACCTCAGCGGGTTGCAAGCGGTCGAGGGTGACAGTCATGTCATGGACCCGTCTCCGAGCCCACTCACGTGGGCCCGGGATTGGTGGTCGCCGGAGACGAAACCAGTATCGGGGCCAGTTCACGAAGTGCCTTCGGTAGGTCCAGCCTACTCCGACACGGTGTCAGACCCACTATGGCAGGAGCCGGGGCACGGCCGGAGAACATGTCGACGGCGAGGCCGGCGTCACCTTCCTCGGCCGAGCCGGCGCGGCAGGTGCCCACAGCAGAGTGGAAGCCGGCACGTCGGCGCCGACCGCTGCTCCTAGAGGCTGAGGAGGCCGATGGCGTGGCCGTCGTGGTCGACCACGGGCCAGGTGGTCAGGCCGCGGGCGCGCATGGCGGTGGCCGCGGCGGCGGCCGGCATGTCGGGGGTGGCGAACGGGGCGCGGTCGAGGGCGATGTCGCGTACGGCGGTGCGTTCGGTGTACCAGGACCGTGCCTGGAACGGCGCGAGGTGCAGGCGGGTGAGCAGCCCGGCGCAGCGGCCGTCGTCGTCGCGGACCAGGACGTGGTCGGCGCCGGAGCCGTTCAGGATGTCCGTCGCGGTGTCGGCGGTGACGTCGTCGCTGATCTGCAGGTCAGGGGTGGTCATGAGGTCGCTGACCGTGGTGGTGGCGGTGGGGCGTTCGAGGGTGGTGGTCATGGGCGGACTCCTTCGCGTCGCTCCCGCCGGTGGTGGCGGCGGTCCGGGTGCTGCAGTGGGGGTGGGCCGGCCGTACTGCGGTCCGGACCCGTGCGGTGTGCTAGGCGGCGAGGACGACGCGCTTCGGTGCCGCGCTGCGCGAGCCGGCGGCGGTCCGCGGGGTGCGGCCGGCCTGGGTGGGGCGGCCGCGGCGGCCGCGGGTCGTGGCCGAGCCGCGGCGGGAGCGTTCGGTGACGGGGTCGGCGATCACGGTGGGGATGCCGGTGGGCACGCGGGCGCCGGTGATGCGGGCCAGGTCCTCGTCGCCGGCGCTGACCCTGGTGGTGACGGGGGTGATGGCGGCCGTGGCCAGCATGCGGGCCATCCCGCGGCGCTGGTTGGGCAGCACCAGGGTGACGACGGTGCCGGACTCGCCCGCACGGGCCGTGCGCCCGCCGCGGTGCAGGTAGTCCTTGTGGTCGGCCGGGGGGTCGAGGTTGACGACCAGGTCGAGCCCGTCGACGTGGATGCCGCGGGCGGCGACGTTGGTGGCGATCAGTGCGGTGACCTGGCCGGTGCGGAACTGCTCCAGCGTGCGGGTGCGCTGCGGCTGGGACTTGCCGCCGTGCAGGGCGGCGGCCTTCACGCCGTTGGCGAGCAGGTCCTCCACGAGGCGGTCCGCGCCGTGCTTGGTGTCGGTGAACATGATCACGCCGCCGTCACGGGAGGCGATGTGGGCGATCGTGGCGTTCTTGTCGAAGTTCTGCACGTGCAGCACGTGGTGCTCCATCGTGCTGACCGCTCCGGCGGACGGGTCCACCGAGTGGGTCACCGGGTCCTTGAGGAAGCGGCGCACCAGGCGGTCGACGTTGCGGTCCAGGGTCGCGGAGAACAGCATCGTCTGGCCGCCTTCGGCGACCTGGTCGAGGAGTTCGGTGACCTGCGGCAGGAAGCCCATGTCGGCCATCTGGTCGGCCTCGTCGAGCACCGTGATGCCGACGCCGTCGAGCTGGCAGTCGCCGCGCTGGATCAGGTCTTTGAGCCGGCCGGGGGTGGCCACCACGACCTCCGCGCCACGGTTCAGCGCCTGGGCCTGGCGCCCGATCGACATGCCGCCCACCACGGCGGCCATCCTCAGGCGTACCGCGTGGGCGAAGGGGGTGAGCGCGTCGGTCACCTGCTGGGCGAGCTCGCGGGTGGGGACCAGTACGAGCGCCAGCGGGCGTCGCGGCTCGGCCCGCTGCCCGGCGATGCGGGCCAGCACGGCGAGACCGAACGCGATGGTCTTGCCGGAGCCGGTGCGGCCTCGTCCGAGGACGTCACGCCCGGCAAGCGAGTTCGGCAGGGTCGCGGCCTGGATCGGGAACGGAGTGGTGACGCCCTGGCGGGTCAGCACCGCCAGCAGCGCCTTCGGCATCTCCAGTTCGTCGAACGACTCGACGGCCGGCAGCGCCGGGGTGGTGCTGACCGGCATCGCGAACTCGCCCTGCGGGGAGGAGTTCTGACGGCCACCCCGCCCGGAGGAGCTGCGGCCGCCGGCCGGCCGGTCACCGTAGAAGGAACTGCCGCCGGAGCGGGATCCGTAGGCGGCGGCGCCGGAGCGGGAGTTGGAGCTCTGGTAGGAGGAGCGACGGGAGCGGTTCATGTGGAGACCTTCCTCAGGGCGGCACGTCACGAGGAAGGCTCCGCAGCGCGGGGCGCCGGCGGAGACCGCAAGTAAACGGGCCAGAACGTGTGACGGGCGAAGCGTGGACGGAAGAACCATGCGGCACGTCACCTGGGGTCGACGCTCACCGAAAGGGTCGGGAGCGCGAACCTCGAACCGTGGGATCTCACGGCAGGGCGCCGATCCGGACGCGGCGCCGGGCGTCTCGCGTGGGGATGGCCGCCAGTGGCGAAGCCAGGGGGCCTGAACGGCCGGGGGTGTGCAATGCGGAGGGGCCCGCACCGAGCGTGTACGCGGTGCGGGCCCCTCGCTGCCAGGCGGGTGCCTCGGCAGAAAAACTACAGCGGACGAATGTTCTCGGCCTGCGGGCCCTTCTGGCCCTGCGTGACGTCGAACTCGACCTTCTGGCCCTCGAGCAGCTCACGGAAGCCGTTGGCGTTGATGTTCGAGTAGTGGGCGAAGACGTCAGCGCCGCCACCGTCCTGCTCGATGAAGCCGAAGCCCTTTTCCGCGTTGAACCACTTCACGGTGCCATTAGCCATAAAAAATTCTCCTTCAGGGGGCTGTCCGAAGCGCGCACAGTGCGGGCTTCGAGTCGCCGCGATGATGACCCACCCGGGAAGTGCCGGGAAAGAAAAATGCGCCTGCGAAACATCAGCAGGCGCACACAAAGTTCATGGGAACCACTACTGCAACTAAGACGACTCTAGCAGGCTCCGGCCTTCCGTGGTGGATTATTTCACTCCCGGTTTTGCAGGGGCCTCCCCTCGGGCCCGCCGCCCCCGAGTTGCCAGGGATGCCAACGCTCGCTGTGGGCAGGGTGGTTGACGGCATGGCGCTTGTCCGGGGCGGCGGCTCCACTGGCAGCGCGACATGGGTGAGCCCCGAGGTGCGCCGCGTGGACTCTCGCCGCTGCGGGCCCGGGCCGGCCCCGCCTCCGGTTCCGGTGGAGGCAAGGGACGGCACGATTCGAATTCCGGCCCGTCCACATTCGAGTTCCACCGAAATGCCCCGCTCCCGCGATTTCCGGTGCATACTGCAAGGAATGACGAAATCAGCAGCAGTCCGCCGGCCCCTGCCCACCAGCCCCTTCAAAGTCCGGGTCCAGGCGCCGCTCAAGCGGTTCGCCGTCGGCGACCGAGTCACCCACGACCGCTATGGCCTCGGCCGGGCCATCGGCGTCGAAGGCGACGGCGACATCGCCGTACTCGTCGACTTCGGATCGCGGCAGGAACGCATCACCCAGCCGTACGCCGCGATGTTCAAACTCTGACCCCGGGCGACCCGCGCTTCTTGGCCGATCGTGCCGCACCGCTCGCGGGTGGTCCCTGCGCCGAGGCGACGGTGCACCGTCGCCTCGGCATCATCCGGGGGCTCCTGCCCCGGCCGTTGATCCCGATGGCCAGGTCGAACGGGCCTCGCCGGTCCCTGCCCCGGCGGTAGCCGGAACGGAACATGATGGCGGCCGGGCGAGGACCTGATCAGGCCGACGCTCCACGCCTCCCCGCATCCCGTCGACGCCGCCGGACGCACCGAGTTCCGCGGCATCCGCAGTGCGCTCACCCTGGCCTTGTCGGAGGTTCTCAACTCCGCGGGCTTCACCGTCGCCACCCGTGGAACCGAGCTGTTCGTCACTGTGGGCCAGCGCGATTCCGGCACCACCCCGGCCCTCACGGGCCGTCATGCCGTGCGCCGCGCAGCAGCCGGCCTGCCTCCGCGGCAGCGGGCACCCGTCGAAGCCCGGCCGCGTAGGCCGGCGACACCCCGCACGCGCCGCAGTCACCGCCTTGAGGCGGACTCCCGGACACCGACCGCCGTGTCCTACTCTGGGACGCGTGTCGAACCCTGACGGGCTGCTCGTCGACATCGCCGCGATGGTCGAGTCCGAGCACAGCAACCAGATGTCCTTGACCGTGGTGGTCCCCGGTGCGGTGATCACCGGCAGGCTCGCGCCGGTGTCCCTGTGGTGGGAGCGGGTGGCGGAGGTCCTCCAGGCCTCTGAGCACCTGAAGCCGTTCGCCGCACTCTTCGCGCCGCCCGCCGAAGGCCCGCCCGCGCGGCCCACGCACCTCCACCTCCACCGCGCGAAAATCCTGCAGGGCAACTTCGCCCTCCCCCACACCGGCGGCATGTACCGCATCGCCATCGAGGACATCAGCAGCTGGACAATCGGGGACCTCGGTTACTCCGACACCTGAGACGGTGAGCAGGAGGCCAAGTGCCCGCTTCGAGGCTGGAGCCGGGTGAGGCGGGCTGGTCGTGAGTCCGATCGCCAGGCTGTGAGCGGAGTGAGGAGTCGGGCCGCGCCAACCTGCGGTCTGGAAGCCGCTGGAGCGTCACCCCGGCTCCAGGTCGAGCCGGGGGCGCTGAGCCTTGCCGGCGGACCTCGCGGTGCGACCTGCCGGAGTTCGCTTCGCCAGGCGGCGGCGGTCAGGTCGGCGCAGCCGTACAGGGGTGCGTAGTCATGGGGGAGTTGGGCCAGAGCACAGCACGTCAGGGCTCGCCGTCGAGGCTGGTGAGGGCGGCGCCGGTGTGCCGGCGGGTGGCTTCGGTGGTGGTGTCCAGGGGCTGGGGGGAGGGGGATCTGCGAGGCGAAGGCGGTCTCGGGTGCACGTCGGAGTGCGTCCGAGACCGCGGCGGGGCCGAGTGTTGCGGGGCAGCCTGTCAGCGCAGGGCGCGTCGGTGCCTGGTCGAGCGCACGGCGAGGAAGGCCACGTCGGCGACGAGGAGCACGATGCCGATGGCGAGCAGGTAGATCAGCCCGTGGACGACGGCGCCGACGAGGCCGAGCACGATGGCGATGAGGACCACGAGGAGGAACAGGGCCATGACATGCCTCCTTGGCCGGGTGATCGGTCAGCGCCGGGCGAGCTGGCGCTCGCCTGCGGCGCCGCTCTGGTAGGCGAGGTTGTAGTGCCGGAAGACCGCTTCCTCGTCCTCGGCGGGCAGGACGTCGTCCGTGCCGATCGCGGGGCAGTCCTTCACCAGGGCCTTGTCGTAGACGACCTTGACGTATCCCGGACCCACCGTTGCTCCGTCGAGGGGTACGAAGACCAGGCGGTGGCGGGTGGGCAGTCCGACCTGCACAGTGGCCATGGCCGCCTCGTCGGTGCTGGTGTCCACGTAGATCGCCTCCAGCGTGCCGATCTTGTGGCCCCCCGCGTCCACGACGTCGTGGGTGCGCCACTCGCGGATGTCCCCTACCTGGATCATCGAGGCTCCCTTCACGCCGTTGTGCCGGTTGCGGGCCGGGCCCGTGGCCGGTGATCTGCATCTCCCAGGGTGCCCCCGTCTGTGGGCGGACACCAACTCCCGCGCCCGTTCCGGCCACACCAGCAGTCGGCACCCCTCCTCCGCGCCGGACCGGGCTGGCGGACCTGGTCGCGCTGCAGCTGGCAGGTCGCTGGCCGACGCGTCGCGCAGTGCGTACAGCGCCGCGGCGTCCGCGCACTCCGCCAGGTCCGGCAGAAGCTCCCGGATGCGATCGTCGTCGCCGGTGCGTACCGCCACCACGATCGCGGTGATGACGGCGTCCACCCGGCTCGGGCCGTCCTGGCTCGCTGGTCTTGATCCGGGGCGCGGCGGTACCGGGCCGGCTACCGGGGTACCGGCGGACGGTCGCCGTGGCACCGGGCGGTGTCGATGGCGTCGCGCAGGGCGGGCAGGTCGGCGATGGCGGCCTGTTCGGCGAAGCGGGCCAGCAGCCGGCGCAGGACCCGTTCGTCCCGGTCGCGGACGGCTTCGCCGATGGCGGCCACCAGCGACGCCTTGGTATGCGGGTCGGAGGTGCGCCCGTGTGGCGCTGTCTGCCGCTCTTCCATCGCTCGCCTCCCGTTCGTTCCGTTCGTGGTCCTGAGCCGCTCAACGCGGCTTCCTCCGTCATGGGGCTGCGACTGCGGGTCCGGTCCGTCCGGCCCCCGCGCGGGACGGAGAATACCTCCCTGGCGGACACGGAAAAATCTGTGCTCGCTGGAGTAGACATTGCCCGGTGTCGTGGCTAGTGTTTCTCTCGTAGATGCGGTCAAGCGGTACCCGCCAGACACGAACTGGCGGGCAGTAGTACGGAAGTTCGCAGGTCGGCACGGTGGCAGGGTCCTGAAGCCAGGATGGTGCAGTAAGGCGACAGGATCGGCGGCCGGGCCGGGCGGCCCGCAGTGATCAGGGGCCCGCCAACGAGCGGTACCGCGGTAGATGCAGGTGCAGTACCAGCAAGTGAAGTTGAGTTGAGCGGTACCAGCAGTCGCGGTACGCGGTATCCCAGTGAAGGCGCCAGGCTGCGGGCGCGCGTGCTGGGAGTCCGGCAGTGGGGTTCCAAGCCGAGCAGGTGAGCAGGACGGGCGACGGGGCTGGCTGTCGGACCAGGCAGTTGAAGTTCAGCAGTACCGAGCAGTTCGCCAATCAGTCAGTACAGAGGATGAACGGAGGGACAGAGCGCCATCAGGATCGCCCGGCCCGTGAGGTATTCACCCGGGCGGACACCGCAGACCCCCTTTTGAGCACGAGGACGGTGGTTTCCGGTCACGCATACGCGATCCCCGCACACCCCCACCCTGGGGGAGTTGCGGAACAAGGAACCCGGCCCAGGCCGGTAGATGGTGTTGTTCCCCTTCGGGGCCCCGGAGCCGCAATGGCGCCGGGGCCCCTCGACGCGTTCCCCAGGAACCAAGAGAGGTGCAGTGACTACGACGACCGACAGGCCCCACACCCCAGACAACCTCGACGACGACGACTACCCCGCCTACACAATGGGGCGCGCCGCCGAGATGACCGGCACCACCCCCGGCTTCCTGCGCGCCCTGGGCGAGCAGGGCCTCATCACCCCACTGCGCTCCGAGGGCGGCCACCGCCGCTACTCCCGCTACCAGCTGCGCATCGCGATGCGCGCCCGAGACCTCGTCGACCAAGGCACCGCCATCGAGGCCGCCTGTCGCATCGTCATCCTCGAAGACCAACTCGAAGAAGCCCTGCGCATCAACGAACAACTCCGCCGCTCCCAGCACGGCCAGGAACCTGCCGCCGACACCTGACCCACCTGCCGCCCTGCGGTGAGTGCCAGGCGCTCACCGCACGCCGCCCCGATCGCTGGTCTGCCGCACTGGCGGGGACCAGTGCGGGGACGCCCGGAAATGCCGCCCGCAGCCATCCCCGGAGTTCACGCCCGGGGTGGCTGCAACCGTTCTGCCCGGTCATGACGCGTGCCCCGCGGCGGCGCCATGGGCCAGGCATGCTTCTCCTTGGCCGGACCGTGCTTATGCCCCCCACAGCGGGCGTGCCCGCCCTCGCTCCGCGACCGCCCGCGCCATGAGCGCCGTATCCGTGGACGCCGAACAACCCTGTCAAGGTCCGTGCTCCTGTCGACGACAGCTCCTTGTGGGCCGGACCGCACAAGCCGCGCGCCAAGCGCGCAACTGCGCCGTCCCACCTTGCTCTTGACCTGGCCGCGCCCGCCTGCCGGCAGTGCGCCGGGGCGTGCGGGTGCTCCGCCAGAGCGCTCGGCCCGCTACGGCGGGACTGCGCCCCCGCACGCGGGCTGTCAGGTCAGGCGTCCGCGTGCTCGGGCGGCCCAGGTGCTGCGCGCGAGTCCCGACCCTGCGGCGACGACCCTCGCGTCCAGTGGGGTCGTCACCGAACTGCTCGTCCAGTCGCGGCCCCGCGCCCGTGCTGTCCGCCCTGTGGCTGGCCCAGACCACCTGCCGGGAAGCGTTCTACTACACGTCCCTCATGCCGGCGCGGCCCGATGACGGCAGGCTCCGCTGCTTGACGAGCACGAGTGGCACTTCGCCTGAGGTGGCGCAGTGCCGCTGAGAGATCGAACCCGTTGAGTCGGGAGCCCCGAGTGATGGCTACTGAGAGTAGCGAGATGGCGTACTGCCCAGTGCTGGCAAGGGCAAGGAGTCATCATCGTGAGTTCGATCTGCCCCTGCTCATTTCACACTCATTTCACATCACGAGCCCCAGAGGTACTGCAGCCGACCCCTCTCTGCGCCTTTCCGCAGGTCAGAGGGGGTCCTAATAGAGGTCGTGGTAGAGATCGAACTCGCCTGCATTGGGGAGACCACACGTCAGTCAGTTGTCCACGTCGAACACCACGGTGACGGGCGCGTGGTCGCTCCAGCGTTCGGCGTGGGTGGCGGCTCGTTCGACGTACGCCTTGACTGCCTTCTCGGCCAGGCCTTTTGTACAAACACTTAGGTCGATCCTCCAGCCCGAGTCGTTGTCGAAGGCGCGGCCGCGGTAGGACCACCAGGAGTAGGGGCCCTCCTGGTCGGGGTGGAGGGCGCGGACCACGTCGACGTAGCCGGCCTCGTCGTAGACCTTGGTGAGCCAGGCGCGCTCCTCGGGGAGGAAGCCGGCGGACTTCTGGTTGGCCTTCCAGTTCTTGAGGTCGATCTGCTGGTGGCAGATGTTCCAGTCGCCGCAGACGATCACCTCGCGGCCCTCGGCGGCGGCGCGGGCGCGCAGCTCGACGAGGTGGACGAGGAATTCGGCCATGAAGCGCTCCTTCTCCTCCTGCCGTTCGGTGCCGACTTCGCCGGAGGGGAGGTAGAGGCTGGCGATCGTGACGCCCGGGAGGTCGATTTCGGCGTACCTGCCCGAATTGTCGAATTCGGCCGAGCCGAAACCGATCCGGGTGCGGGAGGGGGCGACCCGGGAGAGCACGGCCACGCCGGCCCGGCCCTTGGCGGCGGCCGGGGCCCAGACGGCGTGCCAGCCGTCGAGTTCGCGGAGCTCGACCGGGAGCTGGGCGGTCTCCGAGCGCACCTCTTGCAGGCAGACCACGTCCGCCTCGGTGGCGGCCAGCCACTCCAGGAAGCCCTTCTTGGCGGCGGCCCGGATGCCGTTCACATTCACAGTCGTCACGATCACCGGGGCAGCCTATCGGCCCTGGCCGGAGCCGGGCGACCGACCGCGCCCACTTCGTGAAGGGTTGATGAATGCCGTCCGGAGGCGATCGACCGGCCGTCATTGGTCTTGACCATCTCCGGCGGCACCCCCTAGTGTCCGTTACTGCAAAGACCTTTAATAAAGAAGGACGGATAAAGCCCGCCCCTCCCACCTGCCGCAAGACCTGGGTACGGGGCCGGCCCGCAGTCCTTCAGGGCGGAGGACCCGGTGGGACAGGGACAGCTGACGGCGCTGCCGCCGACGACGGGCTTGACCGGTGCGGCGAGCGTGCAGGGCACGCAGAGCGCTCAGGGCGTTCAGGAGCCGAAGTACTGGCACCTGCGCACGGTGCTGGTCCGCACCATCGACCGGGAGTTCTCCACCGGCCAGGTGCTGCCCAACGAGCGTGAGCTCGCGGCCCGCTTCGGCGTGGCCCGGGCGACGCTGCGCCAGGCCCTGGACCAGCTGGAGCTCGAGGGCAGGTTGGTGCGCCGCCGGGGCATCGGCACCCTGATCGCGGCGCCCCGGGTCGGCGTGCCGGTCGGGCGCCGGGACGAGGGCTGGCCGGGCAGCGCGCGCAACCAGGCCTGGCGCTCGGTGGACTGCGTGAGTGCCCCCGCGTCCGCCCGGCTCGCGGCGGCGCTCGGCATCCCCGAGGGCGAGACGGTGCACACGGTGCGCCGGCTGCGGCTGGTGGAGGGTCTGACCATGGCCGTGGAGTCGCTGCACGTGCCCGACTCCGCCGTGCCGCACCTGCCCGCCGTCCCGCAGCTGATCGGCGGCGCCGCCGAGCCCGACCGTTCCCGTTCGGTGCTTCGCCAGCTGGAGCGCCTGGGCGTGGACGGCGAGTCCCGCGCGGTGGAGCTCGGTGTGGCCGAGGCCGAGGAGGCCGCCCTGCTGGAGCGCCCGCCGGGTACGCCGGTGCTGGTGGTCACCAGCCAGTACGCCGCGGCCGGCCGACTGGTCGCCCTGGCCGTCTCCACCTACCGCGCCGACACCTGCAAGCTCACCTTCGGCGAGACCGGCCTGGTCGAGGTCACCCCGGTGGCGAAGACCGCGTAGCTGTACCAAGACAGGGGCGCCCCGCGCCCCTTCTCCATGCTTTACGCCCCACTCCGGATCAGCTGCGCGGGTCGACCGCGAAGAGCTGTTCCTCGACGTGGTCCAGGGCCACCCGCAGCGCGCCCATCGCCACGACCTCCTCGCCGAGCGCGGCGAGCGCCACCTCCGGCGCGCGGAGGCAGAACTGCGCCAACTGCTCGCGCAGCGGCCCGAGGACGCCCTCCAGGCCGGGGGCCCAGCCGCCGATCACGACCAGTTCGGGGTCGAGGGCGAGGACGAGGGCGGCGACGTCGTGCACCAGGCGGCGCAGGAACCGGTCGGTCGCGCCTTGGGCGACCGCGTCGCCCTCGCGGGCCAGCCGGAGCACCCGGGCCACGGCGGCCTCGTCCAGCGGGTCAAGCGGCTTGCCGGTGGTGGAGAGCAGGCGTTCGGGGGTGGCCTCCTGGCCGAGCAGGTGGAGGGCGCCGATCTCGCCGGCCGCGCCGCCGAAGCCCCGGTGCAGCCTGCCGTTGATCAGCGAGCCCGCGCCCGGGCTGAGCCCGGCCATCACGAAGACCACGTCGCCCTTGCCGACGGCCGCGCCCTGCCAGTGCTCGGCGATCGCGGCCAGGTTGGCGTCGTTCTCGATCACCACCGGGCAGCGGAAGGAGCGGCGCAGCCGGGCGCCCAGGTCGAGGCCGGTCCAGCCGGGCATCGCGGTGCCGAGCCGGACGGTGCCCTCCCGGTCGACGATGCCCGGGGTGCCGACGGCCACCGCCCAGAGGCTGTCGCGGGAGACCCCGGCCTTGCGCAGCACCTCCGCCACGGCGGTCCGGACGCAGCCCAGCCGGGCCTCGGCGTCCAGGGTCTCGTCCACCGGCTTGGCGTCGCCGCCGAGCACTCGCCCGGTCAGGTCGGCCAGCACCAGCCGGATCTCGTGCACGCCGATCTCGATGCCGAGGATGTGCCCGGCCTCGGCGCGGAAGCGGAACCAGCGGGCCGGGCGGCCGCGCTGACGGCCGGTCTCCTGGCTCTGCTCGACCTCGGCGACCAGCCCGGACTCCATCAGCCCCTCGATCACGCCCTCGACTGTCGGCCGGGAGAGCCCGGTGTCGCCGACCAGTTGGGTGAGCGTGAGGGCTTCGCCGTCGCGCAGCGCGCGCAGCGTGACCGCCGCGTTGATCCGCCGCAGCAGGGAGGAGTCCCCTCCGGTGAGCCGATCCGCCAAGACGCTGCCCTTCCGCGATCGCGCGACAGCCCTGGCGCGCGGTGCCGAGTGCGCGGCCACCTCTCCGTTGCCCCGCGAAGGCGCCCACCGGGAACCCCCGGCACGGGCGTGCCGGCGAGTCGTGGCACGGGCGTGCCGCGCCGGAGGGCGATGAGCCGGATCGTACTCGGGGCCACCCCGACCCGCGAGCGTTTCCCCAGCTCAAAACGGTTTCGGTATCGAAACGGTACCCGGTGGTCCGGACCAGGCCGGGGCGCGGGGCCGTGGGGGGCGGGCAGCTGACGGCGGGCTAGTGGGTGTCGTCGAGGGAGAGCAGGACGGTGCGCAGGGCGTCGGCGAGGGCCGTCTGCTGCTCGGGGTCGAGGGCGGAGAGCAGGCGGCGCTCGGTGGCCAGGTGGTCCGGGAGGGCACGGTCGATCAGTTCCCGGCCGGTGGGGGTGAGGGCCACGTGGACCACCCGGCCGTCGGTCGGGCTGGGCGTGCGGGAGACCAGGCTGGCCGCCTGAAGCCGGTCGAGCCGCTGGGAGACGGCGCCCGAGGTGACCATCGTCGACTGCATCAGCTGAGCCGGGGTCAGCCGGTGCGGCGGGTCGCTGCGGCGCAGGGTGGCGAGCACGTCGAAGGAGGCGCGGTCGAGGCCGTGCTGGGCGAAGGTGCGGCCGATCTCGGCGTCGATCAGCCGGGCGAGGCGCTTGAGCCGGCCGATCACGCCCATCGGGGAGACGTCGAGATCGGGGCGCTGCCTGCCCCACTGCGCAAGGAGGTGGTCCACGTGGTCTGCGGTGCCGGTCTGGTCGTCCATGCCGTCAAGGCTAGCGAATCTCTTAGCAGTGAGATACTTTATCTTAGTGCTAAGAAATCGACTCGGGGTCATCCTGCTGACTGCCCTCGCCCCTGCCATCTGGGGCACCACCTACCTCGTCACCACCGAACTCCTGCCGCCGGGGCGGCCGTTGCTCGCCGGCGTGCTGCGCGCGCTGCCGGCCGGGCTGCTCCTGATCGCCTTCACCCGGCAACTGCCCAAGGGCCACTGGTGGTGGCGGGCCTTCGTGCTCGGCGCGCTCAACATCGGCGGCTTCTTCGCCCTGCTCTTCGTCGCCGCCTACCGGCTGCCCGGGGGAGTGGCCGCCACCATCGGCGCCGTCCAACCCCTGCTGGTCGCCGTGCTCTCCAGCGGACTGCTCGGCCAGCGGCTGACCCTGCGCACCGTGCTCACCGGCCTGGCCGGCGTGGCCGGGGTGAGCCTGCTGGTCCTGCGGGCTGGCGCCCGACTGGACGGCCTCGGGGTGGCCGCCGCGCTCGGCAGCGCCCTGGTGATGGCCACCGGTGTGGTGCTCGGCAAGCGCTGGGGCTCCCCGGCCCCGCTGCTCGCCACCACCGGCTGGCAGCTCGTCGCGGGCGGGCTGCTGCTGCTCCCGGTGATGTGGCTGGTCGAGGGCCCGCCGCCGGCCCACCTGACCGGTGCCAACCTGCTCGGCTACGGCTACCTCACCCTGGTGGGCGCCGCCCTCTCCTACGGTCTCTGGTTCCGCGGCCTGAGCCGGCTCGTTCCGACCCAGGTCAGCTTCCTCGGTCTGCTCAGCCCCCTGGTGGCCACCCTGGCCGGCTGGCTGGCCCTCGGCCAGGAGCTCACCCCCGCCCAGCTGCTCGGCGGCCTGATCATCCTCGGCTCGCTCGCGGCCGCGCAGTTGGGTGCCCGTACCCCTGCGGCGTCCGCCGGGGCCGCCGGGGCCGCCGGGTCCGCCACGTCCACTGCGTCCATGAGCGGTGCGTCCACGAGGGTCGCGTCCGCGAAGTCGTTCACCGAAGGAGCCTGAACCGTGCAGAGCAACCTCCAGCCCAGCCCGCTCCGCCTGACCGTGTTCGGGGCGGCCGGGGCCGTCGGGAGTCGGGTGGTCGCCGAGGCGCTCGCCCGTGGGCATGCCGTCACCGCCGTGGTCCGTTCGCCCGGGAGCCTGGCCGCGCTGCCGGCGGGAGTGGTCGGCCGGTTGGGCGACGCCGCCGACGCGGCGGCGGTGGCCGAGCTGACGGCGGGCCAGGACGTGGTGGTGAGCGCGACCCGCCCGGCTCCGGGGCGCGAGCCGGAACTGGCCGCCGTCACCGGGGCGATGCTTACGGCCGTCGCCCGTACCGGTGGCAGGCTGCTGCTGGTCGGCGGGGCCGCCTCCCTCCTGGTGGACGGCACCGAGCTGATGGACACCGCCGACTTCCCGCCCGAACTCCGCCCGATCGCGGCGGCCTGCCGGACGCAGTGGGAGGCCTGCCGGGACACCGGCGCGGCGGCCGACTGGACCTATCTCGCCCCGCCCGCCGAGCTCGCCCCGGGGGCCAGGACCGGGCGGTACCGGCTGGGGCGGGACGAGCTGCTCACCGACGCGGCGGGTCGGTCAGCCATTTCGATGGAGGACCTCGCGGTGGCCCTGCTGGACGAGGCCGAGCGGCCTCGGCACGGGCGGGCCCGGTTCACCGTCGCGTACTGAGCTCGGCGCGTCTCGGGGCCGCCGGGGGCTGGCGGGCGGTCAGGGGTGGTGCGGCCGGGGCCCTATGCTGCGGGGCATGCCGAACAGTCTCGAAGCCGTCAGTTTTGCCGCCGACGCCGCGTTCGTGCGGGCGCACACCGAGCTCCGGCCGGTGCCCTCGCTGCCGGAGGTGCGGCTGCACATGGCGGAGGACGCCATCGAGCTCTGGGAGACCACCGAGCGGGAGCGCGGCGAGATCGGGCTGCCGCCGCCGTTCTGGGCCTTCGCCTGGGCGGGTGGGGTGGCGGTGGCGCGGTACGTGCTCGACCACCCCGAGGTGGTGGCCGGCCGGACCGTCCTCGACCTCGCGGCCGGCTCCGGGCTGGTCGGAGTCGCGGCGGCGCTGCGGGGAGCGGCCGAGGTGCGGGCCGCCGAGATCGACGCCTACGCGGTGGCCGCCATCGAGATCAACGCCGCCGCCAACGCGGTCTCCGTCTCCGCCGCGATGGCCGACCTCCTCGACGGCGACGGCGCCCCGGCCGAGGTGGTCCTGGCCGGCGACGTCTTCTACGAGCGCGAGATGGCCGCCCGCTTCCTCCCCTTCCTCGAACGCGCCCAGGCCCGCGGCGCCCACGTCATCGTCGGCGACCCGGGCCGGGCCTACCTCCCGCGCGACCGCTTCACCTCGCTCGCCCGCTACACCGTCGAGGTCGTTGCCGACCTCGAGGACGCCACCTACAAGCCCACCACGGTCTGGGAACTCAAGCCGAAGACCGGCTGATCCACCGGGCTGCACCGGCTCACAGGTGGACGTGCGGGTGCGGGATGTGCGGCAGGTCGGGGACGTGGTTGGGCAGGTCCGGGTTCGGGATGTTCAGCGTGGGCAGGTCCGTTGGCGTGCTCTCCGGAGTCGGAGTCGGTGGCGATGGGGGTGTCACTGCGGTCGGCGTGATGGGGACGACCGGCGTCGAGGGAACTGTGCTCGGCACGGTTGAAGACGGTGGCGAGGGGGTCGGCAGGCTCGGCTGCTTGCTGTCGTCCGAGCAGCCGACGAGGAGTCCGACCGTGACCGCGGCGACGGTGAGTGCGCCGAAGTAGCTGCGGCGGCCTGCCTTGGGTGTGGTCTGCTCTGCCATGAGGGCCTCCGGCGGGCGGCTTGTACTCCACGCTACGCCGGTGACTGAGCCGTTCTCTCGGGATAAACAGTGGCAAAGCGGGCAGATGGCCTTCGATAGCTATGACAAACTCTGAGCAGGGCCAATAATTGAAAGGCGATCACCTCATGATGGTGCTAGAATCTTAGGTGCCAGGGCGACTCCAGGGTCGACATCGAAGTGGTGTCGGCGGTCGCCCGATTCACCAGGGGGCGAAGATCATGGGGTACCAGTTCGACACTGCGCGGGCCGCGATCGACGAGCGGCTGCGGGTGGCCGAGGAGTACCGGCGGGCGCGGGCCGCGCGTCAGGGCGGGCGGGTGCGACGGGCTGTCGTGCGGCGGCTGCTGAGCGGTGGGAACGCGTGAGGGGTGTGAGGACGGGCCGTCACCGAGAGATCGGTGGCGGCCCGTTCGGCGTTCCGGGCTGCGGCCTGCAAAGGTGATCGAGATGTGACCGGGAGATCTTCACCTCTTGCGGCGTGATCACTACCGTACGTCCGTATGCAGAACGGTGACCCGGCCTCGGGGCAGGACAGGGCGGACGACGACGCGCGGTGGAACGTCACGCTCGACGACGACTTCGTGAAGGCGGCGACCATCAAGGAGGCGAACCTCCGCCGCCCGGCCGCCGACCGTCCGCGGAAGCGGGTCCGGCCGCGCAATCTCGCGCTGGCGCTCGGGGCTGCCGCGCTGGCGTTCGTGGCGTTCGAGCTGACGTGGCCCTCCTCGGACAGGGCGACCGCTCGGCCCGTCCCGGCGGCTTCCGCGTCGGCGTCCGCCGCGCGCTCGGCCACTCCCACGGCTTCCGCCACCGCCGCGACGGCGGGCCGTCCGCAGGTCCCGCTGGGTCAGGCCTTCCCCGCCGAGGTGAAGTCGGCCTCCGGTGCCCGGTACACGAAGGTGGCTGCGGCCACCCTGCCCTCGTGCACCGAGCCGGACTCGGTCGGTCCCCGGCTGATCGCGCTGATCAAGGAGGGCGGCGGCTGTGTGGGCGAGCAGGTCGCGCTCTACAAGGACGCCGAGAACGACCAGTTCAACCTGGCCGTCTTCACCATGAAGGATCCGGCGGGCACGGCCCACCTGGTCACCGGGCTCACCATGGCCTTCGACGACTTCGAGGTCGGAGCGCAGGCCCCGCCGCCGACCGCCGGTCTGCGTACCCTGCCCCCGGACAGCGGCATGGTGCAGGCCTTCGCCGGCTCCGGTCGGGCGATGATCGTCGGCCTCGGCCAGTGGTCCGACGGCCGTTCCACCGACCGTCAGGCACTGGTCGACCGGCTGCGCCCGCTGCAGGCCGAGGTCGAGAGGACCGTCACCGCCTACGAGTCCCAGGGCTGACTCGGGCATCCTGTTCGTCGGGGCTCAAGCCCGGTTCACGGGCCATGCCGACACGACCGCTCCTGTGGGGGGACCCGTGCACGTGGACGACCTGGGCTCGGTACGACTGCGCCGCCTCGCGGCCCTGCTGGGGGTGGTCGGTCCGGTGGTGTTCACCGTGGGGTGGGGCCTCGGCCAGCTGCTCCAGGAGGGGCGCTACGACCCGGGCCGCGACGACATCAGCGACCTCGGCGCCTTGACCGCCCGGTATCCGTGGGTCGTCCTCACCGGACAGGCCGTCGGCGGCGCCGCCACGGTCGTGTTCGCCCTCCTGGCGCTGCACTTCGTCGTCCGCGGCAGCCGCCCGGGCCGGGTTGGTGCCTGGTTGCTGGCCCTGTCCGGGCTCGGCCTGGGCAACCTCTCCGACACCTTCTTCCGGCTCGACTGCCGCGCGGCCGACGGCTGCGACACCGCCCACCGGACCGCGTCCTGGCACGGCACCGTCCACGAAGTCGCAGGCGTCACCGTTCTCCTGCTGGCGATGGCCCCGCTCGTGCTGACCATCGCGTTCCGCCACCTGCCCGGCTGGTCGGGGTTCGCGCACGCCTCGCAGGCGGTCGGCTCGGTCCAACTCCTCCTGGTGATGGCCTCCCTCGCCCTCACCGGGCACGGCGGCGGCGGGTACGTCCAACGGGCCGCCGCCCTCCTCGCCTCCACCTGGACGGTCGCACTGGCTGTCCGGCTACTCCGCCGCCCCCGAAGCCTCCTGGCCTCCTCGGCGGACGAACCCTCACCGAGCACGGGCACCCGAGAGGGCTGACGGGTCAGGGGAGGGTCGGGGCCGGGCGGCGGGAGAGGGCGTCGGAGGTCTTGGCCGTGGCGTAGAGGGAGGCGGCCAGGGTGAGGACGAGGAGGATGCCGGCGGCGTAGATGCTGCCGGAGGAGACGGCCTTGGGGCTGCCGGCCTCGGTGCGGGCGGAGCCGGCGAGGAAGGGCATGGCGAGGAGGACGGCGAGGCCGAGGGCGACTTCGGCCCAGACGACCTTGGGGAAGTGGTGGAGGGTCAGGCGGCGCAGGGTGGTGGTGTCCTCGGCGCGGCGGGCTTGGGTGATGCGGGGCATCAGCCAGAACTGGTTGACCGCGCCGGCCGCGACCAGGCCGAGCACCAGGAGGAGCTTGACCAGCAGGGCCAGGCCGTAGCCGGTGGTCCAGAGCTGGGAGAGGGCGCCGACGTGCTTCCAGCTGAGCCAGAGGCCGGAGGCGAGCACCGTGCCGACGCAGACCAGGGCGACCAGGCTGAAGCGGCGCCAGAGGTCGGCCCAGAGCGGGCCGGTGGCCGGGCCGAGGTCGCGGCGGGTGGTGGCCAGCACGGCGAGCAGGGCGAGGCCGCCGAGCCAGACGGTGCCCGAGACGATGTGTGCCTGGTCGAGCAGGAGGTCGAGCCAGCGGTCGAGGTCGGCGGGAGCCGTGGTGGGGACGGCGGCGGTCAGGGTGACGGCCAGCGCCAGGGGGAGGGCGGCCAGGGCGATGCGGTCGGTGTGGCGGCGGGCGGCCGGGAGGAAGAGGGCGATCAGGGTGGCGGCGGTGACGAGCAGGATCAGGTTCTGGATCGCGTAGACGGTGCCCTGGGCGATCCAGGCGCCCTTGGCGGCGGGGGCGCGGAGGAAGTCGAGGATCCGTCCTGGGGCGAGGGCGGCGCCGAAGGAGGTGCCGTGGCCCGCGCGGGCCACCCGGGCGGCGAGTTGTGCGTAGCCGGTGACCAGCAGGAGGACGCCCGACCAGGCGAGGTGGGTGGCCGAACGGGCGGTCAGGCCCGAGGCGGGGGTGGCCCGGAGGGCGGGCCGGACGGTGGTGGCGTAGGTCACCGTGGTGCCGATCGCGCCGCTGAGGCCGAGGAAGTATCCGGCCTTGCTCAGCACTCGCCAGGCCGGGGGCAGGGCGTATCCGGCCGTGTTCGCGGCCACCAGCAGACTGTTCATTAGGTGAGGCTAACCTAAATGGCAGGGCCCTGACCAGGGGTGGAGTGGGGGCGGGGTGCGGGATGGCGGCGCGGGGAAGTGAAGCACCGGGGTCGAATCGACCCCAAGCGGACACCTGGCCTTCGATAGCGCGGCATCTTCTTGCAGTTGGCAATAATTGAAAGGCGACCAGCTGGTGGTGGTGCTAGAATCGTAGGTGTCAGGGCGGCTCCAGGGTCGACACCGCAGCGGTGTCGACGGTCGCCCGAAACAGGGGGCGAAGATCATGACGTACCAGTTCGACACCGCGCGGGCCACGATCGACGAGCGCCTGCGGGAGGCCGAGCAGTACCGGATGGCCCGGGCCATCCGCCGCAGTAATCGACAGCGCCGCACGATCAAGAGCAGGTTCCAGACCAGCACCACCGCGTGAGCACCACCGCGACGGGCCGTCACCGAGATTTCGGTGACGGCCCGTTCGGCTTTCCGAGGATCCGATCGGCGGGGGCACCGGCCGGGCGGTGCGGGCGATGCGGGCGGTAGGCTCCGGGCGGAATGTGGGCGTCCGAGGGTCGGAGCCGGAGCGGGGGAACGGTGGCGGAGCTGCAGGTGCCGGCGGAACGGGACGAGAGCTGGTGGGTGCCGGGCCTGGTCGGGACGGTCCTGCTGCCGGTCTGGCTCGTCGGTTTCGTGATCCTGAGTGCGGCCGCCACGCTGCTGAAGTTCGGCGACACCGGCTGTGATGACGGCTCGTCGGGCTGCATGGGGCCGGGGCACGGCACCCAGCTCACCGTGGCCCTGCTGCTGGGTGGGGCCGCCGTCACGGCGCTCACCGCCTGGCTACTGCCGCACCGGCGGCGGCTGCGGACCCTGCGGTGGTGCCTGGTGACGGTGGGGGCTCTGCTCGGCGCGGCCGTCCTGGTGATCGGCGCGCGCAGCCCCTCGCACTGACGCTCGCCGAAGCCGAAGCCGAAGCCGAAGCCCGTCGGCCCCCGGCCGGGGGATCAGATCAGGGGCTTGGTCCAGCGGCGCCACTGCTCCTCCGGGCCGTAGCCGGCGGCGGACCAGGCGAGTTGGGCCTGTGCGTTGTCGACCAGGACCATGGCGTCGCCGCGGCGGCCGCCGAGGGTGCGGAAGCGGGCTTCGGCGGCGGTGAGGAGGGCCTTGGAGACGCCCTGGCGGCGGGCGTCGGGGGCGACGGCCAGGCGGTAGAGGGAGGCGCGCCAGCCGTCCCAGCCGGCGATCACCGTGCCGAGGAGGGTGCCGTCGCGTTCGGCGAGGATCAGGGCCTCGGGGTCGCGCTCCAGCAGGCGGGCCACGCCGGCCGCGTCGTCGGTGATGCTGGTGCCCTCGGCTGCCCGGGCCCAGAAGGCGAGTACGGCGGGGATCTCGTCCGTCCGAGCGGCGCGCAGCTGAAGATCGTTCATGGGGTCTTCCTAGCAGCAGGGACGGTCGTTCAGGAACCGTCGTCCACGGACTGGGACACGGGCGGCGTGCCCCGGAGCAGGTCGAGCAGCACGGGCCGGACGGCGGCGCCGAAGCGGGCGTCGGCCTGGTCGGAGCCGCCGTAGTCGTAGTGCGGGGAGGGGGCGGGCGCGGTCTCGCCGGGGAGGACGAGGCGGTGGCCGGCGGCGGGGGCGGCGAGCAGCCGGGCCGAGGGCCGACGGGCGGTCAGCTGCTCCGCGTACCGGAGCGAGGCCCACATCCGATCGTCGCCGCCCGCGACCAGGAGCAGCTCGGCCGCGGCCCGCTCGACCGGGATGGCGGCGGCGGGGAGGCGGTCGGCGTAGGTGCGTTCGCTGCGCTCGTACCAGCCGAGCACGGCGGCCGGGCCCGCCGGGCGCGGTTCGGCGAGCCAGTCGTCGTCGTACGGGACGAAGGGCAGCGGCCGCCCTCGCCAGGTCCAGGAGGACCGGTACGGGCGGTCCCGGCCGTCGTGGCCCGGCCCCACGTTGGCCCAGGTGACGGCGGTCGGGGAGAGGGCGGCCACCGCGTCGATCCGCGGGTCGCGGACGGCCGTCAGCATCGCGGCCTCCGCGCCCTTCGACCAGCCCACCAGGCCGATCCGGCTCGCCCCGTGCGCGCGCAGCAGATCGACCCCGGCGACGAAGGTCTCCAGCGGCACCTCGCAGATCCCCGGCGGCTGCCCCGGCCCGCCGAACCAGCGCACTGCCAGGGTGAGGAAGCCCTCTTCGGCCAGCAGGCGGGCCCGCTCCCGGTGGATCCGCCCGCTCGACCCGGCCAGGACCAGCACCCCGGCGCCGTTCCCGGCGGCCGGCTCGAGCAGCACACCCTCCCAGGGCGTGGTCAGGGCGTGTTCGACGATGGTCACGGGGCGGTCTCCTCGCTCGTGGCGGGCTCGGGTGGGGGCCGAGCTGATGGTGTCACAGCAGGCCGGAGCCGTGGGGTGAGACGGATACGGAGGATGTCCGGCCAGTCTGCTGCCGCAGGGCGTGAGATCCAGTACGGTGGCTCTCGGCTCGGCCGGCGAGGGGAGACAGACCGATGGGTGTGGCGGACGGCGAGGGCACGCGCCCGGAGGCGACGAGCACCAACCAGCTGTCAGGTGGCACCGTCCACGGCGGGGTCGTCCAGGCGGGCGTGGTGCACGGCAACGTCACCCTCAACTACCAGGCAGGCCGGATGGATTGGCCGCGTCCGGACCAAGTTCCGCTGCCGCCAAGGGCATTCGTCAACCAGGTGCGGGTGCGTGGGGATCTCACCGCGCAGCTGGCCGGTGACTCCGGCGGCTACCCGATCGCCGCGCTGAGCGGGCTCTCCGGGATCGGCAAGACCTCGACCGCCTGCCGGTGGGCGCACGACCACCAGGAGCAGTTCCCCGACGGTCAGGTGTACATCGACTTCGCGGCGCTGCGCGGCGGCAATCCCGGTGGCGACGTGTCGGAGGCGCTGGCCATGTGCCTGCGGTCGCTCGGCGTCCGGGAGGAGTACCTGCCGGCCGGGCTGGCCGAGCGGACCATGCTCTATCGGAGCCACTCCAGCGGCCGCCGGTTGCTGGTCGTGCTGGACGACGTCACCCAGCCCGCACAGGTCAGGGCTCTGGTGCCACAGGGCAAGGGCAGCGCGCTGCTGGTCACCAGTGCCCGGCGGCTCGACGAACTCGCCGTCGACGGCGTGCGGTTGTTCCTGGTCGACCCCCTCGACCAGGAGAGCGCCATCGAACTGCTGGCTGCCCGTTGCGGCCGAGCGCGGATCGAGGCGGAACCGGAGGCCGCCGCCGCGCTCGTCGAGCTGTGCGACGGCCTGCCGATCGCGCTGAGCATCGTGGGTGCCCGGCTGGCAGTCCGCCAGCGGCTCACGCTCGCCGCCCTGGCGGCCGAACTCGCTGATGAACAGAGCAGGTTGAAGCGGATCTCGGTGACCGGTTCCCCGGAGGAGCGCACTGTGGCGGCAGCACTCGAACTCTCCTACCGTGAGCTCTCCGAAGCGGCCGGGCGGCTCTACCGGCTGCTCGGGCTGCTGCCGGTGCTCACCTTCGACGCTGCGCTGGCCGGTGCCGCGAGCGGTACCCCGGAGTCGGAAACCCTGGACCTGCTGGCCGAGTTGGAATCAGCCGGCATGCTCGTCGTCCAGGCGGAGGAGCCCTGGGTGGCTGACGGGGAACGGTACCGGCTGCACGGGCTGGTGCGGCTGCACGCTCGGGAGAGCGCCCGCACCACTGAGGCGCCGAACATCGAACGGCTGGTGGTGGAGCGGGCGGTCGGGTACTACCTGGTGTGGATCGCCCGTGCCGACCTGGCGATCAGGGCCGACCGGCTGCGGATCCTGGACCTCGCCGGGCTGCTCGGCACGGAGGCCCGGGAGGTGCCGGAAGGCTCGGGTCGGGCGGCCGTCGCCTGGCTGGAGGCCGAGCGGGCCAATGTGATGGCGGTGCTGCGGGCGGCGGTGGCGCACGGATTCGACCGGCAGGTCTGGCAGTTGGCTGAGGTGTTCACCGTTCTGTTCCTGCACCACCGGCACCTCGCGGACTGGCGGGAGTCGCTGGAGCTGGGTGCCGGAGCCGCCGGGCGAGCGGCCGAGCAGGCCGCGCAGACGGGTGATTCGGCGGCGGCGCAGCGGGCAGCGGCTGCCGAGGCCCGGCTGCGGAGCCTGCTGTCCCGGCCGTTGCTCGACCTCGGGCGGGACGAGCAGGCGCTGATCGAGCTGGAGACCGCCGCTCAGCGGGCCGACGAGGCGGGCGACCTGGTGCTGGCGGCCTCGGTGCAGGAGTTCACCGGCCGGTACTGGGAGCGGCACGACCCGGAGCGTGCGATGGCCGCCTACCGTGCTGCGCTGGCGCTCAACCTCCGGGCGGCCGAACAGCCGGGCGAGGCCTCGGTGTTCGGCACTCGGGAGGCGGCCCGGAGGGGCGCGGCGCTGGCCCGCTACTTCCTCGGCTGTGCCGAGCGGGCCGCGGGCCGGGACCAGGAAGCGCTGGTCACGCTGCGGGAGGCCCGGGACGAACTCCTCGGCATTGAGGACACCCGGATGGCCGCCCGCGCGCTGGCCGAACTCGGCCGCGTCCACGCGGACCTTGGCGATCTGGAGGCGGCCGTGATGGAGCTGCGCGAGGCGGCAGCCGAGCTGCACGACCAGCGAGCCGGCCACTACGAGGCGCTGGCGCTCGAGGACTTGGCCGCACTGCTGACGGACCGTTCGGAGGCGGCCGACTGCCTGCGGCGCGCCCTGGCCATTCACGAGGCGGGCGGCAGCCCCCGGGCCGCCGAGCTGACGGCCCGGCTGGCGGCGGAGGCGGAGTGAACGAGGGGCGCTGAGTCTGCCGTGCGGCGGCGGGGAGCTGCCCTGGCCGCCGAAACGCCCCTCGGTGAGGTTCCGGTGACCACTAGGGCGGTGGCTGCCCTCGGCGGGACGGCAAACCATTGTGCGGAAGGGAACCACCGGGTGAGTTGTACGTGTCACTGTGTCTGTCTGTGATGACGGCGACACACTCGGGGAGGCATGGTGGCTGCGGACAGGAACGCCGGGGGCATACGCGGGCAGAAGGCTGTGTTCGTGGGCCCGCATCAGTTGCTGCGGCCGTTGGGGGAGGGCGGGATGGGGCAGGTGTACCTTGCTCGCTCGCCTGGGCTGCGACTGCTCGCGGTGAAGGTGATCCGGCCCGAGTACGCGGAGGACCCTCAGTTCCAGCGGCGATTCCAGCAGGAGGTCGAGGCGGCCAGGCGGGTGACCGGCTTCCACACGCCGCCCGTGGTGGATGCGGAACCACGCGGCCGCAGGCCCTGGATGGCCACTGCTTACTTACCCGCGCCGGCCCTCGGCGAGGTGATCCTGCGGTTCGGCACCTTCAGCGAGGCAGGGGTACGGGCATTGGGGGCTGCGCTCGCCGAGGCATTGGCGGCGATCCACGCGGCGGGAGTGGTGCACCGCGACCTCAAGCCGGGCAATGTGCTCATCGCGCGGGACGGGCCGCGCGTCATCGACTTCGGCATCAGCCGGGCCTTCGACGCCACGCACCTGACCCGAACCGGCATGGTCTGCGGCACGCCCGGATACATCGCCCCTGAGTGCATCGTCTCCGCCTCCGTCACCTCCGCTGCGGCTGACGTGTTCTCGCTCGGCTGCCTGCTGGTGTACGCGCTCACCGGCCGCACTCCGTTCGGCAGCGGCGAGCCCGCGCAGATCAACCGGCGGGTCGTGTACGAGGAGCCGGACCTCTCCGGAGTGCCAGGCACGCTGCGCCCCCTGGTTGCCTCCTGTCTGGACAAGGATCCCGCCCGGCGGTCCACGGCCACGACCCTGCTGGGCGCACTGGCCCCGGTCGATCCAGGGGCGCTGCTCAGCCCAGGGCTGCTGGCCGAGCTCGACGCCCGGGAGCGGCAGGCCGAGGCCGATCTGGCCGCGCCGCAGGCCGATCCGCCCGCGCTGCCGGTGCGGACCTGGCAGTCGCTCAGCCGCCGTGGCCTGTTCGGCCTCGGAGCCGGGCTCGGCGCGGGCGCGGCAGCAGCAGTCGGCGTCCCGCTCCTGCTCACCCGGCGCACTCGGCCGACCGGTAGCGCGGCGACGGTAGGAAAGCCCGTGGACGCCTGGGGAGTCGACGCCGCCGGTACCGGTTCGCCGCCCGCCGGCCCGGAGCCGCTGTGGAGCAAGCCGATCACCGGTATGACGGTGGATCACCAGCTGTCCCTCCTCGGCGCCACCCCGGTGTGGTGGAACGAGGGGATGGGCGCGGTCGGCTACGACGGTACGACAGGGCGTCAGGCATGGTCCCGGGAGGACGCCCAGTTCTTCCAGGTGCAGAACGACCTGATCTACGGGACATCCCTGGACTTCGCCGGCCTGGTCTGGCTGAACGACAAGGCCGAGAGCCACCGGAGCCCGCTCGTCGTGCCCGCCGCACAGCGCGACGAGGCGGCGATGAGCCTGCGGGTCTTCGGCGCGGACAGCCGGACGGTGGTGCTCGCCCGTGAGACTTCGCTCACCGGTGGCGGGATCGTGGCCGGGGCCGATCTGGGCAGTGGGGCAGTGCTGTGGCAGCAGGAGATCACCGAGAACCTGGCGGTGTCCCTGGCCCGCCATCAGGACTCCATGCTGAGCGGTTCCGGCAGCTCGATGGGTCTGGTCGCCGACGGCCGCTGCTACTTCGAGGACAGCGGCGTCATCCATGCGGTGGACCTGCGCACCGGCGCATCCCGGTGGCAGGCCACCGGCGTCACCTCCGCCGGGGTGCCGTCGCGGCTGTTACGGACGGGGGGCTTGCTGCTGGTCGTCCACGGCCTCGCGGTCGTGGCGCTGGACCCCGCCACCGGGCAGCAGCGCTGGGCGGCCCCCGCCACCCCGCAACCGATCTTCGGCTGCGCGCTCGGCGCGGGCAGGCTGTTGCTGTCCGGAGCCATGGGCACCGCCTACTGTCTGGACGTCACGACCGGCAGAGGCAGCTGGCACACCACAGTGGGGGTGACCACCGCCGCGGACAGGGGAGCGGACTACCAGGCACCGTCCGCCGGCGAGGGCTTCTTCGGCGTCCCGCTGCCGAGCCGGCCGTCCGGGGTGGCCGTGCTGGACGCCGCCGACGGCGCGATCCGCTGGGTGGTGAACTCGGCCTCCGACGAGGGCCGGTGGACCACCGCAGCCAAGGGCGGCACGCTGTACTGCGCCTCCGCCACCACCCTGCGCGCCTTCCGGGCGGGTGGTGCGTGAGCGCGCAGAGCATCGGTCCGTACCGCATTCTGCGACGGCTCGGCGCAGGGGGCATGGGCGCCGTCTACCTGGCCGCCACCGACGGCGGGCGCCCGGTCGCGGTGAAGACCGTGCAGGAGCAGTACGCGGCCGACGCCGAGTTCCGGCGCAGGTTCACCCAGGAGGTGGCGGCGGCCAGGGCGGTCAACGGGGCCTACACCGTGGCCGTGGTGGATGCCGACACTGAGGCCGAGACTCCGTGGCTGGCCACCGAGTTCGTCGCCGGTCCCTCGTTGCACGAAGCCGTGGCACGGCACGGCGCACTCACCGGGCCCGCGCTGCAGGCCCTCGGGGCAGGGCTGGTGGAGGCACTCGGCGCGATCCACCGCGCCCGGATCATCCACCGGGACCTCAAGCCCTCGAACATCCTGGTCACCCGGGACGGTCCGAGGGTCATCGACTTCGGGATCAGCAAACCGACGGCAGAGGCGCTGCCCACCGCGAGCGGCGAGATCATCGGCACACCCGGCTTCATGTCTCCCGAACACGCGGCGGGCGAGGACCTCACGCCGGCCAGCGACCTGTTCTCGTTCGGCGCGGTCCTGGCATTCGCCGCGACCGGCCGCGCGCCTTTCGGGGAGGGACCGCCGGCGGTCCTGGTCTACCGGGCGGCCGAGGAGCCTCCGGACCTGGACGGAGTGCCACCGGAGCTGACGGGCCTGCTGGTGCGCTGTCTGGACCGGGACCCGGCCCGGCGGCCCGCACCGGCGGAGCTTGCCGAGGCCTTCCGGTACGGGCCGGCGGTCGGCACCGGCTGGATGGGCGGAGCTGAGCGGACCGTACGCCGACGCGAGCGCGAACTGGCCCGGGTGCTGAACGATCCGAACGGCACCCGGCGCCGACTGGTCCTCCTCGGCGGCTCCCTGCTCGCCACGGCAGCCGTGGGCGGTGCCATCCGGGCGCTGTGGCCCGACGATGCCGGGGGCAGCCCCCCGACGGCCTGGTCGGTCACCATTCCCCGGGCCGGCATGGCCCCGATCGGCTGCGGACCGGCCGCAGTGGTGTGCGCCGACCGCACCGGCCTGGTCGGCTACGCCCGCTCCGACGGGGGGACGCTCTGGAGCAGTACGGCCCAGATGGGGCTGCTCCCGGTCGGCGACGGCAGCCGCGTGTGGACCGTGGACTCCGGCGGCTCGCTGCAGGCACGCGACGCACGCACCGGCACCACACTCTGGCGCTCGGCCGACACCGTTCCTGGTGCACAGTCCGTCGCCCTGCCGATACCCGGCCTGCTGCTGGTCACCGGGAAGGAAGGAGCGCTGCACGCCTACGACGCAGCCGACGGGAACCGGCTGTGGACCGGACCCGCACTCGGCACCTCCTACCGCCTCCAGGGCATGGCCTCGGCGGGGCTCCTGGTCGTGATGCTCCTCGGCGACCAGGCCGCGAACGGCGCCTTCCGCTTCACGGCGCTCGACAGCGCGACCGGGCGCCAGCGCTGGTCGCTCGAAGCCCAGGACCTGTACGCGCCACCGACCGGCAGCCGGCTGTACGCCCTGACCGCTGATCTCGCCCTCACCGCGGTGAACGGCCAGGACGGGACCACCATCTGGAGTCGGCCCACCGGCCTTCCCTCAGCCTCCGCCACCATGGCCATCGGCTCCTACCAAGGCTCGCTGGCGCTCCGTCAGGGAGTGGTCACCTGCCTGCCGCCCGTCATGGCGGCGACCGCAAGCACGAGGATCTTCACGGCGGCTTTCGACTCCGCTCAGGGCACCCGGCTCTGGAGCGGTTCGCGCAGTGACCCGATCACCGGGAGCGCGGACGCGGCAGGGGTACTCGTGACGGGTGAGCCACAAGGCGCCTCCGGCGCCGACCTGCGAACGGGGCGCACCGCCTGGACCTGGCCGTCGGCCCAAGGCCCCGTCACCGTACGGGCCGCCGCCGGAAAGCTGATCCTCGCCACCACACCCACCGACACCGGTGGGATCGCCCTGCAGGCGCTCACCGCCACCGGCGGCACCCCGCAGTGGCACCAGATCTTCGCCCGGCAGCCGGGGGAGCCCCAAGTGCTCGCCCAGGACTCAGCCCTTCTGGTCAGCTACGGGACCACGCTGACCGCCTATCACCTGCCCGACAACTGACCAGCCTTCGAAAGGTTCACCACGAGATGGCCGAGATCGAGGACACCCCACCCGCAACAGAGCCCCTGCCGCCCACCCCGGTCACCCGCCCGCTGCCGCCGGAGGCCACTCCGGCCACCCTCCCCGACCCGGCGGACCTGCGCCCGGCCGGCCCCGCCCGGCGGTGGACCTGGCTGATCGGCGGCATCACGGCCGGTGCAGGCACCGCAGCGCTCGCGCTGAGCCTGGTGGCCAACCTGGTCACCCCGGCGCCGGCCGCCACGCAGGCCAACGCAGCGACCGCCACGTCGACTGCCTCGTCGACGGTGCCGGCCACGCCGTCGTCCTCCGGGCCGTCCTCCGGGCCGTCGTCCGCGTCGACAAGCCCCAGCGCGGCGGTCTACACCACTCTGGTCGGCGGCTGCTCCCTGCTGCGCTCCGAAACCGTCGACCGGTACGCGAAGGGGACCACCTGCACCGAGCAGAAGCCGGTGAGCGAGGCGGTCACCATGGCGGACGGGAGTTGGACGCGCACCGGCTCCGGCTACACCAACCTGCAGGTCATCGTCATGCTGAATCCGTTGGCAGAGAGCGTCTACCAGACCACGCTGACCGGCGATCGGACGATGGCGACCACGGCGGGCATGAAGATCACCGACGATCGGGTCGTCCCCGGCCTCGGTGACAAGGCGACCCTGCTCTACACCGTCGTATCCGGCTTCGGTCACGTGGACCTGGTCGTACTCCAGCGCAATGCGCTCGTCACCATCAGGTACGAAGCGCTCACGGGCTCCGGCTTCCCCCCGAAGGATGTCCCCGTCGCCACTGCGGAAGCCGCCGCCATCGCCGGTGCCAGGGACGCGCTGGGCACGCTCACCAGTTCGTAGGTCCGGCACTGCTCAGGCGGAGGAGCTGGGTGCGGGGGCCGAGGTGGAGGAGGACCTCGGTGGTGGGTTCGAGAGGGTGGGCGACGCGGAGGCAGGCGTAGACGGCGGTGGCGGCCAGGGACGGGTCGAGGGCCGTGTCGGGTGCGGCCCGGACGGTGATGGCGCGGGCGTCGCGGGTGGCGACCAGGCAGCCGTCCGGGGTGGCCAGGCCGGCGAGGAGGGCTCCGGGGAAGTCGGCGAGGAGGCGGGTGAGGCGGGCCGGGCCGTCCTGACGGGCGTGCGGGGTGGCGCTGTCGGTGATGACGCTGGCGCTCTCGCTCAGGCGGGTGTCGGGTTCGGCCAGGTCGGAGCTGAGGTGGCAGTAGGTGCTGCCGTGCTCCTGGTGGTCGGGGGCCAGCACGGCCGGGAGGCGGCGGACGGTGACGGCGAGACGGCCCTCGGCGGTGCGGACGGCCGTGGTGGTGACCAGGTGGGAGGTGACCGCAGTGGTCGGGGCGGGCGGCAGGGGGAAAGCCCGGGGGCCGCGGTCGGGGCTCTTGGGTGGCTGGAGGCCCAGGAGCCGGTAGACCAGGTGGCGGAGCCTGGGCAGCGCCTCGCCCGGTTCGGCGAAGGCCAGGTCGGCGATGTGGGCGAAGCGGTCCGGCCGGTGGGCGTGGAGGGCCGTGGCCACCTGGTCGAGCAGGGGCGCGGCCGGGGCCAGGCGGTGGGCGGTGCGGCTGAGGGTGTGGCCGGCCGTGCCCGGTACGGCCTCGGGACCGTACGCGGCCAGCAGGACCGGGCGGCCGAGGGCCGCGCCGTACAGGGTCACCGAGCCGTGGTCGCCGATCAGCAGGTCGGCGGCGGTGAGGGCTTGCTGCCAGCCGTCGGCGGGGTCGATCAGGGTCAGCCCGGCGTCGAGGGCTGAGCGCAGCATCAGCTCGACCTGCCAGCCGCCGTGGCCGGCCCGGACGTTCGGGTGCAGGACCAGGGCGACCCGGTACTCGTCCACCGGCAGTTGGGCCAGCAGGTCGGTGGGCAGGTCGGGGTGGCGGCCGATCAGGCTCTCGGTGCCCCAGGTGGAGGAGAGCAGCACCAGCCGCTGCTCGGGCGCCACCCCGAGGGCGGCGCGGTAGCGGTCGCGCCAGCGGGTGCTGGCCCGCAGGCGGTCGTAGCAGGGGTCGCCGACCAGGACGGTGCGGCCGGCGGTGCGGGGGTGGGAGGCGGCCAGTTGACGGGCCTGCTCCGGGTGGGAGACGGCGAGCCAGGCCCGGCCGGCCGTCAGCAGCTCCTCGGTGACCACGCCGGAGAGGCGGGCGCCGGAGCTCGCCGAGTCGGGAACGAGCTTCTGGAAGCCGATGCCGTGCGGGAGCACCAGGACGGGGTAGTCGCCGGGGAGGGGCCCGAGGTTCTCACTGGCGGAGAGCAGCAGGTCGGGTTCGAGGTCGGGGAGCTGGGCCCAGGGGAGGGTGCGGCAGCCGAGGGCGCCGAGGAGTTCGAGCACGCCCGCGTTGAAGGCCGAGCCCGGGTCGTAGGCGAAGACCACGGCCACCCGGGGGTCGTCGTGGAGCAGGGCGGGCAGCACGTCCAGGACCCTGACGAGCGAGGTGACCGTCCGCGCGGCCACCACGAGCGTCCGCTCGCTCCCGAAGGTCCGCCACCGCTGTGGCTCAGGCCCGACCGGGACGAGAATGCGCCTGCTCAGGTCCATCGAACACCTCCGCCCGCCAGCAGGATCGCATACAACCTGTCAGGCAGACGGCTCGCGGCTCGCGGCTCGCGGCTCGCGGCTCGCGGCTCGCGGCTCGCGGCTCGCGGCTCGCGGCTCGCGGCTCGCGGCTCGCGGCTCGCGGCTCGCGGCTCGCGGCTCGCGGCTCGCGGCGAGACTGATAGCACGTAGGGGCGTGCCGGGCAACCGCTTCACCCTCCTTCTCTCCGGAGCAGGTTACCCGGTGGCCGGCGGCGGTCCGCAGGTGGTCCCCGCCCGGAGGGGCGGGTGGCGGTGGGTCAGGGGCGGGTGGCGGTGGTGAAGGCGGTGGCGTCCCAGGTGCCGCCGAGGGCCGGGGCGAGGGCGGTGGTGGCCAGGGCGTGGAAGGCCGGGCCGGGGGTCGCGGTGGCGCTGGTGGGGAGGGCGCCGAGGAGAGGGGCCGAGGCGACGGTGGGGAGGTCGGTGAGGTTGCAGTGGGAGGCGAGGTCGGGGGCGGCGGGCCAGGCGCCGATGACCAGGCCGGCGAGGGGGAGGCCGCGGGCGGCCAGGGCCTCGGCGGTGAGGGCGGTGGTGTTGAGGGTGCCCAGGCCGGCCGTGGTGACGAGGAGGAAGGAGACCTGGATGCCGAGGGCGGCGGTGGCCAGCGCCATATCGGCCAGGGTGTGGCCGGCCTCGTCGTAGCGGACCAGCAGGCCGCCCGCGCCCTCGACCAGCACGAGGTCGTGCGAGGCGGCGAGTTCGGCGACGGCGGCGGCCACCGTGACGGGCGCGAGGGTGGGCAGGCCGGCGCGGCGGGCGGCGGTGTCCGGGGCCAACGGCTCCGGGTAGCGGGCGAGTTCGACCGAGGTGAACTGACGCCCTGTCAGTCGCGCGATCTCGGCGAGGTCACCCGGCTCGTCCGGGGCGATGCCGGTCTGGCCGGGCTTGACCACGGCGAGGCGGCCCGGGGCGAGGGCGGCGACGGCGGCTGTGACCACGGTCTTGCCGACCTCGGTGCCGGTGCCGGTCACGAAGAGGACGGTGCTCATCGGTTCAGCAGCAAGGGAGTTCACCAGCATGGAAGTTCACCAGCAAGGGATAGGGGCGGCGGCTCGGCCGGCCGTCGGGGGAGGGGGCAAGGGGCGGAGCGGTGCGGCTCATCCGGCCGCCGCCGCGGCGGTCACGGCGGCGCCGATCCGGGCCAGGTCGGCGTCATCGGTCACGTACGGCGGCATGGTGTAGATCAGGTCGCGGAACGGCCGGAGCCAGACCCCCTCGCGGGCGGCGGCCTCGGTGGCGGCCACCACGTCGACGGGGTGGTGGAGTTGGACCACGCCGATCGCGCCGAGGGTGCGGACCTCGGCCACGCCGGGCACCTCGGCGGCGGGGGCGAGATGGGCCCGCAGGGCGGTCTCGATCCGCTTGACCTCCGTCTGCCAGTCCTGGGAGAGGAGGAGGTCGATCGAGGCGTTGGCGACGGCGGCGGCCAGCGGGTTGCCCATGAAGGTCGGGCCGTGGGCGAGCACCGGGACCTCGCCGCGGCTGATGCCCTCGGCGACGCGGGGGGTGCAGAGGGTGGCGGCCATGGTGAGGTAGCCGCCGGTCAGGGCCTTGCCCAGGCACATCACGTCGGGGGAGAGCTGTGCGTGGTCGGCCGCGAACAGCTCGCCGCTGCGGCCGAAGCCGGTGGCGATCTCGTCGAAGACCAGCAATACGTCGTGCTCGTCGCAGAGTTCGCGGAGCAGCCGCAGGTAGGCGGGGGAGTGGAAGCGCATCCCGCCCGCGCCCTGCACCACCGGCTCGACGATCACGGCGGCCAACTCCTCGGCGTGCTCGGCGATCAGCGCGCGCAGCGAGTCGGCGTAGGCCTCGTCCAGCCCGGCGTCGAAGCCGGCCGGGGGCTCGGCGGCGAAGAGCTGCCGGGGCAGCACCCCGCCCCAGAGCTGGTGCATCCCGCCCTCGGGGTCGCAGACCGACATCGGGTGGAAGGTGTCGCCGTGGTAGCCGCCGCGCCAGGTGAGCAGGCGGCGCTTGGCCGGGCGGCCGAGCGACTGCCAGTACTGCAGGCACATCTTCATCGCGACCTCGACCGCGACCGAGCCGGAGTCGGCGAGGAAGACGTGCTGCAGCGGCTCGGGGGTGATCTCCACCAGCTTCGCGGCCAGCCGGACGGCGGGCTCGTGGGTGAGCCCGCCGAACATCACGTGGCTCATCCGGCCGAGCTGGTCCTGGACGGCGGCGTCCAGGACCGGGTGCCGGTAGCCGTGTACGGCCGCCCACCAGGAGGACATGCCGTCGATCAACTCCCGCTGCCCGCCGACGGGTTCGGCAAGCCGGAGCCGTACGCCGGAGGCGGACTCGACCAGGTACGGCGCCACCTTGCCGGGCATCGGCCCGTACGGGTGCCAGACGTGGGCCTGGTCGAGCGAGAGCAGGGTCTGCGGGGAGTACACGTGCGGCCTATCTCGACTAGTCAGGCGTTGGGGGCCAGCTCGGTGCCGGCGCCGCGGCGGCGGACCTTCACCAGGTCGCTGCGGAGCTCGTCCTCGACCGGAGTCCCGACCGGAGTGTCGGCGGGCGCCTCGGCGGCGGGCTCGGCCGCGGCCTGGTGGCCGTCGCCGCACGGGCCGCAGGAGCCGCCGCCGCAGCCACCGCCGGTGGCGGCGACCTCGGAGCGGTGGCGGGGCAGGGTGGGCTCGCCCGCGCCCTCCACCTCGAAGCCGGCGTCCTTGATCATGTCGAGGTCGGCCTGGCCGGCCTGGCCCTCGCTGGTCAGGTAGTCGCCGAGGAAGATCGAGTTGGCGATGTGCAGGCCGAGCGGCTGCAGCGAGCGCAGGTGCACCTCGCGGCCGCCGGCGATCCGGACCTCGATGTCCGGGCAGACGAAGCGGACCATCGCCAGGATGCGCAGGGCGCGCTGCGGGGTGAGGTTCCACTCCTTGGCCAGCGGGGTGCCCTCGAAGGGGATCAGGAAGTTGACCGGCACCGAGTCCGAGCCCAGCTCGCGCAGGGCGTAGACCACGTCGACCAGGTCCTCGTCGCTCTCGCCCATGCCCGCGATCAGGCCGGAGCAGGCGGAGAGGCCCGCGCCGTGCGCCTTCTGCACGGTGTCCACCCGGTCCGCGTAGGTGTGGGTGGAGGTGATGTCGCCGTAGGTGGCCTCTGAGGTGTTGAGGTTGTGGTTGTAGGCGTCCACGCCCACGGCCTTGAGGCGCTCGGCCTGGTTGTCGGAGAGCAGGCCGAGGCAGGCGCAGATCTCGACCTGCTCGTTGGCCTCCTTGATCGCCGAGATGGTGTCGGCGACCCGCTCGATGTCCCGGTCCGTCGGGCCGCGGCCGCTGGCCACCAGGCAGACCCGCTTGGCGCCGCCCGCGACGCCGGCGACGGCGGCCTCGGCCGCCTGCTCCGGCTTGAGCCAGGTGTACTTGAGGATCTCGGCCTTGGAACCGAGGCGCTGCGAGCAGTAGTTGCAGTCCTCCGGGCAGAGCCCGCTCTTGAGGTTCACCAGGTAGTTGAGCTTGACCCGGCGGCCGAACCACTGCCGCCGGACCCGCCCGGCGGCCGCGACCACGTCCAGCAGCTCGTCGTCGGTGGTGGCGAGTACGGCGAGGGCTTCTTCGCGGGTGGGGAGTTCCCGGCGCAGGCCCTTGGCGGTGAGGGTGTCAAGCAGATCCATGTCCCTGATCCTGCCCGGGCGACGACTGCCCTCGCTAGAGGGAACCCGCCAGAAGATCGGTGTGCGGGTGTGCGAGTTGTCACAGCGGGCGATTCGGCCGTCCTTCGAGTGCCACCGGATTAAGGATGATCAACTGATGGGCTTACAATCTGCGCCATGACCATCCAGGGGGAGCGCGCACCGCGCCCGGCGGGTGGGCCCGAGGCCCCCGTACCCGCAACCGTCCACCGCAGCCGTCGCACCCCCTCGCGTCGGATCCTGGTCGGGGCCGTGCTCGCCGTGCTGGCCGCCGGGGCCGGCTGGATCGTCACCCGGCCGCACCCCGGCGACTGGATCCCCGGGCTCGGGCCGACCAGTGCCGAATCCGCCAAGTCCGCCCCCACCGCGGCGGCGGTGGCCGCCCCCACCCAGACCTCCGTCTTCACCCCGGAGTCCTTCACCGCCGACCGGTACTTCCCGGCGGCCCGCGCGGTCGACCTGGACGACTTCAAGGGCCGCCGCACCGCCGGCCGGCAGGGCGGGGACTGCGCCGAATCGCTCGCCGACCGGGCGCACAACCTGTTCGTCAACACCGGCTGCCAGGGCTACGTGAGCGTCGGCTTCGCCCGCACCGACCAGCAGCTGCTCGGCAGCGTGACCGTGCTGCGCTTCGGCGACGCCGGCGCCGCGGCCAAGATGAGCCAGACCCTGGACGCCGCCGCCTTCGCCTTCACCACCGAGCCCGAGCTCCCCGTCCCGGCCGGTCGCCCCAGCACCCGCATCGAGGCCGTCGGCCAGTACGTCACCGTCACCACCGTCCGCTCCACCGACACCCACGCGGCCCGCCCCGACCTGGACGCGGCGGCCCGCGCCCTCTCCTACACGGCGGGCGCCTCCTTCGGCTGGATGTGAACCTCCGGCCCGTCCGAGCCCGCCACGTCAGGCGCCAGAGGGCGATGTCGGCGCTGGTCGTCGGGCCGACGGCGGTTCTGCCGCACGGCCGGGAGGGGCGGCGTGACTGCACGCGGTGGGCGTTGCGCCGCCTCGGTGCGCTCGGTGGGCAGCCGGCGGCTGACCGGACCCCGTATGGACCGGATGCGGGATGGCACGCCCGGCCCCCGGGCCTGGGGCCGGGCGTGCCCTGCCGGAGGGGGCCTCAGCTGGGGTCGGAGGGGCCGAGCAGGTAGTCGTGGGTGCCGGTCAGCTGGAGGAGCCGGTCCAGGTGCGGCGGGCGACGGTCGATCAGGAGCCGCTGGCCTGTGCCTTCGGTCTGGCGCCGGAGCTGGAGCAGGGCCGACAGGCCCATGGAGTCGCACAGGGTCATGGCGGCGCAGTCGAGGCGGAGGGCCGTGGCGGTCGGCCGGGCCGCCACGGCCTCGGCGACGGCCGCCAGAAGGGCGTCGCAGGTCTCGTAGTCGAGGTCGCCCTCGACCCGCACGGTGACGGTCGAGGACTGCGGGCCCGGGGCGTCCGGGGCGGGGATGGCTGAGGGGTCGCGGGGTGCGGTCATGTCCTGGCTCGGAAGTGCTGGTGCGGAACGGTGGGGGGCGGCCCCGGCCGGCGTTCGAGGACGTCGCGGCCGTGGTCCAGCTGGGCGACGGCGCGGGGCAGGTCGCGTAGTTCGCGGCGCAGGATGTCCAGGGTCGGGACCAGGGAGGCGGCCGGGACCGCGCGGGCGTCGAGGACGTCCGCGGTCCAGGCCAGGAAGCCCCCGAACAGGTCGGGATCGTCGACGTAGAGCGCTGCGGCGAGGAAGTCGACGAGATGGGCGACGTCCTCGGCCGTGTGCTGCACCTGCAGCTCCGTGTAGGCGCGGACCACGGGTGAGCGTTCGGTCAAGCCCGACACGACCGCGCGGACCAGGCGCTGGGCGCTCTGGCGGACCAGGGTGTACTCCTGGTCGGCCAGGTGCGGCAGATCGTCGACGGGCTGGTGCACCGGCGCGGGGGCGGACAGCCCCTCGGCCAGCCGGTCGGCCGCGCCCCGGGCGTCCCCGGCCCACGCGTCGGCGTCGAGCAGCCGGGCGTACCGGCCGCCCGGGCCGAAGGCCGCGCCTCCGGCCAGCACCGGGAAGCCGGCGGCCTGGGCGGCCGTGATCGCCGCGTGCGCGGCGGGCAGCCGCGGGGCCAGGGAGGCGGAGAGGGCCACGGCGGCCGGCCCGGTGCGGTGCAGCCAGGTGATCAGGTGCGGGGTGGGCACCTGCGCGCCGAGGTGGTCCACCTCCCAGCCGCGCAGCGTCAGCACCTGGCTCAGCAACCGGGCGGGGAAGGCGTGCCACTCACCGTCCACGCAGGACACCGTGACGCGCCCCCGGGTGGTGCGGGGTGTGGCGTCGAGGACGGCGGGGTGGTGGGCCAGTGCGGCCACCACCCGGTCGTTGACCGCCGTGGCAGCGTGTTCCTGAGCCACCGTCATCCGGTCCGCCGCCCAAGCGTGACCGATCCGGGCCTGGACGGTGGCGATCACGTCCAGGAGCACGGCCTCGGGGTCCACCCCGGCGGTCAGCGCCCCGAAGACCACGGCGGCCGCGGCCGCTTCCCGGCCGGTCTCGACCGCCTCCCACAGCTGCTCGGCCCACTCGGTCGGGTCCGTCGCTCCGGCCGCGCTCACGGACACGCCGGTGACCGGCTCGGCCGCCCTCACGCGGCGCACCCCTGCGGCCCGGTGACCGCAGCCCGGTGCCCGTCGGACGGCGTCAGCCGGCCCTCCTGCGGCGCGGCGACGACGAGGACGGCCATGTCGTCGTGACGGCCGCCGCCGACCCACTGCGAGGCGAGCATCAGGACGCGTTCGACGATGGCTTCGGCAGGCATCCGCGCGCACTGGCCGAGCTCCCTGCGCAGGCGCTCCTCGCCGAACATCGCCTCGCCCAGCGGGCCGCCGCGGGCCTCGGTGACGCCGTCGCTGTACAGGACGCACGCCTCGCCCGGGGCCAGCTCCACGGTGTCCGACTCGACCGTGGTCTCCGGCAGCACGCCCACCAGGCTGCCGCAGGTGGGAGAGGCCTCCACCCTGCCGTCCGCCCGGACGATCAGGGGTGCCGGGTGGCCGGCCGCCGACAGCCGCACCGTCACCCGGTCCGACCGGCGGCGCACCGAGGCCAGCACCATGGTGGCGAAGCGGGTGTGGTGCGAGGTCAGCAGCGCACGGTTGAGCATGGCCAGCAGTCGCGGGTGGTCGTCCGCCAGCGGCAGCAGTGCGTGCAGCGTGTTGCGGATCTTGCCGGTGAGCACGGCGGCCTCGAGCCCCTTGCCGCAGACGTCTCCGAGCACCGCCAGGGTCTCGCCCCCGGGGTCGGCCGCGGGGTGGACGTCGTAGAAGTCGCCGCCGATCCGAGCCCGGTCCTCCGAGGCCCGGTAGCCGCCGGCGAAATCGGCCCCGTCGAGGTGTTCGAGCCGCGGCGGCAGGAGGTCACGCATCAGCAGGTCGGTGACGGCGGCCTGCTCCGAGTACATCACGGCCGCCGACACCGCGGCGCCCGCGCGGGCGGCGAACAGCCTGGCGAAGACCTCTTCCGCCTGCGTGAAGGCGCCCTCGCCGGGGCCGCGCAGCAGCACCAGCGCCCCGGCCGGTACGCCGTGACCCGGCAGCGGCGTGACGGACACCGCCCCGACGGCCGTCATGCCCTCCGGTCTGAGCCAGTCCGGGGCCGTGGCCGGGTCGATCCACCGGGACGGCACCGGCGGGAAACCCCGCAGGGCCTCCGCCAGCCCGGGCACGTCCGCCGGGTCGACCCGGGCCCGGCCGTGCTGCGGCCGGCCGCCGCGCACGCACGAGACGAAGCGGAGCACCCGGCCCCCGGTGGGGGAGACGACCACGGCCGCGTCCGCGAGGTGGGCGGCGGCCTGCTGCGCGGTGGTCTCCAGGCAGCGGTCGACGTTCAGCGAGGAGAGCAGCAGGCCCGAGAGCTCGGCCAGCAGTTCCCACCGATCCTGCTCGGCTGTCAGTCGGTGGTCGGCGCGGTCCACCAGCCACCACACCACGCTCCCGTCAGGCCGTACCGAGGGATGGGCCTCCACCTCACCGCCGGCGACCCGGCCGTGCACGGTGGCGGCCGGCGCTGCCCCGTCGGCCCGACCGCTCGCGGTGGCGAGCAGGCGCAGGTGGGCCTCGAGCAGCCACGGCACGGCGGCGGCGTCCCGTCCGGCCGGACGGCCGAGCAACTCCCAGGCGGCGTCGCTGGCGTCCCGGACCGTGCCGTCGGTCGCCAGCACCAGGACCGGATAGGGTGCCGCGGCGAGGAAGGACGGCTCGGTCTCGCCCGGTGCGATGGAGGTCTCCGTCTGGGGGAAGGTCATCTTGTCGGCCCTGACAGGCCGTCACCTCGTCACTCTTCTCGGGCAGCGGCCGAGGACCACCGCGGATGCGGCTCGGGGAGACGAACCGCGCCGACCGCCCGATACCAGCGCAAAGCCGACAGGCCCCACAGTACGCCCGGGTAGCGACCGATGGTACCCGTACCCTTCCGACCGTGAACCAGGCTCTCCGGACGGCGAGCTGATGCCCTAGCATCCCAAGCGTGACGGAGACCACCGACCCGAACGGCCACGGAGCCCGCGCAGCGGACGACCACCCGAGCGTGCTCGCCCGGGGTGAACTCGACTGGGAGAACGCGGACGAGTTCGCCCGGCGCATCCGCGCCGCCTGCGGGCGGAGCCCGCGGCTGCTGACCGTCGACCTGTCCGCCGTGACCTTCGCCGACTCCTCGGTGCTGCACACCCTGTTCGAGGCGCACCGGCAGCTCGCCGCGACGGGCGGGCGGCTCCTCATCGCGGGCCCGCTGCATCCCTCGGTGCAGCGGCTGTTCGAGGTCTCCGCCACCATCGGCCACTTCCACTTCGCGCCGCCGGTCGAACAGGCGGCGGACGCACCGGCGGGGAAGACACCATCGACGAGCAACGGCCGATGAGGCCGCCGGGCCTGGCTGTGCGGCGTGCGGCACGGCCCGCCGGGCAGGAGAAGGCCGCCCACCCCGCTGCTCCGCACACCGCGTGGTGCGCTGCGGAATCACCCCTTCGAGGTCCTCGCATGCCGGAACCATCCACCCGCTTCGACCTCCCGGTGACCACGGCCGGACAGGCCCGGTCGGCCATCACCACGCTGCTCGACCGAGTCCCCGGTGACACCAGGGCCGTCCGGGTGGACGCGCACCTGGTGGCGACCGAACTCGTCACCAACGCGCTGCGTCACGGTGGCGGAGTCACCGGCTTCCGCACCTGGCTGACGGCGGACGCCACGGTCCTGTGCATCGAGGTCCAGGACGCGGCGGACCGCCGTCCGCAGGAGCCGGCCCCGGAGGACCGCGGCCCGGACCGCCTGGGCGGGCGGGGGTGGACCATCGTCCTGAGCCTGGCCGCGACCTGTGTCGTCCGACCGCTGCCCGCAAGGGGCAAGTGCATCGCCGTCACGCTGCCCGTCCGCTAGGTCGGGTACGCGGGCGGACGGCCGGAGTGAGATCCGGATCAGGCGGAGTGAGATCCGGAGCAGTGGGTAGACGACCGCCGGTCCGCTCCGGTGCCGGCGCGGACCGACGCCTGTCCGATCATCAGGTCGGCGGGCTGTTCAGCTGATCAGGGATGGCCTCGGCCTCCCGGGATCGCGCCCACAGTGGAGGAGAACGCCTGATGGCGGCAGAGGAATCGTCCGATCGGCTCGTCGAGCTCCTGACGCGTGACGGCGAGGTGCTGGACCGGTGGGTCGAGGCGGTGGCGGCCATCCTGCGGGGCCGGATCAGCCGGGCCGAGCTGGAGCGGGAGTTGACGGACCTCTACCAGGCGCTGGTCCAGGCCCTGCGGGACGGCGGCCCGGACTGGCGGGCCGAGGGCTACTCCGAGGTCCGCGCGCTGCTGGTCGAACTGTCGCGCAACCGTGCCCAGCACGGGTTCACCCCCACCGAGACGGCGACCAGCGTCTTCGCCTGCAAGGACGTGCTGGAGCCGACGACCGCCACCTCCGCCGAGGACATCGCGGCCTACCTCCAGCTCGCCCGTCTGCTGGACGCCCTGGGTCTGTTCACCATCGAGGCGTACGCCCGGACCCGCGAGGAGATCATCAGCGCGCAGGCCGAGCAACTCCTGGAGCTCTCCACCCCGGTGGTGAAGCTGTGGGAGGGCGTGGTCGCGGTGCCGCTGGTCGGCACGCTGGACTCGGCGCGGACCCAGATCGTCATGGAGAAGCTGCTCCAGAGCCTGGTGGACTCGGAGTCCGAGCATGCCATCATCGACATCACGGGTGTCCCGGCGGTGGACACCGAGGTCGCGCAGCACCTGCTCAAGACGGTGGTCGCGGCCCGGCTGATGGGTGCGGAGTGCACGATCTCCGGCATCCGGCCGCAGATCGCCCAGACCCTGGTGGCGCTCGGCGTGCAGTTCGGCGACATCGTGACCAAGGCGAGCCTGGCCGACGCCCTGCGGTACGTGTTGCAGCGGATCGGCACCGCGGCCGCCCTGACGGGCGGTCTCAAGTGACCGACCGCGTCCCCGTCCTCAAGCTGGGTAATGTCCTCCTGGTGTCGATCCAGATCGATCTGGAGGACCAGACCGTCCTGGACCTGCAGGACGACCTCGCCGAGCGGATCGTGGCCACCGGGGCGATCGGCGTGGTGATCGACATCACCGCCCTGGAGATCGTCGACTCCTTCGTGGGCCGGATGCTCGCCAACACCGCCGCGATCTCGCGCATGCTCGACGCCGAGACCGTGGTGGTGGGCATGCGACCGGCGGTGGCCATCACCCTGGTCGAACTGGGCCTGTCCCTGGGCGGCGTGCGCACCGCGCTGACGCTGGAGAAGGGCCTCGCGCTCCTGGAGCGCGACCGCGTCGCGGGCGCGGACCGCGGATGACCAGGTCGGCCGAGGACGTGGCGCAGACCGTCCCGATCGTGTCCAACGACGACGTGGTCCGGGCCCGGCAGCTGGTCCGGACCCTCGCCCAGCAGTGCGGGCTCTCCCTGGTGGACCAGACCAAGCTTGTCACGGCCGCCAGCGAACTGGCCCGCAACACCCTCGTCTACGGCGGTGGCGGGGCGATGCGCTGCGCCACCGTGCAGCGGGACGGCCGCCGGGGCGTCCACGCGGTCTTCGAGGACACCGGACCGGGCATTCCCGACCTGGACCTGGCTCTGACCGACGGCTGGACCTCCGGCGGCGGACTGGGCCTCGGCCTGAGCGGCGCACGGCGCCTGGTGGACGACTTCGAGCTGGAGAGCCGGACCGGCATCGGCACCAAGGTGTCGGTGACCAAATGGGCACGCTGACCGTACCGCTGATGGAGTGCGAGGACGCGGCCTGGTTCCGGGACTCCGAGTCGCTGGCGGCTGCCGCCCGCAGCGGTGCCCGCAGCCTCGCCCAGCGCGCCGCCCTGCTGCCCGAACGGGTCGCCGAGGTCGCGCTGGCGGTCAGCGAGGCGGCCACCAACCTGCGGCGGCACGCCAAGGACGGGTCGCTCCTGCTGCGGGTCGTGCGGACGGACTCCGAAGCGGCCCTGGAGTGCGTCACGCTGGACCACGGCCCCGGGATGCCCGACATCGCCCGCGCGCTCACCGACGGCGTCTCGTCCGGAGGCACGCTCGGCATCGGCCTGGGCGCGATCTCCCGGCTGGCCGACACCTTCGACGTGCACTCCCTCCCGGGGCGCGGCACGGTGATGACGGCCCGGTTCTGGAACCGCACGCCCGGTGGCCGCCTCGCCGCCGCAGGCGGTGAAGCGGTGGTCACCGGCATCACCAGGCCGATGAGCGGTCAGGAGCTCTGCGGGGACGCCTGGGCCGCCCGGACACTGCCGAGCAGCCACCCGCCCGCACCGGTGCCCAGCCGACCGTACCGGTCTCCCGGCACCCTGGACTGGTCGGTGCTGACCGGCACCGCCGGGCGCCCCGGACCGACCCGCTCCGACCGGTGGGCGCCGGTCCCCGCCGGGGCGTCCACCGCGCCGCCGCCGGAGGAGTCCGGTGCCTTCCTGGTCATGTTCTGCGACGGCCTGGGCCACGGTCCGCTGGCGGCCAAGGCCGCGCTCGACGCGGTCGCGGCGTTCCGGCACACCACGGCGACCACTCCGGACGGGGTGCTCGCCGACATCCACCACGCCCTGCGCTCGGGACGCGGCGGAGCGGTCGCGGTCGGTCTCGTGGAGCCGGCCGAGCGGCGGGTCGGCGTGTGCGGAGTCGGCAACATCAGCACCTTCACAGTGGACCCCGCCACCGGCGCCCGCCGCTCGCTGCCGTCCGCGCCGGGGATCGTCGGCCACCAGCTGCCCGCGCTGCGCACGGTCCGTCAGCAACTCGCCCCCGGCAGTGCGGTGGTGATGCACTCGGACGGTCTGACCGATCGGTGGCAGGCCGCCGCGCTGCCGGGCATGTGCGCCCAGCTGCCGGTCACGGCCGCCGCGCTGCTGCTGCGGGAGGCCGGGGTCCGGCGGGACGACGCCGGCGTCCTCGTGGCCAAGGGCCTGTGGTGAGTACCCTGCCGCCGGACCGCCAGCCCGTCCGGCTGGGGACCGTGCCGACCAGCTCGGCGCAGGACGGCTTCGCCCTGCGCCGCCTCGGCAAGGCGGTCGCCGAGCTGCTGGGGGCGGACGGCCAGGACGCCGTCCGCCTGGCGACCGCCCTGAGCGAGCTCGGCCGGGACCTCCTGGGCACCAACCGGCTCGCCACGCACTTCGACATCCACCACGGCCCGCGCCCCGCTCTCGGTGTCACCTTGGAGTACCACGGCGGGCACCCCCCTTCCTCCGACGCCTTGGAGGCGTGCGCGCGCATGCTCCCCACCAGTCACGGAGACTCTGTCGACGGCGGGTGGGTCCGCCTGGAACAGCAGCTGCCGACCCCACTCGAAGCCGACGCGGCCGGCGTGGCCGAGGCACGGCTGCTGCTGGGCTCCCACGCCGGCTCGACCGAGTCGGACGACGGGCGCGAGCAGACCCGCGACCTGATCGCCGCACTCGAGCGGACCCGAGCCCAGGGCGAGGAGCTCAAGCGCCTCAACGAGGAGTTGGCGGAGACCAACCGGGGCGTGGTCGCGCTCTACGCCGAGCTGTCCGAGGAGTTGGAGGAGACCAACCGGGGTGTGGTCGCGCTCTACGCCGAGCTGGAGGAGAAGTCCCAGCAGTTGCGCGAGGCCAGCGAGGCCAAGACCCGGTTCTGGGCCAACGTCAGCCACGAGCTGCGCACGCCGGTCAACGCCGTGGTCGGGCTGGCCGAACTCCTGCTCACCGACACCGGGGCCGCACCGGCCGAGCGCGAGCAGCAGCTCTCGCTGATCGCCGACTCCGGACGCACCCTGCTCGCCCTGGTCGACGAACTCCTGGACGTCGCGAAGGCCGAGTCCGGGACCCTCGAACCCACCTGGGCGCCGCTGGACCTGCGGGCCGTCCTGGCCCACCTGGACGGCACGCTGCGCGGACTCGCCCGGCCGGGCGTGGTGCTCACCGTCGCCCCGCCGGAGGACCCCGGCCCGATCGTCGGGGACGAGACCATGCTCGCCCGAATCCTGCGGAACCTGCTGTCCAACGCCCTGAAGTTCACCGAGACCGGTTCCGTCCGACTGGATGCCCGCCTCGACCGCCCGTCCGGCGTCGGGGCTCCCGAGCACCTGGTGCTGACCGTGGCCGACACCGGCATCGGCATACCGGCCGACCAGCACGGACGCGTCTTCGAGGAGTTCTACCAGGTCCGCGGCCCGCACCAGCGCGGTCGCCACGGCACCGGGCTGGGGCTGCCCTATGCGCGGCGCCTGGTCGAGATCCTGGGCGGGACGATGGAGTTGGAGAGCGCCCCGGAGGCCGGGACCACCATCACCGTGCGGCTGCCGACCGGCCGGGCCGCCGACCCCGGGCTCCCGGCCCGGTCGGCGGCCCTGGTCGTGGTGGACGACGACGCCGCTTTCCGGGCCCTGTTGCGACCGCTGCTGGCGGGGGTGGCCGAGCGCGTGGTGGAGGTCGCCGAGAGCAGCGGGGCGGTGGACACCATCCGGCGCGAACGCCCCGACGGGGTCCTCCTCGACCTGCAGATGGCCGGACTCGACGGCTACCAGGTGCTGGCCCAGCTGAGCGCCGACCCGGATCTGCGCCGCCTGCCCGTCGTCGTCCTCACCTCCGCCGCGCCCGCCTCCCTGCGCCGAGACCTGCTCACCCACGCCAGGGCCGTGCTGCCCAAGACGGCCTTGACCAGCGGGCGCCTGGCGACCGCACTCTTCGCCGACCACCCGGCCACGGCCGGCGGTTCAGCCACCCCCACGCCGCCGGCCTCAGCCGTCCCACCCCAGGAGCATCCATGACCGGAGCCGTTCCCGATGCCGGACCGGCCACCGTCCTGGTGCTCGACGACAACCCCACCACGCGGTACATCGTCGGCAGCTGGCTGCGCCGGGCCGGTCACCAGGTCGTCGAGGCCGTCGACGGGGCCGAGGCGCTGGCGCTGCTGGCCGAAGCACCGGCGCACCGCCTGCCCGAGCTCGCCCTGGTGGACGTGCGGCTCCCCGACATGACCGGTTTCGAGGTGTGCGAGCGGATCAAGAAGCAGCCGCACACCGCTGACCTGCCGGTGGTCCACATCTCCGCCACCGCGATCGAGGCCAGCGACCGCACCCAGGGCCTGCACCGCGGCGCGGACGCCTACCTCACCGAGCCCATCGACCCGGCCGAGCTGCAAGCCACCGTCACCGCCGTGCTGCGCTACACCCGCGCCCGCCGCCGTGCGGAGCTGCTGGCCGACCGGGTCGCCGCGCTGCACCGCAGCACGCTCGCGCTCTACGGCGCCACCGACGCGGAGACCATGGTGACGGCTGCGGCGCTGGGTGCGATCGAGCTGGGCGCCACGACCGCCACGGCCGTCCTCCTCGGGCCGCACCGGGAGACGCTCCACCTCGCCCACTGCCACCCGCACCCGGCGGCCGAGCCCGGCCCGGCGGTCCGCCTCGTGACCGGTTCGCCCGCGCTGCTGGACGCCCTCGCCCACCACACCCTCGGCGACGCCACGGGCATCGACACGGTGCGGCTGGACGCCGGGCAGTGGCAGGCCGCACTGGCGGAGAACGTCCCCCCGGGACACGGCCTGCCACGGGAGGACGTCACCCTGGTGGTCGCCCGGACCAAGCCGGGACGCCCGCTGGTGGCCCTGGTCGTCGACCCGCCGGCCTCGGCGGCCCTGGACGAGCGCCGCCTGCTCTCCCAACTCACCCAGGCCACCGCCCTGGCCCTCGAGGCCCTGCGCAGTCAGGCCGAGGAACACGCCCTGACCCTCACCCTTCAGCGCAGCTTCCTCCCGGACCGCCTGCCCGCCCCGCACGGCGTCGACCTCGCCGTCCGGTACGAGCCCGCCTCCGAGCAGAGCGAGATCGGCGGAGACTTCTACGAGGCGATCGAGACCCCGGCCGGCCTGCTGCTGGCGATCGGCGACGTGGCCGGCCACTCGCTGGAAGCCGCCATGGTGATGGGCGAGCTGCGCCACGCCCTCCGGGCCTACGCGATCGAGGGGCACCACCCGCACACCCTGCTGGAGCGGCTGGACGCCCTGCTCGTCCAGCTCCGCCCGGGCAGTACGGCCACCGTCTGCCTGGTGCTGATCGAGCCCGGCCGCCGCCGCATCCACCTGGCCAACGCGGGCCACCTGCCCCCGTTGTTGCGGATGCCCGGCGGGACCACCCGCTTCCTGACCGAACACGGCATCCTGCTCGGCCTCAACCTCCCGCAGCCGCCCGCGACCACGTACGACACCCCGCCGGGCAGCACGCTCCTGCTGGTCACCGACGGTCTGGTCGAGGTCCCGGGCGAGAACCTCGAGACCGGCCTGGAGGCTCTCAGATCCTCCTTCGCCCAGGGGCCGGCCGACCTCGACGAGGCCGGCGACCTGCTGCTGCACGCCTTCTCCTCCGGCCAGGCGGACGACGTCGCCCTGCTGCTCGCCCGACTCCACTGACCGGCCCGCCCCAGCACCCCGGAGCCCACGTGCCCGACTACACCCTCACCATCGACGTCCGCACCCACGAGACGGGTGCGACCGTCGTCGTGCTCTCCGGCGAACTCGACCACTACACCGCCCCGCGGCTGCGGCGGACCCTCGAACGGACCCCGGCCGGCCTCCTCCTGGTGCTCGACCTCACCGAGCTGCGCTTCTGCGACTCGATCGGCATCGCGGAGCTCGTCTTCGCCTCCCGGCGGACCCCGGTGCCCGGTGCACGGCTCCCGGTGGTCGGTGCGCCGGCCGACCTCCGGCACCTGCTCGCCCTCACCGGTGTGGAGAGCCTGCTCTCCCACCACGAGGACGTCGACCGGGCCGTGGACGCCTCGGCGCCCTGAGGCCAAGGCGCCGGCTCTCAGAGTGCCGAGCCGTCCCCGGCCCTGTTCCAGGCCAGGTGGAGGATGGCGAGATCGTCCGCGTGCCGCCCGGCGTTGAGCCGCCGCGCGGTGCCGATCAGCTCGTCCAGCACCGCCGAGGTGCCGTCGGCGCGGCCGGCGGCCAGCCGCTCCAGCATCCCGTCCGTGCCCAGGTGCGCGCTCCCGGGCCCCCGGTGACCCTCCACCAGCCCGTCGGTGTACAGCATCAGCGCTCCGGAGGTCGGGAGGGAGACCGGACTGGCCTGCCAGAGGCGAAGACCGGGTGCCATGCCAGCAGTTCGACGCCCCGGTGCCCGGCGAGCACCAGCGCGCGCCAGGCGATCCGGAGGCAGACACCGATCGCCGCCTCGTCCGGCCCGTGGCCGCTCACGTCGCCGATGACGGCGTGCACGATGCCGTCGGGGGTCTCCACCACATCGAGGAAGTCCCCACCGAGCTGGGTCCGTTCGCGGCCCGGCAGGTACCGCGTGGTCGCGGTGACCCGATCCGAGGTCAGCAGGGCGGTCGGCAGCAGACCGCGCTCCAGCCGGGCGTTCTCCTGCTCGCGGATCCGGTTCTCGCGCAGCTCCGCACCGGCCAGCTCGGCCTGCTTGCGGTGCACCGCGTACCGCAGCACCCGTTGCAGCAGGTCACCTGCGCCCTGTGCTGGATCTTGTCGGAGGTGTCGCTCATGTTCGGTGCCCCCCACTTCCGGAGAACGCCGTACCTCGCGGTGACAGCGGCTGACGTGGTCACCGACTTGCCGGCTGGGTCTGCCGGTGCCGGAACCGCGCGGCGTAGCGCCAGGGCCGGCGTCCGCTCGCCGGTGTGGACCGGGCGGGGCGGGGCAGACGAGGGCCGTCGCCGACGGAAGGGTCGCCATGCTCCCACTCCTCATCGTCCTGCTGCTCGCCGTGGTCCTCATCGGGGCGGGCGCCGGTTCTCGTGCTCGGTGGCAGACGGCCGCCACCCGGGTCGGCGTCGGGCGGTCGCGTTGACCGGTCCGGGGTGGGAGGAGGTGCCCGCCAGGGCCTTCGGCCTGATCGGGCGGATCGACGACTACCAGCGGCGACACCGCCCGCTGGGCCTCGCGGTCGCGGTGGCCCACAAGTTCCTCGACGACCAGGGCGGCTACCTGGCCGCGCTGATCACCTACTACGGCTTCCTCTCGCTCTTCCCGATGCTGCTGCTCCTGGTGACGGCCCTGGGTTTCGCCCTGCACGGCAACCCCCACCTCCAGGAGGAGGTGCTGCATTCGGCGCTGCGTCAGTTCCCGGTGGTCGGGGATCAGGTCGCCCACGACATCCGCACCTTCCAGGGCAGCGGGCTCGCACTGGCCGTCGGCATCGCGGGCACGCTCTACGGTGCGCTCGGCGTGGCGCAGGCCGTCCAGAACGCCTTCGACACGGTCTGGGCCGTCCCCCGGCACCGCCGCCGCAGCGCGGTGGCCGCCCGGCTGCGCGGACTTCCGCTGCTCGGGCTGCTGGGCGCCGCGGCCGGTGTGTCCAGCCTGCCGGCGGCGGTCTCGGCCCGGTTGCACGGCGAGCCCGGCTGGGTGGGGTGGACCGTCGGTGCCGCGGCCGTGCCTGTTTCGATCGCCGTGAACGGGGCCCTGCTGCTGGCCGCGCTGAAGCTGTTGACCGACCGTGAGCTGCGGATGCGGCTGCTGTGGCCGGAGGCGCTCGGGGCGGCCGTGGCCTGGCAGCTGCTGCTCTCGGTGGGCACCTACTACGTGGGCCACGCGCTGCGCGGAGCGACGGCGTACGGGTTGTTCGGCGTGGTGCTCGGCCTGCTGGCCTGGATCTACCTCGCCGCCCTCACCCTGGTCGCCTGCGCGGAGAGCGGGGCCGTGCGGCTCCGGCGGCTGTGGCCCCGGTCACTGAGATCGCTCTTCGCCGAGGATGCCCCGATGACCGGCGCGGACGAGCGTGCCCAGGCCTCCTACGTGAGCGCCGCCGCGTGCACGCGCAGGGCGGAGGTCACGGTGGTGTTCCGGTCGGTCAGCCTCGACGTCGACCCGGCCGTGCCCCGGCCGTCGTCGGCACCCGTGGGGGAAGCACGATGACCTTCCTCCACCTGCGGTACCTGCTCGCCGCGGCCGTGGTGGTGCTGTCGGTTGCCTTCCTCCGACGGTTCCTGGGCGATCGGCGCCGGCTCGGCAACGGTGTCCTGCTGGGCCTGGGCGCGCTGTGCCTGGCGGGTGGCGCGCTCCTCGAATTCCACCGCCTGTTCCGTCCGGCGGCCGGGGTGGTGGCGGGCGCCGTCCTCGCCGGGGCGGTGCTGACCGCCGTGGTGGCCGCCGGCTTCCTGCTGGTGAACGGCGTCCGGATGGTCCGTCGGGAGGGGCACCGCAACCCGGCCAACCTGCTGTCGCTGCTGGCCGGGGCCGGGATCCTACTGCTGCTCGTTCTCCTGGCGGTCGCTGCCCGTGCGGGCGGGGGCCCGATGCGGGCCTGTGCGGGTGGCGTGCTGCTGGTGGCGGGGTACCTGTCGTTCCTGCTGGTCTGCTTCGCCGGGTACGCACTGCTCTACCAGCGGGTGGCCGTGCGGCGGCCGGTCGACTTCGTGGTGGTGCTCGGAGCCGGGCTGATCGAAGGCTCCACCGTGCCGCCGGTGCTGGCCTCGCGACTGGACCGGGCCCTGTCGCTCCACCGGCACCAGAGGGCGCGCGGACGGGACCCGCTGCTGCTGGTCTCCGGCGGCAAGGGGGACGACGAGCAGGTGTCGGAGGCCGAGGCGATGGCCCGGTACCTGACGGCGCGCGGGGTGCCGGCGGCGAAGGTCGTGCAGGAGCCACACTCGACGAACACCGAGGAGAACCTGAGGTTCAGCCGCGACCTGATGGAGCGGCTTCGGCCCGGCGGCCGGTGTGTGATCGTCACCAACGACTTCCACGCCCTGCGGGCGGCCATCACTGCCCGCCGGGTCGGCGTGCGCGGCGAAGCGGCTGCCGCGCCCACCGCGGCGTACTACTGGCCCAGCGCCACCCTGCGGGAGTATGCGGCCATCCTGGTCGCCTACCCCGTCACCAACTCGGTGGTCTGCGGAGTGCTCGCCGCCACCGGGGCCCTCGCCGGATGGTGAGGGCCCCGATGACTGGCCGTCAGGGGCTTCAGCGGCGGCGCCGGGCGGCGGCGGCGGTGCGGGCGACGGCGCCGAGCAGGAGGAGGGCGAGGGAGGTGGTGAGCCAGGGGTGGGGGTCGGTGCCGGTCTCGGGGAGGGGCGGGGGGTTGGTGCGGTCGTAGCGGTTGGTGAGGTCGAGGGTGGCCGGGTCGAGGGCCAGAGTGAGGGCGTTGGCGGGGGAGTCGTGCTCGATGGTGGTGGCGTCGGCCCCGGCCGGGTCGGGCTCGGTGAGCCAGCAGCGGGAGCCGGCGGGCAGCGGGGCGGGCAGGTCGTCCACCTGGCGCGGGGCGCCGGCCCGCAGCTGGTAGCGGCGGCGGTCGACCAGGACGAGCGGCTGGGTGCCGGGGGCGGTGGTCAGGGTGCAGCTGAGCTCGACGGTGAACTCGCGGTCGCCGACCGCCGCCGCGCCCGGCCCGGCCAGGTGCTTGAGCAGGGCCAGGGTGGTGGGGCGGTAGTCGTTGGTGGCGGTGATGGTCAGGCCGGTGGAGTCGGCGGTGACCTCGGCGGCGTGCTGCTCGTCCGGGTGGGAGACCGTCACCGTGGTGGCCCCGCCCGGGAGTTCGGCGGCCCAGCAGCGGGTGCCGGTGAGCAGCAGCTCGGGCAGGGTGACCGGCTGCCCGGGCCGGAGGGTGACGGTGCGGTCGAGCACCCCGAGGCCGTCCCGGCGGCAGATCACGTGCAGCTGGAAGACGGCCTCGCGCAGGTACCCGGCCTGGGCCAGCGGGCCGGTGAGCTGCTTGGCCAGGGTGAGCCGGGCGGCGTGGAAGCCGTTGGTCAGCTCGGCGGTGGCGAGGTCGGTCAGGCCCTCCTTGATCAGCACGGACCGGACCGGCGGGGCGGGCTGGTCGGCGCCGCCGGCCTCGGTCTCGGTGACGGTGCAGAGGGCGCCGACCGGGAGGCCGTCCAGCTGTCCGGTGAGGTGGTCGGGCCCGGTGAGGTCCAGGGTGTGGGTGACCACGCCGGTGCGGCCGTTGAACTCGCAGTCGACCGCGAAGCGGAACGGGCCGGTGGCCAGCGCCCCGCCGGGGCCGGTGAGCTTCTTGGCGATCCGGAGCGAGCCGGTGGCGAACTCGTTGGTGACGATCACGGTGGCCACCGGGCCGACCGAGGCGACGCTGTCGAGGGTGCCGCGCCCGGTCGTGGCGTCGATGCGGGCCGAGCTGACCAGCTGGTAGTGGACCTGGGTGGCGCCGCCGTTGTCGGTCTCGTCCACCTGGCACCTGGCGCCCTCGGGCAGGTCGGTGAGGGCCTGGGAGTCGTCCCCGGTGAAGACCAACTGCTGGGGGAAGTCCGGCAGCCGGGTGCCGTTGAAGGAGCAGTCCACGGTGATCTTGAACGGGCCCTGGCCGACGGCCTGGCCGGCCTCGCCGGTGACGCGCTTGGCGATCACCAGGTCCTTGCGCGGGTACTGGTTGCTGATGTCGCCGGTCTGGTGGGTGGCGCGGTCGGGGGCGGGCACGACGGTCAGCACGATCGCCCGGCCCGGGCCCTGGTTGCTGCTCTGGGCACCGGCCGATTCGGTCTCCCAGAACCGGCAGACGGCACCGACCGGCACACCGGTCAGGTCGAACGGCCGGTCGCGGCCGAACTCCGCCTCGCCGGAGCGGACTTCGACGACCGCGCCGGAGCCGGTGGTGACCAGGCAGGAGTAGGCCAGCTTGAACGGGCCGACCGGGACGCCCGGCGGCGGGTCGAGCACGGTCTTGACGATCCGGATGTTGCCGAAGAGCAGGCCGATGCCCGCCTTGGGCGGCTCGGTCACCGGCAGCCTGGTCAGCGAGCCGTTGACGCTGACCGTCTCGGTGTGGGCGAAGGAGTTCCAGGCCACGGAGGGGTACTCCGCCATGGTCAGGTCGGTCGGGGCCTGGAGCGGCACGGTGAAGGTGACGGCCGCGCCCGGGGCCAGGCCGGCGGGGAAGGTGACGTCGGCCTCGAAGGCGGTGGCCCGGTCGGTGGCGCCGTTCCAGGAGGCGGTGGCGCACTTGCGCTTGGGCGTCTCCACCTTGCGGCCGCACGGGTTGCCGGTGGTGGTGTAGGTCAGCGCGGCGCTGCCCGGCCCGTCGTAGCCGACCGGGCCGCTGAGCGCGGGCACGGTGTCCCACTGGGTGCCGCGCTGCTCGTCGCCGAGCAGCACGCCGGTGTCCTTGGGCGCGGGCAGCACGTCGAGGAGCTGGAGCGAACGGGCGGGCTCGGTGCCCGAGTTCTCCACTCGGATCAGGTAGGAGAAGTCCTGGCCGGCCAGGGTGAGCGCGACGCAGGGGTAGCGGGTGTAGGTGGTGCCTGCGACGGTCAGTTCGGGGCAGCGCGGGTCGCCGGCCGGGACGGGTTTGCCGGTGGCGTCCAGGTACCCCAGACCGCGGTCACCGGTCACCCACTTGGCGGCGTCGAAGGAGACGCCCGAGCGGGTGGTGATCTGCGCGGTGGAGGTGCAGAAGGTGCCCGTGCCGTACCGGGGGTCGTCCTGGCGGGTGCCGAGGCGGGGCGAGGACGGGTCGCAGTTGAGCTTGGAGACGGTGTCCGAGCCGGCGCCGAACTCGTTGGTGATGGTGGTGCCGGCGGCCACGCCGCCGTTGAGCTTGACCTGGTAGCCGAGGGTCACCTCGCTGCCCGGGTAGAAGGTCCAGCCGGTGAACCGCCAGCGCAGCTTGGTGATCCGCCCGCTCGCGTCCCGGTCCGGCTCGAAGGTGACCTGGGCGGGCTGGGTGGCGCCGGTCGGCAGCTGGTAGCGGATGGTGTACGGGCGGCCCTGGTCGCCCTGGAAGGCGTCGTCGAAGCGGAGCCCGGCGGGCACCTCGTCGACCACCACCAGATCGGGCACCGGGGCGGTGCCGGTGTTCTTGACGTGCAGGTTGAACGGGGCGACCGCGCCCGGGCTGAGCACGGTCTGGGCCGGCTCCTTCTCCACCCGGATCTTGTTGGTGCCCTCCCGCACGCTCAGCGTCGCGGTGGCGTCGGGGATCGGGAAGGTGGTGCCGGGGTTCTGCAGGGTGCTCTCACCGGCGGCCTGGGCGGTGTCCGGGACGGTGTCGGGGATCGGGGTGCCCGGCGCCGAGCGCAGGCCGGTGCGCGGACGGACCGTCAGGCAGACGCTGCTGTTCGGGCAGTCGCCCCAGTTCGGGGCGCCGGTGGCGGGCAGGATGTCGTAGCCGCCCTTGGCCGAGGTGAAGGTGACGCGCAGGCCTTGGATGTCGGCGGGGGCGACCCCGGCCGGGAAGCCGGGCTTGGTGCTGCCGGTCGGCGTGCCGTTGACGAAGACCGGCGGCACCGAGCGGCAGCCGGTGGTGCAGACGTCCACCTGGACGCGGTCGGCGCCGTTCGGGAAGGTCACGCCGCTCAGGGCGGAGACGGTGACGGCGTCGAAGAAGCCCGGGTCGAGGTCGGTGACCACCAGCCGCTTGAGGCCCAGGTTGCCGGTGTTCACGGCGGTCAGCCGCACCGTGACGTCCTGCGGGGAGACGCCGGTGACCGGGCGCAGCACGGTGGCCGGGACGAGGGTCTTCTGGAGCGAGGCGGCGGCCTTGGGCGGCTTGACCTCCAGGGCGGGGGAGCAGCTGGGGTTGCCGTTCTCGACCCCGTTGACGCTGACCACGGCGCAGTTGCGCAGGGTGCCGGAGGTGACGCCCGGGCGCAGCCGCACCGTCACGGTGGCCCGCATGAAGCCCTGCGGCGGGATGCCGTCCGGTTCGGTGATCCGCACGCCCTTGGCCCGGGCGAGCAGCGCGGAGTCCGGCGGCACGTAGGCCACCCAGGTCTTGACGGTGGGGTCGTAGAGTTCGAGGCCGATGTGGAGCGAGCGCGGGCTGCCGTCGGTCTGGACGCCGACGATCTCCAGCTGGTCGAAGGGGTTGCCGGGGGCCAGCGGGTCGGCCGGGTCGGTGACCCGGACGTTGGGCTGGGTGACGTTGCCGGTGTTGGTGTAGCCGAGGCTGAAGTCGAGGTTCTGGCCGGGCGGGATCTCCGTCCAGGAGGCGGACTTGAAGCCGTTGCCGTCCGGGTTGCGCTCCTGCACCTTGAGGTCGGCGCAGGCCGTGATGGCCGCCGAGCCGGAGCCGTTGGCCGGGTTGGCGGCGCTCGCGTCGGCGCAGTCGCGGACGCCGTCCTTGGTGTCCTGGGCGGTCACCTTGGAGTTGAGCGTGCCGTTGACGCTGAGCTTTCCGGTGGCGCCGGGCTTGATGGTGCCGGCGCCGTTCTGCTCGCCCCGGTAGGTGACCGAGATCCGCTTGGGCGGGCTGCCGGCCGGGCAGCCGGTGCTGGGCCGGGTCTGCGAGGCGGGCGGGTTGGCGAGGGTGACGGGAGCGACGGTGGAGCCGTCCCGGCAGGTCACGGTGAGCACGGCGGTGGTGGCCCCGGCGGGGAAGTCGAGCTTGAGCTTGGCGGCGTCCACCTTGTCGAACTCGTGGGCGGCCGAGGCCGAGTCCGAGGGCTCGGTGATGGTCAGCTCGGAGACCGCGAAGGGGGAGCTGTTGGTGGCGTTGAGCTGGGCGGTGACGCCGGAGTTCTCGCCGCGCACGGCGGTGCCGTTCTGGGTGAAGTCACCCCGGTTGTCGGGGAAGAACCGCTTGTCCAGGTCGACGGTGGCGATGTTCGGCAGGATGTCGTGGTCGGCGCAGGCCTGGAGGCCGATGATGGTGAACCGGCTGGCGGCGTCCTTGACACTCGGCTCGGCGCAGTTGTGCACGGTCTTGCGGGTGGCCGGGTTGATCGCCGCGCCGCTGGTGCGCTCGGTACGGCGCAGTTTGAGCTTGACCGGCACGGTGGCGCCCTCGGCGTCGTAGGGCAGGGCGGCGCCGGTGGAGTTGGAGAACTCGAAGCGCACCCCCGTGACCTGACCGGCCGTCACCCCGGGCGGCAGGGTGAGGTCCGGGCCGGGGGTGGCCGGGGCGTTCACCCAGTCGCCCTCCGCGCAGGGGTGGGGGCTGGCCGGCGGCTTGGTGCAGACCCGCACCGTGACCTGGTCGGCGCCCTTGGGCATCCGGCCGACCGGGCCGAGCGAGACCAGGTCGAAGTTCTCGTACACCGCCGCGGTGTCGTCCTCGATCCGCAGCAGGCTCACGCCCGCCACGGCCGCCGAGGTGTTGGCGGTGCCCAGGGTGACGGTGGACTCGCCGTCGCTCTGCGCCACGTCGCTGCCGGGCTGCCAGCTCTTGGTCGCCTTGGCGTCCAGGTTCTTCGGCACGGTGACGGTCTGGGTGACGGTGCCGAGCACCTCGGTCGCGTTGTCGGCCTTGGCCACGGCCGTGTTGGTGACGGAGTCGCCGTCCTCGAGCGGCCCGTTCTCGGGCACCCGCATGCCGATCGACACGTCGGCCGTCGTCCCGGCGGGCAGCCCCACCGAGCCCGCCGGGTTGGGCGGGGAGGCCAGCGGGCTGCGGAACTCCACCCGCAGCTTCCGGGTGGCCGGGTCGTAGGCCACCAGCTGGTTGGGGGTGGTGGGCGGCAGCGAGGTCTGGTCGAACTCGGCCGGGAGGACGTCCTCCAGCACGGCGTTGACGCAGGAGACGCTCAGCGAGGAGCAGGAGAGGGTCAGCTTGTACGAGAAGGTGGAGCCCGGCACCAGCGGGTTCGGGGCGCCCTCGACCGCCTTGGTGAGGGACATCACCGGCCCGGCCGCGGCGGCCGGGGGCACGCCCAGCAGGGTCGCGGCCAGCGCGAGCACAGCGGTGACGGCCGCCGCTCGGACGGTCCGGTGGGGGGTGAGGCTGGAGACCATGGGCGCCCGTCCGATCCAGTCGACCTGAGTGATCGTCACATTAGGTGACAGCTCGGTCGCGGTCGGGGAGGGCGCGCACGGTCCTGCCCGGACGGCCTAACGGCGGGTCAGCCCGCCGGCGGGCCCGCCGGAGTTCTTCGGCTCAGCAGCCCGGCGGGCCGGTCGGGTTGGCCTCGATCCAGGCCCGGAGCTGCTCCGGGGTGACGGACGGGTCTGCCGCCCGGCTGACGGTGGTCTCGGTGGAGAGGATGGTGGTGGCCACCGCCGGGCAGCGGCCGCAGGCGTCCGCCCCGGCCTGGTTCCACCACTTGCAGTGGTGGCGCAGGTGGCAGTGCGGCAGCGGCGCGTCGGCCGCCTTGGGCGGCAGGGTGCGGAGCTTGGTGATCAGGGTGCACTCGGGGCCGGCGCGGTGGGCGCAGCCGCTCTCGCAGTGCGAGGCGAACCGCAGCACCCGGGTCGGTTCGATGCCCGCCGGGACCAGCGCCAGCGCCTCGGCGGCCGGCATCGGCTCGGCCAGGTAGGTCAGTCCCCCGTCGTCCTGGGAGCGCACGCCGAGGACGACCGACTCGGCCTCGCGACCGTGGCCGCTCGGGCACCACAGGGGTGCCGCCTCGGCAGGGGTGTCGAGCACGTCCTCGACGTCCATGTGGTCCTCCGACCGGACTGGGCCGGTTAGGCGGGCTTGCCGGGGGTCTGCGCGTCGAAGGTGTTGCCCTCGTTGGCGGCCTCCACGGCGACGGCCTTGGCCAGGTGCGCCCGGAAGTCGGCCGCGGTCACGATGCGGGCGGGCTTCGGGGTGGCGGCGGAGGCGGTGGCGGCACCGGCGGCGACGAGGCCGGCGGCCACCACTGCGGTGGCGGTGAGACGGCGAGCGGAGATCATGGGGTCCTCCCGAGGGTCGATGAGTGGGACCGCTCCGCGCCCCCGGGAGCCGAAGACGGCGCCGGAGACGGGAACGGGCGCACCGCCGTGGTCACAGCCCACGGCGGTGCGCCCGCTCATCATTCCGCCGCCCCGCGGTCCTGCCCAGGCCTGCGGACGGAACAGACCTGGCCGGAACCTGCCGCCGAAACCCCGCCGGGGCGGAGGATGCGTCAGGTTACGGAGCTACGTCCGGGGTGTCGGACGGCCGACTCGGACGGCCGGCTCGGACGGTCAGCCGTCGAGCCGGTCCACGGCGGTGACCCGGAGCATGGCCCGGCCCTCCTCGTTCGAGCCGACCAGGTCGACCTCGGCCGAGATGCCCCAGTCGTGGTCGCCCGCCGGGTCGTCGAAGATCTGCCGCACCCGCCAGGAGTACTCCTCCTCGGCGTCCGAGGTGTCGATCAGCAGCATCTTGGGCCCGCGCGCGTCCGGGCCGGTGCCCAGGTCGTCGTGCTCGTCCCAGTAGGCGTCCATCGCGTCCGCCCAGCGGTCGGCGTCCCAGCCGTACTCGCCGTCCAGCTCGCCCAGGGTGCCGTAGTGCTCCAGCGCCGCGAGCTCCACTCGGCGGAACATCTCGTTGCGCACCAACACCCGGAAGGCCCGCTCGTTCGCGGTGACCGGCGCCGGGCGCTCGTCCAGCGAGATCTCGGGGGCCTGGTCGTCTGTCGGGTTGGCCAGCTGCTCCCACTCGTCGAGCAGGCTGGAGTCGACCTGGCGGACCAGCTCGCCGAGCCAGGCGATGACGTCCTTGAGGTCGTCGGTCTTCATGTCGTCGGGGACGGTCTGCTCCAGCGCCTTGAACGCGCCGGCCAGGTAGCGGAGCACGATGCCCTCGGTGCGGGCCAGGTCGTAGTGGCCGACGTAGTCCGAGAAGGTCATCGCCCGCTCGTAGAGGTCGCGGACCACCGACTTGGGCGCGAGCGCGTGGTCGCCGATCCAGGGGTGGGCCTGGCGGTAGACCTCGTACGCGTGGTTCAGCAGCTCTTCCAACGGCTTCGGGTAGGTGATCTCCTGGAGCCGCTCCATCCGCTCCTCGTACTCGATGCCGTCCCGCTTCATCTCGCCGATGGCCTCGCCGCGGGCCTTGTTCTGCTGGGAGGCGAGGATCTGGCGCGGGTCGTCGAGGGTGGCCTCGACCACCGAGACCACATCCATCGCGTAGGAGGGGGACTCGCGGTCGAGCAGCTCGAAGGCGGCCAGCGCGAAGGTGGAGAGCGGCTGGTTGAGCGCGAAGTTCTCCTGGAGGTCGACGGTGAGCCGGACGATCCGGCCCTCGGCGTCGGGCTCGGCCAGGCGCTCGACCACGCCGCCGGCCAGCAGCGAGCGGTAGATGGCGATCGCGCTGCGGATGTGGCGGCGCTGCGCGTTCCTGTCCTCGTGGTTGTCGGTCAGCAGCTTGCGCATCGCCTCGAAGGCGTTGCCCGGGCGGCCGATGACGGAGAGCAGCATCGCGTGGCTCACCTTGAACCGGGAGACCAGCGGCTCGGGGTCGGCGGCGATGAGCTTCTCGAAGCCCTCCTCCGTCCAGCCGACGAAACCTTCCGGCGCCTTCTTGCGGACGACCTTGCGCTTCTTCTTCGGGTCGTCACCCGCCTTGGCGACGGCCTTCTCGTTCTCGATCACGTGCTCGGGCGCCTGGGCGACCACCTGGCCCACGGTGTCGAACCCGGCCCGGCCGGCCCGCCCGGCGATCTGGTGGAACTCACGGGCGCGCAGGGTGCGCACCCGGATGCCGTCGTACTTGGAGAGCGCGGTGAACAGCACGGTGCGGATCGGCACGTTGACGCCCACGCCCAGGGTGTCGGTACCGCAGATCACCTTGAGCAGACCGGCCTGGGCCAGGCGCTCGACCAGGCGGCGGTACTTGGGCAGCATGCCCGCGTGGTGCACGCCGATGCCGTGGCGGACGTACCGGGAGAGGTTGCGGCCGAACTTGGTGGTGAAGCGGAAGCGGCCGATCAGGTCGGCGATCGCCTCCTTCTCCTCCTTGGAGCACATGTTGATGCTCATCAGCGACTGCGCGCGCTCGACGGCTTCCTTCTGGGTGAAGTGCACGACGTAGACCGGTGCCTGACCGGTCTTCAGCAGCTCCTCCAGAGTGTCGTGCAGGGTGGTGCGGCGGTACTCGTAGAAGAGGGGGACGGGCCGGGTGGCCGAGCGGACCACGGTGGTCGGGCGGCCGGTGCGGCGGGTCAGGTCCTCCTCGAAGCGGCGGACGTCGCCGAGGGTGGCCGACATCAGCAGGAACTGCACCTGCGGCAGCTCCAGGATCGGGATCTGCCAGGCCCAGCCGCGGTCGGGCTCGGCGTAGAAGTGGAACTCGTCCATGACCACCTGGCCGATGTCGGCCCGGTCGCCGTCGCGCAGCGCGATGTTGGCCAGCACCTCGGCGGTGCAGCAGATGATCGGCGCGGTCGGGTTGACGCTCGCGTCACCCGTCATCATGCCGACCTGCTCGGTGCCGAAGATCTTCACCAGGTCGAAGAACTTCTCCGAGACCAGGGCCTTGATCGGGGCGGTGTAGAAGGTGCGCTTGCCCTCGGCGAGGGCGGCGAAGTGCGCCCCGGCCGCGACCAGGCTCTTCCCCGACCCGGTGGGCGTGGCCAGGATGACGTTGTTGCCGGAGACCAGCTCGATCAGCGCCTCCTCCTGGGCTGGGTACAGCGAGATCCCACGCTCCATCGCCCACTCGGCGAAGGTCTCGAACAGCGAGTCGGGCGTGGCGGGCTTCGGCATCAGGTCCAGGAGGGTCACCGGGCTATCTTGCCTGCTCGGGACCGGCGCGGGCAAAGCCCGGGGCGGAGCGGAGCGGGCTACCGCGACTGCGGCGCCGGCCCGGGTACGCCCGCCCCGGGTGCGGGCAGCGGAGCGTAGGCGAACCAGCCGATCGGTCCGGGCCGGTCAGCGGTGGTGGCGGGAGCGGCGACGGCCGCGCCGAGCAGCAGGACGGTGGCGCTGATGACGCCCAGCCATCTGACGGGTCGTGCCACGCTGTGCCTCCCTCGGGCGGGGCCGGTCGGTACCACTCTGTCTACCAGGCGACTACGCGTCGTGACGATCGGCCGGTCGGGTGAAGGGGTGGGCGAAGGTCAGGGGCTGACCGCGAGGACCAGGTAGGCCGCCATCACGGCGAGGTGGACACCGCCCTGGAGGGGGGTGGCGCGGCCCGGCATCACGGTGAGGGTGCCGACGGCGATGGAGAGGGCGAGCAGCACCATGTGGGTCGGGTCGAGCCCGAGGACGAGCGGGCCGGAGAGCCAGGTGGAGGCGACGGCCACGGCGGGGATGGTGAGGCCGATCGAGGCCAGGGCCGAGCCGTGGGCCAGGTTGAGGCTGGTCTGCATCCGGTCGCGAGCGGCCGAGCGGATGGCGGAGATGGTCTCGGGCAGCAGCACCAGCATGGCGATCACCACGCCGACCACCGAGGCGGGCAGGCCGGCGTCGGCCACCGTCCGCTCGATCGTCGGGGAGACGCCCTTGGCCAGGCCGACCACCGAGACCAGGGCGACGCCCAGCAGGCTCAGGCTCAGCCAGGCCTCGCGGCTGGTGGGCGGGGCGGCGTGCTCCTCGTCGGCGGGTGCCGGAGCCGGAGCCGGAGCGGGCGTGGGGGTCTGGGTCGGGGTCGGGCTGCCCGGGGAGACGGCCGGGACGGCGGTGGCGGTGGCGTCGGCGGTGGCCCGGGCCGGTTGGCGGCTCGGGGCGAGGAAGTAGTCGCGGTGCCGCACCGTCAGGGTCGCGACGAACAGCAGGTAGACGATCAGCGAGGCCGTGGCGGCGAAGACCAGTTGGGTGGGGGAGAACTGCGGGCCCGGCGTGCTGGTGGTGAAGGTCGGCAGCACCAGGCTGAGCACGGCGAGGGTGGCGATCGCGCCGAACGCGGCGCCGGTGCCCTCGGAATTGAAGACCGCCACCCGGTGCTTGAGTGCGGTGACCAGGATCGAGATGCCGACGATCCCGTTGCAGGTGATCATCACCGCGGCGAAGACGGTGTCCCGGGCCAGGGTGGCGTTCTTCTCGCTGCCGTCCGCCATCAGCGTGACGATCAGCGCGACCTCGATGATCGTCACCGCCACCGCGAGCACCAGCGAGCCGAACGGCTCGCCGACCCGATGGGCGATCACCTCCGCGTGGTGCACGGCCGCCAGCACGGCCCCCGCCAGGAAGACCGCGACCAGGGCGACCAGCCCGCCGGGCAGGGATCTGCCCCAGGTCAGCGCCAACAGGACGAAGGCGAGCACGGGTACGAGGGTGGTCCACTTGCGGAGCTCGGCGATCATGTCTCCGAGTCTCGCAGGCGGCGCCGCGCCGGACCGTTTTTTCCGGTTGACGGTGAGTCGCCGCCTTCGTCCGGCCGACGGGGGATCAGCCCTGTGGTGGGAGTGGGGTCGTGGCGGTTTCGGCGATCGGACGGGAGGCCCTTCGGGGCGTCGCGAGTGGCGTCCGGCACGGTCGATCCATGAGATATCCCACATTTCCGGACGCCGGATCTGCGGAGTTGCGGCAATGACGGCAGATCAGGTGGGGGTGGCGTTTCGGCGAATTCGGCGGGCTGGATCATTGTGATTCGTCTGCTGAATTCACCGAGAAGAAGGCTCCGGAATGTCTCGTGATCCCTTTCCTTCCTGACGGCCGGTCTGCTGCCGGCCCTCCCCACCGCCGGCTGCTCCGGTGCACCGAAGCGGCGGAGCGGGCCGGCTCGTTCCACGTGCAGGGTGAGGCCGGTGACGCGCGCAACAGCGGGACGATCGCCTTGGCGGAGGACCACCAGGGCAACTGCAGTGGCATCCTCCAGGCGCCCGGCGTGGGCACGATCGAGATCCGTCGCACCACCGACCACACCTGGGCCAAGCCGGACGACGACGCCTGGCGAGCCCGTCCGGGCGGGGGTGCGGCGCCGATGGGGGATGACCACACTGGAGGTATGAGCGCCACCCGGGCCGAACCCGGGCTCGGCCTCCCGAGCCTGCCGGCTCGGATCGCGGAGCCCGGTGAGGCGATCACCATGGACGAGCTGCGGCTCGCCTCCCGCAACCATGCGATGCCGTTGGAGGCGTTGCGGCACGAGCTGACCCCGGCCGGGCTGCACTACCTGCTGATCCACTACGACATCCCCGAGGCCGAGCCAGGACACTGGCGGCTGCGCCTCGGCGGGGCCGTCGACCGGCCGGTGGAGCTGAGCCTGGCCGAGCTGCGGGCCCGGCCGAGGGTGACCCACACCGTCACCCTGGAGTGCGCCGGCAACGGCCGGGCCCTGCTCGACCCCCGGCCGCTCAGCCAGCCCTGGCTGGACGGCGGGGTCGGCACCGCCGAGTGGACGGGCACCCCGCTGGCCCCGCTGCTGCGCGAGGCCGGGCTCGACCCGGCGGCCGTGGAGGTCTGCTTCACCGGCGCCGACCACGGGGTGGAGCGCGGCGTCGAGCAGACCTACGCCCGCAGCCTGCCGCTGGCCGAGGCGCTGCGCGAGGACGCGCTGCTGGCCGACACCATGAACGGCGCGCCGCTGCCCCCGCAGCACGGCGCGCCGCTGCGCCTGGTGGTGCCCGGCTGGTACGGGATGGCGCAGGTCAAGTGGCTGACCGAGGTCACCGTGCTCACCGAGCCGTTCACCGGCTTCCAGCAGGTGGTCGCCTACCGCTTCAAGCAGGAGGCCGAGGACCCGGGCGAGCCCGTCACCCGGATCGGCCCGCGCGCCCTGATGGTGCCGCCCGGCTTCCCCGACTTCATGAGCCGGGTCCGGGTCTGCGAGCGCACCGCCCAGCTGCTGACCGGCCGCGCCTGGTCCGGCCGCCCGCCGGTCACCGCCGTGGAGGTGAGCACCGACGGCGGGCTCAGCTGGCAGCCCGCCGCGCTCGGCCCGGCCGCCGACACCTACGCCTGGCGGCCCTGGCACCACCCCTGGCACCCCGAGGTCCCTGGCACGTACCGCCTGATGGTGCGGGCGAGCGACGCGAGCGGCCGGGCCCAGCCGGCGGGGCCGGACTGGAACCGGCAGGGGATGGGGAACAACGGGGTGCAGGTGGTGGACGTGGTGGTGCGGTAGCCGGCCATGGGGGCGTACGGCCGGCCTGGCGGCCTCAGGCGGTGGGTGCGCTCCACCGCGGGTCGCGGCCCGAGGCGGCCAGGGCGCGGTCGAGCGGGCCGGCGGTGGCCGGCGTCGGGAGCGGGTCGGCGAAGCCCTCGTACCGGCGGTAGGTCTCGGCGTGCTCCTCGACCACCGCGAGGATCAGGCCGGCGAGTTCCTCGTCGATCTCCAGCTGTTGGCCGGTGGCCTTGGCGACGTCCCAGCCGTGCAGGACCATCTCCTTCACCACCAGCTGGGCGATGGTGACCGCCGGTACGGACATCCCGCCGAGGTCGATCTCGCCGTCCCAGGCGGCCGGTTCGGCCCAGGCCGCCACCGCGCGGTCGAGCTGCGCCGCGTAGGCCGCGGCCCAGTCGGGGGTGGCGGTGAAGTCGGTGGCGGTCAGCTCGGGCGGCAGCGGTTCGCGGCGGGCGCGGCGCTCCAGGCCGTGCGAGGTGTAGAGCACCCAGTGGTTGACCAGGGCCTTGGTGTCGTACTCGGCACAGGGCGTCGGCCCGGCCAGCTGTTCGGGGCGGACCCCGCGTGCGATCCGGGCGGCCTCCGCCGCGGCGCGGGCCATCAGGGGGTGGAGTGCGTGCTCGTTCATGCCCCGATCCTGGCCGGGCGGCCCGGCCGTGTCTTGAACAAAAGCGACGGGCCGAGGGGCGGGGCGTCAGGGGCGAGGAGGCCGAGGCTCACGGGCCCCGTTCGACCGGGCCACCCGCACTCCCTAGGCTGGCGGCATGAGCTCTCCGGACCTGGGGCGTGGAGTGCTGCACCCGCACCGGGCCGCGGCCGTGATCAGCGTGGCCCAGCAGGCGCCGGCGGCCGGGCTGGCGCCGTTCGTGGAGTTCCACTGGCTGGTGCGGTGGGACCGGCGGGGGCGGCCGGAGCACGAGCAGAAGGTGCTGGCGCACCCCCATGTGCACCTGGTCTTCGAGGCGCCGGTGGCGCGGGTGTACGGGGTGGACCGGTCGGTGTTCGTGCGGCGGCTGTCGGGGCGCGGGCAGGTGCTGGGCGTGAAGTTCCGGCCCGGTGGGTTCCGTCCGTTCCTGGGGCGGGCGGTGGCGGAGCTGGCGGACCGGTCGGTGCCGGCCGAGGAGGTGTTCGGAGCCGGGGTGGCGGCGGTCAACGAGGCGGTGCTCGCGAGCGAGGGGGAGGTCGGCGAACTCGCGGCGGTCGCCGAGGAGTTCCTGCTCGCGCGGGTGCCGGAGCCGGATCCGGTGGCGGAGCAGGTGGCCGGCCTGGTGGCGCGGATCACCGGTGGGTCGGACCTGCGCCGGGTCGACCAGCTGGCCGCCGAAGCCGGCCTCACCGTACGCCGGCTGCAGCGGCTGTTCGCCGAGTACGTCGGGGCGAGCCCCAAGTGGGTGCTCCGCCGGGCCCGGCTGCACGAGGCCGCCGAGCGGGCGCACGGGGGCCGGGCCGTCGACTGGGCCGAACTCGCGGCCGACCTCGGCTACGCCGATCAAGCCCATCTGACCCGGGACTTCACGGCGGCCGTGGGCACCTCGCCGGCCCGGTACGCGGCCCAGGCCCCGATCGACGGCGGATAGTCGGTAAACCTGCTCGTCATGGTTTGGCGTGAAACGGAACTGAGCCTGCGTTATCCGCGCGTAGCACTACTCCTTTCGTCCGATAGCTCCTACCCTCAACGGTCTGAACCGTCTTCACCCGAGGAGAAGACCATGGGCCGAGTGGTGCGCGCCGCCCTGTTCCAGACCGCGTGGACGGGCGACAAGGAGACGATGATCGCGGCCCACGAGCGGGCCGCGCGGGAGGCCGCCGCGCAGGGGGCACAGGTGATCGGCTTCCAGGAGGTGTTCAATGCCCCGTACTTCTGCCAGGTCCAGGAGCCGGAGCATTACGGCTGGGCCGAGCCGGTGCCGGACGGGCCCACCGTGCGGCGGATGCAGGAGCTGGCCCGGGAGCTGCACCTGGTGATCGTGGTGCCGGTGTACGAGGTCGAGCAGAGCGGGTTCTACTACAACACCGCCGCCGTGATCGACGCCGACGGCAGCTACCTCGGCAAGTACCGCAAGCACCACATCCCGCAGGTCAAGGGCTTCTGGGAGAAGTACTACTTCAAGCCCGGCAACCTCGGCTGGCCGGTCTTCGACACGGCCGTCGGCAAGGTCGGGGTGTACATCTGCTACGACCGCCACTTCCCGGAGGGCTGGCGGGCGTTGGGCCTGGCCGGGGCCGAGATCGTCTACAACCCCTCCGCCACCAGCCGGGGCCTGTCGGCCTACCTGTGGCAGTTGGAGCAGCCCGCCGCCGCCGTGGCGAACGAGTACTTCGTGGCCGCGATCAACCGGGTCGGGGTGGAGGAGTACGGCGACAACGACTTCTACGGGACGAGCTACTTCGTCGACCCGCGCGGGCAGTTCGTCGGCGAGCCGGCCTCCGACAAGGACGAGGAGCTGGTGGTCCGCGACCTCGACCTCGGGCTGATCGAGCAGGTCCGCCAGCAGTGGGCCTTCTACCGCGACCGCCGCCCCGAGGCCTACGGGCCGCTCACCGAGGCCTGAGGGAGGGCGAGTTGACTCGTACGCTGATCCGGGGCGGCCTGGTGATCACCGCCGCCGAGGAAGTGGCCGCCGACGTGCTGGTGGAGGGCGAGCAAGTGGTCGCGCTCGCCGCCACCGGCAGTGCGGTGGCGGGGAGTTGGACGGCCGAGCGCGTGATCGACGCCACCGGGTGCTACGTCATCCCGGGCGGGGTGGACGCGCACACCCACATGGAGCTGCCGTTCGGCGGCACCGCCGCCTCCGATACCTTCGAGACCGGCACCCGGGCCGCCGCCTGGGGCGGGACCACCACCATCGTGGACTTCGCGGTGCAGTCGGTGGGGGCCAGTCTGCGGGCCGGGCTGGACAGTTGGCACGCCAAGGCCGAGGGCAACTGCGCGATCGACTACGCCTTCCACATGATCCTCTCCGACGTCACCGAGGACAGCCTCAAGGAGATGGACCTGCTGGTGGGCGAGGGGATCACCTCGTTCAAGCTGTTCATGGCCTACCCCGGGGTGTTCTACAGCGACGACGGCCGGATCCTGCGGGCGATGCAACGCGGCGCCGAGAACGGCGGGTTGATCATGATGCACGCCGAGAACGGCATCGCGATCGACGTGCTGGTCGAGCAGGCGCTCGCCGCGGGCAAGACCGCGCCGCGCTACCACGGCGAGGTGCGGCGGGAGTTGCTGGAGGCGGAGGCCACCCACCGGGCGATCAAGCTGGCCCAGGTGGCCGGGGCACCGCTCTACGTGGTGCACGTCTCGGCCGAGTCGGCCGTGGCCGAGCTGGCCGCCGCCCGCGACCTCGGCCTGCCGGTGTTCGGCGAGACCTGCCCGCAGTACCTCTTCCTCTCCACCGACAACCTCGCCGAGGAGGGGGCCGACGGCTTCGAAGGCGCCAAGTACGTCTGCTCGACGCCGCTGCGCCCGCGCGAGCACCAGGCCGCGCTCTGGCGAGGGCTGCGCACCAACGACCTGCAGGTGGTCTCCACCGACCACTGCCCGTTCTGCTTCACCGGGCAGAAGGAGCTCGGCCGGGGCGACTTCTCGAAGATCCCGAACGGCCTGCCCGGGGTGGAGAACCGGATGGACCTGCTCCACCAGGCCGTGGTGGACGGCCACGTGAGCCGCCGCCGGTGGATCGAGATCGCCTGCGCCACCCCGGCCCGGATGTTCGGCCTCTACCCGCGCAAGGGCACCATCGCGCCCGGCTCCGACGCCGACCTGGTGGTCTACGACCCGCAGGCGGTGCAGACCCTCTCGGCCGCCACCCACCACATGAACGTGGACTACTCCGCGTACGAGGGACGCCGCATCACGGGCCGGGCCCGCACGGTGCTCTCCCGGGGTACGGTCGTGATCGAGGACGGTGCGTACCTCGGCCGGGCCGGCCACGGCCGGTTCCAGCCCCGCGCCACCTGTCAGTACCTGGACTGAACCCCCTTGACTAGGAGTCCACTTGGACATCGGCCTCGTCCTCCAGACCGACCCGCCGGCCCGGCTGCTCGTCGAGCGGATGCGGCGGGCGGAAGCCGCCGGGTTCACCCATGGGTGGACCTTCGACTCGGCGGTGCTCTGGCAGGAGCCGTTCGTGATCTACAGTCAGATCCTGAGCCAGACCGAGCGGTTGACGGTCGGGCCGATGGTGACCAACCCGGGCACCCGGACCTGGGAGGTCACCGCCTCGCTCTTCGCCACGCTGAACGACATGTTCGGCAACCGGACGGTCTGCGGGATCGGCCGGGGGGATTCGGCGATGCGGGTGGCCGGCCGCCGCCCGGCCACCCTGGACCGGCTCTCGGCCGCGATGCACGCCATCAAGGAGCTGGCCGAGGGGCGGGAGGCCGAGGTGGACGGCACCGCCATGCGGATCCCGTGGATCACCCCCGGTGCCCGACTGCCCATCTGGATGGGCGCGTACGGCCCCAAGGCGCTCGCGCTCACCGGACGGCAGGCGGACGGGTTCATCCTCCAGCTGGCCGACCCGTTCCTCACCGAGTGGATGGTCAAGGCCGTCCGGCAGGCCGCCGTCGAGGCCGGGCGTGACCCGGCCTCGGTCACCGTCTGCGTGGCCGCCCCGGCCTACGTCACGGCCGACGACTCGCCCGCCGCGCTGGCCCACGCCCGGGAGCAGTGCCGCTGGTTCGGCGGGATGGTCGGCAACCACGTGGCCGACCTGGTGGCCCGCTACGGGGAGCACTCCGAGGTGATCCCCGAGGCGCTGACCGCCTACATCAAGGACCGCGAGGGTTACGACTACTCACACCACGGCCGGGCCGACAACCCGTCCACCGCCTTCGTGCCGGACGAGATCGTCGACCGGTTCTGCCTGATCGGCCCGGCGGCCGCCCACCGGGAGCGGCTGGCCGAGCTGAAGGCCCTGGGCGTGGACCAGTTCGCGATCTACGCGATGCACGACGCGATCGAGCCCACCATCGACGCGTACGGCAGCGAGGTGATCGGCCGGGTCTGAGCGGTTCGCAGTAGTGACGGGCGGGTGGCTCGAACCGGTGCCGGTTCGAGCCACCCGCCCGTGTCGCATCCGCTGCCCGTGAGGTGTGCGCTGCCAGGGTTGGGTCAGTCGCCCGGGGCCTGCTCGCGGAGCGGAAAGGCCATCAGGCTGAGGCTGACCGGGGTGGTGCCCGGGGTGCGGACCGGCCGGGCGGCCTCGTGGAGCTCGACGGCCAGGGCCGCGAGCCGCTGTCGGGCGCTCTCCCAGAGCTCGGGGTCGAGCCAGAGCTCGGCGTCCACCGTCACGCCGGCGGCCTCCGGGGCGCGGCGGGCGACGCGTTCGCGCAGCGTGTGCGCCATGGTCTCGGCGAGCAGCTGTGAGCCCTGGGCCTGGTCGGAGAGCGGGGTGCCGCGCACCGCCCGGTAGCGGCGCTCGCGCCCGCCCCGGACCACCCGTTCCTCGGCCAACTCGACCAGCCCGACGGCGTCCAGGCGCCGCAGGTGCTGGCTGGCGAGGGCGTGCGAGACGTCCAGCTCGCGGGCGAGTTCGGCGGCGGACATCGGGGCGGGCCAGATGAGGGTGAGCATCCGGAGCCGCAGCGGGTGGGCGAGCGCGCGCAGCACTGGATCGGTTTCGGTCACCCGATCAGTAAACCGCAGGGCCGTGGATTCCTGCTGCCCTACCCCCAAGCAAATGATTGGGGGTAGGGTGACGCTCCACGGCAGGAGCGGGAAGCACGGCAGGGCCGGTATGGGGGCGACGGTGGGTTGGCAGTTGGTCAAGGTGGTCCGGGAGCGCAACACGGCGCTCTACCTGGGCGGGGTGGTGGTCTCCGGATTCGGTGACTCCGCGATGGCGGTGGCCGCCGGAGTCTGGATCAAGACCGTGACGGGGTCGGACAGCCTGGCCGCGCTGGCCGGGTTCTGCATCTGGCTGCCCACGCTGGCCGGCCCGGTGGTCGGCGCACTGGCCGACCGGGTCCGCCGACGGCCGTTGCTGGTCGGGGTCAACCTGGGGCTGGCCGCCGTCCTGCTCGCACCCGCGCTGGCACCCCGACCGGCGGTGGTGGGGCTGCTGTTCGGGGTGCTGACGGTGGTCGGGGTGGGCACCGTGCTCACCGACACCGCCGAGACCGCGCTGGTGGCCGCGGCCGTCCGGGAGGAGCTGCGCGGCGACTTCAACGGACTGGTCCGTACCGCGATCGAGAGCACCAAACTCGTCGCCCCACTGGCCGGCGCGGCCCTGTTCACCGCCTTCGGGGGCCGGGCGGTGGCCGTGCTGGACACGGGGAGCTTCCTGCTCGCGGCGCTCGCCTTCCGCCTGCTCCGCGTTCGCGAGACCCGCCCCGAGCGCTCGGCCCGGCCGGACTGGCGGGCCGAGACCGCCGAGGGAGCCAGGTACCTCTGGCAGCACCCGGTGCTGCGCCCACTGGTGCTCACCGCCGCCACCGCGATGGTGGCCTCGGGCCTGAGCAGCACCGCCACGTACGCCCTGCTCGACACCGGGCTGCACCGGGCGGCGGCCTTCGCCGCCGTGCTGACCACGGTGCAGGGCGCAGGATCGATGCTCGGCGGCCTGGCGGCGGGTGCGCTGATGCGGAGAATGCCTGAACGCGCCTTCGTGGCAGCCGGGATGACGCTCTTCGCCCTCGGCGTGCTGGCCCGCGCCACCCCGTACCTGCCGCTGGTGCTGACGGGCAGTCTGGCGATCGGCGTCGGCCTGCCCTGGCCGCTGATCGCGGCGTTCACCGCCGTCCAGCGGGAGACGCCGGGCGAGTTGCTCGGCCGGGCGGCCGGCACCGCCGGGACGCTGGTCTTCGCCCCGACCGGGCTCGCCATGCTGGCCGGGACCGGGCTGGTGGCGAGCCTCGACTACCGCGTCCAGACGGTCGCGGCGGGGGTGCTGGCGCTGACGGCCGGCGGGTTGCTGGTGCGGGTGAGGCGGGCGGCGGCCAGGCCGGCCGAGGAGCCCTCGAGGGCTGTCGGTGGTGGGGCCTAGCGTCCTCGGTATGACGCAAGCCGTACAGACGTACGCCTATCTCCGCTCCTCCGCGATCCGTGACTCCGCTGTGCAGAGCGGTGCGGCCGGCCGCAGCCTGGACCTGGAGACCTCCGGGGGCGCGACCCCCGCCGGGGCCGTGGCCAATCCGCAGTTCTTCAGCGGCTTCCTGACCACTCCGGTGCCGGCGGCCGCCGCGCTGCTCGCGGTGGCCGACGTGGCCGCCGCCCGGTACTACCGGCCGCTGCTGCGGGCCTCGCTCGACCCGGTGGTCACGGCCAACGGGGACCGGCTGCGGTTCGAGTCGTTCTCCGGCTGCTGCGGGGTCTACGCCCGGCTGGACGTGCTCGGCGCCGGTCTGGACGGCGGCGAGATCGGGCACGGCACCACCAACGTGGACGTCAACTCCCCGCTGCGGGACGCGCTCGGGGTGCTCGGCGGGGCCGAGCCGCTGCACCTGGCCGTCGGCCCCGAGGCGCTGGAAGTCACCACGCTGGACGGCCCGTTGGTGGAGAAGAAGGTGCCGCTGCCCGAGCGCTGGCTGCGCGGGTTCGCCGAGACCCAGGTGCTCGCGGCCGGCTTCGACCTGCGGGCCGAGGCGCCTGCCGCCGAGGCCGTCCGCTTCCTGCGCTCGCTGCCGCGCACCGGCCGCGGCGCCACCCAGTGGGTGGTCGCCGCCGGGCCGACGCTGCGCCCGACCAGCCGGGCCGTGCCCGGCGCGGTCTGCCTGCCCGGCCCCGAGCGGCTGGCCGCGCTCCAGCGGGTGCTGCGGCACGCGCTCGCGCTGCGGGTGTACGGCCCGCCGGCCGGCCCCGGGCCGACGGCCTCGGCCTGGGAGGTGGTGCTGCCGGGCATGCGGCTGACCCTCACCCTCTCGCCGGACGCCGCGCGCGGCTTCTCCGGCGAGGGCGGGGTGCTCGACGCACTGGCCGCCGAGAGCTCGGCGGCCGACGCGGAGCTGGTCGCGGTGCTGCTGGCCTGGGAGCCCCGGATCGACCCGGCCGAACTGGCCGAGCAGGCGGGCCTCCCGATCGACCGGGTACGGGCCGCGCTGACCCGGCTCGGCACGGCCGGGCAGATCGGCTACGACACCGCCGAAGCCGCCTACTTCCACCGGCAGTTGCCCTACGAGGCGGCCCGCGCCGAGGACCGCAACCCCCGGCTGCGGGCGGCCCGCGCGCTGGTCGCGGCCGGTGCGGTGCGGCTCGAGCAGGGTGGCGCGCTGGTGACGGTGGACGGGCACGTGCAGCGGGTACGGATCGGCGCGGCCGGCCGGCTGAGTTGCACCTGCCTCTGGTGGGCCAAGTACCGGGGCGGGCGCGGGCCGTGCAAGCACGCGCTCGCGGTGAGTCTGACGGCGGGCCGGGACGAGACGGGTCTGACGGCGGCCCGGGACGAGACGGGTCTGACGGCGGGTGGCCGTCCGGCCGGGGTGGGTTCGGTGCAGGGGCGGGACGCGGCAGGGGTGGAGGGGGAGCTGTGAGTGGGCACGGGATGACGGACGGCATGACGGACGGCATGACGGACGGGATGGCGGGCGGGATCACGGGTGGGCAGTCGGCCGGGCGGCTGGTCGAGCTGCTGCGAGCGGGGGATTCGGCCGGGGTGGTCGAGCTGCTGGCCGGCTGGAGTGCGGAGCAACGCCGCTCCTTCGCCCCCGAGCTGAAGATCCTCCGGCGGGAGCTGCGGGAGGACTGGTGGCGCAAGCGGGAGTTCACCCACGCGCTGATGGTCGCGGGCGCGAGCTGCCTCACCGCGCCCTCGGCGGCGGCGAGTTGGCTCGGGGCGACGCAGTTCGGCGGGGCCGACGGCTGGGAGCAGCCCGCGCTGCTGCGGGCCCTCGAGAGCCACCCCGTGGAGTGGCGGACGGCCGTGCTCGACCGGCTGGCCGAACGGCGGGCGGCGAACTGGTGGGTCGGTCAGTTCCGGGTGCTCGAGCACCTGGTGCGGACCACCGGCCGCGCCGTGCCGACCACCGAGGGGTTCGTCCGACTCTGGCGGCTGGACCGGGGCCGGCCGTACCAGCGGCCCGCCCACCTGCTCGGCGGCGCACCCGGCGGGACGCTGCTCGCGCGGTTGCAGGGTGACCCGTTCGCCCCGGTGCTCGCTCCGCTGATCTTCGACCTCGATGGCATCGGCTCCGAGTTGGACGGCCCGTGGCACCAGCAGGCCCCGGCGAACTGGTGGCCGTACTGCCTGACCCGGCTGGCCGAGGAGAAGGTGCTGGACCGGGGCGAGTTGCTCGACCGCTGCCTGGCCCGGCTGGTCCGCGGCGGCCGGCCGAGCGACCAGCGCGGGTTCCTCAAGGTGCTGGTCACGCTGGCCCCGACGGCCGAGGAGAACGCCGGCCGGGTCCGCTCCTACCTCGCCCTGCTCGACGCGCTCAACACCGTGGCCACCCACGCCCAGCAGGTGCTCGCCGAGCTGGACGAGGCCGGTCTGCTGGCCCCCGGCCTGCTCGGCGAGGCGTCGACCATGGTGCTGTTCCGCACCGAGAAGAAGCTGGTCCGCACCCAACTGGCCTGGCTGGACCGGACGGCACGCCGCGAGCCCGCCCGTGCGGGCGAGGTGCTGCTCGCCGCCGCCGGAGCCTTCGGCCACCCGGACGCCGAGATCCAAGGCCGCGCCCTCAAGTTGATCGCCCGTCATCTCCGGTCGGCCGGCAGTGCGGTGCTCGAGCCGCTGCGCGCCGCCGCCGAGGTGCTCGACCCGGCCCACGCGGCCCTGGCGCGCGAGCTGTTCGGCCTGCCGGCGGCGCCGGAGCAGGAGTACCGGGAGTTGCTGCCACCGGTGCCCCGGCCCACCCCCGTGCCCGGCCCGCTCGCCACCGCGGCCGAGGTGGCCGAGGAGCTCGGCGCCGTCATCGCCGGCGACCCGGACCCGATCGCCTTCGAGCGCGTGCTGGACGGCCTGGTCCGCCATGCCCACCTGGACCGCCCCGGCCTGACCGCCGCGCTCGAACCGGTGCTGCGGACGGGCTCCTGGCCGAGCAGCCGTTGGGGCGACTGCTCGCCGCGCGCCGTGCTGCACGTCGCCCTGGTGGCGGCCCGGCAGGACACCCCGGAGGACCTGCACAGCACCGACTGGTACACCGAGTTCGGCAACCTGCTGGCCGGTCGGATGGAGGAGGCGGCCCGCCAACTCCGCACCGCCCAAGCGCCGTTGCTGCTCGCTGCCCCGACCCTCAGCACCGGTGCGGTGGACGCGGCCACCCTGGTCGAGCGGATCGCCGCCTACGAGGCCGCCGGAGTCGAACCCGGCCCCGCCGACCTCTCCCAGGCGCTGCTCCGGGTGCTGCCCACCCGGTCCGAGGAGATCCTGGCCGCCGCTGAGCGGCTGACCTCGGCGGCGGGCGCGCAACTCGCCCGCTGGCTCCGCACCGGCGGGCCAGTGCCCCGGCCCGCCACCGCCGTGAAGGTCTCGCCCGCCGACGAGGCCGCCTCCAACCACTGGGCCTGGTACACCTTCCACGGCACGGTGCTGACCTGCGTGGACCAGCCGGAGTGGGACTCGCCCGTACCGCTCGCCCCCGACGCGGCCGGCCTGCTCGCGGCGGTCGCACCCTCGCTCCAGCGCGCCGCCCGGTACTGGTCCGCCGCCCCCGTCCGGCACTGGACCACCGCGCTGCCCCACCACCGGGAGGAGCTGGCCGCCCGGCTGCTCGAGGTCTTCTCGAACACCGACAGCGCCTCCGGCACCGACCTGCTCCCGCTCATCGCCGAGGCCGGCGGCCCGGCCGGCCCCGCCGTCCACCTGGCCGTCGCCTACGGTCTCGGCGCCCGCCACCCCGAGGCCCGTGCCGCCGCCGTGGACGCCCTGCTGGTCCTGGCGGCCCAAGGCGCCTTGGACCGCGAGCTGCTCGGCCGCTCCCTCGCCGAGCTGGTGCGGGACCGGGCGGTGAAGTCCAACCGCCTCACCGACTCCCTCCGCACGGCCGCCGCCACCGGCGCCCACGCCACCGTCTGGTCGGTGCTGGCCGCCGCCCTGCCCGGCCTGCTCACCCCCGACCCGGCCCACGGCGCGGGCGACCTGCTGGTGGTCGCCGCCGACTGCGCCCGTCGCAGCGGCGCCCGGGGCTCGATCGCCGAGGTGACGGCGGTCGCCGGGAGGACCGGATCGAGCCGGCTGGTCAAGGAGTCACGGGCCCTTCGGGACCTGCTGGCAGTGGCCTGAGCGGTCCCTGAGCGGTCTCCGAGCGTTCGTACTCCGTTGCTGCTGCTTCCCGCAGCCGGGGCTTGAAGACCTTGCCGACCTCGGTGTGCGGGAGTGCGTCGAGCACGTGGACGGCCACCGGGGCGGCGGCAGGCTCGGGGACGTGGGCCGCCGCCCAGGCGCGGAGCTGCTCCGGGGTGACGGGCCGGCCGGTGGCGGTGGGGGCGTAGGGGTGGGGGTGGTCGCTGGGGTGGTCGCTGGGGTGGAGGCTGACGAAGGCGACCGGGACCTCGCCGGCGTGCGGGTCGGGGCGGCCGACGGCCGCGGCCTCGGCGACGGCGGGGTGGCTGAGCAGGGCCTCCTCGATGAGGGCGGGGTCGATGTTGTGGCCGCCCCGGATGATCAGGTCCTTGGCCCGCCCGCTCACCTTCAGGTAGCCGTCGGCGTCCACCGACCCCAGGTCGCCGGTGTCGAGCCAGCCGTCCCGGACCACCCCGGAGGGGTCGGGCACCGGACGGCCGTCCGGGGTGGTGCGGAGGTACCCGGCGAACACCCCGGGCCCGGAGACCAGCAACTGTCCTGTGATTCCCGGTGGTTGATCCACCTGCCGGCCGCTCTCCGGATCCACTCGGACGGCCCTGACCCGGTGGTATGGCAGCCGGAGGCCGACCGTGCCGGGCCGGTGGTGCTCCGGTACCGTCCGCGCGCAGGCGCAGGTGGCCTCGGTGAGCCCGTACCCCTCGCAGAGTTCGAGCCCGGTCCGGGCCAGGAACGCCGCTCGGGTGGCGGCGGGGAGTGGGGCGGCGCCGACGGCCGGCAGTCGGAGGCTGCTGATGTCCGCGTCCACCGGCACCCCGGCGAGCACCGCGTACACCGTGGGCACGGCCGACATCGCCGCCACTCGGTAGCGCTCCACCAACTGCCAGAAGCGCGGGTAGAGTTCCGGATCCCGGTACCCCAATGGCCCGGTCCACACCACGTGGTGTCCGTGGAAGAGCGGCGTCAGCCCGGTCACCACCAGCGCGTTGGCATGGAACAGCGGCAGCGCCCCGAGCACGGTGGCGCCAGGGTCCAGTGGGCTGCCCGCTGCGAGGGCCCAGGCCATGACGGTCTGGTTCGCGTGGGTGTGGGCGGCGAGTTTGGGGGTGCCGGTGGTGCCGCCGGTGTGCAGGCAGGCCGCGAGGTCCTCAGCGGTGGGTGGTGGTGCGAGTAGCCGGTCGCCCGGCTGTGCTGCCGCCAACTCTGCCGCGTGGCAGACCTGTTGCGCTTGGTTCGCGGTGGGGCGGCCGTCCGGGCGGAGGGCGAGCAGGTGAGCGCCGGTGCGGGCGGCGAGTTCGGTGGCGCGTTGCCAGACGGCGGGGTCGAGGGCGGGGCCGGCGGCGAGCATGACCCGGGCCCCGCTGCGGCGCAGCAGTGCCTCGGCGCTGTCGACGGTGAGCGCGGGGTTGATCGGTGCGGCCAGGCCGACGGCCTGGGCGGCGAGGTAACCGATCAGCAGGTCACCGCAGTTGGGGGAGTAGAGCGCGACGGCCTCCGGGCGGCGGACCCCGAGGGCGGTGAGGGCGTTCGCGAACCTTCGTACGGCACTGGCCAGTTCGGCGTAGCTGAGGGTGGTGGCTTCGTCGGCGCGGGCGGCGCCGGGCAGGAGGGTGAGGGCGGGCTGGTCGGGCCACCGGGTGGCAGCCCGTTCGAGCAAGGCGTACGTGGTGGGCGGGAGCCCGCGCCGGCTGAGCGGCACGGACTCCACGGCGGCCAGCTCCGCCGGGGTGCGGCAGGGCGGCCAGAGGTCTGCTTCGCCGGTCATGGCGGGGCTCCCGGAGGGGTTGACTCGGGGGATCAGAACAGGGGGCCGAGGGTGCAGAGCACCGGGCCGGGGTGGGCGGGGTCGAGGGCGTTGAGGACCAGCTGGGCCACGTCGCCGTCGTAGGCGAGGCCGATGTGGCCGACCGGGTCGAGCGGGCAGTACTGCTGGACGCTCTCGTTGGTGACGCCGGGCTCCGCCACGTACTCGGTGCCGTACGGGGTGACCAGGGCGTCGGCGGTGGAGGCGACCACGGTGTAGTCGATGCCGGGTCGGGTGATCGGGCCGTCGTTGAGGCGGGCCACCGCTGGGCCGCCGGTGGTGAGTTCGGTGCAGGCCACGCAGCCGGCGGTGGCGAGCACGGTGTCGACGGCGGGGCGGATGCCGAGGGTCTCGGCGAGGGTGATCAGGTTCGCGAAGGTGGTGCCGTGGGTCGGCGGGGCGATGGCGACCACCTTCGCGGTCTTCGCGGCGTACCCGGGCAGGGCCTTCGGCAGGTAGAGCGATTCGAACGCGCCCTCGGAGTGGCCGACGAGGTCGAGCCGGGTTGCCCCGGTGGTGGCGAGGATGCGGTCGATCGTGCCGGCGATCTCGTGGGCGGAGTCGTCCACGGCCTTGAGCCCGCCGACCGGCAGGCCGGGAAGCGGCTCGCCGTAGGTGGGGGCGTAGGCGCAGTAGCCGGCGGCGGCGAGGGCCGGGCCGAGGAAGGCCATGTTGCCGGGGCCGTTGCCACCGAGGCCGTGGAGCAGCAGCACCGGCTCGGGGTGGGCGGGGGAGGGGCGGCAACTCCAGTCGTTGAAGCCGGAGTTGGTGGTGAGGGTGGGAGTGGCGGCCGTGGTGGTGGCTGCCTGGCTCGGGGTGGCCGTGGTGGTCGCGGCGGTGGCGGCGAGCAGGGTGGTCGCGAGGGCGAGCAGCGTGCGGCGGAGCGGTCGGCGCATCGGGGGCCTCCCGGCGGGCGAGGGGGTGGGATGCGGTCAGTACAGCACGGGCGCCAACTTCCAACAAGGCGGCTTGTTGGTAAAAGGTTGCCGTGTTGGGAGTCGCCGGACTTGTCGGGAGCGCGACTGAGGAGTCGTCAAGCCGCTAACCTGGTCGGGTGCCTGCAGAGAGCCCCGCCGCCAGCGCCAGCGCCAGTACCACCGCCAATGCCAACGCCGCCGCGACCGATTCCGAAGCTCGGGTCGCGGCCGGACCGGTGGCCACCGGCCGCCGGATCCGCGGCATGGACGCCGAACAGCGGCGTGCCCAGCGACGCCATCAACTCCTCGAAGCGGCACTGGAGTTGTTCGCCGCCCAGGGTTACGCCAACACCTCGATCGAGCAGCTGTGCCAGCAGGCCTTCGTCGGCACCAAGGGCTTCTACGAGATCTTCGAGAGCCGCGAGGCCTGCTACGTCGCCCTGCTGCGCGAGGTGACCACCCGCCTGGAGGCCAGGCTGACCCAGGAGTTGGCCGCCGCCCCGCCCGACCCGTACAAGGGCGAGTGGCAGCTGGTCACCGCCTTCGCCCACGCCTTGGTCGCCGACCCCCGGCTGGCCCAGGTCACCTTCGGCCAGGGCGGCGCCGTCTCCCCGGCGGTCGAGCGCCAGCGCCGCGCCAATCGCCGCTGGGCCGCCGCCTTCGTCGAACGCACCTGGCGCCAGTACGCCGGCCGCCCGCTCCGCCGGAACATCGACCCCCACCCCATCGCGATCGGCCTGGTCGGCGGCATGTTCGACCTGGTCTCGGACTGGCTCCTGGACGCCGACCCGCGCGACCCCGCCCAGGTCGCCACCCTGGTCCGCGACGTGCAGGGCTTCTACGAGGCCGTCCGCGCGGGCGTCAGCACCGACTAGGGACCCCATCAGACAATGCTCGCCTCGTGGTGACGCGCGGTCCGGGGGCAGGTCCGGACGGCGCGGAACTGTCCGGGGTGGTGGTGCCCAGGGCTCGCTCCCGCGCGCCAGGTCCCACGGTCAATCGTCGGCGCGGGACCGGTGCGGGGCGTCGGCCGGGGGGAGCCGGCGGGTGATCAGGTCGAACAGGTCCGTCAGGGGTTCGCTGACCTCGCGGCCGAACTCGGTCAGGCCGTAGGTGACTTGGGGTGGGGTGGTCGGTTCGACCTTCCGCCAGACCAGGGCGTCCTGGACCAGGACCCGGAGGGTCTGGGCGAGCATCTTCTCGCTGATGCCGTGGATGCTCTCGCGCAACTCGAAGAAGCGGAGGTCGTTGCGCCGCAGGGAGATCAGCACCCAGACGCCCCACCTGCTGGTGACGTGGTCGACCATGTCACGCGCGGGGCAGTCGGTGTGAAACACGTCATACCGGTCGCCCGGCTCGGCTCCCTTGAACTGCAACCCTCCCACCATGTCATGAGCTTACCTCCAGGTATGCCCTTACCAACAGTGAGCCCGTCCTCCTAACGTCACGTCCACCGAAGCGAACTGACGAGGAGTCGAACATGATCGTGGTGACCGGAGCGACCGGGAACATCGGCCGACCGCTGACCCGGGCGCTGGCCGAGGCGGGGCAGCAGGTGACGGCGGTGTCGCGCCGCGCGGCGGCGGTGCCGGACGGAGTGCGGCATCTGGCGGCCGACTTGGGCAGGCCGGCCGAGCTGCGGCCCGCGCTGGCCGGGGCGTCGGCGCTCTTCCTGCTGCTCTCCGGTGAGTTGCACGGCCCGGCGGGGCGGCCCGCCGAGTTGATCGGCGAGGCCGCGGCGGCCGGGGTCCGGCGGGTGGTGCTGCTCTCCAGTCAGGGCGTGGTGACCAGGCCGTTCGGGCCGACCCGGATCGCGATGCGCGAACTCGAGGACGCCCTGCGGGGATCCGGCCTGGAGTGGGTGATCCTGCAGCCGGGCGGCTTCGCCTCCAACGCGCTCTGGTGGGCCGAGTCCGTCCGCACCCAGGGGCTGGTCGCCGCGCCCTTCGGCGAGGTCGGCGTGCCGATCGTCGACCCGGCCGACATCGCGGCGGTCGCGGCGGCCTGCCTGCTGGACGACCGGCACGCCGGCAGCGTCTACCAGTTGACCGGCCCCGAGGTGATCACGCCGCGCGGGCAGGCGGCCGCGATCGCCGGGGCGCTGGGCTCGCCGGTGCGGTTCCACGAGCTCACCCGCGCCGAGGCCGGGGCCGCCATGAGGCGGGCCATGCCGGCCGAGCTCGCCGAGGACACCCTGGACATCCTCGGCGCCCCGAACCCGGCCGAACTGCGCATCAGCCCGGACGTCCAGCGGGTGCTCGGCCGTGCCCCGCACCCCTTCGCCGCCTGGGCCGCCCGCAACGTCGCGGCCTTCCGGTAGGGCCTGGCTTCGAACCCGGGCGTCAGGCGGGCTCGGGGGCGGTCTTGAGGAGCGGGGCGTCGCGGGAGATCTCGCGGAAGCCGAGGCCGTGGTAGAGCCCGCGGGCCTTGGGGTGGCCGGGGGCGCCGAGGCAGACGACGGTGGCGTGGGTGGCGCCGGCCGCGCGGGCCAGGTGCATGCCGTGGAGCATCATCGCGTGGGCCAGGCCGCGGCGGCGGTGGTCGGGGTGGGTGCCGACGGGCTCGAACTCGACCGTCCGGTTGACCTCGTCCAGCCACATGATCGCCGAGGCGGCCCAGGCGCCGTCCGGGGCCTCGACCAGCACGTGCAGGTCGCCGCGGTAGGCGGCCGTCTCGCGGACGCCCTGGTAGCTGCGGGCCGTGTACGGGGAGGGGTTCCAGGCGTTGAGGTGGGCCTGGACGGCCGCCTCCGGTCCGGCTTCGGCGGCCGTGCGGAAGCGGTAGCCCGCCGGCAGCGCCGGTGGGTCGAGCTCGGCCAGGTCACGCCGGTTGAGCTGAGTCCAGTCGCCGTCCTCGCCGAGGGCGGCCCGGTCGGTCTCGTACCCGTGGGCCGCCCAGCGGGTCAGCGCGTACTCCTCGGCGGTGGTCGGCAGCGCCATCCGGTCGAGACCGGCCGCGACCTCCTCGTACCACCCGATGACCTCGTCGACCAGGTGGAGGTGGTCGGGGTGCACCTGGTAGCTCAGGAAGGCGTCCTTCACCTCGGTGGCCGACCCGTCGTTGCGCTCGATCCGGTGCGGCAGGAAGGCCCAGCCCCAGGCGACCAGCACGCCGTCGGCCGTCCAGAACCGCCGCCGCCAGGTCTGGCCGTGGGCGGCGCGCCCCTTGCCCCAGACCCAGGCCAGCTCGCCGTACGAGGCACCGGCGCTGATCAGGTCCGGGCGAGCGGCGGTGACGCGCTGGGCCAGGCCCTGCATGAGCGGGATGTCGGCGGCGGTCAGGATCTCGAAGTCGGTCATGGTCGGTCACTGTGCCAGCAGGGCCTATCGCCGTCGAACGATTTCCGGAGGCGGTCGCCGCGCTGCTGCTCGCCGGGTAGGGGACTGGCCGGGAGTCAGTCGAGGGCGGCTCGGCTGAGGGGGCGCCAGGCGCAGGCGGTGGTCAGCAGCATGGCTGCGGCGGCGAGCCAGAACGGGGTGGTCAGGGCCAGGTGGCGGGTGAGCAGGGCGCCGAACAGGGAGCCCAGGGCGGCGCTGCCGAGGTCGGCGAGGGTGCGGACGCTGCCGACCCGGCCGCGTAGCTGGTCGGGGGTGGCGCGTTGGTGGAGGGTGGCGGCGATCGAGCCCCAGACCATGGTGTGGACGCCGAACAGCACCAGCACGGGCGCCGCGAGCCAGACCCGGGTGGTGGCGGCCAGGGCGGCGTGGGTGGCCGTCTCGACCAGGAGGCCGGCGCGGAGCAGGGTCGCCGCGCGCCAGCGGTGGCGGAGACGGCGGACGGTGAGCGTGCCGAGGGTGCCGCCCAGGGCGAAGGTGGTGAGGAGCAGCCCGTAACCGGGGCCGGAGAGGCCGAGGCGGCGGTGGGCGTAGAGGACGAAGGTGGCGAAGGCCGCGCAGAAGAAGAGGTTGCCGACGGCCATGGTGAGGGTGAGGGCGCGCAGGAGCGGCTGACGCGCGAGCCAGCGTACGCCGGTGGTGAGGTCAGTGCGTATCCGCTCCCGTGGCGCGGTGACCGATGGTGGGGCGGGGGTGGTCCGCGGGCGGAGGGCGGCCGTCAGGGCCGCTGCGGCGGCGAAGGTGAGGGCGTCGGTGGCGAACGGGGCTGCGGCGGCGAGGGCGAAGAGCCAGGCGCCGAGGGGCTTGGCCAGGAACTGGTTGCCGACGCTGAAGGTGAGGGAGAGTCGGGCGTTGGCCTCGGCCAGGTCGCCGCGAGCGACCACGGACGGGAGGAGGGCCGAGCTCGCGGTGTCGGCGAGGGTGTCGGCGGTGCCGAGCAGGAAGAGCACCGCGTAGAGGAACGGCAGGTGCACGGCCTGCAGCGCTGCCGCGGTGGCGAGCGCGGCAAGGGCCGTCGCGCGGACGAGGTTGACCGCGACGACCAGCCGGCGGCGGTCCAGGCGGTCCACGTACACCCCGCTTACCAGGCCGAACAGCAGCCAGGGCAGCTGCTGGAAGAAGACGGCCAGGGCCACCGGAGCGGGGTCGTGGGTGAGCGAGGCGACGAGCAGCGGGCCGGCTGCCATGGTGATGCCGTCGCCGAGCGTGGAGATCGCGGACGCGGCCCAGAGCTTGTGGAAGTCCGCGCCGAACGGCGTGGAGTTCTTTCGGGCAGGCAAGAGTGGCTCCTCGGTGGGAGAGAACGGTCGGAGTACGTCGTCCGGGTCCGTCTCGCCGAGGGAGCTGCGAAGGAGTTCGCAGTGGTCCGGCGGGTGCCGTCAGTGCACCCGACGCCCTCGGGGCGAGCCGGTGACCGTGTCCACCTCGAAACGCATGCCCACTCCTCTCCGGGTACCGATGCTGCCCGGAGGGTAGTGGGTGCAGGGGCTGACGGGCCATCGGATTTGCGGGGGCGGGGTGCGGTGCGGCACCGAGGAGAGGAGGGTGGAACTACAGGGGGACACCGGGTCGAACCGGGCCCGGTGGGTCGGGTGAGGTCAGGTGATTCCCATGACTGAGCAGATCGAGCAGATCGAGCAGATCGAGCCGGTGGTGTGGTCCCGGCATTGGCAGCCGGTCGGTGAGGCCGACCGGCTGGTGTTCGCGCTGCTGGACGATCTGCCGGGGTGGCGGGCTCGGTCGGCGGCGCGGATCTCGCTGTCGAGTGCGCTCTGGTCGGAACGGGAGCGGGAGATCCTGGTGGAGCCGCCGCTCCGGGAGGGGCCGGCCGCGGAGTTTCTCAAGGACGCCCCGCGCAAGGCGATGCTGGTGCTGCCGGTGGTCGACATGCCGAAGGTCACCTCGGTGAACTTCTCCATCGAGGCGGCGGGGAAGCCCGGCCACCGGCTGCCGCGCGGCGAGATCTGCCGGATGCAGGCCCGGCACTTCCGGTACCGGGCGGAGCAACTGAACCTCGGCGGGCTGCTCGACGAGGAGCTGGAGCGGCTGCTGGCCACGATCTTCCTGTTCAATCCGGTGGAGCTCAAGGAGCAGCTCAGGAAGTGCTCGTTCCTGTTCGACGGGGACTGGCGGGTCGCCTGCTGCACGGCGAAGTACGTCCGGAAGTCCATCGCCGACTGCGGATCAGAGGCTGTCGCGGGGGCCAGGGAGTGCAGGGTGCGGATCAAGGCACTGGTGCACGGGCGGGTGCACGTCGACGAGACCAGTTCGGCGCAGAACCCGCTGCTCGTGCTGGCGAACTACATCCGGGACGGGCAGTGTTCGGGGGCTGAGGCCGGTGCGGTGATGCGGCGACTGGGTGTGCTGCTCCAGGAGATCGCCCTGGTCCGGACCCCGGAGTCGGAGCGGCTGCTTCGGCGTTACTTCAGGTACGGCTCGCGGTGGGAGATGATGGCGCGCTGCCGGGTGCCGCTGGACGAGCCGTTCCTGATGAGGGCGAAGGAACGGCGGGAGATCCACTTCGGTGCCGTCCGGGAGCACGCGGCCTCCTCGCTCTGCCGGAAGTGGATCTGGCCGACCGCCAGTACGAACATCACCTTCCACGACGCCAGGACCAATCACTTCTCGGTCTCGGTGGCCGACAACGGCGTCGAGCTGCACGCGCGCAAGACGAGGGTGGTCCCGGACGGGGAGATCGGTGCGGTCGACGAACCCGATGCCGAGCACCGGACGGCGGAGCAGTACACCAGGTACGACGCGCACGAGGCGCGGGCCGACGTGATCGGCATCGAGTGCCGGCTGCGGCAGCCGTACCTGCGGCGGCTGACCTGTCGTGGGGTGGTCATTGCGACGCTGATGGCCATTGCGGTGCTGGTGAGGTTCGGGGTGTTTCCGTCCGGGGGGAAGCCGGGGCTGAGCAGCGCGGACGTGGTGACGATCCTGATCCCGGTGACGGTGTCGGCCTCGTTGCTGCTGGCGCGGGACACCAGCACGCTCGCGATGCACGTCAAGCGGGTGGCGCAGGTGTCGTTGATGGTGTCGCTCGGGGCGCTCTGGTGTCTTGCCGTGGTGCTCTATCTGACCGGTTGCGTCAGCATCGGGTCCTTCGGGTGAGCGGTCGGCCGATTGACGTAGGCCCGGGTGGTCCTTCCGCAGGGGTGGGTGGGGTGACAGGGCGTTCGGGGTGGTCAAGTTGACGGATCAACACGTGCGTGGTGGGGGGTGGCGCGCGATGATGGGGGTGCGCGGTGGCCCGTTGTGGTTCGGCCAGGACTCCCGACACCCCGACGCAGGCTTTCCCCGGGTCGCCGTGGTGCGGTGCGGCGCCGTCGGGTACGGCGCCTGCCGCCCGGACGCGTGAGGGAAGTGAGAGCAGTGATCACGGTTGTCAACAAATCGACACGGGTGACCGACCAGGACGTGCGGACGATGACCCGGGCCTGTGCGACGCAGGTGCAGCGGGACGCCGCCCCGGTCTGGCGCAAGGTGCCGATCCCGGTGGTGTGGGCCGCGAGCGAGGAGGAGGCGCCTCCCGGGGCCTGGGTGATCGCGATCCTCGACGACTCGGACCAGGCCGACGCGCTCGGCTGGCACACCGAGTCGGAGGGTGACCTGATCTTCGGCCGGGTCTTCGCCGCCCCGGTGCTGGACCACGGCGGGACGGCGCTGAGCGGCCGGCTGTCGGTCTCTGCGGTGCTGAGCCACGAGGTGCTGGAGACCTTCGTGGACGAGCACGTCAACCTCTGGGCCGACGACCTGAAGGGCGCCGCCTACGCCTACGAGATCGGCGACCCGGTCGAATCCGACTCGTACGAGATCACCGTGTCGGGCGCCGGCCCGGTGTCGGTGTCCAACTTCGTGACCCCGGCCTGGTTCGACCCGCAGGCGAGCAGCTCGGACGGCTTCGACCACCTGGGCAAGGTCACCGCGCCGTTCCAGATGACCAAGGGTGGCTACGTGGTGATCCGCACCGAGGGCAAGGAGCAGCAGCACTTCGGCGCGCTCTACCCGGAGTGGAAGAAGACCGCGAAGCTCGCCGACACCTCGCGCTCGCAGCGCCGGCTCTCGCCGCGGAGCGGGCGGTAAGTGCCCCCTGGGGGCGGCTCAGGCGCCGGCGGCGGTGACGATCGCGTCGGTGGCGAAGCCGAGCAGCAGGCCGCCCAGGATGCCCCAGGTGGTCAGCTCCTTGAGGGCTGCCTTGCGGGCCACGGCGAGCAGCTCGATCACCACGTAGAGGATCGACCCGGCGGCCAGGCCGAGGAAGGCGATGCTGAGGGTGTCGTTCACCAGGTGCTGGCCGACCAGGGTGCCGGCGAAGGTCGGGCCGCCGCCGACCAGGCCGAGCAGACCGAGCAGGCCCCAGGACGGACGCTGCTCCTCGCCGGTGAGCGGGGCGACGATGCCGAAGCCCTCGGTCGCGTTGTGCAGCCCGAAGCCGACGATGAGCAGGACGGCCAGCGAGAGCTCGCCCTTGGCCGCCGAGTTGCCGATGGCCAGGCCCTCGGCGAAGTTGTGCAGGCCGATGCCGACGGCGATCATCCAGGCCAGCTGCCGGGAGGGCGAGCCGCCGGCCGTGGCCAGGCGCCGGGCGTTGTGCCGGTCGTAGTGGACCAACCCGGCCAGGCCGAGGGCGAGGCCGAGGAAGAGGACGGCGCCGCCGCCGAGCGCGGTGCCCCAGTGGTGGTCGGAGAGGGCCGCGTCGGTCGGCTCCCAGGCGTGGGTGAGCACGTCCCAGAGCAGGAAGGTCAGGATGCCGATGGCGACGGCGTTCAGTCCCGCCTTCAGCCGGGGCGCGGGTCTGCGGAGCCGGCCGATCGGCAGACCGAGGTAGATGGTGAAGCCGGCGATGGCGCCCAGGAGGGTGATCTGGGTACCGGACATGACTGCTCCAGGGGATGGGGTGGATGAGCCGGAGGGGGCCGTCGGTGAGGGCGGCGGCGCAGAGACTAGGGCAAGTGAGGCTTGCCTAACAACCTTTCGGACCGTCAGGGGAGGGAGTGGCAAGTGCCGCTTGGCGAGACGGAGTTCCGGTGGGCGGTGGATCGTGTACGAGCCGCTGCGGGTGGGTCGGCCGGGGTGTGCCGCGGCGCACATTGCCCGGCGTGGGGCCGGGGTGACAGAGTGCGGTCATGGTCCAGCCCCCCGTGCTCCGCGCCGAGCAGACCCTCGCCCCCGCCGCCGTCTTCGACTGGCTCGACGAGGCGGCCGAACTCCGCTCCCGGGCCGGGCTCACCCGGACGCTGCGGAGTCGGCCGGCCGAGGACCCGGTGCTGGACCTGGCGAGCAACGACTACCTCGGGCTGGTGCACCACCCCGCCGTGACCGGGGCCGCCGCCGAGGCGGCGCTGCGCTGGGGCGGCGGCGCGACCGGCTCCCGGCTGGTCACCGGTACCACCGCGCTGCACACCGAGCTGGAGCGCGAGCTGGCCGAGTTCTGCGGGGTGGAGGCGGCGCTGGTCTTCTCCTCCGGCTACGCGGCCAACCTCGCCGCGCTCACCGCGCTGACCGACCCGGACACCCTGATCGTCTCCGACGCGTACAACCACGCCTCGCTGATCGACGGCTGCCGGCTCTCCCGCAGCGAGGTGCACCGCGCTCCGCACGACGACCCCGAGGAGGTGGCCGCCGCGCTCGCCGCCCGCAGCCACCGCCGGGCGCTGGTGGTCAGCGACACCGTCTTCTCGGTGGACGGCAACGCGGCCCGGCTGCCCGAACTCTCCGCCGCCGCCCGCGCGCACGGCGCGGCGCTGCTGGTGGACGACGCGCACGGGCTCGGCGTGCTCGGCCCCGGCGGCCGGGGCGCCCTCGCCGCCGCCGGGCTGGCCGGGCAGCCGGACACCGTCGCCACCGTGACGCTCTCCAAGTCGCTCGGCTCCCAGGGCGGGGCCGTGCTCGGGCCCGCCCGGGTGATCCGGCACCTCACCGAGACTGCCCGCACCTTCATCTTCGACACCGGTCTCGCCCCGGCGGCCGTCGGCGCCGCACTCGGCGCGCTGCGCCTGCTGCGGGCCGAACCGCAGCGCGCCGACCGCACCCGCGAGGTCGCCCGCACCCTCTCCGGCTCACTGCGTGCGGCCGGTCTGACCGCGAGCCACCCGGACGCCGCCGTGGTCTCCGTCCAGGCCCCCACGCCTGAGGCGGCCGTGCAGTGGGCCGCCGACTGCCGTACGGCCGGCCTGGCCGTGGGCTGCTTCCGTCCGCCGTCGGTGCCGGACGGCATCTCGCGGCTGCGGCTCACCGCGCGGGGCGACCTCACCGAGGCCCAGATCGCCGAGGCGGTCCGGATCGTGGTGGCCACGGCCCCCGTGAGCTAGGGCCTCTCTTACGGATCACGCCGGGCGGCCGCCGCCGGGCCACGCACCTCGCCGGCTTCTCGTCAGTCGCCGATGCTCCGCATGGACTCCCTCCTCGGCGCCGCCGATGCACGCGCCCTCCTTGCCCGCCAACGGGCAGGAGGGGCCCTCCAACGACGCCCGCTGATCCGACGTGATCCGTAAGAGAGGCCCTGGGCGGAGCTAGGCGTTCAGGACGGACTGGGGGAAGGCGAAGACGGCGTCCGGGTCGTAGCGGAGCGCGGTGGCGCGGAGGCGGTCGAGGTTGGTGCCGTAGTAGGCGTGGCCCCAGTCGGGGAGGGTGGCGTCGAGGTAGTTGACGTAGGAGCCCTCGGTGCCGAGGCGGGTCAGGCCGTCGCGGAGTGCGGCGACGGTGTCGCGGGCGCCGGTGCGGCCGGCCGGGGTGGTCTCGGTGAAGATCTGGATGCTGGCCGGTGCGGCGCGGTGGGGGAAGGCGGTGGCGTCCGGGGCGAGGTCGGCGACGGCGCCGCCGAGGGCGTCGAAGAGCAGGTAGCTGCCGTCCCGGCCGAGCAGCAGGTCGGTCACCCGGCCGGCGTCGGGCGGGGTCGGGCCGACCAGCCGGGAGCCCGCGAGGAAGGCGTCGCGGGAGAGGGTGCCGCCCTCGGCGGTCGGACGGCACTGGGCGAGGGTCTTGGCGGAGCAGCCGGCCATGTACGTCATCGCGCCCAGGTAGTCCTTGGTCTGGACGCTGCGGCTGTCGGGGCGCACGCCCGCGGTCGCGATCAGGCTGTCGAGGAGCTGGTCGGCGGCGCTCTGCGGGCCGACGTGGCAGCCGACCAGGTGCGGGTCCGGCGGGGTGCCGCCGTTGATCAGCAGGGAGGACCAGAACGCGCGCGGGGTGCCCGGCGTCCAGCTCAGCCAGGCGCCGAGCAGGTCGGCGGCGGAGCCGGCCGGGAAGCCGAGCGAGAAGACGGTCAGGTCTTGGGCCGGTTCGGTGCGGAACTCGAGGGCGGTGACCACGCCGAAGTTGCCGCCGCCACCGCCGCGCAGCGCCCAGTGGAGATCGGGCTCGGAGTCGGGGGAGGCCTCGCGCAGCGTGCCGTCGGCGGTGACCACCTGGGCGGCGGTGAGGCGGTCGCAGGTCAGGCCGTAGGCGCGGGCCAGCACGCCGATCCCGCCGCCGAGGGCGAGGCCGCCGATCCCGACGGTCGGGCAGGCACCGGCCGGCAGCAGCCGACCCGCCCGGGCGAGGGCCGTGTAGACCTCGATCAGCCGGGCGCCGGGGCCTATTGCTGTGGTGCCGTCCGGGCGGACGTCCACCTGGGCCATCGAACGGAGATCGACGACCAGGCCGCCGTCCGGGACGCTGTACCCGAGGTAGCTGTGGCCGCCGCTGCGGGCGGCGATCGGGAGGCCGTGGCCCCGGGCCAGGTCGAGGCAGTGCTGCACGTCGGAGGGGGAGGTGCAGAGGGCCACGGCGGCGGGGTACTGGTCGTCGTCGAGCTGGTTGTAGCCGAGGCGGTGGTCGGCGTAGCCGGGGGAGCCGCGGAGGAGGAGGCGGCCGTCGAGACGGCGGTCGAGCTCTTGCCAGTCGGGTGGTGCGGTGGTGCGGTGGCGGCTGGGCCAGGGGTGGAAGGCGGTGGTCAGGGCCACGCCGCTGAGGGTGGCCAGGAACTGGCGGCGGTCGATCGGCATCGGCATGGGTTGCACCATCCAGGGGCGCGGGGAACGGCGCGGATCAGCGGGCAGGCGCTGCTGTCTTACGCGGGTGCTCACTTGCACTGTCCGATGCTGGTGCAACTGGCTCTCGGCCGCAGCTGCGGGTGGGCTTCTTCCGAGTTCGCGCAGTTCCCCGCGCCCCTGGATAGTGCAGCTAACCGTCTCGTCGAATGGCGATCAGGGCGGAGTCGTCCGTCGGGAGGCCGCCGGTGTAGCGGGTGACGTCGGTGATCAGGTGGTCGAGGAGGGCTTCGGGGTTGGGGACGGGGAGGTCGGTGAGGCGGGTGGCGAGGGGGTAGAAGGTGCCGGTGGTGTCGCGGGATTCGGAGAGGCCGTCGGTGTAGAGGAGGAGGAGTTCGCCGCGGCGTAGGTCGAAGGGTTCGGCGGTGTAGTGGCCGCCGGTGAGGGCGAGGAGGCCCAGCGGTGGGGACGGGGCGGTGGGGAGGAGTTCGCGGGCCTGGCCGGTGCGGGTGAGCAGGAGGGGCGGGGGGTGGCCGCAGGTGACCAGGAGGGCCGGGTGCGGGGCGGGTGGGACGGCGAGCAGGACGGCGGTCACGAAGCGTTCCTCGCCGGCCCGGCGGGCGACTGCGGCGTCCAGCCGTTCGGCCACCGTGGCCAGGTCGGGTTCGGCCACGGCCGCCTCGCGGAAGGCGCCGAGCACGTCGGCGGCGGTCTCCACGGCGCCCAGGCCCTTGCCCTCCACGTCGCCGAGCAGCACCCGTACGCCGAACGGGGTGTCCAGCGCCTCGTACAGGTCTCCGCCGATCTGGGCCTCGGGGGCGGCGGCCTGGTAGCGGACGGCGATCCGGAGCGGGCCGAGGCGGGCGGGGACGGGGCGCAGCAGGGCGAGTTGGGCGGCCTCGGCCACCGAGCGGACCTGGCGGAGCTCCTGTTCGCGGGCGGTGACCACGGCGACGTGGGCGCCGCTGGCCAGCGTGGTGGCGGCGATGGCCGCGATGGCGGCGAGGTGGACGGAGGAGGGGAGGCTGCCGTTCTGGGCCCAGAGCAGGGAGGCGGTGGCGAGCGCGATCGCGCCGGCGATCAGCGGGACGTGCACCCGGCGGGTGCCGGAGGCGGCGAGCACGGGGACGCTGGCCAGCACGGGGGAGACGGTGGTGGTCGGGCCGGTGAGCAGGTCGGTGACCACGGCCAGCACCAGGAGCAGGTACGCCCCGGCCAGCAGTCCGCGTGAGCGGCGGCTCAGCTGCTCCACCGGCCCGCCCCCGTCAGGCCTTCTTCGCCCGGCTGGGCTGCACCCGGGCGGGTTCGCCGGGCATCTTGGGGTGGTCCGGCGGGTACGGGAGGTCGCCGGCGCCCTCGTCGCGGACCTGGCGTTCGTAGAGTTCGAGCAGCGGGTCGAGGGCGAAGGCGTGCTCGTCCATCCCGGCGTGCAGGTCGCCGCACTCGGCGAACCGGGCCGGCATGGTGCGGACGGTGAAGTCGGCCGGGTTCACCTCGTTCAGCTCGGCCCAGTGCAGCGGGGCGGAGACGGTGGCCTCGGGGCGGGCCCGGACGGAGTAGGGGGAGGCGATGGTGCGGTCGCGGGCCATCTGGTTGTAGTCGACGAAGATGGTCTCGCCGCGCTCCTCCTTCCACCAGGCGGTGGTGACCTTGCCGGGCAGGCGCTTGGTGAGCTCGCGGCCGAGCGCGATCACGGCGTGGCGGCAGTCGGTGAAGGTCCAGCGCGGTTCGAGCGGTACGTAGACGTGCAGGCCGCGGCCGCCGGAGGTCTTGGGCCAGCCGCGCAGGCCGTGGGAGTCGAGCAGGTCGTGCAGCTCGTGGGCGGCCCGGACGGCGTCGTGGAAGTCGGTGCCGGGCTGCGGGTCGAGGTCGATCCGCAGCTCGTCCGGGTGCTCGGTGTCGGCGCGGCGCACCGGCCAGGGGTGGAAGGTCACGGTGCCGAGGTTGACGGCCCAGAGCACGGCGGCGGGCTCGGTGGGGCAGATCTCGTCGGCGGTGCGGCCGCTGGGGAAGGCGATCCGGGCGGTGGGGAGCCAGTCGGGCAGGCTCTTGGGCGCCCGCTTCTGGTAGAACCACTCGCCCTCGATGCCGTCCGGGAAGCGCTGGAGCGTGGTCGGCCGCTCGCGCAGCCCGCGCAGCACCCCGGGGGCGACGGCCAGGTAGTACTCGGCCAGCTCCCGCTTGGTCACCCCGGCCTCGGGGAAGTACACCTTGTCCGGGTTGGAGAGCCGCACCGCGCGCCCGGCCACGTCGAGTTCGATCGCACCTGCCATGCTCCCCACGCTAGGCCGGACGCGCCCGCACGGCGCGCGCGGCGGGGCGAGGGCTCGCACCATCGGAGCATGGACCTCCCCGTGATGCCGCCGGTCGACCCGATGCTGGCGAAGGCCGTGCCCGAGATCCCGCCGGGCCTGCACTACGAGGCGAAGTGGGACGGCTTCCGGGCCGTGGTGTTCCGGGACGGCGAGGAGGTGGAGGTCGGGAGCCGGACGGGGAAGCCGCTGACCAGGTACTTCCCCGAGCTGGTGGCGGCCTTCCGGCGGGAGCTGCCTCAGCGGTGCGTGCTGGACGGGGAGATCGTGATCGCCCACGACGGGCGGCTGCACTTCGAGGAGCTACTGGAGCGGATCCACCCGGCGGCCTCCCGGGTGCGGACGCTGGCCGAGCGCACCCCGGCGAGCTACGTGGCCTTCGACCTGCTGGCGCTGGGGGCGGAGAAGTACGCCGACCGACCGCTGGCCGAGCGGCGGGCCGCGCTGGTCGAGGCGCTGGCCGGGGCCAGGCCGCCGGTGTTCACCGCGCCCGCGACCACGGACCTGGAGCTGGCGAAGGTCTGGTTCGCGCAGTTCGAGGGGGCGGGTCTGGACGGGGTGGTGGCCAAGCCGCCGGACCAGCCGTACCGGCCCGGGGCGCGGACCATGTACAAGATCAAGCACGCCCGGACGGCCGACTGCGTGCTCGCCGGGTACCGGGAGCACAAGAGCGGGCCGGTGGTCGGCTCGCTGCTGCTCGGGCTGTACGACGGGGCCGGGCAGCTCCAGCACGTCGGGGTCAGCGCCTCCTTCCCGATGGCCAAGCGGCGCGAACTGGCCGAGCAGCTCCAGGTGTTGCGGCTCGACGACCTCTCTGGGCACCCGTGGGCCGCCTGGGCCGAGGAGAGCGCGCACGAGAGCGCCCGGCTGCCCGGGGCGCAGAGCAGGTGGACGGGCGGGAAGGACCTGTCCTGGGTGCCGCTGCGGCCTGAGCTGGTCTGCGAGGTGGCGTACGACCACATGGAGGGCACCCGGTTCCGGCACACCACGCAGTTCCGCCGCTGGCGGCCGGACCGGACGCCGGAGAGTTGCACGTACGAGCAGCTTGAGGAGCCGGTGGGCTACGACCTGGCCGAGCTGCTGCCCGGGAGCTGACGGAGCGTCAGGCGGGCGGGGTGTAGCGCCAGACGAGGTCGATGCCGATCTCGCCCGAGGTGGTCGGCTCGACCGGGTTGCGCTCGTGGACGACGTAGCCGAGGCGGCGGGCCACCGCGCCGCTGCGGGTGTTGGCCTCGTCGGTCACGATCGTGGTGTAGCGCACGCCCGGGCGGGCCAGGGCCAGCTCGGTGAGGGCACGGGCCGCGCGGGTCATGTAGCCGTGGCCGGTGGCGGCGGGGTGCAGCCAGTAGCCGACCTCCAGGCCGGCCGGGTCGTCCTCGGGCGCGCGGCGGAAGAAGGAGGAGTTGCCGATCAGGCGGCCGCCGGCGACCACCGCGTAGTTGAAGGCGGTGCCCTCCCGCCAGCCGGTCTCGGCGCGGTCCAGGTAGGCGATGGTCGCCTCCCGGCTGTGCTGCTCGACCCAGGGCATCCAGGGGCGCAGGTGCTCCAGGGAGCCGTCGATCAGCTCGATCAGGCTGTCGAGGTCCCGCTCGGGCACCCAGCGGCGCAGGGTCAGGTCGCCGAGGTCGACGAGGTCGGGAGGAAGTTGTTCCATGACGGGATCCTGGTGGGGCGCGCGGGGGTGGTGCAAGGGCATTTCGGCGGAGCCGAGCTGACGGAGTGCCGCCGCGCGTCCGCCGTCCGGGTGAGGGTCGGCACGTCTGCCGCCCGGCCGGGCCGCAGCTCGGGCAGGATCGTGAAGCATTGCTGTGGCGGCCGTTAAGAATTCCTCGATGGACCGCACCCCCTCCCACCAGGCAGATTGCACAGTGCCCCGGCCGTGCGGCCCGAGTCGTACGGCCGGGATGCCAGCCCCCTTGCAGGCCGCTCCCGACCCATACCGGGGCGCGGCCCCGTCTTGCGTCAGGAGCCCCCGCCGTGAAGGCACTCGTCAAGCAGAAGGCCGAGCCCGGGCTCTGGCTGACCGATGTCCCGATGCCCGAGATCGGCCCCGGCGAGGTGCTGATCAAGGTGCTGCGCACCGGCATCTGCGGCACCGACCTGCACATCCGCAAGTGGGACGGCTGGGCCCAGCAGACCATCAAGACGCCGCTGACGCTCGGTCACGAGTTCGTCGGCGAGGTGGCCGAGCTCGGCGCCGGCGTCACCGACATCGCGGTGGGCGACCTGGTCAGCGGCGAGGGCCACCTGGTCTGCGGCAAGTGCCGCAACTGCCTGGCCGGCCGTCGCCACCTGTGCCGCAACACGATCGGCCTGGGCGTGAACCGCGACGGCGCCTTCGCCGAGTACGTGGCGCTGCCCGCCTCCAACGTCTGGGTGCACCGGGTGCCGGTCGACCTGGACGTGGCCGCGATCTTCGACCCGTTCGGCAACGCCGTGCACACCGCGCTCTCCTTCCCGATGGTCGGCGAGGACGTGCTGGTCACCGGCGCGGGCCCGATCGGCATCATGGCCGCCGCCGTGGCCAAGCACGCCGGCGCCCGGCACGTGATGATCACCGACGTCAGCGACTACCGCCTCGACCTGGCCCGCAAGGTCGGCGTCTCGCTGGCCGTGGACGTCTCCAAGCACTCCATCGAGGAGGGCCAGCAGAAGCTCGGCATGCGCGAGGGCTTCGACGTGGGCCTGGAGATGTCGGGGCGCCCCGAGGCGATGCAGTCGATGATCGCCAACATGACCCACGGCGGCAAGATCGCCATGCTCGGCCTGCCCGCGGACGACTTCGCGGTGGACTGGGCCCGGATCGTGACCTCGATGATCACCATCAAGGGCATCTACGGCCGCGAGATGTTCGAGACCTGGTACGCGATGTCGGTGCTCCTGGAGGGCGGCCTCGACCTCAGCCCGGTGATCACCGGCCGGTACCCCGCAGCAGAGTTCGACGCCGCGTTCGACGAGGCCGCCAGCGGCCAGTGCGGCAAGATCATCCTCGACTGGACCGTCTGAACCCCCTTTAAGGAGAACGATGTTCGACTCTGTCCGCGAGGACGTCGCCGCCACCCTCGCCGAGATCACCGAGGCCGGGCTGTTCAAGCCCGAGCGGGTGATCGGCACCCCGCAGAGCGCCGCCGTCACCGTGACGGCGGGCGGCCGTCCGGGTGAGGTGCTCAACTTCTGCGCCAACAACTACCTCGGCCTGGCCGACCACCCCGAGGTGCTGGCCGCCGCCAAGGACGCGCTGGACCGCTGGGGCTACGGCATGGCCTCGGTCCGCTTCATCTGCGGCACCCAGGACGTGCACAAGGACCTGGAGCAGCGCCTCTCGGCCTTCCTGGGCCAGGAGGACACCATCCTCTACTCCTCCTGCTTCGACGCCAACGGCGGCGTCTTCGAGACCCTGCTCGACGAGCGCGACGCCGTCATCTCCGACGCGCTCAACCACGCCTCGATCATCGACGGCATCCGGCTCAGCAAGGCCCGCCGCCACCGCTACGCCAACCGCGACCTGGCCGACCTGGAGAAGCAGCTCCAGGACACCCAGGACGCCCGCCGCCGGCTCATCGTCACCGACGGCGTGTTCTCGATGGACGGCTACATCGCCCCGCTGCGCGAGATCTGCGACCTGGCCGACCGCTACGACGCGATGGTCATGGTGGACGACTCGCACGCGGTGGGCTTCGTCGGCCCCGGCGGGCGCGGCACCCCCGAGCTGCACGGCGTGATGGACCGGGTGGACATCATCACCGGCACCCTGGGCAAGGCCCTCGGCGGCGCCTCCGGCGGCTACGTGGCCGCCCGCCGCGAGATCGTCGCCCTGCTGCGCCAGCGCTCGCGCCCGTACCTGTTCTCCAACTCGCTGGCGCCGGTGATCGCCGCCGCCTCGCTCAAGGTGCTCGACCTGGTCGAGCAGTCCACCGAGCTGCGGGAGAAGCTGGCGGCCAACACCGCGCTGTTCCGCACCAAGATGACCGAGGCCGGCTTCGAGATCCTGCCGGGCGAGCACCCGATCGCCCCGGTCATGATCGGCGACGCGGCGAAGGCCGGCCGCCTGGCCGAGCTGCTGCTCGAGCGCGGCGTCTACGTGATCGGCTTCTCCTTCCCGGTGGTGCCGCACGGCGCGGCGCGGATCCGCGTCCAGCTCTCGGCCGCGCACTCCACCGAGGACGTGGAGCGGGCCGTGGCGGCCTTCGTCGACGCGCGGGCCGCGCTCGGCGAGTAGGACTTCCGGGCGCGCCGCGCTCGGCGGGCAGGACTGGGAAAAGGCTCCGAACAGGGCCCTGAGCAGGGCCTTCGGGCAGTCTGCGGCGGCATATGCCGGGGGCCGGGGGCCGGTCGATACCGTTCCGATGCGAAGTCGGTATGGGAACGACCGGCCCCCGAAGTCTTTATGGGGCCCATACTGATCGAGATGACCAGGACAGCCGCAGCCCGGCACTCACTGCCCACCAGTCCCTTCAAGGCCCAGCCCGTGGCCGCGATCGAAACCTACGAGGTCGGTGACCGCGTCAGCCATGACCGGCACGGACTCGGGCGGATCGTCTCCGTGGACGGCACCGCCGCGGTGATCGTCTCCTTCGGCGAGCAGCGCCTGCGCTGCGCCAGCCCGTTCAGCAAGCTCGTCAAGCTCTGATCCCCCCGGGGCCGCCCCTCGGGCTGCCGAGGCCGTCGGGAACGGTCCCGGCGGCTGGCAGAATGAGTGGGTGATCGACGCTAGACGGCTGCGGACGCTTCGCGCCGTGGCCGACCACCGCACCGTGACGGCCGCCGCGGCCGCGCTCTACCTGACGCCCTCGGCGGTCTCGCAGCAGTTGGCCGCCCTCGAACAGGAGACCGGCCACCACCTGCTCGCCCGCGACGGGCGGGGCGTCCGGCTGACCGCGGCCGGGGAGATCCTGCTGGTCCACGCCGACGCCGTGCTCGCCCAACTGGAGCGGGCCGAGGCCGACCTCGCCGCGTACGGAGCCGGGGCGGCCGGCGAGGTGACGGTGGCGGCCTTCGCCACCGGCATCACCCTGGTGCTCGCCCCCGCGATAGCCGCGCTCGGCTCCGCCGCGCCCGGCCTGCGGCTCAAGGTGCTCGACGCCGAGGGCGACGCCAGCCTGCCCATGCTGCTGGACAGCCGGGCCGACATCGCGGTGGCCGTGGAGTACCGCGGCGCGCCGCGCGCCGACGACCGGCGGCTGACCCGGGTGCCGCTCTACGCCGAACCCTTCGAGGCCGTCCTCCCGCTCGGCCACCGCCTGGCCGGCGGCACTGGCCCGGTGGCCGTGGCCGACCTGGCGGCCGAACCCTGGATCGGGCCCTACCCCGGCAACCCCTGCCACGACGTGGTGCTGCTGGCCTGCGAGCACGCCGGGTTCCAGCCGCGCCTGGTGCACTCCTCCGACGACTTCCGCGCCGTGGTCGCGCTCGCCTCGGCCGGGGCCGGGGTGGCGCTGGTGCCGCGCTCCGCGCTGCGCGGGGTTGAGCTGGAGCGGGTCGCGGTGCGGCCGGTGGACAGCGAGTTGGCGATGCGGCGGGTGTTCGCGGCGGTGCGCAGCGGGGCGGAGGAGCACCCGCTGATCCGGCCGGTGCTGGAGGCGCTCACGACGGTGGCGGCGGGGGTCGTCTGAGCCGCCATCCGGTCAGGCCGGCAGCGGGGTGTCCCAGTCGAGCAGGCGGCGGAGGTCCTCGTCCACGCGGGTCGGGGGCTGCTGGGAGTCCTGTGGGGCGGGATTGTTGCTGTTGCGGCTGGCGGTGAGGCGGGCGCTGGCGGCCATGTTCTGTTCGGCGCGGGGGCGGCGGTGGTGCTCGTAGCGGGCCAGGGCCGTGTCGATCTCGGGCGTGTCGCGCAGGGCCTTGGCGAGCACGAGGGCGTCCTCCAGGGCCATCGAGGCGCCCTGGCCGGTGGCCGGGGAGGCGGCGTGGGCGGCGTCGCCGATCAGCACGGTGCGGCGGCCGCGCCAGCGGGTGCCGGGCGGCAGGTGCAGGGCGTTGGTGACCATCAGCTCCTCGCCGGTGCCCGCGACGATCTCGGCGCAGGGGGTGGCGTCGGGGCGCAGCAGCGGTACGAGGCGGTCGCGGGAGTGGGCAGGGGTGGTGGCGGCGCGCTCCGCCGCCTCGGCGGGCGGGCCGGGCACGCGGGCGAACCAGAAGGTCTCGTCGGCGGGGGAGACCAGGTAGCCGAAGGCCACCCGGCTGCCCCGGACCATGGTGATCAGGCCCTCGGCGGTGACGGGCGGCGGGGTGGCCGTGCTGTACCCGTAGAAGACCTGCTGACCGGCGTACTCCGGCCCCGGGCCGGTGGGGGAGAGGTGACTGCGTACGGCGGAGTGCAGGCCGTCGGCGCCGACCAGGAGCTCGCCGGTGGCGCTGGTGCCGTCGGCGAAGTGCGCGGTCACCGTGTCGGCGGTCTCGGTGAAGGAGGTGAGGCGGGCGGCGTGGTGCAGCGGGATCCCCTGCCGGGCCACCTCCGCCTGGAGGACGGCCCCGAGCTCGGCCCGGCGCAGGCAGCGGTAGCGGGTGAGCGGGTGCCCGTGCTCCCCGAGCGGCATGGCGGCCAGTTCGCTGCCGCCCTCGTCCAGCAGGCTCAGCCCGGTCACGTCGAAGCCGATGCCGGCCACCGCCTCGGCCGCGTCGAACCCGGCCAGCGCGAGCATCCCGTTGCTGGCCAGGGTCATGAACGCCCCGATGTCCTCGCCGCTCTGCGGATGCGCCTCGTACACCACGGGTTCGTGCCCGGCCTTGTGCAGTGCCAACGCCGCCGCCGTACCGGCGATCCCGCCCCCGACGATCACGATCCGCGCCATCTGCCACCCCTGGTCGTATCCGCACCATCGCCGACGGGCCCCATCCTCGCAGAGCGGCGGGGCGGTGACGGGTGGTCGACGGTGGGTGAGGTGCGAATCGTCCGGAACTCGCTGGTCAGGGCGGGGCGATGGGTGCCGTACTCTGTGGCGCGTCGTTCCAGCAAGATCGCGCATCGGAGAGTCCTTCTTGAGTACCGTCAAGCCCGTCCAGTTGGCCTTCCGGATGCTGCGTGACCATCGCCGCCTGGTGGTCTTCCCGCTGCTCAGCGCAGCCGCGCTCGTGGTGATATCGGGTGCCGTGGCGGTGCCGGTCTTCCTGCGGGAGCGGGCCGGCTCGTCCTCGCAAGCCGTCGAGGCGGTCGTGGTGGGCCTCGGCTACCTGCTGCTCGGGTTCCTGTTCACCCTCTCCGGGGCCGCGATGATCTGTGCCGTCGACGACGTGCTGCGGGGTGAGCCGGCCAGGATCGGCGCGAGCTACGCGCGGGCCGCGCGGCGCTGGTGGCCGCTGCTGGGGTGGAGCCTGCTGAGCACGACGGTGCTGCTGCTGATCCGTCAGCTGGAGCGGGTCCCGGTGGTCGGCTGGATCCTGGACGCGCTGTTCAGCGCCGCCTGGGCCGCCGCCACCTACCTGGCGCTGCCGGCCATGATGATCGACGGCCTCGGGGTGGCGGAGGGCACTCGTCGGTCGGCGCGGATGCTGCGCGAGACCTTCACCCGGCAGGTGTATGGCTCGCTCTGGATCGCGCTTCCCCTGATCTTCGCGGTCTTCCTCGGCTTCGCGGCGTTCATGGTCGGGCTGGCGTCGAACCGGCTCGGGCCCGCCGTGGCGGGCGGGGTGGTCGCGGCGCTGGTGCTGGCGGGCGCGCTGCTGGTGGGAGCCACGGTCTCCACGATCTTCCGCACCGTGCTCTACCGGGACGCCGCGCAGGCCGCCTGAGGCGCCGAACGGCCGCACACCCGCCCGTCGAGGACCGACGGGCGGGCGTGGGGTGAGGTGGGGCGGCGTGGGGTCAGTAGCGGGTGGTCACGGTGACGCCGCTGAAGTCGGTCTGAGCGTAGAGGCTGAGGTAGCGGTAGCCCGCCGTGGTGTTGGTGACGGTGAGGGACTGGGTGGTGCCGGGCTTGGTGGAGGAGGCGGTGTAGGCGCTGGGGGTCGCCCAGTTGGAGGGGTTGTAGAAGAGGTAGGCGGTGCCGGTGCCGCCGGTGGTGGTGATGGAGAGGGTGGTGGTGCCGGCGGGGAGGTAGAGGTAGAGGTAGTCGAGGTTGCCGGCCGTGGCGCTCTGGTTGGCGCGGTAGCAGTTGCGGTCCATCACGCGGGTGTCGGCGGCGGTGCAGGGGGTGGCGGTCCCGGCGGAGCTGACGGTGACCGGCTTGGTGGCGGTGGCGGTCTTGCCGTTGCTGTCGGTCACGGTGAGGGTCACGGTGTAGGTGCCGGCCGCGGCGTAGGTCTTGCTCGGCGAGGTGGCCGTGGAGGAGGTGCCGTCGCCGAAGGCCCAGGACCGGCCGGTGATGGTGCCGGTGCCCGACTCGGTGGAGCGGTCGGTGAGTTGGACGCTCAGGCCGGAGACGGCGGCGTCGAAGGCGGCCGTCGGGGTGCCGGTGGTGGAGCCGCCGGCGTTGCAGGCGCCGGCCGCGCAGGCGGTCAGCCAGGAGTCGAAGTCGGCGTCGTAGGAGGTGCCGAGGGAGTTGTAGACCGCGTAGCCGCCGGTGTAGTCGCCGGTGCGGAAGTGCGAGAGCATCGCGGCGATGTCGGCCGGGTGGCGCTCGACCATGTACCGGACGGCCAGGTAGCCCCAGTAGTAGATCCGGGTGACGTCGCTGTTGTCGTAGGTGTTCTGGAACAGCGTGCTCAGCCGGTAGGTGTGGGCGGCCGCCGCGTTGACGGCGCCGGTGTCCGTGACGCCCCGGTAGGTGTACGAGACGTACTCGGCCACCCCCTCGATCCACCAGACGTCCGGGACGGCGATCTCCTGGGAGAAGGTGCCCTTGGTGTCGTAGCGGGCGTCCAGGGCGTGGGTGTACTCGTGGTTGAGGTTCCAGATCCGGGCGGTGAAGCCGTCGTCGGAGGAGTCCCGGTAGGTGATCGAGATCGGCTGGTTGCCCGGTACGGTGGGGTCACCGGTGAGCGTGATGCCGCCGTTGTTGGTGTCCACGTCGTAGATGGCGCCGGCGTAGGTCTGGTAGTCGGCGCTGCTGGCGAAGGTCACCAGCTGCAGCGAGGACTCGTACTGGCCGGGGATCGGGCCGTTGTCCTTGACCAGGTTGTGGAAGAACGGGTCCTGCTGCTGGAGGCTGGCGCAGACCGCGCCCAGGTCGGCGGCGGTGAGGTCCTGGGCCAGCAGGCTGTGGGTGGCGTCGCAGTTGCGGTTGACGGTGAGCACCGCGGCCGTGAGTTGCTGGGCCAGGTTGCAGACGCCGTAGTAGGAGCACTGGGCCTGGTCGTAGTAGTTGGCCAGGTTGGCCACCCCGACCCAGAGCGGGGCCGTCGGGCCGGTCATCGCCGAGGCGTTCAGCAGGCCCTTGGCGAGCGGGCGGACGGTGGTCTGGAAGGTGGTGTGCTCCAGGAAGCGGGCGGTCTCCAGGCCGGCGTTGGAATCCAGGAAGGAGTTGGCGGTGCCGAGCAGGTCGCGGTGGTTCAGCGCGAAGGAGTCGAGCGTGTTGACGATGCTCGGGTCGGCCGTCACCGCCGTCACGAAGTCCGGGTTCTGGTGGCCTCGGTAGAGCGGGGTGAAGACGTCGTTGACGAAGTTCACCAGGTACCAGGAGCCGTTGTAGGTGGCCGGGGTGTAGGCGTTCAGCACCTGCTGGTAGGTCTTGAGGTACCGGCCCTGGAGGTTGGCGCTGTCGGTGAGCACGGTGGCCTCGCCGGCGATCTGGCCGTTGGCGTCGGTCACGTCGGAGAAGTGCGCGCTCGCCACGAAGGCGTCCAGGCCGGCCGCCACCGCGTTGGCGAGGGTGGCGTCGTAGGCGCCCACGTCGGCCGAGTCGTAGAACTGCACGTAGTAGCCGGCGCGGAGGAAGAGCACGAGCTGCAGGATGCCGGCCGAGTCGTCGCCGGTGTAGCGGGAGGCCAGGCCCTGGAAGGCGTTCGCCACGGCCAGCATCTGGCTCTCGCGGAAGACCCCGCCCGCGTTCGAACCCGTGACGGAGAACAGGGTGTTGACGCAGTCGGTGGTGGAGGCCTCGACGAAGGAGGCCAGCGCGGAGCCCGTCCGGCTGCTGAAGTCGGCCGGGGTGCAGGAGGCCGCCGCCGCGCGGGCGGCGGCCAGGGGGGTGCTCAGGGTGGCCGGGGCCACCGAGCGGTGCGGCGGCAGCTGGGCCGGGGTGAGCCGGTGCTGCTGGGCCGGGGCCGGGCTGGTGGTGGCGGTGGTGCGGGCCCCGCTCGGGGGCAACAGGCCTGCCACGGCGGCCGGTTGGGGGTGGGAGCCGGGCTGCGCCGTGGGGGTGGCGAGCGCCGGGGTGGCGAACAGGGTGACCAGGGCGGTGCTGAGCACGGCCAGGGCCGTCTGGAATCTGGGCGCGCGAATGCGCTGACGCATCATCACTCCTAGGAGGGCGTCGTCGAGTTGCGCCGAGGTGGGGGAAAAGCAGGCGCGAGATGCACGGTCTCACGCTGTCGGTGGCTGTTCAATACCGTGTGACATGCCATATGACGGGATGAGGCCATACCATCCGAGGCGCAACGCGGGGCGGCCGGCACCCGAGGGGTGCCGGCCGCCCTGTGGCTGAGCAGGTGTCAGCAGGGGAAGGTGCCGCTGTACAGGGCGTGGCCCGAGGAGGAGCTGCCGGAGCCGAAGCCGTAGCTGCCGTCGTCCGACCAGACGGCCTCGCGGGAGCCGTTCACACAGGTGGAGGCGGGCGCGAGGGCGAATCCCTCCAGGTTGTCCACCGGCATCACGGCGGGGTTGGTGTAGGCCACGTCCGGCACGATCGCGCCGTTCGCGTCGACCTTCAGGAAGGTGTGGGTCTCGCCGCAGGTGTTGTCGCAGGTGGCGACGATCCGCTGGGTGCCGGCGTCGAAGGTCACGTCCATCACCGAGGCCTCGCCGGTGGCGATGGTGCCGAAGGTGGTGAAGCCGCCGTCCGAGTTGAGGCCGTAGACGTGCAGGGTGCCGTCCCACTCCAGGCCGGCGAAGTAGAGGCCGGAGCCGTGCAGCGGGTAGTTCGCCGGGTTGTAGGCGGCGTGGGTCAGCGGGTCGACCCAGCCGTTGGCGGTCAGCCAGCTGTCCGGCACGTAACCGACGCCCTCGAAGCCGAGGTTGGCGTCGTCCTTGCTGCCGGTGTTCAGCTGCGGGAACTGCGCCGTCATGTCCCACTGGTGGACCGGGGTGAGCACCGAGCCGGTGGCCGCCGGGTCGAACTCCATGACGGTGTCCTTCGGCACGGTGTTGTTGGCGTTGTCACGCTCGGAGGTCACGTAGAGGTGGCCGCCCGGGCCCACGGTCAGGCCCTCGGAGTCGGGCTGGCCGGTGCCGCCCGCGAAGCGGATCTGCTTGCCGGTGGCGCTCCAGGAGGCGTCCGGGATCCACTTGCCGTTGCTCTTGACCAGCTTGAAGAGCCAGTTCTTGTTCTTGGCGGCCCAGAGCACCGAGGGGTTGGCCGGGTCGAAGGCCAGACCGCTCAGGTCGCGGCCCTCGGGGCCGGTGGAGGTGGTGAAGGCGCAGACGTCGTCGGCGATGGTGACATCGAGGCCGCCGGGCCAGGGCAGGGTGCCGGCCGGGGCGGAGCCGGTGCCGGAGGGGGCCTCCGGGGTGCAGCCGCCGGTGAGCGCGCCGCCGCCGCCGAGCAGGTGGCCGGTCGGGGTGCCGCCGCCACCGCCGCCGCTGCCGGAACACGAGTTGACCGCACCGAGGGTGGCGGTGGTGGCGGTCCGGAAGGAGCCGCTGCCGGTGCCGCAGCGCTCGGTCGAGGGGGAGGCGCCGCCGGTGGCCCAGGTGACGGAGTCGACGGTGGTGCCGTTGCCGTCGCGGAGGAAGAGGGAGTCGGCGCTGCCCAGGCCCAGGGCCGAGTCGAAGGTGACGTACCCGCCGGCCGGGATGACGGTCGCGCTCGGGGCGGAGGCGGCGACCGAGGCCGGGGAGTGCGTGGTGTCGTTGTCCACGTACGTCCAGGAGCCGAGGTCCACCGCGCCGGGGCCCGCGTTGTAGAGCTCGACGGTGTCGGTGCCGTCCGAGGTGACCTCGTTGATCCGGACGCTGCGCGAACCGGCCGGGCAGCCGACGGCGTTGGCGGCGCCGAAGGTGGTGGCGGTGGCGGTGACCCAGCCGCCGGTGCCGTCGCCGCCGCAGCGGGCGATGGCCGGCTTGGCCTGGCCGGTGGCCCAGTCGACCCGGTCGACCACGGTGCCGCCGGCGGTGTAGAGCACCACCTTGTCGGTGTCGCCCAACCCCTTGGGCGAGTTGAAGGTGACATAGCCGCCGGCCGGGATGCTGGCTGAAGAGGGGCTGAAGGACTGGGGTGAGAAGCTGTCGTCGGACATCTTCCAGCCACTGATGCTCACCGCGGTCGAGCCGGCGTTGTACAGCTCCACGGTGTCGCTGTTCGACGAGGTGACCTCGTTGATCCGGACGTTCTGGTAGCCGGCCGGGTCGGCGGCCGCCGCCGGCTGGGCCGCGAGGAGGCCGGTGGCGAGGAGGCCGGAGAAGGCCAGGGCCGTGGCGCAGACCGAGGCGAGGCCGGCTTGCGAGCGAGAGGTAGGCATGGGCCCGAACTCTGCTGACCCAACGTGGAGGCGGGGTGTACGGCGCGGAACGGCTCGCCGAAGCCCACGTAGCATGTCGCACGATACGACGAACCCACTGCGCGGCGACGGTGCCGTGCGCTGAGGAGGCACCTCCATGCAAGCCCGGAAGATCGGCGCGGTCGCCGCGACAGCGGTGGCGGCACTGGCAGCCCGCGATCTCCTCCAGAAGCGGCACGCGCTGCTCCGGAACTTCCCCGTGGTCGGCCACGCCCGGTACCTGTTGGAGACGATCGGGCCGGAGCTGCGGCAGTACATCGTGACCTCCAACGAGGAGGAGCGCCCGTTCAGCCGGGACCAGCGCAGCTGGATCTACGCCTCCGCCAAGGAGGAGAACAACTACTTCGGCTTCGGCACCGAAGTGGACGTGGAGCACGTCCAGGGCCACGCCTACCTCAAGCAGCGCACCTTCGCCGACGCGCTGCCCGACCTGCACGACCCGCAGGCCGCGCTGCCCTCGGCCAAGGTGCTCGGCGGGCCGCGCGGGCGGGCCGGGGCGTTCCGGCCGACCAGCGTGGTCAACGTCTCGGCGATGAGCTTCGGCTCGCTCTCGGGGGCCGCGATCACCGCGCTCAACAAGGGCGCGGCGCAGGCCGGCAGCATGCACAACACCGGTGAGGGCGGCCTCTCCCCGTACCACCGCAGCGGCGGCGACCTGGTGCTCCAGCTGGGCACCGCGTACTTCGGCTGCCGGAACGAGGACGGCAGCTTCAACCTCAGCAAGCTCAAGGACGTGGTGGCCGGCGCGCCGGTCAAGGCGATCGAGATCAAGCTCTCGCAGGGCGCCAAGCCGGGCCTGGGCGGCATGCTGCCCGGCGCCAAGGTGACCCAGGAGATCGCCGACATCCGCGGCATCCCGGTGGGCAAGGACTGCGCCTCGCCGTCCCGGCACACCGCGTTCTGGGATGTGGACTCGATGCTGGACTTCGTCGAGCTGCTGGCCACCGAGACCGGGCTGCCGGTCGGGGTGAAGAGCGCGGTCGGCGAGCAGGGCTTCTGGCAGGAGCTGGCCACCCTGATGGCGCGCCGCGACCGGGGCGTGGACTTCGTGACGGTGGACGGCGGCGAGGGCGGCACCGGCGCGGCGCCGCGGATGTTCGCCGACTCGGTGGCACTGCCGTTCCGGATGGGCTTCTCCCGGGTCTACGGCACCTTCGCCGAGCTCGGGCTCACCGACGAGCTGACCTTCATCGGCTCGGGCAAGCTCGGCCTGCCCGAGAACGCGGCGGTGGCCTTCGCGCTGGGCGCCGACATGATCAACGTAGCCCGGGAGGCGATGCTGTCGATCGGCTGCATCCAGGCGCAGAAGTGCCACACCGACAAGTGCCCGACCGGCATCGCCACCCAGAACCCGTGGCTGGCCCGCGGTCTCGACCCGGCCTCCAAGGCCGACCGGGCCGCCAACTACCTGCGCACGCTGCGCAAGGAGCTGCTCAAGGTCTCCTCGGCCGTGGGGGTCGCCCACCCCGGGCTGATCACCCCGGCCGACGTGGAGATGCTGAACGGGGACTACGAGGCCCGTCCGCTGGCCGAGGTGTACGGCTACCAGGCGGGCTGGGGCGAGCTCAGCACGCAGCTGGCCAAGGAGATCACGGCCCTGATGACCGAGGGCTGAGCCCCGCCCGCTGCTCGTGGGCGGCCCGCGCGTTCAGTGGCCCATCGCCGCGCCGCCGTCCACCGGGAGGACGGCGCCGGTGATGAAGCCGGCCTCGGGCGAGGCCAGGAAGCGGACGGCGGCGGCCACCTCCTCGGGCCGGGCGAGCCGGCCGAGGGGGGTGTCCGCCAGGATGGCGGCCTGCCGGCCCTGGCTCAGGCCGGCGATCATCGCGGTGTGGGTGAGGCCGGGGGAGACCACGTTGACGGTGACGGCCCGGGGGCCCAGCTCCCGGGCCAGCGAGCGGGCGAACCCGATCAACCCCGCCTTGGCGGCGGCGTAGTTGGCCTGCCCGGTCTCGCCGCGCAGCGCGACCGCCGAGGAGATCAGCACGATCCGTCCGCCGCGCGCCCGGACCATGCCCCGGGCGGCCCGCTTCACCACCCGGAAGACCCCGGTCAGGTTGGTGTCCAGGACGGAGGTGAAGTCCTCCTCGGTCATCCGCAGCAGGAGTTGATCCTTCGTCATGCCGGCGTTGGCGACCAGGACTTCCACCGGGCCCTGCACCCGCTCGACCTCGGTGACCGCCTCGTCCACCTGGGCCGGGTCGGTCACGTCGCAGCGCACCGCGAGCAGCCCCTCGGGCGGGTCGGTGCGGCAGGTGACGGCGACCGTGTCGCCCGCCTCGGCGAGCGAGCGGGCGATGGCCAGCCCGATGCCCCGGTTGCCGCCGGTGACCAGGACGGATCTCGGCACCGCCGTCACCCCGCCTGCGGCGCGGCGCGGCGGGCCAGCAGCCGCTCGCGCTGCTCGACGAACCGGGCGGCCTTGGTGTCCAACAGGGCCATGAAGTCCGCGAGTTCCTCGCGGGCCCGCTCGCCGTCGCCGGAGAGGTCGGTGCGGTCGAAGACCTTCCAGAACCGGAGCACCGGCATGATCACCTCGTCGTGGTGCAGCCGCAGGTCGTAGATGCCGGCCTTGGCGATGGCCACCGAGCTGCGGGCGAAGTCGGCCTCGCCGCTGCCCGGCATCTCGAAGCCGAGCACCTCGTCCCGGATGGCCTGCACGGTCTGGTTCGGGCGCAGCTCCAGGGCGGCGTTCAGCAGGTTGCGGTAGAAGACCATGTGCAGGTTCTCGTCGGTGGAGATCCGGGTGAGCAGCCGGTCGGCGACCGGACAGCCGGTGGCCCGGCCCGTGTTGCGGTGCGAGACCCGGGTGGCCAACTCCTGGAAGGAGACGTAGGCGAGGTCGTGGACGGCGGTGTCGCCGCGCTTGGTGTAGCCGGCCCGCATGTGGGCCATCCGGCGGTGCTCCAGCTCCACCGGGTCGACGCCCCGGGTGACCACCAGGTAGTCGCGCAGGGCGATCCCGTGCCGGGCCTCCTCCGCCGTCCAGCGGTGCACCCACTCGCCCCAGGCGCCGGCCGTGCCGAAGACGGCGGCGATCTCGCGGTGGTAGGAGGGCAGGTTGTCCTCGGTCAGCAGGTTGATGATCATCGCGGCCTTGGCGACCGGGTCCAGCCGGGAGTCCTCCGGCCGCCAGTCCGCACCGCCCAGTAAGGCGAAGTCCCGGCCCTCGCTCCACGGCACGTAGTCGTGGGGCATCCAGTCCTTGGCGGCGGTCAGATGGCGTTCGAGATTGGTCTCGACCACCGATTCGAGTTCGTGAAGGAGTTCCAGGTCACGCAGATCGAGCGCGTCCGGGATCATGGTGCCTCCGGTCGATGGAGAGCGCTGCCGAACGATTCGAGCGCTCGCAGTGGTGGACATTCAATCGAATCGTCGGACGATCTCAAGGGATGGTCGCCGATCGTGGTCTGCTGTTCGCACTGCGTACACCGGGGGTTGCATGAGCATCGGAAATGGACGGCTTGCCTGACGCCGGATCATGCTGCTAGCTTGCAGCCGACTTGGGATTGGCAAGCGATCCGAGATCGCACGAGAACTGCCCGAGCTGAGGGCGAGTCCCGTTCCACGCTGCTGACTGCCGATCCATCAGGCGCTCCCCGCCAGGGGGAATGCGCCGCTCCGATTCATCCCCGAGCCCTGCGCGTCTTCGCCGTGCCGTGGATCGTCCGGAGAAATGGATTCGTACACGACTGGGTCGATCGACTCCGTCGGCGATGGTGGGAAAGCGAGATCTCATGGGAATCCTGGCCGGAAAACGAATACTGGTCACCGGTGTGCTGACCAGTGACTCGATCGCCTTCCACGTGGCGCGGCTCGCGCAGGAGCAGGGGGCGGAGGTGGTGCTCACCGGGTTCGGCCGCCTCAGCCTGGTGGAGCGGATCGCCAAGCGGCTGCCGACCCCGGCGCCGGTGCTCGAACTGGACGTGACCGACCAGGAGCACCTGGACTCGCTGGCCGACCGGGTGCGCGAGCACGTGGACGGGCTGGACGGGGTGGTGCACGCGATCGGTTTCGCGCCGATCGAGGCGCTGGGCGGCAACTTCCTGCACACCGAGTGGAAGGACGTGTCCACCGCGCTGCACGTCTCCACCTACTCGCTCAAGGCGCTGGCCATGGCCACCCTGCCGCTGCTGCGCGAGGGCGGCTCGATCGTCGGCCTGGACTTCGACGCCACCGTGGCCTGGTCCTCCTACGACTGGATGGGCGTGGCGAAGGCCGGCCTGGAGTCCTGCTCGCGGTACCTGGCCCGGCACCTGGGCCCGCAGGGCATCCGGGTCAACCTGGTCGCGGCGGGCCCGCTGCGCACCATCGCAGCCAAGGGCATCCCCGGCTTCGAGGAGTTCGAGTCGACCTGGGACGAGCGCGCGCCGCTGGGCTGGAAGGCCGCGGAGATCGAGCCAACCGCCCGGACGGCCGTCGGCCTGCTCTCCGACTGGTTCCCCGCGACCACCGGCGAGATCGTGCACGCCGACGGTGGTTTCCACGCGATGGGTGACTGACCGGTAGGTGACCGGCGTCCGAACAGCATCTGCACGTTCTCGTCAACTGTGCTCGCTGGTAAGGGAATTCGTCATGATGCCAGAGGCGCTGATTCGCCGTTCCATCGACTCCATCGACCCGAAGTTCGACACTCGACGGTGAGGAATCCGGTGCGCGACATCGCGATCGTAGGAATGGGCTGCCGCTTCCCCGGTGCGCAGAACCCCCAGGAGTACTGGCGGTTGCTGCTCGGCGGGCAACGGCAGTTCCGCTCGGTGCCCCCGGAGCGGTGGGACCACGCCGAGTACTTTGACCCGACCGACTTGCGGGGCGCCAAAGGCTCCTACACCGACCGGATCGCGGTGATCGAGGGCGTCGACCAGTTCGACGCCGCGCACTTCCGGATGTCCCCGCGCCGGGTGCAGAACATGGACCCGCAGCACCGGCTGCTGCTCCAGGTCTCCCGCGAGGCCCTGCAGGACGCCGGCTGGGAGCGCCGTCCGTTCGACCGCGCGACCACCGGCGTCTTCTTCGCGATGAGCAGCGCCGAGTACGCCGAGTTCACCCCCGACCTCAAGCAGATCCAGCCCTTCGCGGTGCCCGGCACCCTGCTCAACATGGCCGCCGCCACGGTCAGCCAGTACTACGACCTCGGCGGGCCCAGCTTCACCGTGGACGCCGCCTGCTCCTCCAGCCTGGTCGCGCTCTACGAGGCCGTCACCCACCTGCGGGCCGGCCACTGCCGGGAGGCCGTGGTCGGCGGCGCCTACCTGGCGCTCGCACCCAACGGCCTGGTCGGCTTCGCCAAGGTCGGCGCGCTCTCCCAGGCCGGCGTCTGCCGGCCCTTCGACCGGCGGGCCGACGGGTTCGTGCTCGGCGAGGGCGTCGGGGTCGTGGTGCTCCGGCCGCTGGAGGAGGCGCTGGCCGCCGGTGACCGGATCTACGCCGTGGTGCGCGGGGTCGGCGCCTCCAACGACGGCACTACCGACGGGCCGATGACGCCCCGTCAGGAGGGCCAGGAGGTGGCGCTGCGGCGGGCCTACGCCGATGCCGACTGCACGCTCGGGTCGGTCGGCTTCCTCGAGGCGCACGGCACGGCGACGGTGGTCGGCGACCGGACCGAGCTGGAGGCGATCAAGGCCGTCCGGAGCACCGGGGAGGACCGGGGCGAGGCGTATCTGTCCTCCGTCAAGAGCATGATCGGGCACGGGCTGAGCGCGGCCGGGATGGCCGGGCTGATCAAGGCCGCCCTGGTGCTGCACCACGGCACCGTCGTGCCCCAGCCCGAGACCGAGGTGGACCCGGCGGTCGGCCTGGCCGAGGCCGGGCTGCGGATCGCCGAGACCCCGGTGCCCTGGCCCGCCGAGGGGGCGCCTCGTCGGGCCGGGGTGAACAGCTTCGGCTTCGGCGGCACCAATGTGCACGTGGTGCTGGAGGACGCGCCGCCGGTGGCGCCGGTGGCGGAGGTGGTGCGGCCGGAGCTGTTCCTGCTGTCGGCCGGTACGCCCGCGCTGCTGGCCGAGCACCTCGGGCAGGTGCTCGCCGAGCTGGAGCGCCAACCCGAGGCGACACTCCAGGAGTTGGCCTGGACGCTGGCGCAGCGTGCGCCGCTGCCGGCCCGGCTGGCGGTGGTGGCGGCCGGGTTCGACGAGCTGCGGGAGAAGCTGAGGCAGGCTCAAATGCTGCTGGCTGAGCGTAAGTTGGGTGTGTTGGGCGCGGCCGGGTACGCGGGCAAGGCGCCGCTGCCGGTCAAGAAGCGGTCGGTGGCCTTCCTCTTCCCCGGCCAGGGCAGCCAGCGGCCCGGCATGCTGGGCGACCTGTACGAGCGGTTCGCCCCGCTGCGCGAGCGGGCCGAGGCGCTGGACGGGGTGCTGCGCGAGCAGGCCGGCTTCTCCGCGCTGGAGGCGGTGTACGGCCCCGAGGCGGCGACCGAGGCGGGCCGGGCCCGGCTGACCGGCACCGACGTCTGCCAGCCCGCGCTCGGCCTGCTCGGGCTCTCGGTGGCCCGGCTGGTCGAGGAGTGCGGGGTGCGGGCCGATCTGACCCTCGGCCACAGCGTGGGCGAGTTCCCGGCCGCCGCCGTGGCCGGGGCGATCGAGGACCGGGCGGCCGTCGCGCTGCTGGCCACCCGGGGCCGCCGGATGCGGGTCGCCGAATCCGAGGGCCACGGCGGCATGCTGGCCGTCCGGGCCGGGGCCGAGCGGGTCGAGGCGCTGCTCGGTGGCGTCGAGGGCGCCTGGGCCAGCTGCTGGAACCACGCGGGCCAGACGGTGGTCAGCGGCACTCCCGGCGGGCTCGCCGAGACCGCCCGCCGCTGCGCCGCCGAGGGCATCGGCACCCTGCGCCTGGAAGTCTCCAACGCCTTCCACTCGCCGCTGCTCGCCGGCACCCGGGCCGGCATCACCGCCGACCTGGCCGGCACTCCGCTGACCGCCCCCTCCTTGACCTTCGTCTCCTCGGTCAGCGGCGCCGAGTGCAGTGACCCGGAGCGGATCCGGGAGCTGTGGGCCGAGCACGCGCTGGCGCCGGTGCGGTACGCCGAGGCGGCAGCGGCCGCCGGTGCGGCGGGGGCCCGGATCTTCGTCCAACTGGCCGGTGGGCGTGGCCTGCTCTCCAACACCCGGCAGAACCTGCGGGAGGTGGAGGGCGCCCACTACGTCGCCCTCTCCGGCGATGCCCCCGACGAGGCCCGGACCTTCCTGGCCGGCCTCGGGCAGCTTGCGGTGCTCGGCCTGCCGGTGGACCTGACCCCGCTGTACGAGACCCGGCCCCGGCTGCTCTCGCTGCCGCCGTCGCCGCTGCGGACCCGCCGGTACTGGGTCGACCCGCAGGTGGTGCGGGCTGCACCCGGCCCGGTGGTCGAGCCCGCGCCCGAGCTGCCGCAAACCCCCGTGCACGTGAAGGAGCAAGCCGTGAACGAGGTCGTATCCCTGATGCGCGAGCAGCTCGCGATCCTGCGGAGCCTCGGCGTGGCCGAGGCGGCGCCGGCGGGCGCGATACCGGCCACGGCCGTGGCGGCGGTGCCGGGCGCTGCCGCGCCGGCGGCCACCGGGCAGACGGCCGTAGTGGCGCCGGCTGGTGGCGCGCCGGCACCGGCTGCGCCGCCGGCCTCCGCTGTGCCGGGGGCCGGTGAGCGGGCTGCCATCCGCAGTGCCGTGCTCGGCCACATCGCGCGGATCAGCGCCTTCCCGGTGGAGCAGCTGCACGAGGACAGCCTGGTGGTCCAGGAGCTCGGCTTCGACTCGCTGATGCTGACCGAGCTGCTGGGGTCGGTGCAGCGGAGCTGGCCGCAGCTCGCGGGCAAGCTGGTGCCCGGCACGATCGCGCCGAGGCCGACCGTGCGGGAGATGGTGGACACCCTCGCGAAGCTGCTGGGCGTCGAGGTGGCGCCGGTGGAGGTGCCGACCGCGGCTGCGGCCGGGGCGGTGGTGCAGGAGAGCCGGATCGAGGACTTCCCCGAGGCGCGGGCGCTGGCCGCGCAGATAGACGAACCCGGCACCCGGAACCCGTACTTCCTGCTGCACGAGGGCACGGCGACGGCCAACACCCGGATCGAGGGGCGCGAGCTGGTCTGCTTCTCCAGCTACAACTACCTGGGTCTGTCCGGGCACCCGGCGGTCAAGGAGGCCGTCACCAAGGCGCTGGACGCGTACGGGAGTTCGGTGTCGGCCAGCCGGTTCCTCTCCGGGGACCGGCCGGTGCACCGGGAGTTGGAGGGGGAGCTCGCCACGCTGCTGGGCACCGAGGACGCGATCGTCATGGTGAGCGGGCACGCGACCAACGTCTCGGTGATCGGGCACCTGCTCGGGCCGGGCGACCTGGTGGTGCACGACGAGCTCGCGCACGACAGCATCCTGCAGGGCTGCAAGCTCTCGGGTGCCCGCCGACTGCCCTTCCCGCACAACGACATGCGGGCCCTGGACGAGCTGCTCACCCGGGCCCGGGCGCAGTGCCGCCGGGCGCTGATCGTGGTCGAGGGCGTGTACAGCATGGACGGCGACCTGGTCGACCTGCCGAAGCTGATCGAGGTCAAGGAGAGACACGGCGCGCTGGTGCTGGTGGACGAGGCGCACAGCATCGGCACCATCGGCAAGAACGGCGGCGGGGTCGGCGACCACTTCGGGGTGGACCGCTCCAAGGTCGACCTCTGGGCCGGCACGCTCTCCAAGTCGCTCTCCAGCTGCGGCGGTTACGTCGGCGGCTCGGAGGCCGTGGTGCGCTACCTGAAGTACAGCGTGCCGGGGTTCGTCTACAGCGTCGGCATGACGCCGCCGAACACCGCCGCCGCGCTGGCCGCCATCCGGCTGATGCGGGACGAGCCCGAGCGGCTGGAGCGGCTGCGGGCCAACGCCGAGCTCTTCCTGGCCGAGGCCCGGGCGGCCGGCCTGGACACCGGGCCGAGCTCCGGCTCGCCCGTGGTGCCCTGTGTGGTCGGCGATTCGGTGCTGACGCTGAAGCTGGCCGAGGCGCTGTTCGACCGGGGGATCAGTGTGAACCCGATCATGTACCCCGCCGTGCCGGAGGCCGAGGCGCGGCTGCGCTTCTTCATCACCTCCGAGCACACCGAGGAGCAGATCCGCACCTCGGTGGCGGTGGTCGCCGAGGAGCTGCGGCGCCTGCGCGCCGCCAACTGACGCTGGATTAAGACCGCCACGAGGAAGAGGGAGCTGGTTGCCGTGGGTTCGAAACCGCCGTTGGCGCTGCGCAGGTCGCGCCTGGTGCTCTGGGTCAGCCTGGTGCTGCTGGTGCTGAGCGGAGTGCTGGCGGGCGGGGCCTCCGGGGCGATGAAGAGCGGCGGGTTCGACGACCCGGCCTCGGATTCGGCCCAGGCGGCCCGGCTGCTGGCGGCCGAATTCCCGTCCGGGCAGGCGAACTTGGTGCTGCTGGTGCAGAACCAGCAGGGCACGGTGGACGACCCGCAGGCCGCTGAGGCCGGCAAGCACCTGCTGGCCACCTTGGCCGGCGAGCCGGGGGTCCATCTGGTGGCCAGCTACTTCACCGCGGCCGACCCGAGCCTGCGCTCGGCGGACGGCCACAGCGCGCTGACCACCGTGAACGTGAACGGTGACGAGGACGCCGTGGCCAAGGCCACCACCCGCCTGCACGAGCGACTGGCCGAGGAGAGCGGGCCGTTGACGGTGAGGTTCGGCGGGGTGGCCCAGGTGACCAACGACCTCACCGACCAGACCGACAACGACCTCGCGCTCTCCGAGGCGGTCGCCCTGCCACTGACCCTGATCCTGCTGTTCTTCGTCTTCCGGGGCGTACTGGCCGCGCTGCTGCCGCTGTTCATCGGCCTGCTGTCGATCTCCGGCTCGCTGGCCGTGCTCCACGGACTGGGCCGGCTCACCTCCGTCTCGGTCTTCGCGGTCAACCTGACCTCGGCGCTCGGCCTCGGCCTGGCGGTGGACTACAGCCTGCTGATCGTCTCGCGCTACCGGGAGGAACGGGCCGGCGGGCTGCCGGGGCCGCAGGCGCTGACCGCCACGCTGCGCACGGCCGGGCGCACCGTGGTCTTCAGCGGGGCGATCGTGGCGGCGGTGCTCAGCACCCTGCTGGTGTTCAAGCAGTACTTCCTGAGCTCCTTCGCCTACACCGGCGTGGCCGTGGTGGTCATCACGGTGCTCTGCGCGCTGCTCCCGCTGCCGGCCGCGCTGCTGCTGGTCGGCGACCGGATCGACAGGTGGAGCCTGGCCGGGCGGGCCAAGGAGCAGCCGGAGGTGGCGGACCGCCGCTGGGGCCGGATCGCGGGGGCCACCATGCGGCGGTCCTGGCTGACCGGCGGGCTGGTGGTGGCGCTGCTGCTGGCGATGGCCTGGCCGCTGGCCAAGGCGCAGTTCGGGGTGCCGGACGAGCGGGCGCTGCCCCAGGGCTCGGAGAGCAGGGTGGTGGCCGAGCAGGCACGCGGCCACTTCCCCGGCGACGTGGCCGGCACGCTCTCGCTGGTCGGCCCGGACTGGCCGGGCGGCGAGGGGCTGGCCGAGTACGCGGCCCGGCTCTCCGCCGTGCCGCACGTGACGGCGGTGACCAGCGCCGCCGGGCGGTACGAGCACGGCAGCCGGACCGCCCCGGCGGGCCCGGACCTGACGGCCGGTGCGGCCACCCTGCTGGTGGTCGACCACGACGTGGTGCCGTACTCCCCGGCCGGCGAGCAGCTGGTCAAGCAGGTGCGCGCGGTCGCGGTGCCCGGTGGTCACCGGGTGTTCGCCGGCGGGCTGCCCGCGCAGTACCTCGACGTGACAGCCTCGATCGGCGACCGGTTGCCGCTCGGCATCGGCCTGGCCACCCTGCTCACCCTGGTGCTGCTCTGCCTGGCCACGGGCAGCGTGCTGCTGCCGCTCAAGGCCGTGGTGTTCAACACGCTGGGGCTCGGCGCGGTGCTCGGGGCGATGGTCTGGGTGTTCCAGTCCGGGCACCTGGCGAGCCTGTTCGGCGTCACCCCGGCGCCCATCGCGGTGACCATCCCGGTGCTGCTGCTCTGCATCGCGTACGCGCTCTCGATGGACTACGAGATGTTCGTGCTCTCGCGGATCAAGGAACGCTACCGGGCGAGCGGAGACCCGTACCTCAGCGTGCGGGAGGGCCTCGGCGGCAGCGGGCCGATCATCACCGCCGCCGCCGCGATCCTCGCGGTCTCGTTCTTCTCGACCGCCATCTCCGGCGTCTCGCTGGCCAAGCTGTTCGGCCTCGGCACCGGGCTCGCGGTGATCCTCGACGCGGTGCTGGTGCGCGGGGTGCTGGTGCCCGCCTTCCTCCAGGTCTTCGGTGCCGCCGCCTGGTGGGCGCCGGGGCCGGTGAAGCGCCTCACCGAGCGGATCTCGGGAGCCGTGGGAGAGCACTGACCCCGGTAACGGCAACAGGAACGACAACCCTCAGTAACGACGTGCTCAGAACGACGACCGAGGAGAGATCGTGGAACTTCCCCAGGCGAGTCTGGTCACCGCCACCGGCGTGCGGACGGCGCAGGAGCTGACCGCCGACGCGCTCAGACTCGCGGCCGTGCTGCGCGAGACCGGCGTCAGAGCCGGCGAGCGCGTGCTGCTCAAGACCGACAACTCGCCGTCCATGGTGACCGCCCTGCTCGCGCTGATGCACCTCGACGTGTCGATCGTGCTGCTCGACGACCGGCAGACCGGCGTCGAGTGCGCCCGGGCCGCCACCCTGACCAAGGCACCGTGGGCCGTCTCCCGCGAGCCGGAGACGGTGGCCCCGCACACCCGGACCCTGCCGATCGAGCTCGGCCCCGAGCAGTCGAGGCAGCCCGAACTCGTCGACGAGAAGCTCGACTTCACGGCGTGGGAGGGCCGCACCGACGCCCTGATCACCTGGTCGTCCGGCTCCACCGGGCTGCCCAAGGGCATCGTCCGCTCCGGCCGGGCGCTGCTCGACGACCTGGAGCGCTCCCGGGAGCGGATGGGCTACCAAGCGAGCGACGTGATGCTGCCGCTGGTGCCGTTCTCGCACTTCTACGGCCTCACCCTGGTGCTGACCTGGTGGCGACTGGGCTGCACGCTGATCGTCACCCCGACCAACCGGCTCGACCAGGCGCTCAAGCTGGGCTTCGAGAACGGCGCGACGGTGGTGGACGCCACCCCGTCCACCCTGCACAGCATCCTCAACCTCACCGAGCGCCGCCCGCAGCTGCTGGTCGAGCTGACCACCGTGCGCCTGTGGTGCGTCGGCGGCGCGCCGCTGAGCAGCACCTTCGCGGCCAGGTTCGCCACCACCTTCGGCCTGCCGGTGCTGGACGGCTACGGCAGCAACGAGGCCGGCAACATCGCGCTGGCCAGCCCGGAGAACCCGGACGGCTGCGGGCAGCCACTGGCGGGCGTGGAGGTGACCATCGTCGACGCCGACGGGCGCCCGGTGCCGATCGGCAACACCGGCGAGATCATCGTGCGCAGCCCCGCGATGATGGTCGGCTACCTGGCCGAGGACGGCAGCATCGCCCGCTCCGGGGACGGCGCCTACCGCACCCAGGACCTCGGCTACTGGGACACCAAGGGCAACCTCTACGTGGTGGGCCGCAAGTACGCGGTGCACCGCCTGGGCCACACCCTCTACCCCGAGTCGATCGAGCGCCGGGCCGAGGCCTGCGGCCGGCCGGTGAAGATCGTCGCGCTGGACGACGAGCGGCGCGGCTGCCAGCTGGTCTTCGTGGTGGCCGACCCGGACGGCGCCGGGGCCCAGCAGTGGCGCCGCGAGATCGACGCGCTGCTGCCCTCCTACGAGCAGCCCAACAAGGTGCTGGTGGTCGAGCAGTTCCCGCTGAATGCCAACGGCAAGCCCGACATGGTGGAGCTGCGCCGCCTGGCCGGCGAGGCCAGCGGCGACCGGGCCGCCCGGCCGGTGGTGCCGGTCTCCGCGCTGGTCTCGGCCGGGGTGCCGCTGCCCGACCGGGTGCGGGCCGTGCACGACATGATCGCCTTCCTCAAGGAGCAGCCCGAGGAGGTGGCCGGGATCCTCACCGAGATCTCCGTCCGCAAGGCCGTGGACGAGGAGATCGAGGCCTCCATCGCCACCCTGGAGGGGGTGGTGGACGAGCTGATCCGCAACCGCCCCAAGCGGGTCGGCCGGCTGGCCGGCTTCATGTCCTCCAACATCATCCTCTACACCTACGTGCTGCACGCCGTGGTGCCCGCGCTCTTCACCGAGCGGATCTCACTGCGCGCCTCCAGCCAGGTCGCCGCCCAGACCCACCGGCTGCACGAGCTCTTCGCCCCCGTGCACGGCCTGCCGATCGAGCTCTCCACGCTCAACCAGCGCCAGTTCGTCAGCGGCCCGGCCGCCGAGGCCGACGTGGTGGTCTTCACCGGCGCGTACAACAACGCCGAGGACCTGCGCCGCAAGCTCCGCCGCGACCAGCTGATGCTCTTCTTCGGCCAGGGCATCAACCCCTTCGTGGTCGGCCCCGAGGCCGACGGCGAGCGGGCCGTGGAGGACGCGATCCGGATCCGGCTGCACAACTCCGGGCAGGACTGCTTCGGCCCGGACGTGTTCTTCGTGCACGCCGCCGTCCAGGACCGCTTCGTCCACGGCCTCACCAAGCGCCTCGCCGAGCAGCGCCACGGCGCCTACCGCGACCCGGACGCCGACTACGGCGCCCTGCACTACGACTCCGCGCTGCGCGCCACCGCCGAGTTCCTGCTGCGCAACCGGGAGTACGTGGTGCACGGCGGCGAGGTGGACTTCCGGACCGGTCTGGTCACCCCGACCGTGTTCCTGCGCGACATCGACGACCCGCTGGACATCAGCGAGTTCTTCTCCCCGCTGTTCAACGTGGTGGTCTACGAGGACGCCGAGCAGCTGGAGAAGCTGCTGTTCTCGCCGTACTTCGCCGAGCGGTCGATGGGCGCGATGGTCTACGGCAGCGAGGAGGCCCTGGTGGCCAAGCTGCGCGAGCGGCACACCGTCGCCGTCAACCGCACGCTGCTGGACGTGGACAACGGCAACCACGCGTTCGGCGGCCGGGGCGTGATGGCCAACTACGCGGCGTACCAAGGGAAGCGCAACGCCGAGCCGTTGCTGCTCTCCAAGGCCGTCGCCCAGTACGGAATCGGAGTCTGACCGTGGAGATCAGCTACCCCACTCCCTGGCACGCCGTGGTGGACGCCCTGGTGCACCGAGGGGTGAGCACCGTGTTCGGCCTGCCCGGCGACGACCTCGGCGCGCTGCACGCGCTCCAGGAGGCACCGGTGCGGATGCTGCTCTGCCGCGACCAGCGTAGCGCGCTGTTCATGGCCACCGGCTACGCGATGCAAGCCGGCCGGACGGCCGTCTGCGTGGTCGGCAAGGGCCCGGCGGTGGCCAACGCCGTCACCGGCCTGCTGGAGGCGCAGAGCTCCGGGGTGCCGCTGGTGGTGCTGGCCGGCGGCACCGCCGCCAAGCGGCGGGACTCCGGCGCCTTCCAGGAGCTGGACCAACTCCCGCTGGTGCGACCGCTGGTGAAGTGGGCGGCCCGGGTGGATCACCCGAGCCGGCTGGTGCCGGTGCTTGACCGGGCCTTCCTGCTGGCCGCCTCCGGCGCGCCCGGGCCGGTCTACGTGGAGCTGCCGGACGACCTGCTCGACCAGGAGGTGGTCCGCACCCGCCCCTGGGCGCAGGAGCCGATCCTGGCCGGGGCGGCCGGGGCCGCCCCGGCGGCGCTGGAGCTGCTCGCCGGCGCGCGGCGGCCGGTGGTCCTGGTCGGCGGCGGGATGCGCGGACGGAACGAGGAGGGCCGGATCGAGGCGCTGGCCGAGCGGATCGGCGCCGCGGTGTTCGCCACCGCCTCCGGGCGCGGGGTGGTGGACGAGCGCCACCCGGCCTTCGGCGGGCTGGCCGGGCTCTACTCCCCGGCCGAGCTGCAGCCGGTCTGGGAGGGCGCCGACCTGCTGGTGACCCTGGGCAGCCGGCTGGAGGAGACCGCCACCTACAGCGGGTTCGTCGGCGAGGGCGTGCCGGTGCTCCAGGTCAACCTGGACGCGGGCGGTCTCTCCACCGAGTACCCGGGCCCGAGCGTGCTCGGCGAGGGCGGGGCCGTGGTGGCCCACTGGCTGGAGGCGCTGGGCAGCGGCGCGGGCCAGCCGGAGTGGACGGCCACCGTGGCCCGCTGTCGGGCCGAGGCCCGGGCGGCCGTGACGGCCCGGCTGGCCGAGATGGCCGGCTCGGCCACCCTGCACGTGGCCGAGGTGCTCGCCGTCCTGGAGCGACTCGCCCCCGCCGACCGGATCCTGGTGCAGGAGAACGGCCTGCAGGACATGTGGTCCTACTTCTTCCCGCACTGGGTCTGCGGCGCCGAGGCCGGTTCGATCGTGCCCTCCGAGCAGACCACGCTGGGCTTCGGCGCCGCCGCGGCCGGCGGGGTCAAGCTCGCCGCGCCCGAGCGGCCGGTGGTCGCCTTCGTCGGCGACGGCGCCTTCGCGATGGTGGCCAACGACGTGTCCACGCTGGCCCGGGAGGGCGTCGGCGTCACCTACGTGGTGCTGCGCAACCGGGGCTACGGCTGGCTGCAGTGCCAGCTCGACCAGCACGGCACGGCGGGCGGCCGGTTCCGGTTCTTGGACGAGCGGGGCCTGGACGAGCGGGGCCCGGAGGAGGGGCAGGAGAGCAGCCTGCCCGTGCACCCGGCGGCCTGGCACGCGGTGGTGCGGGAGAAGGCCGCGCTGGGCGAGCTGCTCGGCGAGGCGCTGCGGGAGAGCGCCAAGGGACGGGTCGCCGTCCTCGAAGTACCGGTGACCATCGACGACGCCCCGCCGGGGATCACCGAGCTGGACGGCGACTTCCCCGGCGCCGCCCAGGAAGCAACCAACCCTGTCAGCACGCCCGTTGGAACGGAGCAGCACGCATGAGCAGTCCGTACGGATCGCCGCGCCGGGTGGTCGTCACCGGCACCGGCGTCATCTCGCCGATCGGCTTGAGCACCGCGGCGTTCTGGGAATCGCTGCTGGCGGGCCGCAGCGGCATCCGCCGGATCGAGTCCTTCGACGTCGCCGACCTGCCGACCCGGATCGCCGCCCAGGTACGGGACTTCGACCCCGAGCAGTACATGCCGCGCAAGGTCTGGCGCCGGATCGACCCGTTCGCCCAGTACGCGCTGGCGGCGGCCGTGGAGGCGGTGGAGGGGGCGAAGCTGGAGATCGACGAGGAGCTGGCCCCCCGGGTCGGTGTGCAGATCGGCTCCGGCTACGGGCCCAGCACCATCCAGTCGCAGGTCACCCTCGGGCTCAAGGAGAAGGGCGCCCGCAGCATCGGCCCGTTCACCTCGGCCGCCTCGGCGATCGACAACGCGGCCGGCGAGATCGCCATCCGGTTCGGCGCCAAGGGCCCCTCCGGGGCGATCAGCACCGCCTGCGCCAGCGGCACCTCGGCGATCGGCGAGGCGATGCGGTGGATCCAGTACGGCGCCTGCGACGTGGTGCTGGCCGGCGGCGCCGACGAGTCGGTGACCCGCTCGGACATCGCCTCGGCCTGCTCGGCCCGGGCGCTCTCGCGCCGCAACGAGGACCCCGAGCAGGCCTGCCGCCCGTTCGACAAGGAGCGGGACGGCTTCATCATGGCCTCCGGCGCCGGAGTGCTGGTGCTGGAGGAGGCCGAGCGGGCGATGCGGCGCGGCGCGCCGATCCTGGCCGAGCTGGTCGGCTACGGCGCCTCCACCGACGCTTACCACCCGACCGCCCCGCACCCCGAGGGCGCGGGCGCCCAGCAGGCGCTGTGTGCCGCGCTGGCCGACGCCCGGATCGACCCCACGGAGGTGGACTACGTCAACGCGCACGGCACCAGCACCAAGCTGAACGACAAGATCGAGACCCTGGCGATCCGTCAGGTCTTCGGCGAGCACGCCCTGCGGATGCCGATCAGCTCCACCAAGTCGATGACCGGCCACATGATCGGCGCGGCCGGCGCGGTGGAGGCGATCGCGCTGGTGCAGGCCATCCGCGACAACGTGGTGCCGCCGACCGTCAACTGCTTCGACCCGGAGGACACCGAGGTCAACTACGTGCCGCACACCGCGCAGCAGCACGAGGTCGACATCGCGGTCAGCAACTCCTTCGGCTTCGCCGGGCACAACGCGGTAGCCGTCCTCCGCGCCTGGAAGCCGTAAGTCCGTTCTTTCACAGGCTAGTTCAACCCCTTCATTCTCCGCATCGAGAGGAACAGCCATGACCGAGGAAATGATCCACGAGGGCCTGACCGCGATCCTCCAGGAGGTGGCCGGCACCGACCCGGCCGAGGTGGAGCTCGACAAGTCCTTCGTCAACGACCTGGACGTCGACTCGCTGCTGCTGGTCGAGATCGTGGTCGCCGCCGAGGAGCGGTTCGGCGTCAGCATCTCCGAGGACGACCTGAAGGAGAACAGCACCGTGGGCGACCTGGTGCGCAGCATCCAGGGTGTGCTCGCCGGCGTCTGACACACCGAGGCTCGAGACCGGTCGGGGGCACCACCCCGGATGCCCCCGACCCCCGTACCAGCCCTCAACCCGCCACAGCCGCAGGGGATCGCAGTGAACGCAGCAGCGCACAACCCGTTCCCGCCCGCCGAGCCCGGCCCGGCGGGGGAGGAGGCCCACCAGTCGTTCCGGGCGATGGTGATGAGCGAGCCGTACCCCTGTCTGGTGGGCAAGGGCCTGCTGCGCCGGGGCGACTACCGGTTCCGCAGCTACGGCGAGTTGGGCTCGCCGGAGAGCGCGCGGGCGCTGGCCGCCGAGCTGTGGCAGTACATCCAGGACTACCCGATCCGGGCGGAGGCCTTCGCCTCCTTCGTGGCCAGCTTCGCCGGGCCGGCCGGGCTGAGCGAGGCGGAGTTCGAGCACCTGATGTGGCAGCAGCTCCAGTCGCTCCACGACCTGGACCGCGAACACCACGACTGGAGCCCGCTGGTGGGCACCGACCCCAACACCAAGGGCTTCTCCTTCAGCTTCGCCGGGCGGCCGTTCTTCATCGTCGGCATGCACCCCGGCTCCTCCCGGCTGGCCCGGCGGCCGGAGCGCCCGACCCTGGTGTTCAACGCGCACGAGCAGTTCGACATCCTGCGCGAGACCGGCGCGATCACCCGGATGACCACCACCATCCGGGCCCGCGACCGCAGGCTCCAGGGCAGCGAGAACCCGGCGCTGGCGCTGTTCGACGGCGACCACCCCGAGACGGTGATGTACTCCGGCCGGCTCCCCGAGGAGGGCTGGAAGTGCCCGGTGCACATCGCGCCCCGGGCGGTGACGGAGCGTTGAGCGAGCCGGCCATCCTGAAGGCGGTGGGCCGCAGCTACCCGCCGACCCCGCCGTACGAGGTCGGGCGGGAGCACATCCGCAGCTTCGCCCGGGCGATCGGCGACGACTCGCTGATCTACCGGGACGTGGCCACCGCCCGGGCGATGGGCCACCCGGACGTGCTGGCCCCGCCCACCTACCCCGTGGTCTTCACCCAGGAGGCCGCCGAACAGGTCACCGGCGACCCCGAGTTGGGCATCGACTTCGACCACCTGGTGCACGGCGCGCAGCGCTTCGTCTACCAGCGGCCGATCCGGGCCGGCGACCGGCTGAGCTGCGTGGTGGTGATCGAGGAGGCCAAGAGCCTGGCGGGCAACCTCGCACTCACCCTGCGCACCGAGGTCTGCGGGGCCGACGGTGAGCAGGTGCTGACGGAGTGGTCGACGCTGGTGGTCCGGACGGCCGGGCCGGCGGAGCGGGAGGGCTGAGGCGTGGTGCACACGGACGTGAGCGTGGAGTTGGGCCGACGGGTGGCCCGGGCGGTGGGGGAGGCCCTGGGCCTGGAGCTCGACCCGGAGCAGGCGGTGATCCGGCCCTCCCGGCGCGCGGGGGTGGACTACCAGACCGGGGTGGCGATGGCGCTGGCCGCCCGGCTCGGCCGGGCGGCCCGGGAGGTGGCCGAGGAGATCGCGGCCGCGCTGGACGCGGCCGACCTGGTCGAGCCGCCGGAGGTCAGCGGGAAGGGCTTCCTCAACCTGGTGCTCCGGGCCGACTGGCTGGCCGCCCGGGCGAGCGCCCTGCCGGGCGAGGAGCGGCTCGGCGTGCCGCTCACCGAGGCCCCGCGCCGGATCGCGCTCGACTACTCCAGCCCCAACGTGGCCAAGGAGATGCACGTCGGCCACCTGCGCTCCACCGTGCTGGGCGACGCGATCGGGCGGCTGCTGCGGTTCGCCGGTCACCAGGTCATCCCGCACAACCACATCGGCGACTGGGGCACGCCGTTCGGCATGCTGATCGAGCACCTGGTGGACGAGGGCCTGACCGAGGCAGCCGGGGCCGGCTCGATCGGCGACCTCAACGGCTTCTACCAGGAGGCCCGGAAGAAGTTCGACGCCGAGCCGGAGTTCGCCAGCCGGGCCCGGCGCCGGGTGGTGCTGCTGCAGGGCGGCCACGACCAGACCCTCACCTGGTGGCGCCGGCTGGTCGAGGAGTCGGCCGGCCACTTCGAGCAGGTCTACCGGCTGCTCGGCATCGAGCTCACCCCGGCCGACGTGTATGGGGAGAGCTTCTACAACCCCTTCCTCGCCGACCTGGTCAAGGAGCTCGGCGCCCGGCGGCTCACCCGGGTCAGCGGCGGCGCCGTCTGCACCTTCCCCGAGGGCTTCACCAACCGCGACGGCGACCCGCTCGCGGTGATCGTCCGCAAGCGCGGCGGCGGCTACGGCTACGCCGCCACCGACCTGGCCGCCGCCCGCTACTGGCTGGAGGAGCGCGGCGCCACCGACCTCCTCTACGTGGTCGGCAGCCCTCAGGCCCAGCACTTCGCGCTGGTCTTCGCCGTGCTGCGCGAGGCCGGCTGGCTGATGGCGGAGCACCACGCCGAGCACATCGGCTTCGGCTCCGTCCTGGGCAGCGACGGCCGGGCCGTGCGCACCCGGGCGGGCGGCTCGGTCAAGCTGGTCGACCTCCTGGTGGAGGCGGTGGACCGGGCCGCCGAGATCGCCGAGCCCCGCGCGCTCCCGCCGGGGCAGCAGGCGGCGGTGGCCCGGGCGGTGGGCATCGGCGCGGTCAAGTATGCCGACCTGGCCCACGACCGCCGCCGCGACTACCTCTTCGACTGGGACCGGATGCTCGCGATGGACGGCAACACCGCCGTCTACCTCCAGTACGCCAACTGCCGGGCCCGCTCCGTGCTGCGCGCGGCTGGCGCCGCCCCGGCCGCCGGCACCCCGGTGCTGCTCACCGACCCGCGCGAGCGGGCCCTGTTGCTGCGCGTCCTGGAGTTCCCCGCCGCCGTCTCCGCCGCGACCCGCGGCCACGCCCCGCACAAGCTCTGCACCCACCTCTACGCGACGGCCCGCAGCTTCTCCGCCTTCTACGCCGCCTGCCCGATCCTGGCGGCCGGCGCCCCGGAGCTGCGCGCATCGCGGCTGCTGCTCGCGGCGCTCGCCTCGCGGGTGCTCACCCTCGGGCTCTCGCTGCTCGGGATCGAGACGCCGGAGAAGATCTAGCAGGTTTCCTTCCGGATAGGGTGAGAGCCACGTACCCCCGAGCCCTGGAGTGCCGCGATGACTTCGACCACCACCTCCGACGCCCTGCTGCCGGTCGGGGTGATCGGGCTCGGGGACATCGCGCAGAAGGCGTACCTGCCGGTGCTGGGCGCGCTGCCGAGGGTGGAGCTGCGGCTGATGACCCGGGACCGGGCCAAGCTGGACCGGATCGGCGACGCCTACCGGGTGACGGAGCGGTACACCGATCTGGGCGAGCTGATCGACAGCGGGATCAAGGCGGCCTTCGTGCACGCCTCGACCGACCAGCACGTGCCGATCGTCGAGCGGCTGCTGGCCGCCGGGGTGGACGTGTACGTGGACAAGCCGCTGGACTACACGCTGGACGGCTCCCGGCGGCTGGTGGAGCTGGCCGAGCGGGCGCAGCGCAGCCTGCTGGTCGGCTTCAACCGCCGTTACGCGCCCGGGTACGTGCTGGCCAAGGAGCGCCCGCGCGACCTGATCCTGATGCAGAAGCACCGTGAGGGCCTGCCGGAGGCGGCCCGCACCCTGGTCTACGACGACTTCATCCACGTGATCGACAGCCTGCTGCACCTGGTGCCGGGAGAGGTGACCGACACCGACGTGCGCTCCCGGAGCCGGGACGGCCTGGTCGAGCACGTGGTGCTGACCCTGGCCGGGGAGGGCTTCACCGCGATCGGGGTGATGAACCGGATGAGCGGGTCGACCGAGGAGGTGCTGGAGGTCTCCGGCGGCGACTCCAAGCGGGTGGTGGTCAACCTGTCCGAGGTGATCGACCACCGTGGCCAGCCCACCGTGCGGCGGCGCGGCGACTGGGTCTCGGTGGCCCGCCAGCGCGGCATCGAGCAGGTGGTGCTGCACTTCCTGGACGCGGTGCGGGCGGGCCGGGTGCTCCCGGCCCGGGACGCGCTGCGCACCCACGAGCTGTGCGAGTACGTGGTCGAGTGCCTGGAGCAGCAGGCGAAGTGACGCTCCGTCAGTCGGAGGCGGCCGTTCGTCAGCTCTGTCGGGTGAGGTGCTCGGCGCGTTCGGTGCGCTGGTAGAGCACCTCCCGGCCGCTCCGGTTGCGGCTGACCAGACCGGAGCGGTGCAGCACGCCCAGGTGGTAGGAGGCGGTGCTCTCGCTGAGGAAGTGCCGGGCCGCCAGCGCGCTGGTGGTGGCGGGCCGGCCGAGCGAGGCGAGCAGCGCGGCCCGGGTCGGGCCGAGCAGCTGGGCCACCGAGGGGTCGGGCAACTCCGAGACGGCGGAGGGCCGTTCGATCGGGTAGTGCAGGGCCGGGGTGCGCTGGAGGCCGGGCACCGGGTCCAGGATGATCAGCGTCTCCTGGTTGACCAGCGAGGGCAGCAGCAGCACCTCGGGGGCGGGCACGCAGACCTCGTACCGGCTCTCCAGCTCGATCCGTCCGTCCGCCCACCGCAGCTGCGGGGTCAGCGAGTTGAGCATCGCCGCGGCACCGTGCCGGGCCAGCACCCGGCCGCGCCGGTCCACCTCGGCGTCCAGCACCGAACGGGCCTCGGGCCAGTAGGGCGCCATCGCCAGCTCCCAGTACCGCTCCAACTCCTCGGCCGCCCGCCGGGCCAGCTCGGCCGGGCCCTGCGCCAGGGTGCGCTCGACCACCTCGGGCAGCTCGCGCCCCGCCAGGTTGGCCGCCGGGCGGCCGTGGCGGACGGCGTCCAGCTCGGCCAGCACCCGCTCGGGCGGGGTGGTGCGGACGGCCTCCACCTGCTCGGCGATGCCCGGGGCCGGGCCGCTCGGGTGTGGGGTGAGGAAATCCGGCAGGTAGCTGCCCGCCTGGTCCAGGGCGAAGGCCGCCAGCAGCTCCAGGCCCTCCCGGCGCAGCACCCGGCGGGCCCGGCCCATCCAGGCGTCCGGCCCGCTGCGCGGCCGCAACCCCGAGGGCATCAGGGTGCCGATCGCCTCGTGCAGCGGCGAGACCACGAAACGGGTGCGGGCGAGCCCGGTGGAGTCGACCAGGAGTCGGATCACGGCGGCTGTTCCCCTCGTCAGCTCGGCCAGTGCGCTGCGCCCCGGAGCCGGGGCGCGGGGCCGAGGCTTCGAAGGTGTTCGAATCCTGCCGTGAAACCTCGCGCCGCGCCAGCGCCCCGAGCAGACTGTTCGCCGGAGCCCGCCGCCGCAGGTGGCGGGGGATCCCACGGTGGTGCGGCGGGCACGGGGGTGCTGCCGCGCCACGTCCGTGCTGCGTACGACCCACGGGGAATCAGGAGTACAGGATGGCGAGCAAGCGTGGCCGCGTCGCGGCGGTGCTCGGTGCGGCGGTGCTGGTGGCCGGAGTGGCCGCAGGCAGCGGTCCGGCGTGGCCCGGACCGAGGCCGGGCTGACCCCGGAGCAGACCTGGCCCTACGACGCCGCCACGGCCACCGGCCTCGGCACCCTGCTGAGCTGCCTCTCCTGGCCGCGCGAGCCGGTGCCGCCGGCGCCGCCCGCCGACCGGGAGCTGCCCCGGGTGCCGGTGCTGCTGCTGGGCGGCGACCGCGACCTCTCCACCCCGCTGGAGTGCCTGCACCGGGAGGCCGCGCTGGCCCCGCTGGGCAAGGCCTGGTCATCCCCGGCGCCGCGCACTCGGTGCAGACCCGCTCGGCGGACGGGCGGCAGGCGGTCTACGACTTCCTGCTGGGCCAGCGCTCGGCCGCTCCGAGCAGCCGCGGCCCGCGCCCGGCCGCCCGGCGGTCCAGGTAGCGGGTCAGCAGCCGGTGCACCACGATCGCGTAGAGCCAGCCGACCAGGATGTCGATCACGAAGTGCTCGCCGCCGTAGACCAGGGTGAAGGCCATCGCGAGCGGGTACGCCGCCAGCAGCACCCGCAGGCGCGGGCCGGCCCCGGCCCAGAGGAAGCGGCAGAGCAGCATCGGGTAGGCCGCGTGCAGCGAGGGCATCGCGGCCACGTCGTTGTCGAAGCGGCTGCCGTTCTCGAAGACCGAGCCGGCCCGGGGCACCCCGCCGGCCTCGAAGACCGACTGGACGATCCGGTCCACCGGCGACAGGTGGCCGTCGAGGGCGGCCAGCCACGGCGGGTCGGCCGGGTAGAGCACGTAGGTGGCGAAGCCGAGGTAGGTGACGGCCAGGTAGAGCGCGAGCAGGCGGTGGAAGCGGCGGTCCCGGCGCTTCCAGTAGACGGCCAGCAGCACGAAGACCACGAAGAAGTGCGACATGTAGACGGTGGTGGCCGCGTAGTCGTACCAGTGCGGCGAGCCGGGGTGCCAGAGCCAGTGCTGCAGCCGGACGGTCCAGACCTGGCCGGCGCCGAGCCAGGTGTCGAAGGCGATCTGCGGGCGGTAGCGGACCGGCCAGGGGGTGTGCGCGCCGTAGCCGCGCAGCAGCGAGTAGGTCCAGACGGCGGCCATCACCGGCACCCAGTCGCGGAGCACCCGCAGGGCACCGCCGCGCTGGCCGCTGTGCACGGCCATGGCGATCAGGGCGCCGATCAGGAAGCAGAAGACCACGTCGTTGGCGTACGGCAGCCCGTTCTCCTGGACGTACCAGACGAGCGCGGCGGCGTACGCGGGCCAGGCCAGCAGCCGCAGCCGGTTCAGCGGGTGGGGCGGCCTGGGCGAAAGGCGGGTGGCGGGGTTCACCGGAGGGCTCGCGACGGGGCGGACCTCGGCCGAGGGGAACAGACGGCTCACGCTGGCGATTCCTTCGTGGGGCAACGACGCTCGGGGTGCGGGTCAAGATAGCAACGTCGCCGAAGAAAAAGCTGCTTGTATGCCTGGCAATGTGCGGCCCGAAATCGGCCCGGAACGGGCGAAAACCCCTGTGACCAGCGGCTCTTCACACGAGCCGCACAGGGGTTCAAGGAAAAACTAAGGGAACCGGCCGACGCAGGAGGGGCCGGCGCAGCCGCGCCGACCCCTCCCGATCACCTCTGCGTCACGCGTTGACGCAGGTGTTCCCGAACGCCGGGTTCAGGATGCTGATGACGCCGATGCTGTTGCCACACACGTTGATCGGGATGTGGATCGGGATCTGGATGTTGTTGCCCGAGAGGACTCCCGGCGAACCGGCGACGACGGCCTCCGCGGTCGAGTCGGCGCTCGCGGCGCCGGCCGAGCCGAGGACGAGGGCTCCGGCGGCCACCGCGAGAGCAATGGCCTTGCGGATGTCCTTCATGGTCTTCTCCATTCCTGAGGGGATGGTGCCTGATCACACGGCGGTCACCCGGCGCCCGAGGGCGAGGTGACCACGGACGCCAGTCTCGGCACGCCGACCGCCTCGGCGCGCCGCGGCGCACCGAGCATGTCGCGGGTTCACCCGCCCGGCCCCCTGGCCCGCCCCCGGCGTCACCCGAGCGGCCGGTGTCGTCACCGGCGACGGGTGCGGCCGGGAGTCGTAGGCTGAGAGTGCTCCGGGCCCCCGGGCGTACCCGTGTGCTCTGGGAGGTGGGTCTCGTGTCCCCTGTCGGCAAGTCAGTCCCGGCCGCTCCGGCGGTGATCAGCTCCGGTGCGGGGGAGAAGGGCCTCAAGACCGGCGCGCTCGGGCTGTTCTCCTCGGTCTCGATCGGGCTGGCCTCCACCGCCCCCGCGTACAGCCTGGCCGCCACCCTCGGCCTGATCGTGGCCGGGGTCGGGCTGCAGGCGCCGATCGTCACCATCCTGGCGTTCATCCCGATGCTGCTGATCGCCTACGCGTACAAGGAACTCAACGCCTCCGATCCGGACTGCGGCACCACCTTCGTCTGGGCCGCCCGGGCCTTCGGGCCGCGGACCGGGTGGATGGGTGGCTGGGGCATCATCGTCGCCGACATCATCGTGATGGCCAACCTGGCCCAGATCGCCGGCGTCTACGGCTTCCGGCTGGTCGGGCTGGAGTCGCTGGCCGGCAACAAGACCTGGACCACGCTGGCCGGGGTGGTCTGGATCATCGTGATGACGGTGATCTGCTACATCGGCATCGAGATCTCCGCCGCGCTCCAGCGCTGGCTGCTCTGCCTGGAAGTCGCCATGCTGCTGGTCTTCTCTGTGACGGCCCTGGTCAAGACCTACGGCAGCCATCCGCCGGCCGGCTCGATCCACCTCGCCGCCTCCTGGTACAACCCCTTCGCGGTCTCCTCCAGCGGCGCCTTCACGGCCGGCATCCTGGCCGCCGTCTTCATCTACTGGGGCTGGGACACCGCCGTCTCGGTCAACGAGGAGACGGCCGACAGCGCCCGCACCCCCGGCCGGGCCGCCGTCATCTCCACCCTGCTGCTCCTGGTCATCTACGCCCTGGTCTCCACCTCCGCCCAGGCCTTCGCCGGCGTCGGCACCGAGGGCATCGGTCTGGCCAACCCGGACAACTCCGGGGACGTGCTCTCCGGGCTCGGCGGCGCGGTGTTCGGCACGGCCGGGTTCGGCTGGTTCCTCACCAAGCTGCTGATCTTCATGGTGCTCACCTCGGCCGCCGCCTCCACCCAGACCACCATCCTGCCGACCGCCCGCACCTCCTTCTCGATGGCCACCCACCGCGCGCTGCCCGAGCAGTTCGGCCGGGTCCACCCCCGCTTCCTCACCCCCACCTGGTCCACCGTGGTGATGGGCATCGCCTCGATCGCCTTCTACGTGCTGCTCACCGCGATCAGCGGCAACGTGCTCACCGACTCGATCGCCTCCGTCGGCCTCGGCATCGCCTTCTACTACGGCCTGACCGGCTTCGCCTGCGTCTGGTACTACCGCAAGGTGCTCACCCGCAGCCCGCGCGACTTCCTCACCAAGGGCGTGCTGCCGCTGCTCGGCGGCCTCAGCCTGCTCTACTTCTTCTGCTACGCCGCCTTCGACGTCTACGCCAAGCCCGACTACGGCGCGACCTCGATCGACCTGCCGGTCTTCGGCGAGACCGGCGGGGTGACCGTGATCGGGATCGGCTCGCTGGTGCTGGGCCTGGTGCTGATGCTGGTCCAACAGGCCGTCCAGGGCTCGTGGTTCAGGCATCCGGACGTGCCGGTGGCCGCCGCGCACCCGGCTGACGCGCCGTAGCGCTCCCGGCGTGCCTGAGGCTCCGTCAGGTGGACGGCCAGTGGGGGCGGAGCTCGGCGGCGGTGGCCTCGGTGGCCTGGCGGTGGCCCTCGCGGTAGGCCAGGGCCCAGGCCGCCGGGGTCGGCCGGTCCTCGGCGAGGGCGCGGGCCGAGGCCTCGTCCGGGGTGATCGTGATGACGGACTCGGCGCCGGTCGCGGCGAGTTGACCGGTGTCGAGCTGGTGACGGTGCGCCAGGGGTGCGACCACCACCAGGGTGCGGGCACCTGCGGCGAGGTCGGCGTTGACACCGGCCCGCAGCGCGCCGTCGAAGTGCGGGCGGCCCTGCACGGTGACCGGGGGCTCGACGCCGGGGAAGGCGCTGCTCGCCGCCACCGCGTGGACGAACGGCACACCGCTGCGGGCGTCCCAGACCACCGGCTCGCCGGTGCTCGCGTCCACCGCCGGGATCAGCAGGCGCCGCCCCTCGGGCCAGTCGTCGGCGCCGATCAGGCGGGTCCGGCGGGCGAGCACCCGCTGCTCGGCGGCCTCGTCGACGTCTCAGTCCTATCACGGAGTGGATCTTCTAGAGGCGGCTGGTCGCGGTGTCGGCGGAGAGGCGCTGGGCCAGGTAGACCGGGATGACGGAGAGCAGGACGAGGACCGCGGCGACCACGTTGACCACCGGGGCCTGGTTGGGACGGGCGAGGTTGGTGTAGATCCAGAGCGGGAGGGTCTGCACGCCCGGGCCGGCCGTGAACGTGGTCACCACGATCTCGTCGAAGGAGAGCGCGAAGGCCAGCAGGGCGCCGGCCAGCAGCGCCGAGCGGACGGCCGGGAAGGTGACGTACCGGAAGGTCTGGAAGCTGTGCGCACCCAGGTCCGCCGAGGCCTCCTCCGCGGAGGGGGCCAGGCGGCGCAGGCGGGCCAGCACGTTGTTGAAGACCACCACGATGCAGAAGGTGGCGTGGCCGATGACCACGGTGAGCAGCCCGAAGCCGATGCCGGCCGGCCCGAGCACGGTGCGGAAGGCCGCGTTGAGCGCGATGCCGGTGACGATGCCGGGCAGCGCGAGCGGCAGGACGACCAGGAAGGAGACCGCCTGCCGCCCGAAGAACCGGTGGCGCTGGACGGCGAAGGCCGCCATGGTGCCGAGCACCAGGGCGACCGCGGTGGCGCCCGCGCCCGCCTGGAGCGAGGTGAGCAGCGCGCTGCGGGCGCCCTCGGACTCCCAGGCCCGGGCCCACCACTCGGTGGTCAGCCCGGTCGGCGGCCAGGTGAAGGAGCGGTCGCGGTTGAAGGAGTTGAGCAGCACGAGCAGCAGCGGCACGTAGATGACGGCCAGGCCGGCGGCCATGGCCACCCGCAGGGCGATCCGGGTGCGGCGGGAGAAGATCATGAGGGCCTCACAGCGAGTCGGGCGCGCTGGGGCGCTGGGGTGTCGGGCAGTGTCCGGGGGCAGAGGGGGGTCACAGCGAGTCGAGGGCGCCGGTGCGGCGGACGGCGAGCAGGTAGCCGACGATCAGCAGCACCGGGATGCAGGAGAGCGCGGCGGCCAGCGGCAGGTCGAGGGTCACGTTGTCGGCGATCGCGGTGCCGAGCACCTGGGTCTTGCCGCCGACGATCCGCACCGCGATGTAGTCGCCCAGGCTCAGCGAGAAGGTGAAGACCGACCCGGCGAAGACCGAGGGCAGCGCCAGCGGCAGGATCACCGAGCGGAAGGTCCGCAGCGAGCGGGCGCCGAGGTCGGCCGAGGCGTCGAGCAGGTTGGCGGGCAGCTGTTCCAGGCCGGCGTGGATCGGCAGGATCATGTACGGCAGCCAGAGGTAGGCGAGCACGGCGATCACCGCCGGGGTGCCGTAGCCCGGGCTGTGGAAGGCCCTGCGGGAGGTGCTCCCCGTCGCCCGGCATCGAACGTGCCGGGGCCGCTAGGCCCGGAATGTCTAGAACGCCCTGCCGAATTCAGCGTAGCCGGGTGCGACGAAGGCGCTGCGGGAGATCTACAACGCCGAGGATCGCGCCTACGCCGCGAGGCGATCGAGGCGTTCGCGAAGACTTACTGGGCGTTTCATCCCTGACTCGGAGGTTTATGTTCCGCGCCAGGTCGGGGTGCTCTCGCGGGTGAGCCGACGGGTCATGAGGCCGATCATCGCGACGTGGATCATGGCTTCGGAGCGGGCTGGCAGGGCCTCGTAGTCGCGGGCGAGGCGCCTGTGGTGCATGAGCCAGCCGAAGGTCCGCTCGACAACCCAGCGCCGTGGCTGGACGACGAAGCCTCTGGTGGTGGGATCGCGGCGGACAATTTCGACGTCGATGCCCACTGCGGCTCCGTGTTCGACCACGGCGTTCTTGTAGCCATGTCGGCCCAGGCCTTGCTGATCGCGGGGTGTTTGGCCGCGACCGCGGTCAGCAACTGTCGGCCGGCGGTGCCGTCCTGCACGCTCGCGGCGGTGACCAGGACCGCTAGCAGCAAGCCGATGGTGTCGGTGACGATGTTGCGTTTCCTGCCGACGATCTTCTTCCCGACGTCGACGCCCTGCGTGGCGGCGGGAACGTTCGTGGAGGTTTTCACGCTCTGGGAGTCGATGATGCACGCCGTCGGCTCCGGATCGCGGCCTTCGGCGGCGCGGACCAGGCGTCGGAGAAGGCCGTTGAGCTGCTCGAACACTCTCTCCTTCTGCCAGCGGGCGAAGTAGGCATAGACGGTTTCCCAGGGTGGGTAGTCGTGTGGGAGGTAGCGCCAGGGGATGCCGGTGCGGTCGACGTAGAGGATCGCGTCCAGCAGATCTCGAAGGTCGTGCTCGGGAGGCCGGCCGAAGGCGAGCGCCCGCTCGGTCCGGGCCCGGCGCCAGGCGGTGAGGGTGGGCTCGACTAGGGCACGTATTCGGTTGTGATCACGGGGCGGTTTTGGTGAGGTCTTTGATCCAGATCATCGCGCCGCGGAGGTGGAGGCCGGCGAGGTAGCTGCCGGGGGTCTTGTCGTATCGCGTGGCGATGCCTCGCCAGGCCTTCAGCTTGTTGATCAGGCGCTCGACGGTGTTCCGCTCCCTGTAGAGGTCGGTGTCGTGGCTGACGGGCCGGCCGCCCTTGCTGCCTTTCTTCTTCCGGTTGGCGGCCTGGTCCTTCTTCTCGGGGATGACCGCCTTGATACGGCGACCGCGCAGGTGGGCGCGGTTGGCGCGGGAGGAGTAGGCCTTGTCCCCGGCGACCGCGTCGGGCCGGGTGCGGGGGCGGCCGACGGGCCCGCGGACCCGCACCTTCTCCAGGGCGGGGATGAACTGCGGGCTGTCGGCGGCCTGCCCCTCGGTCAGAATGAACGCCAGCGGGCGGCACCTGCGCTCGCCGGCGACGTGGACCTTGCTGGTCTGTCCGCCTCTGGAGCGTCCGAGCAGGGCGGCCTTCAGGCGGAGCCTTCGCCTGCGTCGGACGCGTCGGAGCTCGTCCCGTTCCGGGTCGTGTGCGGTGTCCTGTCCGTCTTGTCCCTGCGGGCCGCCCCTTTTTGCCGGGCCTTCTCCGCCTCCTCGGCGGCCTTCTCCAGGTCGGCGAGCGTGTCGGGGTCAAGGTGCATCCCGGCGGCGTCGTGGTGGGCCCGGATGGTGGTGGAATCCACGCTGACCAGCGAGAGGTCCACCTCGCCCCGTCTGGCGGCTTCCGTGATCGCGCCCTCCAGCAGGGCCTCGAACACCCTGGCGTCCCTCCACTGCCGGAAGCGGTTGTGGACGGTCGACCAGGCGCCGAACTCGCTCGGCATCTCCCGCCACTGGCCGCCCGTCCGAAACCGCCAGATCACGCCCTCGAACTGGCGGCGCAGCCGCTCGGGGTACGGGCCGTACTCGCCGATCGGCAGGTACGGCTCGATGAACTCCCACTCGGCATCGGTCAGTTGCACACGCGTCACACAACACGATCTACCGGATCAGGCACGAGCGCGAGGGCGAAACCCACAAAGTGATCACAACCCGATACGTGCCCTAGGGCCCAGCGGGCGTCGGACAGGTCGCTCGGATACGGTCGACGATCCGTCATGATGACGGCATACTGCGAGATCGTCGCTCTGCCCAGGGTGCGCGGTTCCGGAGGGACAAAAGCGCTCAGTCCTGGCTTCCAGGGATGAGACGGGAGGAACTGCGCAATTCCGGCGGACATTCGCGCAACAGCGGCACTCCTGTTACCAGAACCCCAACCGTCACGGAACGTCCGCAGAGCAGGCGGCCCCCGAACTGGTATCAACCAGCCTGTTTACGGGCGAAACGCCCAGTTACTGATCGTTTCAGAATCCGCCTGCGCCTCGGCTCGCGCCTGGCAATGTCTGTGGATGCCCACTGACCTTGTTCCTGACGACCTTTGGGAGCGCGTCACGCCGCTGCTCCCGCCTCGACCTGTCCGGCGCCGCCGTCATGCCGGGCGGCTGCCGGTCCCGGATCGGGTTGCGCTAGCGGGAATCGTCTACGTGCTACGCAAAGGAGTGGCTTGGCGCGATGTCCCGGCACAGGTCGTGGGTTGCTCCGGAGTGACCAGCTGGCGCCGGCTGCGGGACTGGACCGAGGCCGGCGTCTGGCCCCGCCTTCACGAGGCGCTACTCGCGGAGTTGCGGGCGACCGACCGTCTGGACATGGACGATGCGGCGATCGACGGTTCTCATATCAGGGCCCTCCGGGGAGGGGCTCACGTCGGACCCTCACCCGTCGACCGTGGCCGTCCCGGGTCCAAGCACCATGTGATCGTCGACCGCCACGGCACACCCCTGGCCGTCTCGCTGACCGGTGGAAACCGGCACGACGTCACGCAGTTGTTCCCCCTCCTGGATGCAATCCCAGCAATCCGGGGGCTGCGCGGGCGCCCGCGCAGCCGCCCCAGACGCCTGTTCGCCGACCGTGGCTACGACTACGACAAGTACCGCCGCCGGCTGTGGAAGCGCGGCATCAAGCCGCTCATCGCCCGCCGTGGCGTCGCCCACGGCTCTGGCTTGGGGCGAACCCGCTGGGTGGTAGAGCGGACTTTCGCCTGGCTCCACCAGTTCAAGCGCCTGCGCATCCGATACGAACGTCGAGCTGATCTCCATCAGGGCTTGCTTGAACTCGCCTGCGTCATCATCTGCCTGCGACGGCTTCGCAGGGCTCCGGCGAGCGGTGGCCCGGACATCCCAGGGGTCGGGGCCACCGCAGCCGCTGGGCGGGTCAGCTGAAGCTGACGTCGTAGACGCTGGCGCCTTGGGGGGTGAAGCGGGCACTGCCGGTGATGCCCTCGTACTTGAGGGTGCCACCGGTGACGATCGCGTCGAAGGGCTGGGCCTCCGCGCCCGGGTGGGCGATGGGCCGCACGCTGGTGAGGGCGATCTGTGCGCCGTCGTTGAACTTGAGCACAGTGCTGCAGAGCACCTGGTCCTGGGTCGAGCCGATCTCGTCCTTGACGCAGTTGCCGTAGGCGGTGCCGAACTGGTTGCCGCCGAGGTCGTTGAGCTTGGCGCGGCTGCCGTAGGGGACGCCGAGTACCGGAAGCCCGGACAGGGCTTCGGAGCCGGTGTAGTCGGCCGTGAAGTCCGGCACCTGGGCAGCCCGGGTGGAGCGGTTCTTGCTCTTCTGCGGGGTGTCGGTCGCCATGGCCGGCGCGCTGATCACGACGGCCGTGCCGACGGCCGTGGCGGCCAGGACGAGGGCGAGGGTGCGCTTGGTCGGGAGGGCGGGGCGCATCGGTTCTCCTTCGGTGCTTCGGGCTTGTTGCCCGAATCCGGTGAAAGCTGATCACACCGGGCGAAAGTGCCGGGACGGCTGCAGGCCCCTGGACCTGATGCCAGGAGGGCCCTGTCGGCCGTGCGCCCCAAGGGCTCATGTCGTCCACGAACAGCGCGGATTGGATGCATGCGTGAGCACGGCCATCACCCGCTTGAGCAGCAAGATTCACCTGCTCGGCCCCCACGAGCACCACCAACATTCTGAAACGATCAGTTACGGGACGAAGTGACCCAAGGCGGTGGCGAAGGGCACGGAGTCCCACCTGGTGCCCTTGGTGCGCGCGGACGCGAGGTTCGAGAATGGCGCCCTCAGCGAACGTAATGGAGCACGGGCCGCGTGAGGCTGTGCGGTTAGGGAGGAAGCCGGCCGAGGCGATCTGTTTCGAGCTCGTGGTGAACTTCGGCGATGACGCCGAGGCGGCGCAGGCTGCCGCACTCGTTGACCCAAAGCCATGGGCACTTCGCGCGGGCGCCCACCGCATCCCTCTCCATCGGCCGATGCTGGCGAAGGTGGGCTCGTACATTGAGTTGTCGATCCTGTCCGTGGCCGTCAGTTGGAGTTGCGGCCTGGACGGCAGTCTCCCCAGATTTCAGCTCACCGCAGCGGAGCTGACCGAACTGGGGCACCAGCTCTACGAACTGCTCGCCCAGTTTCGCGGATACGTCTCCGCCAGGGTCGGCTGGGATCCGGAGTGCCTTCTCGACCCTGCTGAGCTCAGGAACGAGTGGTCAGGCGAACTGAACGACGGCCGTCTCCACGGGCTCGTGCTCTGTGATGAGCTGCACGCAGAACTTGACCCGAAGGCCGACTATGACGTGTTCCAGCCCGGATACCGATGGATACCGTATCGCGGGGAGAAGCCGAGCACCCTCACGGCCGACTGACGGGGCAGGCCTCACCCGGGTCGGCTCCGTCCACAGATGCTGACAATTACTCCTGATGCGCCGCGCGGCGTCAGGTGAGGTCGGCTCGGTCGAAGGAGCGGTGGAAGGTGAAGGCCGCCGGGGTGGGGCCGTGGGCGTGGAGGTGCTCCAGCTTGGCGGTGCCCTCCTGCCAGGTGGGCACCGCGCCTTCGGCGACCCACCAGCAGACGTGGCTCGGGTGGCCGGTGCGGGCGAACCAGTCGTGGCGGCGGTTGAGGGCGGTGCGGTGCAGGCCGGTGTAGATGGCCTCGAAGGCGGGTTGCGCGGCGGTCCAGAGCGAGAGCGTGGTGGCCAGGGCGATGGTCTGCGCCGTACGGCCGCCTTCGTACCAGGTCGGGACGGCGAACTCGCCCCAGGCACCCCAGTCCAGGTCGAAGTGCCCACCGGGAGCGGGGTCGACGGCCTCGGCATGCCCGAGGTACCCCGGGTGCCCGCTGATCTGGTCGTAGACGCCCCCGGCGCCGTCGATGAACTCCCGTACGAGAGGGGCGGGATCGGAGAGCGGGGCCTTCAATGTGCCGAAGGTGTACAGGGCAAGGTGGGGCAAGCGTCTCTCCCTCGTGGAGCGCGGGTGCGACGGTGTGCGTCGCCGGACGTCAGGTGACGATAGTCACTCGCGAGGGGACTGTCGATCTTGTGTTTTGGCTCGTCATATGGCCTTCGGTGCAGTTCTGACCGGTGCCGTTGCGAGGCGCCTGGCGGCAGGCGTGGTCCCTGTGCGGAGCGGCTCGATGCCCGCTGGACCGGCCCGATGTCGGTGACTGGGGGGCGACCAGGTGTACGTCTCGAATGGGGACTGGTCGCATCCGGCGAGAAAACAAGCATGCGTGCTTGCTTTCTTCGGCGGGCGCTGCCAGGCTGCTGGATCGGAGCGGGCGGACGGGTGGGCCAGGAGGCCGGCGGGTGCTGCGGGTTGGGAATGCTTCGGGGTTCTACGGGGATCGGCGGGCCGCGTTCCGGGAGATGGTGACCGGGGGGCCGCTGGATGTGGTGACCGGGGACTACCTGGCCGAGTTGACGATGTTGATCCTGGCCAGGGACCGGGTGAAGGATCCGGGGCTCGGGTATGCGCGGACGTTCCTCGGGCAGTTGGAGGAGTGCCTGGGGGAGGTCGTGGACCGGGGGCTGCGGGTGGTGGTCAATGCCGGGGGGTTGAATCCGGGGCGGTTGGCCGAGGCCGTGGGGGAGTTGGCGGCGAAGGCCGGGGTCGCGGTGCCGGTGGGGTACGTGGCCGGGGACGATCTGCTGGGGCGGGCCGAGGAGTTGGGCCTGCCGGGTGGGTTGTTGGCGGCTCATGCGTACCTGGGGGCGTTCGGGATCGCGGAGTGCCTGCGCGGTGGTGCGCAGGTGGTGGTGACCGGGCGGGTGACGGATGCCGCGCTGGTGGTCGGGCCGGCGATCGCGCACTTCGGTTGGGGAGAAAAGGACTTGGACGCGCTGGCCGGCGCCGTGGTGGCCGGGCACGTGCTGGAGTGCGGGGCGCAGGCGACCGGCGGGAACTACGCGTTCTTCGCCGAGCACGACCTGCGGCGGCCCGGCTTCCCGATCGCCGAGATCGAGGCCGACGGCAGCAGCGTGATCACCAAGCACCCGGGCACCGGCGGCGCGGTGACCACGGAGACGGTGACGGCCCAACTCCTGTACGAGACCGGGCCCGCGCGGTACGCGGGGCCGGACGTCACGGCGCGGCTGGACAGTGTGAGGCTGCGTCAGGAAGGGCCCGACCGGGTGCGGATCTCGGGGGTGCGGGGCGAGGCCCCGCCGCCCACGCTCAAGGTGGGGCTCAACCGGCTGGGTGGCTGGCGCAACGAAGTGACCTTCGTGCTGACGGGGTTGGAGATCGAGGCCAAGGCCGAACTGGTGCGGACGCAGGTGGCGGCGGCGTTGGACCCGGCTCCGGCGGAGCTGCGGTGGACGCTGGCCCGCACCGACCATCCGGACGCGGCCACCGAGGAGACCGCCTCGGCGCTGCTGCACCTGGCGGTGCGGGACGCGGACCAGCGGGTAGTCGGCAAGGCGGTGAGCGCGGCCGCCGTGGAGCTGGGGCTGGCGAGCTACCCGGGTTTCCACCTGACCGGGCTGCCGGGGCCGGGCACGCCGTACGGGGTGTTCGAGGCCGCCTACGTGCCGGCCGGTGCGGTGGAGCATACGGCGGTGCTGCCGGACGGGACGCGGAAGGTGATCCAGGAGGCTTCGGTGACCCGCGAGTTGGTGGCGGCCGAACAGCCGGAGCTGCCCGAGCCGTTGGCCGAGGGGCCGAGGCGGCGGGCGCCGCTCGGGTTGGTGGCCGGGGCGCGCAGCGGGGACAAGGGCGGGGACGCGAACCTCGGGGTCTGGGCCCGGAACGAGACCGGGTGGCGGTGGTTGGCGCACGAGCTGACCGTCGAACGAGTGAAGGAACTGCTGCCGGAGGCAGCGGAGTTGGCGGTGGAGCGACAGCTGCTGCCGCACCTGCGGGCGGTGAACTTCACCGTGCACGGCCTGCTCGGGTGGGGCGTGGCCGCGCAGGAGCGGTTCGACCCGCAGGCCAAGGCGCTGGGGGAGTGGCTGCGCGCCCGGCAGGTGGAGATTCCCGAGACCGTACTCGCGGCGGCCGAGCAGGCCGTCGCGCAAGCACCGGAGGAGGCGCGGTGACCAGGCTGACCAGCCAACTCGACCCGAGCGGGGCCGAGTACGGGGAGCACCGGGCCGCGATGCTCGACAAGCTCGCCGGGTTGGAGACCGAGCACGCCAAGGCGCTGGCCGGCGGCGGGCCCAAGTACGTGGAACGGCACCGCAAGCGGGGCAAGTTGCTGGCCCGTGAGCGGATCGAGCTGCTGATCGACGAGGACTCGCCGTTCCTGGAGCTGTCGCCGCTGGCGGCCTGGGGCAGCGAGTACCCGGTGGGCGCCGCGCTGGTGACCGGGATCGGGGTGATCGAGGGCACCGAGTGTGTGATCACCGCCAACGACCCGACCGTGCGCGGCGGGGCGAGCAACCCGTGGACGCTGCGCAAGGCGCTGCGGGCCAACGAGATCGCGCTGCGCAACCGGCTGCCGCTGGTCAACCTGGTGGAGTCGGGCGGGGCCGACCTGCCCAGCCAGAAGGAGATCTTCATCCCCGGCGGGGCGCTGTTCCGCGACCTGACCAGGCTCTCCGCCGCCGGGATCCCCACCGTGGCCGTGGTGTTCGGCAATTCGACGGCCGGCGGCGCGTACGTGCCGGGCATGTCGGACCACACCGTGCTGGTGAAGGACCGGGCCAAGGTCTTCCTCGGCGGCCCGCCGCTGGTGAAGATGGCCACCGGCGAGGAGGCCGACGACGAATCGCTGGGTGGCGCCGAGATGCACGCCCGGGTCTCCGGTCTGGCCGACCACTTCGCCGAGGACGAGCCGGATGCGCTGCGGATCGCCCGCCGGGTGGTGCACCGGCTGAACTGGCACAAGTCCGGCCCGGAGCCGTGGAGTTCGGAGCCGCCGAAGTACGCGGAGGAGGAGCTGCTCGGCATCGTGCCGGGCGACCTCAAGGTGCCGTTCGACCCGCGCGAGGTGATCGCCCGACTGGTGGACGGCTCGGACTTCGACGAGTTCAAGCCCCGGTACGGCGCGAGCCTGGTGACCGGCTGGGCCCGGCTGCACGGGTACCCGGTGGGGATCCTCGCCAACGCGCAGGGCGTGCTGTTCAGCGCCGAGTCGCAGAAGGCAGCCCAGTTCATCCAGTTGGCGAACCAGCGGGACATCCCGTTGGTCTTCCTGCACAACACCACGGGCTACATGGTGGGGCAGGCGTACGAGCAGGGCGGCATCATCAAGCACGGCGCGATGATGATCAACGCGGTGGCCAACTCCACCGTGCCGCACCTCTCGGTGCTGATGGGCGCCTCCTACGGGGCCGGGCACTACGGGATGTGCGGGCGGGCCTACGACCCGCGGTTCCTGTTCGCCTGGCCTAGCGCCAAGTCGGCGGTGATGGGGCCGCAGCAGCTGGCCGGGGTGCTCTCGATCGTGGCGCGGCAGTCGGCGGCGGCCAAGGGGCAGCCGTACGACGAGGACGCGGACGCCGCGATCCGGGCCATGGTGGAGCAGCAGATCGAGGCGGAGTCGCTGCCGGTCTTCCTCTCCGGGCGGCTCTACGACGACGGTGTGATCGATCCGCGGGACACCCGTACCGTGCTGGGCCTGTGCCTGTCCGCGATCCACAGCGGCCCGGTCGAAGGCGCACGCGGCTACGGCGTCTTCCGGATGTAGCACCGACGGATGTAGCGCCGACGGAGGTAGTCCCGGCGGAGGTGGTTCCGGCGGAGGTGGTTCCGGCGGAGGTGGTTCCGGCGGAGGTAGGGCAGTGTCGAATTTCGGAAGGGCCCAGAAATGATCAGCTCACTGCTCGTCGCCAACCGGGGCGAGATCGCCCGCCGGGTGTTCCGCAGTTGTCGCGAACTCGGCATCGCCACCGTGGCGGTGCACTCCGACCCGGACGAGGGCGCACCGTACGTCCGGGAGGCCGACGCGGCCGTCCGGCTGCCCGGGGCGGCGCCCGGCGAGACCTATCTGCGGGTGGAGGCGCTGGTGGCCGCCGCGCTCGCGGCCGGTGCCGACGCCGTGCACCCCGGGTACGGATTCCTGTCCGAGAACGCCGAGTTCGCCGCTGCCGTGCAGGCGGCCGGGCTCCGCTGGGTCGGGCCGCCGCCGGCCGCGATCGCCGCGATGGGCTCCAAGACCGAGGCCAAGCGGCTGATGGCGGCGGCGGGGGTGCCGGTGCTGAGCGCCCCCGCCGAGCCCACCGAGGCCGACCTGCCGCTGCTGGTCAAGGCGGCGGCCGGCGGTGGCGGCCGCGGTATGCGGGTGGTGCGCGAACTCGCCGAGCTGCCGGGGGCGTTGGTGGCGGCGCGGGCCGAGGCGGCGAAGGCCTTCGGCTCGGACGAGGTCTTCTGCGAGCCGTACCTGGAGACCGGGCGGCACGTCGAGGTGCAGCTGCTGGCCGACGAGCACGGCACGGTCTGGGCGCTCGGCGAGCGGGACTGCTCGCTGCAACGGCGGCACCAGAAGGTGGTGGAGGAGGCTCCGGCGCCCGGGCTGGACGGGCGGGTGCGGGCCGAGCTGCACGCCGCCGCCGTGGCCGCCGCCAAGGCGATCGGCTATGTGGGCGCCGGGACGGCCGAGTTCCTGCTGGCGTCGGACGGCCGGTTCTACTTCCTGGAGATGAACACCCGCCTGCAGGTGGAGCACCCGGTCACCGAGGCCGTGACCGGTCTCGACCTGGTCGCCTGGCAGGTGCGGATCGCCGAGGGCGCCGCGCTGCCCGCCGAGCAGCCGGCGCTGACCGGGCACGCGATCGAGGCCCGGCTGTACGCCGAGGACCGGCAAGGGCAGCCGCAGACCGGCACCCTGCACCTGCTGGAGATCCCCGGCGTGCAGGAGGAGTTCACCAGCAGCCCGGGCCGCACGCTGCGGCTGGACTCCGGGGTGGCGGCGGGCAGCACGGTCGGCATCCACTACGACGCGATGCTGGCCAAGGTGATCAGCTGGGCTCCCACCCGGGCCGAGGCCGCCCGCCGGCTGGCCGACGCGCTGAGCCGGGCCCGGATCCACGGCCTGGTCACCAACCGGCCGCAACTCGTCGCGGCGCTGCGGCACCCCGCCTTCCTGGCGGGGGAGGTGCACACCGCACTGCTGCCCGAGATCACCCGGGAGGAGCCGCCGGTCGGCATCGAACTCGCCGCTCTGGCTGCCGCGTTGGCCGATGCGGCGAGCCGTCGGACCGAACTGCCCTCCGGGTGGCGCAACTTGCCCTCGCAGTCGCAGGTCAAGCGCTACCGGACGCCGGAGGGCGCCGAGCACGAGGTGCGCTACCGGCTCACCCGGGACGGCCTGCGGGCCGAAGGCTTCCCCGAGGCGGAGCTGGTCGCGGCCGAGGCCGAGCGGGTCACCCTGCGGGAGGCCGGCCTGGCCAGGAGCTTCCGAGTCGCCCGCTACGGCAGCCTGGTGGAGGTGGACTCGCCGCTCGGCGCGGTCACCCTGACCGCGCTGGACCGCTTCCCCGACCGCTCGGCGCAGACCGAGCCCGGCGCCCTGCTCGCCCCGATGCCCGGCACCGTGGTGCGGACGGCCGCCGCCCCCGGCGACACCGTCTCCGCCGGCCAGCCGCTGCTCTGGCTGGAGGCGATGAAGATGGAGCACAAGGTCTGTGCCCCCGCCGACGGCATCCTCACCGATCTGCACGTCAAGCCCGGCCAACAGGTCGACCTCGGCGCGGTGTTGGCCGTCGTCCAGCCTGCCTGAGCCCACTCGTTCCTGCACGTCCGTACCCGTACGTCCGCCATTTCCGCACCCCTCGCCCGGAAAGGATCACGCGCATGTCCGCAGCCCTGATCGAGAGCCCGGAACGTCAAGCCCTGCGCCGCGCCGTCGGTGACCTCGCCCGCCGGTACGGCCCCGCCTACTTCCAGGCCAAGGCCCGCACCGGCGAGGCCACCGACGAACTCTGGTCGGAGGCAGGAAAGTTGGGATACCTCGGGGTCAACATCCCCGCCGAGTACGGCGGTGGCGGGGCGGGGATAGCCGAACTCGCCATCGTGCTGGAGGAACTCGGTGCGGCCGGCTGCCCGCTGCTGATGATGATCGTCTCGCCCGCGATCTGCGGCACCGTGATCGCCCGGTTCGGCACCGAGGAGCAGAAGCGGGCCTGGCTGCCGGGCCTGGCCGACGGGAGCCGTCGGATGGCCTTCGGCATCACCGAGCCGGACGCCGGCTCCAACTCGCACAAGATCACCACCACCGCGCGCCGCGAGGGCGAGGAGTGGGTGCTGAACGGCCGCAAGGTGTTCATCTCGGGCGTGGACCGGGCCGACGCCACCCTGTTCGTCGGCCGCACCACGGACACCGCCACCGGCAAGCTCAAGCCCGCGCTGTTCATCGTGCCGCGCGACACCCCCGGCTTCGAGTACAAGCCGATCCCGATGGAACTGCTCACCGCAGAGCGGCAGTTCCAGGTCTTCCTGGACGAGGTGCGGCTGCCCGCCGACGCCCTGGTGGGCGACGAGAACGCCGGGCTGCTGCAGCTCTTCGCCGGGCTCAACCCGGAGCGGATCATGACGGCCGCGTTCTCGCTCGGGATGGCCCGCCAGGCCCTGGACACCGCCGTCGAGTACGCCAAGACCCGCACCGTCTGGGACACCCCGATCGGCGCCCACCAGGGCATCGCCCACCCGTTGGCCCAGTGCGCGATCGACGTGGAGCTGGCCCGGCTGATGACCCAGAAGGCCGCCGAGCTCTACGACGCGGGTGACGACCTGGGCGCGGGCGAGGCCGCCAACATGGCCAAGTACGCGGCCGGCGAGGCGGCTTGCCGCACGGTGGACAAGGCCGTGCAGACCCTCGGCGGCAACGGGCTGACCCAGGAGTACGGCCTGGCCGCGCTGCTGACCGCCACCCGGGTCGGCCGGGTCGCGCCGGTCAGCCGGGAGATGGTGCTCAACTTCGTCGCCCAGCACAGCCTCGGCCTGCCGCGGTCGTACTAGAGGCCGTACAAGCGGTCGTACGAGCGGCCTACGAGCGGCCGCACGAGAGGTCGCACCAGCAGCGGAAGCAGTGAGGCCCGGTGCCGGTCGCCTTCTGTTCAAGGCGCCCGGCACCGGCCACCCTTGGAGGTTCCACCCCGACCCCCGCCGGAGGCGTACATGGTGTTCCGCAGTGACTTCCCCGAGATCACGCCCGTCGACCTGCCGATCCACGAGGCGGTGCTGGGCGGCGCGGAGGCGTACCGGGACACCCCGGCGCTGGTCGACGGGATCACCGGACGGAGCCTCAGCTACGGCGAGCTGGCTGGCGCCGTCCGCCTGGTCGCGGCCGGGTTGGCCGGATCGGGCCTGGTCAAGGGGGACGTGCTCGCGCTGTACAGCCCCAACACCATCGCCTACCCGGTCGCCTTCTACGCCGCCAGTCGGGCCGGCGCCACGGTGACCACGGTCAGCTCGCTGGCCACCGCCGGGGAGTTGGCGGGTCAGCTGCGCGACAGCGGTGCCCGCTGGCTGGTCACGATCGCCGCCTTCCTCCCGGTGGCTGAGGCCGCCGCCGCCGAACTCGCTGCGGAGGGCCGGCCGTTGCGTGAGATCGTACTCTGCGACGAGACGAGTGCGAACGGCCACCGCACCCTCACCGACCTGGCGGCGGCCGGCGGCCCCGAGCCCGAGCTGGACTTCGACCCGGGCGAGGACATCGCCGTGCTGCCGTACTCCAGCGGCACCACCGGCCTGCCCAAGGGCGTCATGCTCAGCCACCGCAACATCGCCAGCAACCTGCTGCAGTCCGACTCGGTGCGCCGCCCCGAGCAGGGCGAGAAGATCCTGGCCGTGCTGCCGTTCTTCCACATCTACGGACTCGCCGCCCTGCTCAGCCAGCCGCTGCGCTGCGGGGCGACGGTGGTGGTGCTGCCCCGGTTCGAGTTGGAGCAGTTCCTGCGGACCATCCAGGAGCAGCGAATCGAGGGCGTCTTCGTCGCCCCGCCGGTGGTGCTCGCACTGGCCAAGCACCCGCTGGTGGCGGACTTCGACCTCTCCTCGATCAAGTACCTGCTCTGCGCGGCCGCCCCGCTGGACGCCGAGCTCGGCGAGGCCTGCGCCGCCCGGCTCGGGCTGCCCCGGGTGCTCCAGGGCTACGGCATGACCGAGCTCTCGCCGGTCACCCACGCCGTCCCGCTGGACGACGCGGACCCGCCGCGCGGCACGGTCGGCCGGATGGTCGCCTCCACCGAGCTGCGGATCGGCGCGCTGGACGGCAGCGGCGCCGACCTCGGGCCGGGCGAGCGCGGGGAGCTGCTGTTCCGCGGCCCGCAGGTGATGCGGGGCTACTTCGGCCGGGACTCGGAGACCGCCGCGATGATCGACGAGGAGGGCTGGCTGCACACCGGCGACGTGGGTTACGTGGACGAGCGCGGGTACCTCTTCGTGGTCGACCGGGTGAAGGAGCTGATCAAGTACAAGGGCTACCAGGTGGCCCCCGCCGAGCTGGAGGCGCTGCTGCTCGGCCACCCCGAGGTGCAGGACGCCGCCGTGGTCGGCGTCACCGGCGCGGACGGGGTCGAGCGGCCCAAGGCCTTCGTGGTGCGCGGCGCCGGCAGCGCGCTGACCGGGGAGCAGCTGATGGCGTACGTGGCCGAGCGGGTGGCCCCGTACAAGAAGGTGCGGGCGGTGGAGTTCATCGAGGCCGTGCCGAAGTCGCTCAGCGGCAAGATCCTGCGGCGCGAGCTGCGTGACCGCGCGGCGGCCGAGGCTCAGGCGCCCGAGCCGCAGGGGGCGGACCGGCAGGCACCGGAGCCGCAGGGGGCGGACCGGCAGGCGCCGGACCGGAATGCGGCAGGCCGACAGGTGACGGATCCGCGGGCCGCGGACCTGCACGCGGCGGCGCTGCAGCCGGCGGAGCGCGAGGGGCGGTGAGAGAGGGCGGCGGAGGTGTCTGGGAAGATCGGAGCGCCATGACGACCCGTACCGGTACGCCCACCATGCCCAGTGCCCCCGCCGCTCCCGGGGCCGCCCGCGCGCCGCAGCAGGACCGCAGCCGGGCCACCCGGCGCAAGCTGCTGGAGGCCGCCGTCGAGTGCCTGGCCGAGCTCGGCTGGAACGGCAGCACGGTGGCCGTGGTGGCCGAGCGGGCCGGGGTGACCAGGGGCGCGGCCCAGCACCACTTCCCGACCCGGGAAGACCTGTTCACCGCCGCCGTGGAGCACGTGGCCGCCGAGCGGCTGGCCGCCGTCCAGGCGGCGGCCGGCGAGCTGCCGCCCGCCGGGCCGGCCCGGACCGAGGCCGTGGTGGAGCTGATCGTCCGGCTCTACACCGGCCAGCTGTTCCGGGCCGCCCTGCACCTGTGGGTGGCCGCCGCCACCGAGGAGTCGCTCCGGGAGCGGATCGTGGCGCTGGAGAACCACGTCGGCCGGGAGTCGCACCGGGCCGCCGTGGAGTTCCTCGGCGCCGACGAGCGCACCGCCGGAGTCCGGGAGACCGTGCAGGCGACCCTCGACATGGCTCGTGGCCTGGGCCTGGCCAACCTGCTCACCGACGACGGCCCGCGCCGGGCCCACGTCATCCGGCAGTGGGCCCGGCTGCTGGACACCGCCCTCGCCGCTGCCTGAGCCGGGCCCGAACGACTCCGACATCCGCCCCGAGTCCGGCCCGTGACCGGAAATTGATCCAATACGAGGAGTAGCCGTGGCAGGCTGCTCCGTGCAGTCTTGGGGGAGCCGGATTCGCCCGGCCACGACCGGGAAGGTACTCGGCAGGTGATGTCCTGACCATGCACGGATTCCAGCGGCCCGACGCCGACCGAGCCCGCCAGGGGGCGACCGGCGAAGCCCCGCCACGCCTGGACGGACACCCGCTGGTACCGCTGGCGACCGCCCTGGTGGACGGCACCGGGCGGGTCCTGCACTGGAGCGAGGACGCCGAGGCGCTCACCGGCTACCCCGCCGAGGAGGCCGTCGGCCGGTACGCCGCGCCGCTGCTCGTGCCCGAGGCCGAGCAACCCCGGGTGCTCGCCATGTTCGAGAAGATCATGGCCGGCCGCGGCTGGTCCGGGGTCTTCTCGGTGCGGCACCGGGACGGCCGACTGGTCGAGCTGGAATTCCGGACCTACCCGATCAGCGGCCCGGGCGGGGTGCCGATGCTGCTGGCCACCGCCTCCTCCGTGCAGGCCGTCCGCCAGGTCGAGGGCGACCTCGCGGTGCTGGACGGCTTCTTCACCCAGTCGCCGATCGGGATGGCCGTGTACGACACCGAGCTGCGCTACGTGCGGCTCAACAACGCGCTGGCCCGGATCAACGGCGTGCCGGTGGCCGACCACATCGGGCGCCGGATCAGCGAGGTGCTGCCCGGCCTCAACAGCGCCGAGATCGAGACCGTGATGCGGCAGGTGCTGGCCACCGGCCGCCCGGTGGTGGACGCCCGCTCGCACGGCCGCACCCCCGGCGACCCGCGACGGGACCGGGCCTGGTCGGCCTCGTACTTCCGGCTGGAGGACACCGGCGGGCGGGTGCTCGGGGTCAGCTCCTCGATCATCGACGTCTCCGAGCGGTTCCAGGCCGAGGCCCGCGCCTCCCGTGCCCAGGAGCGGCTGGCCCTGCTGGCCGAGGCCACCGCCGGGATCGGCACCACGCTCGACCTGACCAAGACCGCCGAGGAGCTGATGGCGGCCGTGGTGCCGCGATTCGCCGACTTCGCCACCGTCGACCTGCTCGACCCGGTGCTGCGCGGCGAGGAGCCGGCCGAGCTGGCCGTGGACCGGGGCGTCAAGCTGCGCGCCGTGGCCGTCGGCGAGGCGTACGACTCCGGGCTCACCTCGGCGGCCGACAGCGTGGGCGAGACCACCGAGTACGACTCCAGACGGGTCTACACCGAGTGCCTGCGCAGCGGCCGGCCGCTGGTGCGCAGCCACGTGGACGAGCAGATCCTGGCCGGGCTGGTCTCCGACGAGGCCCGGGTCAAGCCCGGGATAGACGCCGGCATCCACTCCTACCTGATGGTGCCGATCATGGCCCGGGGCATGGTGCTGGGTGGCGCCGAGTTCGTCCGGATGCGCAACCCCGAGCCGTTCAGCACCGCCGACGTGGCGCTGGCCGAGGAACTGGTGGCCCGGGCGGCCATCGCGCTGGACAACGCCCGGCTCTACCGCCGGGAGCGGGAGACCGCGCTGACCCTGCAGCGCAGCCTGCTGCCACAGGAGATCCACCGCACCCTCGGCCTGGAGATCGCCTACCGCTACCTGCCGAGCAGCGTGGTCAGCGAGGTGGGCGGCGACTGGTTCGACGTGGTGCCGCTCTCCTGCGGACGGGTGGCGCTGGTGGTCGGCGACGTGATGGGCCACGGCATCCGGGCCGCCGCCACGATGGGTCAGCTGCGCACGGTGGCCCGCACCCTGGCCACCCTGGACCTGCCGCCCGAGCAGGTGCTCACCCGGCTGGACGAGACGGCCACCGGGATCGGCGAGGGCCAGTACGCCACCTGCGTCTGCGCGGTCTACGACCCGGTGGACCGCACCTGCACGGTGGCCTCGGCCGGCCACCTGCCGCCGATCATGGTCGCCGCCGACGGCACCGCCGAGGTGGTCGAGCTGCCGCCGGGCGTCCCGCTGGGCGTCGGCGGGGTGGCCTTCCGCTCCATCGAGTTCACCCTGCCGGAGGGCGCGCTGGTGGCGCTCTACACCGACGGGTTGGTCGAGCGGCGCGGGCAGGACATCGACCACGGGATCGGGCAGCTGTGCGGGGTGCTGGCCGGGCGGCCCCGCACTCTGGAGGAGAGCTGCGACGCGGCGCTGGCGGCGCTGGTCACCGACGGTACCGAGGACGACATCGCCATGATCATGGCCCGGGCGCTGCCGGTGGCCGAGGACCGGATCGCCACCCTGCCCCTGGAGGGCGAGGGCTCGGTGCCGGGCCTGGCCCGGCGGTTCACCCGCGCCACCCTGAAGGCGTGGGGGATCGGCTCGGTGGCCGACATCGCCGAGCTGATGGTCAGTGAGCTGGTCACCAATGCCCTGCTGCACGCCGAGGCCCCCAGGCGGCTGCGGCTCTTCCGCGACCGCACCCTCACCATCGAGGTGGCCGACTCCGGGGGCCAGGCCCCGCAGCTGCGGAGCTCGGCCGAGCAGGACGAGGGCGGCCGCGGCATGCACCTGGTGAGCGAACTGGGCCACCGCTGGGGCACCCGCCCCACCCGGGGCGGCAAGGTGGTCTGGGCCGAGCTGGAGCTGCCGCTCGGCCGGTGACGCGCCTGCCGTGATCCGGATCTGACGGCATCTCGGCGGCCGGGCTTGACCGGTCGAGTGGTCCAGTCCAATCTGTGAGCTCAGGGCTCCCACCCCCACACCGGGCGCCCCGACGCAGCCGCGCCTTGCCCGCGCGGCGGCGCAGGGTCGCTGTGCACCGCCGGAACCCCCACTCATCCGGAGGACCGTCCCCCATGCTCGAACGAGCCACGCCCGGGCGCCCCGTCACGCCCAGGGCCAGTGCACGGCGCAGAACGGGCGCGCTGGCCCTGGCCACCGCCCTCACCACGGGCAGCATCGCCCTGGTCGCCTCGCTCAACACCGCCAGCGCCGGCGCCGCCGCCGTCAACCTGCTGGGCAACGGCGACTTCGAGGCCGGCAGTCTGACCGGCTGGAGCTGCACCGCGAACAGCGGAAGCGTCGTCAGCACCCCGGTGCACGGCGGCTCCTGGGCGCTGAGCGCCGCCGCGAGCGCCTCGGACACGGCCCAGTGCGGCCAGACCGTGACGGTGCAGCCGAACACCAAGTACACCCTCTCCGGCTGGGTCCAGGGCAGCTACGTCTACCTCGGCGCCACCGGCACCGGCGTCAACGCCCAGACCTGGACACCCGCCGCCACCGCCTGGCAGCAGCTCAGCACCACCTTCACCACCGGCACGAGCACCACCTCGGTCACGGTCTACACCCACGGCTGGTACGGCCAGGGCACCTACCGCGCCGACGACCTCACCCTCACCGGCCCGACCGGCTCCACCGGCTCGCCCTCGCCCTCGGCCTCCCCGTCCGGCTCGCCCACGTCCTCGCCGTCTTCGTCCTCGACGTCTTCCTCGTCGTCTTCCTCGCCTTCGTCGAGCCCCTCGTCGAGTCCCTCGTCCAGCCCTTCCGGCACGCCCACGGGCACGCCGACCGGGCCGAGTGGTGACGGGAAGGTGAGCACGCCGACCGGGCTCAAGGTGGTGGCCACCACGGCCAACGCCGTGGTGCTCAGCTGGCAGGCCGCCACCGACTCGACCGGCAACGCGGCCGCGTACAAGGTCTACCGGAGCGGGCAGTTGGTGGCGACCTCGATGGGCACCACGGTGGCCGTCAGCTCGCTGCTGCCCGCGACCGCGCACACCTTCACCGTCCAGGGCTACGACAAGGCCGGCCACGCCTCGGGCCAGTCCGCCCCGGTGACGGCGAGCACGGCGGCGGCCCCGGCCGCGAGCCCGTATCGCTCGGCCTACTTCGACCAATGGGGGGTGTACGAGAACGGCTACTTCCCCAAGAACGTCGACACCAGCGGCGCGGCGGCCAAGCTGGACGTGATCTCCTACGCCTTCGCCAACGTCTCGCCCACCTCGCACACCTGCTTCGAGGCGGTTAAGGCCTCCGACGCGGCCAACGAGAACGACCCGAACGCCGGTGACGGCGCGGGCGACGCGTACGCCGACTACCAGATGGACTACACCTCGGCGAACAGCGTGGACGGCTCCACCGACGTCTACGAGCAGCCGATCAAGGGCAACTTCAACCAGCTGCGCCAGCTCAAGGCCAAGTACCCGAACCTGCGGCTGACCATGTCGATCGGCGGCTGGACCTACTCCAAGTACTTCTCGGACGCCGCCGCCACCGACGCCTCGCGCAAGGCGCTGGTCTCCTCCTGCCTCAAGATGTTCCTCACCGGTGACCTGCCGACCAACGTCTCCGGCGACCCCTCGGGCGGTGCGGCGGGCATCGCCGGCCTGTTCGACGGCATCGACATCGACTGGGAGTACCCCGGCTCGCCCGGCGGCCACGTCGGCAACCACACCTCGACGGCCGACAAGGCGAACTACACGCTGCTGCTCCAGGAGTTCCGCAGCCAGCTGGACGCGCTCGGCGCACCGCTGGGCAAGCACTTCCTGCTCACGGCGGCCCTGCCGAGCGGCCAGGACAAGATCCAGTACCTGGAGACCGACAGGATCGGCAGCTACCTCGACTACGCCGACGTGATGACCTACGACATGCACGGCTCCTGGGACGCCACCGGCCCCACCAACCTCCAGGACCCGCTGCACGACTCCCCGGCCGACCCCACCACCCCGATCACCCCGGGCACCCGCAAGTACAACGTGGACACCACCCTGACCGCCTACACCACCGGCCTGCCCGAGTACGGCATCGTCGGTGGCTTCCCGGCCGGCAAGATCGTGCTCGGCATCCCGTTCTACTGGCGCGGCTGGACCGGCGTCCCGGCCGGCTCGAACTACGGCCTCTACCAGAGCGCCACCGGCCCCACGGCCGCCAAGCAGCTCAGCCAGGAGGCCGGCCTGGCCGCCTGGAAGGAGCTCACCCCGACGGCCTCGACCCTGCACTGGGACGCCACCACGGAGACCTCCTGGCTCTACGACGGCACCAACTTCTGGACGGGCGACACCCCACAGGCCATCCAGGCCCGCGGCGCCTACGCCAAGTCCCACGGCCTGGCGGGCATGTTCGCCTTCTCCCTGGAGAACGACGACGCCTCGGCGACCCTGCTGAACGCGATGGCGAGCGCCTTGAAGTGACGCCCGGTAGGTAGTGCGGGCCCGCACCCCCCGGCGGAGGGGTGCGGGCCCGTCCGCCGTTCGCGCGTCGGAGCGTCAGGTGCGGGCTCGGCGGAGGGCGAAGAGGATGTTGCTGCGGTTCGGGGGCACGCGGGCCTCGCAGACCACCGAGAGCTCGGGCAGGGCGCAGGAGATGGTGGTGAGCAGCTCCGCCCGGTCGCCGAAGTCGACGTTCCGGTCGCCGGAGAGGTACCGGTCGGCCGTGTAGGCCATCAGGTGCGCGAGGTCGGAGCGGCGCTCCCACTCCTTGACGATCAGCGTCCCGCCGGGGGCGAGCAGGGCCTCGGCGTCGCGCAGCAGCGCCTCGCGTTGGGCCGGCGGGACGTGGTGCAGCACGTCCACGACCAGCACGAGGTCGAAGAGCGCCGGGCCCTCGGCGCGGAGATCGTGCGAGTAGACGGAACGGAACTCGGCCCGGGCCCGGTCGCCCCGGAAGAGCCGCCCGGGGGCGGCCATCACGTCGATGCCCACGTACTCGGCGTCCGGCAGCGCGCCGACCAGCCGCTCGGCCACGGCACCGTCACCGCAGCCGATCTCGAGGATCCGCCCGGGCCGGCCCAGGCTGAGCAGGGTGGTGGTCAGGCTGTCGAGGTCGATGAACACCGACCGGTAGAGCTCGGCCGCCGGTATCTCGTACTTGCCGAGCCGACGGCGGACGGTAGTGGTGATTCCCAAGTGATCTCTCCCAGACGGGCGGTGCTGGAGCGCACTGCCTTGCACCACTCCTTGGCTCGGCGGCGGCGAGGCGTTACACGAGCGGCCGGAAAATTCGTGGAACCGGTGACCTGGAGGCCGTCCGGAACGGTGCCGCAGGCGCTCTGCGGAGTGGCGTGCCCGCGTCGCGGCGCGGGCACGAACCCGTCCCGGCCGGGCGCTTCCGAGAGCCCGTCAGACGCTCGCCTGTGGCTTCGTCAAACCCGCTCTGACCTGGTGTTTCTCGGGAAATCGCCTAGGGTGGGGAGCTCAGCCGGACACTCTCGGAGGGGGCATCATGAGCAAGGATCACACGGCGTACGACGCTTCACACATCGTCGTGTTGGAGTGGCCGGAGGTCGTTCGCAGGCGGCCGGGGATGTACATCGGATCGACCGGCGAACGGGGCCTGCACCACCTGGTGTTCGAGCTGGCCGGGTGGGTGCTGGAGCGCGGACTCGGGGGGCCTGTCCACCCCGTGGAGATCACCCTTGCCGCCGACGGCTGCGTGCGGGTGGCGGAGCACGGCACCGATCGTCGGTCCGGTACCGAGGAGGAGGCGGCACTGGAGGATCGGCTGACCCGGTTCCACTGTGGGGGAGCGGGCGCAGGCCGGCGTCTGCTCCTCGGTCCGTCCTTCGGGACGGAGCCGGCCGTCGTCAATGCCCTGTCGGAGCGTCTGACGGCCGAGGTGTGGCGCGACGGTGCCTGCCGGGTGCTCGGGTACGAGCGAGGTGTGGCCGTGGCGGTGCCCGTGGCGCGGGGGGCGGGTGAGCGTCCTGGGACTGTGATCACGTTCCGGCCCGATGGCGAGGTCTTCGAGACGGTGGAGTTCTCGTTCGAGGTGCTGGCCGGGCGCTTCAGGGAGTTGGCCTTCCTGTACCGGGAGTTGGACATCACGCTGACGGACGAGCGCGGTTCGGCCGCGCCCCGGTCCCTCCGCTTCCACTTCCCCGGTGGGCCTCGGGACCACATCGCGGGGCTGGGCGCTCCGGTGCATCCGGACGTGTTCGGCTTCGAGCGCGAGTGCCCCGAGATGGAGGGGACGGTCGAGGTGGCGCTCCGTTGGTGCGAGCCCGGTGCTGAGCAGGTCGTCAGCTATGCCAACAGCCACCCCACCACCGAAGGCGGTGCTCACGAGCTCGGGTTCCGGGAGGGCCTGGCGGCGGCGGTGACCGCTCAGGCGCGGGAACGGCTGCTGCTCGCCCCGACCGACCCCGGCTTCACGTGCGCGCAGCTCGGCGCGGGTCTGACGGCGGTGGTGTCGGTGAAGCTCGACCGGCCGTGGTTCGAGGGAGCCACCCGTGGCCGACTGGGCAACGAGCCGGTGCGCGGGTGCGTCGCCGACGCCGTCCGGGAGGAGCTGACCGCCTGGCTGCGTGCCGACGGTGCGCGGGCGACGGCGATCCTGGGCCGGATCGTGGCGGCAGCGCGTCGCTGACGGCAGGAGGCCGGGAGCGGTCGAGGCCCGGGCCTCGACCGCTGCGCTGTGCGTCGCCGGTCGGTCGGCCGGCCGGTCAGCGCTTGGTGCGCAGGAGGCGCCAGGCGGCGGCTGCGGCGGCGAGGAGGAGGGCGGCGGCGATCAGGGCGGCGATGTTCATGCCGTGGACGAAGGCGTGGTTGGCGTTGGTGAGGAGGGAGGTGCCGAGCTCGGCCGGGAGGGTGTGGGCGGTTTCGACGGCGGCGCCGATCGATTCCTTGGCCGCCGCGGCCGAGGCCGGGTCGGTGCCGGCCGGGACGGTGAGGGTGCCGGCGTAGATGGCGGTGACCACGGAGCCGACCAGCGCGATACCGAGGGCGGTGCCGAGTTCGTAGGCCGTCTCGGAGACGGCCGAGGCGGCGCCGGCCTTGTCGGCGGGGGCGGCGGTCAGGACCAGGTCGGCGGCGAGGGTGTAGACGACGCCCTCGGCCGCGCCGACGGCCAGGAAGGCCGTGCCGAGCAGCAGGTAGGTGCTGTCCTCGTGCACCCAGCCGAGCACCCCGATGCCCAGCCCCATCACGAGCAGGCCGATGGTCAGGGTGGCCCGGGTGCCGATCCGGCGGGCCAGCCGGGCGGTGAGCAGACCGCCGATCACCGCGCCGGCGAAGGCGGGCAGCTCGGCGACACCGGCGGTCAGCGGCTGGTAGCCGCGGACCAGCTGGAGGTACTGCGACATGAAGAAGATCACGCCGGAGAGACCGATCAGCGCGCAGAGCGAGCTGAGCGCGGCGGCGGTGAAGCGCGGGTCGCGGAACAGCCGCACGTCCAGCAGCGGGGTGTCCAGCCGGAGCTGGCGCCGGACGAAGAGCACCAGCGCGGCGGCGCCGAGCAGGAAGGCGGCGGGCACGTACCAGTGGCCGAGTGAGCCGGCTGCGGCCTCCTTGATCGCGTAGACCACGCCGATCACGCCCGCCATCGAGAGGGCCACGCTGAGCACGTCCCAGCGGCCCGGCTTCGGGTCGCGGGATTCCGGCAGCAGCCAGGCGCCGAGCACGAGCAGCAGAGCGAGCACCGGCAGGTTGAGCAGGAAGACCGAGCCCCACCAGAAGTGCTCGAGCAGCGCGCCGCCGACCAGCGGGCCGAGCGCGGCGCCGGCGGTGGCGCCCGCGCCCCAGATGCCGATCGCGGTGGCCCGCTCCCGGTCGTCCGGGAAGAGGCTGCGGATCAGCGAGAGGGTGGAGGGCATGATGGTCGCGCCGGCCACGCCGAGCAGGGCGCGGGCCAGGATCAGCCAGCCCGGGCCGGGCGCGTAGGCGGCCAGCAGCGAGGCCGCGCCGAAGGCGGTGGAGCCGATCAGCAGCAGCTTCTTGCGGCCGATCCGGTCGCTGAGCGCGCCCATCGAGACCAGCAGGCCGGCCAGGACGAAGGAGTAGGCGTCGCCGATCCAGAGCAGCTGGGTGCCGCTGGGGCGCAGGGTCTCGCTGATCGAGGGGATGGCCAGGGAGAGCACGGTCGCGTCGATGGCGACCAGGCTGACGGCCAGCACGAGGACGGCCAGGCCGATCCAGCGGCGGGGGTGGGAGGTGTGGGCGGTGGTGGCAGGGGCGGTGGTGGTCATCGCTGTTCGGGTCTCCGGAGGGCACCGCCGAGCAGCAGCTCGGCGAGCGAGAAGGCACTGTCACGAGGGGCGAGTCGGCCGTCCTGGACGGCCCAGCCGACGCCGGCCACGAGGTCGAAGAAGGCCTCGCTGAGCCAGCCGGCGGACAGCTCGATCCGGAACACCCCCTGCTGCTGCCCCCGGAGGAAGAGCGCCCGGACGCGGGCGTCCTGCACCTCCCACAGGTCGTTGATCTCGGGGTCGTCGAAGAGCTGGTTCTCCCCGGCGAGGAACGCGCAGAGCGCGGCGTCGGGCACGACCATGGCGATCAGGCGCCGCAGCGCGGCCTCCGGATCGCCGCTCTCGATCTCGGCCGCGTCCAGCGCGGTGGCGAGCCGCCGCAGGCTGGTGGCGCCGACCTCGCGGATCAGCGCCTCGCGGCCCGGGAAGATCCGGTGCAGTGTGGCCCGGCTGATCCCGGCGGCGCGGGCGATCTCGTCGAGGTGTGCGGTGGGGCGGCGGGAGAGCACGCCGACGGCGGCTTCGAGAACGGCGTCGCGGTCAGTGGCCATGGACCGAGTGTAGAGCAGATGAGACGTTCATGTCTCATTCTTATTATCCGGATCTCAGGTGAGATGGGAGCGGAGAGCCGAGCGGGGCGTGGGTGTCGCTTCAACGGTCGCGGTTCAGTTCCCGTACGGCGACCTGGCGGAAGTCGTGCGGTGGGCGGCCGGTGAGGAGTCGGACGGTGTCGGTGGTGCGGTCCTCGGCGCCCGCCGCGATGGCGAGATCCATCTGGGCCAGCAGGGTCGCGAACTCCGCGGGCATCAGCGCGGCCAGTCGGTCGCGCTGCTCCCGGTACGTCAGGCGGTGGTGCGCCACCCGTCGGCCGGTGACCGCCGAGAGGACGGCGGCGACCTCGTCGTGGTCGAGCGCCTCCGGGCCGGTCAGGATCAGGTCGCGGTCGGGCGCGTGGTCGTCGATGAGCGCGTGCACGGCGACGGCGGCGATGTCCTCGGCGTCGACGAAGCCGACCCGACCGGCGCCGGCGGCCGTCCGGAAGGCGCCCGTGGTGCGGATCTCCTCGGCGTGGAGGTGGTCACTCGTGAAGTTCTGCATGAACCAGGACGGCCGCAGCACCGCCCACTGGTCGAACAGCTCGGGCAGCGCCTGGTGCACCTGGCCCACGGCCGGGCCACCGGCCGGCACGGCCGAGGAGCTCAGCAGCACCGCGCGGTGCACGCCGGAGGCCCGGGCCCGGCGGAGGAACGGCAGCATCACCCTGGCCGGATCCGGTTCGCCGACCGGTGGCACCAGGTAGACGCGGTCGGCGCCGGTCAAGGCGCCGTCGTGAGTGGTGGGATCGAACCAGTCGAAGTGGACGGCCTCCGCGCCGGCGAGGGGAGTGGCGCTGCGCCCGGCGGCCTTGACGCGGTGCCCGGCGGCGGCGAGCCGCGCGACGGTGCGGCGGCCGGTGGTGCCGGTGGCGCCGATCACCAGGACGGCGCCGGGGCCGGTGGGGGAGTCGGGAGCGCTGCTCATCGGGCGACGCTCCCAGTGAAGGTGGCGCCGGTCTCCTGGGCCGCGAGTGGGTTCCAGTAGTCGCGGTAGGAGGTGAACCGCCCGTCCCGGACGGTGACCACGGCGATGTAGTCGAGCTCGAAGGGGTCACCGGTCCGGACCAGGCGGCCCACGGCGCGCATCTCGACCACGATCGTCCCGGCTTCGGTGGTGTCCAGGATTCGCAGCTCGGGGAAGCCGTGCAGGTCGATGTGGTCGGGGTAGTCGCGCATGTAGGCGGCCACGGCCTCCCGGCCCTCGAGCCGCCGCGGCCAGCCGGGCGGCGCGAACGGGAACTCCATGACGCCGTCCGCCGCCCAGAGGTCGACCCAGGCGGGGATGGACTTGTCGAGCAGGAGGCGCAGGCTGTGTCGGTACAGCTCCGCAGGTGAGGCGTGCGCAGGCATGGGTGTGCTCCGTCCCGTACGATACGGACCAGCGGTCCGCTTCAACGAAGATACGGACCGCTGGTCCGCTTTGCAATCGGAGGAGTCGCATGACGGAGCGCGAACCGGCAGCTGAACGGCACTCGTCGGTCGACGGGCACGTGTCGGTCGAACGGCCTTCGCTGGTCGAACGGCGGTCGCTGGTCGGACGGCGGTCGCCGGAGGAGGGTGGGTCGCCGGCGGAACGCCGGCCGCTGACGGAGCGCCAGCCCCGCAAGGACGCGGTCCGGAACCGGGCGGCTGCGCTCGCGGCGGCCGACACGCTCTTCGCGCGGTGCGCGAGCACCGAGGACGTCACCATGGCGGACATCGCGGCGGCGGCCGGCGTCGGCAAGGGCACGCTCTTCCGGGCGTTCGGCGACCGCACGGGCCTGATCCGGGCGTTGTACGGGGCGCGGCTCGAGCCGCTCGCCCGGGCCGTGACGGACGGGCCGCCGCCGCTCGGGCCCGACACCCCGCCGCTGGAACGGGTGCCGGCCCTGCTCGATGCCCTGCTCTGCTTCAAGCTCGACCACCGCCACCTGGCGCTGGCGCTGGAGGGCACGGGGTCGGACAGCCCGTACCAGGCGGAGCACTACGGCCAGTGGCACGCCCTGCTCCGAGGCCTCCTGGAGCGGGTCCCCGGGCTCGACGGCGCCGAGTTCGCCGCGCACGCGCTGCTGGCGGCCACCCGGGCCGACCTGGTGGAGCACCTGGCGGGTGCGGGGGAGGTGCCGCGGGAGGAGCTGCGGGCGCAGCTGGCGGCGTACGTCGGGCGGGTGCTCGGCGGGTCGGTATGACGGTATGACGGTATGACAGCGTGACGGGGTGATGGCGGGTTGGTGGTCGGGCGGGTGGCGGGGTGCCGGGGTGCTGCGTCGGCGGCTGCGGCGGTGGGCGGGCATGAAGGAGCCCGGGGGCGACTGGTCGCTCCCGGGCTCGTCGGTGCGTGGTGCTCAGCTCTGGTTGTAGAAACCGGAGTCGTCCAGCGGACGGTCGATGACCGTCACCTCCACGTCCGCCGGCGTGAGCAGGAACACCCGACGGGCGATCCGCTCGATGCCGCCGCAGGTGCCGAAGACCAGCCCGGAGGCGAAGTCGACCATCCGCTTGGCCTCGGCGTCAGTCATCTCGGTGAGATCCATGACCACCGGGGTGGCGGCGCGGATGTGCTCGCCGACCGTGCGGGCCGCCTCGAAGCCGGTCGGCTTGAGGGAGACGATCCGTGCGGGGGCGGGCGAATGCTGCACGGCCGGAGCCGTCGCCTGCGTAGCCCATGGATCGTCGTACACCGCGGCTGGGTAGTTGCCGGAGGGCATCAGCCACCCGTTGTGGTGCTCGTCGCGAAGTGCTCCCATGCCGCGCCTCCCTGCCTCGTCCCGTACTCGTCCCCCCGGGTGTCCGTGTCCTTTTGACACGTCATCCACTCGTCGGAACTGTCCGAGTATCGCATTGATCACCGCTTCGATGCCCGCTCGCGACCGCCGTACGAGTTGTGGCGAGCCGCGATCCGGGACAAACCGGATGTCAGCTGTGACGCCGCAGGTCGCTGTACGGTTGCGCGCGTAGACCCTATCGGCGTACGTCAGGGTTGAGTTGACGATTGGTCAACGGACGTGTAACAGATTCACCCGTCCGTGGCGATCCTCACTCCCCGGTCGCGCCGTCGATCTGCTCCCGGATCACATCGGCGTGTCCGTTGTGCCGGGCGTACTCCTCGATCATGTGCACCATGATCCAGCGGAGCGTCACCGGCTCGCCCCGGCGGTCCCGCTTGGCCACCGTCTCCAGCGGCAGGCCCGCCGTGACGGCGTCCGCCAGCCGGATCTGCTCGCGCCAGGTGGCGAGGTCGGCTGCGGCGTCCGCGTCGGCGGTGTCGTTGAAGTCGGCGTCCTCGTCCTCCTTGGTCCAGTACAGGCCCTCCTCGGTGGTGGCCTGGCCGTCCAGGACCTGGAGGAACCACCAGCGCTCCACCTCGGCCAGGTGCCGCACCAGTCCGAGCAGGGAGAGCGTGGAGGGGGCGATCGGGCGGAGCTTCAGCTGCTCGTCGGTGAGGCCCTCGCACTTCAGCGCGAGGGTGGCGCGGTGGTAGTCCAGCCACTGCTTGAGCATGGGGAGTTCGTCGGCGGTGAGGGAGGGGTCGATCCGAGTCGTGGTCATGCGGCCATCCTGGCGGAGGGACGGCGCGGGCGGCACCGATTTTCTGCCGGTGGCGGGGAGGCCGGTGGCGGGGAGGCCGGGGCCTGTGGGGTGGGGCGCCTGTGAGGGGGGCTGTGAGGTGGGGGTCTGTGGGGTGGGGCTAGCACGAGGGTGGCAGCACGCAGTGAAGTCTCGTGCTGACACGCTGTTGAGGGGGAGTGGGGCGAGACGAGGATGAGGGGGTCGGTCGAGGTCCAGATGGAGGAGTGGGGTCATGCGGGGTCGTGTGGTGGGGAGTGCGGTCGGGGCGCGGTCGCGACGGTGGGTATTGAGCTGTGCAGTTGTGGTGGCGATGTCGGGCGGGCTGGTGGCCACGGGGCCGGCGGCGGTGGCCCGGGGTGGGCCGGCCGGGCCGGAGGGGGTGTGGCAGACGGTCGGGTACGGCACTGTGCTGGCGATCGAGCACGGGCGGATGCAGGAGTACCAGACCACGGCGATCAGCTGCCTCAAGGGGTTGAGCGCGACGGGTGGGCCGCTCCGGTACGGAGCGGAGGACGGGCAGGCCTTCACCCTGCTGCCGGGCCGTGGTGGTTCCGGGTTCCGAGATCGGGCCGGGCTGCACGTGGACGGGGCGGTCGGTGACCGTACGCTCCGGCGGCTGCCCGCACTTCCGGCCCGCTGCGCGGGCGAGGCAGCGGTGCCCGGCGGTCCGGCGCAGGCCGGTGATCCGCAGGGGGTCTACGACGTCTTCTGGCAGACCTTCGCGGAGAACTACCCGTTCTTCGCCGCCAAGGGCGTGGATTGGCAGGCCGTCCGGGAGCGGACGCGACCACTGGTCCGGGCCGACAGCAGCCCGGCGGAGCTGTTCGCCGTCCTGCGGGGCATGGTCGAGCCGCTGCACGATGCCCACGTGGTGCTCGAGGCTCCGTCCGTCGGGTTCTTCGCGGAGGGCCGCCCGGGCACCGTGCCACCGTCCCCGGCAGTGGACGACCGCGCCAAGTCCTTCGTGGTCGGTCGGGATCTGGCCGGTCTGGTGGTCCACGAGTACGCGGCGGGGCGGATCAGCTACGCGGATCTGCCGGGCGGTCAGGGCTACCTGCGGATCTCGGGTTTCGGCGGCTACGCCGGCCCGGGCGGTGACGACAGCTACCAGACCAACAGCCGCCTCCTGGAGCAAGCGCTGAGCGAGGTGCTGACGGCCGAGCGGGTGTCCACCCTGGGCGGTCTGATCCTCGACCTGCGGATCAACGGCGGCGGGTACGACGCCCTTGGTCTGCAGGTCGCCGCCCGGCTCACCGACCGGCCGTACGTCGCCTACGCCAAGCGGGCCCGGGACAGGCCCGAGGAGCCGAGCCACTTCACCACCCCGCAGCCGATCCCGGTCCGGCCCGCCGACGCTCCGCGCTACACCGGGCCGCTGGCCGTCCTGATCGGCGGCAGCACCGTCAGCGCGGGCGAGAGCTTCACCCAGGCGCTGCTCGCCCGCCCCACCGGAGCCACCCTGATCGGCCAGCCGACCCAGGGCGTCTTCTCCGACACCCTCGACCGTGCTCTGCCCAACGGCTGGTCCTTCTCGCTGCCCAACGAGGAGCTGCTCACCCGCACGGGCACCAGCTATGACGGCCCCGGCATCCCACCCGACATCAGCACACCGGTCTTCACGGAGGAGGAGTACGCCCAAGGGAAGGACTCGGCCTTCGACCGGGCGGTCGCCCTGCCGGCCAGGCAGTGGCCCGCCCGGTGGGGGAGGTGAGCCCCTGCAGGCGCCCGGAGAAGGTGCTTGCCAAGGGGCCGTGGGCCTGCGCTACGGTGGAGACATGTCGCACTCGTCTTGTCTGAGCTGGTGGCGCTCCCAGTAGGAGCGGCCACTCAGCAGGCATGACCTTGGGCCGTTCGGACGGACGGCCTCAGATGCGACGCCATCTCTCCCGATCGTGCGGGGCCGCTCTCCGGCAGCGTGCTCATCCCCCTCACACGATCAGGAGACCGATCCCCATGACGACCACCGTCCTCGCCGCCGCCGCCCCCACCGCCGCGCCCGCCGCTGCTCCTACCCTCGCCCCTGCCCCCGCGCTCGCACCCTCCGCCGCCGAGCAGCTGCGCAGCGCGGAGCTGGAGCAGCTGATCCACCGTCAACCCGGGCGGTTCCGGGTGCTCACGGGAGACCGCCCCACGGGTCGGCTCCACCTGGGCCACTACTTCGGCACCCTGCAGAACCGGGTCCGCCTCCAAGACCTCGGCGTCGAGTCCTTCGTGGTGATCGCCGACTACCAGGTGCTCACCGACCGGGACGTGGCCGACCGGCTGGCCGAGCACGTCGAGGGACTGCTGCTCGACTACCTCGCGATCGGCATCGACCCGTCCCGCAGCACCGTCTTCACCCACAGCGCGATCCCGGCGCTCAACCAGCTGCTGCTCCCCTTCCTCAGTCTGGTCTCGGTCGCCGAGCTGGGGCGCAACCCCACCGTCAAGGACGAGATCGCCCACTCCAAGCAGGCCGCGGTGAGCGGTCTGATGTACACCTACCCGGCGCACCAGGCGGCCGACATCCTGTTCTGCAAGGCCAACCTGGTCCCGGCCGGCCTGGACCAGGCCCCGCACCTGGAGCTGACCCGCACCATCGCCCGCCGGTTCAACGACCGGTTCAGCAGCGGCCCCGGCGCCACCCCGGTCTTCCCCGAGCCCGACATCCTGTTCTCCACCGCGCCGCTCCTGCTCGGCACCGACGGCGGCAAGATGAGCAAGAGCCGGGGCAATTCGATCGCCCTGGCCGCCACCGCCGAGGAGACGGCCCGCCTGATCAAGGGCGCCACCACCGACGCCGAGCGGCGGATCAGCTACGACCCCGAGCACCGCCCCGGGGTGTCGAGCCTGGTGCTGCTCGCGGCCCTCTGCCTGGAGGCCGATCCGCACCAGGTCGCCGAGGAGATCGGCAACGGCGGAGCGTCGGCGCTCAAGCGCCTGGTGACGGAGGCCGTCAACGAGCGGCTGGCCCCGATCCGGGCCCGCCGCGCGGAGTACGCCGAGGACAGGGCCAGTCTCCGGCGCATCCTGCGGGAGGGCAACGAGCGGGCGACGGCCGTGGCCGAGACGACGCTCCGCGAGGTCCGGGAGGCGATGGGCGCGGTCTACTACTGAACCGGTACTCGCCTGCCGGGCCGGGCGGCACCCGCCCGTCGCGGCGGCCAGCCACCTCCCGCCTGATCGAGGATCAGTTCGCGGGTAGCTGGGGGGAACGACGGGTCGGTGCTCCTCGTCGATCACTACGTAGGGTCCGGCTCCGGAACGGCGGCCGGCCGGTCGGCAGGTGAAGGTCGTACAGTGCAGAACCCCGACATGTCGCGCGGTGCGCGGCTGGCTGCCCACGGCGCCGTCTCCACCGCCCTGGCCCGCTGCAGCGACCGTGCGCTGCGCGACCTCGTTGGCGCGGCCGTGCCGATCGGCGCCGGCATCGGCGGGAAGACCGTGCTGCTCGAGGTGGCCGGCACCCAGGTCTTCGTGAAGCGGGTGCCGCTCACCGACCTGGAGCGGGAGACGGAGCACCTCCGGTCCACGGCGAACGTGTTCGAGCTGCCGGGGTTCTGCCAGTACGGTGTCGGTCTCCTCGGCGGGCCGGGTTTCGGGGCCTGGCGCGAGTTGGCCGTGCACACCATGACCACGGACTGGGTGCTCAAGGGAGAGTACGAGGGCTTCCCGCTGATGCACCACTGGCGGGTGCTGCCGGATTCGACGCCCCTGCCGGAGGAGCTGGCCGACGTGGATCGGGCCGTGTCCTACTGGGGCGGGGGCGCACAGGTGCGCCGTCGGATCGAGGGGCTCCGCGACTCCTCCGCGAGCATCGCGCTGTTCCTGGAGTACATCCCGCAGAGCCTGCACCAGTGGTTGGGCGCCCGGACGGAGGCCGGTGACCAGAGCACCGAGCTGGCCTGCGCGATGGTGGAGAAGGAGCTGGCGGCCGGTGTCTCGTTCATGAACAGCCACGGGCTCCTGCACTTCGACGCCCACTTCGAGAACATCCTGACCGACGGTCGGCGCCTCTACTTCGCGGACTACGGGCTCGCCCTGTCCAGCAGCTTCGAGCTGTCCCGGGAGGAGGCCGGGTTCTTCGAGCGGCACCGGAGCTACGACCGCGCCTACACCGCCACCTACCTGGTGAACTGGCTGCTCACCGACCTGTACGGCCACCGGCCGGAGGACCGGGAGGGACGGTACGCGCGGGTGCGCGCCTACGCGGAGGGCGAGCGCCCCACGGGCGTCCCGGCGGGGGTCGCGGCGCTGCTCGCCCGGCACGCGCCGGTCGCCGCCCTGGTGTCCGGGTTCAACCGGGAGTTCCAGCGTGAGAGCCGGGAGACCCGGTACCCCGCCGAGGAGATCCGGCAGCTCGGCGGGGTGTACGCCTAGTGGAGGGGTGACTAGTTCAGGGTGGCCCAGCACCAGACGCCGCCCACGCGGACGTACAGGCGGTTGTCGGTGGTGTCCACCGCCATCGTGCCGTCCAGGGGCGGGTGGGTGAAGGAGGCGTCGCTCACCGGGCCGGCCACCAGGCGGAGCGGGGGGTTCGGCGCGTTCTTCGTCGGCACCGTGCCCGAGGCCTGGGCGCCCGTTGTCCCCCAGGAGGCCTCGACGCGAAAGTCGCCCGTGCTGGGCTCGTAGTAGATGTGCGGCCCGGTGGGAGCCGTCGTGTACTGGCCGACCACGTTGCGGACCACGGCGGTCGAGCCGGGGCCCGAGTAGAGGTCGACGCCCGCGTTGACGGTGGCGACGCTGCCGTTGGTGATCAGGACGTTCTCCAGGGCGCTGAAGCTGGCCGCCCAGGCGATGATGTTCTGCGGCTTCCGGCTCGTGTAGCTGCTCGCGAAGTTGCCCGCGTAGCAGTAGATGTTGCTCGCGTACACGTGGCGGCAGGAGGCGTCCGTCTTCAGGTGCGGGCCGCCCTGCATCTGCGAGGACTCGAACTTGCAGTCCGTGAGGTAGATGCCGTTCGGGTTGTTGGAGTTGTTGACCCCGGCGGTGATCCAGATCGCGCCGGTGCCGAAGGCCTCCAGGCGGCAGCCGACGAAGTGCAGCTGGTTGTTGTTGTCCCCGCTGTAGCCGTAGCCGGAGGCGGCGGCCGAGTTGCGCAGGTAGATGTTCGGCTGGCCGGTGCTGTCGGCGGTCCCGGTGCAGGACTCGATGACGAGGTTGTAGAACCGCGAGTCCCAGCACTCCACGGCGTCGATGGCGATGTCGTTGTTGCTGGACATGTAGACGTCGCGCACGTACGTGTCGTCGTTGTAGTAGAGCTCCAGGAGCAGGCCGGTGCGGCCGCTGCCGTTGAAGCCGAGGTTCTCCACCGAGCAGTACCGCCGGTGGGTCGCCCCGCTCGGGTCGGTCGCGGGCCCGGAGATCGCCAGCAGCGTCCCGTTGCCGCCCTTCACGAGGGTGGCCGCCTTGGCGCCGGCCCCGAGCAGCTTGATGCCGTTGCCCTTCAGCGCGAGGGCGGGCGTGCCGGTGCCCGGCACCACGCGGTACTGCCCGACGGGGAAGTACACCGTCCCGCCCCCGCCGGCCGCCGCCGCGTCCAGCGCCCGCTGCACGGCCGCCGTGTCGTCGGTGGTCCCGTCCCCGATGGCGCCGTAGTCCTTCACGTTGAACCAGTCCGGCCCCGTGGCGCTGCCGGCCTGGGCCTCCCCAGCCGCGCCCACCACCCCGGCCCCGGCCAGCCCGGCTATCGCCCCGGCGAACAGCGCCCGGCGTCGCGTGGTCTCCGTCATTGCTGACTCCCCCTCAGTCGGTGTGACGAGTGCTCAAGATCGCAGCACCTCAGGAGGCTCGTCAAGCCGCATCGGTCCCAGGGGGACAGTCGGTCGGTGCCGGCGTCCAGGCGTGTCGAGGGGAGACCGCCACACCGCCGGAAGGAGTGGAGCACCATGCTCAAGACCCGTGGAGCAGCACGGGGAGGGCGGATCTTCCCGCATGATTCGTGGGGGTCGTCGAGTAGGCTCGCGTTCGCAGCGCGGGGCGGGAAGGAGCGTTCGTGCGCGGCGTGGTGTACGAGCGGGAGGCGGTGGCATGACGCGACGCCCGATGATGGTGGCTGTCAGTGGCCCGCCCGGGGCGGGTAAGACGACGCTGGCGCATGCCTTGGCCGAGGCACTCGGGTGGCCGGTCGTCTGCCGGGACGAGATCAAGGAGCGGATGGCCGGCGGTGCGGATCCTGCCGATCGTGCCTTGGACCTGAAGACCCTGGAGGAGTTCTTCCGCACCATCGGGGAGCTCCTGAGGTCGGGAGCGAGCCTGGTGGCGGAGGCGGCCTTCCAGGACCGGCTGTGGCGTCCGGGCCTGGAGCCGCTCGCGGAGCTGGCCGACATCCGTGTGGTGCGCTGCACGGTCGATCCCGAACTCGCCCGCGTCCGCATCGCTCGCCGGGCCGTCGAAGAGCCCTCGCGGGTGGTGCACGCTGACGCCGAGCTCTTGGAGCGCATCGCGGAGGGGAGGAGGCCGATCGAGCTGTGGGTTCCGATTGCGCTCGACGTCCCGTGCCTGGTCGTGGACACCGCTCAGGGCTGGCAGCCGTCGTTGGCGCGGATCGTCGAATTCGCCGCTGGGGATTGAGTCGCCTGGCTGGGCCCCGCGTGGGGTCGGCGGGTCTCAGAGGACGTTCTGAGCCGGTATGAACGTCTTGTGGTCACCTGATCGTGTGGGCTTGGGCGGTTCAGGCCGGTCGCGCGGCTTGGTCCTGCTGGGCTTTCAGGGTGAGTGACCGCAAGCCCTACAAAAGCGACTTGTCCGATGAGCGGTGGGCGTTGATCGAGCCGGTGATCGCGGCTTGGAAGGCCGACCATCCGTCTCCGACGGAGCACCAGGGCCGTTACGAGATACGGGAGATCGTCAACGCGATCCTGTATCAGGGTAGGACCGACTGCCAGTGGGACTACCTCCCGCACGACCTGCCGCCGAAGTCGGCCGTCTACTGCTACTTCGCGGCCTGGCGCGACGACGGCACGGACGTGAAGATCAACGACCTGCTGCGCTGGCAGGTCCGGGAGAAGGCCGGGAGGTCGGAGGATCCGAGCCTGGTCGTACTCGACACGCAGAGCGTCCACGCCGCGGTGAACGTGCCCGCGGCCACGACCGGGAAGGACGCGGCGAAGAAGGTGCCCGGCCGCAAGCGCGGGCTGGCGGTCGACGTCCTCGGCCTGGTCATCGCCGTGACCGTGCTGGCGGCCAGCGCGCACGACAACGCGTTCGGCATCGCCCTCCTCGGCCAGGTCGCCCCCATCGGCACCATCAAGAAGGCGCTGGTGGATCAAGGTTTCAAGAAGACCGTCGTCGAGCACGGCACCACGGTCGGCATCGACGTCGAGATCGTCGAACGCAACCCCGCCGACAAGGGCGTCGGCTTCGTCCCGCAGGCCAAGAGATGGATCGTGGAGCAGACGCTCGGCATCCTCATGCTGTTCCGGCGGCTCGTGCGGGACTACGAGAGCAGGCCGAAGTCCTCGGAGTCCAGGGTGCGCTGGGCCATGATCGACGTGATGGCGCGCCGGCTGACCGGTCAGACCACGCCCACCTGGCGCGGGTGACCGCATGGACGCCCAGATCACGCCGCTCCTGGAGCGGATCGACGCACGCGAGCGGGGGCTCGCTACCGCCGCGGAACAGCTCCGCGTCCAGATCGACGACCTCACCTTGCGCCTGCGTGAACTCGACGAGGAGATGGAGAACCTGGCGGTGGCCCGCAAGACGCTCCTCGCCCTCCCCCCGACGGCCCCGGAGCCAGCCGAATCGCCGCCCGTCCTGCCGGCCCACCCGGCCTACCAGCAGATCCTCACCGTCTACGCCGACGCCGCCGGGCCGATGCGCGCCCGCGACCTGTGCGAGCGCCTCGACCTCGCCATCATGCCGAAGAACATCGAGAGCACCCGGCACAAGCTCAAGCGCCTGGTCAGCCTCGGCATCCTCACCGAGCCCGAACCCGGCCTGTTCGCCCAGCACCGCCCGAGCAACTCCGCACCACCAGCGCACTCGACCCAAGTCGACAGTTGAATCGGTGGCACCACCTGGATATTGGATTGCCTGGCCACCGTGGAAGGACCGAGAGTCGGCGGATGCGTGATCTGAAGCTGACCGTCGGCGATCTCACCCTGTCGCCCCTGAGCCTGGCCGACGTCAACGCCCACCTGGCCGGCGAGGACGACCTCTTGGTGCGCTGGCTGAACGGGGGGCCGGGCACTCGGGCCGGCACCGAGAAATACATCCGCCACTGCATGGAACAGTGGGCCACCAAGGGACCGTTGCGCGCCTTCGGAATCCGAGTGGGCGCCGAGCAAACCCTCGCGGGAACGATCGACCTCCGGTTCGAGATGCCCGGCCTTGCCGCTGGGCAGGTGAACATCGCCTACGGGCTCTACCCCGCCTGGCGCGGACGGGGCCTGGCGACCCGCGCGGTCCTCCTGGTCTGCCGATACGCGACAGGCGAAGGAGCAGATCAGGCGGTGATCCAGGTAGCTCCGGAGAACCCAGGCTCGGCCGCGGTCGCCCGCAGGGCGAACTTCACCTACGTCAAACAAGCCCTGAACCCGGACGGCAACCGGTTCGACTGGTACGTCCGCAACCTGTCCCGCGGACCAGCCCATGGTGCTGACCACTGGCAGCAAGCGGGAACCGGCTCGGGGCACACGGCCCTGAGCCGAAACCCCTTGGACGGCACGGGGCCCGACTGCTGAAATGGCAGACGGCCGCTGTCGGAGTCGAAGGGATGCGGCGATGACCGTGATCAGGCTGCACCTGTCGGTGCGCGGCCTCACCGACGCGGACCTGCCGGCCTGCGTCTGGGCCGGCTCCCCCAAGCACGTGCGCGAACTCGTCCACCAGATCCGCCGCGCCGAGGCGGGCGAGATCGACTACCTGGCGGTCTGCACGCCGGTCGGGCGACCGGTGGCGGTCGGCGGCATCGACTACACGGTCAAGCCCGGCGCCGGCACGCTCTGGCAACTCGGTGTCCACCCGGCCCTGCAGTCCTGCGGGATCGGCACGCTGCTGATCCGCTCCGCCGAGCAGCGGATCAGCGCCCGGGGCCTGACCCGCGCCGAACTCGCCGTCGAGGAGAGCAACCCGCGCGCCCGCGCCCTCTACGAACGCCTGGGCTACCAGGCCTTCGGCCGCGAACTCGACTCCTGGGACGTGGAGGCCGAGGACGGCTCGCTCCAGCGGTACGAGACGATGTGCACGCTGATGCGCAAGGACCTGGCGTGACGCTGGATTTCGCGGCGTTTGTCGCCGATGCGACGGCCGACCCTGCCGTCGTCGGGCTCGTCCTCAAGGGCTCCCGGGCCCACGACGGCATGACCACCCGTCACTCCGACCACGACCTCTACGTCATCCTCGCCGACGACGCGGCGAGCGAACTGGCTGCGCTCGACGGCTACCGCTCCGCGCGGCTCGACCTGGTCGTCACCACCCTCGAACGGTTCCGCCGGCCCGCCGACTGGGAGCGGTACGCCATCGCCCGCTCCCGGGTGCTGGTCGACCGCCGCGACGGGGAGGTCACCCGGATCGTCGCCGCGATGGGACGGCTCGGCGCCGAGGAGGCCTTCCGGTCCGGCGCCGCCCTGCTGGACGCCTACGCCAACGCGCTCTACCGCTCGGTCAAGAACCACCGCGATGGCAACCCGCTCGCCGGCCACCTCGACGCAGCCGCCAGTGTCGGATTCCTGCTCGACCTGCTCTTCGCCCTGGACCGCCGACCGCGCCCCTACAACAAGTATCTGGCCTGGGAGCTGGACCGGTTCCCGCTGCCCGGCTGGGAGAGCGCCGCACTGCTGGACACCGTCGCCCGGATCACCGCGACCGGCGAAGTGGCGCCGCAGCAGCGGCTCTTCGCCCGGGTCGAGGCGGCTGCCCGGGCCGCCGGCCACAGGGCGGTGCTGGACGCCTGGGGCGAGGACCTGCTACTGATGCGGCCCCACCCGGGCTCCCCGGCTCACCAGCCCTCCTGACCTGAGCCAACAGCCGAACCGGGCAAAGTGGCTCAGAACGTCCTCTCAGGGGAGGGGCTGGAGCTGGGGGGTGGCCGGCTGGTGGCGGTCGCGGCGGGTGGTGCGCCAGAGGGAGAGCAGGCTGAGCAGTCCCATGGCGGCGATCACGCCGCCGGAGAGGAGGAAGGCCGGGGAGGTGGGGGAGGTGGCGCTGGCGCCCGCGATCACGTAGGCGGCGGTGCCGGGGAGGATGCCGAGGGCCGTGCCGGCGGTGAACGGGAGCAGGCCGACGCCGGAGAAGGCGGCGCCGTAGTTGGCGGCCTGGAAGGGCATGCCGGGGATGAGGCGGAGCAGCAGGACGCTGCGGAAGCCCTGTTCGGTGAGGCGGCGGTCGAGGGCGGCGAGGGCACGGGCCTTGAGTAGGGGCCGGAGGGCGTCACGGCCGAGGGAGCGGCCCAGGCCGAAGGCGAGCAGGGCGCCGAGGGTGGTGCCGAGGACGGCCAGCGGGATGCCGAGACGGCTGCCGAGCAGCAGGCCGGCCGCCGCGTTGAGGGCGGGCTTGGGCATGAAGGCCAGCGTGCCGAGCGCGTAGACGGCGACGAACACCGGCAGCCGCCAGGGTCCCGCGCCACCTTGGGTGAGCAGTTCGGTCGGCTGCCAGAGCAGGAGCGAGGCAGCCGCTGCCGCGAGGACCAGCACCAGCACGCCGAGCCGCAGCCAAGGCAGGCGGGCGGCGGCGGGCGGGGTGGTCTCGGTGGGCACCGAGTGAGCTTAACCGGTCGCGGGCCGGTCGGATTCGGGCAGGCGAGTGGGCGGGGCGGCCGGTGGCGGGCTTGGGGGAGCTCAGCCAGGCAGGTGGGTGAGGGCGCTGAGGACCGGGGCGGTGCTGTCCTCGGTGGCCAGGTGGGTGGCGAGGGTGCGGGCGCGCTGGGTGTAGGTGGGGTTGGTGGTGGCTTCGCGGAGGGCGGCGGCCAGCGGGGTGGGGGTGAGGCGGCGGAGGGGGAGGGCGCGGGGGGCCACGCCGAGGGTGACCAGGCGCTGGGCCCAGAAGCCGGCGTCGAACTGGACGGGGAGGGGGACGGCCGGGACGCCGGCGCGGAGGCCGGCGGCGGTGGTGCCCGCGCCGGCGTGGTGGACGACGGCGGCGAGGTGGGGGAAGAGGAGGCGGTGGGGGACCTCGTCGATGGTGAGGAGGTCTTCGCCCTCGGCGTGGAGTTCGCTCCAGCCGCGCTGCAGGATGCCGCGCAGCCCGGCCGTGCGGAGGGCCTGGACGAAGGTGCGGCTGACCGCTGCCGGGTCGGGGACGGTGGCGGAGCCGAGGCCGAGGTAGACCGGAGGCGGGCCGGCGGCGAGGAAGTCGGTTAGCTGGTGTGGGAGTTGGGTGCCGGGGGAGTCGTGGGGCCACCAGTAGCCCGCGAGTCGGAGGCCCGGGCGCCAGTCGCGGGGACGGGGGACGACCAAGGGGCTGAAGCCGTGCAGGACGGGCCAGTCCTGGTGTTCGCGAGTGTGGCGGGCCGCGCGGAGGGAGGTGGGCGGCAGGCCGAGGCGGGCCCGCATGGCACGGTTGGTGTCCGCGAAGATGGCGTCCACGGCAGCGCTCACCGCGCGGCCGGCCAGCCGGTTGGGGGTGGCGCCCCAGGAGTGGGCGCCGAGCACCGGTGGGGCGAACTCGGCCGTGGCCGTGAGGGGTTGGAGGTAGAGGCCGAGGGTGGGCAGGCCCAGGCCGGTGCCGATGGTGTGGCCGAGCGGCGCCAGGGAGCTGGAGAGCAGCAGCACCTCGTGCCCGCGGGCGGCCGTGAGCAGGTCCTCGGCCAGGTCGGCGACCAGGCCGCGGGCCAGCGAGACCACCCGGGCGAGCTTGCCCACCGAGCCCCTGCTGCGGTGCAGCCCCTGCCCCCGGGCGGAGGCGAGCTGTTCGCGCGGGTCGACCGCCAGCGGGTGGAAGCCGAGCCCGGCCGCCTCGGCCAGCGGCCGGAACCGGGCGTGGGTGACCAGGGTCACCTGGTGCCCCGCCAGGGCGAGTTCGTGACCGAGCCCTGTGTACGGCGCCACGTCGCCCCGCGAGCCCGCCGTCATCAACGCGACCTTCATGCCGCCCATGATGACCCGTCGGTCCGTCAGGTCAAGGCCGCCCCGCCGCCCGTCAGGCGGGTGAGGTCGTAGCCGAGCCCGCCGAGCACGGGCAGTGCCCCGAGGTCGGTGATCTGGCCGACCGGGATGCTGTAGCCCTGGTTGACCGGTGCGGCGGCCGCAGCGGTGGTGGCGGCGACCGGGGCGGAGGCGGCCAGGGCTGCGACGGCGAGGAGGACGGGGAGGCGTCGGAGGGTGCGCATGCCGGGCCCAACGAGCGGGGGCGCGGGAGGAGACTGGTGGGCGGGCAGCTCCACCCGGGGAGCGGAACGGTTCAGGGGGCGCGGTGGCGGTGGAGTTGGTGTTCGAGACACACTCGACGACGACGGACAACGAGGCGGGGGTGGCGACCGGTTGGCTGCCGGGGCGGCTCTCGGAGCTGGGACGGCGGCAGGCGGTGGAGCTCGGGGAGCGGCGGGGGCGGGAGGGTTTGGCGGTGGTGTACAGCTCCGATCTGCGGCGGGCGGTGGAGACGGCGCGGCTGGCCTTCCCCGGCGGTGAGCCGCCGCTGCGCCAGGACGTCCGGCTGCGGGAGTGCGACTACGGGGAGTGGAACGGCGCGCCGATGGCGCGGATCGAGGCGGAGCGGGCGCGGCGGGTGACGGTGCCCTTCCCCGGCGGGCAGAGCTACCGGCAGGTGGTGGCCGCGATGGAGGGTTTCCTGCGGGCGGTGGTGGCGGAGTGGGACGGGCGGCGGGTGCTGGTGATCGGGCACTCGGCGACCCGGTGGGCCTTGGAGTGCCTGCTGAGTGGCGCCGAGTTGGAGGAGTTGGTGACGGAGCCGAGGGTCTGGCGGCCGGGGTGGCGGTACCTGGTGCCTACCGATCGGTGAGCGGGGAGCCGGTGGGCCGTGCCTTGGCGCTGAGGGTGGGGGCCGGTCAGGGGGAAGGGGCGGTGGTGCGGCGGCGGTGTTCGCCGCGGAGGACGAGGGCCGGGGCGGTGTCGTCGTAGGCGCCGCAGGCGGTGGCGGACCAGGGTGACCACTGCTGCGGGACGGCGAAGTACGGGACCAGCACGCGGGGGGAGCGGCGGCCCGTGGCACCGGCGGGCAGCAGAGCGGGGAGGATGTCGGGCTGCTGGCCGGCCAGGATGGCCTTGCGGCAGTCGTGGCAGGCCGGTCGGCGGTCGGCGGCGGCCTCGCGGGCGCTGTGGTGGGGGCGCTGGCGGGCCTTCTTGCCGGTGCGCGGGGCAGGGGCGGCCGGCACCGGCGGGTGGAGGGGGTTGTAGAAGCAGCGGAGGGCGGGCGGGTGCGGGCGCGCGCCCGCGTGGGCGGCGTGCGCGGCGGCGAGGCGTTCGACGGCGCGTTCGGCCAGTACGACCGCCGCCGCGAGGTCGGGCAGGTCGGCGGCCTCGTCCAGCAGGCGGCCGGAGGCCTCGTACGCCTCCAGGGCCCAGAGGTAGTCGCGGCGCGGCCCGTCCTCCTCGGGCGGGAGCTGGAGCTCGGCGGCCCGGAAGAGTTCACCGGCGGTGGTGACCCGCTCGCCCGCGTACGCGGCCAGGCGGTCGCGGAGCACCTCCCACTCACGCAGGACCAGTTCCTGCTGCTCGCGGGAGAGCCGGCCGCGCGGACGGCCCGGCTGCGGCTCGGCGCCACGGAGCAGCTTGACGAACCACCAGCGGCGGAACACCTGGACCTCCTCGGGAACGGACTGAGGCTGACCATTGTCCGCAGGTGGTGGGAGGGATGGACAGCGGGGGTGGGGAGGAGCGGGACAGCGGGGGGTCAGCGAGAGCGGAGGCGCTTGAGCAGGTCGAGGTCGGCGGTGTGGCGGGCGCCCTCGACGCGGGCCGGGTCGTGACGGCCGTCGGGGGTCTCGATGATGAGCGGCACGCCCTCGGTCTCGGGGTGGGTGAAGAGTTCGGCGAAGGCCTCGGCGCCGATGTGGCCGGCGCCGATGTTGGCGTGGCGGTCCTTGCGGGCGCCGACCACGTCCTCGGAGTCGTTCGCGTGGATCAGGCGGAGGCGGCCGGGGCCGATGGCGGCGGCGAGCAGGTCCAGGGCCTTGGTGGTGCCGCCGGGCTCGGCCAGGTCGTGGCCGGCCGCGAAGGCGTGGCAGGTGTCGAGGCAGACGCCGACCTTCGGGTGGTGGTCGAGGGCCTCGGCGTAGGCGGCCAGGTCCTCCATCCGGGAGCAGAGCGAGCTGCCCTGGCCGGCGGTCGGTTCGAGGAGCAGCCAGGGGGCGTCCGGGCCGAGGGCGTCGAGCTCGTCAAGGAGCGGCAGCACGTCCTCGCGGACCTGGGCCATGGCTGCTCGGTAGCGGGAGCCGCCGTCCGGCGCCCGGCCGACGGCCGAGCCGGTGTGCACCACCACGCCGAGGGCGCCGATCGCGTGGGCGCGGCGGAGGGAGTGGCGCAGGGACTCGCCCGAACGTTCGCGGGTGGCCGTGCTGTCCGAGCCGAAGTTGATCAGGTAGGGGGCGTGCACGTAGGCGGGGATGCCGCGTTCGGCGCAGGCCGTGCGGAACTCGGCGTCCTTGGCCGGATCGCCCGCCGGGGTGGCCCAGCCGCGCGGGTTGGCCACGAAGACCTGGACCGCCTCGGCGCCGACCCGCTCCGCGTAGGCCAGCCCGGTGCCGGTGAGGCCGCGGCCGGCCACCGGGACGTGGGCGCCGACGGGGTTGCGGCGGGTGGCCGGAGAGGGGACGGAGGCGGTCTGAGCTGCGGCGGTCATGGGGACGAGGATGTCACGGCGGTGGCGGGAGCCGGGCTGGGGGCCGGGCTGAGGGCCGGGCTGGGGGGCCGAGCGGCCTAGGCAGACTGGTTGGTGGCGTAGGTGATTGCCTAGGGGCTTTAGGCAGGGGCTTCCTAGGAACTCTAGGGAGTTGCCTTGGGGGCAAGGTCGGGGAGGGTGGTGAGGCCGTGTTCGTGGCGGAGGGCGGAGCGGGCGGCGAAGTGGCCGCACATGCCGTGGACGCCCGGGCCCGGTGGGGTGGCGGCGGAGCAGAGGTACACGCCCGGGAGCGGGGTGCGGTACGGGTCCCACCGGGGGGTGGGGCGGAGCAGGCTCTGCTTGAGGGTCATCGCACCCGAGGCGATGTCGCCGCCGACGTAGTTGGGGTTGTACTCCTCGTACGCGGCCGCCGTCCGCCCCCGGGCCGCCAGGATGGTGTCGGTGAACCCCGGGGCGTACCGCTCGATGTGGTCGCGGATGAGCGGGACGGGGTCGCGGGTGTCGCCGTGCGGGACGTGGGCGTAGGCCCAGACCGGACGTTTGCCGTCGGCCGTGGCGCGGGAGGGGTCGGTGACGGCGGGGTCGACCACCAGGGTGAACGGGACGGTGCCGGGGTCGCCGGAGACCACCGCGTTCTCCTGACGGAGGATCGCCTCGTGGGTACCGCCCAGGTGGACGGTGCCCGCCTGCCCCATCAGCGGGTTGCGCCAGGGGATCGGGCCCGAGACCAGGAAGTCGGCCTTGGCGGCGCCGGGGCCGTAGCGCAGGTGCTCCAGGCCGCGCCGGTAGCGGGCCGGCAGCCGGTGGCCCGCGACGGAGAGGAACTCCTTCGCGCCCAGGTCGAGCATGACCAGGGGGAAGGCCGAGAGTTCGGCCAGGTCGCGGATGCGGTGGCCGGTGTGGAAGGTGCCGCCGTGGGCGGTGATGTCGGCGGCCAGGGCCTCGGCGATCCGGCCGCTGCCGCCCTCCGGCAGCGGCCAGCCGGAGCTGTGCGCGGTGTGGCCGAGCAGCAGGGCCACCGCCGCCGAGGCGAGGGTGGGCAGCCGGCCGACGGCGTGTGCGGCCACCCCGGTCAGCAGGGCCTTGGCCTCGGCGGTGGTGAACGGGCTCTGCGGGGTGCCGTGGGCCAGCACCCGGGGCGCGAGCAGCAGTGGCACGGCCAGGTTGGCCGGCGGGGTGCGCAGATCGGAGAGCAGCAGGTCGACCGTCCGGCGGGAGCGGGCGACCAGGGGGGCCATCAGCTTGGTCCAGCGTTCGCCGTCCGCGCCGAGGTGTGCGGCGGTGCGGCCGAGGCTGCGCCAGGCGGCGGCCCCCCGGCCGTTCGGGAGCGGGTGGGCGTACGGGATCTCCGGTTGGAGCAGCCGGACGCCGCGGCCGGCCAGGTCGAACTCGCGGAAGAACGGCGAGGCGGCGGCCATCGGGTGGACGGCGGCGCAGGCGTCGTGGCCGACCTCGGAGTCGAAGAGCGGGTCGGTGCGCAGGCCGCCGCCGATGGTGTCGGCCAGTTCGAACAGGGTGACGCGCAGTCCGGCCCGGGCCAGCGTGACGGCGGCGGCGAGGCCGTTCGGGCCGGTGCCGACGATCGCGGCATCGCTCATGGGTTGGCTCCTGCGGGGCGGATCGGATTCCCGGGCGACGGCGAACGGGGGGAGGGGCTGTGGGACAGCCCCTACGGGGACACCAGGGAGAAAAGCTACCCGACGGGAGTGGTGGGGGCGGGGACCGGGCGCGGATCGGGGACTGACGGTGGGTCGGCCGAGGCTACGCAGGTACCTGGCCCGGTGCAGGGTGGCCGTGTGCCGTGTGCCGTGTGCCGTGTGCCGGGCGCTGTGTCGGGTGGCGTTGCGTGGGAGGGAGCGGCCGGCCTGCCGGGGCGGGGGGTCAGTCTTCGGTGGGGCCGGTGGCCGGGCCAGTGGCCGGGCCGGGCTTGGGGCGGAGGGCGGTGGCGCCGAGGACCAGGCAGGCGGCCAGGGCGGTGACCACGCCGAAGGAGACGGCGAGGGAGGTGGCCTGGGCGATGCCGCCGACCACGGCCGGGGCGACCAGGCCGGAGATGTAGGTGATGGTGGCCACGCCGGCGATGGACTGGCTGGGGTTGGGGCCGCTGTGGCCGGCGGCGGCGAAGGCCAGCGGGACGATGGTGGCGATGCCGATGCCGATCAGGGCGAAGCCGGTGATGGCGAGGTAGGGTCGGTCGGCCAGCACGACCAGGGTGCTGCCGAGGGTGGCGACGGCGCCGCCGGCCCGGACGGTGGTGACCGGGCCGAACCGGCGGATCGCCAGGTCGCCGGTGAGCCGGGCGAGGGTCATGGTGGCGGCGAAGGCGGTGGAGCAGGCGGCCACGATGCTCGCGGAGGCGCCGGTGACGTCGCGCAGGTAGATCCCGCTCCAGTCGAGGCTGGCGCCCTCGGCGAAGACGCCGCAGAAGCCGAGCAGGCCGACGGCCAGGGCCGAGCGGGGCGGCAGGGCGAAGCGCGGCGGGGCCTCGGCTGTGGCGGCCGGGCAGAGGTCGAGCAGGCCGGTGCAGACGGTCTGGGCCAGACCGGCCAGCACCAGGGCGGTGATGCCGAGTTGGAGCCGTGGGTCGAACTGCTGGTGTGCGGCGAGCACGCCGAAGCCGGACGCGACCAGCACGCCGACGCTCCACATGCCGTGCAGGCCGGACATGATCGAGCGGCCCAGGCGCTGCTCGACCTCGACGCCCTGGGCGTTCATGGCCACGTCGGCCATGCCGGCCACGGCGCCGTAGCCGAGCAGGGCGGCCATCAGGGGGTAGAGGTTCGGCATCAGGGCGGGCAGGCCGACGGAGAGGCACCAGAGGGTGAGCAGGCCCTGGGTGGCGACCCGGTTGCCGAAGCGGTGCACCAGGCGGCTGGCGAGCGGCATCGCGAGGGAGGCGCCGACGGCCGGGCAGAGCAGGGCGATGCCGAGCTGGGCCGGGCTGAGGTGGAGGTGGTGCTGGAGCCAGGGGATCCGGGTGATGAAGGTGCCGGTCACGGAGCCGTGCAGCACGAACACCAGGGAGACCGCGATCCGGGCCCGCCGCACGGGGTCTCGGCGGGGACCGGGGGCACCCGCGGTGGTGGTCGATGGTCGGCTGTCGAGCGTGGTCATGGCTGTGGGGTCCCCTCCCGGATGCGACAGGCTTGTAAATTATCAGGAAGGGACCCTGATAGATACGGCCCCAGTCGAATATCCGTCAGGAAAGATGTCCCTCTATGACCATCGCGCGCCCAGCAGCCCCCAAGCCGGCCGGACCGGCCACGCCGAGCACCGCCCGAGCGATCAACGACCGGCGCGCGCTGGACCTGTTGGTCGAGCGCGGCCCCCTCAGCGCCGCCGAGCTGCGGGACCTCACCGGCCTCTCCCGTCCGACCGTCGCCGACCTGCTCGACCGCCTGCAGCGCAGCGGCCTGGTCGCCGTGGCCGGGGAGAGCGCCGAACTGCGGCGCGGCCCGAACGCCCGCCTGTACGGCATCGTCCCCGACCGGGCCCACCTGGCCGGCATCGACATCCGCGCCACCGGCGTCCGGATGGTGGTCGCCGACCTGACCGGTCGCACCCTGGCCACCGCCGAACTCCCCGCCGAGGGCCCCGACCTGGTGGCACGGACGGTCCGCGCGCTGGGCGAGACCGCCCGTGGCGCCGGCGCCGCCCGCCTGCACACCGTGGCGGTCGGCGCGCCGGGCATGGTCCACCCCGCGACCGGCCGCCAGCACTCGGACGGGCAGCCCGGTTGGCACGCGGAGTTGATCGCGGCACTGCGGAGCAGCGGCGGGGCAGGCGGGGCAGGCGGGGACGGTACGGGCGGGATCGCGGGGTCCGGGGAGCCGGTGCTCGCGGGTACCCGGGTGATCCTGGAGAACGAGGTGAACCTGGCCGGGATCGCCGAGCACCGGCTCGGGGCGGCCCGGGACCGGGACACCTTCGCGCTGCTCTGGCTCGGCCACAGCGTGGGCGGGGCGTTGATGCTGGACGGGCGGCTGCTGCGCGGGGTCTCCGGCGGGACCGGTGAGCTGTGCTACCTGCCGGTGCCCGGCACCGGCGCGCTGCCGACCTCGACGGCGAGCGAGGGCGGGTTCCACTCGCTCGTGGGGAGCGAGGCGGTCTGTGAACTGGCCAGGGCGCACGGGCGGCCGGTGCCCGAGGTCGGCTTGGGCGCCGGGCTGACGGGCCGTCCGGGCGGGGCCGCCGGTGCGGCGGGTGCGGGTGCGGCCGGCCGTCGGGGCGGGGTCGGGCTCGGGCCGGTGGCGCGGGCCGAGGTGGTGGTGCGGGCGGCGCTGGCGGCCGGGCCCGCGGGCATGCCGTTCCTGACCCACCTGGCCGAGCGGATCGCGATCGGGGCGGCGGCGGTGTGCGTGGTGGTCGACCCGGGCTGCGTGGTGCTCGGCGGCGAGCTCGGCCGGGCCGGCGGCGAGGTCCTGGCCGGTCTGGTGGCCGAACGGTTGGCCCGGCTCTCCCCCCTGCGCACCGAGGTCCGGGCCGGGACGGCGGGCGGCGCGGCGGTGTTGACGGGGGCGGTGCTGACGGCCGGCGACGCCGCCCGGCGGGAGCTGTTCGGTGGCTGAGGGGAGCATTCGCTCGTCGGGGCCGTCGTGCGAGTGGGAACGTTGCCGGAGATGGAGTACCTGAAGGCCCGGCTGCGCCTGCGTGGAGTCGTTGCCGAGGTGGTGCGGTGACCGTACGGGACTGGGCACGGTGCGACGGTGTGGGAAGCCCCGAACCCGCCCTCGCGGCTCCGGATCTGCACGTGGTGATGTGTTGTGCGGTGTGCACCTTCACCTGTACGCGGTGCTGAGCTGCACTGTTGACGGGGAATCGAACCCCTGCGTTGCTCTTCACGCGCCAGGAGTGGGCTGGAAGAACCGCCGGCCCTCGGTGTGTGCACGCCTCCGGAGCCGCTACCTGCTCCACATCGTCGGATGCTGCCGGGGTGGTCAGTCCAGCAGGTCGACCTCCCAGTTGGTGCGCTGGATGCGCAGGTCGACCTCGCGGATCTCGCGGGCGAGCGCGTCCGTCCGGGTGCGCAGTTCGGCGACCGGGAGGGCGGAGAGCACCAGCAGCTCGGAGCGGAGCTGGCGGCCGTAGCTGCGGTCGCCCTTGCCCGCCGCCGCGTCGGCCGCGGCGGTGAGGAGGGAGTGGCGCAGCCGGAGGACGTCCCGGCGGGCGAGGGCGTCGGTGAGGGTGCCGTCCGGCGTGATCTGCACGGTCGCGTTGGTGCGGTTGATCCGACGGATCAACGTCTCCAGCGCGTCGAGCACTTCGTCGGCCTCGGCCAGCAGCAGTGCCGGGTCCTCGGCGGGCGTCTCGCCCTCCTGGTACCGCGCGTTGCCGACGACGCGCTCCCGCAGCTGCTCTACGCGGCGCGTCGCCTCCGCGCGTTCGGCCAGGGCCTCGGCGAGCTTCACCGTCTCCACCTCCTCGTTCGTGAACTGGCACGAGTATGGGGTGCAGTGCAGTTCGTTCGCATTCGGTTTTCGGGCCCGGCGGCCGGGCCGGTCAGTGGGTGAGGGCGGCGTGGAGGGCGGGGTAGTCGGGGAGGGCGATGGCGGCGGCCTTGGCGAACTGGGCGGCGAGGATGGGGCGCATGGGCCAGTGGGTCATGGTGCGCATGGAGAGGGCGCGCAGGCGGATCATCAGGGCGCTGCGGGGGGCATAGCCGGCCGCGCCGCCCGGGGGGAGTTCCTGGGCCTGGGTGACGTACGGGCGCATCAGGTCGTCGTAGCGGCGGAAGGCGCGGTGGTGGTCGCCGCGGGCGGTGGCGAGTTCGCCGGCCAGGACGTAGGCGCCGACCAGGGAGAGGCTGGTGCCGAGGCCGGTGAGGGGGGAGGGGCAGTAGCCGGCGTCGCCGACCAGGGCGACCCGGCCCTTGGTCCAACCGGGCATCACCACTTGGGACATGGAGTCGAGGAAGAAGTCCGGGGCGGTCTGCATCGCGCGCAGCAGGCGCGGGACCTCCCAGCGGTGGTCGGTGAAGCGCGCCGCCACCAGCTCGCGCTGGGCGGCGGTGTCGCGGCGGTCGTAGGAGATCGGCCCGGAGCGGAAGCTCAGCCCGGCCTTGATCTCGCCGGGCAGCCGGCCGGGCCGGGCGGAGGCGACCAGGCCGCCGGGCAGGTTGCACATCTGGAACCAGCCGTCGAGCTCCAGGGCGTCGTGGGTGAACCAGGCGTTGTAGATGCCGAGCGGGCGGGCGTACTCGGACTCCGGGCCGAAGGCCAGCGAGCGGACCACCGAGTGCGAGCCGTCGGCGCCGATCACCAGGCCGAAGCGGCGCGGGGCGGCCTTCTCGAAGCCGACGGTGATGCCGTGCTCGTCCTCGTGCAGGGCGGTGACGGTGTCGTCGAAGAGGTACTCGGTCTGCGGGAGCGAGGCGTCGTACAGGAGCCGGGCGAGGTCGCCGCGGAGGATCTCGATCTCGGAGACGATGCCCTCGCCGCCGAAGGCGTCCTCGGGCACCTCGGCCAGCATCCGCCCCTTCGGGCTGACCAGGGCCAGGCCGCGCTGGTCGACGCTCAGCTCGCGGGCCCGGTCGAGCAGGCCCATCCGGTCCATCACGGTGCGGCCGGCGCCGCGCAGGTCGACGGTCTGGCCGCCGGGGCGGAGATCCGGGGCGCGTTCGACCACGGTGGTGCGGTAGCCGGCGCGGGTGAGCCAGTAGGCGAGGGCGGGGCCGGCGATGCCGGCGCCGGAGATCAGGACCTCGGTGGCGGTCGAGGCGGTGTTCGCGGTGGGTTCCATGGCTCGAATGTACGCTGTACGCATTGACTAGTGCAACCAGTCCTGGGCGGGTATTTCCGCTGATCAGGATGGGTGGTGCACTAGTGCGGTGCGGCGTTTTCGGTGGTAGCGCGGCCGGTCGACGAGCGTCTGCACAGCAGGCGGCTAGGGTGGTGCGCGCCGAGGTGCACTAGTGCGGAGGGGAAGGCGGAGGGTGATGGAGCGGGCGGGTGCGGGGAAGTCGGGGGAGATCGTCGCCGAGTTGCGGGGGCGGATCGAGTCCGGGGAGCTCGGGGCGGGGGAGCGGGTGCCGTCCACCCGGGACATCACGCGGCAGTGGGGGGTGGCGATGGCCACCGCGACCAAGGTGCTCGCGGAGCTGCGGCGGGAGGGGTTGGTGCGGGCCGTGCCCGGAGTGGGGACGGTGGTGGCCGAGCGGGAGCGGCCGGCCGGGGGCGGGCAGCCGGGGGAGGGCGGGGAGCGGAGCGGTACGCGGCGGCGGGCCGGGGTGGAGCAGGCGCTGACGCTGGAGCGGATCGTGGTGACGGCCGTCGCGGTGGCGGACGGGGAGGGGCTCGCGGCGGTGTCGATGCGGCGGGTCGCGGCCGAACTCGGCGTGGCCACCATGTCGTTGTACCGGCACGTGACCGACAAGGACGACCTGCTGCTGCGGATGATGGACCAGGTCTTCGCGCAGTGGCCGCTGCCGGCCGAGCCGGCCGGGGGCTGGCGGGACCGGGTCGGGCTGGCGGCCCGGCTCATCTGGCGGATGTTCCGCGCGCACCCCTGGCTGGCCTCTGCGCTCTCGGTGACCCGGCCGCAACCGTTGACCAACGCGATCCCGATCGGTGAGTGGGTGCTGGCCGCGCTGGCGGCCGAGGGGCTGGACCTGGAGACGGCGCTGACCACCTATCTGGTGATCCTCAACTTCGTCCGGGGCACCGCGATCAACCTGGAGTCGGAGGCCGAGTCGGAGGCGCGGACCGGGCTGGACCAGGACCAGTGGATGGACAGTCAAGAGCCGGACGTGCTGGCGCTGCTGGCGACCGGGGCCTACCCCACCTTCGCTCGGGTGGCCGAGGTGGGGTACGACTTCGACCTGGACTCGCTGTTCGAGTTCGGCCTGGAGCGGATGCTGGACGGGGTCGCGCCGATGATCGAGGCGCGGGCCCGGGGCTGAACGAGCCGCGGGATCCCGGCCGGGTGCTCGGTCAGGAGGCCAGGTCGCGTCGGGTGCGCAAGGGGGAGAAGAAGATCGGCACCCAGACCGTGGCCAGCCCTGCCGCGCCGACCCACAGGGCCGTCCGGACGGAGGCGAGTTCGCCCAGCAGGCCGGCCAGGGCGGCGCCGATCGCGAGGGAGCCGGTCAGCAGGACCCGCATGGTGGCGTTCATCCGGCCGAGGAGACGGTCCGGTGTCACGCTCTGCCGGAAGCTGACCCTGAGCACGTTGTCGACGCCGACCTTGCAGGTGGTGATCAGCCAGGCAGCCGCGGCGAGCCAGAGGGCCGGCCCGCGGTCGACCAGCGCCAGGAGGACGCCGAACGGCGCGACGGCCAGGCTCATCAGCCACAGCACCCGCCCGGCACCGAACCGGTGGGCCAGCCACCGGGCCGACTGCGAGCCGATGAACACGCCGAGCCCACCGACGGCGAAGTACAGGCCGATGACGCCGTCGGAGAGGCCGAGTTCACGGGCGAACAGCACGGGCAGCATGGTCTGGCACAGCTGGATGGAGAGGTTCGTCAGTGCTCCGGCGAGCGCGGTCGCGCGCAGGGTCGGGTGGCCGAGCACGAAGCGCAGGCCCTCGCGGATCTCGCCGCCCAGGCGTGCTCCGCGCCGGTGCCGCGGGCGCGGCTCCGGCCGGCGGATGCGCAGCAGGAGGATCGCCGACCACAGGTAGCCGACGGCGTCGACCACGACCGCCGTCGGCGCGGACAGCAGGGCCACCAGGAGGCCGCCCGCGCCGCGCCCGCCGATCTGGGCGAGGGCGTCCACCGTCACCGGGTGGGCGTTGGCCCGGGTGAGCCGGTCACGGCCGACCAGGTCGGGCAGGTGGCTCAGGGTGGCCAGGTCGAAGAAGACCGTGGCCGCGCCCGTCAGCAGCACCACCAGGTAGAGCTGTTGGATCGTCAGGCAGTCGAGCGCCCAGGCGGCCGGCACCGACCCGAGGAGCGCGGCCCTGACCAGGTCGGCGGTGATCATCACGGGCCGCTTGCGGATCCGGTCCACCCAGGCTCCGGCCGGCAGGCCGATCAGGAGGAAGGCGAGGGTGTTCAGCATCGCCAGCAGCCCGACCTGTCCGGGGGAGCGGTGCAGGGCCAGGACGGCAGTCAGCGGTATCGCCAGCGAACTCACCGCAGTGCCGAGCTTGCTCACCGCGGCGGCGCCGACGAGCAGGCGGAAGCCCGGGTCGCGCAGGGCCGGAGGATGCGGACCGGGTGTCGGAGCGGCGGGGTGGGGACCGGGTGTCGGAGCGGCGGGGTGGGGACCGGGTGTCGGAGCGGCGGGGTGGGGACCGGGTGTCGGAGCGGCCCGCCCGGCTGGTGGGTGAGATCGGTACTGGTCATGGCGCGAGGTTCCCGCCGGACCGGTCGGCGAGCGAGGAATTCAGGCTGTGCTGAATCCAGTCCCGTTGGCCGCGGGGTCTTCCTCCACCGAAGGGCTGCACCGTGCTGGACCTGGCGTTCTCCGTCCGTGACCTGGCCCGCACCCGGTTCGCCCTGTCGCCGCTGTGGGAGGTGGTCGCCAGCGTCAGGGTCCTGAAGAGCCCGGCCGAGCACCCGATGTACCGCCCGTGGACCGCCGAGGTCGGGCACCGGCTGACCGCCTCGAAGCTGGACTGGGGCCTGCTCGCGGATCTGGTCCCGGACCCGCCCCGGTCGATACCGGTGTTCGTCGCACCGCCGCCGACGACCTCGGTCGCCGATCTGGAGCTGGAGCTGGCCGTCCTGCGCGCCACGCCGCCCGAGCAGGTCCTGGCCGGCCTCGGCGGGCCACGCGCGCCGGGTTCCGAGCGGATCGACCGGCTGCGCAGCGACCCGCGCCGGGGTCTCGCCGAGCTGGCCGAACTCGTCGGGGCCTACTGGGAGATCGCGCTCGCGCCGTACTGGCCCCGGATGCGCTCCCTGCTGGAGGGTGACGTGCTGCACCGGGCCAGGCTGTTCGCCGAACACGGAGCGGATCAGCTGCTGGGCGACCTGGGGTCCACCGTGACCTGGGACGAGGACACCCTCCACGTCGGGCACCACTACGTCCGTGGCAGTCGCCAACTCGGCGGGCGCGGTCTCCTGCTGGTGCCCTCGGTGTTCGTCTGGCCCAGGGTCTTCTCGGTGGTCGGCCCGGGCTGGCAGCCCACCCTGCGCTATCCGCCGCGCGGGGTGGCCGCACTCTGGGAACGGCACTCCGCCCTCCCGCAGGCCCTGGCGGCGATCATCGGCCGCTCCAGGGCCCGCCTGCCGGCCGAACTCGACACCCCCGCCTCGACCGTCGACCTGGCCCGCCGCACCGGGATCACCGCCGGTGGCGTCTCCCAGCACCTGACCGCCCTGCGCGCCGCCGGCCTGGTCGACGCCCACCGCAGCGGCCGGTATGTGCTCTACGTCCGCACCGAGGCGGCGGAAGTCCTGCTGGCGGCCGCAGACGGAGGGGCGCTCAGAGGTCGGTGAGTGCGCCGAGGGTGCGGAGGGGCGCTCAGAGGTCGGTGAGCGGGCCCAGGCCGAGGGTGCGGAGGGTGTGGTCGGCCATCGCCAGGTGGCCCGCGGCGTTGGGGTGGGCCGGGTCGTCCAGCCAGGGGATCGGGTCGGCGGTGCCGAACTTGGCCAGCCAGTGCGCCTCGTGGTCGACCAGCAGGGCGCCGGTCTCGGCGGCGATCTCGCGGACGGCTTCGCAGTAGGCGGGCAGCTCGGACCGGTAGGCGCGGCCGCTCTGGCTGGTCAGCACGGGCGTGTGCAGCACGATGCAGGCGCCCGGGGTGCGGGCGATCAGCTCGCGCATGCCGTCGTGGAAGGCGGGCAGCCCGGCCCGGCCGGCCACGGCGTCGTTGGTGCCGAGGGAGACCGAGAGCACGTCCGGCTCGAACCGGCCGATCAGGTGGTCGTACGCGCCGAGCACGTCGCCGACCCGCCAGGCGGAGACGCCGGAGTTGATCACCAGGTCGGTGAGGCGGTCAAGCTGCCAGCGGATGCGCTCGTGCACGTGCTCCACCCAGCCGCGCGCACCGTGGGTGTGCAGCACGGCCTGGGTGATGCTGTCGCCGGTCATCACCCAGGTCATCGGTGTGGCGGAGAGCTCGATCATGTGGGTCTTCCCCCTGTTGGTGCGGATGGTTCGGGGGGTGATCGTAGCGGTCGGCCGGGGCGTCAGGCCTGGTGGAGGCGGGTGAGGAGGCCGAGCAGCTGCTCCTGCTCGGGGCCGGTCAGGGGCGCGAGCAGCTCGGTGTTGGCCCGCTCGGCGAGGGCGGTGCAGCGGGTCAGGGTGCGGTGGCCGGCCGGGGTGACGGTGACCGCGTTCTTGCGGCGGTCGTTCGGGTCCGGGGCGCGGAGGAGCAGGCCGGCGCCTTCGAGGTGGTTGAGCAGCAGCACCACGTCCTTGGGGTCGAAGCCGAGCCGGCGGACCAGATCGGCCTGGGCGAGCGGCCCGTACTCGGCGGTGGCCGCGAGCACCGCGTGGTGCGGCAGCTTAAGCCCCTCGGCGGCCAGTGCCTCGGCCACCAACTCCCGGCCGCGGGAGGCGACTCGGCCGATCAGCCAGCTGGGGAGGGACTGGACGGCCGTCAGCGGCCCGGCGGTCCGGGCACTCGCGCCGGGCGGGCGGCTGGTCGCCTTCAGCTCGGGCGGCGGGACGGTCGACGCCTACGAGCTGCTGGTCAGGAGCGCCTCGGTGACGGGCTTTCAGATGGCTGCCATCGCCCGGGGCAAGCCGGAGCTGTACGCCCGGTGGCGGGAGGAGCTGTGGGCGGACTACCGGGCTGGGGCGCTGCGCACCTGCGTGCACGCCGAGCTGCCGCTGGGCGAGGCCGCGCAGGCGCACGAGCTGATCGAGGCGCGGCGCAACCTCGGCAAGGTGGTGCTGCTGCCGGGGAAATGAGCCGGGGGAGGGGCCGGCCCGGCCGGTAGCATGCGCGCATGGTCGAGAACACTCTGATTGACGTCCTGCTGGTCGACGCCGCCGACGGTCGGCCCTTCGGCCGGTCGGAGCAGCCGGCCGAGCAGCTGCCGGAGCGCTTCGAGGCCGGGATGGTGCTCGACCTCGGTGAGAGCGCGTGGGCCGTGGTCACGGCCGAGCCGGCCGACCGGGCCGGGTACCTGGCGGCCGGGCAGCTGGTGCTGACGCTCGCCGCGCAGCAGACGGTGGACCCGAACGAGGTCGGCTTCACGCTGCCGACCATCCTCGCCGAACTCCCGCCGCTCACCCCGGCGGACGAGACCGCCCAAGACCTGGTGCTGCACGAGGACGACTGGCGCCAGGCCGAGTTGGTGGAGCGGGCTTGCTGGCCCGAGGTGGCCGCCGAGCTGGCGAAGATCCGGCAGGTGTACGAGCAGCACTCGCGGGTGGTCGGTGAAGGCGAGGGCGCGGTGCGGGTGTTCGAGGAGATCCACCTGCGGCAGGGCCCCGCTGCGCCGCTCACCGGCGGGCTGACCCGGCAGCGGCTCTTCGAACTGCTGTCGGTGGAGCGGGAGTACGCGGGTGTGGCGCTGCGCAACGGCCAGGGGCGGGTGGCCGAGTCCTTCGCGGCCCAGGCCGGGCCGGTGACCTTCTACGGCACCAGCCGGGAGGGGCGGGTCGCCGTCCTCGGGCTGGCCGCCGTGACCGGGGAGAGCCCGGAACTGGAGGCTTTGGTAAGGGAGTTCGACCTGGTGGTGGTCGACTGGTGCGCGGAGCCGGAGCCTTCGGCGGAGTGAGCCGAGCGGGGCCGGCCCGGGTGGACCGTGTGCCCGGGCCGGCTCCGGCCGGGTTAGCGGGTGCGGGCCAGGAAGAGGTCGCTGAGGTGGCACATGTCGATGCCGCCGCCCTCGCGGTCGAGCACTCGGGCGGTGTCGGCCAGGGCGCCCGCGCGGTTCTCTTCGGAGAGGATCCGGTAGGCCGAGATCGAGGAGAGGAAGGCGAGGTAGCGCTCGGTGCCGTAGCGGACCTCCTGCCAGTGGCGGGAGGCGCGGAAGTCGGTGAAGCGGCCGTCCGCCGCGCACTCCTCGGCCGGCCAGCCCTCGGCGCCGCCCCGGCTGCCCGGCACCTCGCCGTAGGTGGAGCCGAGTTGGGCGTGGGGTGAGCCGTCGACGCCGTAGCGGCGGTCGATCTCGGCGAGTTCGGCGTGCAGGGCGGGGTCGATGATGCCCTGCGGGTTCCAGAACAGGGCGATGGCGCCGCCCGGTTCGAGGGCCGCGTGCGCGAGCTCGAAGCGCCGGCCCGGGGTCAGCCAGTGCCAGGAGGTGGCCGCGAAGAGCAGGCCGAAGCGGCGCTCGCCCGGCTGCCACTCATTGAAGTCGGCCACCTCCACCTGGACGCCGGGGTACGGCGCGGTGTTGCGGCGCAGCACCGCGGCCATCCGGTCGTCGGGCTCGACGCAGAGCACCGGGACCCCGCGCTCGGCGAACGGGACGGTGGCCTTGCCGGTGCCCGCCCCGACCTCGAGGGCCGGGCGGCCCGCCAGCCGGGCGTAGGCGAGCACCTCGTCCACCAACTCGGTGGCGTAGCCCGGGCGGGCGGCGTCGTACTGCTCCGCTGCCTCGCCGAACACCCTGCTGCGTTCGCCGTCGGAGGGTCGGTCGGTGGTGGTCGTCATGCGGGCTCCTTGTTTCTCGTGCGTCCGGGGTGGCCGGGTCGTGCTTCTTCGGCTCAGGGGTGTGGCCGGTCCGGTGGGAGCGGGGTGAGCTTCGGCCAGCGGTGGAGCAGTTCGGCGTGCAGCGCGGTGGCGAGCAGGCCGAAGGTCGGCAGGGCCGGGCCCGCCAGGTGGCCGACCACCCGGAGGCGGTGCAGCAGCCGTTGGCGGGCGGAGGCGTTGCCCCAGGTCCAGTCCTCGGTGGGGATGCGGGCCAACTGGTCGGTGGTGCCGCGCAGATCGCCCCGGACCAGGGCGTCGCCGCGGAGCAGCCAGGCGGCGCAGGCGTCGGTGAGGTCGCCGGTGAGGTCGGTGCCGGTGGCCTCGCGCCAGGAGGAGCGGTAGGCCGCTTCGGCGGCGTCGAGCAGGCCGGGGGCCGGGGCCATGGCGAACCCGCAGGTCGGGAACCCGATCCGGAGGTAGGCGAGTTCGACGATGCCGCTGCCGCGTGCGGCCTGCTCGAAGTCGATGAACCGCACGCCCGCAGGGGTGTGCAGGTCGTTGCCCGGGCACGGGTCGCCGTGCAGCAGGTCGGTGCCGGTGGCCGTGGTCTCGCCCAACCGGTCGAGCAGGGCGTCGAGTTCGGAGCGGACGGTGGCGGGTGCGGCGATGCCGAGGGCTTCGGCCAGCCGGAGGAAGGCGTCCACGTCCCGCTCGGTCGGGCCGGACCAGCGCGGCAACTCCTCGGTGGCCCGCACCGAGTGGAGCCGGGCCAGGGCGGCGGCGTAGTCGACCTGCCAGCCCTCGGGCAGCCGGCGGTGGTCGTGGTGCGGCAGGTGTTCGAGCACCAGGACGCGGCGGTCCTCGTCGGCGCCGAGCAGCCGGGGCACCAGCGGTGGGTCGAGGGGCGCGGCGAGCCGGAGGGCCGTGACCTCGCGCCGGTACCGGTCGGCCGCTGCCGGGCCGTCCAGCAACTGCTTCACCACCACCGGGCCGCCGGCCAGTTCGGCCTGCCAGACCCGGGAGCGTTGGCTGCTGAACAGGCGGCGGGCCCGCCGTGGCGCACCGAGCTCCGCGTGCAGTCGGTCGCCGAGGGGTGGCTGGTCGCCGAAGATGCGGTCACGCCATTCGAGGTGCTTGCTCACCCGGCCGGTCGCTCCTGTTCGTCGGGGTCAGGGCGGCGACAGCCTAGGTGGGAGCGGGAGTGGCGGGCGAGCGAATTATCGGAGGTTGGGCGGGTGGGGCGGGAAGCGGAGGCCGGGTCGCTTCTTCTGGCCGGGGTGGTGCGGAGACCGGCGGATCGGGTTGAAACTCCTTGTGGCCGTGGTCAGTCGGCATGCGGCCGGAACGGGGACGAACGGGGAGTGGGGATCATGGTGGGTATCGTCGAGCGGCTCGGGGCGAGCGTGGCGGTGGTGGGTCTGGTGGCGGCCGGGGTGATCGGGGTCGGGGCCGGAGCCGCGCAGGCGGCCACCGACTGCGGGTCGTACCGGCTGCCGGACGGATCGTCGGTGCAGGTCTGCCTGACCGCCAACGGATCGTCGGCGACGGTGAACTGGACGGTGAACGCGCGGGCGACGCTGAGGACGTACCTCCAGCTGCGGAGCAACTGCGGGGAGCAGGACCTGAGCACGGTGAATCCGGTCGGCCTGTGGAGCGGCGCGGCTCCGATGGCCTGCGCCACGGGCGGGTTCTCCGTGACGGCCTCCTCGGTGGAGGGCACCGGCCAGACCGGCGGCCCGATCACGGTGCACTGACGGCAGACCGGCTCGGCCCCTGACCGGTGGGGCCGAGCCTCGGCCCGCCGTCAGTGGGTGGGGGCGGTGCGGGTGTGGATGGGGCCGCCGGGGGTGTACCAGCCGGACTTCTTGCGGACGGCGGGGCTGGGGTCGGTGGTGTGGGAGGTGAGGAGAGCGGGGAGGGCGCGGGGGTCGGTGTGGACGAACTTGCCGACGAGTTCGGCGGCCATCGCGCGGACCAGGGGCTCGGGGTCCTCGGCGAGGTGGTGCAGGGCGGCGGGGAGGACGCGGTCGGCGCCCGGGGCGCAGGCGTCGTCCTTGCAGCGGTCGCAGGCGAGGGCGTGGAAGGCGGCCACCCGGACCCGGGCGTCGGGGTCCTCCGTCATGCCGAGAAGCAGGTCCATCGACTCGGTGTCGACCAGGTGGTCGAGCAGCCGGCAGCAGCCCTCGCGGACGGCCGGGAGCTCGTGGGCGAGCCCCGCCCGGATCGCGGTGAGCGCGAGCCGGCCGCGCTTGAGCAGTTCACGGTAGGCCGGGACCGTCCGCTGGGGGTCGCCCAGAGCGTCGACGAGGGCCTCGTGGTCGGTCCTGATGAATCCGAGCATGGGCCAAGTCTCATGCCCTGCCGAGCCGGTGGGCAATGGGATATCCCGTCAAGGGGCGTGTGGTGTCAGGTGTCGCGCCGGGCGGGCCGGGAAGCGCCGGGAGACCGCTGTCAGGAGGCCGGGGCGGTGAGCGCCGGAGTGCCGAGCAGCACCGCCGTGGCCAGCCCGGCCGCGAGGAGGGCGGTGATCAGGAAGCCGGCCAGCACTCGCTTGACGGAGAGCGGCGCGCGCTCGGGCGGGGTGACGTTGCTCTGGTAGCGCTCCGCCTCGGCGACGAACGCGAACGGGACGGACTCTGCCCCGGGGGCCATCGGACTGCTCCTTCTCTCGGTACCTGTTCAGCGGGCACAACGTGCCGACCCGTTCGATCGTGCCCGATCGGAACGGGATCAATCGGAGAAGTCCGGAGATTTTCCTGACCCGGGGTCAGCGCCGGGCGGTCCGCTTCGCCGCGCCGCCCCCCGGTACGGCAGGATGGCCGCGACAACATCACGAGCTACCGCCAGGAGCGTTCCATGGGCCAGCCCGACCGGTCGGTCAACCGCTACCGCATCGGGGAGGCGGCGGCCATGCTCGGCGTGAGCGCCGACACCATGCGGCGCTGGGTGGACGCCGGGCGGCTGCCCGCCGAGCGGGACGAGCACGGGCACCGGATCATCGCCGGGGCGGAGCTCGCCGCCTTCGCCCGCGAGCTGGCCCGCCCGGAGAACGCCGAGGCCGAGGGCCGGCCCTCCTCGGCGCGCAACCGCTTCCCCGGGATCGTCACCCAGGTGGTGCTCGGCGACGTGGCCGCGCAGGTGGAGATCCAGGCCGGGCCGTTCCGGGTGGTCTCGCTGATCAGCCGGGATTCGGCCGAGGAGCTCAAGCTGGTGCCGGGCGCCCCGGCCACGGCCGTGATCAAGTCGACCAATGTCGTGATCGAGCGCAGCTGACGGAGATGACCGTGACCACCGCCGTGCCGCCCCGCCCGATCCTGGCCGTCGCCCACCGCGGCGACCCCTTCCACTACCGCGAGAACACCCTGGCCTCGGTCGAGTCGGCGCTGGCCGCCGGTGCCGACGCCGTCGAGGTGGACGTGCAGCTGACCCGGGACGGGGTGCCGGTGCTGCTGCACGACCTCACCCTGGAGCGGCTCTGGGCCGACCCGCGCCCGGTCGGCTCGGTCACCGCCGAGCAGCTGAGCGCGCTCGGCAGCCCCGGCGTCCGGGTGCCCACCCTGGCCGAGGCGCTCAAGGCGGTGGCCGAGACCCCGGCCGCCCGGCTGCTGATCGACCTCGACACGCCCGGCCCGGTGGCCGCCACCTGGCGGGCCGTGACCGACCTCGGTGCGCAGGCCCGGGTGGCCTTCTGCGGCTCGATCGCGGCGCTGCTGGCCGTCCGCGAGCTCTCGGCGGAGGCGGAGCTCGCGCTCACCTGGAAGCAGCCCCGACTGCCCGGCCCGGCGTTGCTGGCCGATCTGCGCCCCCGGTACGTGAACCCGCCGTTCGGCCTGCTGGACCCGGCCTTCACCGCCGGCGCGCACGAGCTGGGCCTGGCCGTGAGCTGCTGGACGGTGGACCGCCGCCGCACCATGCGCAAGGTGGCCGACCTGGGCGTGGACTCGATCACCAGCAACCGGATCGGCCTGCTGCGGCGCACGCTGGACGCGCGCGGGTGAGCGGAGTCGCGGTGCGGCGGGAGTGCGCGCGGGTGGTGGTGAGCGGCGGCGCGGTGCGGCGGAGGCACGGGCGCGCGGTGCTGAGCGCCGTGCCGGCCGAGGGCTGCCGATGACGGCCGCCGCGCCCCCGGTGCTGACCCGGCGCGAGCTCGGTCGGGCACTGCTGGCCCGTCAGCAGCTGCTGGAGCGGGGCAGCGGCAGCGCGGCGGAGATGATCACCCACCTGGTCGGGCTCCAGGCGCAGGCCGCGCCCGAGCCGCCGTACCTGGGGCTCTGGTCGCGGCTCGCCGACTTCCGGCCCGAGGAGCTGACCGGGCTGATCGAGCAGCGCCGGGTGGTCCGGGTGGGCCTCCAACGCGGCACCATCCACCTGGTCACCGCCGAGGACTGCCTGCGGCTGCGCCCGCTGGTGCAGCCCGTGCTGGACCGGGCGCTGCGCTCCGCGTACGGGAAGTGGCTGACCGGTCTGGAGCTCGGTGAGGTGGTGGAGCGCGGGCGGGAGCTGGTGGAGGCCGAGCCGCTGACCTTCCAGCGGCTCGGCGAGCTGCTGGAGGCCGGGTACCCCGGGCGGGACCAGGCCGCGCTGGCGCAGGCCGTGCGGGCCGGGCTGGCGCTGGTGCAGGTGCCGCCGCGCGGGATCTGGGGCCGGAGCGGGCCGGCCGCGCACACCACCGCGGAGCGGTGGCTGGGGCGGGAGCTCGAGGCGGCCCCGGCCGCGGAGCTGGTGCGGCGTTACCTGGCGGCCTTCGGGCCGGCCACGGTGGCGGACCTGCAGAAGTGGTGCGGGCTGACCGGGCTCGGGCGGGTGGTGGCCGGGCTCGCGGGCGAGCTGGTGGAGTACCGGAACGAGCAGGGCAAGGTGCTGTACGACCTGCCCGGGGCGCCGCGCCCGGGGGCCGAGGCGCCCGCGCCGGCCCGGCTGCTCGCGCCCTTCGACAACCTGCTGCTCTCGCACGCCGACCGCTCCCGGGTGCTGCCCGAGGAGCACCGGAGGCGGGTGATGACGCCGAACGGGCTGGTGCGGGGCACGCTGCTGCTCGACGGCGTGGTGGACGGGGTCTGGCGGTACGAGGCGGGCGTGCTGACCGTGGAGCCGTTCGGCCGGCCGACGGCGGCGCAGCGGCGGGAGATGACCGGGGAGGGGGAGCGGCTGCTGGCCTTCCACGGCGGCGAGCGGCTGACGATCACCGGGGACTAATCAGACATTTCATCAGATATTGTGGTGATAATGGTCCGTCAGCTCAGCGTGAGGCTCGGTGGGAGGCGGCATGGCGGTGGACCCCACCAACGGTGCGGCGGCGCCGGAGGACCGGCGGGCGCCGTACCGGATGCTGCCACCGGTGGTGCGGGCCACGGCCGCCTGGTCGGTGGCCGTGATCCTGTTCATCACGGTGGCCTCGCTGGTGGTCTTCGCCTTCGTCGAGCTGCGGGCCGCCACCATCCCGCTGGCGCTCGCCGTGCTCGGCACCGCGCTGCTCTACCCCGTGATGCCCTGGCTGGTGAAGCGCGGCCTCGGCCGGGGCGCGGCGGCCGGGCTGACCTGCGTGGTGCTGGTGGCCGTGGTCTGCGGGGTGCTCACCGTACTGACCAACTCGCTGGTGCACAGCGCCCCGCAGATCGCCTCCTCGCTCAAACAGGCCGGGGCCCAGCTGGCCCAGTGGCTGGGCCCGATCGGCGAGAAGCTGCAGCACGCGATCTCCGACACCACCAGCGGCGCCGGGGGCACCGCCTCCAGCTCGTTGATCGGCCAGCTGGCCAGCGGGGTGCTCTCCGGCCTCGGCTTCCTCACCGAGCTGCTCACCGGCGGGGTGCTCGCGCTCGCCCTGGTCTTCTTCTTCCTCCGGGACGGCCACCGCAGCGGTGACCTGGTGCGCTCGGTGCTGCCGCCCGGCCAGGCCGAGACGGTGGTCGCCTGCGGACGGCAGGCCTTCAACGCCACGGCCGGCTTCATGCGCGGCACCACGCTGATCGCGCTCATCGACGCCACCTTCATCACCATCGGCCTGGTCATCCTCGGCGTGCCCGGCGCCGCCGGGCTGGGCGCGCTGGTCTTCCTCGGCGCCTTCATCCCGTTCATCGGCGCCTTCCTCTCCGGCACCGTCGCCGTGCTGGTCGCCCTCGCCGACGGCGGGCTCGGCACCGCGCTCTGGACGCTCGGCGTGGTGCTCGCCGTGCAGGCCGTGGAGGGCAACATCCTGCAGCCCGTGATCCAGAGCCGCACCGTGGAGCTGCACCCCGCCACCATCATGTTCGCCGTGGTCGCCGGCTCCGGGATCGCCGGCATCCTCGGCGCCCTGCTCGCCGTGCCGGTCTGCGCCGCCGGGCTCGGCATCGTCTCGGTGCTGCGCGGCCGCGGCCTGCGCGACCCGCGCCCGGAGCCGAGCACCGGTGGCGCCGGCAGCTGAACCGGGCGGTATTGTCACCAACGGTAAGCAGTGATCGGCGGCAGAAGGGGCACGGAGGCGGTCGTGACAGAGGTGGAGTTCCGGACGGACATTCTGGGAGCACCGTACGAATCCGCCGAGCTCGCGCTCGCCGCCGACGAGGAGGGCCCGGTCAGCGCCACGCTGGTGCGCCGGCTCACCCCCGGCGCCACCCGCGCGGTGCTCTACGTGCACGGGTACACCGACTACTTCTTCCAGACCCACCTGGCCGACCACTTCGCCGCCGCCGGGTACTCCTTCTACGCGCTGGACCTGCGCAAGTACGGCCGCTCGCTGCGACCGCACCAATCGCCCAACTACGTGCGCGACCTCGGCAGTTACGACGAGGAGCTGGACGCGGCGGTGCGGATCGTGCGGGAGCAGGACGGGCACACCGAGCTGCTGGTCAACGGGCACTCCACCGGCGGCCTGGTCACCGCGCTCTGGGCCGACCGGCGGGCCGGGCGCGGCTGGGTGGACGGGCTGTTCCTGAACAGCCCCTTCCTCGCGCTGCCCGCCGCGGCGGCCGTGCGGACGGTCGGCGGCCCGGCGCTGGACGTGCTCGGCAGGCTGCTGCCCACCACCAAGCTGCCCGCTCCGCTCAGCCCGCACTACGTGCACAGCCTGCACCGCGACCACAGGGGCAGCTGGGACTTCGACCTCGCGCTCAAGCCCGCCGAGGGCTTCCCGCTGTACGCCGGCTGGCTGGCCGCGATCAACGAGGGCCAGCGCCGGGTGCGGGCCGGCCTGGCCGTGGACTGCCCGGTGCTGCTGATGGCCTCCACCGCCTCCACCGTCACCAGCAAGTGGGACGACGCGCTGCACCGCACCGACGGCGTGCTGCGCGCCGACGACATCGCCGACCTCGCGCCCCGGCTCGGCCGGCACGTGACCACCGTGCGGATCGAGGGCGGGGTGCACGACCTGGTGCTCTCCGGCGAGAGCGCCCGGGCCCAGGTCTTCGCCGAGCTGGACCGCTGGCTGGCCGCCTACCTGCCGGTCGCCGCGTGAGCGCCGGCCTCCCGGCGGGCGGGGTGGACGGGACGAGCCCCGCGACCGGGGACGACCGACGTGCCGTCGAGCGCGAAGTGGCCCTCGGCACCGCCAAGTTGATGCCCGACCTGGACGACGAGCAGGGCTGGCTGCTCACCCTGGACGGCACCCCGCAGTCCTACGTGGACCTGGCCGACCCGGCCCACCTGGAGTTCGAGTACACCCGGCGGATCGCCCACCTGCTCGACGCGATAGAGCCGGACGGGCCGCTGACGGCCCTGCACCTGGGCGGCGGCGCCCTCTCGGTGCCGCGCTACCTGGCCGAGGCCCGGCCCGGCTCCCGCCAGCGGGTGGTCGAGGTGGACGGACCGCTGGTCGAGCTGGTCCGCGAGGTGCTGCCCTGGCCGGCCGGCATCGAGGTGGAGGTCGGCGACGCCCGGGCCGCGCTCGCCGCCGCCCCGGCCGGGGCGGCCGACGTGCTGGTCGCGGACGTGTTCCACGGCTCGCGCACCCCCGCCCACCTGCTCTCGGTGGAGTTCGTCCGCCTGGCCGCCGCCGCGCTGGCGCCGGGCGGCTGCTACGCCGCCAACCTGGCCGACGGCCCGCCGCTGGCCTTCGCCAAGGCCCAGGCCGCCACCGTGGCCGCCGTCTTCCCCGAGGTCTGCCTGGTGGCCGAACCCTCGGTGCTGCGCGGGCGCCGGTATGGCAACGTGCTCCTGGTCGGCTCGGACCGGCCGCTGCCGGTGGAGCGGCTCTCCCGGCAGCTGGCGGCCGATCCCTTCCCGGCCCGGCTCTGCGAGGGGGCCGAGCTGGCCCGGCTGCTGCGCGGGGTCGCGCCGGTGACGGACGCCTCCGCCGTGGACTCCCCGCCGCCACCCGCCGGGGCGTTCAGTCTCGGCTGAGCGGGGACGGGCTGACGTGGTGTCAGAATGGGCCGAGGTGACGGGTGGGGCCACGGGGGTCGCACGGTGAGGAGAGACCGATGGATGCCGACCGGATCGAGCCCCGGCTGACGGACGTACCGGAGACCGCCCTCTGGACGCTCTACCACCGGGCCGTGGAGGCGCGGCGGCCCGACACCGTGCTGGCCGACCCGATGGCCGTCGAGCTGCTGGACCGGATCGACTTCCCGTTCGAGCAGCGGTTCGGCCCGGCCCGGGGCCCGGCCGCCCAGCTGCAGGCGCTGCGGGTGGCCTGCTTCGACCGCGAGGTCCGCGACTTCCTCGACCGCTGCCCGCGCGGCACCGTGGTCGCCCTCGGCGAGGGCCTGGAGACCCAGTACTGGCGGGTCGACAACGGCCGGATGAGCTGGCTGACCGTCGACCTGCCCGAGGCCGTGGAGCTGCGCGAGCGGCTGCTGCCCGCCGCGCCCCGGCAGCGGACGGTGGCCTGCTCGGCCACCGACCCCCGGTGGATGGCGGAGGTCGACCCGGCGCACGGCGTGCTGATCACCGCCCAGGGCCTGCTGATGTACCTGCGGCCGGGCGAGGTCCGGGAGCTGATCGCCGGCTGCGCCGAGCGGTTCCCCGGCGGGTCGCTGGTGCTGGACGCGATGCCGCGCTGGCTGACCAGGCTCTCGGCGGAGGGCCGGCTGCGCAGCCACGGCTACCAGGCCCCGGTGATGCCCTTCGGCATGGACGCCGTGGAGCGGCAGAAGCTGCGCACCGCCGGCCCGGCGGTGGCGGCCGTCCGCGACGTCCGGCCGGTGGGCGGGCGCGGGCTGGTCGGCGCGCTGCTGCCGCTGGCGTTGACCGTCCCGCCACTGGCCACCCGGCGGCCCTCGGTGGCCGTGGTGGAGTTCGCGGGCACCGCCGGCCTGGTCTGAGCCACCGGTAGGAACCCTTCACGGCGACTGGCCGTTACCGGGGCGGGTTAGGCTGCGGCTTGACCTGCTCTTTGCCGTGGTCCGTCCTGCTGACCGTCCTGTACCGCCCCGGAGGTAAACCGCCTTGCACATCGACGTGTGGATCGAGAGTGTCCCGCCGACCCTGGTCTACGTGCTGGTGGGGTTGATCATCGGGGTGGAGAGCCTCGGGATCCCGCTGCCGGGGGAGATCGCGCTGGTGACGGCCGCCGTGATGGCGGCCACCACGGGGTCGGTGAACCCGTGGATGGTGGCGGTCTGTGCGATCGTCGGGGCGATCGTGGGTGACTCGATCGGGTACTCGATCGGGCGCAAGGGCGGGAAGCCGCTGTTCGAGAAGCTGGGGCGCAAGTTCCCCAAGCACTTCGGGCCGGACCACCTGGACAGCGCCGAGCGGTCCTTCCAGAAGTGGGGCATGTGGGCGGTCTTCTTCGGCCGGTTCATCGCGCTGCTGCGGATCTTCGCCGGGCCGCTGGCCGGCGCGCTGCGGATGCCGTACTGGAAGTTCCTGATCGCCAACGTGCTGGGCGGGATCTGCTGGGCCGGCGGCACCACGCTGCTGGTGTACCAGGTCGGCAAGGTGGCCGAGCAGTGGCTGAAGAGCTTCTCCTGGATCGGGCTGATCGTGGCCGCGCTGGGCGGGCTGCTGTCGGCCTGGATCATGAAGCGGCGGGCGGCGAAGACCCGGGCCGAGCACCCGGAGACCAGCGGCGGGCGGCCGGTCTCCGAGGAGGCCGTGGGCAGCCGCTCGGAGTAGCGCCGTTCGGGATCAGAGCGGCTTGGGGCGGCGGTCGGCCGGGCGGCTGGGCGGGATCGGGCTGGCGGGGAAGTCGCGCGGCCCGCTCCAGAGCGCCGGGACGGCGTCGGTGCGGCGGGCCAGCTCGTAGGCGAGGGCCTCGTAGTTGACCCGCCAGCCCTTGAAGTGCGACCAGGCCTCGCGGATCGGGCGTTCGACCACGATGCCGGTGGCGCTGACCAGAGCGACGGCGGCGTCGAACTCCTCGAAGGTGAGCCGGACGGGGGCGTCGGGCTCCGGATCCGGGTCGAAGTCGATCCGCAGGGTGCGGGCGATGTCGCGCAGGGCGGTGAAGCCCGCGCGGAGCACCAGCCGCGCCTCCGGCGGGGCGCTGCGCGGGCAGAGGGCCAGCTGCATGGCGGCGGCGTCCAGCACCGCGAGCAGCCCGACCACCCAGTTGCGGTTGGGGCGCGGGGAGCGGAAGGAGAGCAGCACCGGGTAGTTGGAGTGGCCCTCGCCGATGTCGGCGGCCAGCCGCTCCCAGTCCCGGTAGAGCTGCGGCAGGGCGGTCTCGGTGTCCACCAGCTGCTGGCGGGCCAGCAGCTCCGGGCCCCAGGCGGGCTCGCCGGCCCGGGACTGGAGCAGGGTGACCTCCACCTCGCGCCGGTTGTAGGCGCCGTAGAGGGTGGGCAGGTAGGCGATCAGCAGCGCCGTGATCAGCGGGCCGCTGGCCGCGGCGAGGAAGTCCAGCGCCGAGAGGTGCAGGCGGTCGCCGCTGGCGAAGCCGAGGGTGAAGAGGCTGGAGCCCGCCTCCCGGAAGGCCACCGCCCAGCTGAGGTCGGAGGTGCCGCGCAGCAGCAGGGTGTAGGCCAGCAGCATGGCGAGCAGCCAGTTGGCCAGCATGCCGACCAGGATCAGCGGGGCGAGCCAGGTCTGCGCGCGGTCCTGGGCGCGGTAGCCGCCGGAGACCGGGGCGAAGCGGCGCAGCACCACCCGGAGTGCGGCCCACAGCCGGTAGACCAGCGCGGAGTAGAGCCCGCGGGGGACGACCAGGGTGCGCAGGATGCTGGCGATGGTGGTGAGCAGCAGCACCGTGCCGACCAGGGTGTAGATCCACTTCATGGCGACCATTGTGGCCTGTGGCCCGCCGCGCGGTGCGGCGGGCCGGTCGGCGGTGGGGCGTGTCAGGCCGTCGACTCGGCCGTCGGCCCAGTCGTCGACCCGGCGATCGGCCTGGCCGTCGGCTCAGTGGTCGGCTCAGCCGTTGGCGAGGGCCTGGACGCGGTCGTAGGCGCCGTTGAAGTAGTTCTGGTCGCCGGCCAGGGTGCCGGAGTCGGCGTACTGCCAGATGGTCTGGTAGCTCCAGCCGTTCGGCAGGGTGCCGACGGAGGAGGAGTAACGGGCCACCCAGAGCGGGTTGGTGGCGCCGAAGCCGCCGTTGTTGCCGGTGCAGGTGGACCACCAGTCGGTGGTGGTGTAGATGACCGGGTAGCGGCCGGTGCGGCTGAGCACGGTGTTGCTGAAGTCGCGGATCCAGCTGACCATGCCGCTCTGGCTCAGGCCGTAGCAGGTGGCGCCGTAGGGGTTGTACTCGATGTCGAGCGCGGGCGGCAGGGTCTTGCCGTCCCTGGACCAGCCGCCGCCATGGTTGACGAAGTAGTTGGCCTGGGTCGCGCCGCTGGAGTTGTTCGGCAGGGCGAAGTGGTACGCGCCGCGGATCAGCCCGGCGTTGTAGCTGCCGTTGTACTGCTGGGCGAAGGAGGGGTTGGTGTACCCGGTGCCTTCGGTGGCCTTCACGTAGGCGAACCTCGAGCCGGCCGAGGCCTGGGCGCCCCAGTTCACGCTGCCCTGCCAGCTGGAGACGTCCTGGCCGAGGGTCTGCGAGACCAGCGGCTGCATCCCGGGGGTGCCGTGTCTGCCCTCGTGCGCCGCGACGGTGGAGCCGGCGAAGTCGCGGTCGTAGTGGTAGGTGGTCCCGGGCTTGGCGTTCGAGGAGTCGGCGGCGGCCAGTGCGGGCGCGGCGGCCAGACCGCCGAGCAGCAGGGAGGCGGCGGCGAGGGTGGCCGAGGCGCGGCCGAGCAGGCGGCGGGCCGGGGCCGGGTGCGGCTGGGCAGGGTGGAACGAAGGTGCGGTGCCGGGCATGAGCGCTCCTTGGTCCTGGTGGGGCTGGGGCGTCGGATCCGACGCAGAGAGGAGGCTAGTCATGGACCCGACAGGTACGCCACGGTGTTGACCCAACATCAGATGAACGCTCGGAGTGTGGGCGGACGCCATGGCGGCGGGCGGCCTGGGGCGTTTCGGGGCGTTGTGGCACGATGCAGGGGCGGCGGCCCGACGGCCCGCCGGTGGAGTGCAGTGCCGAACGAGCAGTCGAACGAGTTGACGAGTTGGAGCGTGCCGGATGGCGTCCGAGACCCCTGAGCTGACCTTCCGCCCGGCCGGGCCGGCCGACGTGCCCGCGCTGGTGGCACTGGTGGAGTCCGCCTACCGGGGAGACGCCAGCCGGGTCGGCTGGACCACCGAGGCCGACCTGCTGGACGGCCAGCGCACCGATGCCGAGGCCGTGGCCGAGCAGATCGCCCGGGCGGACACGGTGGTGCTGCTGGCCGAGGCGGCCGGCGAGCTGCTGGCCTGCTGCCTGCTGGAGCACCGCGGCGACAGCGCGTACTTCGGCATGTTCTCGGTCCGCCCCGACCGCCAGGGCGGTGGCCTCGGCCGGGCCGTGCTCGAGCAGGCCGAGCGGACCGCCGCCGAGCGGTGGGGTGCGGCCGAGGTGGAGATGACGGTGATCGGCCAGCGCGAGGACCTGATCGCCTGGTACGTCCGCCGCGGCTACCGGCGCACCGGCCTGCGCTCGCCCTTCCCCTACGGCGAGGAGCGGTTCGGCGTGCCGCGCCGGCCCGACCTCTACTTCGAGAAGCTGGTCAAGGCCGTCTCGGCCTGAGCGCGGCTGCGCGCTATTCGCCGTACAGGCTGTGGCAGAGCTTGGCCTGGTCGGAGCCGGGGGACCACTGGCCGAGGCGTTCGGCCTCGGAGCAGACCTGGAGGGAGGGCATCAGGTCGGGGTCGGTGCTCGGGGGCGGGGCCGCCGGAGTGGTGCTGTGGTGCGTGGTCGAGGCGCGGGGGCGGCTGCTCGGGGTGCGGGAGGGCCGGGGGCTCGGGGCGTGGGTCTCGGCCGGGGGCGTGGACGCCGGTGGGGTGGGCGACGGGCTCGGGGTGGTCGGGGTCGGCGAGGGGCTGGGGCTCGGCGTCGGGCTCGCGGTGCTGGGCTCGGGCGGGGGTGCGGGGGTGCCCGCGTCGGCGGGGCCCCCGCAGGTGGCCAGCAGCGCCCCGAGGGTGACGGCGCCGGTCAGGGCGGCGGCCGAGGACCAGAGCAGCCGGCGCCGCCGGCGGCGCCGGAGCGCGGGCAGCGGCGTGACCGGCGGCTCCCACGGGGTCGGCGGAGGTGGCGGCGGCTGCTGCTCCCAGCCGTACTGCCACGGCGCCTGCCACTGCTCTTCCACGCTCGGCCTCCCGCACGGTCCGGCCCGCCCGGACGGCGGGCCGTGGCGATCCGCCGGGCCGGCGGGTCGCAGTAGCCCGCACGGGTGGCGGGCCGTCGTGCTCAACGAGCCAGCCGGGGGAGCGGAACGCCCTCCGGGCGGCGCGCGTGGGGTGCGCATTGGGGGCGCACGTCACATGCTGGGGACATGGACAACACGTCAGAGCACGGCGCGTCAGATCACAGCAGGTCAGCGGGGGGCGCGGGAGGCAGTGGTGGTGCGCCGGCGGTGGAGATCGCCGAGTACCGGACCGACAGCCGGTACCGGCTGGTGCACTTCCGGGGCGCCGGGTGGGAGCCGCTGGCCCCCGAGGAGCTGGAGCCCCGGATCAAGCAGCTCTTCCCGGAGGTGGATCCGCACGACCCCGGGCAGGTGGTCTGGGCGGACCGGCCCTGGGAGTGGCCCGCCTGGCATCCGGGTGAGGCGTGAGCGGCTGCTGTCAGGGCCTTCAGGGCCAGAGCAGGGTGCGGTCCCAGGCGCCGTCGGGCCGGCGGCGGTAGGCCAGGCGGCGGTGGCGGCGGGAGGGGTCGCCCTGCCAGAACTCCACCTCCTCGGCCAGCACGGTGTACCGGGTGTGGGCGGCGAGGCCGTCGGCGTCGCCGGTCGCGGGGGCGGCGGCGGACCAGGCCGCCTCGCAGTCGGTCAGGCCGGCGAGCGGTTGGCTCTGGCGGCCGACGCGGAGGGCCCGTTCGCCGGCCGGGCTGAGGGCGCGTTCGGCGGCGGGGAGCCCGGCGAGGGGGACGGATTCGACCGGGCCGCGGACGCGGATCTGGCGGCCGAGCTCGGGCCAGTAGGAGGTGAGGGCGGCCCAGGGGCGCTCGGCCAGTTGGCGGCCCTTCGGGCTGCGGGCGTCGGCGTGCACGGACCAGCCGCCGCGCACCGGGTCGATGCCGCGGAGCGCCAGCACCCGGGCATCCGTCCGGCCGTCGTGGCCGGCGGTGGAGAGGGTGACCACCTGGGCATCCGGGACGCCCTCGCGCAGGGCGCCGAGCAGCCAGGAGACGTGCAGCTCGGCCGGGTCGGCCGGGGCCGTCGCCGGGTCGAAGGTGGGGAGCGGGCGGGCCATCGGGGGCCGGGTGCGGAGCAGCTCGTTCAGCTCGCGCAGCTCGTCGGCGGGGGTGGGCGCGGCGGGGTGATCGGGGTCCATGGGGCGACTGTAGGGGGGGAACGTCCGGTGACGTAGCATCGGGCGGCATGAACAGTGCTGATCCGGTGCCGAGCGGCACGCTGCTGAGCGCGAGCGGGGTCGACTTCGTCCGGGACGGGCGCTACCTGCTCCGGGGGATCTCGCTGACCGTCGAGGCGGGCCAGCACTGGGCGCTGCTCGGCGCCAACGGCGCCGGCAAGAGCACGCTGCTCGGCCTGCTCGGTGCGGTCTCGCACCCGACCAGGGGCGAGGTGCACGTGCTGGGCCGGCAGCTCGGCCGGGTGGACATCCGGGCGCTGCGCGCGCACCTCGGGCACGTCAACCCCCGGCACCCGCTGCGGTCGCCGCTGCCGGTGCGGGAGGTGGTGCTGACCGGGCTCACCAACAGCATCGAGCTGCTGCCGCGGTGGCGGCCGACCGCCGAAGAGTCCTCCCACGCCGAGCAGTTGCTGGAGACGCTGGGCATGGCCAAGCTGGCGGAGGCGACCTGGGACACCCTCTCGCAGGGCGAGCGGGGCCGGGCGCTCATCGCACGGGCGCTGATGCCCAAGCCGAGGCTGCTGCTGCTCGACGAGCCGGCCACCGGCCTCGACCTGACGGCCCGTGAGGTGCTGCTCGGCAGCCTGGACGAACTGCGCGGCCGGTACCCGGAGTTGGCGACCGTGCTGGTCACCCACCACCTGGAGGAGCTGCCCGAGACCACCACGCACGCGCTGCTGCTGCGGGACGGCGAGTGCGTGGCGGCCGGGCCGGCCGACCAGGTGATCACCACCGAGCTGATCAGCGAGTGCTACGCGCACCCGATCCGGATCGACCGGCAGGACGGCCGCTGGCAGGCCCGGGCCGCGCGGCGGCACCCGACCGGGCTCTGACCGTCGCCGGCCTCGGACCCGGCCTTGGTGGCTTGGCGGCTTGGGGTCAGGCGGGGAGCTGGGCCTCGATGGCGGCGATCAGCTCGGCGTCCTCCGGCTCGGTGCGGGGGCGGAAGCGGCCGGCCACGGTGCCGTCGGCGGCGATCAGGAACTTCTCGAAGTTCCACTGGACGTCGCCCGCCGCACCCTCGGCGTCGGCCGTCTCGGTGAGCTTGGCGTAGAGCGGGTGGCGGTCGTCGCCGTTGACGTCGATCTTCTCGAAGAGCGGGAAGGAGACGCCGTAGGTGGTGGAGCAGAAGGTCTGGATCTCCTCGGCGCTGCCCGGCTCCTGGCCCAGGAACTGGTTGCACGGGAAGCCCAGGACGGTGAAGCCGCGCTCCGCGTAGCGCTGCTGGAGGCGCTCCAGCCCGGCGTACTGTGGGGTCAGCCCGCACTTGGAGGCCACGTTGACCAGGAGGAGGGCCTTGCCCTTGTGGTCGGCGAGGGTGGCGGGCTCGCCCGCGAGGGTGCGGAGCGGGATGTCGTACAGGCTCACGGAGAGTCCCCTTCGGAAACCGGCCGGTGTACTGGTCGGCCGGGTGAACGGTGTCGGGCAGGTCGGGCAGGTGGCGGCGGGAGCCGCCGAAGGCACCTAACGGTATCCGGCGTTCCGGTGTTCCCGGGTGGGGGTCACGGAGTCGTCTTGGTGGGTGGCTCGGGGTGGAGGCGGTAGCGGCCGGTGGTGTCGGTGCGGACCAGGCCGCCGGTGGGGTGGGGGAAGTGGGTGCCGAGCAGCAGGGTGTCGGTGTCGGCGAGCTCGGCCAGCAGGTGGGCGCGGGTGCGGACGGCCTGGGCGGGGTCGAGGTCCACGCAGCTGGTCAGCTGCGGGTGGGCGAGCTGGACGGGGTGGTGGATGCTGTCGCCGGTGATCAGGGCCGAGCGGGCGCTGCCGCGCAGTTCGACCGCGAGCTGGCCGGGGGTGTGGCCCGGGGCGGGGCGGAGGTGGACGCCGGGGGCGATCTCCACGCCTCGGCGGGTGGTCCCGGTGGACTCCGGGAGGTCGACCAGGTCGAGCTGCCCGCTGTCGCGGACCGGGTGGACGGAGTCGTCGAACATCTGCTGCCGGGCCGGGTCCAGCTCGGTGGCGGCCCAGTGGTCCCACTCCGTGCGGGCGGTCAGGTAGCGGGCGTTGGGGAAGGTGGGCTCCCAATGACCCTCCAGCAGACGGGTGTTCCAGCCGACGTGGTCGGTGTGCAGGTGGGTGGTGACGACCAGGTCGACGGTGTCCGGGGCGAACCCGGCGGCGGTGAGGCGGTCGGTGAAGTCGGTCTCCAGGCCGTGCCAGGCCGGGTTGGCACGGGTCTTGCCGTTCCCGATGCCGGTGTCGATCAGGATCCGCAGGCCGTCGGCCTCGACGGCGAAGCTGTGACTGACCAGGAGCGGGGCGTCGGCCTCGGTGAAGTCGGGCCGGAGCCAAGGCAGTTCGGCGAGCAGGGCCGGGGTGGCCTCGGGGAGCAGCCAGCTGCCGGTCTCGGCGGGGAGGGTGATCTCGTCGATGCGGTGGATGCGAAGGTCGCCGAGGCTCCAGGAGGGGGCGGCGGGGTGTGCGCTCATGGAGCCGAGGATATACGCAAAGATTTAGCTTTAGTGAGGCGGGGGTGATGGCCCGTCAGGGGTGGTCGCGTAGGGCGGCCTCGACCAGGGCGTGGGCGTAGGCGGGGGTGAGGCCGTCCGGGCGGAAGAGCAGACGGTAGACCAGGGGGGCCACCACGGTGTCCAGCAGGGATTCGACGCTCGGGACGGCTTCGCCTCGGCCGGCCGCGCGGACTCCGATGGCCGTCAGCTGGGCGGCGGCGTGGTCGGAGCAGCGGTGGGCGGCGGTGGTGCTCGGGGTCGTGGCGGCGCCCGGTGTGTCGTCGGGATCGGCGCCGCCGACGGCATCGCGTAGGTAGCGGCGTCCGGCGGGGGTGGCGAGCTCCTCGGTGAACTGCTCGGCCCAGGCGGCGAGGTCGGCGCGGAGGCCGCCGTGGTCGGCCGGCGGGCCGTCCGGCCTGAGGCGCTCCACGGCCACGTCGGCGAGCAGGGTCGCGAGGTCGCCCCAGCGGCGGTAGACGGTGGACGGGGTCACCCCTGCGGCGGCGGCGATCGCGGGGACGGTCAGGCCCGCCCGGCCCTCGGCCGCTTCCAGGTCGCGGACCGCCCGGTGGACGGCCTGCTGGACCCGGGCGCTGCGGCCGCCGGGGCGGGTGGCGAAGGGCGTGGGCGGTCTCTCGGTCATGGTGGCCAGGCTAACGCAGGATCTTTGCGTTCCGGTGGAGCCTCAGGAGGTGGCGAGGCTGGAGAAGGTGACCCGGCCGCCGTCGGTGGAGGAGGTGCTGGTGACGGCCTGCTGGTAGTCGCCGGCCTGGAAGCGCTGGTCGGTGGCGTGGAAGGCGGCGGTGGTGTGCTGGGTGATCCGGTGGGTCTTGCCGTTGTACGTGGCGGTGACCAGGATGTCGCCGTTGCCCTGGTCGGTGACGGTGTAGGAGAACCGGGCGCCGAGCGGGACGCCGGTGAGCACGGTGTCGGTCTGTGAACCGCTGCCCTGGAGCGCCTGCTTGACCACCGAGACGATGGCGCCGGCCCGCCAGTGCAGCATCTCGAAGGCGACCGAGCGGATCGGGCCGCCGCCGTGGATCTGGCCCACGCAGACGTCGTCGGTCTGGGCGGGGGCCTGGGTGACGCGCAGGGTGGCGGCCAGGGTGTGGGTGGGGCCGGTGCCGAAGGCGAAGTCGTGGGTGGAGACGAGCTCGGTGCGGGCGTGCTCGGAGTTGGGCGTCCTGGCACCGGCCACCGGGGCCCAGAAGGTGAGGGCGCCGTCCGCGGCCCGGGTCAGCCAGGGCGGGCTCACCTTGGCCGGGTCGAGCTCCACCGCCGTGCCACTGGGCCGGCCGGCGCTGTCCACCGGCAGGGTGAGCTTCCAGCCGGCGAGCGGGACGGTGGAGTCGGCGGCGTCGGTGATGTCGTCGTCGGCGGTGGTCTCGGGTGCGGCGGTGGTCTCGGGTGCGGTGGTGGGCCGGGCGTGGCCGTGGGCGGTGGTGGCCGAGCAGCCGGAGAGGAGGAGAGTGGTGAGGACCAGGGCGGCGAAGGTACGGGGCGAGCGGGCGTCGGCCATGGGTGCTCCTCTGGCGCTGGGTTCGGGTGCACGCGGCCGTGCGTACCGCGCAGCTTACGGGGCGGCCCCGGCCCGGAAGGGAGCCGGGGCCGCCCGGGGAGGGGTCAGGAGACGGTGAGGGCGGCGTCGTCGATGGTGAAGTCGGTGGTGCCGCCGTTGGCGTCGGTCTCGGTGCCGGTGAACTTGAGGGTGACCGTCTGGCCGAGGTAGGGGCTCAGGTTGAAGGTGCGCTGGGTGTAGCCGGTGTTCTTGTCGAGGTTGCTGTAGGTGGCGAGGGTGGTGAGCACGGAGCCGGTGCTGCCGAGGAGTTGCACCTTGAAGGTGTCGGGCTTGGCCGTGGTGGTGTTCTCGGTGGTGTCGATGTGCTGCCAGTAGGAGAGGGTGGCGGCGGTGCAGCCGGCCGGGAGGGTGACGGTCTGGGCGAGGGTGTCGGTGTCGGCCGCGCTGTTGCCGTCGAACCAGGCGATCCAGCTGCCGCCGTGGGCCGGTTCGGCGGTGGTGGCCTTGGTGATCGGGTTGAATCCCAGGCTGGAGGAGGTCGTCCAGGGGGCGTTGGTGGTGCCGCCCTCGAAGCCCGGGTTGCCGAGGAGTTGGGCCGGGGTGCAGGTGGAGCCAATGGCGGTGACGGTCAGCGTGTAGCTGGTGGTGTGGCTGCCGGAGGCGCCGGTGGCCTGCACGGTGACGGGGTAACTCCCGGCCGGGGTCGAGCTGTTGGTGGTCAGGGTGAGGGTGGCGGCGGAGCCGGCGGTGACGGTGGCCGGGCTGAAGGCGGCCGTGGCGCCGGAGGGCAGGCCGGTGGCGGTGAGGGTGAGGGACTGGGCGGCGCCGGCGGTGACGGCGGTGGCGACCGTCGTGCTGGCGGACTGGCCGGCGGTGACGGTGGCGCCGGCCGGGCTCGCGGAGAGGGAGAAGTCGTTGCCGGGGGCGGAGGCGGCGGTGGGGCTCCAGTAGTCGCCGGCCATCACCAGGTAGACCAGGGTCTTGATGGTCTCGCCGTAGTAGTGGTCGCCGAAGGGGTTGGTGCCCAGGTAGTTCCAGAGGGTGTCCGTCCAGGCCTGGTCACCGGCGGCCATCGCGGCCGGGCCGACCGAGTCGCCCGCCTCCTCGGCCTGGTCGCCGGTGGAGTAGGCGGTGCAGTCCAATTTGGTGTGCGGGTAGACCTTCTGGGGGTTGCCGCCGGATTCGCCCTTCAGGCAGGCGGACTCCTTCTTGGCGACCGCCAGGGTGGTGGGCGAGCCGTAGAGCAGCGCGTCCGTGCCCAGGTGCCAGGGCACCCGGATGGAGTTGTAGCCGACGATGTTGTCCGGCTGGCTCTCCTGGTAGTTGGCGGGCGCGGGCTTGGGGCCGGTGGTGTCGGCGCCGACCACGAAGTCGGAGAGCAGGCCGCCGGTGGCGGAGTAGGCGCCGGTGAACTCGTTGATCACCGCCTCGGTGCGGGTGATCACCTTGTTCCAGTCGTGCGCCGTGTCGTACGCGGCGAAGGCCCGCAGGTGGTCGAGCATGTGGTCGGAGGGCCGGGTGTCGGTGTTCGGCCCGTCGTCCTCGCACTTGAGGTGACCGTCGGGCGCGACGTCGTGGGCGTAGATCGAGCCGAGCCAGCCGAGCGCGTCGGCGCTGTAGCCGCCCCACTGCTTGTCGGCGAGGATCAGGCCGTAGCCGATGTCGAGGTCGCCGTCGGTGGCGGCGTCGGGGGTGCCCCCGCTGTAGTACTTGCAGCTGACACCGTCGAGTTGCCACTGCATGAGCCCGTACTGGTCCTTGTGGTCCTTGACCAGCTGCCAGAGGCCGTTGAACTCGGTCTGCGCGTTGGCGTCGTACCCCGCCATCAGCGGGACGATGTTCATCCCGTACCCCTGGCCCTCGGAGACCGGGCCGTTGTTGGTGGCGTCGCCGTCGCCCTTGGTCGAGACGTAGTACTCGTTCGAAGCGCAGCCGTGGACCAGGTAGTTGGCCTTCCAGGAGTCGTACTGCTTCTGGACGGCGGCGTCGCGGGTGGCCTGGGAGGCGGAGGGCAGGACGCCGGTCCTGTAGGTGGTGTGGGTCGGGAAGGGGTGGGTCGCGGCGGCCTGGAGGGCTTGGGCCGGGGTGGTGGTCAGGGCGGTGAGGGAGAGGCCGACCAGGGTGGCGGCGAGGGCGGCGGCAAGGGGGTGCTTCCAACGGGTGCGCACTCGGGACTCCTTCGCGTGGGGGCGGCGAGCAACTGTTAGGAAAGCTTCCTTACTTATGGGTGTCAAGAGCTGTCGCGAACCTGGCGGGAAGTCAGGTGGGGAGAAGTGGCGCCCGGTTGGCGTCCGGGCCGGTCAGGCGCGGTGGGTGCGGTGGTCGCCGTCCAGGATGACCGTGAGCGGTTCGACCTCGGCCCAGAGGTCCAGGTACTCCTCGGTGCGGTAGCCGAGACCGGCCATGCGCCGCATCTCGCGTTCGTAGGCGGAGAGTTCCTCCGGCAGATAGAAGGAGGGACCCGTGATGGCCGCCTCGGCCACCTCCGGCCGCTCGGTTGCCAGCGTCCGGAGGATCGCTGCTTCCAGTGCCCGGCTCAGACGGGAGCCGCCGTGGTCCAGGGTCATCTTCGAGGGGCCGGGGTGGGCCACGAGGCGGGCCGCTCGCTCGATCCGTGCCGTCTTCGTCGCGACGATCTCCCCGTCGGCCCCGGTGAGGACGGCCAGCACCAACTGGTCGCTGCCGTCGAGCGCAGCCTGCGCCTCGTGGGCCCGGACCGCCGATGGCGAGAAGCAGTCATCCGGCGAGCCCCAGGAGGTGGCGAGGTACCGGCAGTAGGGGTCGAGGAACTCCTCGGGCACCGCAGTGCCCCAGGACACCAGACGGTACCCGGCGGGCATCGGCAGGTCCCAGAGCGCCGCATCGGTCGCTGCCAGCTCGAGCCGGTGGGACACCACCCGCCTGGTCGGCTCGAAGCCGAGGCGCGCCAGCCAGGCCTCCGCCGGTGTGCCGCCCCGGATGGCGGCCAGGGAGATCCGGTCCTTGCCGTGCTCGCCGGCCTGTGCCGTCAGCAGACGCAGCAGCTCCGTGCCGATGCCCCGCTGCCGGTGCTGCGGGTGGACGGAGATCGTGCTGAAGGCGATGCGGACGTAGTGGTCGGCGTCCTCGTGGGAGATGTCGTAGCGGGCGGAGGCCACGATCCGGCCTTGCTCACGGGCCAGCCACAGGAGGTCGGTGCTGCGCTCCGAGACCTCATCGCGGAATCTGCTCGTCATGGCGTCGAGCGTCGGTGGGGTCCGCTCGGGCCGGTCGTGCCGCGAGGACATGACCCAGTACGCGTGGACCTCGCGCCATTCGTCGTCGGTGGCCAGGTTCGGGTCGAAAAGCTCGAAATCCACCCGGCTCCCTCGGTCGAAGCATCGTCGGGACACCCTAGTGCAGCACGCCTGGAGGGGTGGCGTGGCCGGCCGGATCTTGAATTCGCTAGATCAACTGTCAGTGTCCTGTCAGCTGAACGTTCGGTTTTTCACTCGCCGGGATGATCTTCTGCTTGTCGGTCTGGTGAGGTCCCGTGGTGATGCGGCTTCCTCGTAGGCATTGATGATGTCTTCTTGGGGGGCGCGATGCGCTTGCTACACCAGTCCGTGCCGCTGTCGTGGACAGCGGCACCCATGCCCGCGGACGCAGCGGAGCTGCTCCGGCAGCTGGAGTCCCGGGTGATCGCCCGGGTCGAATCCGGCGGGGCGGTGCGCGATGCCTGCCGCAGCCGTCCACTGGAGTCGGCGCTGGCCCTGCGTCTGGTGGAGCGCTTCGGCCGGGGCGCGGCGTCCGCCACCGGGCTTCGGACGTACTTGGCGGACCGGTTGCCCGGGCTGGAGGGCGTCGAGCGGACGCTCGCCGAAGCGGCGCTGGGCGGCCGCGGACTGGCGCGGGACGCGGGGGCGGAGTGGCTGACCCGGGCACCGGGCTTCACGGCCGACCGCAAGCGGGCGCTGCTGGAGATGCTCGCGGTGGTCTTCGACGACCGTCATGTGCCGGTGTGGGAGGAGCGCGCCTTCGACCGGGCCGGGCTGCACAGCTGGGCCCTGGTGCAGATGACGGCGGTCAAGGTGGTCGTGGCGGTCGCCGCCGGACGGTCCGAGCAGGTGACGGACGAGGACGTCCGCCGGCTGGTGGACACCCAGCGGGCCCCGCACGTGTGGGAGGGCAACGTGCTCCTGCACCTGTCCGTCCTGCACGCCTTGGTCCGGCTGCCGGGTACGGAGGAACTGGTCCTGGGCGGCCTGTCCAAGCTGGTGTCACATCAGCGCGCGGACGGCGGACTGCCGTTCGTCTCGGACACCGACACCTGGTGCACTGCGACGGCCGGGGTGGCGCTGGCCTCGGTCGGTACGGCGCCGTACGTCCTGCACCGCCTGGCCGGGCATCTGGTCGGCCGGCAGCTGCCGGCGGGCGGCTGGTCCTACACCGATCTCTCCTGCCAGACGGACGTGGACGACACCTCGGTGGCGGTCCAGTTCCTCCACGTACTGGACGCCGAGCGGTACGCCGGGGCGATCAGTCGGGGCATCCGGTCGCTGCTGTCGGTGCACGGGGCCGACGGCGGCTTTCCGACCTACACGACCGGCGCGCCGTCGGAGGCGTCGATGACCGCTGCCGCCGTGGACGCGCTGACGGTTCGCCCCGAGGCCCACGGCCCGACGATCGCCAAGGCTCTGCGCTTCCTGGCCGGCGAGCAGCGACCGGACGGGTCGTTCCCGCCGGACTGGAGCAGCGCCCGGCTGCACACCGTCTTCCGGGTCCTGCTCGCGGCCCAGCGCGCGGCGAGCCCGGCCCCGGCGGTCGAGCGCATGGTGCGGCGCAGCGCTGAGCTGGTGTGCTCGCAGCAGAACAGCGACGGCGGCTGGGGACAGCAGGCCGGCGATGCCAGCGACGTCATCAGCACGGCCTACGGCCTGACCGCCCTGTGTGCGCTGCCCGGGGCCGATCCGGAGGCGGCGCTGGCCGCGGCCGGCTTCCTGGTCAAGCGGCGGACAGCGGAGGGCGGGCTGGACGCCGTCTCGGACTCCATCGGTCCGAGGCCCTTCGTCTTCACGGTGCCGGTGCTGCCGGAGATCTTCACTCTGCTGGCGCTCGGTCACCTCTCCGAGCGCCTCGCCCCCGCAGCCGAGGGCAGGGCACTGGCCGGTGCCGGTGCCGGTGCGGGTGTTGGTGCCGGTGCGGCGGGTGCGCGATGAGCGGGCAGGCCGCTGCCGCGGCGGTGCCCCGCCATGTCGGCTTCATCCCGGACGGCAACCGCCGCTGGGCACGCGTCCACGGTGTCTCCGTCCTGGACGGCCACCGACGTGGCGCCGAGGTCACGGTGGCGGCGTTGCGCTGGTGCGCGCGGGTGGGCGTGGAGCGGGTCACCGTCTGGGCGCTGTCGCTGGACAACGTGCTGCGCCGCCCGGAGCTGGCCGGGATGCTCACCGCGATCACCGAACTGGCCGGCGCGGTCGCCGCCGAGGAGGGCTGGCGGCTGCGCGTCATCGGCGACCTCGACCGGCTCCCCGACCCGCGGTGCGCCGAGGCGCTGCGCGCGCTGGAAGCCGCTTCGCCGAAGGACTCGGTCCGCGAGGTCGCCCTCGCCGTCGCCTACGGCGGGCGGGAGGAGATCGTGGCGGCGGCCCGGGCCGTGCTGGCCGACGACCCGTCGGCTCAACTGGAGGCCGACGCCCTCACCAAGGAGATGGAACGCCGCCACCAGGGCGACTGCGACCTGGTGATCCGCACCTCCGGGGAGCAGCGCCTGTCCGGGTTCCTGCTGTGGCAGAGCGTCCCGGCGGAGCTGTACTTCACGGACGAGCTGTGGCCGGACTTCACCGAGGACGCCTTCCGGCGGGCGCTCGCCTCCTACGCCGCGCGCGATCGCAGGTTCGGCGCATGAGCGGTGACCCGGACACCGTTCGCGAGCTCTCGGTGCGGGCATTCCGGCACCTCGCGCGGCTCACCCCGCCGGGGGCTCCGCACCCGGAGGCCGCCGAGGTGGAGGACCGGCTGACGGGCTGGGCGGTCGCCACGGGCCTGTACGAACCAGGTCGGACCGAGGCGCTGGCGCGGCGCAGGATCGGCCACCTGGCCGGCTGGTGCATGCCCGACGCCCCCACCCCGGTGGTCCGACTGACCGCCCAGTACCTCACGTGGGTCTTCGCCTTCGACGACACGGTCGCCGAGGACCAGGAGCAGTTGGAGCGCCACGCGGCGCTGGACCTGCCCCGGGTGCTGGAGACGGGCACCCTCCCGCCCGGCCGCTGCGGCGCCCTCGTGCTCGCCCTGGCCGCCGTGCGCCGGGACATCGTGGACGCGGGCGGCACCGCGTTGCTGCCGCGCCTCGCGCACGGACTGCGGCAGTACCTGGCGAGCTGCGCGAGCGAAGGCCCCTGGCGGGCCGGAGGCACCCCGCCCACGCTGGCCCGGTACCTCGACGACCGCGCCCACACCTCCGGCGGCCACCCGCTCTACCTGCACCTTCTCGCGCCAGGCATGCCGCCGCTCGGCGAGCCGCTGCCCAGCGCCGCCGTCGGACTGGCCGAACAGGCCTTCCTCATCGGCGCGCTGGCCAACGACCTGCTCGGATTTGCGGTCGAAGCCCGACAGGGCGATCCGGTGAACGTGATCACTGTGCTCGCCCATGAGTTCGACCTCGACCTGCCGGAGGCCCACCGCGCCGCCGGCGTCCTGCACGCCGCCCAGAAGCACCGGTTCGACACCGACCACGACCGGCTGCTCGCGGACGTCTCCCTCGGTGACCCGCAGCGGGCGTTCGTGCGCGCCGTCGGCGGCTGGGTCGCGGGCAGCGCGGCGGCGATCGAGCCGTACCTGCGCCACTTCCTGAGCCTCGAACCCGAGCCGACCCCGAACCAGAGGAGCACGCCATGACCCCAGCGGCATCCCGCACCGTCCACGTGGTCGGCGCCGGCATCGCCGGCCTCACCGCCGCCTGGCGCCTGCAGCAACAGGGCGTCACCGTGCGCGTCTTCGAACGCGAACCCGAAGCCGGTGGCCGGATGCGCACCGTGACCCAGGACGGATTCCGCATCGAACTGGGCGCCAGCATCCTGGGCACCAACTACACCCGCATGCTCGACCTGATCAAGGAACTCGGCATCGAAGGCCAGTGGGGCCGGGCCACCGCCGAGTGCGGCTTCTGGCGCGACGGCCGGGTGCACCGGCTGCGCGCCGACTCGCCGACCGACTTCGTCCGCACCCCGTTGATCGGTCTGCGCTCCAAGCTCTCCCTCGCCAAGGTGCTGCCCACCCTGGTGCGCAACCGCAAGTACCTCGACTGGGACACCACCGACCGCAACACCGAACTCGACCGGGTCAGCGCATCCGAGTACACCCTGAACCGGCTCACCCCCGAGATCCACGACATCCTGTGCGAGCCGCTCTTCGGCGGCGGCATCGTGCTCGGCGACCCGGCCGAACTGGCCGCGGCGGACATGTTCTTCTACGCCGCCAAGCTCCTCGTCCCGCACTTCAACTCCGCCCAGGGCGTCGGCCTCCTCACCCGGACCCTGGCCGACCGCCTCCCCGTCACCTGCGAGGCCACCGTCACCGCCGTGCGCACCACGGACCGGGGCACCGTGCTCTCCTGGTCCCACCGCGGGATCCCGCAGCCCGACGAGCACCCGGACGCCGTCATCGTCGCCCTGCCGGCGCCCCACGTCCCCGGCCTCCTGCCCCAACTGCCGGACGAGGAGGCCGCCTACCTCCGCTCGGTCCCCTACTCGCGCGGGCTCGTCGTCTCCTACGGACTCTCCCGACGCCCTCCGGAGCCGTCGCCGACCGTCTTCACCGCCCGTGCCACCCACCCGCAGATCGCCGGCATCGAACTGCACCACAACAAGATCGCGGGCCGAGTCGCCCACGGACAGGGCCTGATCACCGTCCACCCCCGCAAGGAGTTCACCGAACAGTGGTGGGACAAGGACGACACCGCCATCACCGCAGAACTCCTGAGCGCCGCGGCCACCATCCTGCCCGGTATCGAGACCACCGTGGTCACCACCCTGGTCAGCCGCCGCGACCCCGCCCTCGTCGTCCGTCCGGTCGGCGGCTACGCCGCCCTGCGCGCCTTCAACGCCCGGCGCCGCACTGCCGATCCCCGCATCCAGCTCGCCGGCGACTACTTCGGCCCCTCCAGCACCTACGGCGCCCTCCTGTCAGGCGAGCAAGCCGCAGGCCGAACGCTGGACCATCTCGCCGCCTCGTAGGGCGAGATCCCAGGGCAAGGACGGAATGCGTCGGTGCCCCGGGCCGCCGAGGCGGGCCGGGGCACCGGGGAGTGGGGTCAGCCGAGGTTGGCCTTGAGGAAGTTGGCGCCGTTGTAGGAGCCCCAGCCGGTCACCTTGTCGTAGCCGGAGGCGGCGCTGTAGGCGCCGTTGCTGCCGGTGGTGACGTCGTGGAAGGCCGTGCTGCGGGAGGCGGAGGCGGCCAGGTTGTAGATGGTGCCGTTGGCGAAGCCGAAGGCGGGCTTGGACTTGGCGGCGGCCTCGCTGTTGTAGAGGGCGGTGAAGGCGGCCCAGTTGGGGGCGGCCGCGCTGGTGCCGCCGAAGGTGTACCAGGCGCCCTGGGTGTAGATGGCCCAGCCGGTGGACGGGTCGGCGACGGCCGCCACGTCCGGGACGGTGCGGTGGCCCGTGGTGTTGACGGCGGACTGGTAGCTCGGGGTGGCGAAGGAGGAGGAGACCCCGCCGCCGCTGCCGGACCAGGCGGTCTCGCTGCTCCAGGCGTTGGTGGAGGTGGTCTTGAGGGTGGTGCCGCCGGTGCCGGTCACCCACGGGTCGGCTGCCGGGAAGTCGACCGAGGTGCCGCCGTTGCCCGCGTCGTCCGAGCCGCTGTCGCCCGAGGCCGCGTAGACGGACTGCCCCTGGGCCGCCGCCTCCTTGAGGTCGGTGTCGACGGCGGTGCGGTTCGAGGCCGTCTCGCCGGCCTCGTAGATGCCCCAACTGATCGAGATGATCGGCACGTTGTCGCTGACCAGCTTGGCGTAGATCGCGGTCTCGCCGGCGTCGCTGTTCGGCGCCTCGTAGACCTTGATCGCCGCGCCGGGGGCAAGCGCCTGGACCACCTCGATGTCGAGCTCCACCTCGTCCTCGCCGGAGAGGTCGGTGGTGCCGCCGCCCGCGCTGACCACCGTCGGGGTGGACGGGGTGAGCGAGTAGTACTTGTCGTACGCCGTGACGTTGGACTGCTTGAAGGCCGAGAACTCCAGCAGGGCCACGGTGCTGCCCTTGCCCGTGTAGCCCGCGCTGATCGCCGAGCCGACGTTGTACGCGGTGCGGGCCTTGGCCGGGCTCAGGCCGCTCGGGGCGCGGGTGACCGCGTTCGGGTCGGCCTGCTTGGTGGCGGTGGCGTGGTGGCTGTACTTGGCGAAGTCGTTCAGGCCGGAGACGTCGCTGACCACCGAGGCGATCTCGGCGGGCAGGGCGGGCGCCGTGGTGTTGGCGAAGAAGTCCCGCTGGGTGGTGGGGTCGTGGAAGGTGGCGAGGCTGGTGCCGAAGGCCCGCTCGACCTGGGCCGCGGTGCCGGTGGCCTCGATGGTGAGGTGGTTGGCGGTGGCCGGACTCACCGTCAGGCCCTGGGACTTGAGGTACTCGGTCACCTTGGCGACGGTGGCCGGGGTGGCACCGAAGCGCTGGGCGAACTGGTTGACCGTCAGATAGTGCTTGTACTGGGTCGACTTGGGGTCGGTGACCTGGGCCAGGAAGGTGTCCAGTCCGGCCGTGTCGCGCTGGTTGAGGCTCACCGCGACGGATATCCGGCGGTCGGCCGCGACCTTGCCGGTGCGGATGGAGTGGCTGACCGCCGGGAGGAGGTCGCCGCGCAGGTTCGTCGACCGGGCGGCCGTGAGGGAACCGGTCGAGTCGGCGGGGGTCGCCGCGAACACCGGGGTGGCCGCGAGGGCGAGCACCGGGAGCGGGGCGGCGAGCAGGCCGATGACGGGGCGAAGGCGGAGCTTCACAGGGGCCTCCAAGGCGTGAGGGGCACAGGCCGGGGATCGGCGGTTGCCGGGTTCCGGCTGATGCGCCGTGTACTGCTTGACTCGATGCGCTCAACTCTAGGAAGGCTGGGCCCTCGTCATAAGCGGGGTATCCCTTGCCTGCTCTGTGAACCGACGGTGTCGGTGAGGTTGCCGGAAGTGGCGGGGGATGGAGGGGACTTGGTGAGCAAGGGGGTGAGGGTTCAGGGGGTACGGGTTCAGGGGGTACGGGTTCAGGGGGTGAGGGGGCGGAGGGTGCGGGCGAGGGCGGTCCGGGAGCGGACGCCGAGTTTGCGGTAGATGCGGGAGAGGGTGCCCTCGACGGTCTTGACGCTGAGGAAGAGGGTGGCGGCGACCTCGCGGTTGGTGGCGCCTTCGGCGACCAGGCCGGCTATCCGGCGCTCTGCGGCGGTGAGTTCGGGGGCGGGTGGGGTCGAGCTGCCGCCGTTCGAGGGGCCGGGGGTGGCGGGGTGGTGATCGAGGTGGTGGAGTTCGCGTTCGATCCGGTGGCGGAGGGGGTGGGCGCCGTGGGTGACGCAGAGGGCGTGGGCCTGGGTGAGGGTGGTGCGGGCCGCTGCGCGGCGGCGGGCGCGGCGCTCGACCGTGCCGAGGGCCAGGAGGGCGGCGGCCTCCTCCAACGGGTGCTGATGGGAGCGGAGTTGGGCCACGGCTGACTGGAGCAGGGTGATGGCCTCGGCGGGCCGGCCGGTGGCGGCGAGGAGGAGGGCCTCCGCGCGGTGGAGTACGGCGGTGGTGACCGGCCCGGTGGGGCGGATGGCCTTCGCCTCGGCGAGGGTGTGGGCGGCCTCGGTGTGTTCGCCGAGGGAGGCGAGGCCTTCGGTGAGGGCGGCGAGGCGGCAGAGGGTGGCCGAGTCGGCGTGCTGTATCGACTGGCCGACGCTACGGGCGAGTTGGAGCACCTCGACGGCGGTGGCCGTGCTGGCCGGGTCCTCGTCGAGGAGGTGGGCGCGGCCGAGGAGGTCGAGGGAGCGGAGGAGGTGGGGTCGGTGGTTGGTGGCGGTGCTGCGGTGAACTGCCGTGGTGGCGAGGTGGATTGCGTCGGAGAGGTGGGGGCCGGTGTGGAGGTGGAGGAGGGCGAGGGCGTGGAGGGTGTCGGAGGCGGTGTCCGGAGGCGGGGGCTCGGTGGGGTCGAGGGCGGGGGTGGTGAGGCGGAGGTGGGTGTGGAGGTGGTGGTGGGCGGCTTGGGTGTCGCCCGCGGCGAGGTGGAGCCGGAGGGTGGGGAGGAGTGTTGCGGGATCGAGGAGTCGGGGGGCGTGCGCGAGGTGGTGACGGGCGGTGGGGAGGTCGTCGGATTCGAGGGCGAGGGTGACCTGGGTGGCGAGGAGGAGGGCCGATGGCGGGGTGGTGGGAGAGGGGGCCTGGGTGAGGACTTGGTGAGTGGTGGCGGTGTTGCCGTGGGTGGCGAGGCGGGCGGATGGCGGGGTGGTGGCGCGGGTGAGGACTTGGTGGGCGGCGGGGGTGTTGCCGTGGGTGGTGTGGAGGGTGGCGAGGAGGGTGAGGGCGGCGGTGCGGGCCTGGGGGTCGGTGGTGTGGGTGGCTGCCTCGGCGTGGTGGAGGGCCTGGGTGGAGTGGCCGGCTTGGGTGGCGCGGGCGGCGGCCCAGTAGTGGAAGGCGGCGCGGTGGGTGGGGTCTTGGGTGGGGGGCGATTCGTTCAGGCTCTGGGTGAGGAGGGTGGACGGGACGGAGGTGGTGAGGGAGTCGGCGTAGGTGTGGAGGAGGACGAGGCCGGCGGCGGAGCGGTGGTGGGGCGAGGGAGGGACGGCGGAGTGGGTGCCGTTCGGCTCGGGCGTTCGCAGGATGTGGTGGGCGTGGGTGCGGGCGGATTCGGGGGTGGGGGTGGTGAGGGCCAGCTGGGCGGCGGCGAGGTGGCGGTCCCAGTGGGCTGGGGTGGTGGGTGGGGTACGGGTGGCGGCGAGGAGGGCGAGTTCGTAGGCCGCCGGGGGGTTGGGGGCCTGCTGGGCGGCGGCGGTGAGGGCCTGGGCGAGGGGTTCGTCGGGGGCGGGGTGGGCGTAGGCGAGCTGGCGGGCGCGTTCGAGGGGGTCGGGGGTGGCGGCGGCGAGGGCGGTATGGGCGTCGCGGCGGGCGGTCGGGGTGGCGTCGGCCAGGACGGCGGCACGGAGGAGGCGGTGGTGGGGGTGGAGCGTGCCGTCCGGGGTGATGGTGAGCAGACCGCGGTGGACGGGCGTCGCGAGGATGGTCCCGGGGTCGGGGAGGCCGGCGGCGCGGAGCAGGTCGAGGGTCGGATGGGAGGCCGCGCAGGTGAGTAGGAGGGCGTGGCGGACGGCGGACGGGAGGCCGTGGAGGGGCTGGAGGAGGTGGGTGCGGAGCCGTTCCGGGGCGGTGGGGGGTTCGGCGGGGTTCTGGTGGTGGTTGGCGCGGGCCAGTTCGAGGGCGTAGCGGGGGTTGCCGGCCGAAGCTTCGTGGAGTTCGCGTAGACGGGTGGGGGAGAGGGGTTCGGCGGGGTCGGGGGATGGGTGTGCCGCGAGCTCGAGGGTGGGGTCGGCAAGGAGGTGGGCGAGGCCGGTGCGGGTGAGCGGGGGGATGGGGAGGGTCGGGGTGTCCGGGGCGAGGAGGGCGTGGTGACGGGGCGTCGCGGTGGGTGGGGTGGTCTCGGTGGCGAGGAGGTGGAGGTGGGTGCCGGCCGTGCGGCGGGCGAGGAAGGCGAGGAGTTCGGCGGTGGGGTGGTCGAGCCACTGGAGGCCGTCGACGAGCAGGAGTACGGGGTGGGTGAGGGAGAGGGTGCGGAGCAGGGCCAGGACGGCTAGGCGGAGGGCGAGTTGGTCGTGCGGCGTAGTGGGGGGTGCCGTGCGCAGCAGGGCTGCGTCGAGGGCGGCTCGGGGCTCCGGTGGCAGGGCGGCGAGGGCGCTGTCGGGGAGGTGGCCGAGGAGGTCGACGAGGCCGAGGAAGGGGAGGTGGCGTTCGGGCTCGGCCGGGGTGCAGTGCAGGAGGGTGAAGCCCGAGCGGGTGGCGAGGGCGCGGGCGAGGGTGGACTTGCCGATGCCGGCGGGGCCGTGGAGGAGGAGGGACTGGTGGCGGGCGAGCTGGGCGGCGGCCGAGCGGAGGAGCTCCTCGCGCGCGGGGGCGAAGGCGGGGTGGATGGGGGAGGGGGCGGGAGGGAGGTGCGGGGCCGCAGCGGCGGGTGTGAGGGGGAGTCTGGTGGCCGGGAAGTGGTGTGGGTCTTGGTGTGGTGCCGTGGTGGGCATGTCCCCGTCCTCCCCTGGTTGGTGTGGGCACGCCCTGAGCTGGGCTGACGGGTGTTCATCCCAGTGGGGTGGGCGGTGGGTCGTCAACCGGGTGGCGGGGGTGCGAGGGTGTTCGAAACAGAGAGTTCATGCCCGTTCTTGATGTGGCCACGCTGAGAATGGGCTGGATCATCCTCCAGCCGGGATGGCGAGGGACGGTGTACGACTCCACTCGTGGGCGGCGTCGGTCGGCGGCTTCAATCGGCACAACGAGCCGGTGAGGACGGTGGACCGACGTGGATCTGAACACGGTGGTGGAGGTGCGTGACGCCCGGCGTCGCGATGCGTGGCGGCTGGGCGACGCCTGGCTGGGCGGCGGGACGTACCTGTTCTCCGAGCCGCAGCCGCACCTGCGGCGGCTGATCGATCTGAGCCGGACCGGCTGGACACCGCTGACCGTAGCCGCCGACGGGGGCCTGGAGACCGCCGCCACCTGCACGATCGCCCAGCTGTCGCGGTACCCGAAGCCGGCCAGGTGGGCGGCGGTGCCGCTGTTCGAGCAGTGCTGCCGGGCGTTCCTGGCCTCCTGGAAGATCTGTAACCTGGCCACCGTGGGCGGCAACCTGTGCAACTCGCTGCCGGCCGGGCCGATGATCTCGCTGACCGCTGCGCTGGACGGGGTCTGCCTGCTGCGGGCGCAGACCGGGGAGCTGCGGCGGGTGCCGGTGACGGAGTTCGTCACGGGGGCGGGGCGGGGCGTGCTGCGGAGGGGGGAGCTGCTGCGGTCGGTGACGCTGGCTGGGCGGGCGTTGGCCGGGCGGATGGCCTTCCGGCAAGCCTCGCTGTACGGGCTCGGGCGGTCCGGGGTGCTGGTGATCGGGGCGGTGGATCCGGTGGACGGTTCGCTGAGCATCACGGTGACGGCCTCGACGGTGCGGCCGATCCGGCTCTGTCTCCCGCCCGGGCCGAACTAGGCCGCCGTCCGGACGGCGGTGGCGGAGGGGATCGGGTGGGAGGAGTACTTCGACGACATCCCACGAGGACGTGCCGGCGAAGCTGTACTCCTCCGCCCGGCACGAGCACCCGACCGAGGACCCTGGCGACACCCGGGTGCTGGACGAGGTGATGCGGTTCGTTGGTGAGGCGGCACCGCCCGGCCGAAGGCTGGGGGAGCGTGGCGGCCGTGGTGGCGGAGAGCGAGGGGGCGACAGAGGAGGGCTGCCGGCGGATCGAGGTGGCGTACGAGCCGCTGCCGTACGTGCTCGACCCCGAGCTCGCCATGCTGCCCGGGGCGCCCGTGCTCCACCCGAAGGGGCCCGAGGCGCGGATCGCGCGACCGGAGGCCAATGTGTGCGGGGAGGCGCACGGCGAGCTGGGCGACGTCGAACTCGGCTTTGCGGAAGCCGACTTGGTCTACGAGGAGACGTACCGGCCCCAGCGGGTGCAGCACGCCAGCCTGGAGACGCACGGCTGTGTCGTGTACTTCGAGGAGAGCGTGGAGGCGGGCGGGGAGCGGATCGTGGTGCGGTCGAGCACGCAGGTGCCGTTCCTCACCCGGCGGGCGCTGTACGACCTGCCGAGGGAGCGGGTCGGGGGCGGGTTCGGCAGCAAGCAGGAGATACTCACCGAGGACATCGCGGTGTTCGCCGCGTTGCGGCTGCACCGGCCGGTGAAGCTGGAGTTCACCCGGGCCGAGCAGTTCCACGGCGCCACCACCCGGCACCCGTTCCTGATCACCGTGAAGCTCGGCGCCCGCAAGGACGGCACGCTGACGGCGCTGCAGTCCTGGGTGGTGTCGAACACCGGCGCGTACGGGAACCACAGGCCGGCGGTGATGTTCCATAGCATCGGGGAGTCGATGGGGGTCTACCGGGCCCCGCACAAGAAGGTGTAGGCGTACTCGGTGTACACCAACGCCGTACCGGCCGGGGCCTTCCGGGGGTACGGGCTCGGGCGGTCCATGAACCCGCTCCAGTGCCGGGGCCAGGTGGAGGGCGGGGTGGCGCAGGCGCTCGGGGCCACGCTGTTCGAGCGGGTGCTGCTCGACGAGGGCGGTCAGGTCACCGCGGCGGCCTTCCGGCGGTACCGGCTGGCCGCGTTCGCGAAGGCGCTGCGGGACGCGACCGGGGTGCGGTTCACCGAGGCGCCGTTCCTGCGGGACAAGGTGTGGCAGGCGCTTGCGGGGCGGAACGGCCTTTAGGCGGGGCGGGGTTCGCGGAGGAGGTGCGGGACGGCGTGGCCGGCCAGGGCGAGGACTGTGCCGAGGAGGAGCCAGCCGGGGCGGCCCCAGGTGAGGCAGAGGAGGGCGAGGAGGGAGGGGGCGAGGGCGTCGGCGATGCCGGTGCCGAGTTTGAGCACGCCTGCGTACTCGCCCTGGGCGTGGGCCGGGGCCAGGCTGTAGCGGAGTTCGAAGGAGCCGACGGCCTGCCAGAGTTCGCCGGTGGTGTGGACGGCCATGCCGAGCAGCAGGAGCAGGGCCGCGAGCCAGGCGGGCTGGCCGGTGGCGAAGGCGGTCAGGGTCATCCCGGCCAGGAAGGCCCAGCCGGCCCGGCGCCAGAGGCGGGCGGCGTCGGTGTCGGTGCGGACGTCGCGACCGGTGCGGACCTGGAGGGCCACCACCATCAGGGTGTTGAGCAGGGCCGTGGCGCCGACCAGCCAGTGCGGGGCGTCGGTGTGGCCGACGATCCAGAGCGGCAGCACGAAGAGCAGCACGTCGCCCTGGAGCCCGGTGAGGGCGGAGAGCGCGGTGAAGGCGAGGTAGCGACGGTCTCGGAGGGCCACCCGCTTCGAGGCGCCCGGTGGGGTGGGCACGGGCGCGAGGTGGGGCAGCCGGGCGGCGATCACGGCGGTGAGCAGGTAGCTGAGCGCGTTGGCCAGGATCAGGGCCGAGTAGGCGGCCCGGGAGTCGAGTTGGACGGCGACTGCGGCGACCACCGAACCGAGGCTGCCGGCCAGGTTGGCGGCGGCCCGGGTACACCTGGGCGCGGAACTGAGGGGCTGTCGCGGGCCGTTGGGATGGGTGAGAAGGCCGCTTCGGGTGGCTGTTCCGGGTGGGGTTGCCCCGGGGTGGGCGGTATGTCCCGTGGGGTCGGTCGGTCGGGCACGGCGCAGCCGCGGCTCTCGAGGCGGGCTCGCAGTCGGTCGGGCTGCCGCCTCGGTCGGGCTGTCCCCTAGTCGGGTGGAAGACGCCGACCAAGGCCGGCCGGGCCGATAAACTGGCCCGGTGCTGCATGAGGGAGAGAGAACGGTGGCGCTCGAGATCCGGCCGTTCGACCCGGCCGGGGCCGGTGAGCGGGAGCTGGTGGAGTACCACACGATGCGGGCGGCGGCCGTGCTGGTGGACTGGCCCGAGGATCCGCCGCTGACCTACGACAGCGCGATCGGCCGGCTCCAGGCGCCGCCGCTCGAGGACGGCGTCTGCCGGTACTGGGCCGGGTACCTGGCCGGGCGGCTGGTCGGCACGGCGAAGCTCGGGCTGCCGGACGGCTCCAATGCCGCGGTGGCCAGGGTCGAGGTGCACGTCCATCCGGAGCTGCGGCGGCAGGGCATCGGCACCGGGCTGCTCCGCACGGTGCTGGGCGCCGTCCGGGAGTCCGGGCGGGAGACGGTGGTCGGGCTGCCGATGAAGCCGGAAGCGGCGGCGGCGAGTTGGGCCGCCCGGCACGGGTTCGAGGTGACCCAGCGGATGGTGATGCAGGCGCTGCTGGTCGCGGCCACCCCGGCCCGGATGTGGGAGGTGCAGGTGGCCGCCGGCTACCGGCTGGCCGACTGGTCCGGGGCGACGCCCGAGGAGTTGGTGGACTCGTACGCGGTGGCCCGGCAGGCGATCGAGGACGCCCCGCGCGGCCGGAGCAGCTTCCGCGCCACGGCCTGGACGGCCGAGCGGGTGCGGGAGGCCGACCGGGAGCTGGCCGGGAACGGAGTGGAGCAGCGGGTGGTGGTCGCGGTGGAGCAGAGCACCGGCGCCGTGGTCGGCACGCACGTGGTCCATCTGTTGCCCTACCGAAGGGAGTTCGGCTTCGTCTACGACACCTCCGTGGTGGCCGCGCACCGCGGGCACGGGCTCGGGCGGGCGATGAAGGCCGCGATGATGCGGCACCTCACCGTGGAGCGGCCGGAGTTGAGCCGGGTGCTGACCTCGACCGCGGCCGTCAACACCCACATGATCAGCGTCAACCACACCCTCGGCTACGAGACCGTCCGGATGATGGAGCTGGTCGAGGCGCGGACGGCGGACCTGGAGAAGCGGCTGGCCGACGGGCGGGCCTGAGCCCGCCCGTCGGCCGGGTGGGGCTCACGGGGTGGGCAGGCGCTCCAGGATGCGCTCCATGCCGCTGGTCCAGTTGTGGCGCAGCGCGAGCACGGCGGCCTCGGTGCCCCCGGCGCCCTCGGTGAGCAGGCACTCGGCGATCCGCTCGTGCTCGGCGGCGGTGCGCTCCAGCACGTCCTGATCGCCCACGGCGAGGCGCTCGTAGCGGTGCATGGTGAGCTTGAGCGAGGTGATCAGGTCCATCAGCCGCTCGTTGCGGCAGCCGGAGAGCAGCAGGTCGTGCCAGGCGTCGTCGTAGCGCTCTATCACGTCGTACGGCGCCTGCGGGGCGCTGAACGCCCGGGCCTCGGCCAGCAGGCGCGGGGCGATGGCGCGCAGGTGGGCCGGGTCGGAGAGTTCGAGGGCCAGTGACTCGAGGGCGGCCACGATGGTGGTCAGATCGCGGAACTCCTGGGCGCTCAGCAGCGCGAAGCGGAAGCCCTTGCCGCGCTCGCTGGTGATGACGCCCTCGCGTTCGAGCGAGATCATCGCCTCGCGCAGCGGGGTGCGGCTCACCCCCAGCTCGGCCGCCAGGTGGACCTCGTTGATCGGCTCCCCGGCGGTGAACTCGCCCCGGGCCAGGCGCTCCAGGAGTTCGTCCTTGACCTGCTCGCGCAGTGGACGCCGCTCGATCGGCATGACGCTGCTCCCTCTCCCCATCGTGGCTCTCGTCAGTATCGCAGTGGCTCAGGCCGTCCCGGCGCCGTCCACCGCGAGCACGGCGCCGCTGACGAAGGCGGCGGCCTCGCTGGCGAGGAAGGCCACCGTGCGGGCGATGTCCAGCGGCTGGCCGATCCTCCCGAGCGGTCGGTCGGCGGCGTCGCTGTAGAACGAGTCGACGCTGGCGCCGAGTTGGCGGGCCTCCTCGGCCAGCATGCCGGTGGCGGTGTCGCCCGGGCAGACGCAGTTGACCCGGATGCCCTGCGGCCCGTGGTCGATGGCCATCGCCCGGGTCAGGTTGACCACCGCGCCCTTGGAGGCGCAGTACGAGGCGGCCCGCTCGCCGCCCTTGATGCCCCAGCCGGAGCCGGTGTTGACGATGCTGCCACCGCCGTTCGCCGCCATCAGCGGGATGACCAGCCCGCTCAGCACCATCACCGAGCGGACGTTGACCGCCATCACCAGGTCCCAGTCGGCGTCGGTGATCTCGCAGACGGTGGACCGGCGGATGATGCCCGCGTTGTTGAACAGCACGTCCACCCCGCCGTGCAGCTCGACGGCGGCGGCCACCACCGCCTCGCAGTCGGCGCGGCTGGCCACGTCGCAGCGGATGAAGGTGGCGCCGATCTCCTTGGCGGTGTGCTCGCCCTGCTCGGCGTCCAGATCGGCGATCACCACCTGGGCCCCGAGCTCGGCGAACAGGGTGGCGGTGGCGCGGCCGATGCCGGCGGCTCCGCCGGTGACGATGGCCCGGCGGCCGGTGAGGTCGATCACGGTGATTCCTCTCGGAAGATGGGGTGTTGGGCTACTGGGCGCGGTAGACGGTACGGCGGCGGAAACCGGTGATCACCGGGTGGTGGCCGGAGAGTTCGGCGTCGAGGGCCTCGTCGCCGGTGTCGAGCAGGAGCGGGCGGCCGCCGAGGGCGGCGAGTTTGGCCTCGGTGGCGAGGATCAGCAGGCGTTCGCGCCCGGCGGCGCGGAGCAGCGGCGGGGAGAGCTGCTGGTTGCCCCGGCCGAGCAGGAAGCCCTGCCCACCGGTGGGGGAGAGGGCGATCCAGGGGGCCTGGCCGGCGAGTTGCTGGCGCAGGTGATCGACGCCGAGGCCGGTGGCGAGGGTCTGCAGGCCCTCGCCCTCACGGCGGAGCAGGTCGACCCCGAGCAGGGAGGTCTCGGCGCCCAGCGCGGCGGCCACGGCCTGGGTGGTGGAGCCCGGGCCGAGCACGAGCAGGGCGCCCGGGGGGAGGAAGGTGCGGAGTTCGGCGGCGATGCCGCCGGTGCTCGGCGGGTCGGGCGCGCTGGTGCCGGTCTTGCGCTGCTGGATTCGCAACGGGAGCTCAGGCACACGGAGTTGGCCGTGCAGTCGGGCGCCGAGGTGGCCGGCCCGGTGGGCCTCCTCGTCGAGGTCGAGGATCTCGCGCTCGGGGGTCGGGACGGGTGGGGCGGTGGCGGCGAGGCCGTGCAGATAGGCGGCGGCCGTCTCGCCCGCGGCCCGGGGGTGGACGGCGAACACGGCCGAGTGCATCTTGACCCCCGTCGGGACGCCGAGCACCGGGCAGCCCGGGTCGGCGTCGAGCAGGTCGCGGGCGGTGCCGTCACCGCCGGCGAAGAGGATCAGCTGCGCGCCGGCGGCCCGCAGCGCCCGGACGGCGGCGGCCGTGTCGGCGGAGGAGGTTTCGGCCGCCGGGTGGTGGACCAGGAGGGGTGTGAGGCCGGCCGAGTGGGCCGCCTCGGCACCCATCGGGCCGGCGGGGGTGAGGAGACGGAACGGCTCGGGGTGGCGGTAGCGGAGCTCGGCGAGCGCGAGCGCGGCCCGCTCGCCCGCCCGGGGCTGGGCGCCGAGGTGCTGGGCCATCCGCTGCACGGCCGCGCCGTCGCTGCCGCCGAGGCCGACGGGCCCGCCGAGCCCGGCCACCGGGTTGACGATCAGCCCGAGGACCGGGGGCGGGCCCCCCGCCGGCGGCGTCACAGCTGCTCGCCGAGGATCTTGCGGCGGTAGGCGCGCCAGGTGACGGCCCAGTGGGCGGGGGCGTCGAGGGTGGCGGGGCGGGCGCGGTGGACGGCGGAGCGGTGGGGTGCGGTGTGGACGGTGTCGGGGTCCTCGTAGGCCTCGCGGGCCACCTCGGCGAGGATGGCCGCGTACTCGTCGAGGTCGGCGCGGGAGTAGGACTCGGTGGGCTCCAGGGTCATCGGTTCGGGCACCACGTACGGGTGGTGGCTGGTCCAGTAGTGGGTGCCGAAGTCGGCCGCCCGGTAGCCGAGTTCCTCGCTGTGCACGCCGGTCTCGGCGGCCAGCTGCGCCCAGCTGTAGCGGGCCTGCTCCAGCCGGGGGCGGCCGGCGGCGTACGGGACACAGACGCCGCGGATCCGACTGACCTGGTGCATCAAGTAGTTGTTGTTGAGCACGGCCGTCTCGGCGGCCGTGCGCAGGCCCTCCGGGCCGAGCGACATGATCCAGGCGTAGGCGCGGACCAGGTTGGGCACCACGCCGTAGAACGGGCGGATCTTGCCGATCGAGTCGGGGCGGTCGTCGTCCAGGCGGTACCGCTCGCCGTCGAACTCCACGGTGGGGCGCGGAAGGTAGGGGGCCAGGGCCTCGGTGACGGCGCAGGCGCCGGCGGCCGGGCCGCCGCAGGCGTGCGGGGTGGAGAAGGTCTTGTGCAGGTTGAAGTGGCAGAGGTCGAAGCCGGCCTCGCGGGCTCGGGTGATGCCGAGGATGCCGTTGGCGTTCGCCTGGTCGTAGCAGGCCAGGCCGCCCGCTTGGTGCACCAGGTCGACGAACTCGGCGATCCGGGGGTTGTAGATGCCGGTGTCCTCGGGGTTGGTGATCAGCAGCGCGGCCGTCCGGGGGCCGACGGCCGCGCGCAGGGCCGCCAGGTCCGGGTAGCCGTCCGGGTCGGGGTGCAGGGTGACCACCCGGAAGCCCGCGGTGGCCGCGCAGGCGGCGTTGGAGGGGTGGGAGAAGATGGTGGTGATCACCTCGTCGCGCTGGTCGAGCTCGCCGCGGGCGGCGAAGTAGGCGCGGATCATCGCGATGTTGGTGTAGATCGCGGCGGAGCCGGCCCCGGGCTGGAGGCTGACCCGGTCCATCCCGGAGATCTCGGCCAGCATCCGTTCGAGCCGGTGGATGACCGCCAGCACGCCCTGGACGGTGGATTCGTCCTGCAGCGGGTGCAGGTCGGCGACGGCCGGGTCGCGGACGAAGGTGTCGTTCACCTTGGGGCTGTACTTCATGGTGCAGGTGCCCTGGCCGACGTCGATGTTGAGGTCGACCCCGAGGTTCTCCTGGGAGAGCCGCAAGTAGTGCCGGAGCACGTGGAGTTGGGAGAGCTCGGGCAGGGCCAGCGGGGTCTCGCGGGCCAGGCCGGCGGGCAGGGCGGCGAGCGGGTCGCCGACGGCCTCGGCGAGCTCGGGTTCGGGGAGCGGGACGAGCAGGCCGCGGGCGCCGGGGGTGTGCAGGTCGAAGATCGCGGGCTCGTCCCAGCGGGCCTGGTGGTAGCGGCGCAGCGCGGGTTTGGGGGCGATCAGGGCATCGGCGGCCGAGGTGGGCACGGCCTGACGGGCGGTCACTTGACGATCTCCTGAAGGGTGTCGGCGAGCCGGTCGATGTCGGCCTTGGTGTGCGTCTCGCTCACGCAGTAGAGGGCGTCGGTGGCGCCGAGCACCTTGCCGCCGAAGATGCCCCGGGCGAGCAGCTCGCGGTTGACCTCGGCGGCGCCGAGCGAGCCGGTGAAGCGCAGGCAGAAGTCGGCGAAGTGCGCCGCGCCCGCGTACGGCGCCTCGACGCCGGGGACCTCGGTGAGCCGCCGGAGCGCGTAGGCGGTGCGGGCGAGCACGGTGGTGCCCAGTTCGCGCATCCCGGCCGGGCCCATCAGGGCGAGGTAGACCCCGGCGGCGATGCCGTGCAGGGCGGCGGCGGTGCCCACCCACTCCTTGCCCTGCTCGCGCAGGGCGAAGGAGGTGCGGTCGTAGGCCACGTCGCCGAAGCCGAGCTCGCCGGGCACCTCGGTGGGCACCAGGCCGAACAGGCGGGAGGGGTACTCGGCGACCAGCACGGGGTCGTCGGCACTGGCGATGAACCCGGCGTGGCTGCCGCCGAAGCTCATCGGCAGGCCGAGCGGCTGCAGGTCGCCGCAGGTGAGGTCGGCGCCGTACGCGCTGGGCGGGCTGAGCACGCCGAGGGAAGCCGGGTTGCAGCCGACCACGTAGCGCGCGCCCACCGCGTGGGCCAGGGCGCCGAGTTCGGGCAGGGCGGGGTCGACCAGGCCGAGGTAGGAGGGCGCGTCGGCGTAGACCGCGGCGGTCCCGGGGCCGAGGGCGGCGCGGACGGCCGGGAGGTCGGCCAGACCGGTGGCCGGGTCGACCGGCACGAGGAGGAGCCGGTGGTCGGGCCGCAGGTAGTCGGCGAGCTTGGCCAGCTTGTCCGGGTCGACGGCGCCGGCGATCACCACCTCGGGCCGCCCGGTGAGCCGGGCGGCCATCCGCAGGGCGGTGGCGGCGGCCTGGAAGCCGTCGTAGACCGGCACGTTGACGATGTCGGTGGCCAGCAGCTCGGCCATCAGCGACTGGTACTCCCAGAGCGCCTGGAACCGGCCGTGGTCCTCGTAGGGCTCGCCGGCGTAGGCGGTGAGGAACTCGCTGCGGCCCACGATCTCGTTCACCACGGCCGGGACGTGGTGCGGGTAGCAGCCGGCCCCGAGGAAGCTGAGGGCCTGCCGGGTGCTGGTGTTGCGGCCGAGCAACTCGTCCATGTGCCGGACGAGTTCGGCCTCCGAGCGGAGCGGGGCCGGGAGGTCGAGCGGCCGGCCGAGCCGGAGGGCGGCGGGGATGTCGGCGTAGAACTCCTCGATGTCCGAGGCGCCGAGGGCGGCCAGCATCGCGGCCCGGACGGCCGGGACGGAGTTCGGGACGTAGGGGTGGACGGACGGGCCAGTGGGCGTCATCTTCCATCCTTCGCAAGCTACTTGGCGGTGCCGCAGAGCCGGGTGCTTTCGAGCTTTGTGCCGCAGGACTCTTGACGGCCGCGCTCTGGATTCAGTGTGCTGTATACAGCATTCAGCATCACTTCCCCCGGAGGCAAGAGTGCTCACCGGACCCACTCGTCGATCCGTCCTCACCGCCGGACTCGCGGCCGGCACAAGCCTGTTGGGCTTGACCGGGTGCGCCACCGGTGGCACTGCCAAGCCGGTGCGCAGCCTCGCGCCGGGCAGTGCCGCGCCGCTGACCGGCACCGTCACCGTCTGGTCCTGGGACGTGGCCGCGCAGGCCATGAAGCGCCTGGCGCCGGTCTTCCAGCAGCAGCACCCGGGCACCACCGTGCAGGTGGTGGACATCGGGTACGACAGCGCGTACGACAAGATCACCGTCGGGCTGCAGGCGGGCACCGGCCTGCCCGACCTGCTCACCGTGGAGGGCAGCCGGCTGCCCTCGTACCTGGGCAGCTTCCCCGCCGGGTTCTTCGACCTGACCGCGCTGGCCGGCCGGTACCGGGCGCAGTACGCGCCCGCCGCCTGGGGCACGGTGACCGACCCGCAGGGGCGGGTGCGGGGGCTGCCCTGGGACATCGGGCCCTGCGGGCTGTTCTACCGCTCCGACCTGTTCCGGCAGGCCGGGATCGACCCCGCCGCGATCGCCACCTGGGACGACTACGTGAAGGCCGGGGTGCGGCTGAAGGCGGCCACCGGGCAGAAGCTGCTGGTGCTCGACTCGGTGCAGGACTCCACCCTCGGGATGCTGCTCCAGCAGCAGGGCCAGTCGCTGTTCGCGGGCGGCGGCAAGGTGGCCGTGGACACTCCGCAGGCCGTGCGGGCGCTCACCCTGCTCAAGACGCTCTCCGACCAGGGGCTGGTGGACTACGAGAAGGGGTGGGACGGCCTGGTCACCGCCACCAAGACCGGCAGGGCCGCCACCGCTCCCACCGCCGCCTGGTGGTCGGGCACGCTGACCGGCGAAATGCCCGAGCTCAAGGGCAAGTTCGACGTGCTGCCGCTGCCCGCCTTCGAGCCCGGCGGGGTGCGCACCTCCAACCAGGGCGGCTCCACGCTGGCCGTCACCGCGCAGAGCAAGAACCCGCAACTGGCCTGGGCTTTCGCCGAGTTCATGCTGGCCGAGGTGGCCAACCAGGTGTCGATGCTGAAGAACGAGGGCCTCTTCCCGGCCTACCTGCCCGCGCTGGCCGACCCGTTCGTGGACGCCCCGCAGGAGTACTACGGCGGCCGGCCGGCCTTCCGGGTCTTCGCCGACCTGGCCAAGTCCATCCCGCCGGTGGAGCAGACCAAGGACGGCGCCAAGGCGGGCGACATCATGGACTCCACCGTCTCCGGCGTGCTGCTGCGCGGGCAGGACCCGGCCAAGGCGCTGGCCTCGGCGGCCCAGCAGATCGCCACCGCCACCGGCCGCACCGTCCTCGGCGCATGACGACCCGTCAGGTCGCGGACTTCCGGCGCTCCGGCTGGATCTTCGCGGGCCCGGCCGCCGCCCTGCTCACCGCCTTCTTCGCCTACCCGCTGGTGGCCAGCCTCTACCAGAGCTTCACCAGCCAGAGCGAGGGCGTCACCAGCTTCGTCGGCCTGGCCCAGTACCGCCGGCTGGTGGCCGACCCGGTCTTCCTGCGCTCGCTGGTCAACACCGCGCTGGTGCTGGCCGTCCAGGTGCCGGTGATGATCGGACTGGCCCTCGCGCTGGCCTTCCTGCTCAACCAGTCCTGGCTCCGCTTCCGGGGCACCTGGCGGGCGCTCTACTTCCTGCCGGGCATCACCACGCTGGTGGCCTACGCCGTGGTCTTCCAGGTGCTGCTCAAGACCGACGGCGGCCTGGCCAACCAGGCGCTCGGCCTGGTCGGCCTGCACCCGGTGGACTGGCTGAACGACCCGACCTGGGCCCGGATCGCGCTGATCGGCTCGATCACCTGGCGCTGGACGGGCTACAACGCCGTGATCCTGCTGGCCGGGCTCCAGGCGATCGGCCGCGAGCAGTACGAGGCCGCCGCCGTGGACGGCGCGGGCGGGGTGCGGACCCATGTGTCGGTGATCCTGCCGCAGTTGCGGCCGGTGCTGCTGTTCTGCGTGATCACCTCGACCATCGGGACACTGCAACTCTTCGACGAGAACTACGTGTTGACGCGCGGCGGCCCGGGTGACGCCACGCTGACGCCGGTGCTCTACCTCTACAAGGTGGGCTTCCAGCAGAGCGACTTCGGGTACGCCGCGGCGATCGCCTGGGCCGTGGTGCTGCTCACCGGGGTGGTGTCGCTCGTGCAGTACCGGCTGCTCGGGAAGGGGTGGGGCCGGTGAGGCGCTTCCCGCTGCGGGGTCTGGCCCTGCTCGCGCTCGCCGTCGGGGCCGGGTTGAGCCTGCTGCCGTTCTTCTGGATGGCGGTGGCCGCGACCCACGACACCAGCGAACTCTTCCGCTCCCCGCCGCCGTTCCTGCCGGGCGGGCGGCTGCTGCGCAACATCGCCGGGCTGCAGGCGAGCGTGGGCATCGGGCGGGTGCTGCTCAACAGCGTGGCCACCGCGCTGGTGTACACGGCCGGGAGTGCGCTGCTCTCGGCGATGTGCGGGTACGGGCTGGCCAAGTACCGGTTCCGGGGGCGGGGTTTGCTGCTGGGGGCGGTGCTGGCGACGATGATGATCCCGTTCCAGGTGCTGCTGGTGCCGCTGTTCCAGATGATGGCCGGCCTCGGCTGGATCGACAGCTACCAGGCGATCATCGTGCCCTTCCTGGCCAACTCCTTCGGCATCCTGCTGATGCGCCAGGCCTTCCTGGACTTCCCCGACGAGCTGATCGAATCGGCCCGGATCGACGGCGCGGGCGATCTGCGCACCTTCTACCGGGTGGTGCTCCCTTGCGTCCGGCCGCAGTTGGGTGCTCTGGTGATCTTCACCTTCATGGGCCAGTGGAACGGCTTCATCTGGCCCCTCCTGATGCTGAACTCCGAAGACAGGTACACCGTGCCCGTAGCCCTGAACACCCTGACCGGTCTGAGCCGGGTCGACTACTCCGGCCTGATGCTCGGCTCCCTGCTGGCCACCCTGCCGCTGATCCTGCTGTTCGCCTTCTTCCAGCGGCAGTTCGTCGCCGGCCTGCTCGGCGGGGCGGTGAAGGGATGAGCGCGAGCGGCCTGTGGTACGGCGGGGACTACAACCCCGAGCAGTGGCCCGAGGAGGTCTGGGCCGAGGACGTCAAGCTGATGCGGGAGGCCGGGGTCACCATGGTGACGCTCGGCGTCTTCGCCTGGGCGCGGCTCCAACCCGGCCCGCAGGAGTGGGACTTCGGCTGGCTGGACGTCCTGCTCGACCAGCTGCACGCCCACGGGGTGGCCGTCGACCTGGCCACCGCCACCGCCTCGCCGCCGGCCTGGCTGGTGCGGGCCCACCCCGAGCTGCTGCCGGTGACGGCGGACGGCGTGCGGCTGGAGTTCGGCTCCCGTCAGCACTACTGCCCCTCCTCGCCGGTCTACCGGGCCGCCGCCGTCCGGCTGGCCCGCGCGCTGGCCGAGCGGTACGGCCGGCACCCGGCCGTGGCGCTCTGGCACGTGCACAACGAGTACGGCGACCACGTCACCGAGTGCTTCTGCGCGGAGTCGGCCGCCCACTTCCGGCGCTGGCTCGGTACCCGGTACGGCACCGTCGAGCAGCTCAACTCGGCTTGGGGCACCGGCTTCTGGTCGCAGCACTACCGCGACTGGACCGAGATCGAGCCGCCGCGCACCGCGCCCGGCCCGGTCAACCCGACCCAGGTGCTGGATTGGCGGCGGTTCTGCTCGGACGCGCTCCTGGAGTGTTACCGGGCGGAGAAGGTGGTGCTGGACGAGCTCGCCCCCGGCACGCCGGTGACCACCAACTTCATGTCGATGTTCAAGGCGCTGGACTACTGGGCCTGGGCCGCCGAGGAGGACGTGGTCGCCGACGACGCCTACCCCGACCCGGCCGATCCGACGGCGCAGGTGGGCGCCGCGCTCAACTACGACCTGATGCGCTCGCTCAAGGGCGGAGCGCCGTGGATGCTGCTCGAACAGGCTCCCTCGGCGGTGAGTTGGCGGGCGGTGAACGTGCCCAAGCGCCCCGGCCTGCAGCGGCTCTGGTCGCTCCAGGCGGTGGCGAGGGGTGCCGACGCCGTCCTGTACTTCCAGTGGCGGGCCTCCCGGGCGGGCGCCGAGAAGCACCACAGCGCGCTGCTGCCGCACCGGGGCACCGACTCGCGCGGCTGGCGCGAGACCGTCCGGTTCGGCGCCGAACTCCGGCGGCTGGCCCCGGTGGTGGGCGGGCGCAGCACCGCCCAGGTGGCGATCGTGCTGGACTGGGACTCCTGGTGGGCGCTGGAGCTGGAGGACCACCCCTCGGCGCGGATGCGCTGGAGCGAGCTGCTGCGGCCCTGGTACGCGGCGCTGCACCGGCGCAACATCGCGGTGGACTTCCTGCCGCCCGATGGCGAACTCGGCTACTACCAGGCGGTGTTGGCGCCCAACCTGTACCTGCTGCGGACGGCGACCGCCCGGCGGCTGACCGCCTACGCGGCGGCCGGCGGCCACCTGGTCTGCGGCCCGTTCAGCGGGGTGGTGGACGAGCACGACCACATCCACCTCGGCGGCTACCCGGCGCCGCTGCGCGAGGCGCTCGGAGTGGTGGTGGACGAGTGGTGGCCGCTGCCCGAGGGCGCCGAGGCCGAAGTGGTGCTCGAAGGCGGGGCGCGGGTGACGGCCACCCGGTGGACGGAGTGGCTGGAGACCGAGGGCGCCGAGACCGTGGGCCGCTACGGTTCCGGCCCGCTGGCCGGCCGTCCCGCCGTGACCCGGCACGGCACCGCCTGGTACCTGAGCTGCGACCTCGGCCCGCAGACCGGCGCCGTGCTCGACCCGATCCTCGACCGGGCCGGCGTCACCCCGGTGCTGGCCGCCCCCGAGGGGGTGGAGGCCACGCTGCGGCGCACGCCCGACGGGGCCGAGCACCTCTTCCTGCTCAACCACACCGACGAACCGGTCGAGTTGGCCCTCCCCGAGGGCTGGCAGCGGGCCGCCGACCTGCTCGACCCCGCTCGTACCCCCGACCCCGCCCTGCGGCTCGACCCGCTCGGCGTGGCCGTGCTCCGACGGTAGACCCCCGACCCCTGACCCCCCACCCCTTCTGAGCAGAGGACTCCCCCGTGACCGACCGCCGCACCCTCCTACGGGCCGCCGCTGCCAGCCTCGTGCCGGCCGCCGCTTGGACCGTGGCCCCGCCCGCGCTGGCCGCTGGGGCCGAGGACTACGCCGACGTGCTCGACCTGCACGGCGCGCCGACCGCCGCCGAGACCGGCGAGCTCAACCCGGTGAACGTCTTCGCCGACCAGGGCGCCTGGCACGCGTACGCGCTGCCGAAGGCGGAGGACCCGACCGGCTACGGCGGCTTCACCGGCCCGCTCTACATCGCTCAGGAGTACCCCTGGTGGCTGGCCCGCCAGTTCACCCGGGTGGAGCTGGCCGAGGGCGGCCGGGTGCTCGACCTGGCCGCCGGTGGCAGGCCCGAACTCACCGCGCTGCCTGGCCTGTTGCGGCAGCGGTACGACCTGGGCGGCGGCCTGCGGCTGAGCCTGGAGCTGCGGTTCACCAGCCACCGGACGGCCTACGTGCGGGGGGAGCTGACCAATGCGGGCGGCAACGCCCGGCGGATCACGGTGGGTTGGCGCGGCACCCTGCTGCGGCCGGCCGCCGAACCGATGCACGGCGCACCGGTGCTGAGCGCGACCGGGAGCGGGGTTGCCGTCGCGTTCGGGCGGGTGCGCAACACCTGGAGCTACCTGACCGACGGCACCGAGCGGTTCGAGGTCAGCCACGACCGGCCGGTGCGGGTCACGGTGGACGGCGACTCCTACCGCACCGAGACGGCCGCGCCGCTGCAGCTCGCCCCCGGAGCGCGGCAGCGGTTCGGCTGGGCGGAGAGCTACACCTTCACCGAGGCCGAGCGGGCGGCCGAGCGGCCGGCCGTGGCCGAGCTGTTGCGCCGCCCCGAGCCGGTGCTGGCCGCCGGCGCGGCGCGCTGGCGGCGGTACGTGGCCTCCGCCACCGCCGGGGTGCCGGCAGGGCGGCGGCGGCTCGCGGTCAAGGCCGTGCAGACCCTGGTGACCAACTGGCGCAGTGCGGCCGGTCAGTTGAAGCACGACGGGATCATACCCTCGATCTCGTACAAGTGGTTCACCGGCGGGCTCTGGGCCTGGGACACCTGGAAGCAGGCGGTGGGCACGGCCCGGTTCGACCCGGCGCTCGCGGCCTCGCAGCTGCGGTCCGTCTTCGACCACCAGATCCGGCCCGACTCGGCGGAGCGTCCGCAGGATGCCGGGATGATCCCGGACTGCGTCTTCTACAACGCCCCGGCGCAGGGCGGGGGCAACTGGAACGAGCGCAACTCCAAGCCGCCGCTGGCCGCCTGGGCCGTCTGGCAGGTCTACCTGCGCGGCGGGGACGGCGCGCTGCTGCGCGAGTTCTACCCCAAGTTGACCGCCTACCAGGCCTGGTGGGCGCGCTGCCGGGACCACGACGGGAACGGGGTGGCCGAGTACGGCGCCACGGTGGACCCGGGCAACGACAACACCGAGGACACCCGGCAGGCCGCCGCCTGGGAGAGCGGGATGGACAACGCGCCGCGGTTCGACGCGGCGCTGGGCACCACGGTGGTGGAGAACCGGGACGCGGGGGGCAGGCAGGTCGGCTACTCGCTCGGCCAGGAGTCGGTGGACCTGAACGCCTACCTGGTGGCCGACCGCCGCCACCTCGCGTTGATCGCCGGGCGGCTCGGCCTGGCAGCGGAGGCCGCGCGCTGGACCGCCTCGGCGGAGGAGTTGGCGGCGAAGGTGCGGCAGCGGTTCTTCGACCCGGCGAGCGGGTGGTTCCACGACGCCGCACCGGGCGGCGGACCGCTGGTGGCGCGCGGGCGGGGGATCGAGGGGGTGGTCCCGCTCTGGGCCCGGGTGGCCACGCCGCAGCAGGCGGCGGCCGCGCGCGCCCACCTGACCGACCCGGGGGAGTTCGCCACCCCCGTGCCGTTCCCGACGGTGGCCAAGAGCTCGCCGTACTTCGCGGCCCAGGAGTACTGGCGCGGACCGGTCTGGCTCGACCAGGCGTACTTCGGCATCGAGGGCCTGCGGGCGTACGGCTACCGGCGGGAGGCCGCCGAGCTGACGGACCGGCTGCTGGCGAACGCGGCGGGGCTGGCGGGGGAGGGGCCGATCATGGAGAACTACGACCCGCTGACCGGCCAGGCGCTCAACTCGACCAACTTCAGCTGGTCGGCGGCGCTGCTGCTGCCGCTGCTCGCGGAGTAGGGGGAGAGGGAGAGGGAGAGAAGAGCGGCGGAGCGGGCCGGGCGACGGGGGCTCACGAGGGCGGGGGTGGGCCCGGGCGAGGCAGGCCGGGCGGCCCTGCAGGGGCGGCTGGGCGGATCGCGAGGGCGGGCCCGACGGGGACTCCGCGCGGGTCGCGAGGGGAAGGGCCCGCCGGGCCGTCGCGTGGGCCGTGCGGGTGGGCCCGCCGGGCAGTGGATGCGGGCCCGGTGGGCAAGGCGAGTGGGGCGGGAGGGCGGGCGCGCGGGGGTGGTGGGGCCGGGCCGCGCGCCCGCGGGGTCACTCCGCGATGCGGCCGTCGTGGAGTTCGACGACCTGGTCGGCCAGGGTCATCAGGTTGGGGTCGTGGGTGGCGACCAGGGCGGTGACGCCCTCGCTGCGGACCACGGCGCGGAGCAGCTCCATGACGGCGCGGCCGGTCTCGGAGTCGAGCTGGCCGGTGGGCTCGTCGGCGATGATCAGGGCCGGCTCGTTGGCCAACGCCCTGGCCAGGGCGACGCGTTGCTGCTGACCGCCGGAGAGCTCGCCGGGGCGCTGCTCGGCGTGGTCGGCCAGGCCGACCAGCGCGAGCAGGGTGCGCACGCGCTCCTCCCGCTCCTTGGCGGGCACCCGGCGCAGCCGCATCGGCACGCCGACGTTCTCGGCGGCGGTGAGCACCGGGATCAGCCCGAAGGACTGGAAGACGAAGCCGATCCGCTCGCGCCGCAGCGCGAGCCGCCCGGCCTCGTCGAGGCCGGCGAGCTCGAGGCCGTCGATCGAGATGCTGCCGCCGGTGGGCGTGTCCAGGCCGCCGACCAGGTTGAGCAAGGTGGTCTTGCCGGAGCCGGAGCGGCCCTTGACCGCGGTGAGCTCACCGCGCCGGGCGGTGAAGGAGAGCCCGCGCAGCGCGTGCACGGCCTGCGCACCTTCGCCGAAGCTGCGCTGGAGCTCCGTCACCACCACCATCGGAGCGGCCGTTTCGGACCGGTCCAAAATTTCTGCCGTCATCGTGAAACCCCCTGGGGCCGAGGCGCGTGTACTTGGCAGTTCTTCGAGAGTGAGCCGCCTGACCTGCGGTTGACACCACCTTACTCGCACATATGTTTGATTGTGCCTGATCAGTTGATACCCGGTGCGGGAGAGTCCGGGGTCGGGGGAGACACCGAATGCTCGGATTTGTGCTGCGCCGGTTGCGCGGACGGTTGCCCTTGGCGGCGGCCGTTCTGCTCACGGTGCTCATCACCACGGCGGCCCTGACCGCCCTGGCCGCCTTCGACCGCACGGTCGGCCGGGCCGGCCTGCGCGAGGCCCTGCAGGGGCCCGGCCACAGCCGTACCGTGGTGCTGGCCACCGGCGACCACGAGCTGGCTGCCCGGGCGAAGGACGACAAGACGGTGGCCGACTACGGCACCACGCTGTTCGGCCGGCTGCCGCACACCGTGCAGGCCCTGGCCCGGAGCCGGTCCTACGGCCTGCCCGGCCACGGGGCGGGCAAGGACGCGGACCTGACCCAGGTCGCGGCCGTGGACCGGAGCCGGACCAAGCTGACGGCCGGTCAGTGGCCCAAGGCCGCCACTCCCGGCAGCGTGCCCGAGGCCGCCGTGCCGCAGAGCCTGCTCGGGCGGCTCGGCCTCACCGCCGCCAAGCTGCCCGCCGACCTGCGCCTGGACGACCGCTACGGCGGCTCGCCCGTCACGGTGCGGATCACCGGGGTCTACCGCGCCGAGGACCGCGACGACCCGTACTGGCGGCTCGACCCGCTGCACGGCCGGGAGGTCCAGGTGATGAGCTTCACCACCTACGGCCCGATGCTCGTCGACGACACCGTCTTCACCGCCGGCCTGGTGCCCCAGGCGAGCCGGGCCTGGCTGCTGGAGGCCGACTTCCACGACATCGGCACCGGCGAGGCGCAGGCGCTGCGCGACCGGCTGGACGGCATGGACGCCGCGTTCCGCCAGGCCAGCGGCCTGCAGACCAACAGCGAACTCGGCCCGGTGCTGGACGAGCTCAAGTCGGCCGAGCTGGTGGCCCGTTCCACGCTGTTGATCGGCGCGCTGCAGCTCACGGTGCTGGCCGGGGCGGCGCTGCTGCTGGTCGTCCACCTGATGAGCGACCGCCAGGCCGGGGAGAACGCGCTGCTCACCGCACGCGGCGCCACCCGCCGCCGGCTCGGCGCCTTCACCGCCACCGAGAGCCTGCTGCTGGCGATCCCCGCCGCCGCTCTCGCCCCCCTGCTCACCCCGCCGCTGCTCACCGCGCTCGGTCACTACGGCCCGCTGGCCCGGGTGCGGTTGGACACCAGCCTGCCCGCCTTCGCCTGGCCGGTGGCCGCCGCCTGCGCGCTGGCCAGCGTGGCGCTGACCGCCCTGCCGACGCTGCTGCGCAGCGCCGGGGCGGCCACGCTGCGCCGGGCCGGGCGCCGCCAGGCGCTGGTCGCCGGGGCCGCCCGCTCCGGCGCGGACCTCGCGCTGCTGGTGCTCGCGGTGCTCGCCTACCAGCAGCTCGCGCACTACACCGGAGGTCTCTCCGGCAGCTCCGAAGGCGGACTCGGCGTCGACCCGGTCCTGGTGGCCGCGCCGACCCTGGCGCTCTGCGCCGGGACGGTGCTGGTGCTGCGGTTGCTGCCGCTGGCCGCCCGGCTCGGCGGCCGGTTGGCCGCGCGGGGCAGCGGGCTGACGGGTGCGCTGGTCGGCTGGCAGCTGGCCCGGCGGCCCGGCCGGGCGAGTGGTCCGCTGCTGCTGTTGGTGCTCGCGGTGGCGATGGGCGTGCTGGCCGTGGGCCAGCGCAGTGCCTGGTCGACCTCGCAGCGCGACCAGGCAGACTTCGCCACGGCGGGCGGCCTGCGGATCACCTCCTCCGGGATCGCCTCGATGGGCCAGGGCGGCCACTACGCCGCGCTGCCCGGCGGCGACCGGTTGATCCCGGTGCTGGCCGCCCCGGTCTCGCTGCCCAACCGGGCCGATGCCAAGGTGCTCGCCCTGGACGCGGCCGCGGCCGCCGCGCACCTGCACGTCCGCAGCGACCTGCTGAACGGCCGACAGTCGAACGAGGTGTTCGGGCCGCTCGTCTCGCCCGCGCCGACCGTGGCCGGGGTGCCACTGCCGGGCCGCCCGGTGCGGGTGGACCTCAGCCTGACGATCCAGCAGCAGCAGCCGTCGCCCATGCCGCCCGAGCTCGCCTGGATGGGGTCCGACGCGGTCCTGCCGCCCGCCGTCCTGCTGCTGCTCCGGGACCGGAACGGGGTGACGTACCGGGCGGTGGCGACCCAACTGCCCAAGGACGGCGACGCCACCGTCTCGGTGGACCTCGCCCCGTTCCTGGACGCGCCGCTCGGCTCGGCGGCGACGCCGCTCACCCTGGCCGGGATGACGATCACCTTCAGCGGCCAGTCCGGCCTCCAGGTGCCCGGCAGCCTGCAGGTGCACCGGATCGCCGTCTCCGACACCCCGGACGGCCCCGGCACTCCCGTCACCCCGCCCGCCGGGCTCACCTGGCAGAGCCACACCGGAGCCGAAGGAGCCCCCCAGGACCGACTGCTGACCCTGGGCAAGGACCCCGCGACCGCCACCGAGCTGCTCCGGCTGGACTACAAGGAGGCCGCGGGAGAGATCTCGCTGGCCGGCGCCAACGCGACCCTGACCGCCGCCGAGCCCCGGCTGGTGCCGGCCGCCGTGGCCACCGAGGACTACCTCAAGGGCGCCGGTGCCCAGGTCGGCGCCACCGTCCGCCTGCCGCTCGGGGAATCCCTGGTGGACGTGCGGATCATCGCTGCCGTGAAGGCCCTCCCGGTGGTCGGCGGCACCGGCATCGCGCTGGACCTGGCCACCCTGGAACGGGCCATGACCAGCTACGGGGAGGACCCGCCCGCCCCGAACGAGTGGTGGCTGCCCGCGACCGGCCCCGGTGACCCGGTGCCCGCCCGGGCCGCCGCCGCACTGCGCGGCTCGGCCGGCGCGCAGAACGTCCAACTCAGCTCGGAGACCGCCGAGGTGCTGTTGAGTGACCCGGTCAGTGCTGCGCCGCAGAGTGCGCTGGCCGCGTTGGGGGTGGCCGCCGCGGTGCTCGCGGCGATCGGCTTCGCGGCTGCCTCGGCCGCGGCCCGGGCCGAGCGGGCGGCGGAGTTCGCGGTGCTGCTGGCGATGGGTGCACCGCGCAGGGGGCTCGCCCGCACGGTCACGGCGGAGCAGGGCCTGCTGGTGGTGCTCGGTTCGGCCGTGGGGCTCGGCCTGGGCACGGTGCTGCTCCACCTGGTGATTCCGTTGATTCTGCTCACTCCGGCCGCGCGCCGGCCCGTTCCGGAGGCCGTCATCTCGCTCCCGCTCGGTCAGGCTCTCGCCGTCACGTTGGCGATCGCCGTCGTTCCCCTGCTCGCCGCCGTGTTCGGTGGCCGCCGTCAGCGCGACCTCGTCGCCCGACTCCGGTTCACGGAGGAGATGTGACCACCACCCCGGGGCCCGGTGCCCCCTGGACCCGTACCCGGTTGAGGGCCGCCCGGCCCGCCGCCGTGGTCGCCTTCCTGCTGGCCTTCGTGACGGTGCTGCTGGCCACCGCTCTGCCGCGCGCCCTCGACCGGGGCGCCGACCAGGCGCTCCAGCGGTACCTCACCGACTACAGCCCGACCGCCGCCAGCCTGCTCGGCACCGCCGGGCCCGCGCGGGGTGTGGGTGAGGAGCCGGAGGGCGACAAGGAATTGACCGAGACCGCCGACACCCTGGGCAAGAGCCTGCACGACCCGCTCGCCCTCGCCGGGCGGGGTGTGGTGTACGGCAAGCGCACCGTGCAGGGGCGGAGCGTGGCCACCCCCGGGCTGGACCAGCCGGACGGGATCCAGCCCAGGTTGGACCTGCTCTACGTGCACGCCTTCGCCGAGCACGCCAAGCTCACCGCCGGGACCTGGCCCGGCAGGGTCACCGCAGCCGACGGTGCCGTCCCGATCGCGATCTCCGAGAGCGGCGCCCGCACCCTGCACGCCAAGCTCGGCATGGAGCTGTACCGCGCCGACTCGACGGTCAGGCTGGTGATCGTCGGCCTCTACAGCGCCGACGACCCGGGGGACCCGTTCTTCAGCGGCCTCGGCTGCACGCTCGAGGCCTGCCAGGCCACCACCCCCGGCTCCCCGCCCGCCCGGTACTGGGAGGTCGCCGCCGTCCTCTCGGACCTCGCCATGGACCACCTCGCCGCCTGGTCCCAGCCGACCGAGGACTTCTGGCGGCTGCCGCTGCGCGCCGAGAGCCTGCGGGCCGACCGGCTGGAGGAGATCGAGGCGGCGGTGACGGGCTTCCTCGGCGGCACCACGGCGGTGGACATGGTCGGGGCGACCGGCCGGCCCAGCCTGACCTTCACCTCCGACCTGCCCAGCCTGCTGGAGCTGGCCCGGGCCCGGCAGGCCGCCGCCGCCCCCCTGGCCGCGATCGGCCCGGCTGGGGCGATCGGGGTGGCCGTGGTGCTGCTCTGCCTGGCCGCCGCGCTGACCGCCGACCGCCGGGCCGGCGAACTCGCGCTGCTCAGCGCCCGGGGTGCCTCTCGCACCGGGCTGCTGCGCCGCCTGCTCACCGAGGCCCTGGTCACCAGCCTGCCGGGCGCGGTGCTCGGCATCGGTCTGGCCCTGCTCCTGCTGCCCACCCCGCGTTGGGGCGGCGCCGTGCTGCTGGGCACCGTGGTCGGACTGTGCGCGCTGCTGGCCTTCCCGCTCCGGGTGGCCGTCGCGGGGCTGAGCCGGGGCAAGCGGCCCGGCCGCCGCCGGGCCATGGCCGAGCTGCTGGTCTTCGCCGTCACCGCTGCGGCCGTGTACGAGCTGCGCCGCCGAGGCGTGGCCCCCACCGGGGAGGGCCTGGACACGCTGCTGGTCTCCGCCCCGCTGACGGTCGCGCTCACCGGCGCGCTGGTGCTCGCCCGGCTGCAGCCGGTGGTGGTCGGCGGGTTGGCCCGCTGGGCCGGTCGCCGGCCCGGAGTGGTCGGCTTCCTGGGCCTGGCCCGGGCCGCCCGGGGGACCGGTGGGCAGGCCCGACCGTCGGTGCTGCCGCTGCTGGCCCTGGTGCTGGCCGTCACCACGGCAGGCTTCGGCGCCACCGTGATCGCCGGGGTCGACGCGGCCCGGATCCAAGTCTCCCGCCTGGCGGTCGGCGGCGACACCGCGGTGATCGGCGCCGACGGCGGACCGCTGCCGGCGGGCTTCGCCGCCAAGGCCGCCGCCCTGCCCGGCACCCGGCAGGCCACCGCCGTCTGGTCCGAGGACGAGATCAACCTGCTCGACACCGACCACACCTCCGTGCCCCGGGTGACCGGGGTGGCCGCCGACCCCGCCCAGTACGCCGCGCTGGCCGCAGCGGTGGGGCGCGGGCGGTTCGACCCGGCCCTGCTGGCCACCCCGGCGGGCTGGACCCCGGCCGATCCGGTGCCGGTCCTGGTGACCGCCGACCTCGCCTACCTGAACGGCCGGACCTTCGGGATGCGGACCCAGGAGGGCGGCGAACTGCGCGTCACCGCCCGGGGATTGGTCGACGGCACGCCCACCGTGTTGGGCCGGGACGCCCCGGCGGTGCTCGTCCCGGTCGGGCCGGGCACCGCCCAACTGGACGTGCTCGGCCGGCCCAACGCGTGGTACGCGATGGGCGGGACGACCGAGCCGCAGGTGCGGGCGCTGCTCGGCGGAGCCAAGGCGCTCTACCGCAGCAGCGCCACCATCGGGAGCGCGATGGCCCACGACCCGCTCCAGCACGCCGCCGAACTGCTCTTCTGGGCCTCGGTGCTGGCCGCCATGGCGTTCGCCCTGCTCTCCGTGCTGCTCGCGCTGGTGCGGGCTGCGCCCGACCGGGCGGCGCTGCTGGCCCGGCTGCGGACGATGGGGTTGAAGCCGCGTGAGGGGGTGGCCCTGATCATGGTGGAGGCGCTGCCACAGGCCTTCACCGCGACGGCGATCGGCGCGGTGGGCGCGGCGCTCGCCGTGTCGCTGGTCGGACCCGCCATCGACCTCACCACCATGGTCGGCTCCCCGGTCCCCACCGGGCTTGCCCTCGCCACCGCACCCGTGCTCCAACAGGCTCTGGCACTAGCGGGGTTGTGCACGTTGGCGGTGCTTGCGGAGGCGGCTGTGTTCGGCCGACGACAGATCACTACCGAGTTGAGAGCGGGAGATGCCCGATGACCAGCCTTCCTGATGTCAAGACTGCTGTTGCCGAGCCGACGTTGGCGCAGTTGCGTGAGCGGGCGTTGGCTGCTGCCGCGCCGAGTTCGTATGGGGCTGATGCGGTGATTGCCTGTGATCGGTTGGTGCGGATCTTCTCCGCGGACCGGATCGAGGTGCAGGCGCTGCAGGGGCTTGATCTGCTGGTGGATCAGGGGGATCTGATCGCGCTGGTGGGTGCTTCCGGTAGCGGGAAGTCGACGTTGTTGAACATCCTGGCGGGTTTGGACAGTCCGACGGCTGGTCGGGCGACGGTGGCTGGTCGGGATCTGTTGGCGATGGGTGCGAAGGAGCGATTGCGGTATCGGCGGGAGGTGGTGGGTTTCATCTGGCAGCAGACGGCCCGCAATCTGCTGCCGTTCCTGACGGCTGCGCAGAACATCGCGTTGCCGATGCAGTTGTCCCAGGGTCGGAAGACGAGGGCCACGACGGCGAGGCAGGCGGCTCGGGTGGGGGAGTTGCTGGAGGCGTTGGACATCGGTGATCTGGCGCATCGTCGTCCGGCTCAGTTGTCGGGTGGTCAGCAGCAGCGGGTGGCGATCGCGGTGGCGATGGCGAACAACCCGGCGGTGGTGCTGGCTGACGAGCCGACGGGTGAGTTGGATTCGGAGACCGCTGCGGGGATCTTCGAGGCGTTCCGCACGGTGAATCGGGAGCTCGGGGCGACGGTGGTGATCGTGACGCACGATCCGATGGTGGCGGGGGAGGTGCGGCGCACGGTCGCGATCCGGGACGGGCGCACGAGCAGTGAGGTGCTGCGCCGGATGGTGACGGACGAGCACGGTGAGGAGCAGGTGAGCGAGCGGGAGTACGTGATGCTGGATCGGACGGGTCGGGTGCAGTTGCCGGCGAAGTTCCTGGAGGCGCTCGGGATGAGGGAGCGGGTAGCGATGGAGCTGGCTCCTGATCACATCAAGGTGCATCCGGACCAGCACTGAGTCGGTGGGGGTCCGCACCTTCCGGGCACGGACCCCCACACTCGCGCAGCGCTGCGCACTTTCCTCTTGAACAGCCGCCTGAGGTGCGGCTCACGCCTTCCCATTCGCACATATGTTTGATTGTGCCTGATCAACTGATCCCCGGACGGGAGAGTCCGGGATCGGGGAGATACCGTATGCTCCGATTTGTCCTGCACCGTCTGCGCGGACGGCTGGCCTTGGCGGCGGCCGTTCTGCTCACGGTGCTGATCACCACGGCGGCCCTGACCGCCCTGGCCGCCTTCGACCGCACGGTCGGCCAAGCCGGCCTGCGCGAGGCCTTGCAAGGCCCTGGCCACGGCCGCACCTTGATGGTGGCCGCCGCCGACCACGACCTGGCGGCCCGAGCCAAGGACGACGCCGCGGCGGTCGGCTACGCCGACCAGCTCTACGGAGAACTGCCGCACACGGTCAGGGAGTTGTCCCGGAGTCGGTCCTACGGTCTGCCCGGGGTCAGGTCCGGCAGGGAGCCGGACCTGACCCAGCTGGCCGGCGTGGACCGGAGCCGGACCAAGCTGCTGGCCGGTCAGTGGCCCACGGCCGCCACTCCCGGCAGCCTGCCGGAGGCCGCCGTGCCGCAGAGCCTGCTCGGGCGGCTCGGCCTCACCGCCGCCAAGCTGCCCGCCGACCTGCGCCTGGACGACCGCTTCGGCGGCTCGCCCGTCACGGTGCGGATCACCGGGGTCTACCGCGCCGAGGACCGCGACGACCCGTACTGGCGGCTCGACCCGCTGGGCGGCCGCGAGATGCAGGTGATGGGCTTCACCACGTACGGCCCGATGCTGGTCGACGACACCGTCTTCACCGCCGGCCTGCTGCCGCAGGCCGGCCGGGCGTGGCTGCTGGAGGCCGACTTTCACCAGATCACCCCCGCCGAGGCCGAGGCGCTCCGACAGCGGATCGACCCGGTGCAGAACGCCTTCCTCAAGGCCACCCAGATCCAGAGCACCAGTGATCTGATACCGGTGCTGGACGAGCTCAAGTCGGCCGAGCTGGTGGCCCGTTCCACGCTGTTGATCGGCGCGCTGCAGCTCACGGTGCTGGCCGGGGCGGCGCTGCTGCTGGTCGTCCACCTGATGACGGACCGGCAGGCCGGGGAGAACGCGCTGCTCACCGCGCGCGGCGCCACCCGCCGCCGGCTCGGCGCGTTCACCACCTCGGAGAGCCTGCTGCTGGCGCTGCCCGCCGCTGCTCTCGCTCCGCTGTTCACCCCGCCACTGCTCACCGCGCTCGGTCACTACGGTCCGCTGGCCCGGGTGCGGTTGGACACCGGCCTGCCCGCGATCGCCTGGCCGGTGGCCGCCGCCTGCGCGCTGGCCTGCGTGCTGCTCACCGCCGTGCCGACGCTGCTGCGCGGCGTCGGGGCGGCGACGCTGCGCCGGGCGGGCCGTCGGCAGGCGCTGGTCGCGGGCGTCGTCCGCTCCGGTGGGGACCTCGCGCTGCTGGTGCTCGCGGTGCTCGCCTACCAGCAGCTCGCGCATTACACCGGGGGTCTGTCCGGCAGCTCCGGTGGACAGCTCAGTGTGGATCCCGTGTTGGTGGCCGCGCCGACGCTGGCGCTCTGTGCCGGGACGGTGCTGGTGCTGCGGTTGCTGCCGCTGGCGGCCCGGCTCGGCGGCCGGTTGGCCGCGCGGGGCAGTGGGCTCACGGGTGCGCTGGTCGGCTGGCAGTTGGCGCGACGGCCCGGCCGGGCGAGTGGTCCGCTGCTGCTGTTGGTGCTCGCGGTGGCGATGGGGGTGCTGGCGATCGGTCAGCGGAGTGCCTGGTCGACCTCGCAGCAGGACCAGGCCGAGTTCGGCACGGCGGGCGGTCTGCGGATCACCGCCTCCTCGGTGGCCTCGATGGGCCAGGGCGGCCTCTACGGCGCCCTGCCCGGCGGGGACCGGCTGATCCCGGTGGTGGACAGCGAGATCCGGCTGCCCGGCCGGTCCGGTGGCCGGCTGCTCGCGCTCGCCGCACCCACGGCCGCCGAGCACCTGAGCCTCCGCGCCGACCTGCTGAACGGCCGGACGGTCCGGGAGGTGTTCGCCCCGCTCGCGGAGCCCGCGCCGGCCGCGGCCGGGGTGCCGCTGCCGGGCCACCCGGCGCGGTTGGACGTCGGTCTGACGCTCCATCAGGCTCCGCCTAAGGTCTCTCCCCGAGGGTTCGTCGTCCCGTCGCGACCGCCGGACCTGATGCTGCTGATCCGGGACCGGTTCGGCGTGACCTACCACGTGACGCTGCCCCCGCTGCCGCAGGACGGCGACGCCACCCTCTCGGTGGACCTCAGCTCGTACCTGGACGAGCCGCTCGGATCGGCGGCGACCCCACTCACGCTGGCCGGACTGGTGGTCTCCTTCGGCGACCAGGGCGGTCTGGTCCCCGGCGGTCTGGTGGTGCACGGGATCTCGGCCGCGCAGACCACGGACGGCCCCGGCAGCCCCGTGAGCCCGCCCGCCGGGCTCACCTGGCAGAGCCACACCGGCGCCGAGTACGCCCGCCAGGACAGGCTGGTGAAGCTCGGCAAGGAGGCCGCGACCGGCGGACAGCTGGTCCGGCTGGACTACGAACCGGGCGAGGGCGACCTCGTCCTGGGCAACGCCATCGACGTGCTGACGGCGGCGGCCCCCGCCTCGCTGCCGCCCGCCGTGGCCACCGAGGACTACCTCGAGGCCGTCGGCGCCGGCGTCGGTGCCACCCTCCGGCTGCCGCTCGGCGACGGCCGGGTGGACGTGCGGATCGTCGCTGCCGTGAAGGCCCTCCCGGTGGTCGGCGGCACCGGCATCGCGGTGGACCTGGCCACCCTGGAACGCGTCTCGACGACCTACGGCCAGGACGTGCCCGCGCCGAACGAGTGGTGGCTGCCGGGCACCGGACCGGAGGATCCGGTACCCGGGCAGGCCGCCGCCGCACTGCGGAGCTCGCCCGCCGCCCAGACCCTGCAGCTCGACCGGGAGACCGCCGAGGTGCTGTTGAGTGACCCGGTCAGTGCTGCGCCGCAGAGTGCGCTGGCCGCGCTGGGGGTGGCCGCCGCGGTGCTCGCCGCGATCGGCTTCGCGGCTGCCTCGGCCGCGGCCCGGGCCGAGCGGGCGGCGGAGTTCGCGGTGCTGCTCGCGATGGGTGCACCGCGCAGGGGGCTCGCCCGCACGGTCACGGCGGAGCAGGGCTTGCTGGTCGTGCTCGGTTCGGCCGTGGGGCTCGGTCTTGGCACGGTGCTGCTCCACCTGGTGATTCCGTTGATCCTGCTCACTCCGGCCGCGCGCCGGCCCGTTCCGGAGGCCGTCATCTCGCTCCCGCTCGGTCAGGCTCTCGCCGTCACGTTGGCGATCGCCGTCGTTCCCCTGCTCGCCGCCGTGTTCGGTGGCCGCCGTCAGCGCGACCTCGTCGCCCGACTCCGGTTCACGGAGGAGATGTGACCACCACCCCGGGGCCCGGTGCCCCCTGGACCCGTACCCGGTTGAGGGCCGCCCGGCCCGCCGCCGTGGTCGCCTTCCTGCTGGCCTTCGTGACGGTGCTGCTGGCCACCGCTCTGCCGCGCGCCCTCGACCGGGGCGCCGACCAGGCGCTCCAGCGGTACCTCACCGCCAACGGACCGACCGCCACCAGCCTGATGGCCAGCTCCCCGATCGGGGAGGCCAGGAACGGCGGACCGGAGACCGGCAAGGAGCTGGACGAGACCGTCTCGATCCTCACGAGCAGCATGCAAGGGCCGATCACACCCGGTCCGACCGGCCCGGTCTACGGCCGGCACGGCCTACAGCCTCGCCCGCTGATCAACCCCGAGCTGGACAGACCGGACGACATCCCGCCCAGGGCCGACCTCTACTACCTGCACGACTTCGCCGAGCACGCCAAGCTCACCGCCGGCGCCTGGCCCGGCGTGGCCACCCCGGGCGCTCCGATCCCGGTGGCGATCTCCGAGGACGGGGCCCGCACCATCAAGGCCAAGATCGGCATGGTGCTCGAGAGCGGTGACCCGGCGAACCGGCTGGTGGTCACCGGCCTCTACACGGCCGATCCGACCGATCCGTACTTCGCCGGGCTGGGCTGCCTGACCGAGGCGTGCCGGGAGTTCACCGACGACCGGCCGCCTTTCCAGTACTGGGAGGTCGCCCCGGTGGTGGACGTGGGAAGCCTCAGCAGGATCGGGGCCTGGAGCCAGAACACCGAGAACTTCTGGCGGCTGCCGGCCCGAATCGCCGGGCTGCGGGCCGACCAGCTCGACCAGCTCGCGGCCCAGGCCGCCGCCTACCTCGGCGGCACCACCAACATCCGACTGAGCGGTGCGACCGGCCGCGAGGACCTGCGCTTCACCTCCACCCTGCCCGACCTGTTCAACCAGGCCCGGGCCCGGCAGGCCGCCGCCGCCCCACTGGCCGCCATCGGCCCGGCCGGGGCGGGCGGGGTGGCCGCCCTGCTGCTCTGCCTGGCCGCCGCGCTCTCCGCCGACCGGCGGGCCGCCGAGCTGACGTTGCTCAGCGCCCGGGGTGCCTCCCGCACCGGGCTGCTGCGCCGCCTGCTCGGTGAGGGCCTGGTCACCACGGTGCCCGGCGCTCTGCTCGGCATCGGGCTGGCCCTGCTCCTGCTGCCCACCTCGCGCTGGGGCGGCGCTGTGGAGCTGGGCGTGCTGGTCGGGCTGGTCGCCCTGCTGGCCTTCCCGCTCCGGGTGGCCGTCATGGGGCTGAGCCGGGGCAAGCGGCCCGGCCGTCGGCGCGCCGTGGGCGAGCTGACGGTGCTGGCGATCACGGCCGCCGCCGTCTACGAGCTGCGCCGCCGAGGCGTGGCTCCGGCCGGGCAGGGATTGGACCTCCTGCTGGTCTCCGCCCCACTGATGGTCGCGCTCTGCGCCTCCCTGCTGCTCGCCCGGCTGCAGCCGGTGGTGGTCGGCGGGCTGGCCCGCTGGGCCGGTCGCCGGCCCGGGGTGATCGGCTTCCTGGGCCTGGCCCGGGCCGCCCGGGGCATCGGCGGGCAGGCCCGACCGTCGGTGCTGCCGCTGCTGGCCCTGGTGCTCGCCGTCACCACGGCCGGCTTCGGCGCCACCCTGATCGACGGGGTCCGCAGTACCCGGCACCAGGCCGCGCGCCAGGCGGTCGGGGCCGATGTCGCCGTGGTCGGCACCAACGGCGCGCTGCTGCCGGCCGACTTCGCGGCCAAGGCCGACGCGCTGCCCGGGGTCCGGACCGGCATGACCGCCTGGTCCGAGGACGAGCTGACCCTGACCGACACCGACCACACCTCCGTCCCCAGGGTCACCGCAGTGGTCGCCGACCCGGTCCGGTACGCCGCGCTGGCCGCAGCGGACGGCCGCGGGCGGTTCGACCCGGCCGTGCTCGCCACCCCGGCGGGGTGGACCCCGGCCGATCCGGTGCCTGTCCTGGTGACCGCCGACCTCGCCTGGCTGGACGGCCGGACCTTCGGCGTCCGCACCCAGGAGGGCCCGGACCTGCGGGTGGTCGCCAAGGGCGTGGTGGACCACGCGCCCACCGTGCTCGGCGGCTCCGCCCCCACGGTGATCGTCCCGGCCGAGCCCGCCAAGGCCCAGGCGCCGGACGTGCGCAAGCCCAACCAGTGGTTCGCGCTCGGCCCGGTGACGGAACCCCAGGTGAGACCCCTGCTCGGCAGCGACACCGCGCTCTCCATCCACACCAGCGCCGCGACGGCCGACGTGCTCGCGCACGACCCGCTCCAGCACGCCGCCGAGACCATGTTCTGGACCTCGGTGCTGGCCGCCTCCGGCTTCGCGTTGCTGGCGGTGCTGCTCGCGCTGGTCCGGGCTGCGCCCGATCGGGCGGCGCTGCTGGCCCGGCTGCGGACGATGGGGTTGAAGCCGCGTGAGGGGGTGGCCCTGATCATGGTCGAGGCGCTGCCGCAGGCCTTCACCGCGACGGCCGTCGGTGCTGCCGGAGCCGCCGTCGCCGTCCTGCTGCTCGGCCCTGCGGTCGACCTCAGCACCATGGTGGGTTCTCCGGTGGCCACCGGGTTGGCTCCGGCTGTCATGCCGGTGCTTCAGCAGGCGCTGGGTTTGGCCGGGTTGTGCACATTGGCGGTGTTGGCGGAGGCGGCTGTGTTCGGCCGGCGACAGATCACTACCGAGTTGAGAGCGGGAGATGCCCGATGACCAGCCTGCCTGATACCGCTGTTCCAGCATAGGCGGGCTGGGCGGGCGGGTGCAGTTGCCGGCGAAGTTCCTGGAGGCGTTGGGGATGCGGGAGCGGCTTCCCGGGGCGGGCCACTGCACCTTCTCGGGGCTGGCCACTACGATGAGCGGACCAGACAGACGGGGAGACGCGTGGTGACCAACCAGGGGCCCGAGGGAGGCTCGCTCGCCGCTCGGATCGAGCGGCTGTTCCAGATCGTCCGGAGGCCGAACGGCGACGCCTACAGCAACGAGGAGGTGGCCCGCGCCTGCCGCGAGGCGAGTGGGGAGAGCTTCTCCACCACCTATCTCTGGCAGCTGCGCACCGGTCGGCGGGACAACCCGACCAAGCGCCACCTGGAGGCACTGGCCCAGTACTTCGAGGTGCCGCCCGCGTACTTCTTCGAGGACGGCCCGGCGGACAGGATCGCCGAGGAGCTGACGCTGCTCGGGGCGCTGCGCGATGCGGGTGTGCGGGAGGTGGCGCTGCGCGCCGTGACCCTGTCGCCGGACGGCCTGGGCACGATCACCGACATGATCGAGGCGATCGCCCGGCGCGAACGGGAGGCCGCCGAACGGCAGAGGACGGAGCAGAGGTCCTAGGTGACACTTCTGGGGTGGGGCCGGGGGGCCCAGTGGCGGCGGTGCCGACGGTTGGCCAAGGAGCTGGCGCTGCCGGAGCCGTTCGAGCCGGCGGCGCTGACCGCGGTGCTCACCGAGCGGCTGGGCCGGCCGGTGGAGTTCCTGCCGCTGCCGTCCGGGGCGTTCGGCTCCTGCGGGGTGCTGGTCAGCACCGACCGGGCCGAGTACATCGGGTACCCGGCCGACACCACGCCGCTGCACCAGCGGCACATCGTGCTGCACGAGGTGGGCCACCTGCTCTGCGGCCACCGGGGTGCGGCGGCGCTGGCCCCGGCCACCGAGCGGACCCTGCTGCCGCACCTGTCGGGGGAGCTGGTGCGGCGGGTGCTCGGCCGGGACGGCTACACCGAGCCGCAGGAGCAGGAGGCGGAGCTGTTCGCCACCTTGGTCGCCGCTCGCAGCTCCCGGGGCGGGGCGCCGCTGCCCGCGCCGCTCGACGACACGGCCGACCGGTTCGGCTGGCTGCTCGGGGTGGAGGGCGTGCTCGGCGGCCCTCCCGGTGCCGTGCCCGGTGGTGCTCTCGATGGTGAACTCCCGTCGGCACGGCCGGACTTCGAGCAGTGATCGACTTCGCCGGCCTGTTGGCCGTGGTGATCGCGGTGGCCGCCGCAGGCTGCCGGCTCTGGGTGAGCAAGGGGGCCCGACCCGGCCTGGTCTTCGGGTTCGCGGTCTGCATGGCGCTCTCCTCGGCGCTGCTCTCCCCGGCGGTCACCGAGGCGGCCGAGTTCTGGGAGCCGCTCTGCCGGGTGCTGCCGCTGCTCGGCCTGGAGTTCCGCAACGCCGGGCTCTGCTGCGTGGCGCTGATGGCGTACAGCGTGCGGGGTGGCGGCCCGGCCCGCCGGGAGCGGCGCCAACTCGCGCTGCTGGCGGCGGTGATCACGGTCGAGGCGGTCAGCTACCTGGCGGCTGGGGTCGACCCCACGGGCAGCGAACTGGCCGCCCCCGACCCGGGCAGCCGGGCCGCGCTGGTCGCGTACGACCTCTTCTTCCTGGTCTACAGCATCTGGTGCGTGAGCCTCTTCACGCTGGTGATGCACCGCTCGGTGCGCCAAGTGCCGCCCGGTGTGCTGCGGGTGGGCATGCGGCTGGTCGCGGCGGGCGGGGCGGCCGGGCTGGTCTGGACGGCGCTCTCGGTCATCCCGCTGCTCTCCCAGCTCTTCACCGGCCGTCAGGAGTACGCCGAGGACGCGTACTCGGCACCGTTCGGGGTGCTGACCCTGACCCTCGGGCTGGGCGGGGCCACGCTGGCGATCTGGGGGCGACAGGCCGCGGCCCCGATGCGGTGGCTGCGCTCCTGGCGCAGCTACCGGCGGCTCGGCCCGCTCTGGGCCGCCCTGCACGAGGCCCGGCCGGACATCGCGCTGACTCCGCCCGGCTGGCGGGGCAGCGCCCAACTGGCGCTCTACCGGCGGGTGATCGAGATCCGGGACGGCCAGTTGGCGCTGCGCGGGCACGTCCACCCCGAGGTCATGGCCTGGGCGGGTCCGGCGGCGGGTTCCGCGGAGCTGGAGGCCGCGGTGATCGCGGTGGCGCTGGCGGCGTCGGCCGTCGGCCGCAGTTACCCCGACAGCGGCTACCGGGCGCCCGAGATGTCGGCCGAACTCGCCCAGGAGGCCGAGCGGTTGGAGCAGATCGCGGCGGCCTTCGGCAGCTCGCCGGTGGTGGCGGAGGTGCGGCGGCGGATGCGGAGTGCCCTCGCGGAGGTCGACGCGTAGGGGGCGTGAACCTGGCGCATCCCGCCCGGCCCGGGTGGGATGCGCCGGGCAGGGCGGGCGGGGGAGGTGGACCGGCCGGGGTGAGAGCACCGCCGGGGTTCACCAGCGGGGCTCTCGCCGGTCCCTCCGATTTGGCAAGGATACGTCAGCTGGTGTGAAGATTTCCAGCACTTGATTCCACTTCAGTTGGCAGCGGGTGCCGAGCCGGTGCCCCAGTCGAGCCGCTTGAAAAGGTGGACGTCGGCGTGACCACCGGGAATGCCCTGCATCCGGCCGGTCTCCACGAAGCCGTGGCGCTGGTAGAAACCCGGCGCCTGGAAGGTGAAGGAGGAGACCGCGACGCGGTCGCAGCCGCGCGCGCGGGCCTCCTCCTCGGCCGCCTCCAGCAGCTTCGACCCCCAGCCGTCCCGGCGGCTCTCGGCCCGCACCCAGAGCAGCTCGATCCCGCAGAGCCCGCCCCAGGTCCAGGCCGTCAGGCCGCCGACCAGCTCACCCGCCCCGTCGGTCACCTTGAGCGAGAAGGAGCCGTACTCCCCGGCCCCGGAGGCGGCGGAGTTGAAGGCGGTGAGCTCGTCACTCAGCCGCTGCTTGAGCTCGGGGTCGCGGTCACCCCGGGTCAGTCGTGGTCCCTCGGTGTGATGATCGGTCATGCGCGGAGTATGCCAGCTGGGCGGCGGCCCGCCGAGGGGTTCAGTACTGGACGGTGGTGTTGCCGTCGTCGTAGCCGTCCCGGAAGACACTGCTGGTGACGTTGCCCGCCAGGCCGAGCAGCAGGAAGACCACGATCAGCACCTTGCCCGCCGTGCCCACCCGCAGCGGGCGGGTGGCCGAGCGCGACTCCAGCGCACCGAGCGCGAGGTCGTCGCCGAACAGCCGCTTGGGGTAGGCCGAGGTCACCATCAGCACGTACGAGGTGTAGCGCATCCCGTACCGCAGGGTGGCCGCGCTCGCCTCGAAGACCGGCTGCGGCACCCGGCCGAGCACCAGGGTGATCAGCCAGAAGAAGAAGGCCAGCACGCCCCAGCCGGCCGTCAGCAGGCTGTTCACGACCGCCGCCGGGATCAGCAGGATCAGCCGGAAGAAGACCGCCAGCCGGTTCAGCTGCCCCGGGTGCAGGCTCACCTGCACCGGGTACTCCGGCGGGGCCTGGAGCGCGAACGGCGGGTACTCGTCCACCAGCAGCATCCCGCTGGCCGTCAGCCGGGTGGCGTATCCGACGTACCCGGTGAGGTACTGCGCGCAGGGCTCGGGCAGCCGGCCCAGCACCAGGGCGGCGAACCAGCCGAAGACGGTGACGAACCAGGCGACGATGCCCAGCACGAAGAGGCCGATGTAGTGCGGGATGAGCAGCAGCAGGCGCAGCAGCACCGTCCAGCGCCGCTGCTGCTTGGGGCCGGGGATGTCCACCTCGGGCAGCACCTCACCCGACACGCCCGCCGAGGGCACGCTCCAGCTGCCTGCCGTCGTCATGGACCGCTCCTTACTCCGCGCTCGGCCCTGCGCTGTGTCGGGCCGTTCCTCCCCACAGTGCCAGCGGTCGACGCTGACGGCGCGTCGGCCGGGGCCGACGGGGGGTCAGTGGGGCCGACGGAAACCCGGTTGCCAGGGTGAGGTGCGCGTTGATCGAATCGGTGGCGTGGCGAACGAGACCTTGCTGACGACCGAGCGGATGCTGCTGCGCCGCTTCACCGAGGCGGACCTGGACGGCCTGGCGCAGCTGCACGGGTGCCCGGAGGTGATGCGGTACATCGACGACGGGCGGCCGGTGCCGCGGGCCGTGGTGGCGGGGCGACAGCTGCCGGCGATCCTGCACGAGTACGCCGAACTCCCGCCGGGCCAGGGCTGTTTCGCCGCCGAGGCCCGGGCCGGGGGCGAGTTCCTGGGGTGGTTCTCGCTCCGCCCGGCCCACAGCCTCGGCCTGAGCGGCGGCACCGAGCTCGGCTACCGCCTGCTGCCGGTGGCCTGGGGCCGGGGCCTGGCCACCGAGGGGGCCAGGGCGATGGTCGCCCACGCTTTCACCACCCTGGCGGCCGATCGGGTGGTGGCCACCACGATGACGGTCAACACCTCCTCCAGACGGGTGATGGAGAAGGCCGGCCTCACCCTGGTCCGCACCTTCTTCGAGACCTGGCCCGACCCGATCCCGGGTGCCGAGCACGGCGACGTGGAGTACGGCCTGACCCGCGCCGGCTGGGCCGCGAGGGCGTCGACCTGAGGTCGTGGTGGGCGGTGTTCGCACTGAAACGGCCGGTGCTGGGTATCGTCCAGAGGTTCGGCTCTTGCTCAGCGGCGTCCGGGTACCCGCCCGGTGCGCTCCGACCCACGGGGGCTGTCGAGCCGACACTCGGACGGGGGCGTCGACATGACATGGCTGGGGCCGGAGAACGCGAGGCTGGTCCGGGTGCCCGACGTGGTCGGGCTGGAGATCGACGCCGCACGGGAGGTGGCGGGGAAGGCCGGGGTCGTCCTGGCCCCGCCGGACCCGGACGGCCCCTCGCTGCGCGCACTGACCTGGCCCGGGCAGTGGACCGTGACGGCCCAGCACCCCGCGCCCGGCTCGGCCATGCGCTACCGGGGTTCCCTGGTGGTCGAGTTCCGGCCCGGAGCTCCTGTTGATGCGGCACCGGACTCGCCGCCGCCCGGTGACACCGGAGGCGGGGAGTCCGGCGATCGGGAGCCGCGACTGCCCAAACCGTCGCCGGGGGCACTCGGCGCCGAGCGGGAGGGCGAGGCGGTGAGCCGGAGCGGCGAATGACTGGGACACCGCGCTGGGGCAGAACGCCGCGCTGCTCGGGCAGAAGGCGGCGGCGCTGGCGGGCAGCCTCGGGGTGGGGATCGAGATCGACTACGAGAACGCCGCCAACCCGAACCTGAGCGGGCTGCAGGCCTTCGTGTCGGCCTACCGGGCCGCCCACCCGTACGACCCGAGCGGGGCCGACCCGACGGCGCGGTTCACCATCGACGTGGCGGCCGGGGACCGGTGGCTGACCGGCATCGACCAGTACGCCACGGCCAACTGGCTCACCACCGCTGCGCCGGTGCTCGACTACGCGAACGCGATGGTGCCGAGCAAGCAGCCCTCGGCGGCCACCGCGGAGTCCAACTGGCAGGAGCACCTGACCGGCAAGCCGACCTACAGCCCGCCGATCCCGCCGCTGGCGCCGGCCAAGTTCACCGGCGGGCTGTACATCGCCGAGGGCTCGCAGATCCGGCCGGAGTGCACGAACTTCGCCGGTTCGGTGCAGAACGCCACCGCGGGCTGGACCAGGTCGGCCGCCCCGGCCGGGGCGGGCAGTACGCCCGGGCTGCTGGGCTACATGTTCTGGGCGGCCGAGCGGCCGTCCACCCGGGGCGTGACCACGGATCCGCCGAACAGCTGCGAGGGCGGGGTGGGCGCCGGGGCGACGGCCTTCGGGGTGCCGATGCCGCCGCTGCGCCAGGGCTGAGCAGACCGGGCGTCAGGGGACGGCGACGGCCTGCTCCGGGGCCAAGGCCGGGGTCGGGATCGGGGTCGGGCGGCGGGCGCCGAGGTGGTGGAAGAGGAGGTTGAGCAGGACGGCGGTCAGGGCGCCCGCGCTGATCCCGCTGCCCAGGATGGTCTGCGCCCAGGCGGGGAAGTCGTGGTAGATGCCGGGGGTGATCAGGGTGCCGTGGGCGTCCCGGACGTCCGGGGCGACCAGCGGGACCAGGCCGACGGCGAGCGAGACGGCGATGATCACGATGTTGGGGGCCGAGTCGAGGTCGGTGCGGACCAGCGAGCGGATGCCGCCGACCGCGATGGTGCCGAAGAGCACGAGGCCGGCTCCGCCGAGCACGGGCATCGGGACGAGCGAGACGGCCGCGCCGAGCTTGGGGAAGAGGCCGAGCACGACCAGGGTGGCGCCGGCGGCGGCGACCACGAAGCGGCTGCGGACCCGGGTGAGCGAGACCACGCCGACGTTCTGCGCGAAGGCGCTGGTGGCGAAGGAGCCGAAGAGCGGGCCGAGGAGGGTGGCGAAGGCGTCGGTGCGCAGGCCCCGGGTGATGGTGGCGCGGTCGGCGGGGCGGTCGCAGATCTCGCCGACGGCCAGCATGCCGGCCGAGCTCTCGGTCATCAGCACCAGCATCACCAGGCAGAGCGAGACGATCGCGGCGGGCTGGAACTCCGGTGCGCCGAACCGGAACGGCTCCGGCAGCGCGACGGCCGCGGCGGTGCCGAAGGCGTGGGTGTCCACCTTGCCGAGCGGGACGGCGGCCAGGGTGCCGGCCACCAGGCCGATCAGCAGGGCGACCTGCTTGAGGAAGCCGGTGAAGAAGCGCTGGAAGGCGATGATCACCAGTAGGGTGAAGGCCGCCAGGGCCAGGTTGGTGGGGGAGTTGAAGCCCTCGGCGGCGGCCGTGCCGCCGCGGGCCCACTGCACCGGCACCGGCATCAGCGTGACGCCGATCAGGGTGATGACCACGCCGATCACCTGGTGCGGGAAGAACCTCATCAGCCGCCCGAAGAACGGCCCGACCAGCAGGCAGAAGGCGCCCGCGACCATCACCGCGCCGAGCACGGCGGGCAGCCGGTGCGTGCCGTGCTGCTGCTCGGCGATCGCCAGCATCGGGCCGATGCCGGCCGAGGAGGCGGCGTTGACGAAGGGCAGCCGGTTGCCGACGAAGCGGCCCAGGCCGAGAGTCTGGAGCAGGGTGGCCAGGCCGGCGATCAGCAGGGCGGCGGCGATCAGGTAGGTCTGGTCCCGGGCGTCCAGGCCGCAGGCCGGGCCGATGATCAGCGGCGGGGCGACCACGCCCGCGTACATCGCGGCGATGTGCTGGAGTGCGGCGGGGACGAGGCGGCGGGCGGGCAGCCGTTCGTCGACCGGGTGGACCTGGGCGGTGGCTCTCGGGGTGGGCTCGGTACGTCCGGTGGGCCCGGAGGGCGGGGTGGGTACGGCGGGTGGGGTGGGTACGGCGGGTGGGGTGGGTACGGCGGGTGCGGGCATGCGGGTTCCCCCTCCTGGCTCGGCCTGCCTCCCGGTACGGACGAGCGGAGGGGGCGCGGTGCAACGGCGGTGGTGCGGATGCGGTGCGGATGTGATGCGGATGTGATGCGGCGGACGGCCGGGCAGGCGGAGTCGGTCGCGCGTGGGTGGTGGGACGCCGACTGCCGGGGGCCGGGCGGGACCGCAGCGTGGGTGGCGCTGAGCGGCTCCGTCGCCTTGCCGGCGTTCAGCTAAGCGGCTGCGCAACACCGCGTCAACACTCTGTTGAATTTTGCCCCGGGTCTTCACGAACCGCGCGGGCCCCGCCGGTTGAGGGTGGCCGGCGGGGCCGTGGGGGTGGTGCGGGATGGCGCGGAGCGGGGTCAGCAGGGGCCGGAGCCCGGTCCGCCCAGGTGGAAGGAGGTGGGCGTGGCGCCGGCCGCGGAGTAGAGCTCGGGGCTGGTGGCGGAGACGGTCAGCGTGGGGGCGTCGGCGGCGCCGGCCAGGTAGTAGGAGTCGATCCAGGAGGAGCGGGTGGAGACGGCGGCCCAGCCGTTGCCCATGTCCTCGCAGGTGGCGCCGGTGGCGTGGGCGATCTCGCCGAAGGCGGTGACCACCTGGGCACGGGTGTACGAGCCGCCCCAGAGCGAGCCGGGGAAATAGCCGATCGCCTGGTCGTTGTAGAAGAGCCACCAGTCGCCGTTGACGTTCTGGATCGCGTACCGGGCCGAGGAGCCCGCGCCGACCGTCATGCCCGGCTTGACGTTCCTGTTGGTGGAGACGAAGCCGCAGCCGTTGTAGCAGCTCTCCTGGCCGTTCACCCAGTGGTAGACGAACAGGTGGGGGCGGGTGTCGCCGTTGAGGCCCAGGTCCACTGTCCAGCCGATCTCCACGGTGGACTGCCGGTCGGCCGACTGGAGGGCGAGCTCCTGGAGCGAGTGCGAGGAGGTGTCGCCCTTGGCCACCTCGGGGGCGGCCTGCATCATCCGCACGCTGGCCCCCGCCGTGTCGGTGATCTGCCGGCCCGAGACGTAGTCGTAGCAGGCGCCGAACCAGCAGACCGGCCCGCTGCCGGCCGAGGCGGTGGCCGGCGGACGCGGCGCGAGCGGGGCCGCCGCCTGGGCCGGGGCGCCGGCCGCGAGCAGGCCGAGGGCGGTGAGCAGGGTGGTGGTGCCGGTGGCGAGGGTACGGCTCAGGCGCATGGGGGAGCTCCGTCCGGGACGTGGGGGCGCGGGGGTGGAGAGGGGGTGCCGTCGAGTTGATTGCTTACTTAACTCTGCTTACGACGGGAGTTAAGCTAGCCGGGTCGGAACGGCGGGCGCAAGAGTCGGGACGGGCTACGCTGAGTGGCCGGCAAGGCAGTTGGGTGGAGGAACGCGATGGGTGAGAGCGGCAGAGGCGTCGCGGTCGGTGCGGAGAGGGGTGCGGCTACGGGCGCCGGCGCCGGGAAGGCCGGGGGCGCTGCGGCGGAGCGGGCCGTGGTCGGGGCGCGGGTGCTGCGGCTGCGGACGGAACGCGGGCTGACTCAGAAGGCGTTGGCCGAGCCCGGGTACACCGCCGCGTACATCTCCACCCTGGAGGCCGGGAAGGTCGGCGCATCGGAGGAGGCGCTGCGCTACCTGGCCGGCCGACTCGGCGTCAGCTACGAGGAGTTGGCGACGGGCAAGCCCGCGCACCTGGCCACCGAGCTGCGGTTGCGGCTGGCCGACACCCGCCAGCTGCTGGCCGACGGGGAGCCCGCCGAGGCGGCCGCGCGGTACGCGGCGCTGGCGGCCGAGGCGGCCCGGCTGGCGCTGCCCGCCGAGGAGGCCGCCGCCCGGCTCGGGCTCGGCGACTGCGCGCTGGAGAGCGGCGAACTCGCCCGGGCCATCGCGGAGTTCGAGCGGGCCGAGGAGCTGCTCGCCGACCAGCCGCTGCCCCAGCGGGTGCCCGCGCTGCGCGGCCGGGCGGTGGCGCTGCTGCTCGCGGGCGACCTGCGGTACTCCTGCTACCTGCTCGAGACCGCGATCGACCGGCTCAACGCGGGCGGGCTGCACGACCCGCACGCCCTGGTGCTGCTCTACTCCGCCGTGATCGCCCCCTACATGGACCTCGGCGCCCAGGACCGGGCCGCCAGGGCGGCCGAACTCGCCCTCGCCCTCGCGCCCCAGGTGGCCGACCCCGCACTGGTGGCCCGGCTGCACCGGGGCGTGGCCCGCACCCTGCTGGCCGAGGGCCGGGCCGCCGAGGCCGACGCCTCGCTGGCCCGGGCCCAGGAGCTCTACCAGCAGCTCCAGATCCGCACCGAACTCGCCCACTGCCACTGGACGCGCGGCTACCTCCGGGCCCAGGAAGGCGATCTGGCCCAGGCCGAAAGGGAGTTGCGGACCGCGCGGAGCATCCTGGCCGACCGGCGGGCCGCGCTCTACACCGTGCAGATCGACGTGGAGCTGGCCGACGTGCTGCGCCGCAGCGGCCGCCCCGCCGAGGCCGAGGCGCTGCTCACCGCGCTGGTCGACTCGCTCAGCCCCGAGCGCGGCGCGGTGCACGCGGGCGGCGCGCACCGGCTGCTCGGCCTGATCGCCGAGGAGCGCGGTGAGGCCGGCGCGGCCGAGGGCCACTACCGGGCGGCGCTGGCCCTGTTGGAGGGCGCCGGTGCCGCGGCCGACCTCGCCGACCTCTGCCGGCTGCTCGGCGATCTGCTGCGCCGGACCGGACAGGTGGAGGCAGCCCTGGACGTGTACCGGGCCGGGCTGGCCCACCGGTCCGCCCCCGGCACCACCACCCTCGGCCCGGCCCCGGCCGGCCCGCCGCTCTGAGCGCTGCCGCAGACGGTCGTCGAAAGTTCCTCCAGCCGGCTGTCACATCCGTTCGAGCGGTTCCGTCATACCAGTGACGGACCGCGCGGAGCGGATCGACCGGAGCAAGGAGCAAGGACGATGGAAGCACGGATGCCGAACCCCGCCGTGGTGATCCCCGAGGCGATGCCGGCGCTGCTGGGCGTGGTGAAGGCGGTGCAGACCGGCGGGGTGCCGGAGACCACGATGGAGATCGTCCACCTGCGGGCGAGCCAGATCAACGGGTGCAGCTACTGCGTGGACGGCGGGGTGACCAGTGCCCGCAAGGCGGGGGTGAGCGAGCAGCAGCTGGCCACCGTGGCCGCCTGGCGGGAGGCGCCGCACTTCTCGCCGGCCGAGCGGGCCGCGCTGGCGCTGGCCGAGTCGGCGACCCGGCTGGCCGACGGCGGCGGGGTCTCGGACGAGGTCTGGGCGGCGGCGGCCGAGCACTACGACGAGCGCCAACTGGCCGCGCTCACCCTGATGATCGGGCTGACCAACCTGTTCAACCGGCTGAACGCGACCACCCGGCAGATCTCCGGCGCGAGTTGGTGAGGACAGTGAAGCTCACGGTGTTCGCCGCCAGCGGCGGGGTGGGGCGGCAACTGCTCGACCAGGCGCTGGCGGCGGGTCACGAGGTGACGGCCGTGGTGCGCGACCCGGCGAAGCTGGGGCCGACCACGGCCGCGGTGGTGGCCGCCGACCTCGCCACGGCCGGCCCGGCCGAGCTCCGGGCGGCCGTGGCCGGGGCGGACGCGGTGCTCTCGGGCCTCGGCCCGGTCTCCAAGGCCGAGGCCGGGGTGGCCTGGCGCGGCACCACGGCGATCGTCCAGGCGATGCGGGCGGCCGGGGTGCGGCGGATCGTGGCGGTGAGCGCGGCCCCGGTGGGCACCGTGCCCACCCCCGGCCGGCCACGGCCCGGGCGTGATCCGGGCGACGGCGCGTTCATGAGCCACCTGGTCTACCCGGTGCTCAAGCGGGTGCTCCGGGAGCACTACGCGGACGTGGCCCGGATGGAGGAGGTGCTGCGGGAGAGCGGTCTGGACTGGACGGCCGTGCGGCCGGTGCAGCTCAACGACCGTGCGCTGACGGGAGGTTACCGCAGTGCGCTGGACCGGAACCTGCGGCACGGCCGGGTGATCTCGCGGGCCGACGTGGCGCACGCGATGCTCGCCGCGCTGGCGCAGCCGGAGACGGTCGGGCGGACGGTGGGCCTGGCCGACTGAGGGTCAGTCGGGTGGCAGCAACTCCGAGACCTCGGTGGCGAGTTGGTACGCGTCGCCGGTGGGGGTGGTCGGGTAGGGGGCGTGGGCGTGGGCCCAGGCGTCGTCGACGGCGAACCAGTCCACCGGCTCGGGCGGGCGGCCGGTGGTCAGCGCGGTCTCCAGGGTGGCGAAGTACCGCTGCCAGCGCGGCGCGTAGAGGCCGGAGAGCAGGCCGGACCACTCGCGGGCCGCGTAGTCGTGCACGCCGCCCTCCTCGGCCGCCGCCCGGCCGCCCCAGGTGGTGAGCAGCGAGCGGGCGTCGTACTCCAGCTGGTCCTGCTCGGCCGGGTCGGCGCCCCAGGCGCGGGCCGAGGCCAGCCAGGGGCCGAGCATGAACTCGGCCCGGGTGCCGGTGAGTCGGTCGAGCAGGTCGAGGGCGGCCAGCCAGTCGGTGGTGAGCCGGTGGAAGGCGGGCAGGTCGGCGTCCTGGTACGCGGTGCGGACGGCGGGCAGCAGGGCGCGGGAGTGGTCGGCGAGCGCCTGGCGGGCCAGGTCGACCAGGTCGTGCCGGTAGGCCTCGGTGGTGCGGCGGGCGGGGTCGACGCGGAGCAGCTCGGCGAGGGCCGAGCGGACGGTCGCCGGGTCGTAGCGGAGCGAAGGCGGGCTCCAGGTGGCCGAGTTGGTGGCGGTCAGGCTCGGGCGGGCGGTGAAGAGGCCGTCCTGCGGCTCGCTCCAGCGGCCGGAGGGCAGCTGGTACGGGCCTCGGCGCAGCCAGTCCCAGGCGGCGGCCGCGTGCGGGTCGCTGCCGCCGTAGCGGGCGGCGGCGTACTCCGCGTACCAGCCGGGGAGGTCCACGGGCGCTGGCGCCCAGGCGAGTTCGGTGAAGAGGGCGAAGGCGGCCGGGTCGGTGCCGGTGGCCTCGGGCAGGTAGGCGAGGCCGTCGAGCGCGCCGCCGGGGCGGAAGCGGTCGGCCCAGACGGCGGTGTTGGCGCCGAGGGCGGTGTGGCCGCCGAAGTCGTGGATGGTGCCGAAGGCGTACGGGACACCGTGCCAGTCGCGCTCGCGGTCGAGACCGTCGTAGCGGTCGGCCAGGCCGTCGAGCACGAAGAGCGCCCGGTGGTCCACGGCGTCCAGCACCGCCGGGTCCGGGTTCTGCTCCCAGCCGAGCAGCACCCAGACGGCCTCCGGATGGGCGGCCCGCAGGGCGGCGAGCACGCCCCGGGCGGCGGCGCCCACCTCCACCCCGGTGGCCCGGCCGCCCTCGTGCAGCAGGTCCATCTTGTAGCGGGTGCCCGGGCCGAACTCCTCCTGCTGGTAGCGGTAATAGGCGGCGGCCAGGTCGGCGAAGACCGGGCCCGAGGGGTCGAGCCAGTCCGGGCGGTCGAAGCCGCACCAGGTGCCCTGCGGGAGCACCCGGGCGCCCGGGTTGCGGTCGGCGAAGCCGGGCGGCACGGTGCCGTAGTAGCCGGGCAGCACCGGAGTCATCCCGAGCTCGCGGATCCGCTGCACCAGTCGGGCTCCCAACTCAGCCCGTGCGGTGATGAGTTGATCGGAGACCGGGCCGCCGAAGCCGGACATGTTCTGCAGCAGCCACCAGGGCTGGTGGGCGGGGGCGGGCAGCCAGGTGCGCAGCTCGGCCGGCTGGTAGCCGAACTCCTGGAGGGCGCGGTAGTAGGGGAGTTCGGCACCGAGCTGGACGTAGACCTCGTTGACGCCGTGCAGGGCGAGCAGGTCCACCTCGTGTTCGAGCGCGGCCCAGTCCCGGTACGCGCCCGAGTACCCGGCGTCGGTGTCGTTGAGTGCGAAGCGGTGGGCGACGGAGGCCGAGCGGTGCGCCGGGGCCGGCGGCGCGGGCAGCACGGCGGGCAGGGCCTCGGTGCTCTCGCCGGGCAGACCGAGGTCGGCGTGGGCCACGTGGTGCAGGTACCAGCCGAGGCCGGTGAGCAGCACGGCCGGGCTGGTGCCGCTCAGCCGGATCCGGCCGTCCTCGCCCGAGAGCTCGAACCAGTCGCCGTCCGGCCCGGGGGCGGCCGTGCGCAGGATCACCTGGTCGGCGTGGCCGGGCAGCAGCCGCCGGACGGCCTCCCGGGCGGGCGTCGGGTCGAGGCCGCCCGGGGCGGCCAGGGCGGGAGTGGCGAGGGCCAGTTGGGCGAGCAGCGCGGTGAGGACGAGCAGGCGGCGCACCGGGGAGTCCCGTCGACGGAGGGCAGGGCGGGTCAGCTGCCACGGTCGCGCGGCCGGGGTACGGGGGTGGGGCGGGACGCGCGGGAGCGGGGCGGCTTTCACCCCATCAGCTGAGCCTTGCCGGAGGGCCCGGGCGGGCGCAGGCTGGATGGTGGGGGAGCCCGGGCACCCGGAGGTGCGAGATGCAGAACGAATGGGACGTACACCTGAGTTTCCGCGAGGACGGCGTGCACACCGTCTGCGAGGCGACGCTGACCGGAGCCCGCGCGCCGGGCCTGAGCGGCCACGGCGAGGCCGAGCGCAGCGCCGCCGACCGGCCGCTGGCCAGGATCGGCGAGGAGGTGGCGGCCTCGCGGGCGCTGGACGCGCTGGCCTCGCGGCTGCGGGCCCAGGCGGACGGTGAACTGGCGGACGAGGGGCACCGCCCCGCCTACCTGATCTTCTGATCAGCGAAGGCTGCCGGGGGCAGACATGACAGCTCCCGGCAGTCCGTCCTCATCGCTCTCTCCGGGGCTCAGCCGTCGCTGAAGCGCCACTGGGGGCGAGTGGGCTACCGGGGGCCTAGCCAGGCCCACGACAAGGGAGTCACTCGAACGGCCGGTTGACGTCCGTACCTATCCGGCGGTGCGGCTCTCTCCTGTGTCTGGTGTAATCACCAGTCTCCTCCCCAGCAGCGGGGAGTCAAGCGGGAGTTGGGTGACCGGAGGGGCCCGGGTGTCCCGCTACCCGGGGGTAGTGGGACAGCCCGTCCCGGGGCAAGAGCCTGGGTGAGGCGGCGAGGGACGGGGGAGCGGGGTAGTGGCACTGGAGGCACTCGGACCGGCGGACCCGGAGCGGATCGGGCCCTACCGGCTGCTGGCCCGGCTCGGGGCCGGTGGGATGGGGCAGGTCTACCTCGGGCGGGCGGCCGACGGGCGGCGGGTCGCGGTCAAGGTGGTGCGGCAGCCGGACGAGGAGCTGCGCGAGCGGTTCCGCGGCGAGGCCGCCGCCGTGGGCGCGGTGCGCAGCCCGTACGTGGTCGCCCTGGTGGCCGCCGAACCGGAGGCCCGGCTGCCCTGGCTGGCCACCGGCTACGTGCCCGGGCCCTCGCTGGCCGAGGTGATCGCCGAGCACGGGCCGCTCCCGGTCGAGAGCGTGCGCGCGCTCGGCGCGGGCCTGGCCGAAGGGCTGGCCGCGATCCACCGGGCGGGCCTGCTGCACCGCGACCTCAAGCCCGGCAACGTGCTGCTCGCCGCCGACGGCCCCCGGGTGATCGACTTCGGCATCGCCCGCACCGCCGCGGGTGCGGCCCCGCTCACCCAGGCCGGCACGGTGCTCGGCACCCCCGGCTTCCTCAGCCCCGAGCAGGCCGCCGGCCGCCCGCTCGGCCCGCCCGGGGATGTCTTCTCCCTGGCCGCCCTGCTGGCCCACGCCGCCACCGGCCGCAGCCCGTTCGCCGACGAGCAGGGCACGGTCGCCGTGCTGCGCCGCACCGCCGCCGCCCGCGCCGCGCTGGACGAGCTGCCGGGTGAACTCGCCGAGCTGCTCCGCCCGGCCTTCGCCCGCGCGCCCGAGCGGCGGCCCACCGCCGCCGAGCTGGCCGCGCGGCTGCACCCCGAGGGCGCCGCCGCCGCGCTGGCCGGCGCCTGGCTGCCCGGCCCGGTCGCCGACCGGCTGGCCCGGCACGCGGCCCGGGTGGTGGAGCTGGACCGCCCGCTGCGCGAGGGCGCCCCGCCGCGCCGAAGGCTGCCGCGCCGCACCCTGCTCGCGCTCGGTGCGGGCGCGCTGGCCGCCGGCGGCGCGGCGGTGCTGGGCCGGGGGATCGGCCGGGCGCCGGGGGCCGAGCCGGCCGACCAGGGGTACGGCGGGCCGCCCCCGCCGGCGCGCTGGCAGCAGCACGCCACCTCCGGCCACCTGGCCGCCGCGTACGCCTTGGTCGACCGGCAGGTGATCTGCGCCGACGGCGCGGGCGTCACGGCGGTGGACGCCGTCGCGGGCACCGAGACCTGGAGCCACCCCGGGCCGGCCGCCGGGCCGGTGGTGCACTACCGGACGGCCTACCTGCTCACCCCCACCGGCTTCCGGGCCCACGCCACCGACACCGGCCGGGTGCTCCGGGAGTGGACCGCCCCGGCACCGCCCGACCGGCTGCTGGCCGCCGACGACCGCGCCGTCCACCTGGCCGGGCCGCCCGGCACCGGCTGGTACGCCGTCTCCGTCGCCACCGGCGAGGTGCTCTGGCGCCGCCCCGAGCCGCGCCCCGACCAGCCCTCGACCTACCTCGGCAGCACGCTGGACGGCGCGCTGCTGTTCGGCGACACCCAGGGCTTCCTGACCGCCGTGGACCCGCGCGACGGCCGCCCCCGCTGGCCCGGGCTCTACACCCAGAACGCCCGGATCGACTGGCTGGTGGCCGACCCCGACGCGCTCTACCTCCCGCTCGGCGAGAGCCGCCTGCAGGCCCGCCGGGCCGAGGACGGCGCCCCCGGCTGGCAGACCGCGGGCGGCGAACCCGGCCCGTACACCCCGGTCGCCCGGTACGGGCAGCTGCTGCTCACCAGCCCGGGCCGCCCGGTGCTGACGGCGCTGGACGCGGGGAGCGGCCGGGCGGTGTGGAGCTGCCCGCTGCCCGGGGCGCCGACCGGCGAGCCGCCGGTGGTCGCGGCGGACACCCTCTTCCTGCCGGGCTGGAACGCCCACCTCTACGCCGTGGACCTGCGGCGCCGACGCACTCGCTGGACCTTCGCGGCGGCCCCGGCGAGCGGGGCGCAGTGGCGGTTGGAGACCGACGGCGAGCGGGTGTTCGCCGGGTACGGCGCCGAGCTGTACGCGCTGCCCGCCGGGTGAACCCCGATGGGCTCAGGGGGCGCCGAAGTCCTGGGTCCACCAGGGGCCGCCGGAGCCGTAGTGGATGCCGACGCCGAGGTCGGTGAAGGAGCAGTTGAGGATGTTGGCGCGGTGGCCCGGGCTGTTCATCCAGCTGTCCATCACCGAGGCCGGGTCGGCCTGGCCCATCGCGATGTTCTCGCCCCAGGTGCTCCACTTGTAGCCGACCGCGTCGATCCGGGCCTGCGGGCCCTGGCCGTCCGGGTTGGTGTGGTCGAAGAAGTTCCGGGCGGCCATGTCGTCGGAGTGGCCCTGGGCCGCGCGCTGGAGCAGCGCGTTGGACTTCACCGGGCCGCAGCCGGCCTTGGAGCGCTGGGCGTTGACCAGGTCGATCACCTCCTGCACGTCGCCCGCCGGGGCGGACTTCGGCGAGGGCGGTGCGCTCGGGGTGGGCCGGGCCGTGCGGGTCTGGGTGGGAGTGGGAGTGGGGGTGGGCGTCGGGGTCGGCGTGGGGCTCGGGCTGGCCGAGGGGGAGGGCGAGGCGGGGGTGCTGCTCGCGGGGGCCGGGTTGCTCGGCGTGGCCGAGGGCGTGGCGGGCGTGCTGGAGGTGACCGCGACCACGACGGGCGCGGGCACGTCGGCCACCGAGTCGGTGCGGACCGGCTGGCTGCCCGAGTGCTCCGGCTCGGCCATCACGAAACCGCCGACGGCCAGGCTGAGCACGGCCGTGCCGACCGCCGCCACGACCACCGGGCGCCGGGCCGCCGCAGCCGGTCGGCGGCGCCGGCCTCCCGGCGCCCGGTGGCGGGAGGGCGCGCCGGCGGCGGGGGCAGCGCCGTGACCGGAGCCGGCGGCGGTGGAGTGGCCGGCCGGGGCGGGCTGGGCGTGGTGGGTCGGGGCGAGGTGCGTCGGGAGGCCCTCGGCGCGGGGCAGCGGCACCAGGGTCAGGCCGGCCAGCAGGCCCTCGGCGGGCACCAGGCCGTTCCAGTGGCGGGCGCAGTGCGCGCAGTCGCGGGCGTGGCGGGCGATCCGCTTGCGCCAGAGCGCACTCGGCCGCTGGTCCCAGCCGGCCGTGAGCTCGGTGAGCTGCGGGCAGGGCGGCACGGTGGTGAGGGCCCGGACGACCACCCGGGCGGTCTCCAGCTGGGTCTTCATCCGCTGCACCCGGACGGCGGCGTGCTGCGGGGAGAGCTCGATCGCGGCGGCCAGCTCGGGGCGGCTCAGCTCGCCGGCGGCCTCCAGCCACCAGAGCGAGAGCAGCTCCCGGTCGTCCTCGTCCAGCCAGCGGGTGGCCTCGGCCACCTCGCGGCGCTGGCCGGAGAGCCCGAGCCGGATGATGGTCAGCCCGACGAAGTCGGCGGCCGGATCGGCCGGCTCGTAGCCGTCGCCGAGGGCACCACCCCGGTCCTGGCTGACCTGCTGGGCCTGGTGACGGCGGCGCACCTCGTTCATCGCTATCGCCACCAGCCAGGAGCGGAAGCTCTCCGGGTCGTGCAGGCCGGGCAGGCCGTGCACGGCGCGCAGCATGGTCTCCTGCACCACGTCGTCGGTGTCCGGGTGCCCGGAGAGGGCCCGGCCGACGACGTTGTAGACCAGCGGCAGATAGGCCCTGACCAGCTCGTTCGTCGCCTGCTGGTCACCCGTGCGCGCGAGGGCCACCACTGCTGCGCCGCAGTCCCTGTCCATCCTGTCCACCTTCTCCGTCGGCCTGCCGGTGCTGCCTTACCTGGTAGGAGATCCGGCGCCCGACGGCGGATAACAGAAATCCGGCGGGAGATTTCCACGAGTTCCCGGCGGTGGCCGACGGCTGTCGGCACGGGCGCTCCCGCGGCTCTCCCGGCCGAGGCGGATCAGGCGGGGAGCGTAGCGGAACGCCCCCGACGCCCCGGCAGCGGGGGTGGGTGGGCGACGCTGCGGTCAGCCGGCCAGGAGCTTGCCGAGCAGCTCCTTGCCGTAGGGCCAACTGCCCAGGTTAGAGGCGCTGTTGATGTGTCCGTGGGCCCCCGCCACGGCCAGCTCGGCGCCCCAGGCGGCGGCGAAGGCGCGGGAGCGCTCGAGCGAGCACCACGGGTCGTCGGTGGAGGCGACCACGGTGGCGGGAAAGGGCAGCGGGGCGAGCGGCACCGGTCGGAAGTTCACCAGCTCGGGCACCTCGGCGGTGTCGATGTCGGCCGGGGCGACCAGCAGCGCGCCCCGGACCGGCCGCTGGTGCCGGGCGGCCCAGTGCGCCACCGTGATGCAGCCCAGGCTGTGCGCCACCAGCACCACGGGGCCCGGCTCGGCCACGACGGCGCGGTCCAGCTCGGCCACCCAGTCCGCCAGATGCGGGGTGTCCCAGTCGGCCTGCTCGACCCGGCGCAGCGCCGGATCCTCCCGCTCCCACCGGGTCTGCCAGTGCTCGGGGCCGGAGTTCTGGTAGCCGGGCAGGATCAGGACGCGCGGAACGCCGGTCATCGAGGACCTTTCGACGGGGGTTCGAGGGGGTGGGTCGGACGGGGTCTGGCTGGGGTCGGGCGGGGTTCCGACCCTACCGGGCGTGGTGTGGCGGGCGGGCCGCCGCCCGCTTGTGTGAGGAAGGCGAGGAGTCGGCGCGGGCGACCAAATCCGGACGTATCGTGAGGGGCGTCGGTCCATGGAGGGGAACAAGGTGCGAAAGCTCACGTACTACGTCGGTGCCACCATCGACGGTTTCATCGCCGATCCCGACGGCTCGTTCGGGTTCTTCCCGCTGGCCGACGACATCCTCAAGCACATCGGCGAGGAGTACCCCGAGACGCTGCCGACGCACGTCCGTTCCGCCCTGGGCATCGTGGGGGCCAACCGCCACTTCGACACCGTGGTGATGGGCCGGGCCACCTACGACCCCGCGCTGAAGGCGGGCATCACCAGCCCGTACGCGCACCTGCGCCAGTACGTGGTCTCCGGCAGCCTGCCGCTGGACGGCGCACCCGGGGTGGAGATCGTGCGCACCGACCCGGTCGGCGTGGTGCGCCGGCTCAAGCGGCAGGACGGGCTGAAGATCTGGCTGGCCGGCGGCGCGCGGCTGGCCGGGGAGCTGCTGCCGGAGATCGACGAGCTGGTGGTGAAGACCTACCCGCTGGTGATCGGCTCGGGCGTCCCGCTGTTCACCCGGGACTTCGCGGTCGCGGCCTTCCGCCGGACCTCGGGCAGGGTCTTCGACAGCGGCGCCGCGATCGCCGTCTACCAGCGGGACTGACGCACCGTCAGCTCCCGCTGGCGGCCTGCTTGATGGCCTCCCGGATGCGGAAGTAGGTGCCGCAGCGGCAGACGTTCTGGATCTGGTCGATGTCGGCGTCGGTCGGGTGCGGCGTGCGGCGCAGCAGGGCGACGGCGGCCATGATCTGGCCGGGCTGGCAGAAGCCGCACTGGGCCACGTCGAAATCCAGCCAGGCCTGCTGGACGGGGTGCAGCTGGTCACCGTCGGCCAGGCCCTCGATGGTGGTGACGCTGCGCCCGGCGCAGTTCTGCACCGGCACCGTGCAGGGCTGGATCTCGGCGCCGTCCAGGTGGCTGGTGCAGGCGCGGCAGACGCCCACCCCGCAGCCGTACTTGGGCCCGGTGACGCCGAGCTTGTCGCGCAGCACCCAGAGCAGGGGCATGTCGGCCGGGGCGTCCACCTGCACGGACTGCCCGTTGAGGACGAAGGTGTAGCTGGGCATGGGAGGTCCTTGGGAGCCGTCGGTCGGGAGGTACTGGTCAGAAGCTGATCGGGAAGCTGCGTGGGGAGGTGCCGGTGGCGCGGGCGTAGGCGTTGGCCACGGCCGCCGCGGCGGCGGGCACGCCGAGTTCGCCGGCGCCGCCCGGGGCGCCGCTCGGGGGCAGCAGGTGCACCTCGAAGGCGGGCGGGCTGTGGCGCTGGCGGGCGTAGTGGAAGTCGCCGTAACTGCCCTCGCGGATGGCGCCGTTGTCCAGGTGCAGGCCGGCCTGGAGGGTGAGCGAGATGCCGTCCATCACGGCGCCCATGAACTGCGCCTCCAGCCCGCGCGGGTTGACCGGCAGGCCCACGTCGGCGGCGACCACGGCCTTGGTGACGCGCGGGTTGGCCCGGTCGGTGCAGTCGATCTCCACCAGGCAGGCCAGGCTGGAGCGGTGCTCGTCGTGGAAGGCGAAGCCCTGGGCCTGGCCAGGCGGCATCGGACGGCCCCACTGGCCGGCCTGGGCGCACTGGTCGATCACCGCGCGGGCGGCCGGGTCCAAGACCCGGGCCCGGCGGTAGGCCACCGGGTCCTGGCCGAAGGTGCGGGCCAGCTCGTCCACCATGATCTCGTCGGCGGTGCGGACCAGGCCGGAGTAGACCGAGCGCCAGCTGCCGGTGTGCATCTCCAGCGGCACCTCGGCGAGGAGCTGGGTGGAGACCCCGAGGCTGTAGGGGAGCTTCTCGGTGAGGGTGAAGAAGAGCTGGGAGAAGGCCGCCCCGCCGAGGCCGGTGGAGACCCCGGCGGCGGTCAGCGCCTCGCCGACGCCGTGCCGGAAGTCGGTCTTGACGGTGGCCACCCGGTGCTCGTAGGTGAGCACCTGGCCGAGTGCGTGGGTGGCCCGGACGCGGTGGTGGCTGGCCGGGCGCATCCGGCCGTGCCGCATGTCGTCGTTGCGGGTCCACATCAGCTTGACCGGCCGCCCGGCGGCCTTGGAGACCTGGGCGGCCTCCAGTGCGGCGTCGAAGAACAGCCGGCGGCCGAAGGAGCCGCCGCCGCGCACCACGTGGACGGTCACCGCGCTCACCGGCAGCCCGACGGCGGCGGCGATGGTCTGCTGGGCGACGATCGGCGACTGGGCGGCGAACCAGATCTCGGCGCTGTCGGCCCGGACGTCCGCGACGGCGGTCAGCACCTCCATCGGGGCGTGGCTGACGAAGGCGAAGTCGAATTCGGCGTCCACCGTGAGGGTGAGCAACGGCGGGACAAGGAAGGGGGGTTGGGCGGCGCGCAGCTGGGCCCGGACATCGGCGTCGGAGAGCCCGTCCACGGTGCCGGGGCCCCAGCTGATCCGGACGGCGGCCTTGGCCTTGAGCGCCTGGTCGAAGGTCTCGGCCAGCACGGCGACGCCGGTGGGGATCTGCACCACGGCGAGCACGCCGGGGAGGGCCAGGGCGGCGGTGGCGTCGAAGGAGACCACGGTGCCGTTGATCGTCGGCGGTCGGCAGACCACGGTCGGCACGGCGCCCGGCACGGCCAGGTCGCCCGCGTACGTGGCCTTGCCGGTGACGATGTCCCGGGCGTCGACCCGGCCCGCCGGGCGGCCCACCAGGGTCTGCTGGGCGGGGAGTTTGGGGGTGGCGGCGACGGCGGGCACCAGCACGGCGGCGGCGTCCACGGCCAGCGAGGCGTACGAGGCGGAGCGGCCGTCCGGGGCGAGCACGGCGCTGCCGGCGGTGCGGAGCGAACTCGCGGGCAGCGCCCAGCGGTTGGCGGCGGCGGTGACCAGCCGGGCCCGGCAGGCGGCGGCCGCCTCGCGGACCGGCTGGTAGAGCGAGCGGACCGAATTCGAGGCGCCGGTCAGCTGGTTGAAGAGCAGCTCGGGCCGGGCCGGGGAGAGCGGCACGTCCACATCGGTGAGGTTGGCGTCCAGCTCGTCCGCGACCACCAGCGCCATCGCGGTGGTCAGCCCTTGGCCGACCTCCACCCGCGGCAGTTCGAGCACCACCCGGCCGGCCGCCGTCACCTGGAGCACCAGCAGGTGCGCGGTGGGCAGCCCGGCCACGATCAGCGCGTCGCCCAGGTCGAGGATGTCCGGCACCCCGGGCAGCGCCTCGGCCGACGGGCCGTCAGCGAGGCTGACACCGACGGCCAGTGCGGGCGCCGCTATCAGAGTGGTGAGGAAGCGCCGTCGGCTGACGGTGCGTCGGGAGTCGGAGGCAGTGATGGCCAGACACCTTCCAGCGCGGATCGGAGCCCGCAGCATAGAGAGTGTGACTGCGAACGGTCAACGCGGAAGAGGCTGGTAGGGCAGGTGAGAGGGCAAGCGGGTCGGACGGCTTTCAGCTGAGGTGGTGGGCGGGGGCGGAGGCGAGGTGGTCGCCGGGGCTCGGCTGCGGCAGCCGTCGGGCTTCGGTCGGGGCGGCGGTTGAGTCTCAGCCGAGGCGGCCGTCGGGATTCGGTCGGGGCGGTCGCTCAGTCTCGGCCGAGGTAGTCGTCGAGGCGGGCCAGGGCGAAGCCTTGGTCGGTGGCGGTTCGGATCACCCGGCGGAGCATGTCGGCCATGGTGGCGCCATGCCACTGGGCCGGGCCCAGGAAGTGGGTGAGGATGATGTCGCCGGGGTGGAGCCGCTGGTCCGCGTAGCGGTACTCGATCCGGTCCGGGAAGGCCTCCTCGTTCCAGATCGCCACGGCGGTGATGCCGCAGGAGGCCGCCGCGCGCAGGGTGGCGTCGGTGAACTCGCCGTAGGGCGGCCGGAAGAGCACCGGGCGGGTGCCGAGCTCCTGCTCCAACTCGTCCTGCTGGTCGCAGATCTCCCGGCGCTGGTGCGCTTCGTCCAGGCGGCGCAGGTCCTTGTGGTTGACGGTGTGGTTGTTGACGCGCACGCCTTGCTCCTGGAGCGCGCGGAAGTAGTCGTAGCCGCCCCGGGCCAGGTAGCCCGAGACGAAGGCGGTGAACGGCACGCCCAGCTCCTGCGCCATCCGGCTGAACTCGGTGTCCTTGACGGCTCCGTCGTCCACCGTCAGGAAGACCACCTGACGGTCGGTGGGCACCCGGTAGACCAGCGGGAGCCCGGACCGGACGGACACACCCGGCTGCGGGGTCAGCTCGGGCCGCTCGGCGGGCTTCGCCGGGGCGGCGAGCGGCGCGGTGGCCAAGCCCCAGTGCCGGGCCGTCTCCAGTGCGCGGCGGGCCGCTTCGGCGGCCTGGCGCGCAGCCTCGGCCGCTTGGCGGGCGGCTTCGGCGGCCTGCAGTTCGCCGGTGTGGCGTTGGGCGGCCAGGCGGGTGCCGCTCTGTTCCTCGGCTGCGGCCTGGCCGACGGCCGCGTGCAGTGGCCGGGCCGGGGCCGGGGCCGCCTGGGGTGCGAGGGCGGGGTGCTCGGGTGTGGCCGCAGACCGGTCGGTGGGGGGCGTGGTGGCGGCGCAGCCGGCTCCGGTGGCGAGCAGGGGAAGGAGGAGGGCGCCGGTGAGCAGGGTGGCACGGGTGCGGCGGAAGGGTAGTCGTACCTGCATATCGGCTGATCATCGTGCGCTTGCGGGCTCGGGGCGGAGTGCCATGCCGCCGCTTCACCCGTCCGGCCCCCGGTTGACACCCCCGCGAGGCCGGGCGTACAGAGGGAAGGTGCGGCAGGGTGGACCGGCGGGCCGCCAGAGCCCGTCCGTGATCAGTGGGACGCAGGCGACGCGGGGCCCCGGGCCCCGGCCGTCGCCCGTCGGGCCGGGCCGGAGCGTGGTCGTACCGGGGCGGATCGGGGAAGGGCCCGAGGAACTGCTGGGTCTCGACGGCTCCGGGCCTGAATCCGATGTCGGCTCTGATGTCGGCGGCGCTGGTGATCAGGGGCACGGGGGAGGCGGTCGGGCCGCTGGGGGTGGGCGGCCGACGGCGGTGGCAGTGACCAGGGACGAGGTGCTCGCGGCGGGGCTGCGGCGGGCCGTGCAGCACGCGGCGGCGTACGGCGGGGTGGTGTACCTGAGGTCGGCGGACCGGGCCTCGCTGGTGCTCAGCGCGGTGGCCGGGGTGCCGCTCTCGCTGCTCAGCGGCTTCCGGCGGCTGCCGGTGGCGGGGCAGCTGCCCGTGCCGGTGACGTACCGGACCGGGCGGACGGTGGCGCTCTCGGGGGCCGAGGAGACGATGCGGCGGTTCCCGCGGCTGGCGGTCGGACTGCCGTACGCCTTCGCCTCGGCGAGCGTGCCGGTGGCGGCGCCCGCCGCCCAGGGCGGGGAGAGGTACGGGGCGCTCTCGGTGCTCTGGCCGAGCAGCGGCGCGGCGGTGCCCGCCGCGACCAGGCGGCAGCTGCGGACGGCCGCCGCCCGGCTCGGCGCCGCGCTGGCCGGGCTGGCGGCGGGCGGACACCCGGTGGAGGCGGGCGGCGCACCGGTGGAGGTGGAGCTGCCGGGGCCGGCCGGGCCCGCCGTGCGGGTCGGCCTGTTCGACTGGGACCTGGCCACCGGCGAGCTCACCCCGGACGAGGGGCTGACCGAGCTGCTCGGCCCGGCGGCGGCCGGATTCGGCGGCCGGATCTCCGACCTGGCCGCGCTGGTGCACCCAGAGGACCTGCCGCCGCTGCGGGCGGCCGTACTGGCGGCCGTGCGGACCGGCCTGCTGCCGGCCCGCACCGTGCGGCTGGCCGACGGGCACGGGCGCCACCACCCCGTCCGGCTCTGGGGCCGCTGCCCGGAGGGCGCGGCGCGCACCCACCTGATCGGCGCGGTGGTGGACACCGGCCAGGGCGCCGCCGCCGTCGCGGCCGTCGAACGGCTGCGGGACGGCGTCTTCGCGCTCGACCCGGACGGCCGGCTCGAGTACGCCAACCGCAGCCTCGAACTGCTCCTGGACACCCCGCGCGAACGCCTGCTCGGCCACCACCCCTGGTCGGTGCTGCCCTGGCTCGCCGACCCGGAGTACGAGGACCGGTACCGGGCCGCGATGCTCTCCCAGCGCCCGACGGCCTTCCTGGCCCGCCGCCCGCCCGACCAGTGGCTGAGCTTCTCGCTCTACCCCGACGCACACGGCCTGACCGGCCGGGTCGCGCCCACCGGCCCGCCGCGCACCCGGCACCCGGGGCCGGTCGACTCGGTGGTGGGGAGCGGGCCCGTCTCGGAGCGTGTCCCCGGTGGCGAGCCGGAGCCGGTGGTGCCGCGAACGGGGCCGGGGGCGATGTACCACCTGCTCCAGTTGGCGAGCGCGCTGGGCGAGGCGGTCTCGGTCCGGGAGGTCTGCGAGGCGGTGGCGCAGCAGATCCTGCCGGGGTTCGGCGGGCAGGAGCTGGCGATCTACCTCTCCCGGGCCGGGCGGATGTACCTGGTGGCCCAGCACGGCTACCCCGAGGGCTTCCTGGACGGGTTCGAGGGCACCTCGCTGCGGGCCAGGCTGCCCGGTACCCAGGTGCTCAACACCGGGGTACCGATCTTCTTCGAGTCCGAGCACGAGCTGCTGGCGGCCTACCCCGGCATCCCGTTGGACGAGATGCGGGCCTGGGCCTTCCTGCCGCTGATCGCCTCGGGCCACCCCGTGGGCAGCTGCATCCTCGGGTTCGACGAGAACCACGTGTTCGGCGCGGAGGAGCGGGCCGTGCTCACCGGGCTGAGCGGGTTGATCGCCCAGGCGTTGGAACGGGCCCGGCTCTACGACACCGAGTTCGCGCTGGCCCGGGGGCTCCAGCAGGCCCTGCTGCCGCACCGGCTGCCCAAGGTGGACGGCCTGGAGATCGCCGCCCGCTACCTGCCCGGCACCCAGGGCATGGAGATCGGCGGCGACTGGTACGACGTGATCACCACCCCGAACGGGCTCTGCCTGGTGATCGGGGACGTGGAGGGTCACAGTGTCGGCGCGGCGGCGATCATGGGGCAGCTGCGCAGCGCGGTGCGGGCCTTCGCCACCACCGGGGGGCCGCCGGAGGAGGTGCTGGCCCGGACCAACCAGCTGCTGGTCGAGCTCGACCCCGGGCTGCTGGCCAGTTGCTGCCTGCTCCGGCTCGACCCGACCACCGGGCGGGTGGAGGCCGCCCGGGCCGGCCACCTGCCGCCGCTGCTGCGCCGCCCCGACGGCCGGACCGAGGCGCTGGACCTGCCCGGCGGCCCGCTGCTCGGGGTGCAGCACCCGAGCGAGTACCCCGCGAGCACCCTGGGGCTCGAACCCGGCAGCGTGCTCGCCCTCTACACCGACGGGCTGGTCGAGGAGCCCGGCCAATCGATCGACACCGGGGTGGACCGCCTGCGCAGCGCCCTCGCGCACACCGCCGACCCCACGCTCGAGTCGCTCGCCGACCGGCTGCTCGGCAACGCCCGCCACCTCACCGACCGGGCCGACGACGTGGCCCTGCTGCTGGCCCGGATCGGTGCGGGTGCCCGCGCGGCATGACTCACGACGGCGGCATGGCTCACGACGAGGGGCGGTCAGTGCCAGAAGCCGGGCTCGGGGGAGCGGCACTCGCGGTAGGCCCAGAGGGCGAGGGCGAGCAGGGTGGTGAGGAGGAGCAGCAGGGCCAGCAGGGTGGCCAGGGTGCGGCGGTGCCCGGGCGGGGGCGGGGTGGCGGCGAGGGTGGGGGCCAGGCGGCGGACGTCCTCGGCGTGGTACCGGATGGGGCGGGCCGGGTCGTCCTGGTGGTAGCGGACTCCGAGGGCCCGGGCGGTCTCGTGGACGGAGCTCACCCCGGGCCAGAGCGTACTGACCTGACGTAACGTCAGCCACCGTGCCTCGTCGCACTCCACCCGGCTCAGCCCCCTCTGCTCCGACGGTATCCCCCATCTCAGGGCTGCCCGGCGGCGCCGTCAAGGACGCCTTGCGGAGAGTGTCAGCGCGGCTGGGCGGCAGCCCTGGTGAGGGTGGACCGGGCGGCGGCCAACTCGCCGGTGAGCTGGGCCTCCAGGGCGGGGAGCAGGGCCAGTGCCGCCTCGGCGGCTTCGGGGGTGGCGGCCGGATCGGCCTGGACGGCGGCCACGGCGGAACGCAGCGGCATGGTGGTCAGGGCCGTCTCCCAGGCGGTGCGGTGCACCCCGGTGGCGTAGCGCGCGGTGAGGAACTCGAGCGGGTCGAGGGCGAGTCCGTCGGTCACCCCGGGGGCGGCGAGCCGGTGCTGGGGGAGCGGCTGGGGCAGCAGCCAGGCGATGCCGTCGCGGGCGACCAGCTCGAAGGCGCGGCTCTCGTCCGGCACGGCCCACCGCCCGGCACCGGTGGTGGCGGTGCGCAAGAGGCGCTCCAGCATCGCGGCCTCGCGGGCGTGTGCGGTGCGCTCGGGGTGCGGCTGGTCGTGCAGCAGCTGCTCCAGGTGGTAGCGCTGGCCCCAACTGCCGACCCAGCGGCGCATCGCGCCGGCCCGGGTCTCGCGGATCGCGGCCAGTGCGAGCGCCCGGGTGGAGAGGTCGCGCCGGGCGGCGGCCTCGGCCCCGGCCGGGCCCGCCGCGTCGAGCGCCGTGCGGATGGTGGCGATGGTCGGACCGTCGTACCAGCGGAGCGTCCAACGCCGGTGGTCGGGGGCGGGCAGCAGCTCGATCGGGGTGCGGTGGCGGTCGGCGAGGGTCTCGGCGAGGCGGCGGAGCCGGGCCTCGTGGGCGGTGGAGGTGGGCATGACCAGCACAGTAGCGAGCGGTGGTGCGGCTGCCGGGTAACGCCACGGCCGTGCGCATTCGATGCATCGGTGCGCCGGTCTGTTCACTCGTCCGAGTGAAGCGATTGGCAGAAGGCTGACGGATCGGCGGCGGCTCGATTTGCTGGCGTGTTGTCTGGTCACACATCCCGGGGAGAAATTGTGGATCTGTCTGACAGTCAGCAGGCCGGACCGGAGGCCGGTGCCGCCGCGCGGGTCATCGGCCGCCGGGCGCTGCTCGGGTCCGCTGCGGCGGCTGCGGCGGGCGTGGCGGTGGTGGGTACGGCGGCGGGTGCCGCCGTGGGGTCGGCCGGGGGGTCCGCGTACGCGGCGGCCCCGGTGGACGGGAGCGGCGGGGCGGACGAGGCGCAGGGGCGCGACCTGGCGCGGAAGATGCTGCTGGTGGGGGAGGACGAGCAGACCGACCTCAAGCTGGAGTACCTGCGCGTCCTGATCGACGGCAAGCTGCCGCCCCGGGCCCGGCGGAAGAAGGTGCTGGTGGTCGGGGCCGGGGTGGCCGGCCTGGCGGCGGCCCGGCTGCTCAAGAAGGCCGGGCACGAGGTGGTGGTGATCGAGGCCAACGGCAACCGCGTCGGCGGCCGGGTCAAGACCTTCCGGGGGGTCTTCACCGACCCGCGGCTGCACGCGGAGGCGGGCGCGATGCGGCTGCCCGACTTCCACCCGATGGTGCTGGCGCTGACCGACCAACTGGGGCTCGCCCGGCGACTCTTCTACAACGCCGACGTGGCGCCGGGGGCCGAGCCGGCCGGCCAGGTGCCACCGGTGACGTACACCTCCTTCACCGGCGAGACCTGGAGCAACGGCGCGGTGCGGGGCCCGTTCAACCCGCCGATCGCCAACTTCCGGACCAAGATCTCGGTGAACGGCAGTCAGCTCACCCGGGCGGCCTACGCGCAGAGCCCGCGCGGGGTGAACAGCAGCTTCGGCAGCGACCTCGCCACCACCACGGGTGAGGCGGTGAGCCAGGCCTTCGCGCAGTTCACCGTGCCGGCCGGGCCGATCGGCGACCAGCTCTCGGCCTGGTCGAAGATCTTCCAGAAGTACGACGGGTACTCCACGCACCGGTACCTGGTCGAGGACCAGGGCTGGGACCAGGCCCGGATCCAGGCGGCCGGGACGCTGGAGAACATGACCTCCCGGCTGCACTACTCGCTGGTGCCGACCCTGATCGACCACGCGGTGATCACCCCCACCAACCGCTACTGGGAGCTGACCGAGGGCACCGACGCGCTGACCTCCAAGCTCGCCCAGGACCTCAAGGGCGAGCTGCGGATGGGCCGGCGGATGACCAAGCTGACCCAGACGGCCGGCGGGGTGCGGATCGAGACCACCGCCGAGACCGGGGACGAGGAGTCCTGCGACGGCGCGCCCACCCGGCCGGTGGAGGTGTTCGAGGGCGAGTACGCGATCGTCACCATCCCGTTCAGCGCGCTGCGGTTCTGCCGGATCGAACCGCTGATGTCGTACCAGAAGCGGCGGGCCGTCACCGAGCTGCACTACGACTCGGCGACGAAGGTGCTGCTGGAGTTCAAGACCCGGTTCTGGGAGCAGGGGCCGAACGGCTTCACCGGCGGCGGCTGCGTCGCGGACAGCCCGAGCCGGTTCACCTACTTCCCCTCGCACGCGCCGGACGGCTCGCCCGGTGGGGTGGTGCTGGCCTCGTACACCTGGTCGGACGACGCGATGCGGTGGGACTCGCTGACGCCGGGCGAGCGGTACGCCTTCGCGCTGGCCGACCTGGAGCGGCTGTACGGGCCCCGGGTGCGGGCCGAGTACACGGGGGTCGGGGCCACCCAGTCCTGGGCGCGGGCCCGGTACGCGCTGGGCGAGGCCGTGATGTTCACCCCCGGGCAGCTGCACGAGCTGCACCCGGCGGCGCGGACGGTGGAGGGGCGGGTGCACTTCGCCGGTGAGCACACCAGCCTGAAGCCGGCCTGGATCGAGGGGGCGCTGGAGTCGGCGGTGCGGGCCTTCCTGGAGGTGCACCCGCGCTGAGGCCGGCGGAGGCCCTGCTCGGAACCCGTGGACACCCTCCCCGGACGGCCGCCGGGGAGGGTGTCCTTTCGATGTCCGGCGCGTTGACGGGGTGTGCTCTGCGTACGGAGGTCCGGATGATCGCGAACGGGTGTGTCGGTGAGGGGGGCGGGGCGCTCCCGCTCGAGGGCGGGCGTGCCTTCCTCGGGCAGCGGGAGGATGTCCGCCGGGCCGCCGAAGCGGTGGCCGCCGGGGCAGTGGTGGGCTACGGGTTCGGGAACTTCTACGCCCTGACGGCCCGTCCGGACGAGCAGACCGTGAGGCGGGTGAACCTGCTGAAGGGACGCCCGGCCGGCCAGACCGGCAGTGTCACCACCACCCCGGCCCGGATCCCGCTGATCTTCGACTGGGCGCGGCTGCCGCTCGGGGTGGGCCACCGCGAGGTGACGGCCCTGATCGACGCGCTCTACACCCTGGGGCCGTTCGGCTTCCGGGGGCCGGCCGCCGAGCTGGTGCCCGGCCACCTGAGCTGCGGGGGCACGGTGCAGGTGATCGCGCCGGGGTACTCCTGCCCCTCCAACGAGTTCCTGGCGCAGAGCCTGGCGCGGGTCTCCGGGGAGCTGCTGCTGGTGACCTCGGCCAACCGCTCGCGGCACCACACCGGCGCCGCCGAGGAGCCCGCGCACTGGCAGGCCGCCACGCTGCGGGCGGAGTTCGGGCCCGAGGAGCTGGGCGAGCTGCTGGAGCACCCGGACGAGGAGGCGGCCCGCCGCAACTACCCCCTGCACGACCCGATGTCCACCACGGTGCTGGCCTTCGACCGGGTCGAGGGCCTGGACGCGGCGGGCCGGCCCTGCCTGGTGGTCGAGCGGCACGGGTCCTTCGAACTGGAGCGGGTGCGGCGGGTGGCGGACCGGTGGGGCTTCGGGCTGACGCTGGGGCGCGAGGCGGGGGTGCGGCTGACCCAGCGGTGAGGGGGCCGACGGCGGGGGCATCGTCGACGGGGAGGGACGGTCGGCAGGGACATGGCTGAAGTCGTGGTGAACCCGGGGTTACCGACGCGTAGTTGGATCACTGTTCATCTCCGGTGATCTTCGGGCAACCCCGCGGTCGCGAAAGCTCGGCAGACTGGCGCGAGTGGTACAGACCACATGGCGGGCGCTGGTGATTGGTCTATACCACTTGCGGTACGGTGGCCACGGAAGCTGTCGAAACACGGCTGTGGGGGCCAACCATGACTGCTGATCACCTGCCTGCACCACCCGACGACCGGGAGCTCTACTGGTACTTCGGACCCCAACGACGCTGGGTCCTCGTCTGCACCTCGCTCGCCTTCTCGTTCACCGCGGCGACCATGCTCACCTTCGCGCTGCGCACACCCGCGCTCTGGGCCTTCCTGGCCGTCCTTGCGCTCAACCTGGTGGCGCTGGCGCTCTCCTCGCTGAACAGCCTGCGCACCCGACGCCTCACCCGGCAGTCGCACGAGGTCCTGGTCAACGCCTGGCAGCCCGCCGAGGCGCCGAGCGTCGACCTCTACCTGCCGACCTGCGGTGAGCCGCTCAACATCCTGGCCAACGCCTACCGGTACGCCGCCGCCGTCGAGTGGCCCGGCGAGCTCACCGTCTGGGTGCTCGACGACGCCGACCGGCCCGAGGTGGCGGCGCTGGCCGACGGGCACGGCTTCCGGTACGTGGTGCGGCCCGACCGGGGGCACCTCAAGAAGGCCGGCAACCTCAACCACGCGCTCACCCTGAGCGGCGCCGAGTACGTGGCCATCCTGGACGCCGACTTCGCGCCCCGGCCCGACTTCCTGCGCCACCTGGTGCCGTACTTCGCGGACGGGCGGATCGGCATCGTGCAGAGCCCGCAGTGCTTCGACACCGACGAGACCATGGGCTGGATAGAGCGGGCCGCCGGCTCCGCCCAGGAGTGGTTCTTCCGGTGGATCCAGCCCTCCCGGGACGCCAGCGACGCCGCCATCTGCTGCGGCAGCAACGCCGTCTACCGGCGCAGCGCGGTGGACGAGGCCGGCGGCTTCGCCCGGCTCGACCACAGCGAGGACATGTACACCGGCCTCGCCCTGTACGAGCGCGGCTACCGCACGCTGTACGTCCCGGTGCTGGTCGCCAAGGGCACCTCGCCGGACAGCCTCGCCTCCTTCGTCAACCAGCAGTACCGCTGGGCGATGGGCAACCTGCACCTGATCGGCAGCCGTGACCTCAAGCGGATGGGCGCGCCCTGGCGGATGCGGCTCTGCTTCTACGAGGGCGTGGTCGGCTACCTGACCATGGCCGTCAACATCTTCGCGGCGCCGCTGCCGCCGCTGGTGATGATGTACTGCTACCCGGAGCAGATCCGGCCCTGGCACGTGCTGCCGCTGCTCGCCCCGCTCTGGCTCTGGCACGTGCTGCTGCCCAGGATCAGCCGGACCCGCTGGCGGGTCGAGGTGATCCGCGCCAACGTGCTGATGAGCATCGCGGCGGCCGCCGCCTTCCTGCACACGCTGCGCGGCCACAGCGCCGCCTGGGTGCCGACCGGGGCCGGCCGGGCCAAGCCCGGCGGGCTGGCCCGGAAGGTGGTGCTGATCGCGCTGGGCTGGCTGCTCGTCTCACTCGGCGCAGCCGGCGCCGGCCTCGCGTACGACGTCCACTCCCGTGGTCTGGCCCCGAACTGGGGCCTGGTGCTCTACCTGATGGTGCAGGTGCAGCTCGGCCTCCCGCTGATCCGCGACCTGATCGCCGAGCTGCGGCAGCGACCCGGACGGGCCCCGGTGCGCGGCACCGCGATGGCCCCCCGGCGCTGGCCCGAAGGGCTCGCCATCACCGCCGTCCTCGCTCTCACCGCGCTGCTGGCCTCCGGCTGGGTGCGCCCGATGCTCCCTTGGCTGGGCTGAACCATGGCCGTACTGACCCGACCCGTCGTCATATCCCCGCCGCCCGCGCGGCCGCCGCGCTCGCGCGGCGGGCACCGGCCCGACATCGAGGGGCTGCGCGCCGTCGCGCTGCTCGGAGTGCTCGCCTTCCATGCCGCCGTACCCGGCCTCGCCGGGGGATTCGTGGGCGTGGACGTCTTCTTCGTCGTCTCCGGCTACCTGATCACCGGCCAGCTGCTGCGCGAGGCCGTCACCACCGGGCGGGTGCGGCTCGCCGAGTTCTTCTCCCGGCGGGCCCGCCGACTGCTGCCCTCGGCCGGACTGGTGCTGGCCGTCGCGGCGCTCGCCGGAGTCTGGTTCACCGCTCCGCTGCACCGCACCGACACCGAGTACGACGTGCTCGCCGCCGCCCTGTCCGTGGCCAACTGGCGGTTCGTCGCGGAGCAGACGGACTACCTGGCGGCCGGACGTGACCCCAGCCCGCTGCTGCACTTCTGGTCGCTGGCCGTGGAGGAACAGTTCTACCTGGTGTGGGGCCCGTTGGTGGCGCTGCTCGGTTGGCTGGTCGTCCGGGCCGTGCGGCGCCGGGCGGGGGGTACGGTGGCCGGCCCCGGGCGTGGGCGGGCGCTGCGGCTGGTCCTGGTGCTGGTGACCGGGGCGCTCACCCTGGTGTCCTTCGCGCTGGCGCTGGGGTGGACGCGGGGGTCGGTCTCGCTCGCCTACCTCGGCACGCCCTCGCGGGCCTGGCAGTTCGCCGTCGGGGCACTGCTGGCCGTGCTGCCCTGGCACCGGCTGCCCGGGCCCCGGCCCCTGCGGGCGCTCTGCGGCTGGCTCGGGCTGGCCGCGATCGGCTGGTCGGTCCTCAGCTACGACGCGCGCACTCCCTACCCCGGCTGGGCCGCGCTGGTGCCGACCCTCGGCACCGCCGCGGTGATCCTGGCGGGGACCCCGGGGCTGCGCGGTGACGGTGAAGTCTCCTACGGCGCCGAGCGGTTGCTCGGACTGCGGCCGGCCCGGGCGATCGGACGGCTCTCCTACAACCTGTACCTCTGGCACTGGCCGGTGCTGGTCTTCGCGGAGGCCCGGCTGGGCACCCTGGGCTGGCCGGCGAAGGCGGCCCTGACGGCCGCCGCCGCGCTGCCCGCGTACGCCGCCATGCGGTGGGTCGAGCGGCCACTGCGCAGCAACCCCGTGGTGGCCGAACTCCCGCGCCGTGGGCTCTCCTTGGGGCTCGGTGCGGTGGTGGTGCCGCTGGTGCTCGCGCTGGTGGTCGGCACCGGTACGTTGCGGCTGCTCGGGCCCGCTGCGCCGGTCGACCTGGCCGGGCTGCCGCCCGGCTCGCCCGACGGCACCTCGCTGCTGGTGCGGGCCGGTGCTGCCGGTGGCAGCGGGAGCGGGGCGGGCCTCGCGAGCGGGCCGGTGGTGCCCGGTCCGGTGCAGGCCCGGCAGGACTTCCCGCCGGACGGGGTCTGCGAGGTGGCGCCCACGGCGGTGACCAGCCCGGCCTGCCTCACCGGCCCCGGCGGTGGATCGGACCGGATCGTCCTGCTCGGAGATTCGCACGCCGGGCAGTGGTACTCGGCCGTGCTGGCGATCGCCGCGGCCCGGCACTGGGGGGTGGAGGAGTTGGTCAAGCAGGGCTGCCCGTTGGCCGAACTGACCGTCACCAACCCACAGTTGGGACGTACCTACCACGAGTGCGACACCTGGCGGGCGGACAGCCTGGCCCGGCTCGCCGGGGAGGCCAAACCCAGACTGATCGTGATCGCCTCGCTGAACCGGTACACCGACGACCGCGCGGTGCTGGAGCAGGCCTGGCAGAAGACGCTCACTCCGCTACGGAAGATCGGCGCGCCGATCGTCTACCTCAAGGACACGCCGATCCCCGGCCTGGACGTGCCCGCCTGCGTGTCGGGCCACGCCGAGGACCTGGGCGCCTGCGACTTCTCGCGCAGCGCCGCGCAGTGGCCGGACCCGCTCGCCGAGTCGGCCGCCGCCGGGCGCGAGCCCGGGGTGACGGCGGTGGAGGTCAACTCCGTGCTCTGCCCGGGCTCCGGGCGCAGCTGCCCCTCGGTGCTGGAGCGCATCCTGCTCTACCGGGACGACGCTCACCTGACCAATACGGCCGTGGTGGTGCTCACGCCCCGGCTCGAGCGGCTGCTGGGCACGGCCGGCCTGCTGGGTGGCGGATGGACCACGCTGCTGCGGGACGACTTCGACGGGCCGGCGGGCAGCCGGCCGTCCAGCGTCAACTGGCAGTACGACCTCGGCACTTGCTACCCGGGCTGCCCGGCCGCCCAGTGGGGGACCGGAGAGGTCGAGACGATGACGGATTCGCCGGAGAACGTGCGGCTGGACGGTCGTGGGGTGCTGGAGCTGGTGCCCACGCTGGCGGACGGGAAGTGGAGCTCGGGGCGGATCGAGAGCCGTCGGGCCGACTTCGCCGCACCGGCGGGCGGGGTGCTGCGGATCGAGGCCTCGATCGCGCTGCCCGAGGTGAGCGGAGCCAAGGCCGGTGGGTACTGGCCGGCCTTCTGGACGCTGGGCGGCGGCCTGCGGCAGGGGTACTCGGGCTGGCCGGGCATCGGGGAGATCGACGCGATGGAGGCGGTCGGCGGGAAGGGCTCGGTGTTCGGGACGCTGCACTGCGGCAGTGCCACGGGCGGCCCGTGCCAGGAGCCGAAGGGGCTCGGGTCGGGCGAGGTGCCGTGCGGCGCGTGCGGTGCCGGCTTCCACACGTACGCCGTGGAGGTGGACCGCTCGCGCAGCCCGGAGCAGGTGCGGTGGTACCTGGACGGGCGTGAGTACCACCACGTCGGCGCGGCCGGGATCGATCCGGCGGTCTGGGACCAGGCATTGCACAAGGGCCATTTCCTGCTCCTCAACCTCGCGATGGGCGGTGGGCTGCCGGATGCCTTCGGGTCGCGGCTGACGGCCGCGACCGAGCCGGGGCATGCGATGAAGGTGGACTACGTGAGTGTGGCCGTGAAGGGGTAGCGGGGGCGGGGGCTTGCCGGAGGGTGAGCCGGTTGTGCTGTCGCGAGGTGACGGTGCAGCCGGCTCACTGCGTTTCGGGTCGAGACTGCGGAGGTGGAGGTCGAAGAAGGCGGGCGGGTTGGCCTGTTCGGCCGGCTCACCGTGGCGGGCACCGGCTGTGCGTCCTCCGGTTTCGCACAGTTGCCCGCGCCCCCGACGGGACGTCGGGGGCGCGGGCACTGACGACGGGGTGCTGCTGAAGGCCGCTCTTTGAAAACTGAAGAGAGGTCAGAGCGGGGCGACTTGTTCGCCGGTGGAGGCGAGGTGGATGGTGATGGCCTCGACGGGGCAGAAGTCGGCGGCTTCGGTGAGGGTGTCGAGGTCGGTGGAGTGCTGGTCGCGGGGTTGGGCGCGGCCGTTGCGGCCGAGGGTCAGGGCGTCGGGGGCGGTGCGGGCGCACTGGCCGGTGCCGACGCAGCGGGTCTGGTCGACGCGGATGGTGAGGTCCTCGTTCACCAGGCGACCTGCAGGGAGAGCGGGCTGCGGGTCATCAGGCCGGTGCGCCAGGAGATGTCGGTGGTGGGCTCGGTGAGGCGGAGTTCGGGGAAGCGGCGGGCCAGGCCGTGCAGGCCGAGCTCGAGCTCCATCCGGGCCAGCCAGGCGCCCAGGCAGTGGTGCGGGCCGGCACCGAAGGTGAGGCTGGGGGTGCCGAGCGGGGCGAAGAGGTCGATGCCCGGCGGGTAGACCTCCGGGTCGTGGTTGGCGGTGCCCGCGTCGGCGGCGACGATGCTGCCGGCCGGGATGGTGACCCCGCCGATCTCGAGGTCGGCGTTGGCGCGGCGCAGCAGGCCCGGGCCGGTGAGGTTGTCGCCGAGCGGGATGGTGCGCAGGGCCTGCTCGGTGGCCTGGACGGCGGCCTCCTGGTCGGCACCGATCCGGGCCCAGGCCTCGCGGTCCTCGTCCAGGAGGTAGACGATGGCGTTGCCGAGGGTGGTCATGGTGGTCTCGTGTCCGGCGAGCACGAGGCCGATCACCAGCATGGTGAGTTGGATCTCGGAGGCGCCGCCGGTCTCGTCGGCGGCGAGCACCAGGCTGGAGACGAGGTCGTCGCCGGGGTTCTTGCGGCGCTCGAGCACGAGTTGGTAGCCGAAGGCGCCGAACTCCTGCATGGCCTGCTGGATCTCCTCCGCCGTGTAGGCGGTGGCGGAGAGCGCGTGCTCGCTCCAGTCGGCCAGCTTGGTGAGCTCGTTGTGGTCGAGGCCCATCAGGCGGCAGATCACCTGGACCGGGAGCGGCCGGCTGAAGGCGGCGACCACGTCGGCGGGGGAGCCGGAGGCGGCGAGGCCGTCGATCAGGTCCTCCACCACGGAGGCGACCCAGGGGCGCCAGCGTTCGATGGCACGCGGGGTGAAGGCGCGTTGGACGGTGCGGCGCAGGGCCTGGTGCTCGGGCCCGTCGATGTTGAGCAGGGTGTCGGGGGCGTCCAGGATGTTCGGGATGACGGTCACGGGCGGGGCGCCCGGAGCGTAGAGGGAGGCCCGGTCGAGCCGGGGGTCGGTGAGGGCCTGCCGGACGTCGGCGTGCCGGGTGACCACCCAGACCGGGGTGCCGGTGGGGAGCGCCGCGAGCCGGGGCGGCCCGGGTTCGGCGTGGCGCAGGCAGTGCAGCGGGATGAGCGGGCCGCCGGCTGGTGCCTGGCTCTGCTCGACGGTCATTCTGCGACTCCTCGTGGTCGGCCGGACGCGCCCTGCGACGGCAAGGCCCGGTAATCCCGACCGTAGGCCCGGCCGCCGTCCGCAGGTAGGGCGCGAACCGGCCAACACTGATCCCTTTCAGGCCAGTTGGCGCCCCGTTGGGGAGGCGTCCGAACATCCGTCGCAGCGGTGCGGCCGCAGCCGGACCAGGCCGCGGCCACACCGGGGAGCTCAGACCCCGGTCTCGGCAGCGAGCCGGCCGGAGCGGATCGCCGCGAGCAGCTCGGCGTGGTCGGCTTCGGTGCGGTCCGCGTAGGCCACGGCGAAGGCCGCGACCGCCTCGTCCAGCGCCTCGCCCCGGCCGCAGTAGCCGGCCAGCACGGCGGCGTCGGCGGTGTGGGTGTGGGCCCTGGCGAGCAGCGCGCCGGTCAGCCGGCCGTAGTCGTCGAGCTGGCCGGGGAGCAGGGCGGCCGGGTCGACGCTGCCCTTACGGTTGCGGAACTGCCGGACCTGGTAGGGGAGTCCGTCCACCGTGGTCCAGCCCATCAGCGGGTCACTGACCACCTGCATCCGCTGCTGGCCGAGCACCACCCGGCGCCCCTCGTGGGCGACCGGGGCGTGCAGCGGGTAGCCGGCCCTGGCCAGGTGCGGGAGGAGCACGGAGGGGCGGGCCTCCTTGACCTGGAGCACCAGGGGCTCGTCCCGGCGGTCGAGCAGCAGCACGACGTAGCTACGGGTGCCGACGCTGCCGGTGCCGACCACCCGGAAGGCCACGTCCTGCACGTGGTAGCGGGCGAGGAGCGGGTGCAGGTCCTCCGGCACGGTGTCCCGGTAGCCGGCCAGTGCGGCGGCCACCGCCGTGGCCTGCCCGTCCGTCACCTCGCGGAGCACCGGTGGCGAGGCGGTGAAGCGCCAACGGCCGTCCTCGGTCCGGACGGTGGACTTGGCGGCGAACTTCGCGCTGGTGTTGTGCAGGGCCTTGGCCGCCACCGGGCGGAGCACCTCGGTGAGCTCGTGGGCGTCGGCGAAGGCCACCAGGTCGCCGTCCGGGGTGGCGTGCCAGGCGTCCTGGGCAGGCATCCGGGCCAGCAGACGGACGGTGCGGCGGTACGCGGCCGCGGCGTCGGCCGCGGCCCGGCGGCAGCTCGCCTCGTCGGCCCCGGCCTGGCGGCCGGCCAGGACCAGGCTCGCGGCCAGCCGCTTCAGGTCCCACTCCCAGGGCCCGGTCACCGTCTCGTCGAAGTCGTTGATGTCGATCGCGAGCCGGCCGCGGGAGTCGCCGTAGAGCCCGAAGTTGGCCGCGTGGGCGTCGCCGCACAGCTGAGTGGTGAGCCCGGTGGTCGGGGTGGCGGCGAGATCGCAGGCCATCAGACCGGCCGAGCCGCGCAGGAAGGCGAACGGCGAGGCGGCCATTCGTCCCACCCGGATCGGCACCAGCTCGGGCAGCCGCCCGGTGTTCGCGGCTTCCACGGCGGCCACCACGCTCGGCCGATCGGTGGGCGGCTCGAACTCGGCGTGCGCCGCCCGGGGCACCTTGAGCCGCAGCAGCTTGCCCTCCCGTCGCGCTCCGCGCTCCGGCGGCCAGACGCCGAACCCCGGTACCGGGTACCCGCGTACGCTCTCCGCCACCCGGGCCTCCCTCCGGTCGCCGTCGACGGGCCACAGCGTAGTACCCCCGTGCTCGCGTCCGAACGAGTGCCGGGTCGGCGGTGCGTCCGGCGGTCGTTCCGGTCGCCGCTCCGACCGCCCGCCCGGCTGCTCCTGCGGCCGCCGAGCGGGTCTCGCCGGTCGCCGACCGGGCTTCGCTCACTCATCAGCGGTGCGCTCCGGAGCGGGTTCGGCCTGGCGGTGAGCCGGTCGGGCCTCCTCGGCGCCGGCGCCGCTCCTCGTAGCGTGCCGGGGCATCGAGGATCCAGGACCAGGCCTGGCGGTCCGCGATCGGGCCGATCCGGGTGGCGCCGGCGAGGCAGCGGGGATCGTCCCGTTGGGCCAAGCCGGAGACCGCCCAGATCCGGGTCACCTGCCGGGCGTCGTCCAGCAGGGCGGCCAGGGCGTCGGCCACCGCGGGCTCCTGGTGCGCGCTCTCGGCCAGCTGGTAGCCGGCGACGGCGCGGACCTCGGCATCGGCGTCCTGGGCCAAGGTGAGCAGGGCCGCCAGTCCGGCGGGGGTGAAGGTCCGCCGGGCCGGGTGGTCCGGAGCGGTGCAGTCCAGCGCCGACGGTACCCGGGCCCGCACCGACGGGGACGGATGCGAGAGGTAGGAGAGGCCGAGGGGCTCGATCCTCGGGTCCTCGTGGTGCGACAGGCCGGCCAGGAGTTCGGCGAGCACCTCCGGCCGGTCACCCGCAGCCGCCCAGTCGAGCAGGAGCTCTCGGGTGGGGCGCTCGAATGGGGTGGGGAGGTCGGCGATGAGGTCCGCGAGGTTGAGGGAGACCAGGACCTCCACCCCGAACCGGCGGTGCACCGGGTCCGGGTGAGCGCGCAGGGCCGCCGCGCCCGCCCAGGTCTCCTCGTCATGCCGGGCGGCCAGGGTCTCGACCAGCTCCGACCAGGAGGCGTGCTCGTGGTCGGGATGCTCCAGGGCGCCGGCCCGGTCGGCCAACTCGGTGACGGTCGGGCACAGTCCGAAGCTCCGCTCCAGGAGGGCGAGGACACCGGTGTGGCCGTCCCGGACGGTCAACCCGCCGAGGCGGAGCTCGTGGTAGTCGGTGAACCAGAGTGGATCCCGGACGCGGACCGGTGCGACGGGCTCCACACTGCCGGTCGACTGCCGCAGCATGGCCACCGCACCGGTCTCGTGCCACTGGCGAGCGCGGGCGAGCAGTTCCGCGCGGGCGGAGCCGTGGAGCGACGGGGGCTCGTCGAGGAGCGCGCGGACGAGGCCGACCGAGCCGCTGTCGACGGCCCGGAGCAGCGGTGTGGTCCCGTCAGGGAGGCGACGGGACGCGTCGGCACCGCCGGTCACCAGGTGGCCGGCCACCGAGGCGTCGAACGCGGCGACCGCCAGGCAGAGGACGGGGAGGCCGTGCTCGTCGAACGTCTCCGGATCCGCACCGTCCTCCAGCAGGATCCGCACCGCGCCCTCGTCGCCACGGCGCACCGCCTCGAGGAGTGGATCCCCGGCGCGGCCCGCCCCTACGGGTAGTGGATCCCCTGCCACGCTCACCTCCGCGGAACTTCGGGCTGACGACGGATCCACCGGACGATAGCCGAAGGGCGTTGCGCATAGCATGCGGGTATGGCCCACGACCTCTCCGCGCTCGACGCCGGATACCTGGAATTCTGGCGCGAGCGCCACCTCTGCACCCTCACCACGCTGCGCCCGGACGGTTCGCCGCACGTGGTGCCGGTCGGGGCGACCTACGACCCGCAGACCCGGACGGCTCGGGTGATCAGCGACGCCGCGAGCCGGAAGGTGCGGAACGTGCTGGCGGCCGGGGAGGCCGGCGTGCGGGTGGCGCTCTGTCAGGTGGACCGGGCCCGTTGGTCCACGCTGGAGGGAGTGGCGCGGGTGCGGGCCGACGCGGAGTCGGTGGCCGAGGGCGAGCGGCGGTACGCCGAGCGGTACAAGGAGCCCCGGGTGAACCCCAACCGGGTGGTCATCGAGATCACGGTCGACCGGGCGCTCGGCCGGGCCTGAGCCGGAGCGGGCCGTCACCCGAGGTCGGGGTCGCACGCCCTGACCGGAGCGGGTGAGGGCGTGACGTGAGGGGCAGGGGCTGCGTTTATCGAGTGTTGAGCCGGGCTGGGAAGGATGGCGCTGTCCTCGTCGAGCGTCGTCCGTCGACCACCACCCGGCCACCCTCGCTCCCGGCCAGCCCCGAAAGCAGACGCCCAGTCATGTCGCAGCCCTACGCCGCCCAGTACCTCGACCACGCCGACACCCAGCGCTTCCAGTTGCTGCTCGACCGGTTGGCAGCCTCCCTGGAGGCCGACCGGCGGGCCGTGGAGCGGGCGGCCGCCGAGGCCGAGGCGACGGTGGCGGCGGCCGTGGGGATGGGTCAACTCCCCGCATAGCGCGGCAGATCGGTCACGACCTGCACCCGAACGGGCGACAGGGCGTCAATCCTTTAACAGCCCGCGCTACAGCATGCGCCTGCCCCCGGCGGCGTGACGCACCCCACACTGGGCCAACTCTGCTTCGGCGGAGCCCGATCAGGCAGCCCAGTGCTCAGGGAGCGAATCCATGCCCGTCCCGCCGCCCTCCGTCGCGGACACCTCCGCCACCGCCGCCCCGCCCGAGGTCCAACGCCTGAAGGCGAATTCGGTCGGTCTGGCCGGGGTGGTCTTCATGGCGCTGGCCACCGCCGCCCCGATCACCGCGATGACCGGCAACCTGCCGGTGATCGTCGGCGGCGGCAACGGCGTGCACGCGCCCGCCGGGTTCCTCTTCGTGACCCTGGTGCTCACCGTCTTCACCATCGGGTACGTCTCGATGGCCCGGCACATCACCACTGCCGGAGCGTTCTACGGGTTCGTCTCGCACGGCCTCGGCCGGGTGGCCGGAATGGCCTCCGGGCTGCTCGCGGTGCTCGCCTACGTGGTGTTCGAGGCCTCGATCGTCGGCATCTTCGCCTACTTCGCCCAGCAGGCCTTCGCCGCCCAGTTCGGCGTGCACTGGGCCTGGCAGGTGTTCGCGCTGGCGATGCTGGCGATCACCGCAGTGCTCTCGTACTTCGACCTGGAGGTGGCCTCCAAGGTGCTGGGCGCCTTCCTGGTCGGCGAGGTGCTGATGCTGGTGCTGCTGGCCGGCTCGGTGCTGGCGCACGGCGGCGGCCCCGGCGGCCTGCACCCGGGCACGCTCAACCCGACCGGGGCCTTCGCGGGCGTCAACGCCGGGGTGGGTCTGTTCTTCTGCTTCTGGTCCTGGATCGGCTTCGAGTCCACCGCGATGTACGGCGAGGAGTCGCGTGACCCGAAGCGGATCATCCCGCGCGCCACGCTGGCCGCCGTGCTGATCCTCGGCGTGCTCTACACCTTCGTCACCTGGATGGTGCTCTCCGCCAACGGCCCGACCCAGTCGCTCACCATCGCGGGCGGCACCAACCCGCTGGACCTCTTCCTCGCCCCCGCGCAGACCTACCTCGGGCACTGGGCCGTGGAGGCCTTCCAGTGGCTGATGTGCACCAGCGCCTTCGCCTGCGGCCTGGCCTTCCACCAGTGCGCCGCCCGGTACCTCTACGCGATCGGCCGGGAGGGCTTCCTGCACCCGGCGCTCGGCCGCACCCACCCCAAGCACGGTTCGCCGCACCTGGCCTCGTTCACCCAGACGGCGATCGCCCTGGTCATCGTGGGCGGCTTCTGGGCGGCCGGCCAGGACCCGTACGTCAGCCTCTACACGCTCACCGCGATCCTCGGCACGCTGGCGCTGCTGGTGGTGCAGACGCTCTGCTCCTTCGCCGTGATCGTCTACTTCCGCCGTCACCACCCCGAATCCCGGCACTGGTTCCGCACCTTCACCGCCCCGCTGCTCGGCGGGCTCGGCATGCTGGCCGCGATCGTGCTGCTGGTGGTCAACATGGACACCGCCGCGGGCGCCGCCTCGAAGATCTTCTTCTTCAAGCTGATCCCGTGGATCGTCGGCCTGGTCTTCGCCGGGGGCATCGCGCTGGCCCTGTGGATGCGGGCCCGCCACCCGGAGAAGTACGAGGTCATGGGCCGCCTGGTGGTCGAGGACGCCCAGGAGCGCGAGGACGCCGAGGAGCACGAGGACACCCAGGACCGCATCACCGTCTGACCCCGCTCCGCCCCCACCGATCGAGAGGACCTACCCCCACATGGCTCGCTCTCCGCTCGCCCGTCACCTGCAGCGGTACCTCACCGACCGGGCGACCGCCGAACGCCTCGCGCTGCCCGTCGAGGAGTACCGAGGCCTGCGCGACGAGGCCCGCGCCGAACCGGACGGCCCGTCCCGCCGCGCGCTGCTCACCCGGGCCGCGGCCCTCGGCATCGGCCTGACCGCCGTGGCCCGGGCGCCCCGGGCCCGGGCCGCCGACACCATGTACCACCACGGGGGGCCCACCCCTCGGGTGGCCATCATCGGCGGTGGCATCTCCGGCCTGAACGCCGCGCTGACCCTGGCCGACAAGGGGGTGAGCTCCACCGTCTACGAGGCCAACCCCACCCGCCTCGGCGGCCGGATGTACTCCGGCGGCGGCCCGCTCAACCCGGGCCTCTGGGACCAGGGACAAGTCTCCGAGTACGGCGGAGAGTTGATCGACACCGGCCACCACGCGATCCTCCAGCTCTGCCAGCGCTTCGGCCTCCGGACGGTGGACGTGCTCTCCCCGGCGCCCGCCGGCTCCGACCAGATCCTGCGCTTCCAGGGCGACTACTACCCGCACGCCCAGGCCGACGACGACTTCAAGGCCATCTGGCAGGTGCTCAAGACTGATGCCCGGAACGGCGGCTCCTCGCCGACCTGGGACAACCACACCGCCGGGGCCGTCACGCTCGACCAGCTCTCGATCCGGGACTGGATCAACTCCAGGGTGCCCGGCGGGGTTTCGAGCCGTCTCGGCTCCTTCCTCGACGTGGCCTACAACGTCGAGTACGGCGCCGACACCACCGCGCAGTCCTCCTTCGCGCTGATCCAGATGCTCTCCGCCCAGTCCAACCCCGGCAGCTTCAGCATCTGGGGATCCTCCGACGAGCGGTACCACATCGTCGGCGGCAACGACCAACTCCCCTACGCCATAGCCGGAGCGCTCCCGGCAGGTACCGTCCGGCAGGGCCACACGCTGACCGCCGTGACCCGCAACGCCGACGGCACCCAGACCCTGAGCTTCGACCTGGACGGCGGCGGCACCAAGACCGTCACCGCCGACCACACCATCCTCGCCGTGCCGCTGCCGATCCTGCAGAAGCACATCGACCTGAGTGGAGCCGGGCTGGACGCCCGGATGCGCGGAGTGCTCGCCCACATGACCATGGGGTACTGCACCAAGCTCAACATGCAGTTCACCAGGCGCCCTTGGCAGGGCACCGGCCCCTGGCCCGGCGTCTCCAACAGCGAGTGCTTCGCCGACCTGCCGTTCCAGCAGGCCTGGGACGCCACCCGGGGCCAGGCCGGCACCGGCGGCATCCTGATCCAGTACGGCGGCGGCTCGCTGGCCGGCGGCCTCCAGCCGCCGCGCGCCTTCACCGACGCGAGCACCCCGTACACCCGCACCCTGGCCGCCACCTACCAGGCCCAGATCGACCAGGTCTGGCCCGGCACCAGCGCGGTGTGGAACGGCCGGGCCACCCTCTCGGCCTGGCACCTCAACCCGTACTCCTACGGCGCCTACTCCTACTGGCCGGTGGGCTACCTGACCACCTACGCGGGCTACGAGGGCACCGCGCAGGGCAATCTGCACTTCGCGGGCGAGCACACCTCGTACGACTTCCAGGGCTACATGAACGGCGGCGCGACCGAGGGTGCCCGGGCGGCCGGGGAGGTGCTGGCCGCGATGGGGCTCTGAACGACGGCTCCGGAGGGGCGCCGCGCGGCCGTCCGGTGACCGCTTCAGGTCTCCGACGGCCGCTGCCCAGGCCGGTGTTGGCGTAAACCGGTCAAGACGCCCGTCCTCCGTCGGGTGGTCGCCGTGCCTCACGTACGCTCTGGGGGCTCCGGTGCGGAGCGTGAGCGGAAGGCGGTCGATGAACACCGACGGGGGATGGCAACTGACCGGGACGGGGTGGGCGCCGGCGCTCCACCGCCTGCCCGAGATCCGGCCGGGGGTGATCCCGCTGCGCCCGCTCGGCGTCGGCGACATCATCGGCGGGGTCTTCACCACGCTCGGCCGCTGCACGAAGGCCGTCTACCTGCCCGTGCTGGCCGCCGCCGGGGGAGCGGTCGGCCTGCTCGGCCTGGCCTTCGGCGCAGTGGCCTTCGCACTGCGGGACAGCGAGGGCGGCGTGGCGGGCCGGTCACTCACCCGGCTGCCCCGACTCACGTGGCTCACCGACGGGGAGACGGCCGGGCTGGCCACCCCGGCTCTGGTCGCCCTGGCGGTCTCGCTGGTCTGCCTGGCCGTGCTGTACGCCGTCTCCTACAGCACGGCCACCACCGTGGTGCGGTACGCGGTGATCGGACAAGAGGTGACGGCCCATCAGGTATGGCAGGAGGCCAGGCCGTTCCTCGGTCGGGTGGTCCTCGCCCAACTCCTCGCGGGGCTGGCCAGTCTGGTGGTGCTGGCGCTCTCCGCCCTGCCTGCCGGCCTGCTCGGGTTGCTGGCCGGGGACGGCCGGTTCGCGGAGTTCGGGCTCGCACTGGTGGTGCCCGGGTTCGCCGTGGCGGGGTACGTGCAGGTGCGGCTCGCCCTGCTGGTGCCGGTGGTGGTGCTGGAGAACCTCTCCGCCACGCACGCCGTCCGGCGGGCCTGGTGCCTCAACAAGGGCGCGTGGTGGCGGAGCCTGGGCGTGCCGTACGTGGTCGGGATGGTCGCCTCCACCGCGACGCAGGTGCTGGTGCTGCCCTTCGCGGTCTGCGGCACCGTGGTGCTCGCGGCCGGTCGGGTCAGCGCACTGAGCCTCGCCCTCGGCGGCATCGTCACCGGCGTCGGCCTGGTGCTCGGCCTCGCCGTGGCCCTCCCGCTCACCCCCGTCGCCAACGGCCTGCTCTACATCGACCGCCGGATCCGCCGCGAGGACTACTCCACCCTCCTGGTCGCCGAGGCCGGCCTCTCCTGCTGGGGCAGCCCCGCCCCCGCCCCGGGTTAGGCTGCCCGGGCAGGGCACGGTACAGAGAGGGCGGGCTCGGCGTGGTCATCGCGGAGGAGACGGAGTTCGACCCGGCGGAGGTCCTCGCGCTGTACGAGGCGGCAGATGTCGGGCTTCGGTCTGCCGAGGGTTCGCTAGCGCCGGGGTGGGAGGAACGGGCTCCGCTGGTCCCGCCATCAGGGCGACGGGGTGTGGGGCCGGCTCGGGTCGGGGCAGCCGCAGCTCTCCGGCCGGCGGCGGGGGCCGTGCGGGTGCCCCGTCCGGGGTGACTCGCCGCACTGTCAACTCCTCTCGGCGGGCTAGGCGGTGCCCCGGAGGGCGGTGCCGTTGAGGAGGAGCAGGGCTACGTCCAGGAGGGCTAGGGCCAGGGCTGCGGTGAAGGGGCGGCGGCCCGGGAGGGGGAGGGCGGTGGTGGTGGCCAGGGCGGCGGGGGCGAGGAGGGTGGCCGGGGGGAGGGTGCTGGTGGGGGTGAGGAGGAGGACGGCCGAGGCGGTGAAGAGGGTGGTGGCGGCGAGGAGGCGGGTGAGGGCCGGGCCGAGGCGTTGGGGGAGGCCGCGGATGCCGGTGCGCAGGTCGTCGGCGATGTCCGGGAGGACGTTGGCCGCGTGGGCGCCGATGCCGAGGAGGGCGCCCGCCGCGATGGCCCGGGCCGGGGTGGGGCCGCCGAGGGCGAAGACGGGGAGCAGGCCGAAGGCGAGGGCGTAGGGGAGCCAGGACCAGAGGGTGCGCTTGAGGCCGAGGTTGTAGGCCCAGGCGGCCGCTACGCCCAGCAGGTGGGCCGCGCCTGCGGCGAGCCCGGAGGCGGCCAGGGAGAGCGGTAGGCAGGCCGCCAGGGCGCCGCCCGCCGCCAGCGTGACGAGTTCGGGGCGGGCCGCGCCGGTGACCAGGGGTTTGTCGGTGCGTCCGGTGGCCAGGTCGCGGCCGAGGTCGGCCCGGTCGTTGCACCAGCCCACCGAGAGCTGCCCGGCCAGCACCGCGAGGCCGACCAGCGCCGAGCTGCCCGGGCCGCGGCCGGCGCCCGCCGCCAGGGCCGTGGCCACCACCGTGACGGCCGCCGCCGGGGCGGGGTGGGCGGCGGCGAGCAGACCGAGGAAGCTGCGCGCCGGGGTGGGCGCGGGTGCGGTGGTGGGGGCGAAATGCCGGGGAGTCACCATAACCCGATGGTGGCTCAGACTGTGCCTATTCTGGACGAATGACGCGAATCGCCGCCGTCCACGGAGTGTTGCCGCCGCACCGCTACGAGCAGCGCGAACTCACCCGGGCACTCGCCGGGCTCTGCCTCCCGGAGAACGGGAGCGGGAGCCGGAGCAGAGGAGGGACCGGCGCGGAGCGGGCGCTGCTGGCGCGGCTGCACGCGGCGGCCGGGGTCGAGGCCCGGCACCTGGTGCTGCCGATCGAGGAGTACGCGCGGGTGCGGGGCTTCGGGCAGGCCAACGACCTGTACCTGGAGCACGGGTCGGAGTTGGCCGAGAAGGCGTTGACCGGGGCGCTGGCGGCGGCCGGCGTCGCGGCCGAACAGGTCGACCTGGTGGTCTCCACCTCGGTGACCGGGATCGCCGCCCCCTCGCTGGAGGCCCGGCTGGCCGCCCGGATCGGCCTGCGCCCGGACGTGCGGCGGCTGCCGCTGTTCGGCCTCGGCTGCGCGGGTGGCGCGGCTGGGCTGGCCGCGCTGCACGAGCACCTCAGCGGGCACCCCGAGCAGACGGCCGTGCTGCTCAGCGTCGAGCTCTGCTCGCTCACCCTCCAACGCGGCGACACCAGCCCGGCGGGCCTGATCGCGAGTGCGCTGTTCGGGGACGGCGCGGCCGCGCTGGTCGCGGTCGGCGACCGAGTGGCGGTCGGCTCGGGCATGGCGGTCGGCGGTCAAGTCGGGGGCGGTGGAACGAGGGTGGTGGCGGCCAGGAGTCGGCTCTACCCCGGGACGGAGCAGGCGCTCGGCTGGCAGGTGGGGGACACCGGCTTCCGGATCGTCCTGGGAGCCGAACTCCCCGAGCTGGCCGGGCTGCACGTGGTGGAGGAGATCGAGTCCTTCCTCGCCGGGCACGATCTCAAGCCCGGAGAGCTGGCCGCGTGGATCTGCCACCCGGGCGGCCCGAAGGTGCTGGACGCCCTGGCGGAGGGGCTCGGGCTGGCGGACAACTGCCTCGCGCCCTCGAGGCGTTCGCTCGCCGAGGTCGGGAACCTGTCCTCCGCCTCGGTGCTGCACATCCTGCGGGACACCCTCGCGCAGGGCCCGCCCCCGCCGGGGAGCGCCGGGCTGATGGTCGCGCTCGGGCCGGGCTTCAGCTCCGAACTCGTCCTGCTGGGTTGGTAGTCGCCATGGGAGCGTATCTCGCCTTGGTGCTGCTCACCGCCGTGGAACGGTTGGTGGAGCTCGTGGTGGCCCGTCGGAACGCCGCCTGGAGTCGAGCCAGGGGCGGTGTCGAGCACGGGCCCGGCCACTACCCCGTGATGGTGCTGCTGCACACCGGTCTACTGGTCGGCTGCCTGCTCGAACCGCCCTTGACGGCAAAGCCGTTCATCCCGTGGCTCGGCTGGCCCATGCTGGCCGTGGTCCTCGCGGCGCAGGGCCTGCGCTGGTGGTGCATCCGCACCCTCGGGCCGCGCTGGAACACCCGGGTGATCGTGGTGCCCGGCCTGCCGCTGGTCGCCGCGGGCCCGTACCGGCTGCTGGCCCACCCCAACTACTGCGCCGTGCTGGCCGAGGGCGTGGCCCTGCCGCTGGTGCACACCGCCTGGCTCACCGCGACGGTGTTCACCCTGCTCAACCTCCCGCTGCTCGCGGTGCGGCTGCGCTGTGAGAACGCCGCGCTGAGCCAGGCGGTGGCGGCATGAGCGCGCCGTGGGACCTGCTGGTGGTCGGCGGCGGGCCGGCCGGGCTGGCCACGGCCGTGTTCGGGGCGCGGGCCGGGCTGAGCGTCGCGGTGGCCGAGCCGAGGCCGACGCCGGTGGACAAGGCCTGCGGGGAGGGGCTGATGCCCGGGGCGGTGCGCGCGCTGGGCGAGTTGGGGCTGAGCCTGCCCGGCCGGCCGCTGCGCGGGATCCGGTACCTCGACCCGCGGCACCAGGCCGAGGCGCGGTTCACCGCCGAGCCCGGCCTCGGCGTCCGCCGCACCGAGCTGCACCGAGCGCTCGCCGCCCGGGTCGGCGAACTCGGCGTGCCCGTCCTGGAGTCGAAGGTGAGCGAGGTCCGGCAGGACGACCGGCTGGTGACCGCCACCACCGCGGGAGGCGCCGTGCTCACCGCACGCCACCTCGCGGCCGCCGACGGCCTGCACTCGCCGATCCGGCGCCGACTCGGCCTGGCCGCACCCGAGTCGGGCCCGCCCCGGTACGGCCTGCGCCGCCACTACCGGATCGCCCCGTGGACGGACTGCGTCGAGGTGCACTGGTCGCCGCAGGCCGAGGCCTACGTCACCCCGCTCGCCGCCGACCTGATCGGCGTCGCGCTGCTCACCGGCCGCCGCGCCCCGTTCGAGGAACAGCTGGCCGCCTTCCCCGCGCTGCGCGAGCGGCTGAGCGGGCCGGCCCAGACGCCGGTGCGCGGGGCCGGTCCGCTGCGGCAGCGAGTCCGGGCCCGGGTCAGCGGGCGGGTGCTGCTGGTCGGCGATGCGGCCGGGTACGTGGACGCGCTGACCGGCGAGGGCATCTCGCTCGCGCTGAGCGGCGCCGCCGCCCTGGTCGAGGCCGTCCGCACCGGCCGCCCGGCGGGCTACGAACGCGCCTGGCGCCGGGCCACCCGCCGTCACCGGCTGCTCACCGCCGCCCTGCTCGGCCTGCGCGGCCACCCGTTCACCGCACCGCACCTGGTGCCCGCCGCCGCCCGGCTGCCGGGCGTGTTCAGCGGGATCGTCAACCACTGGTTGGTCTGAACCCCGAGGGGCCGACGGTGCGTCGGCGGCCGGCGCCGGCGGCGTCAACTCGGCAACGATCGGAACGGGTCTGCGCGAGCGGCTCCCGGAGGGGTGGGTTCCCCGGCACCATGGGGGTGAGCGACCCGGTGACGGGGGTCAGCCGGGGTCAACGGTGACGGGGGTCAGCGGTGGCAGTGACGGAACGGCCCGAGGTACGGGGGAGCGGGGCCGAAGCGGCGGACCTGCTCGGGGCGGCGGTCTACGGGGGAGCGGTGCTGCTGCTCGACTGGTGGCTCTGCACCTTCGTCTGGCGGGGCTACCGCCTGGCGGTGGACACGGGATGGGGCGGCGGACTGCCGCCCGAGCAGCTGCGGGCCGCGGTCGAGGACACGGCGCTGCTCCTCGCGCTGGTGCTGTTCGGCCTGGCCGCCGGAGCGTGGGCGGCCGGCCGCCGGACCACCGGGGCGCGGCGCGGGCGGTACGCGGCGGCCGGGGCGTTGGCGATCCAGGTGGTGCTGCCGGTGGTGCTCGCCTCCCGGCTGTAGGCGCGGTGCCCCCTCCCGGCGGTGAGGGGGCTTGAGCAGCGAGGATTCGTCTGCGTTTCACCGGCCGGTCGAACTCCTGTCCTGACGATGCGTTAGCCTCGCGGACGGTGGCACGCCTGCCACCGGCACATGACGGAGGAAGAAGACCCATGCGCAGTGCGGTGAAGGGCCTGACGGCCATCCTGCTCAGCTCGCTGCTCGCGATACCGGCCGCCGCCGGCACCGCTTCGGCCACCACCTCGGTGCGCGGCCTGGAGATCGGCGTGCCCGCGTACGTCTGGCCGGGCGACCCGATGCTCACCGACCTGACGGCGGCCACCCCGGCCGCCTCGATCGCCATCCTCAACCCCGGCAACGGCGACACCGCCTTCGACGCCTCCTGGCAGGCCCAGGCCGACACCGTGCGCCAGGGCACCCCGGCCGCCGGCGGCCACACCAAGGTGATCGGCTATGTCCACACCGACGGCGGGGGCCGATCGCTGGCCGCCGTCGAGGCCTCGATCGACAACTACCTCAAGACCGCCGACAAGCGTCTGCACGTGGACGGCATCTTCTTCGACGTGGTCGCCCGCGACTGCGGCACCAACAACAGCCTGCGGGACTACTACCTCACGCTGCGCCAGTACGTGCAGACCACGATGAACGCGATCGACCCGAACGCCGCCGAGCTCGTCGTCGACAACCCGGGCACCGCGATCGCCGACTGCTACCTGGAGGCCGGCCACCGCACCGCCGACACCTTCGTCACCTACGAGGGCACCTACGCCGACTACACCGGCACCGGCTGGCTCGGCGGCAACACCTTCAACTCCACCGCCGGCTACTACTCGGGCGCCTCCTTCGACCCGAGCGGCACCGCCTTCTGGCACCTCGTCTACGGCGTGCCGAACTCCACCGCGATGAACACCGCGCTCACCACCGCCTTCAACCGCGGCGCGGGCTACGCCTACGCCACCGACGCGGGCATGCCCAACCCCTGGAACGTCAGCCCGTCCTGGAAGTTCACCGCCCAGACCGCCTACGCCGCCACCATCGGCTGAGTCCGCCATCGCGCGCCGGTCGGCGGTCCGAGGCACCACCGACCGGTCGCCGTCCCTACTGGAGGATGTTGACCGCGCGGGCCACCACCAGCAGGACGGTGAGCAGCGAGACCGCCGACTGGAGGATCATCAGCAGCTTGGCCCAGGCCGAGAGCGGCATGGTGTCGGTGGGTGAGAAGGCCGTCGCGTTGGTGAACGCGACGTAGAGGTAGTCGAGGAAGCCCGGCTCCCAGTCGGGCGGCGCGATGCCGTCGGTCTGCATCTGCGGGAAGAGGAAGTCGGGGTAGGCGTGTTCGCCGGCCGCGCGGGCGGCCGGGCCGCCCCGGTCCCACTCCCAGTACCAGAGGGCGAAGGCGATCACGTTGGTGGCCCAGACCGCCCCGCCGGTGCCGAGCAGCGCCAGGGCGTTGGGCGCCCCGGTGGAGTGCAGCAGTTCGCGCACCAGCGTCACCGCCGACCACCCGTTGGCCAGGCTGATGGCGGCGGTCAGGCTGATGCTCAGGGTGCGCAGCAGCCGGGAGCGGCGGTCCAGGCGCCGGTGCGGGTGGAAGGCGAAGAGGGCGGCCACCAGCAGGAGTTCGAGCGCGGGCAGCAGCCAGTGCGGCCGCACGGTGAGCCGGGCGGGGAGGAAGAGCTGGAGCGCCACGGCCGTGAGTACGGCGGCCATCGCGGCCCAGCGCTGCTCACCCTCGGTCTGCTGCCGCCAGGCAGGCAGGCCGGCGGAGTCGGTGGTGCCGGCGCCGGGTGCGGGCTTGCCGGCGGAGGTCGGAGCGGGGTCGTTCATGACGGTCATTCTGGCGGACGGCCGTCCGGGGGCAGGGGCGGCCCCGGCCGTCGGCGGAGGTCACGAATGTGTCTACGCGCGTCACGAGATGTTCACCGCACGGTACTTCTGGGCGCTTCCGAGCCGGTGCTGTCATGGACGCACCCGCCCGGCCTCACCCCGCCGGGCCTTCTCCCTGGAGTGCCCGATGAGATCCGTGCACCGTCGCCTCGCCGTGTCGACCACCGCCCTCGTCCTCGCCGCCGGCGGCTTCGTCTCCGGTACGGCCCACGCCGTGACGGCCGCGCACAGCGCCGCCGGGGTCACCGCCCACACCGCCTCGCCCGCGCTGCTCGCGACCTGCTCGCAGGACTACCTGCCGCTGCCCGACCCGTCCTGTACGCCCGGTGCGCTCAACCCGAGCGTCACCCAGGACACCATCTACTCGACCATCTGCGTGTCGGGCTGGACGGCCACCGTGCGCCCGTCGACCACCTACACCAACAAGCTGAAGGTGCAGGGCATAGCCGCCTACGGCTACAGCGACACCAACCTCTCGGACTACGAAGAGGACCACTTCATCCCGCTGGAGCTCGGCGGCGCGCCGAAGGACCCGGCCAACCTGTGGCCGGAGCCGCACTCCGGCTCGGCGACCTCCTCGCAGAAGGACGGCGTGGAGACCAAGCTGAAGAACGCCGTCTGTGCGGGCAAGGTGCAGCTGGCCGACGCGCAGGACGCCATCGCCACCGACTGGACGACCGCGCTGGCCACCCTCGGCCTCTGAGCCGGAAGCCCGCAGGGCGGGCCGCCGGTAGGGTGAACTCGCAAAGTAAGCAGACCGGTTGGAGATCACGGCGGCTGACGGTCTATCGTCTTGACCATGCCCTCCACCGAGTCGAGCACTCACCCCGCACCCGGCGCGTCCGCCCAGGGCGACACCGGCGCCGTGCCGCCCACCGAGCTGATCCGGATCGTCTCCCGGTCCTCGCCGATGGCGCTGGCCCAGGTGGAGCGGGTCCGGGCGGAGCTGGCCCGGCTGCACCCGGGGATCCGCACCGAGGTGGTGCCCGTCACCACCTCGGGCGACCGCTGGATGGGTGATCTGGCCAAGCTCGGCGGCAAGGGGGCGTTCACCAAGGAGGTGGACGCCGCGCTGCTGGCCGGCGAGGCCGACCTGGCGGTGCACTGCGTCAAGGACGTGCCCGCCGACCGGCCGCTGCCGGCCGGCACGGTGTTCGCCGCGTTCCTCAAGCGCGACGACGTGCGGGACGCGCTGGTGCACCCCGCCGGGCTGACGCTGGACCAGCTGCCCGCCGGCACCCGGATCGGCACCTCCTCGGTCCGCCGGATCGCCCAGCTCTCGGTCTCGCACCCGCACCTGGACTGCGTGCCGATGCGCGGCAACGCCAACCGGCGGCTGGAGAAGCTGGCGGCCGGCGAGGCCGACGCGCTGCTGCTCGCGCTCTCCGGGCTGCAGCGGATCGGCGAGACCGAGCGGATCTCCGAGGTGCTTTCGGTGGAGACGATGTGCCCGCCGATCGGCGCCGGGGTGCTCGCGCTCCAGTGCCGCGAGGAGGACACCACCACCATCGCCGCCGTCACCGGCCTCGGCGACTCCGACGCCTGGCGGGAGACCACCGCCGAGCGGATGCTGCTGCACGTGCTCCAGGGCCACTGCAACTCGCCGATCGCCGGCTACGCCCGCGCCGAGCGGGACGGCCGGCTCTCGCTGCGGGCCCGGGTGTTCACCCCGGACGGCAAGACCGTGCTGGACGCCCACGAGTGGGCGGGCCCGCTGGACCCGGCCACCCTGGGCACCTCGGTGGCTGTCGCGCTGCTTCGGCAGGGGGCGCGGGAGCTGATCGACACCATCCCGCACTGAGCGGCGGGGCGGCCGGTCAGCCCTCGACGGCCATCCGGATGCCGAGCAGGAGCAGCACCCCACCGGAGACCTGCTCCAGCCGACGCCGCACCTCCACCCGGGAGACGACCGCCCGCAGCCGGGCCACGAACCACACGTACAGCCCGTACCAGCCGATCTCGAAGACCGCCCAGACGGCGGCCAGCCCGATCATGCTCGGCAGCGCCGGGGCGCCCTGCGGCACGAACTGCGGGAGGAAGGACATCGCGAACACGGCCGCCTTGGGGTTGGCCAGGTTGAGCAGCAGGCCCGATCGGTACGAGGCGAGGCCGGAGCGCTCCGGCTCGGCCGTCGCCCCGGCGGGGTCGGCCTCGGCCGTTGCCCTGGCGGGGTCGGCCTCGGCCGGGTGTCCGCGCCGGGAGTCGAGCAGGGTCCGGATGCCGAACCAGACCAGGGTCACGGCCCCGACCACCCGCATGAGGTCGTAGGCCAGCTGCGAGGCGGTGAGCAGCGCCGTCAGCCCGCAGGCGGCCACCACGCCCCAGACGAACACCCCGGTCTCGTTGCCGAGCACGGTGAGGAAGCCGGCCCGCTTGCTGCGCAGCGACTGTCGGATGATGAGCATGGTGCTGGGGCCGGGGGAGGCCGCGATCAGCGCACAGGCGCCGAGGAAGGGGAGGAGCGTACTCAGCATGGGCCACATGGTGCGATTCGCCGTCCGCGCTGTCCACGGCTTTTCCCGGAGGATCAGGACGGAGCGGGCGGCGGGGCAGTGGGCGGGGGGCAGTCGAGCCGGGCGGCGATGAGGCGGGCGCAGTCCGCCGCCGAGCGGTGAGTGGTGTCCACCTCCAGGTCGTAGACCAGCCCCCGGTGCACCGACTCCGCCTGGTCGGCGGCCATGCCCGTGAACCGGTCGCCCCGGGCCGCCTCGCGGGCGGCGGCGGTGGCGGCCGCGCAGCGCACCCCGACCCAGAGCACCGGCAGGCCGCGCAGGGCCTGCTCCCAGCGCTGCCGGGAGGCCGGGCCGCCGAGGAAGACCTCGTCCAGCACGATCCGGGCGCCGGCTCGGGCCATCGCGGCGAGGCCCGCGATCCAGGCCGCCTCCAGTTCGCGGAAGGTGGGGCCGACGGCGACCGTGCCGTCCGGGCCGATCTCCAGCCCGGCGGAGCCGTCCCGGACGGTGGGCGGCAGTGCCTCGATCAGGGTGTCGACGCCGAAGGTCAGCCACGGGCGCGGGAGTTGGGTCTGGAGGGCCCGGGCGATGCTGGACTTGCCGGAGCTGGAGCCGCCGTTGAGGATGATCAGCCTAGTCGTCATGGTGCCACGGTAGGCGGCTCGGGCGGGGCCGGGCGGCGGTGTTCGGGGCGGGTGAGGAGGAAGACGGCGGCCAGTGCCATCAGGGCGGCCATGAGGAGCAGTAGCAGTCGGTAGTCGGTGACGGCGATCAGCGCGGCGCCGAGGGCGACGGCCACCGACTGCGGGGTGGAGAGCAGCAGGCCGAGGGCGGCGTCGGTGCGTCCCATCAACTCTGCTGGGGTGCGGCGCTGGAAGAGGGTCATGATGCCCACGTTGAGCCAGGGCATGCTGGCGCCGAGCAGGGCCGAACCGGCCAGCACGGCGGGGGTGGAGGAGGGGGTGAGGAGGAGGAAGGCGAGCGTGCCGCAGGCCAACCCGAGGGCCACCAGTCGGCCTTCGCCGTAGCGGCGGACCAGCGCACCGGCCGTCAGCCCGGCCGCGATCGCGCCCACGCCCTGCACCGAGACCAGCACGCCGAGGAAGGTGTCGGGTCGGTGCAGGCCCTTGGCCACCACGGCGAAGAAGACGGTCTCGCAGAGCCCGAAGGCCGTGACCGCGAGCGCGCCGGCCAGGGCGAGTTGGCGCAGCGGGCGGGTGCGGCCGATGTGGCGGGCCCCGGCGGCGGCCTCGGCGAGCCAGTGCCGCTCGCTCGGCACCGGCCGGTCCTCGCGGATCCGGACGGCGGCCAGCGCGGCGACGGCCACCAGGAAGGTCAGCACGTCCCCCAGGATCACCGGGGTGGCCCCGAGGGTGGCGAGCAGACCGGCGCCGAGCAGCGGGGTGACCAGCCGCATGCCGGACTGGGCGGTCTGCAGCGCGCTGTTCGCCCCGGCGAACAACTCCTCCGGGAGCATGCTCTGTTGGAGCGCCACCTGGGCCGGGCCGAGCACCCCGGCGGAGACCCCGTAGCCGAACATCACCAGGTGGACCAGCCAGACCTGGTCGCGGTCGTGCACGAGCAGCAGGAGCAGCACCAGCGCGGCGGTGGCCAGGTTGGCGGCGATCAGCAGCGGCCGCCGGCGCAGCCGGTCGGCGAGCACCCCGCCGAGCGGCCCGGTCAGCGTGCCGAGGGTCAGCATGAAGAAGGCCAACCCGGCCGCCGAGGCGCTGCCGGTCAGCATCTTGACCCAGATGCCCATCGCCAGCCAGAGCGCCGAATCCCCGAAGGTCGACAGGATCTGCCCGGCCAGGAAGAGCCTGGCGTTGCGGTGCCCCCACAGTCCGCGCATCAGCCACGGCCCCCCGTACGTCTGTTCGTCCCACGCATGGGGCGAGACAGTACGTGTGCGTCCACGGGCTCGGCAAGGCCGGTGGGAGGGATGCCTGATAGATCAGCAGATGTCCGTGGGCAGGCCGGTGATCAGGCCAGTGAGCAGGCCGCTGATCAGGCCTGGAAGCCGACGTGCACGTGGTCGTGGTGGGTGTCGTCGGAGAAGAACTGGTTGGCGGTGGCGCCGCCGGAGAGCTGACGGGGGCCGCCGACGTTGTACGAGCCCGCGCGGGCGGCGGCCCGCATGAAGCCGTCGACCAGGTCGGTGGGGGTGGCGGGGTCGACCACCGGGTGGCCCTCGATCCGCCAGACGTCGAAGGCGCGGCCCAGCGGGTGGTCGCTGGGCCGGTCGGTGCCGAACACGTCGATCGGGTGGCCCGAGCGGACCACGCTCACCGTGAACGCGTACGTGCGGGCGAGGGCGAGCATCGCGTCGAGCACGCTGTCGTGGACGGCCCCGCTCGCGATGTCCGCGCGGGCGCCCGGGGGTAGTTCGATCCCGCCCGCCGTCAGCACCCGCCGCGCGGCGTCGGTCAACTGCGCTGCGGGCGGCCCGGGTTGACCGGGGTGCAGCTCGGTCACCGTCCAGCGCGGCCGGGCCCGGCTGAGCCGAACGTCCACCGTGGTGCCGCCGGAGGAGACGGTGGTCGGGGAGCCGGCGGTCATGGTGGTCTGCTCGCAGATCACCAGCACGCTGGCGCTGTCGGCGAGCAGCCCGCCGTACTGGGCGTAGCGGACCCGCAGCACGGCGGCCTCGGCCGGGGGCCGGAGCGGACCGGCCTGGCCGGCCAGCGCCGGGTCCAGCCCGAGCGCGCTGACGGCCGCGCCCGCCTGCGCGGCGCCGCCCGTCCCGGCGGGCCAGCTGCCGAGGGCCTCGACCAGTTGGACGGCCCGGAGCTTCACGTCCGGCTGCAACTCGCCGGGCCCGGGGGTCCAGGGGGCGGCGGCGGGCAGCGCGGGCCCGCTCGCGGAGGGTGGAGCGGAAGCGGAGGGCGGCCCCGGGACGGAAGGGGTACTCGAGGCGGTTCCGGAGGCCGGGGAGGAGGGGGAAGGCGGGGATGAGGGCGCGCTCGTCGACCGGGTGGCCGAGCAGCCGGCCGCGCCGGTCAGGCCGAGGGCGCCGGCCGCCGCCGCACCCCGGAGGAACACCCGCCGTGCCGCCGCAGTCATGCACCCCAGGGTGGTGCCGGGGGCCGCTGCGGCGGCGTTGCCCGTGCCGGGGAGTCACCCGGACGGACCGTCAGCTGTGCTTGAAGGTCACCGAGAAGGCGTTGCCGCCGGAGAGGCCGGAGGTGGCCGCCTTGGTGGTGGAGCCGGAAGCCATGGTGATGGCGTCGGGGCTGAAGTTGCCGATGGCCTGGCCGTTGGCGGTGGCGTTGGTGAAGGAGACCTTGCCGAAGTTGGTGAGCGGGAGCACGCCGCTCGAGCTGGAGGGGGCCTCGGCGATGATCTCGGCGGAGGCGAGGGCGGCGTTCTTGAGCGACTTGTTGACGGTGCGGGTCCACCCCTGGGTGGAGTCGGTCAGCGTGAGGGTGAAGCTGCCGCTGCCGTTGGTGGTGATGGTGGAGTTGAAGTGGTCACCGGGGCGGACGGTGTTGCTGTAGTTCACCGGGTAGGCGGGGTACATCTCGTACCAGGCGTAGTACTGCGGCTGGCCGCTGGAGCAGTCCACCTCGGAGCCGGTCTGCTCCACCGAGTTGCTGCCGTCGCCGTCGAGGCCGATCCAGAAGCTCGACCAGGTGGAGGTGCCGGTGCAGGTCGCGGCGGGCTGCACCCAGCTGGCGCTCACGCTGGTGAACCTGGCGCCGGTCGCCGCGTAGCCGGACCAGTTGCTGCTGGTGCTGTGCAGTACCGCGCCGTGCGTCCCGGCCAGGTGCGGGGCGACCCCGTTCGGGATCATCGGGGCCTGGAGCGAGCCGGGGGCGGCGGCCACGGCCGGGGCGGCGGAGGCGAGCACCGCGAGCAGGGCGGCGGCGAGGGCGGGGGTGCGGCGGCGGGGTGCAGCTGACATGGGCTACTCCGTAGGTGGGGGTGAGGGAGCGCGGGTCGGCCGGACGGTCCGTCAGAGTCGACCGGAGCCGGGCTCGTTGACCGCGTGCCGACAACGTTAGGTGTCGATCGGCCCAGGAGACGTCAAAGAGGAGGCAAATATTCGACGGGTCGCCGTGTGCGCCGAGGGGAGGTTCGGCCCCCGTCGGGTGGAATCAGTTCGACGTGTTCCGTTCAAGCAATCGTTGCCCGACCATGGGGGAACACGACGCCGGGTGCCCCCATGCTGCTTCACGGCAGTACGCCTACGCGCGTAGCTACGGGCTGTCAGACGGCCTGTAGGCCCAGGTTCCCCACACCACAGGAGTTTGACGGATGATCAACAGCAAGGCTCCCGCGCCCTCCGAGTCCCCCGTCCGTCCGCGCACCGGCCGTCGGGGCCGGGCCGCGCTCGCCGCGGCCTCGCTGATCGCGGTCACCCTGCTGGCTGCGGGCCAGCCGGCCCTGGCCGCGCCCCTGCGGGTGGAGGCCGCGCCGAGCGCGCAGGCCGCCGCGACCACGCAGCACCGGGTGCTCTTCGACGCCACCAAGGCCGAGACCGCCGGGAACGCCGACTGGATCATCTCCACCAGCCAGCCCGACCCGCTCGCCCAGAACGCCAACCCGAGCTCCGAGACCTCCTGGACCGGTGCGATCTCCGCCTGGGGCGTCGCCCTGCAGAAGACCGGCCGCTACAGCCTCAAGACGCTGCCCAGCGGCAACAGCATCACCTACGGCAACAGCGCCAACCCGCTGGACCTCTCCAACTTCGACACCTTCGTGCTGCCCGAGCCGAACATCCGGCTCTCCGCCGCCGAGAAGACCGCCGTGATGACCTTCGTGCAGAACGGCGGCGGCCTCTTCCTGATCTCCGACCACACCCAGAGCGACCGCAACAACGACGGCTGGGACTCGCCGGCGATCATCAACGACCTGATGACCAGCAACGGCGTCAACAACACCGACCCGTTCGGCTTCTCGGTCGACCTGAAGAACATCACCACCGACAACCCGCGCGCCATCAGCAACTCCACCGACCCGGTGTTGAACGGCCCGTTCGGCGCGGTGACCGGCAGCATCCTGCGCAACGGCACCACCTTCACCCTCAACCCGGCCGACAACCCGGCGGTCAAGGGCCTGGTCTACCTCTCCACCGGCGCGAGCGGCGGCAACACCAACGCCTTCTTCGTGACCAGCGCCTTCGGCAAGGGCAAGGTGGCGATCTGGGGCGACAGCTCCACCGTCGACGACGGCACCGGCGAGTCCGGCAAGACCCTCTACAACGGCTGGGACGACCCGGCGGGCACCAACGCCGCGCTCGCCCTCAACGCCACCGAGTGGCTCTCCACCGGCTCCGGCGCGACCGGCGGCGGCAGCGTCTCCGTCACCGCGCCGGGCAACCGCACCGCCACCGTCGGCACCGCCACCAGCCTGCAGCTGGCCGCCACCGACTCGGCCGGGGGCACCCTGAGCTGGTCGGCCACCGGCCTGCCCGCCGGGCTGAGCCTGAACTCCTCGACCGGTCTGATCAGCGGCACTCCGACCACGGCCGGCAGCTACACGGTCAACGTCACCGCCACCGACTCCACCGGCCCCTCCGGCAGCGCGAGCTTCACCTGGACGGTGGCCGGCGCCGGCGGCAGCGGCTGCACGCCCACCCAGCTGCTCGGCAACCCCGGCTTCGAGAGCGGCACGGCCTCGCCCTGGGTGGAGACCAACACCAGCGGCTCCTCGGCGATCAGCAACAGCGCGAGCGAGCCCACCCACGGCGGCAGCTACGACGCCTGGCTCGACGGCTACGGCACCACCAACACCGACACCCTGGCCCAGACCGTCACCATCCCGGCCGGCTGCACCAGCGCCAACTTCAGCTTCTGGCTGCACATCGACTCCGCCGCCTCCACCACCACGGTGTTCGACACCCTCAAGGTGCAGGTGCTGAACAGCTCGGGCAGCGTGCTCTCCACCCTGGCCACCTACTCCAACGTGAACGCGGCGAGCGGCTACACCCAGCGCAGCTTCAACCTGGCCGCCTACGCCGGGCAGACCGTGACCCTGAAGTTCACCGGGGCCGAGGACAGCACCAAGCAGACCTCCTTCGTGATCGACGACACCGCGCTGAACGTCTCCTGACACCGGATCAGCACCGTCGGCCCCGGGGTGTGCGCACCCCGGGGCCGCGGGCGGTTCCGGGGGCTACTCGCGCGTAGGGCTTGGCGGGGGCGGGCGTCAAGCCCTTCGGCGATCTTCCCCAACTCTGCCCACCGGCGCGCGGGGGCCGCCTAGGATCGCCCCCGACCGCCTGTCAATCGGTCCATGACAAGCAATGTCCGCAGGCTTCGCCGGCTCGGATGGGGGAGGGCGACCACGGTGCCCACTGCTGAACCGCACGTCCGTCACGCCGCGTTGGCGATCGCCGACGCGGTCGAACGACTCGACCGCCCGGCCCTGGCCCGGCTGGGCGCCGAGGCCACCCGGGCCCAGCTGCTCGCCCGCGAGACCCTGCACGACTACCTCGAACTGCTCTGGGAGACCCTCAAGCTCCAGGGTCAACGCCCGGCCGTCCGCCCCGAGTACCAGCCGCTGGCCGCCCTGTTGGACGTGCTCGGCAGCCTGCGCGACAGCGCCCACCAGGCCGTGCACGGACCGCCCGGCGGGCCCGGCTCGGCCCGGGGAGACCTGGGCTGACGTAGGGTCGGTGTCATCTGACGCGATGTGACGCGATGTGACGTGACGTGGCGTCGACGGACTCGACTCGGGAGCAGCGGATGGAACGACCTGCCGTCGGTTTTGTCGGACTCGGCAGCATGGGCCGGGGGATGGCGGGCAGCCTGCTGCGCGCCGGGTACCGGGTGGTGGTGTGGAACCGATCACCTGGGCCGGTGCAGGAGATGGTCGACCAGGGCGCCGCCGCCGCGGCGGACCTCGCCGAGGTCTTCCGGCAGCCGGTGGTGGTCTCGATGCTCGCCAACGACGCGGCGGTGACCGAACTGCTCCTCGACCCGGAGCTGTTGGCGCAGGCCACCGCCCGGACCCACCTCAACTCCGCCACCGTCTCTCCCGAACTCACCGTCCGGGCGGCCGCGTTGCACGCCGAGCACGGCATCGGGTACCTCGCGGCTCCGGTGCTCGGCCGCGCGGAGGTGGCCGCCGCCGGGGAGTTGAACATCCTGGCCGCCGGCGACCGCGGGATCGTCGAGGAGCAGAAGGAACTGCTGGACGCCCTCGGCCGCCGTACCTGGCACCTCGGCGACCGGCCCGAGCAGGCCAGCCTCGCCAAGATCACCGTCAACTACACCTTGGTCTGCGCGATCGAGGCGATGGCCGAGGCCTGCGCCCTGGCCGAGGCGGGCGGGATCCGCCCGGTCGACCTGGTCGAGCTGCTCAGCAGCACGATCTTCCCCGGCCCGGTCTACCAGGGCTACGGCTCGATGATCGCCGAACGGCGGTACGAACCGGCGGGCTTCCGGCTGGAGTTGGGGCTCAAGGACGTCCAGCTGGCGCTCGCCGCCGGCGCGGAGCAGCGAGTGCCGCTGCCGATCGCCGGCGTGGTGCGGGACGCCTTCCTGGAGGCCCTCGCGCACGGCCGGGCCGAGCAGGACTGGGCGGCGGTCGCGGAGGTGGCCCGGCGCCGGGCCGGGCTGGCCTGAGCCGGGCCGGCCCCGGCGGTGCGCCACCCGGTCGGCGCAGGCGGCTGCGCCGACTGACGCAGCGTCATCACGCCCAGGGGTGACCGTGCGTACCGGTCGGCGGTGCTCATGGTTACCGCGCCGTCGATCCGGCGAGACTGGCAGGGAATCGTCCGCCTACGGAGAGGTTCCGGCCCGATGATGCTCACGCTGCTGCTGCTCACCACCCCGCCGGTGCTGGCGGTCGCCCTGGCCCACTCCGGCAACCAGCCCGGCCATCGACGCCCAGGCCCGCCGGTGCGGAGCCGACATACCCGCACCGGGAGCGGAGGAGGCGGCCGGCACGCCGTCCGGCCGACGGGCTCGCGCAAGCTGGCCTGAGGCGGCCGCGGCAGATGGAGGTGCGGCCCCGAGCGAGGTGCTCGGGGCCGCACCGCTGCGCGGGTCGGCCCGTGGGCCCGTGGGCCCGTGGTTCTTCGGGGTCAGTGGTTCTCGTACTCGGCGATGATGCTGGCCCGGCCGAGGGCGAGGAAGCCCAGGGTGCCGCCGATCGCGGCGCAGGAGGTGTCCGAGTCGAGGCCCAGCTTCTCGACCGGCAGCGCGTGCACCGTGAACACGTAGCGGTGCGGGCCGTGCCCGGGCGGCGGGGCGGCGCCGCCGAAGTCCTTGGAGCCGTAGTCGTTCCGACCGTGGACCGCCCCGGCCGGCAGGCCCGGGAACTCACCGGAGCCGGCCCCGGTCGGGAGCTCGGTGGTGTCGGCCGGCAGGTCGAAGAGCACCCAGTGCCACCAGCCGCTCCCGGTCGGCGCGTCCGGGTCGAAGCAGGTCACCGCGAAGCTCTTGGTCTCGGCCGGGAAGCCGGCCCAGCTGAGCTGCGGCGAGACGTTGCCCGCCTCGTAGACCTGGGCCTCGGCCAGCGTGCCGCCGTCCGGGACGTCGGTGCTGGAGAGCGAGAAGGACGGGACGGGCCGCAGGAAGTCGTGGGGCAGGGGCGGACGGTCGGCCGTGGGCATGCTGGTGAGCCTCCAGAGCGACGAGGGGAGGAGCCGGGCCCGGGTCCGGGCCCGGGGGTGAGCGTAGTGCCCCGCTCGCGCTGGTCGTGAACGCCACCGGCCCGCGGTGGGTGCGGTCGCCGTCGCGACCATTGCCGCGGTCCTCGTGGTGTGATGACCGTATGACACTTCCGCCGGTGACCCTGACGCCGCTCCGGTCGGCCGACTGGCCGGCCGTGCACAGCTGGGCGAGCCTCCCGGAGGTGTGCCGCCACCAGGCCTGGGGTCCCAACTCCGAGGCGCAGAGCCGGGAGTTCGTCCGCCGGGCGGTCGAGGCCCGGGCGGCTGATCCGCAGGTCCGGTACCCCTACCTCGTCCGGCTGGGGGAGCAGGCCGGCGACCCGGTCGGCATGGCGGAGGTACATGTCCGCAGCCGGGCCCACCGGCAGGGGGAGATCACCTACGCGCTGCACCCCCGGGCCTGGGGCCGGGGCGTGGGCACCGCCACCGCGCGGGCGCTGCTGACCGTGGCCTTCGGCGAGTTGGGGCTGCACCGGGTGCAGGCCACCTGCGATCCGCGCAACCTCGGCTCGGCCCGGGTGCTGGCCAAGGCCGGCCTGCGCGAGGAGGGCCTGCTGCGGCACACCGCGCTGCTGCGGGACGGCTGGCGGGATTCGCTGGTCTTCGGTCTGCTGGCGGAGGAGTTCGGCCCGACGGGGCTCGGAGGGCCGGCCGGTCAGGATCTTGCTGACTGCTGAGCCAGTGCAATGGTACTGTCCGGGCATGTCTCAGGATGTTGCCGGCTCCAAGGCCGAAATAGACGCGCTGACCGCCGAGTTCTTCGGTGCCTTCGACAACCGGGGCGGCAAGCCCGCCGAGGTGGACCGGATCCGGCGGCTGGTGCTGCCGCAGGGTGTGATCGTGGTGACCGGCGCCAACTACAGGGTCTACACCGTCGAGGAGTTCATCGCCCCGCGGGAGCGCCTGCTCGCCGAGGGGCGGCTGGTCGAGTTCTCCGAGTGGGAGACCTCCGAGCGGACCGAGATCGTCGGCGACATCGCCACCCGCACCGGCGAGTACGCCAAGTCCGGCGTGCTGGACGGCGAGCCCTACGGGGGCGAGGGCACCAAGACCTTCCAGTTCGTCCGCACCCCCGAGGGCTGGCGGATCGCGGCCTTCTCCTGGTACGACCAGGTCTGACCGGCGCCTCCGTGGGCCCGGCCGCTCGGCGGGCCCGGTGACGCTGTGGGGTTTGCGGTTCCGGGGCCGGTTTCGGTTTCGGGGCCCTGGAGGCTCACCGTTTGGCGTAGTCGACGTAGCCCTGCCAGTCGATCACGACGCAGGGCTCGTCGCCCAGCACCCAGGCGTCGTGGCCGGGCGGGCAGGCCATGAAGTCGCCGGGGCCGAAGTCCTCGGCCTGTCCGTCGTCCATCACGATGTGCATCCGTCCGGAGAGCACGTAGCCCGCGTGCGAGGCCTGGCAACTGTCCGTCCCCGCCAACGGCTTGACGTGCTTGGACCACTGCCACCCCGGTTCGAAGGTGGCCCGCCCCACGCCACCGCTGTCCAGCCCGACCAGGTCGAGCCGCCCCTTGCCGTCCTCGAAGGGACGGGTCTCCTCCGGCGCGTCGAGACTCTTGCGCACAAGCCCGGTCATGGCAGCTCCTCGGCTCCGGGCCGGAGTGCGGTGGCGCCCGGCCCCCAGCTGTAGTACCTCCCTCCAGTCTGCGCCTCGCCGTGCTCCGTCGCACGGGGCGGCCGGGCCCCCAGCTTGCTCGGTCTGCTCGAGCTGCGATGATCGCGTTTTCTGACCGACCGAGGGGGACCCATGACCGGCACCACCGCCGAGTACGCGCGGCTCGATCCGCTGCGGACCCGGATCGAGACGCACCGCCGTTACAGCGAGCGCCCGGACGACGTGGAGCGGGCGGCCCTCGACGCCCTGGTGCTGCGGCCGGGGGAGGCGCTGCTCGACATCGGCTGCGGTACGGGCTCCTTCCTGGCCGGGCTCGGCGCGGCCGGCCACACCGGCCCGCTCACCGGCCTGGACTACTCCCCGGCTGCGGCCCGCGCCTGCGCCGAGGCCCCCGGCGTCCGGGCGGTGGTGGGCGACGCCGTCCGACTCCCGTTCCCCGACGGCACGTTCGAGGCCGTGACGGCCCGCCACATGCTCTACCACGTCTCCGACGTGCGGGCCGCCCTGCGCGAGGCGCACCGGGTCCTCCGGCCGGGCGGACGCTTCCTCGCCCTGGTCAACCGCCCCGACCCGGTGCCCGGTCTGCACGGCCTGGTCCGGGCGGAGGCGGCTCGGCACGGCGTGCGGCCCACGGCGCCGGCCGACAACGGGGTGCACTGGAGCTCTCTGCCGGGGTTGATTGGGGAGGTGTTCGGCGCAGTGCTGACCGTCCGCCAGGAGAACGCCCTGGTCTTCCCCGACCCCGCACCGGCCGTCACCTTCGCCCTGGCCCTGCTCGGCCTGCACGGCGTCCCGGCCGGTGCCGCGCAGCACGCGGCGGTGGCCGCCGGGGTGACGGCGCAGATCGAGGCCTGGTTCGCCGCCGAGGGCGGGCCGTGGCGGGACCCGAAGGGGTACGCGGTGCTGACGGCCGTGCGGCGCTGATGGTCTCCCAGGCCCGGGGCGTCGACGGTAGGTGCGGCGCGCTGGCGCGGGTGTGCGCTCACGAGGTCCGTCGCCGGTGAACGCCTGCCCGCCGGCGACGGGTGCGACGGGTGCGACGGGTACGGCGGGTGCTGCGGGTGACGGGTGCTGCGGGTGTCTCGGGTCCGGTCAGCTCCGGCGCAGGCGCTCGACCTCGCGGCGGTCGCGCTTGGTCGGGCGCCCGGCGCCCCGGTCGCGCAGGCCGGCCGGGGCAGCGACCTCGGTGGACGGGGGCGGCGGGCTGTTGTCGAGGTAGCACTCGGCAGCGGGCGCGGCTCCGACCCGCTTGCGCACGGTCTGCCGCACGACGACTACCCGCTCGTAGCCGCCGCCTTGCCGCACCCGGACCTCGTCCCCGGGCCGGACGGTCTGGGCCGGCTTGGCCCGCTCCCCGTTGACCCGGACGTGCCCGGCCCGGCAGGCCGCAGCCGCCAGGGCGCGGGTCTTGGTCAGCCGGACCGACCAGATCCAACTGTCGACCCGGACCGTCTCCTCGCTCGCCACCATGCCCCGAGCCTAGCCGGTGGGGGGTGGATGCCGGGTGGCGACGGGCGTCAGCTGAGGGTGAGGGCGTCCACGTAGACCCAGGCGCCCTCATGGCGGAGGAAGCGGCTGTTCTCCTGCATCACGCCGTCCCGGCCGCCCTCGCGGTAGTGGGCGCGGAACTCGACGGTGCCGGCCTCGTGGAACGGGCCGCCCTCGGTGGTGGCGAGGATCTCGAGGCCGACCCAGCTGAGCCGCGGGTCGAAGTCGACGGCCGGCGGGCGGGTGTCCGGGTGCCAACTGCGCAGCAGGTAAGCCTCGTCCCGGGCGGCGAAGGCGCTGAACCGGGAACGCATCAGCTGCTCGGCGCTGCTCGCGGCGAGGTCGCCCCGGTGGAGACGGGCGCAGCAGTCGCCGTACGCGGCCAGGAGGCCGCAGGGGCAGGGGCCGGCGGGGGAGAGCGCGGGCCGGGACGGCCGGGCGGACTGGGCGGACTGGGCGGACTTCGGGGTGCGGCGGGCTCGAGACATGGCTCCATTGTGGCCCGGCGGGGGCGGGTGAGGCGGGCTGGGGGTCGAGTGCGCCCTGGTTTCGTCATACATATTTCTTTCTCGGGGTCGAGAAATGCAATCCGGATATCCATTGACGGGGGCTGAGGAGGAGTACGAGAATTGACGTGCCAAGTTGGTCAGTGTGAAAAAGGCCCGGTGTGAACTCCCGGGTGGGCGACTGTGAATGCGTTGGCTTGGCGTTGCGATCTGATTGTCATATGTACTTGCGGGTCAAGGGCGTCGGCGGTGGCAGCCCCTGGCCTTTGGGCTTCTGAGATCGGTCTCCTTTGCTGTGGTGGGCGCTGCGCGGGTGGCAGCCGTGGCTGTGCCTGCCGGGCCTTTTGCTCCCGCTGTCCCTTCCCGTTTCCGCTGCCTCCTCTGGTTGAGCCATTTCTTAGTGATCTGGATATGAAGGTGACCCCGCTATGACGAGTACGGTTCATCTCTTCCCCGGGTTGGGGGATTTCTCGGTCTCGCCCTTGCTGGCCGCTCTGCCCAGAGCGCCCGGGCTCCGGAGCGCGGTGGCCGAGGTGTTCGCGGAGGCCGATCCGGCGGGGCGCGAGTTCGGCCTCATCCCGTTGGGGCGGCGGCTGATCGGGCGTGCCCCGCCGAGCTCACGCGAGCTGGCCGCCGAGGTCGTGGGCACCGTTCAACTCGCCCAGTTCGGCGTCAGCTTGGCGGTCCATCGGGCCCTGGTCCGGGCCGGTCTGGCGGCCGATGCCCTGGTGGCGGTCAGCTTCGGCGAGATCCCCGCCCTGGTCGCCGCCGGCAGCCTCTCCGTGTCCGACGGCGCCCGCCTCGCCTGTCGGCTCGGCCAGTTGCTGCACAGCGCCGAGGGCGGCCTCACCCTGATCCGGTTCTCCCCGCAGCAGGCCGAGGCGCTGCTTCTCTCGGTCGGCCACCCGGAGGTCGTCCTCGCCTGCATCAACCATCCGGGGGAGGTGGTGCTCTCCGGCCCGCTGCGACCGTTGGAGGAGGTGGAGCGCGCCGCCCACCTGGCGGGCTGGCCACCCCAGCGGATCAGGCTGCCCTTCCTCGCCCACCATCCGTGGCTGCACAGTCAGGGGGCCGCCTTCACCGCTTTCGCCCGTACCCTCCGGCTCGCCGCTCCACGGTTGCCGATCCACTCCGCCGTGGCGGGCACGGTCCACACCGCCCGGACCGACCTGCCCCGTGCCCTGGGCCGCTGCCTCACCGACCTGGCGGATTTCCCCACCGCCCTCCACCAGGCCGTCGCCTCCACCACCGCAGCTCCACCCGTCACCCCCTCTTCGACCGTCACCCCCTCTTCGATGAACCCGCCGGATTCGCCGCCGACCATCCTCGAGGCCGGCACCGGCCAGGCCCTCACCATGAGCGCCCGCCACCTCCTGCCCACCGTCAGCTCCCGATCCCCCCTTGCCGACCCGGCCTTCTCCTGGCCGCCCGGTCCCACTGCGACGGTGGGGCCCACCGCAGGCCGCTCACCCGCCGTCGGTCCGGCCCGCCGCTCCGCGTCCAGCCCGGCCCGTGCCTCTGCGCCTGGCGCCACCGTTGCGCCGAGGTCTGCGCCCACTGCCACGCCCAGGTCCGTTCCCGCCGTCGCCCCCACCTCTGCGGCCCCCACCTCGGCCGTGTTCGGGCCCGCTCTTACCGCCGTGTCCAGGCCCGATGCCACTGCCGGGTCGGAGACCGATCCCGTGAGGAGGCTCTGAGATGCCGCCCCAGCACCACACCTCCGCCGCCGAGCTCGACCGGCTCCGGCACGGTGGCTGTCCGCCGACCGTGCGCCGCCAGGTCGCCGCCCTGATCGACACCCGCCCGGTCGCCACCGAGCCCGACTCGCTCTCCCGCGACCACCAGGATCACCGGGCCCTGCGCCGCCTGGCGCAGGCCCTGCCCCCGGCAGCGGAGGTCTTCGCCGACACCGACCTGCTGGCGGCGCTGAGCGCCACCACCGCCCTCGCCCACCCCTGGCTCTACCAGGCCTTCCTCTCCCACTACATCCTCTGCGTCGGTTCGGTGGCCACCCTGGCCGGCCGTCCTAGCTCGCCCCCTGCCCCGGGCCCCGAGGCGGGGCGCGCCGGGGCCGAGCCGCCGCCACCGGGCAGCGCAGAGCTGGCGCAGGTGCAGGCCAAGGGCGTCTTCATGGTCACCGAGATCGGTGACGCCAGCAGTCACCTCGGCACCCGCACCACGGCCGAGTACGACGAGGCCGCCGACGAGTTCGTCCTGCACACTCCGGACGCCCGGGCGGCGAAGTTCTCCAGTGTCGGAGCCCCCGGGCGAGGGCTGCCGCAGCAGGCCGTGGTGATCGCCCGGCTGGTGGTGCGGGGCGAAGACCGCGGGGTGTTCTCGTTCCTGACCCCGATCTCTGGTGAGGACGGCCGTCCGGTGCCGGGAGTCGCTCTCTCCAGCCCGATCGCCGTGGATGCGGTGCCGCTCCCGTACGCCCTGATCCGGTTCGACCGGCTGCGGCTGCCCCGAGGGGCCTGGCTGCACGACTCGGCCCGGATCCGGCCGGACGGCACGTTCCACGACCCGCTCGGCAGCCACGATGCCCGCCTCCAGCGCACCCTGAGCGTCGGTCAGACGCTCTGGGCCACCGCGCCCACGGCGATGGCCGCGATGGCCAGCCGGGCCGCCGTCCTGACCCTGCGGTACTGCGAGCAGCGCCGTTCGCACGGTCGGCTCGCCCCGGGCGCGTCCGTGCTGCGGTACCGCACCCAGCAGCACGCCGTACTCGGCGCCCTAGCCGAGGCGTTCGCGCTCACCTGCGCCGCCGCCGAGGCCCGGCGGGCCTGGGCAGGGGGTCCGGCCGGCCCGGCGGTGAGCGGGGAGCAGGGCGACCAGGCTCCGGCGGAGATGACCTTCTCCCCGTGGGCGGCCGTCGACCGCTCCCTCGCCGTGCACAAGGCGCTGAGCGCACGGGCGACCGCCGCCCTGATCGCGGAGTGCCAGCACCGCTGCGGGCTGGCCGGCTTCCACCGGCAGAACCGCCTCCAGGGCTACCACGACCTGGCCCGGGCCTTCGAGAACGCGGGGGGTGACTCCACGCTGATCCTGCTGGACGCGGGCCGCGCACTGGTCACCGACCTGCCCACCGAGAGCGCTTCGGCCGGGGCGAGTGCCGGCTCAGGCGCCGCCGCACCCGTTCGGTACTCCGACCTGCCGGTGACCGACCCGCTCTGGTGGCCCGGCCTGGCCCGGGGCCTGGAGCACCGACTCACCCAGGAGGTCCGCACCGCGCACGACCTCCGCGCCAAGTCCACCCCTGACGCCTTCGAGCTGTGGAACGGCCTGCTCGCCCAGACCCTGGAGCTCGGCGAGAGCCACAGCCACCGGCTCGCCGCCGAGAGCGTGGCCGGCGCGCTCGCGAGCCTCACCGACCCCGGTCTGCAGGAGCCGCTGCGCCTGCTGGCCGGCCTCTACGGCATCCGGCAGGCCCGCCGCCACTCCGGCCTCCTGCTCCGCACCGGCCTGCTGGAGGCGGAGGAGGTCCGTGAGCTCCCCGCCGCACTCGACACCCTCTGCGACGCCCTCGCACCGCACCTCCCGCTGCTCACCACCGTCCTCGACCCGGCAGATCCGCCCACCCTCCCACCCACCACCCCGCCTCCCGCCGGTCAGGCCGCCGCCGCCCCGGTCATCCCGATGACCGCTCCCGACTTCGCCACGGCCCTGACCGCCGCCCTCACCTGGCACCGAGGAGCACGATGATCACCCACGACCTGCCCCGACCCGGGCTGTCCGGCCTCGGGCAGCTCCGACCCGACCGGCCCGACTCCGACCTGCCCCGACCCGAGGCGTCCGCCCGGCCGCCGAGCAGCAGAGGCGCACCCGAGCCCGGGCTGAACCCCCGTCAGTCGTCGCCCCAGGTGCCGCCCCAGGCCGGGCCGATCGGGGTGATCGGGCTCGGGAGCTACCTGCCCGCCACCGTCCGGGACAACCGGACGGTCGGCTCGCCGGCCGGGGTCAGCGCGCAGTGGATCGCCGAGCGGACGGGCGTCCGGCAGCGGCACGTCGCCGCCCCGGGGGAGGCGGCCTCCGACCTCGCGGCCGGTGCGGTCCGCGCCGCCTGCACGGCGGCCGGGTTGTTGCCGGAGCAGTTGGGGCTGCTCGTGCTGGCCACGTCCACCCCGGACGAACTCGGGCCCGCCACCGCCTGCCGGGTGCAGGCCGCGATCGGGGCGAGTCGGGCGGTCGCCCTCGATGTGAGTGCGGCCTGTTCCGGCTGGCTGTTCGCGGCGCGGGTGGCCCACGACTGGCTGCGGGCCAGCCCCGAGGCCGGGTACGCGGCCGTGGTGGGGGTGGAGGCGTACTCCAAGTTCGTCGACCCCACCGACCGGGCCACGGCGGTGCTGTTCGCCGACGGCGCGGCGGCCACCATCCTGGGGCCGGTCCCCGAGGGCACCGGCTTCGCCGAGTTCCACCTCGGGTCGGACGGCGGCGGGGCGCACCACGTCCTGATCCCGTCCGGTGGGAGCCGGCGCCCGGCCTCCCCGGCCAGTACGGCCGACGGAGGCCACCACATCCACATGGACGGCCGGGCGGTCCGCGACTTCATCAGCGAGGTCTTCCCCCGGCTCGTCGCGGAGAGCCTCGCCCGACACCGGCTGACCGTGGCCGACATCGACGCCTTCATCACCCACCAGCCCAACCCCGTGCTGCTGCGCTCCCTCGGCGAGCGGATCGGGATACCCGGGCCCCGCCTGCACATCACCGGCGACCGGGTCGGCAACATCGGCGCCGCCTCCACCCCGTTCGCCCTCACCGACGCCGCCGCCAGGGGGCTGCTCCCCGCCAAGGGCCGGGTGCTGCTCTGCGTCTTCGGGGCCGGCCTCACCTGGGGCAGTTCCCTGCTCACCTGGTCCGGCGCCCCGGCCTGCCAAGTGGTCGGCGCCGCCTGACGCCCCGCCGGCCGCCGGCCGCGCTACCCGCCACCATCCATTCGCCATTCGCAGAGCCGCCCGAGCAGCGGGCCGGCCCGGCCCGACCTGACGTCCGTTCACCTGCGCACTGACACCGGCCCGCTGACAGGGCCCACCGACATCCACCCACCGACAGCGGCCCGCAGACTGCGGCCACCGCCCCCGCACCCCAGAGGAGCATTCCGTGAGCACTCTCGCCACCTTCCGTCTCGACGGCGCCCGCGCCCTGGTCACCGGGGCCTCCAGAGGCATCGGTCAGGCCGTGGCCCTCGCCCTGGCCGAGGCCGGGGCCGAGCTCGCGCTGTCGGCGCGCTCCGCCGAGGCGCTCAAGGGCACCGCCGAGCTGGCCGTCGAGCACGGCCGGACGGTGGTGCTGGTCCCCGGTGACCTGTCGACCACCGCCGTGGCGGGCCAAGTGGTCGACCAGGCGGCCGAGGCGTTGGGCGGGCTCGACGTGGTGGTGCACACGGCCGGCATCCTCCCCGCCGAGCCCGACGGCACCCCCACCATGCTGCCCCTGCAGTACCTCCCGCAGCCCGCCTGGGACGAGGTGGTGGCGGTCAACCTCAATGCCACGGCCGCGCTCTGCCGCCAGGCATTCCCGTACCTGGCCGCCTCCGCCCGGCCGAGCCTGCTGCTGGTCTCCTCGGTGGCCGGGGTGGTCGGCGCGCCGATGATGGAGGCGTACGCGGCGACCAAGGCGGCCCAGATCTCCCTGGTCCGCAGTCTGGCCACCGGCTGGGCCCGGCACGGCATCCGGGTCAACGCGCTCTGCCCGGGCTGGACGCGGACGGACATGACCTCCTTCGCCTACGACAACGGCCCGGTGAGCGACTGGCTGACCGCCCACGTCCCGCTCGGCCGCTGGGCCAGGCCCGAGGAGATGGCCCCGGCCGCCCTGTTCCTCAGCTCCCCGGCTGCGGGCTACCTCACCGGTCAGGCCCTGCTGGTGGACGGCGGCCTCTCCACCCCCGACGGCGGCCTCGCCGGCACCCCCAAACCCCCGTCCCCCTTCGCCGCTCTCGCCTGACGCTCCTTCAGTCGGCGCGCTTTTCTCCGAGGCGCCGGCCACCACTTCCGCCACCAGCCCCGCCCGTCCCCGCGAACGGAGGTCACCCGTCATGGACACCCCACCCCACACCGCCGCCAGAGGGGGTCGCACCGCCGTCATCCGCGGGCTCGGCGCGAGCCTTCCGCCCGAGGTGGTCAGCAACGAGGAGGTCATCGCACGAGGCGGGTTGGACACCACCGACGAGTGGGTGCGCAGCCGGACGGGCATCCGGCGCCGCCGCCGGGCGGCGCCCGGGGTGAGCACCGGCGAGCTGGCCGTGGCCGCCGCGTCGGCGGCGCTCCGGTCGGCGCCGGGCCACCGCCCCGACCTCCTGCTGCTCGCCACCACCACCCCCGACCGCCGCTGCCCGGCCACCGCACCCGAGGTGGCGCACCGGCTCGGCCTGGGCCCGATCCCGGCCTTCGACCTGTCGGCGGTCTGCTCCGGCTTCCTGTACGGGCTGATCACGGCCGCCGCGCTGGTCCGGGCCGGGGTGGCGGCCGCACCGCTGGTGGTCGCGGCGGAGAAGTACTCCACCATCATCGACCCGTCCGACCGGGACACTGCCGCGCTGTTCGGCGACGGTGCCGGTGCCGTGCTGCTCACGGCCGGCGATCCGGACGGCCCGGGGGCGGTCCGGCAGGTCGACTGGGGCAGCGACGGCGGTGCGGCCGACCTGATCGCGATCGCCTCGGGCGGGGCCCGCGCCCCCTACCCGGCACCGGCACCTGCCCCGTCCGGGCCCCGGTTCACCACCCTGGCGGCCGGCGTCGCGGCGGCCAGGGAGAGCCCGCCGCCCCGGGTGGAGCGGTACTTCCGGATGCACGGGCGGCAGGTGTACGCCCAGGCCGTGCTGCGGATGACCGAGTCGGCCCGGTCCGTGCTGGGCGCCACCGGGTGGCCGGGGAGCGAGGTGGAGGTGTTCGTCGGACACCAGGCCAACCAGCGGATCCTCGATGCCGTGGCCGATCGGCTGGCCCTTCGGGAGGCGGCGAGGTTCGGCAACATCGGCGAGGTCGGCAACACGGCCGGGGCCTCGATCCCGTTGGTGCTGGCCGAGATCGCTGAGGCGGGCGCGGCCCGGCCAGGGGCCCGCACCCTGCTGACCGCCTTCGGCGGCGGCCTGACCTGGGCCTCCGTCACCCTCAACTGGCCGGACACCACCGGTCACACCCTCATCCCGCACCCGCGACCGCCCGCCGACTGACCGCCCGCCGACTGACGGTCCGCCGACTGACGGCTCGTCGGCTCGGCCCCGAGAAGGACTACTGCCCCGAGTCCCGCACCACACCCGAAGGAGTCAGCCCCATGAGCACGAACACCGACTGCACCAGCCACACCGACACCGACACCGACACCGACACCGACACCGACACCGACACCGACACCGACACCGACCACACCGCCCACGCCGACCGCACCGACACCGACCGCACCCCGGTCGACCACCGCGCCGCCGTGCGCGGCCACCTCGTCACCGTGCTGGTTGAGAAGTTCGAGGTGCCGCTCACCGAGGTGAAGCCCGAGGCCACCCTGGACTCGCTCGATCTGGACTCGCTCGCCCGGGTCGAGCTGTTCCTGACCCTGCGTGAACAGTGGAGCATCCCGCTCCCCGAGGAGGACACCGCCGGCGGGCTGACGCTCAATCAGCTGGCCGAGGCCGTGTACGGGCAGATCCCGGCCGCGGCCTGGCAGGAGCCGGAGTGACCACCCCGGCGGAGTCCGGACGGCGCTGTTCGCCGATCGCCGTCACCGGCCTGGGGCTGGTGACCCCGGCCGGGGTCGGGGTCGGGCCGAGCTGGCGCGGGGTGCTCGCCGGGCAGTCGGCCGCCGCGTGCGACCCCGCGCTGGAGGGTCTGCCGGTCGGGCTCTCCTGCCGGGTGCCCGACTACGACCCGCGCGCCGCCGCGCCCGGCAAGCGGGTCTGGCAGCTCGACCGGAGCACCCAGTTCGCGCTCACCGCCGCCCGTGAGGCGATCGCCGACGCCGGGTTCGAGCCGGCGGAGGCAGCGGTGCCGGGACCAGCCGGTCCGGGAGCAGCCGGTCCGGGCGTCGGCTGGGACGGCGCCCGGGTGGCGGTGGTGCTCGGTTCGGCGGCCGGGGGAGTGGGCCGGTACGAGGAGCAGTCCGCCGTGCTGCGGAAGTCCGGTCCGGCGGCGGTCTCCGCCACCACGCTGCCCGGCTTCCTGCCGAACATGGCGGCGGGCCGGTTGGCGATCGACCTCGGGGTGCGCGGCCCGGTGCTGCACACGGCCACGGCCTGTGCCTCCGGGGCGACGGCGGTGCAGCTCGGGGCGCTGCTGCTCCAGGCGGGCCTCTGCGACGTGGTGGTGGCCGGTGGTACGGACGCGATGATCACCCCGCTCTGCGTGGCCGGCTTCCATCAGCTCGGCGCGCTGTCGCGGGCCGAGGACCCGGCGGTGGCCTCCCGGCCGTTCGACGCCGAGCGGGACGGGTTCGTGATCGGGGAGGGGGCAGGGGTCCTGGTGCTGGAGCGGCAGGCGGACGCGCTGGCCCGGGCCGCCCCGGTGCACGCGCTGCTGGTGGGCCACGGCACCGCCACCGACGCGTACGACCCGGTCGCGCCCCACCCGGCCGGGCGCGGTCTGGGCGAGGCCACCGCTCGGGCGCTGGCCGCCGCCGGGGCGGACGCCGCCGAGGTCGACCACGTCAACACCCACGGCACCAGCACCCCGACCGGAGACCGGGCCGAGGCAGGTCTGCTGCGGCGGCTGTTCGAGCGGTCCGGGCCCTCCGTCACCTCGGTGAAGGGCGTGCTCGGCCACACCATGGGCGCGGCGGGGGCGATCGAGGCGGTGCTGACCGTCCTCACCGTCGAGCACGGCCTCGCCCCGCCGACCGCCGGCCTGCGCCGTCCCGCCCCGGAGGCGGCCGGGCTCGACCTGGTGACGGGCACCGCGCGGCGCCGGCCGGTCCGCCTGGCGCTCAGCAACTCGGCGGGTTTCGGCGGCCACAACGCCGTCCTCGCCTTCGCCCCGCTCTGACCGCCTGCGGCAGAAGGCCGCTGACGGCGGCTGACGGCAGCTGAAGGCGGCACACGGAGGTGCCCCCGACCCGGCACGCTGCCGAGTCGGGGGCACCCACACACAAGCTGACCTGGGGTCAGCCCTCGATCCGGTGCTGCGACCAGAAGGAGGTGAGGTCGGTGGAGCTGACGGCCTGCGCGGCCGCCTTGAACTCGGCGGTGGTGGAGACGCCGTACCAGTGGGCCTGCGCGTAGTCCTTGAGCAGCTTGGCCATCGCGGTGTCGCCGAGCTGCCGCTGGAGGTCGTGCAGGGCGCACTTCCCGTAGCCGTAGATCACGGTGGAGTAGCGGTTGGAGTTGGCGTCCCAGTAGGCCATCGAGTTGGTGATCTTCTCGGCGGAGGAGGCCCAGGAGACGCTGTTCCAGCAGCCCGAGCCGGTGCTGCCCAGGGCGAGGTCGGTGGCGTAGTCGGTGAACGCCTCGTCCAGCCAGGGCCCGTTGTACTCGTCGTCACCGACGATGCCGTACCACCACTGGTGGCCGATCTCGTGGGTGAGGGCCGTGGTGGAGACCAGGTCGAGGACGAACCCCGGGTACTCCATGCCGCCGAACCAGAAGTTGTTGTCGATCACCGCGTCCAGCTCGCCGTACGGGTAGGCGCCGAACCGGGCCGCGTGCGCGTCCACCGCGGACTTCGCGGTGGTGAGCATCGACTGGGCGTTGGCGGCGCTGATCCCGCTGACGGAGTAGACGTTGACGGCCACGCCGGCCGGCGAAGTCCCGGAGATCTTGCTGAACGGACCGGCCGCCCAGGCGAAGTCGCGGACCTTGCCCGCGGTGGCGTGGGTGACGGTGCGGCCCGAGGTGCCGGGCGAGTCCACCGAGGTGCCGGTGGCCGGGACGAGCAGGCTGGTCGGGTGGTCCAGGGTGACGTCGAAGTCCGCCGCCAGCGAGTAGAACGCCTCGCCGTTGTTGGTGTACGGGTCGAGGTGCCAGCCCGAGCCGTCGCGGATGGCGAGCACCGGCAGGGCGTTGCCGATGAAGCTGAAGGCGCCGTCCTGGCCGAAGCGGTCGGCCCCGCTCGGCACCTTGATGCCCAGGTCGAAGCCGACGGTGGCGCTCTGACCCTGGTTCAGCGGGGTGGCCAGCGAGATCTTGAGCGCTGTGCAGGCCACCGAGAGCGCCGCCGGGGTGCCGCCGGTCACGTTGGTGACGGTGATCGGGGTGGTCGGGCAGCTGCCGTGCCAGTTGTCCCAGAGCCGCAGGTAGACCTCGGTGAGCGGGGTGGCGGAGGCGTTGGTGTAGCTCACGCTCTCGTGGCCGTTCCAGACCGCGCCGGTGCTGTCGCTGCTCAGGCTGACGGTGTACCGGCCCGGGGTGGGCGTGCGGACGGTGTCGGTGGGAGGCGGGGGAGTACCGCCGCCGGAGGTGTTGAGCGCGAGGTCGTCCAGCACGAAGCTGGTCTGGAGGCTGCTGTCCTCGACCCCGGAGAAGGCCAGGCTGACGGTCTGCCCGATGAACGAGGAGACGTCGAAGGTCTTCTGCACGTAACCGGTGGCCGCGTCGACGTTGCTGTAGGTGGCCAGCGTGGTGCTGCCGATCTTCGCGGTCAGCTTGTCGTAGGCGGTGGAGCCGGTCTCGGCGGTGTCGACGTGCAGCCAGAAGGTCAGCGTGGCGGTGGTGCAGCCGCCGGGTATGGTGACGCTCTGCGCGAGCGAGTCGGTGTGGCTGGAGCCGTAGCCGTCCAGCCAGGCGAAGGAGCTGCCCGAGTGGGCGCTCTGCCCCGAGGCGGAGCCGATCACCCCGCTGGAGCCGGTCCAGCCCGTGCTGCCGCTCTCGAAGCCGGGGTTGGCGAGCACCTGCGTGGGGGTGCAGGTGGCCGCCGCGGCCTTGGCCGCGTGCGCGGCGGAGGCGCCCTGGGAGCCGACCGCGCCGGCCGGCTGGACGCCGAGCGCGCCGGTCAGCCCGACGGCCGCGAACAGCGCGGTGCCGGTGACCAGCGTGAGTCCTCTTCTGACAAGGGTCCTACTCATGGTTCCTCTGGTTCCTCCGGGTTGGCTGGAGCACCGGACGGCCGGTGGGGCGGCCGCAGAGAGGCGCTCCCACCCCTGAGACCAGGAGGAAGCCTGACAGTAAAATCCCGGTATTGAAAGAGTCATGACATAAAACCGCCACGGGCTGACTTATCGTCAACCACACGGCTCCCCAGCGTGAACGGAGACGGAAACGACCCGGCACCGCCGGTGGGCGGTGCCGAGTCGAGGTGAGGGTGCGGGTGAGGGAACGGTGTGGCCGCGGTGTGTGGCCGCGGAGGCCGGGATCAGCGGATGCGGCGGATCCAGAGGAAGCTGAAGCCGACCAGCAGGGCGGCGAGCAGCAGGCTGAGGCCGGTCTCGGCCCAGAGCATCGGCCAGTGGGCGGTGGGTGGTTGGTACTGGGTGTAGGCCTGGACCACGTCCGGGTGGGTGTGGCAGGCGTCGGTGGTGCAGAGGATGCGGCCGTCCGGGAGGGTGTCGATCCAGTCGCTGGGCAGCGGCAGGTGGGTACCGTCCGAACTGATCAGGCCGGTCTCGAGGTTGAGGGACTCCAGCGGGACGTGGGTGCCCAGGTGGCCGCCGCCCATGATGACCGTGTGCGGGTCGCCCGGGTCGAGGCCCATTCGGGCCGGGATCACCGAGGTCCTCGCCGGGGTGAGCAGGAAGCGCAGGGCGTCGATCGCCAGTCGCAGCACCAGCATCAGCACCGCCGTCACCGCCATCGAGGCGACCACCCGCCGGGTCACCAGCCCGACCGCCGCGCCGAGTGCCACCCCGAGCAGGCTGAAGCCCACCACGGCCGGGCCCTCGGTGCTGCGGCTCAGCCAGGTGAACCAGTGGTAGTACCCGGGGACGGCGAACCGCCCCTCGATCACGTTCACCCACCAGGTGGAGACCACCGCGAGCAGCGTGGAGCCCAGCAGGGTGACGGCCAGCGGCACGCCGAGCCGGGCGGCCAGCCAGCGCCGTCGGGAGACGGACTGCGTCCAGGCCAGTCGGTAGGTGCCGGTCTCGAACTCGCGGGCCAGCAGCGGTGCGCCGAGGAAGAGCCCGAGGGCCGGCGGCAGCGCGAACAGGACCCAGCCGGTGATCTCCACCGCCGGTTGCCAGAGCGGGTCGAGGGATTCGGCGAGTTGCGAGCCACGCCCCTCGCACTCGGGCGGAAAGTAGACGACGTTGCAGCCCTCGAGATGGTTCACCGTCACGTAGTGCTGGATCACGCCGCCGAGGAACAGCAGCCAGGCGCAGACCGCCAGCAGCAGCCCCCCGCCGATCAGGAAGGCGGTGCGCTCCTGCCGGGCGCTGAGCCAGGCGGTGCCGCGCAGCCCAAAGCGCCGTCCGAAGCGCGGCCCGGCCTGGTCCGGCCGGTCGAAGGTGGTCGCGGCCATCAGGCGGCCACCTCCGCGTGCGCGGCGCGGACGCCGGGGGTGGCCTCGGGCAGCAGGTACGGCGCGGCCTCGGGCGCGCGCAGGTAGCCGAGCAGCAGGTCCTCCAGGGTCGGTACGGTGGCGTCCAGCGCCGGGTCGAGCGGGCCCGAGGGGCGTAGCAGCGCGGTGAGCTGACGGCCGGTGCGGCGCAGCTCGACCAGGTCGTGCCCGGCCAGCCCGGGCGGGGTGTGGGTGCCTTCGTGGGCGCCGACCACCAGGCGGTGCGCCTCGCGCAGCTCGTCCACGTCGCCGGCCAGGCGCACCCGCCCGTCGCCGAGCAGCAGCACGAAGTCGCAGACGCCGTCGAGTTCGGCCAGCACGTGGGAGGAGATCAGCACGGTGGTGCCGTGCTCGGCGGCCTCGGCCATCAGCAGTCCGGTGAGCTCCTGGCGGGCCACCGGGTCGACGTCGGAGAGGGGTTCGTCGAGCAGCAGCAGGTCGGGTCGCTTGCCGAGGGCCAGGGCGAGCGCGACCCGGGTGCGCTGACCGCCGGTCAGCGAGCCGATCTTCGCGCCGGGGGCCAGGCCGCCGAGCCGGACGATCCGTTCGGCCGTCTCCTGGCACCAGCCCGGGTTGAGCTCGTGGCCGACCCGCAGGGTGTCGGCCACGCTGAGCCGGGGGTAGAGCGGCTTGTCCTGGGCGAGGAAGGCGACCCGGCGCCGGGCCTCGGCTCCGGTGGCGGCCCCGCCGAAGACGGTGACCGTGCCGGTGGCGGGGGTCAGCAGGCCGGTGGCCAGGCCGAGCAGGGTGCTCTTGCCCGCGCCGTTGGGCCCGACCAGCCCGCAGATCCGCCCGGCGGGCAGCCGGAAGTCGCAGTCGCGCAGGGCCCAGCCCTTGCGGTACCTGAGCCCCAGGCCGGTGGCCGTCAGTGCGGGTGCTCCGTCCGTCTCGCGGTGGGAGACGGGCTCGGCTGTCTCGGCTGTGCCGGCCGACGGTGCGGCGGGGGGTGGTGGCTGGTGGCTCACCCGGGCTCCTCGGGGGTGGTGCTGGCAGGTCGGGCTGGTCAGGACTCGGAGGTGCGCGCGGGTGGCGGACCGGCGAAGCCGGCATCCAGGGCCGTGGTGACCAGGGCCGCCACGTCCTCGCGGTCGAGCCCGGCCTCCCGGGCCCGCCGCACCCAGGCGGCGAGCTCGGTGTGCAGGGCGGAGTCCGCCACCGTCTCCGGCTTGGCCAGGGAGCGGCGCACGAAGGTGCCGACCCCCCGGCGGCTGTCGACCAGCCCCTCCCGCTCCAGCTCGCGGTAGGCCTTGAGCACGGTGTTGGGGTTGATCGCGGTCGCCTCCACCACCTCCCGCGCGGTGGGCAGTTGGTCGCCCGGGCGCAGCACGCCGAGGCGGAGCGCCCGCTTGGTCTGCTCCACGATCTGGAGGTACGGGGAGAGCCCGCTGTGCCGGTCGATGAGGTACTCGACCACCTGGACCGCCATTCCACTAGTTATCTAGGGAAATCCTGCCCAGCCACCCGCCTCCGCGTCAAGACCGGTCTTGACAAGGGATTCCGAGCCGTGATCACCATTCCACTAGTTAACTAGTGGAATGGTGATCAGATGATCGACAGGCTGGTGGAGGCCTCGCCGCAGGAGCACCCCGGTCCGGTGCGGGCGGCCCGGCGGATGAGCGGGCCGCAACTCGGCTGGGCCGTGGCCGGGCTGTTCTTCGCGCTCTACGCGCTGCTCTCGGTCAGCCGGCACCAGCGGATGCTCAGCGCCGCCTTCGACCTGGGCATCTTCGAGCAGGCCGTCCGTGCCTACGCCCACGGGCAGGCGCCGATCGTGCCGCTCAAGGGCCCCGGTTACGACCTGCTGGGCGATCACTTCCACCCCGTCCTCGCCCTGCTCGCCCCCGCGTACCGGCTCTTCCCCACCCCGGTCACCCTGCTGCTGGCCCAGGCCGCGCTGATGGCGCTGGCCTGTCTGCCCGTCACCCGCTGGGCCCACCGCACTGCCGGGCCGGTCGGCGGCCTGGTGCTGGGCCTCGCCTTCGGCAGCTCCTGGGGCATCGTCTCGGCGGTCTCCTTCGACTTCCACGAGATCTGCTTCGCCGTCCCGCTGCTGGCCTTCGCCGCCGAGGCGCTGGCCGCCCGGCGGTGGCGGGCGGCCGTGCTCTGGGCGCTGCCGCTGGTGCTGGTCAAGGAGGACCTCGGCCTGACCGTCGCCGCCCTCGGCGGCTACCTGCTGCTAAGGAGCCGGTCCGGTTCGGGCCGCTGGAGCCGAGGCCCGAAGGGGCAGCCGGGCGGGGCGGACGGGCGGGAGGGTGGATCGGACGGGCAGGCCGAGGGCCCCGACGGGCAGCGACGGTTGCGGCGGCTCGGGCTGGCCGTGCTGGTGTGCGGGCTCGGTGCGACCGTGGTGGAGATGGCGGTACTGCTGCCCCTGGCCAACCCGCACGGGGTCTTCGACTACTGGCACCAGCTGCCCGGCGCCGGGAGCGGCGCCGGGGCCGGCGGGCGCGGGGAGGACGGTGGGCTGCCGGTGGGCCGAGCCCTCGGCCTGCTGGTCAGGTTCGGCTGGCCGCCGGTGAAGTGGCTGCTCCTGCTGATGCTGGCCGCGCCGGTCGCCTTCGTCGGGCTGCGCTCACCCTTGCTGCTGCTCTGCGCGCCCACCCTGGCCTGGCGGCTGCTCGCCGACAACGAGCACTACTGGCAGCCCGGTTACCACTACAGCGCGATCCTGATGCCGATCCTCTTCGGCGCCCTGCTGGACAGCCTCGACCGGCACCCGCAACTGCGCTCACCCCGCACGCTGCGCCGGGTGCTCACCGCCTGCGCGGCCTTCGCGGCCGTCACCACGCTGGTCTACCCGATGCGGGAGCTCGCGCTGCCGAGCAGTTGGCAGCAGTCCGCGCACGTGCGGACGGCGCACCGGCTGCTGGCCGTGGTGCCGGACGGCGCCACCGTCGCCGCCACCAACCGGCTGGCGCCGATCCTGGTGGCCCGGGCCGAGGTGAGCCTGGTCTGCCAGGAGCCCGGCCCGCGCTCGGCCACCCCGCCGGCCTGGGTGGTGGCCGACGACACCGACCCCACGGTCAAGACCCCCTGCGCCGAGGCCGTGACGGCCGCCGCACTGGCGGCCTACCGGGGGCTCGGCTATCTGACGGTGGCCCAGGAGGACGGGATCACCGTCCTCCACCGTCCCTGACGCGGGGGCGGCCGTTCAGATCAGCTTCGCGCGGACGGCCTCCGCACCCGGGTGGCGGGCGGCCTCCAGGACGTGCAGCGCGCGAGTCCAGGCCTCGCGGGCCTGCTCGGGCCGGTCGGCGGCCCGGTGGGTGTCGCCGAGCTGTTCGAGGGTCGAGCCGAGTCCGGCCTGGTCGCCCAACCGGGTGCGGAGCAGGACGGCTTCGTCGAACCGCTCGACCGCCCGGTCGAACTCACCCGCCCCGAGGTGCGCCCGGCCGAGCCCGTCCAGCAGGGCGGCGTCCACGTAGGCGGACTGTGCCTGGCGGGAGAGTGCCAGGGCGGGGAGGTAGCACTCGATCGCATCCTGATGGCGCCCCAGCTTGTGGTACGCGTACCCGAGGTTGTTCATCGCCGCCGCCAGCACGCCGGGCCGGACCTCCCCGCGCCGGGTGGCGAAGGCGTGCTCGTAGGCGGCTATCGCCTCCTCGTAGCGCTCCAGGCAGTGCAGCGAGGAGGCGTAGTGGATCATCGTGGTGAAGTGGGTGTAGTCGCTGGTGCCGTCCTCGGCGAGCTCGTACGCCTCCCGGGCCTTGACCAGCGACTCCTCCAGCCGCCCGGCCAGGCGGTCGGCGCTGCTCAGCCCGACCAGCATCCGGGCCTGGGCGACACGGTCGCCCAGCTGGCGGGCCGCGCGCAGGCCGACCGTGTCGCAGGCCTCCAAGTCGTCCCAGTACCCGGTCTGGCTGAAGATGTGGAACAGCTCGGCGCCCAGCCGCCAGGCGATGACCGGTTCGGGCTGGGCCCCTGCCAGGGTCGCGGCGGCCGTGAAGTTGGGGCGCTCCTGCCGGGCCCAGGCGATCGCGGCGGCCCGGTCGGCCTGGGTCGGCAGGGCGGCGGGCGCCGGGAACACGGTGAGGTCGGGCCGCACGCGCTGGTCGTTGAACCAGTCGGCCGCCGCCGTGACGGCGTGCAGGTACCAGGAGGCCAGCCGCTCGCCCGCGGCCCAGCGGTCCTGCTGCGCCTCCTCGGCCTCGGCGCACTCGCCCGCGTACGCGCGCAGCAGGTCGTGCAGGCGGTAGCGCCCCATCGCGGGGCTGTCCAGCAGATGGGCGTCGACCAGCGCCTCCAGTGCCCGATCGGCCTCGTCCACCGAGCAGCCGAGCAGGGCGGCGGCGGCCTCCAGGGCGAGATCGGCGCCGCCCCAGAGCCCGAGCAGGCGGAAGGCCCGGGCGGCGGCGCGGTCGGCGGGCGCGGTGGAGGAGTTCAGCGTGTCGTAGCTGACCCGGAAGCTGGCCCGGACCGCCGCGTCCTCGATGGCGAGCTCGTCCAGCGGACGGGCGCCGGCCAGCCGGTCGGCGAGCGAGCTCAGCGACCAGGCCGGGCGGGAGGCCAGCCGGGCCCCGGCGATCCGGATCGCCAGCGGCAGGCCCGCGCACTGGTCGAGGATCCGGGAGGCGGCGACGAGCTCGGCCGCCACCCGCTCGGCGCCGACCAGGGTGGTGAACAGCTCCAGCGCCTCGGCGGGGGAGAACACGTCCAGGTCGAGGCGGGCGGCGCCGGCCAGGGTGGCGAGCCGGGAGCGGCTGGTGATCAGCACCCCGCAGCCGGGCGTGCCGGGCAGCAGCGGGCGGACCTGAGCCGCGTCCTTGGCGTCGTCGAGCACCAGCAGCACCCGGCGTCCGGCCAGCGTGCTGCGGTAGAGCGCGGCCCGGGCCTCGGGCTGGGGCGGCACCTGCTGGGGCGGCACGCCGAGTTCGCGGAGCAGGTCGGTGAGCACCTCGCCCGGGTCGCGCGGGTTGGTCGCGCCGCGCAGCTCCACGTAGAGCTGGCCGTCGGGGAAGTCCGCCAGGCAGCGGTGGGCCACGTGCACGGCCAGGGTGCTCTTGCCGATGCCGCCCATGCCCGCGATGGTCGAGATCACCACCATGCCCGGCCGGTGGCCGCCGACCATCTGCTCGGTCAGATCGGCCAGCGCCTGGCTCCGGCCGGTGAAGTCGGCCACGTCGTACGGGAGCAGCCGGGGCACCACCCGGGCCGGTTCGGTGGTCGCCGCCGGAGCATCAGCGGTGGTGGTGGTCGGGGCGCGGAGGGCGGCCACCAGCTGCTCGCGGCTCGCGTCGTCCAGCCCGAGGGCGGCGGCCAGCCGGCTCACCGAGGAGATCCTCGGCGTGCGGCGTCCGGCCTCCAGCACGCTGATCGCGTGCATCGAGACCCCCGAACGCTCGGCCAGGTCCTCCTGCGTCCACCCGGCCTTCAACCGGAAATCCCGCAGCAGCGCCCCGAAACCCACAGTCACCCACACTCCCCACACACAATCCACCGAACTGCTGAGGGCGGACATGTCAAGGTGGCCCACCCTGCACGAACGCCCCCGCCAGTGACCCTAGCGGGTCGGGCGGGTCCCAAACACCATGCCAACGCCAACCCAACGCCATGGAGGCGGGCCCGGTGATCAAGGAAGATATTCATCAAGCGACGGGGCCCGTTGCGGACGAAAGTCCGACGGGGGCGGGCCTCGTCACCAGCGTTCCCCGACGGGGACGTTCCCTGGGGCGGTCGGACGGGCAGCCTCAGGAGCGAGGGGAACGACGCGAATCGGGGGATCCTGGCCTGGGGTCTCCCGGCTTCGCGTACCCGCACGCAGCTGCGGCCGGCCGGCTCGCCGGGGCCTGGCCGGTCCGCAGCGCCGTGAGGGCGCGGCTCAGGGGCGGTCGACGCGGACGAGCGCGTCGACCGCCTCCGCGCTTCCGTTCTCCCCGCCGGCCGCGGTCCCACGGCCGGTCCCCGAGCCGGCCACCGGGCGGTGCAGGCGTTCGGCGCGGACGGTGTGCAGGCCGAGACCGGCCAGATCGTCGAGCAGGTCCTGCGGGGAGTAGAGCACGGCCGGGTCCTGCGGGCCGCCCACGCCCTCGGTCGGGTTGGTGCTGTCGTGGCCGGTCACCAGGAGCGTCCCGCCCGGGGCGAGCGCCTCGGCCGCCCGGCGCAGCACGCCCCGGCGCTGTGCCGCCGGCAGGTGCAGGTAGGCGATCAGGACGAGGTCGTAGCCGCCCGGCGTCGGCCGGTAGTCCAGCAGGTCGGCCCGCAGGACGGTCAGCCGCTCGGTCACCTCCGCCGCCTCGGCCAGCTGCCTGGCCCGGTCGACGGCCACCTCGGAGAAGTCCACGGCCGTCACCCGCCAGCCGCGCCCGGCCAGCCAGAGCGCGTTGCGCCCCTCACCGGAGGCGAGGTCCAGCGCCCGCCCGGCCGCCAGCGCGCCGAGCTCCCGCACCACCCACCGGTTCGGCTCCGCGCCCCACATCGAGGCCGCCACCGCGTACCGGGCGTCCCAGGCCTGACTGTCCAACGGGAGCCTCCCGGAAAACACGAAAGGCAAGGAACGAAAACCACTCCTTGCCACTATCAAGATATAGCGTACGGGGGGCCTTGCGGCAAGGCCCCGGTGGTGGCGCAGAATCGTCGGTCTCGACCGGAAACCACCGAGGTACCAGGGGATTTGTATGACCGACGCCAGCAGTGGAGCAGTCGAAGCCGTGGACGTGGTGATCGCCGGAGGCGGGCCCACCGGATTGATGCTCGCCGCCGAACTGCGGCTGCACGGTGTGCGAACCGTCGTGCTGGAGAAATTGCCGGAGCCAAGCGGCCAGTCCCGGGGGCTCGGCATCCACGTGCGCAGCGTGGAGATGATGGACCAGCGCGGCCTGCTCGGCCGCTTCCGGGCCGCCGGTGAGCCGTTCAGCGTCGGCGGCCCCTTCGCCGGGGTGGCGAAGCCGTGGCCCGAGGAGCTGGACACCGGTCACCCGTACGGGCTGGCCGTGCCGCAGACCGTCACCGAGCGGCTGCTCGCCGAGCGCGCCGAGGAGCTCGGCGCCGAGCTGCGGCGCGGCTGCGAGGTGACCGGCCTGCGCCAGGACGAGGCGGGCGTGGAGGTGGAGCTGGCCGACGGCTCCCGGCTGCGCGCCCGCTACCTGGTCGGCTGCGACGGCGGCCGCAGCACCGTGCGGAAGCTGATCGGGGTCGCCTTCCCCGGGGAGCCCAGCCGGGTGGAGACGCTGATGGGCGAGGTGGAGCTGACCGCCGACCCGGCCGAGGTGGCCGCCGTGGTGGCCGAGGTGCGCAAGACCCAGCTGCGGTTCGGCACCATGCCGGTCGGCGAGGGCGTGCACCGGGTGATCGTGCCCGCCGAGGGCGTGACCGAGGACCGCAGCACCCCGCCGACCCTGGAGGAGCTCAAGGACCGCCTGCGCGCGGTGGCCGGCACCGACTTCGGCGCCCACTCGCCCCGCTGGCTCTCCCGCTTCGGCGACGCCACCCGCCAGGCCGAGCGCTACCGGGTGGGCCGGGTGCTGCTCGCGGGCGACGCCGCCCACATCCACCCACCCACCGGCGGCCAGGGCCTCAACCTCGGCGTGCAGGACGCCTTCAACCTCGGCTGGAAGCTCGCCGCCGCCGTGGCCGGCTGGGCCCCCGCCGACCTGCTCGACAGCTACGAGGCCGAACGCCACCCGGTCGGCACCCGCGTCCTGCTCAACACCCGGGCCCAGATCGCGCTGCTCGGCACCGACCCGGGCGCGGTCGCGCTGCGCGCGCTGGTCGGCGAGCTGATGGACCTCCCCGAGGTCAACCGGCACATCACCGAGATGATCACGGCCGTGGGCGTCCGCTACGACCTCGGCTCCGAGCAGGAGCTGGTCGGGCGGCGGCTGCGCGACCTGCCGCTCAAGCAGGGGCAGCTCTACTCGCTGATGCACGGCGGGCGGGGTCTGCTGCTGGACGCCACCGGCGTCCTTTCGGCGGCGGGTTGGGCCGACCGGGTGGACCGGGTGGAGGTCCTGGCGGCGGAGGTGCCGGCCCCGGCGCTGCTGCTGCGGCCGGACGGGCACGTGGCGTGGATCGGGACCGAACAGGCGGGGTTGGCCGGGGCGCTGGAGCGGTGGTTCGGCCAGGCGGCCGACTGACGCGCTGGCGGGGGCGGGGGTGGGTGCGGTTGGCTGGGCGTCCCGAGGTGACGGCAGCTGACGGTGTGGAAGGTGACGCGATGGTCCGGGTGGAGAAGAACGGCGCGGTCTGGACGGTGGTGCTGGACCGGCCGGAGGCGCGGAACGCGGTGGACGGGCCGACGGCCGCCGCGCTGGTGGCTGCCTTCGAGGAGTTCGAGGTCGAGGAGTCGGCCGCGGTGGCCGTGCTCTGGGGCGCGGGCGGCGTTTTCTGCGCCGGGGCCGACCTCAAGGCGGTGGGCACCGAGCGCGGCAACCGCCTCTCCGCTGAGGGTCCCGGCCCGATGGGGCCGACCCGGCTGCGGCTGACCAAGCCGGTGATCGCGGCCGTCGCGGGCCACGCCGTCGCGGGCGGGCTGGAGTTGGCGCTCTGGTGCGACCTGCGGGTGGCGGCGGCGGACGCCGTCTTCGGCGTCTTCTGCCGCCGCTGGGGCGTCCCCCTGATCGACGGCGGTACCGTCCGCCTGCCCCGCCTGATCGGGGAGAGCCACGCGATGGACCTCATCCTCACCGGCCGCCCGGTCGACGCCACCGAGGCCCACCGCATCGGCCTGGCCAACCGCCTCGTCCCGGCGGGCGAGGAACGCGCCGCCGCCGAGGCCCTGGCCGCCCAGCTCGCGGCCTTCCCTCAGACCACCCTCCGCCACGACCGCCTCTCGGCCCGCGAACAGCACGGCCTCCCCGAGTCCGCCGCCCTGGCCAACGAATGGCAGCACGGCACCCACGGCCTGGCCGCCGACACCCTGGCCGGTGCGGCCCGCTTCACCGCCGGCCAGGGCCGCCACGGCAGCTTCGCGGACTGACGAGGTGAGGGCGGGAGGCGGAGCCGTGGCCACGGGCTACTGGAACCACAACGTTCACTACCACCGAGTGGTGCTCGACGCCGTGCCGGCCGATTGCCGGACGGCCCTGGACGTGGGGTGCGGGGACGGCGGACTGGCGAGCGAGCTGGCCCGGCTGGTCGGATCGGTCACCGGGGTGGACCGTTCGGGCGAGATGATCCGCCTGGCCCGGGAGCGGCGGCCGGCGCGGGTCGCCTTCGTCCAGGCCGACTTCCTCGTCGAAGGCTCGGTCGACCATCTCGCCCCGGAGTCCTACGAGTTCGTCACTGCGGTGGCAGTGGTCCACCACGTCGGGTTCGAACGGGCGGTCAGAGCCATGGTGAGGCTGCTCGCACCCGGAGGCCGACTGGTGATCATCGGTCTGGCCCGCAACCGGACTCCGCTGGACTGGGTCGTGAGCGGAGCCGGCCTGCCGGTTGCCCGGATCCGGGCGCGGCTGCACGGAGGAAAGACCGCTCCCGCCGGGATGCCCGTCCGACCGCCGGACCTGGCCTGGGGCGAGGCCCGCCGGGAGGCCCGGCGACTGCTGCCCGGCTGCCGCTACCGCCGACGGTTGCTGTGGCGCTACTCGGTCGTCTGGGACAAGCCCGCCGCGTCGGAAAACCCGGTGCGGGGTGGACGGGAGGGTCCCTAGACTCGGCGGGCGCCACCCGGTCGGGGTGGGCGAACCGTGAGGACACAGGAGAGGGAGGGACGGCCATGCGTGGGTCTGCCGCTGTCGTCGTTCCTGCCTCGTCGCGGTACGAGGTGATCCTGGTGTCCTCTTCCGTCCGGTCCCGGCTGCGCGCCCGGTACCGGAGGTCTCTGACGCTCGCCTGAGTCCGGGCCCCCGTGAGTGGGGGCGGTGCGGCGGCGTCGGGGGTGCATCGCGCCGACTCCGCTTCACCGGCTCGACGACGAGAGGCCCAAGGCCGTGCGTACCACCACGGAGATCAGACACGTCAACTCCCTTGCTGCCGTGCGGAACCTGGGCATCCTGGCCCACGTGGACGCGGGCAAGACCACCGTGACGGAACGCGTGCTCCACCTGACCGGGGCGATCCACCGGCGGGGCGAGGTGCACGAGGGCACCACCGTCACCGACTTCGACTCGCAGGAACGGGACCGGGGGATCACCATCTTCGCCGCCGCCGTCAGCTGCGACTGGCGGGGGCACCGGATCAACCTGATCGACACCCCCGGGCACGTGGACTTCGCCGACGAGGTCGAGCGTTCGCTGCGGGTGCTTGACGGGGCCGTGGCGGTCTTCGACGCCGTGGCCGGCGTCGAGCCGCAGAGCGAATCGGTCTGGCGGCAGGCCGACCGGCACGGGGTGCCGAGGATCGCGTTCGTCAACAAACTCGACCGGGCCGGGGCGGAGTTGGACTCCGCCGTGGCCTCCATCCGGGACCGGCTGCGCACCGTGCCGCTGGTGGTGCAGCTGCCGATCGGGCGGGAGGAGGGCTTCCTCGGCGTCGTCGACCTGGTGACGCTGCGCGCGCTGGTCTGGGTGGGCGAGGAGGCGGCGCTCGAAGTACGTGAGATCCCTGAGGAGTTGAGGGCAGAGACCGAGAGGCGCCGCCGCGTACTGGAGGAGGCGGTGGCCGAGCTGCACCCGGCCGCGCTGGAGGAGTACTGCGCGCGGGGCGGGCTCACCGAGGAGACGCTGCGGCAGGCGCTGCGCGAACTCACCCACAGCGGTGCGGGGGTGGTGGTGCTCTGCGGCGCCGCGTACAAGAACCGCGGCATCGAGCCGCTGCTCGACGCGGCGGTGGCGTACCTGCCCTCGCCGGTCGACGTGCCGCCGGTGGCAGGCACGCACCAGGGTGCGGTGGAGCACCGGGCGGCCGATCCGGCCGCGCCGTTCGCCGCGCTGGCGTTCAAGTCGGTGGCCACCGCCACCGGGCGGCTGAGCTATCTGCGGGTCTATGCGGGCACGTTGCGCAAGGGGGACACGGTGCTGGACGCCACGACCGGGCGGACCGAGCGGATCGGGCGGGTGCTGCGCGTGCAGGCCGACCGGCAGCACGAGGTGGAGCAGGCGGTGGCCGGGGACATCGTGGCCGTGATCGGGCTGAAGGCGGCCCGGACCGGGACGACGCTCTGCGCACCGGCCGCCCCGCTGCTGCTCGAACCGCCCACCAGCGCCACACCCGTGGTGTCGGTGGCGGTGGAGGCCGCCCGCAGCACGGACACCGACCGACTGGCCGAGGCACTGGGCCGGTTGGTGGACGAGGACCCCTCGCTCGCGGTGCGCACCGACCCGGAGACCGGGCAGACCGTGCTCTCCGGCATGGGCGAACTGCACCTGGAGGTCGCGGTGGAGAAGATCCGCCGGGACCGGGGCCTGGCCGTGAACGTGGGCCGGCCGCAGGTCGCGTACCGGGAGAGCGTGGAGCAGGGGGTGAGCGGGCTGGTGCACCGGCACGTCAAGCAGGACGGCGGGTCGGGCCAGTGGGCGCACGTGGTCATCGACACCGAGCCGCTGGGCGGACTCGGCACCGAGGGCTTCGAGTTCCGCTCGACCGTGGTCGGCGGCCGGGTGCCGCAGGAGTACGTCCGGGCGGTCGAGGCCGGCTGCCGGGACGCGCTCGCCGAGGGCCCGCTGGGCGGGCACCAGGTGACCGGGCTACGGGTGGTGCTGACGGACGGGGCGACCCACCCGAAGGACTCCTCGGAGCCGGCCTTCCGCACCGCCGGACGGCTCGCCCTGCGCGAGGCGCTCCGGCGCGGCGGCACCCGGCTGCTCGAACCGGTGGTGGAGGTCACCGTCACCGCGCCCGAGGAGACGGTGGGTACGGTGCTCGGCGACCTCGCCGCCCGCCGGGCCCGGGTGACCGGCAACACCACCCGGGGCGGCACCGGCGTGGTCACCGCCACCGTGCCGCTGGCCGAACTCTTCGGCTACGCCACACGGTTGCGCAGTCGTACGCAGGGCCGGGGCACCTTCACGGCCCGGCCGACCGGCTACGCCCCCGCACCGAAGTGACCGGAGGGACCGATCAGGAGGAGGCGTCGAGGGGGAGTTTCGTGGCGAGGCGGCCACGGTAGTGGTCGACCACCACGGCGACCATGATCACCAGACCGGTGATGATCTGCCGTTGGAAGTCCGAAACCCCCAGGAGTAGAAGGCCGTTGGTGAGCACCCCGAGCAGGCAGGCGCCCAGCAGGGTGCCCACCATCGAGCCCTTCCCGCCGGAGAGCGAGGCGCCGCCGATCACCACGGCGGCGATCGCGTTCAATTCGTAGCCGCTGCCCAGGATCGGGCTGGCGATGTTGAGCCGGGCCATGTACGTGACGGCGGCGATGCCCACGGCCAGACCACAGATCACGTACACCGCGACCTTGACCCGGGCCGTGCGGTGGCCGGAGAGACGGACGGCCTCCTCGTTGCCGCCGATGGCGAAGACCAGGCGGCCGAAGACGGTGCGGGTGAGCACCAGGTGGCCGGCCGCCACCATGGCCAGCGCGATCCAGAACAGGGTCGGCACCCCGAGCAGGGTGGAGGTGCCGAACCGGCTGAAGCCGCCGGGGAAGTCGTAGACCGTCTTGGCGTCGGTGTACTGCAGGGCGGCGCCGCGGGCGACGTTGAGCATGCCCAGGGTGACGATGAAGGCGGGCACCCGCCAGCGTTCGGAGACCAGGCCGTTGACCAGCCCGCAGCCCATCCCGACCAGGGCGGCCACTGCCACGGCGAGCGGGACGGCCAAGGCGGTGGGCAGGCCGTGCGCGGTGAGCACCGGGCCGGCCACCACGGCGCTGAGGGCCATCACCGAACCCACCGAGAGGTCGATGCCGCCGACCAGGATGACGAAGGTCATGCCGACGGCCAGCATGGTGTTGAGGGTGATCTCGGTGGCGATGTTGGTCAGGTTGGCCGAGGTGGCGAACTTCGGCGCGGCCAGGGCGAAGACCAGGACCAGGGCGAGCAGGGCGAGGCCGATGCCCGCCTCACCCATCACCTGCCGGGCCAGCGCGGCGGCGGAGCGGGGCGGGCGCGGGCCGGTGGTGGCGGCGGAGGTGCTCATCGGGTGTCGTCCTTCGAGTGCGGAGCGGCGGTGGAGTAGCCGGAGTAGGCGAGGGTGAGCAGGCGGGAGCTGTCGAACTCGGGCCGGGCCACCTCCCCGGCGATCCGGCCGCGGGAGAAGACCAGGATCCGGTCGCAGACGCCCATCAGCTCCGGGAGGTCGGAGGAGACCACCAGAAGGCCCTTGCCCGCCGCCGCGAGGTCGACCAGCTGCTGGTGGATCTCGAACCGGGCGCCGACGTCGATGCCACGGGTCGGCTCGTCGACCACCAGCACCTCGGAGTCGGCCAGCAGCCAGCGGCCGAGCACCACTTTCTGCTGGTTGCCGCCGGAGAGGGTGCGCACCGGCTGCCGGATGCCCGGTGTGCGGACCTGGAGCCGGTCCACGGCCTGGTGGGCCAGCCGCTCCTCCTCGCGGCGGCGCAGCAGGCCGCGCCGGGAGACCAGGTGGGTGGCGCTCAGGGTCAGATTGGCCGTCAGCGGGAGGTCGAGCACCAGGCCCTGGCCCTTGCGGTCCTCGGTGAGCAGGCTGATGCCGTGCCGGACGGCGTCCCGGGGCGAGCGGATCCGCGCGAGTGCGCCCTTGACCAGCACCCGGCCGTCCTCGGCCCGGTCGGCGCCGAACAGCGCGCGGACTGCTTCGGTGCGGCCGGAGCCGACCAGGCCGGCCACCCCCACCACCTCGCCCGCGCGCAGCGCGAAGCTGACCGGATGGCCGCCCGGTGGGCGCAGCTCCTCGACCCGGAGCAGCTCGGCGCCGGGCTCGCCGCCGTGCGGGGCCGGGTACTCCTGGGCCAGGTCCCGGCCGACCATCAGGCGGATCACCTCGGCCGGGTCGGTCTCGGCCAGCGGCTTGGAGGTCACGTAGCCGCCGTTGCGGAAGACCGTCATCCGGTCGCAGAGCTCGAACACCTCGGCCAGGTGGTGTGAGATGTAGAGCACGGCGGTGCCGCGCGCCGCGATCCGGCGCAGCAGCAGGAAGAGGCGCTCCGTCTCGCGCGGGGTCAGGGTGGCCGTCGGCTCGTCCAGGATCAGCACCCGGCAGTCCTGCCAGAGCGTGCGGGCGATCTCCAGGAGTTGCAGTTGGGCGATGCCGAGCCGCTCGGCCTTGGTCCGCGGGTGCACGTCCAGGCCGACTTCGGCCAGCAACTCGGCAGCCCGACGGTCGAGTTCGCGCCGGTCGAGCAGGCCGCGGCGACGCGGCAGGTGCTGGAGGAAGAGGTTCTCGGCGACGGTGAGGTTCGGCAGCAGGTTGAGCTCCTGGTGCACCGCCTGCACCCCGGCGCCGATCGCGTCGGCCGCCGAGCCTGGGTGGTAGGGCTCGCCGCCGAGGGTCATGGTGCCCTCGTCCGGCCGGTGGACCCCGGCCAGTACCCGGACCAAGGTGGACTTGCCGGCGCCGTTCTCGCCGAGCAGGGCGTGGATCTCGCCCGGTCGCAGGCTCAGGCGCACGCCGTCGAGAGCGCGGACACCGGGGAAGCGCTTGGTGATGCCGACCGCCTCGAGCAGCGGACCGGCCTTGCCGGATGGCGAGTTGGTCACGGCGTTCAGCCCAGGTCGGACTTGGTGACGACCTTGAGGTCGGTCTTCACCCAGCCGGTCACGTGCTCCCCGCCGATCTCGCGCATCGCCACGTCGATGCCGTCCCCGGCCTGCTTGCCCGGGTACTGGTCGACGGTGGCCAGCACGGTGCCGTCGGCGAGGTACGGGTGCACGGCGTCCACGTTGTCGAAGGAGACGATCCGGATCCGGCCCTGCTTCTTCGCCGCCGCGATCGCCTTCACCGCGCCGAGCGCCATGTCGTCGTTGGAGGCCATCACGCCCTGCAGGTCCGGGTGGGCGGTGATCAGGTTGGTGGTCACGGTGTACGCCTGGTCGGTCTCCCAGTTGGCCGACTTGGCGTCGAGCACGGTCAACCCGCCCGCCGTGGCGGCAGCTTGGAAGCCGGCCTTGCGCTGCTGCGCGTTGGCCGCACCCGAGATGCCCTCCAGGATCACCACCTTGCCGTTCGGGCCGAGCGCCTTGGCCAGCACCTCGCCGGACTGCTGCGCCCCCGCCGTGTTGTCCGGCCCGACGTAGGGCACGTCCAGACCGGCCGACGAGAGAGCGCCGTCGTCCAGCTTGACGTCGATGTTGACCAGCTTGATCCCGGCCTTGGCGGCCCGGGCCAGCGGCGCGACCAGGGCGCGGGAGTCGGCCGGGGCCACCACCAGGGCGGCGGCCTGGTCGGTGACGCACTTGTTGATCGCCGATATCTGGCCGTCGATGTCGGTCTCGTTCTGGATGCCGCTGGCCGTCAGGGTCAGGTCGCCGCGCTGGGCGGCGTGGGCCTGGGCGCCCTTCTCCATGGTCTGGAAGTACTGGTTGCCCAGCGACTTCATCACCAGGCAGACGGTGGGCTTGCCACCCTGGCCCGAGGCGGCGCTGCTGCCACCGCCCTCCTGGCCGCAGGCCGTGAGGGTGGCGCCCAGCAGGAGGGCGAGGGCGGCGGGGACGAGGGTCTGCTTCACGGGGTGTGCTGCCTTCCGGGTGGGGGTCAGAACGGGACGCCGGCGCGGAGCACCGCGTTGGCGTAGGGGGTGGTCTCGCCGGTGCGGACCACCGCGCGAGCGGTGGTGCTGAGCTGCTTGAGGCGGTCGTGCGAGAGGCGGTCGACGGGGATGCCGCGCGGGCCGAACGCCGCGTCCAGGCCTGCGAGCAGGGCCGGGTCGGCCGCCTCGCGGGCGAGGGTGGCGCGCTCGACCACCAACTCGTCCAGCAGAGTGCCGAGGACGGGGAGGAAGCGGGGTTCGCCGGCGTGCCAGAGCAGGTCCACGCTCTCCACCCCGGGCGGCACCGGGAGGCCGGCGTCGGCCACCACGAGCAGGTCGCCGTGGCCGAGGGAGGCGACGAGCTGGAGCAGCCCGGGGTGCCAGAGGCCCGCGCTACGCACGGGTCACCAACTGGTCGACCTCGGCCAGGGTGGGCAGGGCGGACTGTGCGCCCTGCCGGGTGGCGGCGAGCGCCCCGGCGGCGCAGGCCCGGCGGAGGGCGGCGGGCAGGGGGGTGGACGTGCCCAGAGCCAGCGCGAGTTGGGCGCAGAAGGCATCGCCGGCGCCGACGGTGTCCACGGCCCGGACGGTGAAGCCGGGCTCGGTGAGCAGCCCGTCCGGGCCGGCGGCCACGGCCCCGGCCGCGCCGAGGGTGACCACGACGGTGTCGGGCCCGAGCGACCGGAGCCGGTCGGCTCGCTCGGCCCACTCGGCCGGCCTGGTGTCGGGGGAGGGCGAGGCGTCGAGCAAGCCGGCGGCCTCGGTCTCGTTGACCACCAACACATCGATCTCACCGAGGAGTTCGGCCAGGGCGCGCGGGTCCTCGGGCAGCGGGGCGGCGTTGAGCACGGTGCGGACGCCGGCCGCGCGGGAGCGGCGGGTGGCGGCGTGGACGGTGGACAGCGGGACCTCCAGTTGAAGCAGGACGGCGCCGGGAGGCGGGGTGAGGGCGAGGTCGAGTAGGGGGGCCAGGGTGGCCGGGTCGAGCCGGCCGTTGGCGCCGGGGGAGAGGGTGATGGTGTTCTCGCCGTCCTGCTGGACCACGATCAGGGCCAACCCGCTGGCCGCATCGGGGAGTTCTGCGACGGTGTGGTCCGCCACCCCCTCGGCGGCCAGCCGCTCGCGGAGTTCGGTGCCGTAGGCGTCCGCACCGACGAGACCGACCAGCGTCACGGCCGCGCCGAGCCGGGCGGCGGCCACGGCCTGGTTGGCCCCCTTGCCACCGGCCCCGCGCACCACCTCCGTGCCCCGGACGGTCTCGCCGGGGGCGGGCAGGCGGGGGACGGTGACCGAGAGGTCCATGTTGAGGCTGCCGACCACGACCAGTCGTTCAGTCATCGCTTCGTGCTCCGTGGTTCTCGTGGAAAAGTCAGTGCGAGGGGTTCGGTGCGAGGGGTTCACTGCAGGGCGGCGGCTACGCCGCCCGCCGGGTCGGGGCAGCCGCAGGAGCCCCGGGTGAGCAGGGCGACCGGCAGCACGTCCCGGGTGGGCGGCAGGTCCGGGTCCTTCATCCGGTCCAGCAGCCGGGCGATCGCGGTCCGGCCGAGCTCGTCCACCGGTTGGCGCATGGTGGAGAGCGCGGGGGTGGTGTACGCGCCGCCGGCTATGCCGTCGAAGGAGACCAGCGCGAGGTCCTCCGGCACCCGCAGGCCGAGCTCGGTGGCCGCGCGCAGTACGCCGGCCGCCTGCTCGTCGGAGGTCACGAAGAGCGCGTCCACCGCGCGGTCGCGGGCCAGCAGGGCCCGGCCGGAGCGGTAGCCGTCGAGCCGCCCGAAGGAGCCGTGCAGCAGGGGCGCGGCCTCCGGGCAGGACTCCCAGCCGGTGCGCCCGCCCGAGCCGGTGCCGGCCTTGAGGCCGGCCGCCTCCAGGGCCCGGCGCCAGCCGACCACCCGGTCGACGGTCGGGTGGATCCCGAGCGGGCCGGCGATGCAGCCGACCCGGCGGCGGCCGTGCGCCAGCAGGTGCTCGGTGGCCTCCCGGGCGCCCTGGGTGTTGTCCACCAGCACCTGGGAGATCGGCGCCCCGGTCAGCTCCCGGTCGAAGACCAGCGCGGGCACCCCGGAGCGGGCGAGCTCGGCGCGCCAGGGCTGGTCGCCCTGGGCCGGGATGAGCACCAGGCCGTCCACCTGACGGTCGATGAAGGTGCGGATGTACCCGGCCTCGCGGCCGGGGTCGTCCACGGTGTTGCCGACCAGCAGGGTGTACCCGGCGGCCCAGGCGTGGTCCTCCAGGGCGCGGGCCAGCTCGGCGAAGAACGGGTTGGCCGCGTCCGGCACCACCAGGCCCAGTGTCATGGTGTGGCTGAGCCGCAGCGAGCGGGCCACGGCGTTGGGCCGGTAGTCCAGCTCCTTGACCGCCGCCAGCACCCGCTCCCTGGTCGCCGGGGCGACCGTGCGGGGCCCGTTGTTGAGCACGTAGCTGACCACCGAGGGGGAGGTGCCCGCGAGCCGTGCCACGTCCTGCCGAGTTGCCATGCTGGTGCTCCCGGGAGCGTGGTGGGGGACGGGCCGTCCTAGGGGCTGTCTGACAATTCCCGCCGGGGCCGGCCCGCCCCGCACGCACTCTCGCCGCACGGCCGAAACGCCCAAGTAGCTCCGCTACGAGGGCGCTCCGTCCGCACGCCGACAGCACGCACGGAACGACCCGGCCTGATCCGACGCGAATTGTCAGACAGCCCCTGGCAGGATGGCCGCGCCGAGGGTGACACCCCGTCCGCGACACGGCGGCGCACCGGAGTGCGCGCCGGGGCGCGCAACTCGTGTTGGCAACTCGTGTTGCATCGAGGTTGCCGGGATTATGGGAAGCAACCTGCGCAACCGCAAGGGGTGCGGCCCAACAGAATGTTGATCGTGATCACGCTGATCAGCGGCCGTTACCCGGGGTAAGTGCGGTCAGCGGCGGCGGAGCAGGCCGGTGTAGAGCCGCCAGAAGCGCGGCTGGTCGAGCCCGAGCACCAGCTCCGCCTGCCGGGTGCCGGCCGGGTTGCGCGGAGGGCCGAACTCGTCCAGCCGGTAGCCGATCGCCCGGCCGTAGTCCGGTCCGAACGTGGCGTCCACGTCCACGTACCGCCGCTCCGAGCGCTGCACCAGACTCGGGTCGATCAGCACGGCGGCCGAGATCGCGTCCCAGACGAAGGTGGAGCGGTGCGGGTCGGCCGCGAAGAGCGGGCCCTGGAGGTCCTTGAACTCCCGGGTCACGGGGGTCGGGGAGCCGGCCACCACCGCGTCGTAACGCGCCTTGTCGTAGACCACCTGCTCGGCGAGGTCGTCGGGCACGATCACCTGCCGGGCGAAGGGGGTGCGCAGCGCGATCCGGGCCGAATCCGGGTCGAACCAGAAGTTGAACTCGGCGGCCGGGGTGATGTTGCCCGGCTTGTCGAAGGAACCGCCCATGTACACCACCTGCTTGACCAGCGGCACGATCTCCGGGTGGGTGCGCACCGCCAGCGCCAGGTTGGTCGGCGGGCCGACCTCCACGACGGTCACCTCGTGCGGGTGGCGCTTGACCTGCTCGACCAGGAAGTCGGTCCCCGCCGCGTCCCGGGGGCGGCGCGATTATGGGAAGCAACCCCGACAACGGCAAGCCTCCGCAGGCGCGGTAGTGCACAGTCCGGTAACGGATCCGCCGTTCCCCGCTTCCGCGCCCCCGCCCGTGGGCTAGACCTGCGGGAGACACCGAGGGGCGGGCCGCCGCCGCTCCCGTGGCCGTACCTGGAGGGCGTCCCCGTGCACCGTTCCTCACCTCAACGGACCGGCTTGGCCTGGGTCCTGCTGTTCTCGCTGGTCACCTCGGTGCTGGGGGTGGGCGAGGCGTTCGCCGTCACCAACCTGGTGGCCAACCCCGGGTTCGAGCAGTTGGACGCCAACGGCTTCCCGGTCTGCTGGGAGAAGGCGGGCTGGGGCAACGGCACGGTGGTGAGCGGCACCACCACCGACGCGCACGGCGGCGGCCGGGCGATGCAGGTGCAGGTCACCGGCGTCACCACCGGGGACGACAAGGTGATGATGCTGGAGAACTCCGGCTGCGCACCGACGGTGACGGCGGGTCACCAGTACAACCTGGCGCTCTGGTACAAGAGCACCACCCCCAACGCCGTGCTCACCACCTTCCGGCACGACACCGCCAAGGGCTGGCAGTATTGGACCGACCTGGAGACGCTGCCGGTGGCCCCGTCCTACACCCGCACCAGCGTGCTCACCCCGGTCATCCCGCCGAACACCGACCAGATCACCTGGGGCGTCTCGGTCTACGGCACCGGCAGCGTGACCACCGACGACTACACCATGGACGACGCCACCGCCCCCTCCGGCGGCGGGAGTTGCACCGCCGGGGCGGCCTGCACCAAGGGCTCCTGGCAGGTGCTGCCCTTCCTCAACCCGGTGCGCTCGATGCACGCGATCGTGCTGCACAACGGCAAGGTGCTGCTGATGGCCGGCTCGGGCAACGACCCGATGGCCTTCGCGGCGGGCACCTTCAGCTCGGCGGTCTACGACCCGGCGGCCGGCACCTTCGTACAGATCCCCACCCCCAGCGACATGTTCTGCTCCGGCCACGTGCAACTGCCGGACGGCCGGGTGCTGATCATGAGCGGCACCAAGGCGTACCCGGCGGCCGACGGCAGCCACGGCTACGAGGGCCTGACCAGCAGCTACGTGTTCGACCCGGCCAGCAACGCCTACACCCGGACCAACGACCTCAACGACGGCCACTGGTACCCCTCCGCCACCGAGATGGGCAACGGTGACGTGATGAGCTTCGGCGGGCTGCGGGCCGACTCCACCGGCAGCGTGACCGCCGAGCGGTACTCGGCCGCCGCGCAGGCCTGGATGCCGATGAACCAGGTCAACCAGACCTGGTCGTTCTTCGGCCTCTACCCCTCGATGGTGCTGATGCAGGACGGCCGGCTCTTCTACACCGGCAGCCACGTGTTCGGCAACGGCACCCCCGGCACCGGCGCCTCGATCTACGACTACACCAGGAACACCCTCACCGACGTGCCCGGCCTGCAGAGCAAGGACACCCGCGACCAGTCGATGAGCGTGATGCTGCCGCCCGCTCAGGACCAGCGGGTGATGACCATGGGCGGCGGCAACGTGGACACCAACGTGGACGCGGGCCGGCAGACCGACCTGATCGACCTCAAGGCGGCCTCGCCCGCCTACACCCCCGGGCCGCTGCTGCCGCAGGGCACCGTGACCGGCGGCGGGGCGGAGGCCCCCGGCCAGGGCAAGATGTACGTCTCGGCGGTGCTGCTGCCCAACGGCCAGGTCTTCGAGACCGGCGGCGCGCTGCACAACCGGGCCGATCCGGTCTTCGAGGCCTCGATGTTCGACCCGACCACCAACACCTTCACCCCCGGCATGGCCACCGACCCGATCCCGCGCACCTACCACTCCGCCTCGGTACTGCTGCCCGACGGCCGGGTGATGTCGGTGGGCGACAACCCCGGCAACGGCAGCTTCGACCTGCACATCTCGGTCTACACGCCGCCCTACCTCTACCAGGGCACCCGCCCGCAGATCACCTCGGTGGCCAACTCGATGTGGTCCTACGGATCCAGCCAGCGGATCACCACCAGCGCGCCGATCGTCCGCGCCGAACTGATCCGCCCGGCCGCCGTCACCCACTCCTCCGACCCGAACCAGCGCTTCGTCGACCTGCCGATCACCGTCAACACCGACGGCAGCACCACCCTGCACGTCACCAGCAACCCGAACATCGCCCCGCCCGGGTACTACATGCTGTTCGCGGTCGACTCCAACGGGGTGCCCTCGGTCGCCCAGTGGGTCCACGTGATGTGAGATGAGGAAGACCCTGACCGGGGGCGGCGCCGCGCTCGCCGCCCTCGGAGCCACGCTGGCCCTGCTGTCGGCCGGGAACGACGGCGCCCCCGCCGCCGCTCCGCCGCCCAGCACGGTCGCCGCCTCGTCCGCGGCCACACCGGGCACCCCCGTGACCACCACGGCGCCACCCGCCCCGGTGGCGGCGCCCCCGACCACCCCCGCGCCCGGCCCGACCTCGGCCCCGGCCGAGCCGCCGGCCCCGCACATCATGAACTTCGCCCAGGGCACCGCCCTGCCCACCCGGCAGCTGCCGCCGCAGTCCGGCAGCACCCCGGTGGCACCGGACGCCGACGGCTGCCAGCACGCCTACGGCGCCGTCAACCAGTGCGTCCCGCGCAGCTACCCGGCCGGAGTGGCCGACACCCCGGCCGCGCACTGCACCTGGCTGATCGCCCATGGCTACGCGGACCTCGCCGTGCACGGCGCCGACCCCGGCGGGCTGGACGGCAACCACGACGGAGTGGCCTGCGGACCGGGCGACCCGGGTGTCACCCACTGAAGGGCTGCCATCGGCAGGTCGAAGCACCCCGGCTGCGGTCAGGCCAGGACCAGGCCCGCCAGGAACCACTCCGCCACCAGGGCCAGCCGGGCCCGGCACTCGGCCTGGTCCGCCCCCGCCACCAGCGCGGTGAGCAGGAAGTCCGAGGAGTGCGCGGCCGCCGCCATGGTGCTGCCCGGGGTGACGAAGACCTGGTACCTGGTCACCCAGGGGAAGGGCGGCGCACCTTCGGGCACCGCCACCACCCGGCCCGGGCGCTTCATCAGCGCCAGCCGGCCCGACATCCGACGCGGCATCACGTGCTGCTCGGTGAGCCAGGCGGGCAGCGGGAGGCCGAGCTGCGCCCGGATGGAAGCCTCGCTCGGGTCGATGCCGAACACGGTGCGGACGGTGTCGCGGATCGTCACCCCGCCGGTGCGGCAGGCGATCCCGTGGAGCACCAACTCGTCGTCCGGGGTGTGGAACACCTCGGCGTGGAAGGCGTGGTGCTCCGGACCGCCCAGGGCGTCCAGCGCGTGCTCGGCGAACTTCAGCAGCCGGTGGGCCAGCGGGTCGTCCAGGTCGAGGGTCAGGTCGAGCCGGGGGCCGGTGTCGGTGGCGAAGGAGGCCGGCGCGTACTGCTGCTCGGATGGCCAGGCGGCCACCACCCGCCCGTCCACCACCAGGCCGTCCACGTGGCAGAGCGAGCCGGGCACGAAGGCCTCGACCATCAGATCGGGCAGGTAGGGCCCGGGCAGGTCGAAGCGCTCGGCCAGGTACTCGTCCAACTGCCCGGCGGAGTACAGGATCTCCGGCCCCGCCGAGCCCGTGCCGTCCCGGGGCCCCAGCACCACGGGGAAGCCGTGCTCCTCGGCGAAGCCGATCAGCTCGGCGGCGCACTCCAGGTCGCGGTAGGCCGCGACCGCCAGCCCGGCCGCCTCGGCCCGCTGCTTCGTCGCCACCTTGTCGCGGAAGGGCCGCACGGTGTCCATCCGCTGGCCCGGCAGGCCGAGGATGTCGCGCAGCTGGGCGGCCCGCTCCAAGTCCTGTCGTTGGCAGGCCACCACGTACCGGATGTCGTACTCGCGGGCCAGGTCCAGGGCCAGCGCCTCCACTCGGCCGCTGGTCTCGTAGCCCTCCACCGCGAAGGCGCGGGCGAAGACGCCGCCCGGCGCGGGCAACTCCTCGCCCGCCAGGGCGAGATGCTCGCGGGAGGTGATCAGCAGCAGGTCGCCGTCGTAGTCGGCCAGCCAGTCGCCGTACGGGGTGCTCACCAGCGAACCCCGGTGGTGCAGCACCAGGACGGTCATCTCAGCCCTCCGCCACCGGAGCGAGGCCCGCCTGGGAGCGGGCCAGCGCCCGGGCCGAGCGGGCCGTCGGGTCGTAGCGCAGGTCGTGCACCAGCCAGTGGGTGCCGACCCGGACGGCCGTCACGGTGTACGGGTGGCCGCAGTCGGCGGGCAGCGCGGCCACCACGGCCGCGTCGAGCTCGGCGGGGGCGGGCACCGGGGCGGCCAGCGGCTCCACCGTCAGGGCCGGCACCACGGCGGGGTTGTCGGGGAAGACCGGGCCGGCCGCGAAGCAGCGCAGCGCCGCCTCGTCCGGCAGGGCGCCGAGCACCGGGCGGTCCGGGCCGCGCCGGGCCCGGACCACCAGCGGGTAGCCCCAGTGGTGGGCCCACCAGTGCAGGTCGGCCACCCGGCGCAGCTCGGCCCGGCGGGCCACCGGCACCCCCGCGCGGGCCAGCGCGTCGTGCGCCGTCATGGCGTCGGCCAGCAGCAGGGCCGCCGTCCGGCCCTGGCCCGGCAGACCCAGGTGGTCGCGGAGGCCGCCGGCCCGCACCTGGTCGGCCGGGTCGAGGGCGATCAGCGCGGTGAGCTGGCCGTACCGGGCGTAGCCGAGCACGGCCAACTCCACGCCGGGGCCGCGCGCGTAGCGCTCGACCACGGTGACCTCGGCGTAGCCCGGGTGGGCCACCGGGCGGTTGGTGACCAGCCGCAGCGGCAGGCCGGAGTCGCCCAGCCAGGCTGGGTAGTCGGCCGCGTGGCGGCCGTCCGGGTCCAGGATGACCAGGCTCATCGGGTCTGCGCCTCCAGTCGGACGGCCGGCACGGTATCGATCAACTCCTCGCAGAGCCGGACCACCCGGTCGGAGTCGTACGCTGAATCCGGTCCCGCGGAAGTCCGGGAAGGTCCGAACAGGGGCGGATCCCACGGTCCGCCGGGCACCTCACTGTGCCGGGAATCACCGGTGATCGCTACGCCCGGGATGGTTCGGCTTTCTGCACGGTCCCTCCAGTCTCGGCACCGGCCGGCCGGGCGGCGGGGCGGCCGGGCAGCAGGGCCGCCGGGAGCAGGCCGAGGGCGGCCAGGGCGGCCGCCGCGAGCAGCGGCGGGCGGACGGCGCCGGGGCCGGCCAGCAGACAGACCCCGGCGGTGGCGGCGATGCCGAGGGTGGGCCCGACGTTCATCGCGGTCTGCTTGAGCCCGCCCACCACCCCCGCGTACCCGGGCGGGGCCTCGGCCACCACGGCTCCCGTCGCGGTCACCATCACCGTCGCGAAGCCGGCGCCGAGCACCGCGAACACCGCACCGAGCAGCACCGGTCCACCGGTCGGCCCGGACCGGGCCAGCCCGAGGACACCGAGCGCCACCAGCCCGACCCCGGCCACCGCCGTCCGGCGCGGCCCGTACCGGCGCAGTGCGGTGGCCGCCACCGGCGAGCCGAGCACCATCAGCACGGTGAGCGGCAGCACCTGCAGCCCCGCCGTCAACGCCCCCATCCCGCGCACCCGTTGGAGCAGGAAGGTGCCGAGGAAGAGCGATCCGAACAGCCCGCCCCCGGTCGCCAGCAGCAGCCCCGTCCCGGCGAGCACCACCCGCGAGCGCAGCACCGCCCCCGGCACCACCGGCCGCACCGCCCGCCGCTGGTACCCGACCAGCGCCGCCGCCCCGACCACCGTCAGCCCGCCGCTCCACCAGGACCACCCGGTCAGCGCGTGCACCAGCGCGGCCAGGGTGGCGGCGGTCAGCAGGCCGCCGCCCCAGCCCACCGGCTCGCGCCGGGCGCCGCTCGGGCGCACCGCGCGGCGCTCCGTGGCGCCGAGCGCGAGGACCGCCAGCCCGAGGGTCAGCGGCACGTTGACCAGGAAGACCGCCCGCCAGCCCGCCCAGGCGACCAGCAGCCCGCCGAGCAGCGGCCCGGCCCCGGCGGCCAGGCCGATGCCGGCCGTCCGGACCGCCACCGCCCGCGGCAGGGCCGCCGGCGGGCGGCTCAGCTGCAGCAGGGCCAGGGTGGCGGGCTGGAGCAGCGCGCCGGACACGCCCTGGGCGGCCCGCAGCGCGATCACCCAGCCGATCGAGGGCGCCAGCCCGATCCCGGCCGAGGTGGCGCCGAAGCCGAGCAGGCCGAGCCCCAGCAGCCGCCCGTGCCCGTACCGGTCACCGAGCCGCCCGGCCAGCACCAGCAGCGAGGCCACCGCGAGGAGGTAGGCCGTGCTGGTCCACTGCACCGCGCCGACCCCGGCGCCGAACTCGGCGGCCAGGGCCGGCTGCGCGCTGAGCAGCGCCGTCCCGTCCAGCGCCACCACCATCGCTCCGCCCGCGCTCACCGCGAGCGCCGCCCGGGCCCTCACGCCGCACCACCCAGGTGGGCGTCCAGCACCGTGCCGACCAGCCGGTCCAACTCCCCGTCCGCCTCCGGTGATCCGAGCACCAGCGAGAGGCTGCCCCAGCTCCACAGCTGGGCCAGCCCGTGCAGCCCGGCCCAGAGCGCCGCCGCCTCCCGCCGGGCCGCCACCGGATCGCCCAAACCCCGGTGCCGGCCGACGAGTTCGGCGAGCAACCCGAACAGCGGGAGCGAGGCCTCCCGCAACCGGCCCTGACCGTCCGGCTGTTCGGCGCCGTCCAGCAGGTCGTGGCGGAACATCAGCTCGAACATCCCGCGCTGCTCCACCGCGTACCCCACGTACGCCCGACCGAGCGCGGCCAGCCGCTCCCGGGGCGGTGCATCGGGGTGGTCGGCCGCCGCCAAGTGCGCTGCCAGTGAGGCGAGTCCGCGTCGGGCGATGGCCGAGAGCAGGGCCCGGTGGGTGGGGAAGTGGCGGCGGGGCGCGCCGTGCGAGACGCCCGCGTGGCGGGCGATCTCGCGCAGGCCGAGCGCGGCGGGGCCCTGGGCGGCGAGCAGGGCCACGCCCGCGTCGATCAGGCGCTCCCGGAGGGAGGGGTCGGTATCCATGGAGACACTGTCTACTCGATCATGGTAGACACTGTCTACTCTCATCGAAATCCCAGGTTTCTCCGTACCGGCCCGCGCCCGGGCGGTGACGGTGTAGAACACCTGCCACCGGGGTCGGTGGGACCACGCGCAGACGGAGAAGGGCGGATCATGGACCGTTGGCTGGTGACGGGCTGCTCCTCGGGCCTCGGACGGGCGTTGGCCGCCGCGGTGGCGGCCTCGGGCGGGCAGGTGGTGGCGACCGCGCGCAAGCCCGTCGCGCTGGAGGAGCTGGTGCGGCAGTGGCCGGGGCAGATCACCCCGGTGGCGCTGGACGTGCGGGACGCCGAGCAGTGCGCGGCGGCCGTGCAGGCCGCCGTCGACCGGCTCGGCGGGGTCGACGTGCTGGTCAACAACGCGGGCAACGGGGTGTTCGGCACGGTCGAGGAGGTCTCCGACGAGGAGCTGCGCGATCAGCTGGAGACGCTCGTGGTGGGCCCCTGGCGCCTGGCCCGGCTGGTGCTGCCGCTGATGCGGGCCCAGGGCGCCGGCCACATCGTCAACGTCTCCTCACTGGCCGGGCGGATGGCCTTCCCGGGCCTGGCGGCGTACGTCACGGGCAAGCACGCGCTGGAGGGGCTGAGCCAGGCGCTCGCCGCCGAGGCCACCCCGCACGGGGTGCGGGTCACCGTGATGGAGCCCGCCGGGTACACCACCGGCTACGGCAACGCGATGACCGAGGCGGCCGGCCGGCTCGACGCCTACGCCGGGGCCACCGACGAGATGCTCGGCGGCCTGCGCGCGATGGAGCGACTGGAGGGCCTGGGACGGCCGGAGGACTTCGCCGCCACGGTGCTCAAGGTCGTGCGCAGCGCGGCGCCGACCCCGCTGCGGGTGCCGGTCGGGCCGGGGGCGTACGAGTTCCTGGGCGGCGTGGACGAGGCCGCCCGGGCGGAGTTCGCGGCGGCCCGGGCGCTGGTCGACCAGGGCTGAGCGGCAGCGAGGCGGGGCCGGCTCCTCGGAGCTGGGGGAAAGGCCGGGGGCGCGGGCCGGGTGGCTCAGGCGAAGAGCTCGGCGCGGGCCTCGCCCAGCCGCTCCCGGAGCTGGGCCAGCGAGCGCATGCTCTGGGTCTTCACCACGGAGACCGAGATGCCCAGGATCTCGGCGGTGGCCTCCACGCTGTGGTCCTCCCAGTAGCGCAGCAGCACGATGGCGCGGTCGCGGGGCGGCAGCAGGCCCAGGGCGTCCACCAGGGTCAGCCGCACGTCGGCGGAGGCGGTGGAGCACCGGGTGTCCGGGCCGCGCTCGGGGATCAGGTCGGTGGCCAGCTCGGTGCTGCTGCGCAGCCGCTTGTGGTCGAGCAGGCTGTTGAGCAGCACCTTGCGGGCGTAGCCGAACGGCTCGGTGTCCCGGCGAGTGATCCTCGGCCAGGCCACGTAGAGCTTGGTCAGCGTGGTCTGGGTGAGGTCCTGCGCCAGGTGCCAGTCGCGGCACATCAGGTAGGCGATCTGCCGCAGCCGGGTGGCGGCGGCCTCCGCGAAGGCGGTGAACTCTGCTTCTGCGCGCACCAGTCGTGCCCCGATCGTGCGTGGTGGTGAAGGTCGGTGGGATGCCGCGGCCCCGACTGCCGGGGCCGCGGCGAGGGGCCTCAGCTGGTGAGGTGGCCAAGGCCCGGGAAGCGGGCGGCCGCGGCCGCCCCCTCGGCCGGGGTCATCGAGTTGCGGAACGCCGGGTTGCCGCCGAGGGCGATGGCCTGCTCCTCGGTGAGGGCCAGCACGCCGGGCTTGTTCGCCTTGCCGTCCCAGGCCAGGCAGGTGCTCAACTGCACGGTGACGGAGGTGCCGTCGAGGTGCCGGACCCAGACCACCGAGCTCTGGATGCAGTTGTCCGGTACGTGCTCGACCCGGACGGACTGTCCCTTGGCGTCGGTGGTGCAGCCTCCGGTGCAGGGGGCGTCCGGGTTCGCCGTCCCGACGAAGACCCGGACCATCCCGGTGCCGCCGGGCAGGGCCAGGTACGCCTGGGCGACCGAGCCGTTGACGCCATCGGCGTCGTCGGCCGCGTACCCGCTGGTCTTCGTCCCGGCCGGGAGCGAGTCCAGCAGGACGGAGAGCACCTTGGCGCCGCTGACCGTCACGGTGCCGGGCGGGTTCGCCGGCGACCACGGGGTCGGGCTCGCCTTGACGGGGGTGGGGGCAGCGGTCGGGGTGGCACTGGCCGAGGTGCCGCCGGCGGCCGGGCCGACCGCCTGGGCCGGGCCGGCGGTGCGCAGCGCACCGGTGGCCAGCACGGCCACCCCGGCCAGCGCGAGCGCCGAGCCGGTCACCTGCACGGCCGCCCGCAGGCGCCGGGTGCGCCGGCCCTTGCGGGCCGCCTCCACCACCAGGTCACCGAGCGGGGGCGGCGTGAGGGCGGACATCTCCTCGCTGAGTTCCGAGCGGAAATCGTTGGTCACTGCCGTGTCCTTCTCTGTCTGTCGTCTCGTGTGGTCCTGCAGCACGCCGGCCATGCGAACCCGCTCGTCCGCGGATCTGCCCTTACACACGGCACCGGAGACGCAGCCGGTGACAGCCCGGAGCCGGGAAATCCGCACCGTTGCCCGATCGTGACCTCGGCTCGGGGAGAAGCACCCGAAAACCACCCGAAACCGCCCCGCGAGGAGCGGTCCGGCCCTCCGGACAGTGTCCGCACATGCGGCGTCCGGGCCGCGGTTCGCCACCGCGGCCCGGACGCCGTTGCGGTCCGGAGGCCCGGACCGCCCCGCTACGGGCGGATGTTGTGGTTGACGTGGAAGAGGTTGCCCGGGTCGTAGGCCCGCTTCACCTGGACCAACCGGGCGTAGTTGTCACGGTAGTTGTCGCTGACGCGGCCCTGGTCGTCCTCGGCCATGAAGTTGACGTAGCCGCCGGGGGAGGAGTGCGGCGCGATCGCCGCGTAGTAGTCCCGCACCCAGGCGGTGTTGGCCTCGTTGTCCGCCGGGTCCGGCCACATGCCGGCGATCACGGTGGCGAAGCCGGCGTCCCGGTAGGAGAAGGCCGTGGCCTCCGGGGCCACCCGGTGGCAGGCGCCGTTGATCGGGTAGATGTGGCAGGTGGAGTTGATCACCGGCACCTTCGGGCCGTGCGCCGCGTGCGCGGTGACCGCCGCGTCGGTCAGGCCGGGGGAGAAGGCCGCCTTCCAGTAGTGCTGCAGCCCCGGCGGCAGCAGCCCGTCGAAGAGGCTCTGCAGGGCCGGATAGGGCATCGGGGTGCTGAGCTCGAAGGAGACCGGCGCGGCGTCCCGGAACGGCTGGAACGCCTGCTCGGCCTCCGCCTCCGGCCCGTTCCAGCAGGCCACCACGATGACGAAGGTGTCGCCGTGCCGCTCCTCCGGAATGAAGGGCAGCGGCGGGGCGATCTGGAAGCCCGCGAAGGCGCCGAGCTGCTCGGGCGCGGTCGCGATGTACTCGCGGAAGTGCTTCAGCACCGCCTCGGTCTGTTCCGCCTCATGGAAGAACAGGCCCACGTGGACGGTGTCCACCGGGCTGAGCCGGAACTCGAAGGAGGTCACCGCCCCGAAGTTGCCCGTACCGCCGCGCAGCGCCCAGAACAGGTCCGGGTACTCGTGCTCGCTCGCCACCAGCAGCCGGCCGTCGGCCGTCACCACGTCGGCGGAGAGCAGGTTGTCGCAGGTCAGGCCCAACCCCCGGGCCAGGTGCCCGAACCCGCCGCCGAGCGTGAGTCCGCCCACACCCGTCGTGGAGACGACCCCGCCGGTCACCCCCAGGCCGAAGGCGTGGGTGGCCGCGTCCAGATCCGCGAGCGTCGCCCCGCCCTCCACCCGCGCCGTCCGAGTGGCCGGATCCACCCGCACCCCGCGCATCCCACCCAGGTCGGCCACCAGCCCGCCCTCGCAGGTGCCGTAGCCCGGCACGCTGTGCGCTCCGCCCCGGACGGCCAGGTCCAGCCCGTGCTCGCGCGCGTACGCCACCGTGGCCAGCACGTCCCCGGCGTTCACGCACCGCACCACCGCGGCCGGCCGCCGGTCCACCATCCCGTTGTAGACCCGCCGGGCCTCCTCGTACCCATCGGACCCCGGCACCACCACCGAGCCGTGCACCCGGCCCGCCAATTCCTCGATCGTCGCCATACCCATCACGCGCTCCCACCGTGCCGAGCGTTACCCCCTCGGCCGGCCCACACCACGCGCCCCCACCACCCACGCACCCCGGGCCACCCTGCCTCCACGCTACGCCCCACCCCCACCCCGGGCAGCTCAGAGCCGTACCGGCTACCCGGGCCGCCGCTCACCGGGTCAGGCCGTCCCGTCCAGCTGCTCCCACTCGACCACGGGGGTCGGCTCGGGCCGGACGGCTCGCGCGACGAGCACCTCCAGCCGTAACTCGTCCTCCTCGATCTGCACCTGAGCCCACCGGCTGATCGCGGCGAGCAGGTTGAACGCGGTCTTGGGGGCGCAACAGACGGTGGCGGGTGTCCGGCCAGTGGCCAGCGCTCGCCAACCAGCAGCCGTGGCGGTCCGTGCGTCGGCCAGGTCCTGACTGCCGTTCACCGGCAGTGACTTGTCCGATCCGGTCACCATGGCCTCGATCAGCAACAGGCGTTCGCCACCGCCTTCGTCGGGGAAGCGCTCCGGCTGCGTGGTGGCCGTGACCGTCGGCACCAGCGTCCGGATCCGCGCCAACAGCCAGGCACCCTGAGCCAGGCCGGTGACCAGCACCCCCGCCCCGGCACCAGCCGACCAGGGCCGGTTCCGTTCACCGGTGCGCGCCCGACCGAGCTCCGTGGCAGCACCCGCCTCCGGCGGTGGCACAGGCACCGACATCGGGGCCTCGAGGGCGAGCACCACTCGTCCGCCGGTGCGCAAGCCTTCGGCGACGGCCTGCGCAGCCCCTTCCGGGTCGATCCCTTCGCCCACTGGCAGTCTGGTCGAACCCTCCAACGCGGCCCATGCGAAACGCCCTTGGGCCACCGAACCGATATCCACACCGACGATCCGCATGTCCGTTCCTGCCCCTGTCACCGGACCCTCCACCGAGCATGTCCCACCGGAAGGGTTGTCGCCTGATGTTCACGGGGCGGCTGCTCCTCGATCCGAAGGCGGTCCGAAAGCGGTCCGAAAGCGGTCCGGAGCCGCGCCCGGTCCGGGACGCTGCTCACCGCCCCGCTCAACGGCACGGCGCCGCTGCCCGGACCTGGCTCTCGGCCCGCCGTTCGGGCTTCCGGTCAGGGGTCGGGCGCGGTACCCGGTTGAGGCCGAGGCCGGCGCACGAGCCGATCGACGGCGGTAGTGAATTGACGATCCGTCAGACCGTGGGCAGCCCCTCGTCGCCGAGCAGTTGGAGCACCAGTTGGTCGATGTCCAGGTGCGCCGACTCGGCGCCGTAGGGCACCACCTGCTGGGTGTCGGCCAGGAAGGCGGCGATCGGCAGGCCGGGGGCCTTGAGCAGGGCGGTGGTGGTGTCGTCGCTGAGCGCGATCACCACGGTGTCCGGGTCGCCGACGATCTCGGGGAAGACCGAGACGTCGCCGGTGCCGGCCCAGCCGTAGAGCCCGGCGGCCAGGATCTCGCGGCCGAACACCCAGGTGACGGGCTCGGCCAGGTCGACGTGGTTGTCCAGGTAGACGGCGTAGGGGTCGTCCCGGTGGTAGCGCAGACAGGCCAGTACCGGCACCTCCAACCCGGGCAGCGCGGCGGCCTGCAGGGTGAGCAGGACGGCGCAGTCGGGCGCGTCGGCGTGGCCGCGCGGGGTGTCCGGGGCATCGTGGTACGTCATCGGTCCTCCCCGCCCGGGGCGAGCCCGGCGGTCAGTCGTCCGTATCCCTGCGCCAGGACCACGTAGCCCTGCGGGGTCATCGCATAGCGCTGCACACCGGTGACCGGTGAGGGCCTCGGTGAGAAGTACGGCGGCGGTGCCGCGAGCCGCGCCCACTCCGGATCGCGCGAGCCGGGGACGGCCCGGCCGGCGGCCCGCCAGGTCGCCGCGAGCCCGGCGTAGATGGGAACCTGCTGCAGAATCGATTCTTCAAAAGTGCTGTCGAGCACTGCGTAGTCTGGACTCACACCCGAGCAAACGACGCAGCCCGATCTTGGTAACCCAGGTTCACCCGGTCCAGCGCACCGGCGGCTGGTCGAACGCTCGCCCGATACCGGGCGCGGCAGCGTGTCGACTCCATCATGCCTGGTCCGAGCGGAGCGCGGTAGGACTCAGCGCACCCCCGTCCGCCCTTGTCGCGGCCCGGCCGCAGCCCGCAGACTCGTCGTCATCCACCTCCGCCGCACGCGCCGCGACCCCGCTCCGGGGCCCGGCGCGCGAGCCGTGCTGCCCGCCCGCCGCCCCGGCGGGCGGGCGAGCGGCCGGGGCGGACGGAGGCGAACGGAACGAGGATGGGGGACCGATGGTGAATCAGGACATCGTGCTGCGCGCACGGATGAAGCAGCTCAGCGCCGACGGGCGGGTGCTGCGAGGCACCGACGGACTGTGGGCGTACCGGATCCTGGTGCAGGTGAACCCCGAGGTGTACGGCTCGAAGCTCGCCCACGTGCTGGTGCAGGCGAGCCACTCGGTGGCCCATCTGCCCGAGCGGCAGGCCGCGCTGCTGACCGAGGCGGTCGCGGTGGCCCGGGCCCTCGAACCGGCCAACCCGTACCGCGCCAAGGTGCTGGCCCGGGCCGAGCAGGCGCTCGCCGCCCTCACCCCGCCCCGGGCCTCGTAACCGGGTAGGGGCGGCCGCCCGTCGCACAGGGCCGGCCGTCGCGTAGAGCCGAGCTGCCGTCGCGCAGGGCCGTCCGAGCGTCCGTCGGTCGGCTCTGCGCGACGGCACCCGCCGCCGGGCGGGCTGTCCGTCAGCCGGCCCGGTAGAGCTGGACCTGCCGCTCCGCGTCCACGAAGCCCAGGGCCCGGTAGAGCCGGACTGCGTGGTCCCCGGGGTCGGCGACGATCACCAGGGTCCGGCCGTCCGGGTCGGGGAGGGCGTGCCGGGCGGCGTGGTGCAGGACGGCGGAGGCGAGGCCCCGGCGGCGGAAGTCGGGGTGCGTCTCCACGTTCTGGTACCGCGCCAGCCCCCGACCGGCGGCGAACAGTCCGGCCCCGGCGCGCAGGTGCCCCTCGACGAACGCCCCGACCCAACTCCCGTGCCCGCCCTCGGCCAGCGCGCGGTACCCGGCGACCCGGGCCTCGGCGAAGCGCCGCCCGGCTTCGTCCTCGGGCACCCCGTAGCAGGCGTGGTCCAGCTCCAGCGCCTGCCGCCAGTCATCGTCGCCGGCCAGCACCCGCACCTCGGCGGCCGACGCCCTGGCCGGCGCGCGCAGCCCGGTCGCGGTCAGCACCACGTTCTCCTCGGCCCGCACTCCGAGCGCCGCCCGCTCCGCCGCGCTGCCCACCGCCCCGGCCGCGTCGTCCACCCCGAAGGCGCGGTGCCGCGCCGCCGGGAACTCGTCCTGGAACAGCACCTCCCACCGCAGGGCGTCCCCGGGCCAGGGCGGCCCCGCGAACAGCAGGAAGTTGCCCCAGTGGAACCCGGGGTTGTCCGGCGTCCGCACCACCAGGTGGCCGCCGCGGTCGGTGACCACCGACCCGCCGGCCTGCAGCAGCGCGACATCCGTGCGGTACCCGAGCGAGACGATCTCCATTCCACCGACCCTACTCACGCCCGCAACGGCATTACCGGGCCCGCGCGGCCTCGGCGGAGGCGGGGTCAGAGGTCCGCGTTGTACCGCTCCAGGTAGGCGGAGAAGCGGGCCACGTCGGTGTCGTCCCAGTCGGCCAGCCGGTCGAGGAAGGCGGCGCGGCGCTGCTCGTACGCGGCGCGGGCAGCGGCCAGGCCGGCGGGGGAGGGGTGCAGGATCTGGCCCCGGTGGTCGTCCGGGTCGATCTCGCGGACCAGGTAGCCGAGCTTCTCCAGGGCGGTGACCTGGCGGCTGACCGTGGACTTGTCGAGCAGGAAGTGCGCGGCGAGGTCGGCGCCCCGGCAGCCGCCGCGCTCGATCATCAGGTCGAGCATGCTGAACGCGACCAGCGAGAGCTCGGGGTGCAGCTCGGCGGCCCGGCCACGGGCGCGGCGGGCGAAGGCGGTGAGTTCGCGCTGGATCGACTGGAGGGACCCGTCGCGGGTGCGGGCCTCGGCGTTCTTGTTCACAGGTGTAGAGTACATCCGTATCAGTTGCAAAACCCAACCAAGGTGCTCGTGAGAGCGCCTCGATCGGGTCAATCGGTTGCATTTGCCATCTACTTGGTACTCGCCAGCTACCTGGCCGGCCCGCCGACACCGGCGGAACGGCCGCGAAGGACCGCGCCACCATGACCACCACCCCCGAGCTGCGCCGGCACCTGCGCCACCTCGCCGTCCACCTGCTCACCCCGCTGCTGATGTGCCTGGGCATGGCCCTCGCCTACCAGGGCGCCTTCCACCAGCCGACGCCCCACCACCTCAGGGTCGCCGTGGTCGGCACCAGCCCGCAGGCCCACCAGCTGGCCGAGACCGTCCAGGCCAAGGCCGGCAGCGCGCTGGAGGTGAGCACCCTGCCCGACCGTCCCGCCGCCGAGCAGCGGCTGCACGACCGCACCCTGGTCGCCGCCTTCACTCCCGACCCGGCCCACCCCGAACTCCTGGTCGCCACCGCCGGCTCCGACACCGATGCGGTCGCCGCCGAACGGGTCTTCCGCACCGTCACCGACCACCAGGGCGTCCCGCTGGCCGTCACCGACACGGCCCCGCTCGCGGCCGGTGACCCGACCGGCCAGGGCCTGTTCTTCCTGCTGGTCGCGCTGAGCATCGGCTCGTACGGGAGCGTCGCGGTGATCGGCACGGCCGGGGCGGTGCTCGGCATGCGGGTCCGCGCGCTGGTCGGCCTGGCCACCTCCCTCGTGGTCAGCCTGATCGGCACGGTCACGGCCGGCCCGGTCTTCCACGTGGTCGACCACGGCCTGGCCGCCGTCTGGGCGCTGTCCTGGCTCTACTCGGCGGGCATCGTGCTGGTCGGCATCGGCCTGCACACCTTCCTCAAGCGCTGGACCACCCTCGCGCTGATGGTGCTCTTCGTGATGCTCAACTTCACCAGCTCCGGCGGCATCTACCGCCCCGACCTCCAGCCCGGCCTGTTCGGCGCCCTGCACCAGGTCTGGAACGGCGCCGGCTTCCTCGAGGCGACCCGCAGCGTCCTCTACTTCGACGGCGCCGCCGGCCTGGCCGGGCGCCTGGTCTCGCTGGCGCTCTGGCTGATGCTCGGCCTAGCGCTGCTGCTCGCCGCCGCCGCCCACGAATGGCGTCACGCCGTCGTCCAGGTCGATGCGGCGGCCGCCTCGGAGGAGGAGGAGACCGTCGCGGTCTGAGCACCGAGCGCGGCCCCTATGCCCCCAAGGCCCGCGCCAGCCGCTCGGCCTGTGCCCCGTTCAGGCCGAGCGTGCCGGGCGTCCCGGACCGCGGGCTGCCCTCCGTCGCGCACCGCGGCAGGCCACCACCGGCCCGGCGTCGCCACCAGCCGCGGTCATCGGAGGTCGACCACCGCGTCGCCGGGAAGACCGGCCGGTCCAGCAGGTAGCGCGCGGTCGGCCCGGCCGCCCGGTCCGGTACGCCGACCGAGGCGAGCGCGTGCTCGACCAGTCCGTGCGCAGCGGTCGGCACCGCCGCGTCCCCGACCACCGGCAACAGCAGCAGCAACCGGTGGGCGGCCCGGTGCACTTCCGGTACCGGCTGGTGTGCCCCGGATACCGGGTGCCCCGCCGAGGGGGCCGCCGCGAGGCGGACCAACTCGGCCCAGGCCAGCCCGGGCCCCGCCTGGCAGACCGCCACCCCGTGCCGCCGCGCCATGTACCGGTCGACCGTGGCGAGCGGCAGATGGCGCCGCCAGTCCGGGTGCCGCAGCTGGAACTCCGTGCCCCGCTCGGTCGGCAGTTCCAGGCTGGTGACCGCCACCCCGTGCCCGTCCCCGAACGGCACCAACAGCTCGCAGTCGCCGTCCAGGTGCCGGTCCCAGGCCGCGTCCCCATCGGCCGGCTCGAGGCCGAACCAGTCGGCGACCCGCCGTTCCTCCTCGCCCGCCAGGTCCCACATCCGCACCAGCCAGCCCGCCCAGAACTCCGGCCGCTCCAGCTCCACCACTGCTCTCCCTCCACGCCACCCCGTCCCGCCCAGCCTGCCAGCCTGCCAGTCTGCGGCAAGCGGCCGTATTTGGCCGGTGGGATGTCCTGTTCCGGCCGGTGCGGGGGCGGGCATGGTCGGAGTGCGGGCCGCAGGGTTCTCCGGGTGCCGCGCCGCCCCGTCAGCCCCGCCGCTCGGCTGCCGGGGCACCGCCGCACCGGGAGGACCCGGGCGGGCGCAGCAGCGCAGAACTGACGGGGAGTGCAGGTGGCCTACCGCTACTGGTGCGGCGAGTGCGGTTTCAAGACCCCCTGGCTGACCGAGCCACAGGGCCGCCAGGCCCAGATCGACCACTACACCCGGAACCACCCCGACACCCCACCCGGCGGCGACGTCGAACGCGGCCACCGCCCCTCCACCGCCGCCGCCTTCACCTGCGCGGGCCTCATCGGCGCGGCGGTCCTGCTGGTCCTCCTGGCCGCCGCCTGCCATCCCTGAGCCACCCCGGCACGGCCGTCCCCGATACTTCCCCCATGGAGAGCACGTGGAAGCCGTACTGGCGCAGGGTCGGACCACCGACGAGGGTGGTCCTCCTGCGCAGGCCCGACGCGTGGCGGTACGCGGTGTACTTCGAGGGGCCGAACGGCGTCGCCGACGGCTACCTCGACGGTCTCGCGCCCGGCGGAGAACCCGAGGAAGCCAAGGCCGCGCTGTGCCACAGCGCGGCGAGGATCGCCCACCGCGACCTGGAGATCGCCTGGCAGCCGCCCGCGGAGCCGGACGCCTGGATCGGCCTCGTCACCAGCGCCGGTCCGCTGCCCGAGTCGGACCGGTGAGCCGGACAGCCCCGTGCCCCCTGGGGGCCGGGGCCGCCAGGGGGCACGGGTGCGGTGGGAGGGTTCAGACGAGGGATCAGACGGTGATCTTGAAGTAGACGACGGCGTTGTCGCCGCTGCCGCCGGTCTGGGTGAGGTGGAGGCCGGCGCTGGTGTACTTGGTGCTGTAGGAGTTGGCGCCGACGTACGGGTTGTCCCAGTGGAGCCAGAAGGACTTGTAGTTGTTCGCCGGGTTGGCGCACTTGGTGAGGTGGTACGAGACCGTGCCCTCGGTGCCGTGCAGCAGGGCGTCGGACTCCGACTGGAAGTCGCTCCAGGTGCTGTTGACGATGACCGAGTCGGGCTCCATGAAGGAGGTGAAGCGGCCGTCGGAGACGTCGTCGGTGTCCAGGTCCATCTCGCACTGGGTCCAGTTGTCGATCCACACCTGGGTGGTGCGGGCGGCCAGGCCGCTGGAGGCCGGGTGGGCGACGGCGGCCACGGCCTGCGGGGCGGCAGTGGTCGCGGCCTGGGCCGAGCCGAGGGCGAGCGGGCCGCCGGCGAGGGCGAGTGCGGCCACGGCCAGGACGGAGAGACGGCGGACGGTGGTGGGCTTGCGCATGACTGGGATTCCCCCTGATCGGTCCGGGCGGGCTCTTGGCGGCCCGCCTCGGTGACATCAGATTGCCGCCCCACCGGGGCCCCGCACCTGAGCAGACCGTTACTCAAAAACACACCCGTCACCTACTCAGCCCCCCCGCCGCTCGCCGCCCGCACCCGGGCGCCGGCCACCCCCGATACTCGCTCTCACCTGCAGGAACGCCCACCTGAGTACCGCCTACTCAGGCCACCGGCCGCGCCGATACCTACCCTGCTGCCATGTCCCCCACCGTGACCGGCCGTCACCACCGCGCGCCGAGCAGCGAGAGCCGGCCCGCCGCCGGTGCCCTGCTCGGACGGCGGCGGCTGTGCCACACTGACCGACGCCCGGCCGCAGCAGGCGGCACCCGGGTGCCGCGCGGAGGGCTCCGGCGGCCAGGCCGGATCGCTGGGGGGCGATGATGTCGGCGACTGCACTGCTCAGATGGCCGTTCATCGGGCGGCGTGCGGAGCTGGAACGGATCGCCGACGCGGCGGCCGACCCAGGAGTCCGGGCCGCCCTGGTCTGCGGGCCACCGGGCACCGGCAAGAGCCGACTGGTCGAGGAGTACCTGACCCAGGCCGAGGCCAAGGGGCTGCGCACCGCCCGCCTCACCGGCAGTCGCACCGCGGCCGCGATGCCGCTCTGCGCGCTCGCCCCGCTGCTGCCCTCGCCCGCGCTCACCGTGGCCAGTGCCCCGCAGGAGCTGTTCGCTCAGGTGTACGCGTACGTGGTGGCGCAGGCGGGCGAGCGGCGGTTCGTGCTCGGGGTGGACGACCTGCACCTGCTCGATGCCGCCTCCCTCGCGCTGCTCACCGCGCTCTGCGCGGCCCCGCAGGTCTTCCTGGTCGCCTCGCTGCGCGGCAACGAACCGCTGCCGGACGCGTTCACCGGCTGGTGGCAGGCCGGCCGGGCGCTCCGGCTCGACCTGGCCGAGCTCGCCCGGGAGAGCACCGAGACCCTGCTCCACCTCACCCTCGGCGCACCGGTCAGCGGCCCGGCCGCCGCCGCGCTCTGGGAGGCCAGCCGCGGCAACCTGCTCTACCTGCGCGAGCTCGTGCTCGGCGGCTTCGCCGACCGCACCCTCGTCCAGCGCGAGGGCGTCTGGTGCCTGGCCGCCCCGCTCCGGGTCAGCGACGGCGTCGCCGGGCTGGTCCAGGAGCGGCTCAGCGGACTCTCCCCGGCCCAGCGCACCGCGCTGGAGCGGCTCGCCCTCTGCGAACCGCTCAGCGTGGACGAACTGCTCACCGACACCCCGGAGGAGCAGCTCACCGGGCTGGAGGCCGCCGGGCTGATCGAGGTCCGCAACTCCGGCCGGCGCCAAGAGGTCCGGCTCGCACACCCGTTGCACGCCGCTGCTCTGCGGGCTGCGCTGCCCCGGCTGCGCGCCCGTACCCTGCTGCTCGACCAGATCGCCCGAGTCCGCGCCCACGGCGCCCGGCGTGGTGAGGACGCGCTTCGGCTGGCCGGCTGGCAGCTGGACGCCACCGGCACCGCCGAGCCCGACCTGCTGCTGCGCGCGGCGGTGCTCGCCCATTACGCCCACGACCTGGACCGGATGCGGCAGTTGGCGCAGGCCGCGCTCCGCCAAGGCTTCGACGCCCGGGCCGCCCTGCTGATGGCCACCGCCCTCGGCGAACTCGGCTGCGCCGACCAGGCGGTGACGGTGCTCACCCCCGCGATGGACCAGCTCGGCGGCCCCGACCTCCAGTCCGCTGCCGTGGTGATCGCCTGGAACTGCTTCTACGGCTCCCCGGGTCTGGCCGCCGCCCGCAGCTGGCTCACCCGCACCACGGCCCGGGGCGGCCCCGAACTGCGCCTCCCGCTCGGCGCGTACGAGGCCCGCCTGCTCAGCCTGGCCGGCCGCACCGGCCAGGCCCGCGAACTCCTCACCGCCCTCGGCCTGGATGCCGCTGAGCCCGATCTCGGCGGAGTCGAGCCCACTCTCGGCCCCGACAGCGTCGAATCCCCGCTCGGCCTCGACGGCATCGAACCCGCCCCCGTTCCGCTGGTCTCCTACGATCTCCTCGCCGAACCCCAACTCCCCAGCTCGACCGTGCAGTCAGCCCGCACCGAGGTCATCGTGCTGGCCGCGCAGTTCCGAGTGCTCTACGCCGAAGGCCAGTTGGAGCGCGCCGCCGCGCTGGGCCGCCGCCTCTTCGAGCGGCACTCCCGGCTGCCCGACCGCAGTGGGCTCTCCCATCCGGCCGGTCGCCTGGCGGAACTCGCCAGTGCGCAGCTGGAGTTGGGCGAGTTCGACCTGGCCTGTGCCACACTCCGGGAAGGCCGCCAACTTGCGCTGCGCGACCGGGTGGAGAGCTTGGCTGCCTGGTTCTCGCTGCAAGCCGGTCGGGTCGAACTCGCCCGGGGCCGGATGTCCCGCGCCGCCGCCCAGCTGCGCGAGGCACTCGCCCACGGCCGGGCCGGCGCCGCCCGCGACGCCGAACTCGCCGCGCTGGCTGCCCTGGTGATCGGCTCCGCCGCCCAAGGCGAGCTCGACGCAGGCGCCGTCACGGCGCTGCGGGCCTTGACCGCCGACCGGTCCGTCACCGCCCCCGACCCCTGCCGTGCCCTCGCCTGGGCCGACGCCCTGGAGGGCCGCCCTCAGCAGGCCCGCGACCGCCTCGCCGATACGGCGGCCTCCGCCCTGGCCCACGGCGAGCACACCGCCGCCCTCGCCATGCTCCACGACCTCGCCCGCCTCGGTGGCGCGCCCGCCGCAGCCGCAGTCCTCGCCGGCCTGCCTGACGGGCTGTCGACTCCACTCGCCACCGGCCCCTTCGCCGCAGCCCGCACCGCCCACATCCACGCCCTCGCCACGCAGCACGCGGCCGGACTCGACCGGGCGGGCCGGGCCCTGGCCGAGCTCGGCGCCCACCTGCCGGCCGCCGAGGCCTGGACCCGGGCGGCCGAGCTCCACCGCGCCGACGGTTCGCCGCGCCCGGCCGCCGCCTCCGCCACCCGCGCGGCCGAGGCCCGCAGCCGCTGCGAAGGCGCCGCCACCCCCGCCCTGGCCACCCCGGCCGGCACCCCTGCGGACACCCCGCTCACCACCCGCGAACGCGAGATCGCCTGGTTGGCCGCCCGTGGCGGCACCAGCCGCGAGGTCGCGCAGGGCCTGCACCTGTCCGTGCGCACGGTGGAGAACCACCTCCAGAACATCTACGGAAAACTCGGGATCAGCGGCCGGGCCCAGCTCGCCGACGCACTCGGGCAGCCAGCCCCCAGCCCACGGAAAGCCGACGACCATGACGCCTGAACACATCGCCCTCGTCACCGCCTCCGCCGCCCGCCTGCGCGACCGGCTCCCCGAGATCGCCGACGCCTTCTACCGACGCCTGTTCGCCGCCCACCCCCAGCTGCGCGCCCTCTTCACCACCGACCAGACCCTGCTCCGCACCAAGTTCGCCGAGGAACTCCACGCCATCGTCCAGACCATCCCGGACTTCCCCGGCTTCGTCGACCGCACCCGCGCCCTGGGCGCCCGCCACGCCGGCTACCACGTCCGGGCCGAGCACTACGCCCTGGTCCGCGAGGCCCTCCTCACCACCCTGGCCGAGTCCGTCGCCCCCCAGGACTGGACCGAGGAGACCGCCACCGCCTGGCGCCTCGCCTACGACCTGACCGCCGAGGCGATGATGCTCGGCGCGGCGAAGCCGTGACCCGCCGGTGCGCCCAGGACCGGCCGGTACGCTCCCGACCGTGCCGATCAGCAGATTCCTCCAGCAGTCCGAGAAGGCCGACCGCAGCCGGTCCACCCTGATCGCCCTCCCCGATATCCCGGAGGAGGAGATCGCCGCACTGCTCGGCATCGACGCCGACGAGGCGGACGACGTGCACGACCTCCGCCCCGAACACGCCGAGTTCTTCCGCAGCCGTACCGCCGCCGAGCTGGATTTCGCCGACTACGAATACCTCCTGATCACCCACCTGGCCGAGCCCGTCGGCCCGGTCGAGGCCGTCGTCCGGGGCGTCATCCACGACGGTCAGTTCGACTGGGTCATGGCCGATTCCCTGCTCTGGTACGCCGGTCAGCAGTCGAGGATCTCCGGGACCCCGGCCCATGAACTGGCCATGGCCGCCACCGAGGCCCTGCTGGCGGACGGTCTGGCCGAACTCGGCGAGGTCGGCTTCGAACCCTGGCCCGGCTCCCGGGAAGAACTCCTGGCCCGCGCCGCCCGCGAGTACGAGGAGCTCTGGAAGGACCGGCAGGGCCCGGGCTTCTGGATCGCCAACACCCCGGCCGGGAACGAGGCGGCGAAGTCCCTAGGCCGGTGACCGCCGTCGGCGGGGTGGTGACGGTGTGACACATCCCTCCCGTGTCCTCCCCGTGTCCTCGTGGCGCCGGAGCCCTGGGAAGGCCGACCATGGAGTCATGACCTCCGAACCTCGCCTGCCGCAGCCCGGTGACCATCCGGACCCCACCAGCGGCGAGCCCGCGCCCGCCTCCGGATACCTGCTGGACAACGCCCGGGCCGAGGCGGGCGAGCGGTTCGTCCAGCTGGCCGAGCTGTTCGACCGGGTGACGCTCGGGCACGTCGAACGGCTGGGCATCACGACCGGCTCGCGCTGCTGGGAGGTGGGCGCCGGCGGACCCGGCATCCCGGAGGCGCTCGCGGCGGCCGTCGGACCGACCGGGTACGTGCTGGCCACCGACCTCGATCCGTCCTGGCTGAGGGAGGACGCGGGCTACGAGGTGCGCCGCCACGACGTGGCCCTCGACCCGCCACCGGAGCCCGGCACCTTCGACCTGGTGCACGCCCGCCTCGTGCTGGTCCACGTCCCCGACCGGGCCCGCGCCCTGGCCACCATGGTGGCCGCGCTGCGCCCCGGCGGCCGGCTGCTGATCGAGGACGCCGACACCGCCCTGCAGCCCCTGGCCTGCCTGGACGAGACCGGCCCCGCCCAGCAACGGGCCAACCGCCTGCGCACAGCCGTCCGCGAACTGCTGGCCCGCCGCGGCGCCGACCTCCGCTACGGCCGCACCCTCCCACGGGCCCTCCGCGAGGCCGGCCTGGTGGACGTCGCCGCCTCCGGTACCTTCCCGATCGGCGGCCCCGCCTGCAACCACCTGGAAGCCGCCACCATCCGCCACGTCCGCCCCGAACTCCTCGCGGCCGGCCTCACCGACGCCACCGAACTCGACGCCCACCTGGCCGCGATCCAGGCCGGCGAACTCGACCTGACCCTGGCCCCCCTCATCTCGGCCTGGGGCCGTCGCCCGGTGGAGTCCGTGTCCACGCTCGGCTGAGCGTGGCTGCACAACTTCCCTACGCCGCAAGTGATCGCCGCGTGCGAGGATCGCGGGCATGACGGCAACCGAAGCGGATCTCGTGCTCGAGCGGTTCGTCTCCGAGGTGCGGCAGGTGGTGCCGACGGTGGCGGTCTGGGCCCACGGTTCGCTCGCGCTGGGGGACTTCCAGCCCGGGCGCAGCGACCTCGACCTCGTCGCGGTCGTCGAGGCCGTGCCGGACGAGGAGCAGCGGGGCCGGTTGGCGGACCTGCACCGGCGGCTGTCGGCGGAGGAGCCGGCGGCGGCCAGGCTGCACTGCTCCTACCTGGCCGGCACCGCGCTCGCCGAGGTCGAGGCCGACCACGTCACCTGGGCCCACGCGATGATCCTGGAACGCCCGGTGACCCCGGTGACCCGCCGAGAGCTGCTCGAGGGCGGCCGCACCCTGTACGGTCCGCCGCCGGTCGGCCTGCTGCCGCCGCTGCTCCCAGGGCAGTTGGAGGAATTCATCCGGCGTGACCTGCGGGAGTTCTGGCTGCCCGCCACCGGCAAACCCCGGCTCTGGCTCCGGGACATCTGGGTGGACCTGGGCCTCCTGGTCCTGGCCCGCGCCACCGCCACCCTCCGGGACGGCCGACTGATCACGAAGGCCGAGGCCCTCACCGAGCTGCTCGCCCTCGGCGCGCCGCCGCACGTGGTCCGCGACATCCACGACCGCCGCTACGGAACCCCCAAGCCCACCCACCGCTTCCAGCGCGTCCGCCGAGCGATGCAGGCCCGCGCATTCCTGCGGCGCAGCATCGAGCGCATGCCGGCCCCGCAGGACTCGACCGCCACGAAGAATCGGTCCTGACGGACCGTCAGAGCGGCGGGATCTGCTCGGGTACGAGCCCGGCCTGGCGGAGCAGGCCGTACAGGTCGGTCTCGCCCCAGAACTCGACGATCCTCCCGTCCCGGAGCCGGTAGGACTTGACCCCGGTCATGGTGAGGTCGCGGCCGGTGCGGTCCTGGGTGTAGGTGAGGGTGAAGGCGACGGTCACCCGGTCGCCGGCGGCGAACAGGTCGTCCACCCGGACCCGGCAGTCGGACAATCCCGGTGTCAGCACCGCCCCCTCGGGGTAGTGCCGCCCGCGGGCATGGATGCCCGCGCCGTGCACGAGGACGTCCTCGGCGACGAGTTCCTCGAACTCGGCGACCTCCTTGGTCTCGAAGACCCGGAGGTAGCGGCGGACGACCTCGGCATTGCGCCGGCTGACGGCCTCGGCCGGGTCACCCACGGGTTCGAAGCCAGGAGTGAACGGCGAGATCGCGATGGCGACTCGGCGAGCGGTCGTCGAGCCGGGGGCTGCGGTCCCGTGGATGGTTGAAGGCATAGCTGAGCGGCCGCCCGGTGAAGGGCGGTTCGTGCTGGAGGGGCAGCAGGCGGCGGGCCCGCAGCAGGGCCGTCAACGCCTGCCAGCCGGCCGCGTCGCTCCGCTTCGGCGCCGCGAGATCCCGGCCCGCGTCGATCAACTGGTCACCGCACTGGGGGCAGTTGCCGACCCGGGGCCCGTGTTTCAGGTACGAGGAGCGGCAGGGCAAGCAGACGTGATGCCGGTTCGGAGTCCCACCTCGAAAGCACATCCTGCCAGTATGGTCACGCGGCGCGGTTCGTCCAGGCGATAACGGAGATCGGCGGGATTGCTGTCGTCTCGTTCGCCCGTGGTCCACCCGTGATTGCCCACAGCGTCCCCGTCGGCACGCAGATGTGACGGATCATCGGGAACCGGGCAGCTGTCGCTCCTCCGCCGTTGCGTCCGAAAACCGGATGCGCCCGGGTGCGGGCGTGCGGAGACTGGTCGGCGAACAGATCACCTACCCCAGTTGCGAAGGATCCCCGTGCAGGGTGCCGTCACCGTTTCTCCGTCCCAAGTCCCCGAACTGCTGCTCGGGCTGGCCACCGTACGGCCGGTCTTCCTCTGGGGGGCGCCCGGGATCGGGAAGTCCTCCCTGGTCAGGGAGTTCGCCGAATCGCTGGGGCTGGAGTGCGTGAGTCTGATCGGTACCCAGCTGGCCCCGGAGGACCTGGTCGGCGTCCCGCAGATCACCCCGGACGGGCGGTCGCGGTTCTGCCCGCCGGAGAGCATCGCCCGCGAGCAGCCGTACTGCCTCTTCCTGGACGAACTCAACGCCGCCACACCGGATGTGCAGAAGGCCTTCTACTCCCTGATCCTCGACCGTCGGATCGGCTCGTACGAACTGCCGGCCGGCAGCATCGTGATCGGCGCCGGCAACCGGGCGACCGACGGTGCGCTGGCCCGGCCGATGGCCTCGGCGCTGGTGAACCGGCTGGTCCACGTGCACCTGCGGGCCAGCGCCGCCGACTGGCTCGGCTGGGCGGCGGGCCACGGGATCCACCCGTGGGTGCAGGACTACCTCACCGACCGGCCCGACCACCTCTGGTCGGCGCCGCCGAAGTCGGAGGAGCCGTTCTCCACGCCGCGCGCCTGGCACATGCTCTCCGACGCGCTGCACTCCTTCGGGCCCACGCTGGAGGAGGAGACCCTCAAGGTGCTGGCCCACGGGCTGCTGACGCCCCCGCACGCGGTGGCGTTCTGCGGCTACGCCAAGATCGTCCGCAACTCCTTCGGGCTGGACTCCATCCTCAAGGGCGACGCCCGATGGCCGCACCGGCTGGAGGACCGCGATCTGCTCTACTACCTCGCCGACTCCTTCCGGGGCCGACTCGTCAAGGAGCTGCCCGCCAAGAAGGAGTACGCCTCCGACAGCCAGCGGAAGGTGGCCTACCGGGCCAAGTCGCTGCTGGTCCAACTCGCCGAGATCTCGGTCGAGGTGGCTCAGACGGTGATCGCCGACGGCGCGGACGGCAACCCGCTGCTGCCCTCCTGGTTCCTGATCGAGGCCGCCCGCGACATGCCCCGGCTGGTCGAGGCCCGCCGATGAAGAACCTTCACCTGACGAACAAGGCCCCCCGATGAGCAAGGCGCGCGCCAAGGCGCAGAAGGACCAGCCCGACCCGGGGCTGGAGGCGTTCACCGCCGGGCTGGCCATGCTGCGCGGCAACTCCGCCTTCGCCGCGCTGGACGCCTCCATCTGCCGCAGCCCCGACTGCGCCCACCCGCCCACGACGGACGGGTGGGCCGTCACCGACTCCAACGGCATGATCCACGTCAACACCAAGCGCCGGGCCGAACCGGCCGAGTGGGCCTGGGTGTTGGCCCACAGCCTGCTGCACCTGGGCTTCGGCCACCTGCCCGCCGAGCAGGGCCCGCGAAGTCAGCCCGACCCCCATCTGCGGGCGGCCCGCTGCCACGTGGTCAACCGCTTCCTCAGCACCTTCGCGATGGGCCGCGCCCCGGTGGAGCTGCCGGTCACCCATGTCGGCGGGGACGAGGAGGAGCTCGCCGCCCGCTGGCGCCGCGACGGCCTGCCGCAGGTCAGCGGCACCAACGGCGCCGAACCCGACCAACTCCTGCGCCCCTGGCGCGGCCTGCACCCCGAGGACTGGACCACCGCCTTCGCCTCCGCGCTCACCCGCACCATGTCCGCCGCGATGGACCTGGCGGGCGGCCGCCGCGACGAACTCACCGGCGCCCGCCACCCCGAACGGCCGTGGACCCGCGCGCTCAACTGGTTCGTCTCCTCCTACCCGCTGCTCGGCGGCCTGGCCGCCGGCATCACCCTGGTCGCCGACGCCGAACTCGCCCGCGCCCAGGGCATCGCGATCGCCGCCGTCAACGCCGAGGCGGGGGAGATCTACCTCAACCCGCTGCGCCGGTACAGCGAGGAGGAGTGGCGGTTCATCCTCGCGCACGAGATGCTGCACGCCGCGCTGCGGCACATGGAGCGGTGCGGGGGACGCGACCCGTACCTGTTCAACGTCGCGGCCGACTACGTGATCAACGGCTGGCTGGTGGAGATGGACGTCGGCGAGATGCCCGAAGGGCTGCTGCACGACCCGGAGTTGAAGGGACTCTCGGCCGAGGAGGTGTACGACCGGATCGTCCGGGACCAGCGCCGGATCCGGCGCCTGGCCACCATGGCCGGCAAGGGCAAGCCCGACGTGCTCGGCGAACCCCTTGGCCCGGCCAGGGATTTCGTCGACCTGGACGACTTCTACCGGCGCGGGATCCAGCAGGGCTTCGACCTGCACCAGCGCGAACGCGGCCTGCTGCCGGCCGGGTTGGTCGAGGAGATCCGGGCGCTCGCTCACCCGCCGGTGCCCTGGGACGCCCGACTGGCCCGCTGGTTCGACGAGTTCGTGCCGTCCCCGGTCGCGGTGCGCAGCTTTGCCCGCCCGTCCCGGCGGCAGGCCTCCACCCCCGAGATCCCGCGCGCCGGGCGGTACTTCCCGCCGCAGGAGGAGGCCCGCTGCACCTTCGGCGTGGTGCTCGACACCTCCGGCTCGATGGACCGCCGCCTGCTCGGCCTGGCCCTCGGTGCCATCGCCTCCTACGCCGCCGCCCGGGACGTGCCGGCCGCCCGGGTGGTCTTCTGCGACGCGGCCCCGCACGACGCCGGCTACCTCCCGCCCACCGAGATCGCCGGCCGGGTCCGGGTGCGAGGCCGGGGCGGCACGGTGCTCCAGCCCGGGGTCGACCTGCTGGAACGCGCCGAGGACTTCCCACCGACCGCCCCGATCCTGGTCATCACCGACGCCGAGTGCGACACCCTGCGGATCCGGCGCGACCACGCCTACCTGATCCCGCAGGGCGCCGGGCTGCCGTTCACCCCGCGCGGCCCGGTGTTCCGGCTGCGCTGAGGCGTGCGGCCCGGGTGGGGGCGGCCCGGCTCAGGCGTCGCCGGGGAGCAGGTGCTGGTCGAGCTGGTGGAAGGACCAGACGCCGCCGGTGCGGGTGAACACCCAGACCAGGTCGAACCGGTCCGGCCAGCCGGCCGGTGCGCCGGCCGAAGGGGCGATGGCCCTGGCGATGGCCGGGATCCGGCTGTGCTCCCAGCAGATCAGGACCGGGCCGGGCTGCGCCGCCACGGCCTTGGCCAGGGCGCTCTCCTGCGTCTCGGAGTACCCGAGGTCGACGGTCAGCCCCAGTCGGTGGGCGAGTGGGGTGACGGTCTGCCGCATCCGGTGGGCGCCGGCGTGCGGGCCGCTGTCGGCGGCGGCGTAGATCTTGGCCGGGGTGTGCAGGCCGGCGGTCGGCTGCGGGGTGAAGAGCCGGGGGAGGGCATCGGCCCGCTGCCAACCCCGGTCGGTGAGGGAGGAGTTGCTCGGCTTGCCGCTGTCGTCGTGGCCCTGCTCGGAGCCAGCGGGCTTCTCGCCGTGGCGGATGATCATGACGGTGAGGTCGGCCGCCGGGGTGGTGCTCCCGTTGACTGCCGCCGCTACCTGATCCTGACGGTGGTCCTTCTTCGGGCCGCAGCCGGCGAGCAGCAGGGTGGTGGCGGCCAGGGCGCCGAGCGCGGCCCGGCGGGTCGGGAGGGTGGAGCCGGTCGGGGCGGTGTTCCGGGCGGCCGGATGGCGGTTCGGCGTCATGGGGCGGGACGGTAGCCGGAGTGGATGAGAATTGGTTCAAGGGCAGACCATCCCGCCCGGACAACGGCCGGGCGGGTGTCACGGCACCAGGACGATCTTGCCGGTGGTAGTGCCGGACTCGGCCAGGCGCAGCGCCTCGGCGGCCCGGTCGAGCGGGAGCTGGGCGGCGATCCGCGCGGTGATCTCGCCCTTGCCGAGGGCGTCGAAGACCTGGGTCAGGTCGGTGCGCAGGCGGGCGCGGAACTTGTCCCGGGCGAGCGCGCGGCCGGCCCAGATGTTGTAGAAGCCGGCGCGGCGGCCGTTGGGCAGGGCGTTCCAGAGCAGGGTGCGGCCGAGGATCTTGAGCACCGGCCACTGCTTGGAGCCGCTGTCGTCGCGGGTGGAGGCGCTGCCGTAGGCGACCAGGGTGCCGCCGGGGGCGAGCAGGTGCCAGGAGTCGACCACGCTGCGGCCACCGAGGTGGTCGAAGACCGCGTCCACCCCGCCGGGGGCGAGCTCGCGGACCCGGGCCGGGACATCGGCGTCGCGGTAGTCGACCGGCAGCACGCCGAGCTCGCGCAGCGCCGTGTGGTGCCGGGCGGAGGCGGTGCCGATCACCCGGATTCCGGCGGCCCGGGCCAGCTGGGCCAGCACCGAGCCGACCCCGCCGCTCGCGCCGTGCACCAGGACGGTCTGACCCTTCCGGGCCCGGGCCTGCCGGTGCAGCATCTGCCAGGCGGTGATGCCGTTGACCACCACGGTCTCGGCCTCGGCGGCGGTGAGGCCGACGGGCACCGGCACCAGGTCGGCGGCCTCGACCAGGACGTGGCTGGCCCAGCCACCGACCTTCACCAGGGCGGCCATCCGCTGCCCGGTGAGCGCGGGGTCGACGCCCGGGCCGGTGCGGTGGACCCGGCCGACCAGGTCGTAGCCGGGCACGAAGGGGAAGGGCGGCTGGTCGTAGTAGCGCCCGCGCCGCATCTGCTGCTCGGCGAAGGAGACTCCGCTCGCCTCCATCGCGATGACCACCTGGCCGGGGCCGGGCGTCGGGACGGCGCCGTGGCGCAACTCCAGACCCTCCGGTGCGACGACACCCGGCAGGACGACCTCGAGAAGCTCTCCGCTGTACATGACTGTCTCCGTTTCGGCAGGAATACTTGCTGTCGTTAGAAGTTATAACTGCCATGTCGCGCGAGAGTCAAGAAGAAAAGTGATAGCCTCTAACCAATCGCCCAGCTGCTCACCAAACCACGCGCCGCCGAGCAGGCGGCGGACGACCGGGAGACGGAGGCCGACGTGGCTGAGACGGAAGCGCACACGCCCCGGGAGCGGTACCGCGCCCAGGTCCGCGAGGAGATCAAGAAGCACGCCTGGGAGCAGATCACCACCGCCGGCGCCTCGGCCCTCTCCCTCAACGCCGTCGCCAAGCAGATCGGCATGAGCGGCCCGGCCCTCTACCGCTACTTCGCCAACCGCGACGAGTTGATCACCGAGCTGATCCGCGACGCCTACCGCAGCCTCGCCGACACCGTCCAGGCCCGGGCCGCCGCCGGAGCCGATCTCGCGGACCTGGCCCTCACCCTCCGCCGCTGGGCCCTCGAAGACCCCCAGCGCTACTTCCTGATCTACGGCACCCCGGTCCCCGGCTACCACGCCCCTGAGGACGTCACCCGCAGCGCCGTCGAGGTGATGACCGTCATCCTCGACACCTGCACCGCCGCCACCCCGTCCCCGTTCCCGCCCTCCCCGCTGGACGGCCACCTCGCCGACCACCGCAGCTGGGCCGGCGAGCACCCCGCCCCACCCGCCGAGCTCCGCCGCGCCCTGGCCTTCTGGACCCGCCTGCACGGCCTGCTCTCCCTCGAGCTCGCCGGCCACTTCACCGGCATGCAGTTCGATCCGGCCGAGCTTTACGCCGCCGAGGTGCACGCCCTCACCCACGGCTGAACGCACCCCGGCCCCGGGCCGACCCCTCGGAAAGGGGTAGCCCGGGGCCGGGGAGTGGACCGGGCCTCAGCTTCGGAAGTCGCGCACGTTCAGCACGTCGAGGTTGCGGAACTTCGGTGGCCCGTCGCAGAGCGCAGCCGCCCGGGTGGCGAACTCCGCCGTCTCGGGCCGGTCGGAGTTGGCCATCGCCTGCTCGTACGAGGGGAACTGGACGATGTTCAGGTACACGTCCTCGCCGTCCCGGTCCCGGGTCTGCAAGGCCCACGAGGCCAGCCGGTGACCGGCGTTCTGCTCGACCCAGCCGTCCAACAGCTCGTTGAACTCGTCGATCCGCCTGGTCCGGTACTCGATGATCTGGATGAACTTCATGGCGCTGCCTCCTCCACCCGGCGGCGACCACGCCACCGGGTCGTCCCCTCCAGGCTCCACCTCCACGGCCCGCCCCGCAGCCCCACCCCGCAGCCCCACCCCGAGCAGGGGCCTCGTCCCGCCCCGAGACCCCGTCCGCCCTACCGCGGCGCGAAGATCCCGAAGGTGCCGCCCTGCGGATCACGGATCACCGCGATCCGCGGCCCGTTCTCCATCTGCACGTCGGTCGGCCCGTGCAGCACCTCGCCGCCCAGCCGCGCCGCGGTGGCCGCCGAGGCGTCCACGTCCGCGACCAGGAAGTACGGCGCCCAGTGCGAGGGCACCTCCGGCGGCACGGACGGGTCGAGCTTCATCACCCCGCCGAACATGTCCTCGCCCAGGCCCACCATCGCGTAGTTCTCGTCGGGCCAGACCCGCCAACCGAACACCCCGGCGTAGAACGCGGTGGCGCCGTCCTTGTCCCGGGTGGAGAGGTCGGCCCAGCCGAAGGAGTTCGGCTCGTTGACCACGCCGAAGCCCGCGAAGGACCCGCCCTGCCAGAGCGCGAACGGCGCCCCGGTCGGGTCGTTGAGCAGGGCCCACTTCCCCCGGTCGGCCACGTCCATCGGCCCCATCCAGAGCGTGGCGCCGGCGGCCTTGGCGGCCTCGCTGGTCGCCTCGATGTCCGCCGTGGCGATGGAGAGCAGCCACATCACCGGCTGCTGCGGGTTCATCAGCGGTGCCACCGCCGCTGCCGCGGCACCGTCGTAGGAGAAGATCGTGTAGCCGCCGAACTGCGGATCCGGGTCGGGCTCGCCCCGCCAGCCGAACAGGCCGCCGTAGAAGTCAAGCGCCGCCGGTACGTCACGGACGCTCAGCTGCGCCCAGCACGGGGAACCAGGGATGATCTCGGTCACCTTCACCGCGGAAGCCTCTCGCCGTCGGGATCGACGAGGAACGACGCTAGCCCCGGGACCCCACCGCAGGCCCGGAGGCTCGCGCAGGACGGCCCGCCGCCGACCCCGATCGGCCGTCAGCGCCCCGGTGCGATTAATCCGGGCCCGGGCGCGGCACCCCGCGATGGTTCGCCCACCCAGGATCCAATGGTGACAGTCCCTCACCTCACCAGGAGACAGTCCTCATGCGCCTGAAGCCCCGCACCCTCCTCACCGCCGCCGTCCTGCCGGCCCTGCTGGCCCCGGTCCTCGCCGCCCCGGCCGCCCTCGCCACCCCGACCGCGCTCGCCGCCGAGCGGCCGGCCACCCGCCACTGCACGGTGCTGGTCAGCCCGACCCGCACTCTCGGCGAGTCCTGCACGGACGGCCGCTCCGCAGCGCCCGCCGTCCGCGACGGCCAGACGCTCCTGCTGGAGGAGTACGCGGACGTCAACTACGGCGGCGGCGTCCTCTACACGTTCTACGGCGATGCCGGCGGCTGCGACGCCACCGGCTACCACCTGGTCAACTACATCGACGTGGCGCTCAACGTCTCCTCGATGTGGGGATACAACAACTGCACCAAGGCCACGCTCACGTCTCCCCTCGACAAGGTGGAGACCGTCTCGCTCCCGGCCTCCTATCTCGGCAAGGACTTCAACGACGCGGTGCGCGAGCTCCAGGTCTTCCGCGGCTGAGCAGGCGCCCGGCACCGACGGCCGGTCAGGCGGCCGCACCGGTCAGCAGGTTGATGTCCACGGAGTGCCCGAGGGCCTGGGTGCGCCAGTGCACGAGCTCCTGGTAGGCGGGGGAGCGGTACCAGGCCCGGGCGTCGTCCTCGGTGGGGAACTCCAGCAGGGCGGTGCGGGTGTAGCGGGTCTCGCCCTCCAGGCGCTCGGGCTCGCCGAAGGTGAGCAGCCGGCCGTAGAAGGGATCCAGGGTCGCGCCGACGTTGGCGAGGTAGTGGCCGAGCTCGGCGTCGGGCGTCTGGTCGGTGCGGGTGAAGATCACGTAGTGCATGGGATGTGTCCTGTTCCTGAGTCGTCATAGGGGGGTGGTCCCCGGGGCGTGCGCGCACCCCCGTGTCGCGCACGCCCCGTCAGGGACCGGTCCCGCCCAGGTCGCTCACTACTGAGTATCTGAACGTTGAGACATTATGAGCCCAGGAAGTGCGTGACCGTCAAGTAAGTGAATGTTAAGATAGTTGGCATGACGGAGCGTGACACGGTGGACGACATCGCCGACCAGTGGGCCCTGATCCGCCCCGACCTGAACGGGGAGGCGATCGCCTTGATCGGACGGCTCAGACGCCTGAACAGCCGGGTGGACCAGTCGCTGCGGGAGTACTTCGCGACCTGGAGCCTGGACTCCTCGGAGTTCGACGTGCTGGCGACCCTGCGGCGGGCGGGGGAGCCCTGCGAGTTGAACGCGCGCGCCCTGCTCGAGGCCGCGATGGTCACCTCCGGCGCCATCACCAACCGGGTCGACCGCCTCTCCGCCAAGGGCCTGGTCGAGCGCCGCCCCAGCCCCACCGATCGCCGCGCGGTCCTGGTCCGCCTCACCCCGGCCGGCCGCACCCTGATCGACGAGGCGCTGGCCGGCCACGTCTCCAACGAGGAGCGACTCCTCGCCGCCCTCACCCCGGCCGAGCAGACCCAGCTCACCACCCTGCTCCGCAAGCTCCTGGTCGCCCACGGCGACACCGAGCCCTTCCCCCGCTCCCGCTGACCCCTCGCCGAGGTCCTGCCGACCGAGGAGTGCTTCGACGCCGACCGGGTGATCACGTCGTTCGGCGAGCTGGTCGAGACCCTGATCGACGCGCTCAACCGGTACGCCTACCCGGACCGACCGGTCGGGGTTGCCCGAGCGGGCCGCGGTTTGTCTGTGGTTGGTCAAATGGGTGACGCGCGAAGGCTCGTGGACCTACTGTCCGGCACTATGACCCTACGATTGCTCCGCTCGCTGCTCCTGCTCTGCACACTCCTGGCGGCACTGACGGCCACTCAGCTGGTCCCGGTCGCCGCCCATGCCACCGTGGCCCCCAAGGCCACCGGCAGCCAGCCCGTGTACTCCTACGCCGACGCCGTCCGCGAGACGGTCTGGGTGGACACCGGGCTCGACGGCGACGGGAACGGGCACACCGACCGGGTGGCGGCCGACATCGTGCGGCCGCGCGAGGCGGCGGCCGCCGGCGTCAAGGTGCCCGTGATCATGGACGCCAGTCCGTACTACGCCTGCTGCGGCCGCGGCAACGAGTCGCAGCTCAAGACGTACGACGCCCAGGGCCGCCCGGTGCAGTTCCCGCTGTTCTACGACAACTACTTCGTGCCGCGCGGGTACGCGGTGGTGCTGGTCGACCTGGCGGGCACCAACCGCTCGGACGGCTGCTCGGACGTGGGCGGGCCCTCCGACGTGAAGTCCGCCAAGGCGGTGATCGACTGGCTTAACGGCCGCGCCGCCGGCTACAGCACCCGCAGCGGCAGCACCAGGACCAGCCCGACCTGGGCCAGCGGCTCGGTCGGGATGATCGGCAAGTCCTGGGACGGCACCATCGCCAACGGCGTCGCGGCCACCGGGGTGGACGGCCTGAAGACGATCGTGCCGATCTCGGCGATCAGCTCCTGGTACGACTACTACCGCTCCAGCGGCGCCCCGCTCTACGACGGGACGCCCGCCGACCTGTCCGGCCTGGTGGACAGTCAGGCCGCCGCCCCGCACTGCACCGCCGTGGACAAGCGGCTCGCGGCCGGCTCCCCGGACAGCGGGGACTGGTCCAGCCTCTGGCAGCAGCGCGACTACGTGGCCTCGGCGGCGAAGGTCAAGGCGAGCGTCTTCGTGGTGCACGGGATGCAGGACCTGAACGTGCGCGGCATCAACTTCTCCCAGTGGTGGACGGCGCTGGCCGGCACCGGGGTGGACCGCAAGATCTGGCTCTCGCAGACCGGCCACGTCGACCCGTTCGACTACCGCCGGACCATCTGGGTGGACACCCTGCACAGCTGGTTCGACCACTACCTGCTCGGCATAGACAACGGCGTCGAGAAGGCGCCGGCCGCCGACGTGGAGCGCGCGCCCGACCAGTGGACCCAGGACGCCGCCTGGCCCGCCCCCGGCACCGGCGCCGCCACCCTGCACCTGACGCCCGGTGCCTTCTCCACCACCTCCGGCAGCGGCACGGCCTCCTTCACGGACGACCCGAAGCTCGGCGAGGACGACTGGGCCGCGCACGCGCTGACCAGCACCCCGGAGAAGACGGTGTTCACCACCGGGCCGCTCACCCGCGACCTGCGGGTCTCCGGCCAGGGGTCGATCACGCTGACGGTGAGCTCCTCGACCACCAGTGCCCACCTGAGCGCGGTGCTGGCCGACCTCGGCCCGGCGGTGATCCGCAACTACGAGGGCTCGGGTGAGGGCATCACCACCCTGTCCACCCGCTCCTGCTGGGGTGACAGCACCCCGGGCGACAGCGCCTGCTTCCTCGACGCGGCCGCCGACACCTCCTCGGTCGGGTACACGATCGTCAGCCGCGGCTGGGCCGACCTCGGCCACTACGCCGGCCTGAGCCGCACCGCCACCCTCACGCCGGGCACCGGCTACCCGATCACCTTCGCGCTGGCCGGCACCGACCACATCGTCCCGGCGGGCCACCGGCTCGCGCTGATCGTGGCCGGCACCGACAACGGCCTGCTCAACCCGCCGTCCACCCGCCCCACCCTGACCCTCGACCTGACCCGGTCCAGCGTCCGGCTGCCCCTGCTCGGCGGCCTCACCGCCTTCCGCCAGGCCGTCCCCGCGCCGACCCGCCAGCCGAAGCCCGACGCCTTCGCGGCCCCGTCCGCCCTCCCGGGCCTGCCCGGCCTGCCCCGCACGGCCGGTGACTGCCTGCCCTGCGGCAACTTCTGATCCCGCGTCCCCTGACCACCGGCCGCCGGTGGTCAGGGGACCAGATCCGCCAGCACCCGTCCGAACACGGCCCGCCCGGCCGAGGCGAGCAGCGGATCCACCAGCCGGGGGAGTCCCGGCACCGAGATCTCCTCCTCCCACCTGACCTCACTGCCCGGCCCGACCCGACGGACGGTCAGCACGGCCCACCCGCGGACGACCCGCCCCCGCTTCTCCAAGCGGCAGACCCCGTCCCGCCCCGCCGCCGGGGCCACCCACTCGACCAGGTCCATCGGATCGTCGAACCCCAGCATTCCCACCCCGGTCCGCGCCAGGATCCGGTCGTCTACCCGCTGCCCCGTCCCCCGCACCGCCGCCACCCGGGTGAACGGCACCCGCCGCCCGTGCCCGGGCCAGTCGGTGACCCGCTCCCAGCAGAGCTCGGCGGGCAAGGGCGTACGGCGGGTGAGCACGAATCGGGCCATGAGCTCACCCTACGCACCCACCCGCCGCTCGGGCCGCTACCCGCGCCTCAGCAGGCGCAAGGGTGGCCGCCCACCTGGTTGGCCACCATCTCCCAGGGACTGAAGAACATCTGGTTGCCGGGGCCGTTGTTGCCGACGTTGCCGCCCGAGATCACCCCGCGCTGGAGCACCCTTGCTGCCGGCGGTGTAGACCGTGACGGTGTGCGCGTGCTCGTCCACCACCAGGCCGGCGAAGCCCGCGCGGTCGGTACGCACGGTCTGCCCGAGCCGGCCGAGGTCCATTCAGGTGACGAGCAGGCGCAGCCCCAGGTCCACCGCCGTCAGCTCGGCCAGCCCGCCGTTGCGTTCGGCCCACCGCCCGGAGTCGAGGTCGGCCCGGAGGCCTTGCACCGCGCGCCGCTCGGCCTCCGGGCCGACCCGGGTCCAGACCGACATCGCCCGGCGCACCGGCTCCTCCAAGTACGCGGCGGGCCGCCGCCAGTAGGCCTCGAAGAGGCCGTCGGCGCAGTCCCAGGGGACGGGCACCGGCTCGGCCCGGGCACCGATCGCCTCGGCCATCCCGGCCAGCGAGGGGAAGCCGGCGAGCACCCCGGCGAACTCCGGCAGGTAGTCCCGGGTGAGCCAGAACCGGCTCGGCCAGTCGGGCTCGTCGGTGTCGAAGGTGAGCACCACCACCCGCCGGGCGACCCGCCGCAACTCCCGCAGCCCCGCCAGCGGATCCCCCCAGTGGTGCACGGTCGAGACGGCCATCGCCGCGTCGAAGGCCCCGTCCTCGAACGGCAGGCTCTCCGCGGCGGCGGCCACGCAGGGCGCCGCCCCGGCCGGCCGCTGCGCCCGCATCACCGCCGAGGGCTCCACCGCGACCACCACGCGGTCGGTCGGCTCGTACGAACCCGTCCCGGCCCCGACGTTCAGCACCGTCCGGGCGTTCCCGAGCGCCGACCAGATCCGGTCGGCGATCCGCGGATCGGTCCGCCGGGTGGCGGTGTAGGCTCCGCCGATCGCGTCGTACAGGCGTGCGCCCAGCATCCCCAACTGCTCCTCCGGCGTCACCGTCAGTCCCTTCGCCCGCGCCGCCAACTCCCAGTCGATCGCCGCCACCATCGCGTCGGCCCGCTCCCGCCGCTCCACCACCAGCGCCCGCAGCCGCCGCAGGTGCGCCACCGCGTCCACGGCCGGATCCCCGACCAACTCCGCGACCTCCCGCAGCCCGAACCCCAACCGCCGGTAGGCCAGCACCTCGCGCAGCCGCTCCACGTCCGCCGCCGAGTAGGCCCGGTACCGGCCCCCCGTCCGCGCCGAGGGCCGCACGAGCCCGATCTCGTCGTAGTGATGCAGCGTCCGGACGCTCACCCCGGCCAGCTCGGCCACGCGCCCCACGGTCCAGTGACCTTCCACGCCTCCCACCATGCGGCCTGACGCCACGTGAGGGTCAAGCGCCCCTGCACCGGTCCGCACCGGTCCGCGCCGGTCCGCGTCGGTCCGCGCCGGTCGTGGCCGGTTGCCGCCGGGACACCGGAGTTCGAGGAGTGGGACCAGGTTGACGCCCGGCGGCCGGTGTTGCTGCAATGGGCCGGTGTTCTCCGAGATCCTGCTGGTCGGGCGGGCCCACATCGACTTCGGTCGGGTGTGGTCCGCGGCGTGTCGTCGTCCCTGACTCCGCCACGCCCTCCTCCCGCCAGCCCCTCGGAGCCCCACCATGTCTGACGCCCTCGTCGGCGCACCCCCCGCTGCCCTGATCGACCCGCGCGGGCCCCGGTTCGCCGCCGCGCTCACCACCGTGGTCCTCGCCGTGAGCCTGGTGACCGGCAGCGGCCTGCTGCTCGCCGCCCAGACCCTCGTCTTCGCCGCCGGCGCGCTGTTCGGCCTGCGGCGCTCCCCGTACGGCCTGCTCTACCGCACCCTCCTCCGCCCGCGCCTCGGCCCGCCCAAGGAGTGGGAGGACGAGCGGCCACCCCGGTTCGCCCAGGCCGTCGGCACCGCCTTCGGCCTGCTCGGCACACTCGGCTACCTGGCCGGACCGGCCTGGCTGGGCGTCGCCGCCGGCGCCGCCGCCCTCGCGGCGGCCTTCCTCAACGCCGTGTTCGGCTACTGCCTCGGCTGCGAGTGCTACCTGCTGGTCGTCCGCCTGCGCGGAGCGGAGGCCGGCCGTGCTTGACCCCACCGGGTTGGTGGTCTGCGCGGCGGTGCTCGCCGGGGCCACCGCCTTCGGCGCGGTCCGCGCCACCCGCCTGGGCCGGCTGCGCCGTCGGCGCAGCGATGCCGACCGTCAGCTCTCCGCCGCCGACCTGGGCGCCACCCTCGGCGCACGGGTCACCCTGGTCCAGTTCTCCACCACCCGCTGCGCCGCGTGCCCACCGGCCCGCCGCCTCCTCCACGACCTCGCCACCACCACCCCCGGCGCCACCCACATCGAGATCGACGCCGAGACCCGCCCCGACCTGGTCACCCGATTCGGCATCCTCCGCACCCCCACCGTCCTGGTCCTCGACCCCCACGGCCGCCTCGTCGGCCGCGCCTCCGGCCCCCCACGCCGAGCCGAGGTCACCGCCGCGATCGAGGCCGCCACGGCGGCCTGAACGGACGGGACCGACCTACTCGGGGCGCGCGGCTCGCCCGGACCTGACGACCTCGACCCGCGCCCCGTTCACCAGGTGGTGGAAGCTCCCCGGAAGCTCCTCGTACCGCCACCCCTCGGGCCGGTCGAGAAGCTCCTCGACCTCACCCGCGCCGATCCCGCCCCCACTCAGGTGGGCCGGCCGCTCCGCACGTCCGCCGTCGACAGGTTTCGTGCGTCCGCCCCCGGTGCGGTGGCCGATCCGTGCGCCCGGGCCGGGGCGGGCCCTCGCGCGCCGATGATGAGGACTTCCCACCCCCACGGAGGCACCCATGTCCACGTCCACCGAAGCCGACCGGCCCGCGCTCGGCCGGCCCGAACTCGACCTGCCCGGGCTGGCCGCCGCTGCGGCCGGGCTCCAGCCCGAGCTGGCCGAGCTGCGCAGAGACCTGCACCGGTGGCCGGAGCTCGGCCTGGTGCTGCCGAGGACGCAGCAGCGGCTGCTGGCCGCGCTGGACGGGCTGCCGCTCGAAGTGACGCTGGGCGGTGGGGAGCTGAGCTCGATCACGGCGGTGCTGCGCGGCGGCCGCCCAGGGCCGAACGTGCTGCTGCGGGCCGACATGGACGCGCTGCCGGTGCAGGAGAGCGCCGACCTGCCGTACGCCTCCGCCGTGCCGGGCGCGATGCACGCCTGCGGGCACGACCTGCACATGGCCGCGCTGGTCGGGGCGGTGCGGCTGCTGGTGGAGCGCAGGGCGGAGCTGGCCGGGGACGTGGTCTTCATGTTCCAGCCCGGCGAGGAGGGCGGGGGAGGGGCGCAGCTGATGGTGGACGCGGGCGTGCTGGAGGCGGCCGGCGAGCGGGTGGTGGCGGCCTACGCGCTGCACGTGGCGGCCGCGCTGCTGCCCAACGGGCTGGTGGCGACCCGGCCGGGGCCGGTGCTGGCGGCCTCCGACACGCTGCACGTGACGCTGCGCGGGCGCGGCGGCCACGGCTCGAGCCCGCACACCGCGCTGGACCCGGTGCCGGCGATGTGCGAGGCGGTGCTGGCGCTGCAGTCGATGGTGACCCGGCGGATCGACGCCTTCGACCCGGTGGTGCTGACCGTCGGCACGCTGAGCGCCGGCACGGCGGCCAACGTGATCCCCGAGGAGGCCCGGTTCGCCGCGACCGTCCGCTCCTTCTCGGCGCAGTCGCGGGCGGCGGCCCACACCGAGGCGCTGCGGGTGGTGCGCGGCATCGCCGCCGCGCACGGCCTGGAGGTGGACGCGGAGGTCGAGCCCGGCTACCCGGTGACCGTCAACGACGGGGCGGAGACGGCCTTCGCGGCCGCGGTGGCGGAGGAGCTGCTCGGGGCGGGCCGGTACGTGGAGATGCCCAAGCCGATCGCCGGCTCCGAGGACTTCGGGGTGCTGGGGGAGCTGGTGCCCTCCGCGTACCTGCTGCTGGGCGCCGCCCCCACCGACGGCCGGGACCCGTTCGGCGCGGCCTACAACCACTCCCCGGAGGCGGAGTTCGAGGACAACGTGCTGGCCGACGGCGCCGCGCTGCTGGCAGCGCTGGCGTGGGGCCGGCTGACCCGCGGTTAGGTCACGGCGGCTCAGACCGGCCCCGGGTCGATCGGCACGTACCCGACGGCCCGGCCGGAGGCGTCGAGCACCCGCCCGACGAGTTTGGCGGTGCGCAGGGTGAGCTGGCGCTCGCGCACCCGGCAGACAGGGAAGCGCCTGGCCAGTTCGGCCTCCAGGCCGCGGACGGCGGCGGGCTGGTGGGTGACCACGTAGGTGACCAGGTTGGCCTCGCCGAGGGTGAGCGCGCACATCCGGGTCTGCGGCTGCTCGCTCAGCCAGCGGGCGGCGGCCGGCACCTGGTCGGCGGGCAGGTCCAGCCAGAGGGTGGTGCCGAGCGGGTGGCCGGTGAGCCGGGGCGAGGCGTCGCAGCGCAGCACCAGCCGGCCGCCGGAGCGCAGCGCGTCGAGCCGGCGGCGGGCGGTGGTGGCGGGCAGGCCGAGGCGCTGCCCGAGTGCGGAGTACGGCATCCGGCCGTCGGAGCCCAGCGCCGCGAGCAGCCGCAGGTCCTCCACCACCGAGCGGGCGGGTGCCCGGTCGCCGGCGACCGGCGGCCGGGCGGCGGCGATGGCGGCCCGCTGGCCGGGGTCGAGCGCGCCGGCGCTCCACCGGCTGCCCTCGCGCAGGGTGCGTTCGACCAGCGAGGTGCGGGTGCGCAGCACCCCGGGCACGGCGGCGATCCGTCCGAGCACGTACTCGCCGATCCCGTCGAGGGTCAGCCCGGCCACAGTGATCAGCAGGTCGGCTCGGCCGGTGACCACCTCGATGCTCACCGCCCGCCCGTCACCGGCCAACTCCTCGGCCGCCGCGGTCGCGGTACCGGCCCGGCATTCGACCTCCACCAGGGCGGTGCGCCCCGGATCGAAGTGGTCGGCCGCCGGGTAACAGGTCACCCAGGCGTCGCCCTGCGCGGAGAGCCGGGCCCACCGCCGCGACAGCGTCGCCGGGTCGACTCCCAGCGGCGCGGCCAGCGCCGACCACGGCGCCCGGGGATCCACCCGCAGCGCGTCCACCAAGGCGAAGTCCAGCTCGTCGATCACGCCGCCCCGCCTCTCCACCAGGTCCCGGGGAACTTCCCGGCCCGCCCGCCTCAGCCGTCGCTCCAGGCTAGCCGCCACGCGCGACCCGCCCCGGGGGATTCCGCGCTCACCCCCACGTTCACTGGACTGACGTCGCCACGGAGGTCCCGGCCGGGCGGGCGCCGGTGCCCCGCCGGGTGAGCGTTCACCGGCGCCGACGGGGCGTCATCCCGGGCAGTCCGCTGCGGCTGGCTGCCGACGGGGCGCCCGCGCCTCCAGTTGGGCCAGGAGCATGTCTAGGGCGTCGGGAAAGGCGGATGCGGCCAGGTCCGGCAGGTGGTCGCGGACGGCGTGCAGGTGCGGGTAGTCGTCGGCCGGCAGGCTGGCGTGGACCTCCCGCCAGACCCTGGCCTGCTGGTCGCGCTGCTGTTCGGAGAGGTTACGGATGTCGGCGTCGAGGGTGGCGTGGGCGAGGACGGTGTCGATGAAGGTGCGGTAGTGGCCGACCGCCTCCGCGGGCGGGAAGCCCGCCTGCAGCAGCAGCCCGATGCCGGTGTCGACGGCCCGGCGCTCGGCCGGTCCGGCCGTCATTCGCGCGGCGCGCACCGCGGCCAGCCGGGGGTGGCGCAGGACCGAGCTGTGAACCCGCACGGCGAAGTCGCGAAGTGCGGTGCGCCAGTCGGGGTCGGGGACGAAGCCGTCCAGGGAGTCGCCGATGAGGCGGTCGGCGACGGCGAGCAGCAGGGCGTCGGTGTCGGCGAAATAGCGGTAGACCGTCGAGGGGTCGCAGCCGAGGGCGGTGCCGAGCCGGCGCACGGTGAGGGCGTTGCCCGGGGGGGCCTCGATCAGTTCGAGCGCCGTGGTGACGATCAGGTCCTCGGTGAGTACGGTGCCGCCCCGGGTGGGGCGCCTACGGCGGCGTTCGGCGGGGATGCGCGTCGGTTCCGGCACGTCGGGCTCCTGGGGCGGGGTTGGTGGCGGTTGGGGGTGGCGGTGGCGGCGGTCATGCCGTCGGCCGCCCTTACGACAACTTATTGACGTAACTATGGCAGGGCTGTTTCATCGGTGCACCCCCTCCACCTGCCTCGTGCCGCTCGAGCGCGCAGGTGCAGGGCCCCCACGCACTGAGGAGACCGTCATGGCCGCCGGCACCCCCGTCAGACCCTCCGCAGCAGAGCTGCGCCGCACCCTCGGCATGTGGGACGGCATCGCCATCGCCGCCTCCAGCACGGCCGCGACCACCAGCATCGGCATCGGCATCGGCGCGCTCGCGGTGTACGCGGGCCGCCAGACCCCGGCACTCCTGCTCGTCGCCTTCCTGCCGATCCTCGGCATCGCGCTGTCCTACGCCCGGCTGAACCGCACCGAGCCGAACTGCGGCAACGGCTACACCTGGGTCGGCCGGTCGGTCGGTGCCTGGCCCGGCTTCCTGACCGGCTGGGTGGTGCTCGTCGCCAACGTCGTGTTCATGGCCTACACCAGTGCGGTCACCGGCTCGGTGGTGCTGCAGTTCGTCAACAAGGCCGGGCTGCACCGCCTGTTGGGCGTCGAGCTGGATCCGGGCTCCACCGGCACCAGCACCGTCGTCGGCCTGGTCGCCCTGGTCGCCGTCACCGTCACCGCCGTGACGGGCGTGCGCTCCGCGACCCGCCTGCAGTGGGCGCTGCTCGCCTTCGAGTACACCGTGCTGCTGGTGTTCTGCACCTGGGCGGCGGTCTCCGGTCACGAGTCGTTCTCCTGGAACTGGCTCAACCCGTTCGCCATCGGCTCCCTCCGGTCGCTCGCCCAGGGCCTGGTGCTGGCCGTGTTCGTCTTCTGGGGCTGGGACGCCGCGTTCACCGTCAACGAGGAGACCAAGAAGGCCTCCGACGCCTCCCGCGGTGGCCTGATCGCCCTGCTCGCGATGCTCGGGCTCCTGGTGTTCGCCGCGCTCTCCTTCCAACGCATCATGAGCACCGACGAACTCGTCGCCCAGGGCCCTCAGGCCCTCACCTACCTCGGCGCGAAGCTCTCCCCGGAGCCGTGGGCCTCGCTCCCGCTGGCCGCGCTGACGTGCTCGGCGTTCGCCTCGCTCCAGTCCAGCATCATCCCCACCGCCCGTGGCGCCCTCGCGATGGGCCGCGACCAGACCCTGGGCCGGCTGTGGACCAAGGTGAACCCCCGCTACGGCTCCCCGGCCGTCGGCACCCTGCTGATCATGGCGATGTCCGCCGCCGTGGCCGTCCTCGCCGTCGGCATCCCGAAGATCAACATGATGATCCTCACCGCCGTGAACTCCATCGGCCTGATCGTCGCGCTCTACTACGGCCTGACCGCGCTGGCCTGCGCCGTCCGCTTCCGCGCCGACCTGCGCACCGGCCTCTCCCCGGCGCTGCGGGGCGTCATCGTCCCCGGCCTCAGCGCCTTGGCGCTGTTCGGTCTCGGCGGGTACCTCGCCTACCAGTACGCCACCATGAGCGACCACTTCGAGGCCACCCCCGACAACGGCTGGTTCATGCTGCTGATCCCCGCCCTGATCGTCGGCTCCGGCCTGGCCGTCGCTGCCGTCGCCAAGTGGCGCCGCCGCTCCCCCTACTTCACCACCGGGCGGGGCACTGACGCCGACGCCATCGCTCTGCCGATGGACGCCACCGGCTGATCCCAGCCCCGCCCCGCCCGCACCTCCGCGCCCCGCCCACACCCCGCCCTGGAGCCCGCATGCATGCCGCCACCACCGCCGACCTCGTGTTCACCGGCGGACCGGTCCACACCGTCGACCCGGTGCGCCCCTACGCCACCTCGGTGGCAGTGAGCGGCGGCCGCATCACCGCGGTCGGCCACGACGAGGTCCGCGACCTGATCGGCCCGGCCACCGAGGTCGTCGACCTGCGTGGCCGGCTGCTGGTGCCAGGCTTCCAGGACGCCCACGTCCACCCCGTAGGCGCGGGCGTGGAGATGGGCCAGTGCGACCTGTCCGGTGCCACCGGCCCGGACGCGTACGCGGCCCTGATCCGCGCCTACGCCGACGCCCACCCCGACCGCCCGTGGATCACCGGCGGCGGCTGGTCCATGGAGTCCTTCCCCGCCGGTACCCCTGACCGGCACCTGCTCGACACCCTGGTGCCCGACCGCCCCGTCTACCTGGTCAACCGCGACCACCACGGCGCCTGGACCAACACCCGCGCCCTCGAACTGGCCGGCCTCGACCGCCGAACCCCCGACCCCGCCGACGGCCGGATCGAACGCGAGGCCGACGGCACGCCCGGCGGCATGCTCCAAGAAGGCGCGATGCGCCTGGTCGCCGACCACGTCCCCCCGGTCACCCCCGACGAGCAGCTCGCCGGCCTGCTGCGCGCCCAAGCCGTCCTGCACGGGTACGGCATCACCGCCTGGCAGGACGCCCTGCTCGGCGAGCACGCCTCCACCTCCGACGCCACCCCCGCCTACCGGCGCGCCGCCACCGAGGGCTTGCTGACGGCCCGTGTCCGAGGAGCGCTCTGGTGGGACCGCGCCAAGGGACTCGCCCAGCTACCCGAACTCCTGCACAAGCGCGAGGAATCCACCCTCGGTGGCCTCAACACCCACACCATCAAGATCATGCAGGACGGCATCGCCGAGAACGGCACTGCAGCGATGCTCGCCCCCTACCTGGACGCCTGCGGCTGCGCCACCGGCAACTCCGGTCTGTCCTTCCTCGAACCCGCCGAACTCGCCGAGACCGTCAGCGCCCTCGACGCGGCAGGCTTCCAGGTGCACTTCCACGCCCTCGGCGACCGCGCCGTACGCGAGGCCCTCGACGCGGTCGAGGCCGCGATCGCCGCCAACGGCCGCCGCGACAACCGGCACCACCTGGCCCACCTGCAGGTCATCGACCCCGCCGATGTCCCCCGCTTCCGCGCCCTCGGCGCCACCGCCAACATCCAGGCCCTCTGGGCTGCCCACGAACCCCAGCTGGACGAACTCACCATCCCCTTCCTCGGCCCGGGCCGCGCCGCACGCCAGTACCCGTTCGCGGACCTGGTGCACAGCGGGGCGACCCTCGCCGCGGGCAGCGACTGGCCCGTCTCCAGCCCCGACCCGATCGCCGCCCTCCACACCGCCGTCAACCGCCACCAGCCCGGCTCCGGACGCCCCGTCTTCCTGCCCGGACAGCGCATCCCCCTCACCGCCGCACTCACCGCCTACACCGCGGGCAGCGCCCACGTGAACCACCTCGACGACACCGGCACCATCGCCCCCGGCAAGCTGGCCGACCTCGCCGTCCTCGACCGCGACCTCTTCGCCCGCCCAGCCGAGGAAATCGCCCGGACCCGCGTCTTGCAGACCTTCGTCGGAGGCCACCGCGTCCATCACGCCTTCGATGCCTGACCACCGAGGAGCCAGTCATGCCCGCCACCGTCCACGTCCTCACCGCCGGCTACGCCGAGGAGCGTGTCGCCAGTACCGTCACTCTGCTGCGCGACGGCGCCACCACCGTCGTCGTCGACCCCGGAATGGTCGCCGACCGCCGATCGATCCTGGACCCGCTCGCCGCCCTCGGCCTCACCGCCGAACAGATCACCGACGTGATCTTCAGCCACCACCACCTCGACCACACCCTCAACGCGGCTCTCTTCCCCCGCGCTCGCTTCCACGACCACATGGCGATCTACCAGGACGACACCTGGTACGACCGCGACGCCGACGGATTCGCGATCAGCGAGCACATCCGCCTGCTGCGCACCCCCGGTCACACCCCCGAGGACATCACCACACTGGCCCACACCGACCAAGGCCTGGTCGCTCTCACCCACTTGTGGTGGCAGGCCGACGGCCCTCTCCAGGATCCCTTCGCCCACGACCCCGCCCTACTGGCGGCCTCCAGGCGCGCTCTCCTCGCCCTCGCCCCCGCGCTGATCGTCCCCGGTCACGGGCACCCGTTCGTCCCCACCGAGCAGACCCCTGTCTGACGTCCGGTTCAGATGTCGATCTGTCCGCCCGTGGCACCGACGTCTCCTGGCCGGGAGCTTCTGCCGGCGGGGCGGACCGTCCGGGTCGGTGAGGTGTGCTCAGGCGGGCCAGGTGCCGGTGAGCCGGTGGGTGGCGGCGGCGCCGCCGCGGTCGACCGCTGCCTTGACCAGGGCGAAGACCGCACCGTGCAGCGCGGCCGCGGTCAGCACCTCCTTCCAGGTCTGCTCGGGGTCGGTGGGGGACGGCGCGTCGTCCTCGTGGCCGAGGACCGCCCACAGGCGCCGGAAGAGCGCGCCGGCGGCGACTCCGGCGAGCGCGCCGAAGAGCAGCCCGAGGGGCTTGTAGAGGATCTTGATCATGACGGCCTCCGGGGTGTGGTGCTGGGAGTAACGGACATTGCCCCGCCTGTCCGGTAGGCCGGTCACCAATCCTTTTCCTTCCGGCGCCCAAGCCCGCCGACCGCGCGCGGTGGGCGGCCCGCACAGCCGCCGCGCCGGCGCCGCTTCCAGCCGCGCGATCACCGCTCGCCTGCGCCCGGCGGGATCAGGTGCCTTCGCGCCCGTCCCCGTGCCCCGAAGGCCGTGAACCTCCGGTCTCATCCGGCGGGGTCCGCCATGATCCGGCCCGGGCAGCCGGCGCACCGTGGGGCGGGACGGGGGGCTTTCGGCGCTCGAGGCGGCGTGCGCCCCACACGAACGCGCCGATCAGCAGCGCGCCCACCGCCACGGCGATGAGCACCGCGAGCAGGGGCATGCCCTTGGAACTTGCCGCAAGCGGCAGAACAGCGTTCACCGTCTCCTCCGTTTCGGTATGCCGCGTCCCCGCCGACCGCCGGCTCACGGCCGTGCGGACGTGCTGGTCGCGGCGAAGGGGTGCTGACGGGAGTAGCCCTACCAGCGGTACCCGTGGCCCCGGCCGCCCGTGCCGCTGGTACCGCGCGCGACGAAGCCGAGCAGCCAGACCACCAGCACCACGACCGCCATGCACCACAGGGCCTTGAGTGCGAAACCGGCGCGTTTGCCTTGACGCGGCTCGTCTGCCCCGCGCGGTGCCCCTTATGCACCGATCACACGTCGGCTGCGGTGCGTCCCGTGTCCGGAGCGAGGACCTGGGTGCTGACGGTGTGGTGCCAGTCGCTCAGGAGCCGCGCCTGGTCCCGGGCCCGCTCGGCCAGGCGTTCCAGCTCGGCCTCGTGCAGCTGCGGCTCCTGGCCCGCGATGGCCAGGAGAGCCCGCCAGAGGGCGGCTTTGCCTTCGACACCGGTGCGCAGGGTTTCCAGTTCGACCAGGTCGGACAGGGGTGCTCGGCGAACGAGGGTTCCGTTGGGCTTGAGGCGGCCTGCCCTCTCCGCGGCCAGGCCCAGCCAGGTGCGGTAGCGGTGGACGGGCACGCCGAGGCGCTCCATGATCCGCAGCAGCGCATCGCGGTCCTGGGCGATGTCGTCGGCCAGCTCCCGTAGTGCGCCGGCCCGGCTGCTCTCCAGGTGGGCGCCGGCCATGCGGCGGGCCAGTGCCGCGCCCGCGACGGCTCCGGTGAGGTGGTCGTTGAGGTAGACGGCGATGGGCCGCCCCCGGGGTGACGGAGACATTTCTGCCCTCCGTGCTGGCGGTGGCGCACCGGTCGAGGGTCGCCCTTCATGGTTGGCGGTGCGGATCGGCGCCGCGCTCCATGGCGTCCTCGACCGTGTCGCGGCGGCGATGTGGACGGTGCCGACCGGTCGGCCGTCCTGCGGCGCGGGCCCCGCCTGCCGCTGAGGGGCGTCAGGCGGTGGCGCTGGGGACCTTCAGCGGGTCGCGGGTGGCCGTCCTCCTCGCCTCCTGCAGCTGCTCGCCGAGCTCGACCAGGCGGTTGCGCCCCATGGCCTTGCGGACCTCGGGGAACCACTCCTTCTCCTCCTCCTCGACGTGGTGGCGCACGTTCTCCATCAGCACCGTCATCTTCGCGTCGAACCGCTCGTCCTTCGCGTCCAGACCGGCGAGTTCGGAAAGCATCCACACCACCACGTGGTGCTCCTCCACGCTCTCCAGCACGTGGTCCTTCGTGTCGGGGGCGGCCGCGCGGGCGGCCGGGTAGAAGACCTGCTCCTCGATGACCGCGTGGACGGTCAGCTCCTCGATCACCTGGTCGGCGATCCGGCGCTTCTCCGCGTACGCCTCCTCGCCGGCCTTCTCGAACTCCTTGAACAGCTTCTCCACCGTCTTGTGGTCGTCCTTGAGCAGCACGATCGCGTCCACGCCGGGTTCCTCCTGTTCCGCACACGTTCGGGACGCACGTTCGGCTACCCCGCCTCGTCCACCTCACGCCGCCGCACCGGAGCAACCACCCGCATGCCCCAGCGGCCGGGCCGCCCCCTTGACATCGCTACCTCGAATCGCACCGAGATCTTCATCAGCCTGCTGAAGGCTGACCGCGGAGGGCTCGGAAGCGCGACGGCGGTTGCGGAGCACGGGGTAGCTGCCGGGCGTGATGACCCTGGGTGTGGAGGAGGAGGAGTACCCTCCTGCTCGACCGGCCACCGCCGTGCACCGAGCGGCAGGCCTCCAGGACGCGATAGCTGCCGACGAGGTCCAGCGCGAGCTGCTCCAGGCCCAGGTGGAACGAGAAACCGCTGACCGCGGACACCGCCGGGGCCCGCGAACTGCTCAAGGAGGCCGAGGCCACGGGCGTCGGGGTGGGCGGAGCACCCGACACCTTCCTCGGCGCCGGTCTGCAGAGCGCGCTGCGGCTGATCCGCTCCGGCGCGATCGGTGTGCCGCTGACCGCGCTCAGCCTGATGCAGATCCCCGGCCCCGAGTCGTGGCACCCCGCCCCCGAGTTCCTCTACCAGGCGGGCGGCGGGCCGCTGTTCGACATGGGTCCGTACTACCTGACCGCCCTGGTCGCGGCCTCCGGCCCGGTTCGCCGGGTCAGCGTCGTCGGCTCCCGCTCCCGGGACCGCCGCACCATCGGGTCGGGCCCCCGGGCGGGCACCGAGTTCGAGGTGACGGTGCCGACCCACGCTCGGCGCTGCTGGAGTTCGCGGACGGCGGCTCGGCCACCGCGGTCTTCAGCTTCGAGTCCCCGCAGCTGCGGCTCGGGTTCGTACAACACCGTCCGCCCCCACGAGGCACTCGCCAGGAACCGCCGACCCGCTCGTCCCCAACTCTCCCGAACCCGAAAACCTGCCAACTGCTCGATGCGGGACACGATCCGAACTGCCGACCTTGTGGATTCACGCCTGCTGACGGCATCTGGCATGCGAGTTGCCTCGGCCGATATGCTGAGCATCGCTCCTTTTGACAGGGGCATGCACGGACATGAGCACTTCCCGACCGTTGATTCATCGACCAGGAAGGTTCAGCCCCATGCGACTCCCTCTGGCAGCCCTGCGGCTTGCCGCCGCCGCTGTCACCGCGGCCGCCCTGTTGGCCCCCACCTCCGCGTCCGCCACCACGAGGACCCCCAACGACGCCTGGGTCCCTTGCAAGTACGGCATGACGTCCAACATGTACTGGGCCCCCGGCCAGAGTCTCCCTTACGGGGTCCGTTGGTGCGTGGGCCAGTACCAGCTCGCCATGCAGAACGACGGCAACCTGGTGATCTACGACGTCAACGGCTCGGGGCTGTGGAGCACGCAGACCTGGGGACACCCCGGCGCGGACGCCATCATGCAGAACGACGGCAACCTCGTCGTACAGCAGAACAACCAGCCCCTGTGGAACTCCGGGACGGGCGGCAACACCGGTGCGTACTACTACCTGTGCTTCCAGCTCGACGGCAATCTGGTGATCTACGCTCCGGTGCCGGGTACGGGGCCGTGCAAGGGTGCGCCCCGCTGGAACAGCAACACCTGACCGGTCCGTGCCTCTTGGCGGCGGCGCTGCCGTGCCGCCGCCTCGGGCGCGGCGCGGTCCGAGAGCTACCCCGAGGCCGCCCGCCGCATCTTCGCGGCCGGCCCGGCCGCACCGGCCACAGCGGCCGCCGCACCCGCGTCCCGCCGCGCACTGGCGGGGGCCGCTCCGGCCCCCGCCGAGCCGCTCCGACCGCCCCGCCGCCGGCTGCTCCTGCCCGGGCAGACGGTCGCCACCCCCGACGCCGCGGGATGCCGCAAGGACCAGACCCGTGCATGCGCGGCGGCACGGGACACTCCAGCCTCCGCGGACACGGTGGTGGGGCTGGTAGGCAGAATCAGCAGCCGTGGTCGCCGGACAGCCAGTTGACGAACTGGTTGCCGTTGAGGTCGTTCTCCGCGACGAACTCGTGGACGCACACGCCGACCCCGTTGACCCGCACCGGGCCGGCGTAGGTGCTGAAGGAACCGTAGTCGTGGCCGCCGCTGACCCCGGCGGAGTTGATGATCGAGAGGTTGGTCCACGTCTTGGTGCCCGCATACTCGGTCTTCACGAAGACGGAGCAGTTGTCGGTGCCGTCCCAGTAGTCGTAGAGCCAGCCTGCCTCCCCTCCGTTCATGTCGGTGACCTCGGCGGACCAGACCAGATTGCCCGCGCAGCCGTAGCCGCCGGCATGGGCCGCCGGTGCTGTCACCGCGCTGCCCAGTGTCGTGAGGGCCAGGACGGACAGGACGGATATTGCCTTGGACCTACGCATGGTCAGCCGCCATTCAGAAGGGAGGAGTTGGAACATTCGGCGGCAAGATCATAAACGGGCGCTCGGCGCCTCGACGCGGGAAGCCCGGCCGCCCGGGGCCGCACGACCGGCCGCGAGCCCCCCACCCTGCGGTCTTCGCCCGCAGTCTCGGCGGCACCGTACTGCCGCGGGCAGCCACGGACGGAGGTCTGGAGATCGAGCTTACGGTGGCCATGACCTGCCCCGGCCACCGCTGGAGAGCCGCCGACGGCGGAGAGCACGTGCCGCGGCGACGACGGCATCCCGCTCACCGCCAACGGCGTCCTGGCCGGCGTCCAGACCGGCCGGCGCGCAGGCCGGAGACGGTCCTGACCGGGTCCGGGAGCCGTCCGGGCGTATCGTCGCCACCCGGTTGGCCAGCGGCCAGCGGGCGGCCTCGGTCTGGTGGCGCACCACCTCGCGTGGCGTGCCGCGCTCTTACACCTTCGCGACCAAGGCTGTCCGCGTCGGGCCAGGTCGTAGCGCCGGCGCGAGGCCGCGTCCACGAGCGCCCGGTGGGCGGTGGTGGGCAGGGTGCTGACGGGCAGTCCGGCTCCGGGCAGGTCGGAGCGGACGCGGAGGTGGGTGAGCGACACGTGCCGTCCTTCGAGGGCGGCGGTGCTGCGGGTGCGGGACGGTCGGGGCGAGGCGGTGGGGTTGGGCTTCCTGGTCGCTCCGGACCTGGCGTTGACCTGTGCGCACGTGGTGTCGGCGGCCCTCGGGCTGCGGCCGCAGGAGCGGCCGGCGACTGCCGCCCGGCTGGAGGTGGATCTGCCGTTGCGGGCTGTCGCCGATGCGAACGGTGCGGGCGTGGCCGCGAGCGTCGAACGCTGGCTGCCGGCCCGGGAGGCCGGCGGCGGGGACGTGGCGGTGCTGCGGTTGGAGGCCCCGCTGCCCGGTGGCCGGCCGGTGCGGCTGATCGAGGCGGAGGAGGTCTGGGAGCACCCCGTCCGCGCCTTCGGTTTCCCGGCCGGCCGGCCGGGTGGGGTCTGGCACGCGGGTGTGCTGCGGGCGGAGCAGGCCCACGGGTGGGTGCAGGCCGATCTCGCGGGGCTTGAGTGGTGGCCCGGCCTGGGACGAGCAACTCGTCGGCGTGATCGGCATGATGGCGGTCGCCGAATCGGGTCAGCCACCGGTCAGCTTGGTCCAATCGCCCGCACTCCCGGCGGCGGTGCCGCGCGGCGCCGCCCTCACCGGGCCGCGCGGCTGCTCAGTGGGTTCAGCTGCCGTAGACCTCGAACGACCACAGGGAGTAGCCGTAGCCGGTGGCGCGCTGGGTCCCGTACATCCGGACGTAACGGCCCGTGCCGGACAGCCCGGTGAGGTCCTGGACGCCGCCGGTGCCGGTGGTGGTGGAGTAGACCGTGGTCCAGGCGGTGCCGTCCGGTGAGGTCTGGATCTGGAAGGCGGTCGCGTAGGCGGCTTCCCAGGCGAGTTTGACCTCGTTGACGGTGTGGCTGGCTCCCAGGTCGACCTGGAGCCACTGCGGGTCGCTGAAGGCGCTGGACCAGCGGGTGGCGGGGTTGCCGTCCGTGGCCAGGGCGGCGGTGTCATTGGTGCCGGACTGGACCGAGGAGGCGGTGGTGGGGTGGCCGAGCGCGAGGTCGGTGCCGGTGACGTTCCAGGTGAACGAGGCGGTGCCGTAGGCGCCGGTGGTGTCGGTGACGGTCACCAGGACGGTCGAGGCGCCGTTGCCGCTGGGCGTTCCGGTGATCAGGCCGGTGGTGCTGTTCAAGGTGAGCCCCGAGGGCAGGCCGCTCGCCGAGTAGCGCAGGGTCTGCCCGGTGGCGGAGTCGGTCGCGTGGACCTGCACCGGGCTGATCGCCGTGCCGGCCGAGGCGTTCTGCGGGCCGGGGGAGGTGACCGTGACGGTGTTCGCGCTGCTGCCGCCGGTCGCGGTGAGGCCCAGGAGCTGACCGGAGGCGGGGCGGGTGTCGCCGGTGGTGCCGTGGTTGTCCCAGGACCGCTGGGGGGCGGTGGCCACGGCGGCGGTGGCCCGTGCGTCCAGGCTCAGCGCCAGACCGCTGTAGCGGTTGACCAGGCGCAGCCCGCCGGTCGCGGCCTGCACCGACCACTGCTGACCGACACTTGAGGTGCCGCCCAGGGTGGTCGGCGTGACGGGGGCGCCCCAGGCGCGCCCCGCGTTCCCGCCGGCGTTGACGCCGAGTGCCTGCCCGCTCGCCGCGTTGACGATCGTGTAGAAGCCGTCACCGGTGGAGCGGAAGGACCAGTTCTGCGCGGAGGATCCGTCCGCGCCGGCGGCGGCGAGCAGCGATGTGCCGTTCTGGGCCAGGACCTGGCCGTTGCCCGCGGCGATGCGGTAGGTGATCCCGGCGGTGACCGGTGCGGCCGGCAGGTTCGTCGAACTCGCGGGGTCGATGGTGATGTTGCTGTACTCGGCGGTGTCGGTCGAGCAGTAGTAGGCGCAGTAGGAGCGGAAGGTGCGGCCGACGACGGTGGAGCTGGTGAGGTTGGCGGGGTCCAGCATCCACCGGTACCAGGCGCCGTTCGGATCGCCGGTGACCAGGCCCAGGTCGGTCCACTTCTGCGTTGCCAGGCTGTCGGTGGCGTAGAAGTGCAGGGGCGTGAGTGTGCCGTCGGCCTGCGCGACGTTGTTCTGCGGGGTGCCGATGTACTTGCCCAGGTAGGCGTCCCAGGCGACGTTCATGACGGCGAGCTGCGAGTTGTCCGGCATCGTCCCGGCCGAGACCTGGGCGGCGACCGTGCCGGTGTTCGCGGGAGCGTAGTCGCCGCCGGCGGAGAGGTACCCCTGGCCCCCGCCGTCGGCGGGGATGATGTCGCTCTCCTTGCCGCCCGTGCCCGGCTGGGACCAGGCGCCGTCGTACCACTTCTGCCAGCTGGAGCCGGCCATCTTGCCGGAGATCGGGGCTCGGGCGACATGCTGGAGCCAGACGGTGCCGCCGGCGGACTTGTCCAGGACGCGGGTGGCGTAGAAGGCGTAGAAGTAGCCGCTCGCGTAGTCGACGAAGAGCCGCTGGTCGCCGTCGCCGTAGTAGTAGGTGGAGCCGGGGAACTGGGTGGTGTCGCCGCGTCTGGTGCTGTAGGGCGAGGTGGCGACGTGGCCCATGACGGTCCAGGTGTGGCCCTGGTCGGTGGAGACCGCGTAGTCGATGGCGTCGTAGTGCAGGCCGTCGCCGAAGGGCTGCGGGGTGAACTCGTTGTGGACCAGGCCGTACCAGTTGCCGGTGTCGGGGTCGACCCAGACACCGCTCAGGTCGCAGTAGTTGCGCTCGGCGTAGCCGGAGCCCGAGGGCGCGTTGGTGGCCGCGACCCCCGTGGGGCTGTTGTTGCAGAAGGTCGTGGTGTCCTTGTTGGTGCCGTAGCCGCTGATGGCGGCGGTGGTCGCGGTGTCGAAGTTGCTGCCGGTGTAGAAGTCCCACTGGCGGCTGTCCTTCGCTCCGTAGAGGGAGTGGGAGGACTGGTAGTAGAACTGGCCGTTCTTGTCGGTGAAGACGTCGGCTGGTGTGTCGTCGGGGTTGGCGAAGTTCACCGCCGCCCCGGAGGACAGGACGTAGCCGGGAGCGGGCGCCGTGCCGGCACCCCAGACCTGCGCGTACCGGGACGGGTCGCACGGGGCGAGTCCGATTCCGGCGCCGTCCGTGACCGCGCCCTGGACAGCGAGGCATTTGCCGGAGTCGGCGCTGTAGATCGTGCCGTCGGGCAGGTACGCGAAGTGCTGGTCCGCCTCGGAGGAGTTGCAGGTCCACAGCGCGACCAGCGCGCCGGTGGCGTGCGAACCGGCGATGACCCGAAGGCACTTGCCCAGCGTGGACAAGGTCCCGTCGCCGTTCCAGTTCCAGTTCTGCCCGCTCGCGCCGTCACAGCCCAGCATCTGCACGGCGTTCCCGTCCGCAGTCCCGGCTCCCGCGTCGTCCAGACACCGCCCGCCCAGCGTGACGGTCCCCGCGCCGGAGGCGGCCCGGTGCACGCCGGAGGCGGCGCCGGCAGGCGCGGCGCCCGGCCATCCCAGAGCCGTGCAGACCAGGGCCACACCGAGGGCTTTCCGCAGTCGTCCAAGGGGTGGCTTCGCAGAAGCATTCATGCCGGTCTCCCAGTTGACGCCAACGCATCCAATTAGTTCAAGTAGGATCTGAACTAATTGACATGACGTCAAGACCCGTGGCCGTGAAACCTCTTGGGCTCAGCGGTTCGTGCAGCCGGAGGGCGACCGTCGCGACGGCCGTGCCCGGCCGGCGGTGGACTGCCGACCGGGCGGCCCTGGACTGTGTGGTTCAACGGTTGCGGGGCGCGAAGAGCTCTGGCGGGTGAACGCATCCGCCAGAGCGTTCCCCGGCTCGGCCTTCTCGTGGGGTTCGGCCGCGCTGCCTTCTAGCGGAGATCCCCCGGGTCGCGGTAGACGGCGTCCAGGGCCAGGCAGGCGCCGCCGCGTGCGGGGGCGGTGAAGCCCAGCGTGGAGGGCAGCACCTCGCAGCCGCCCGCGTCGGGGGCCATGACCCGTCGGGCGACGCCTTCTCGCACGGGTGTCAGCAGGTGGTCGGCGAAGGCGGCGAACCAGCCGCCCAGCACCACCGCCCGCGGGTTGAGCACGTCGGCCAGCAGGGCCACTCCGAGTGCCAGGTCGTCGGCGATCCGGGCCAGCGCGGAGACGGTCCGGGGATCGCCCGCGTCGGCCCGTCGGCGCAGGTCCACGAGCCGGGACTCCACGTCCAGGGACGGGTCGTGCACGGGGTCCTCGGGGTCGGCGGCGAGGCTCAGCAGTGCGCCGAGGCCGACCATCGTCTCCCAGCAGCCGCGGCGTCCGCAGGCGCAGGGGAGGCCGCCGGGGGAGAGCGGCATGTGGCCGATCTCCCCGGCGAAGCCGCCGGCGCCGCGGTGGAGCTGGCCGCCGATGATGATGCCGCCGCCGACTCCCGTCTCGCCGGTGACGTAGATCAGGTCGTGGATGTCGGAGGCGGCGGCGACCAGGTACTCGGCGAGGGCGCCGAGCTTGGCGTCGTTCTCCAGAAGCAGGGCGGGGGCCTGCGGGCCGAGCCTGTGCCGCAGTTCGTCGATTGCGCGGACCCGGGTCCAGCCGATGTTGGGCGCGTAGCCGACGACACCGGTGGCCGTGTCGACGTTCCCCGGTGCGGCAAGGACGGCTCCGACAAGGTGGCCGCGTTCTCGCACCGACTCCGCGGCCTCCCGGATCAGCTGCGCCGTCTGGTCCAGGACGAGCCGCACCCCAGCGGCGCGCACGTCGAGAGCGATCCGTCGCTCGAAGGTGACGGAGCCGCGCAGGTCGAGGATGACGGCCGCCAGGTAGTCGACGTTGATCTCGATGCCGAGCCCGTACACCGTTGTGCCGTCGAGCTCGACCGGCAGGCCGGGGCGGCCCACGGAGCCGTCCCGCTCCGAGTCGCCCTCGCGGATCAGGCCGAGCTCGATCAGCTCGGCCACCAGGCTGGTGATGGTGGGCCGGGGCAGGCCGGTCTCGTCGGCGATCTTCGCGCGTGAGCGCGGGCCGCCGTCCCGGAGCAGCCGGAGCACCAGGGCCAGGTTCGTCCTCCGGATGGAAGCCCGGTCACTCGGCTTCACGTTCACGTCCGCCTCCGCTCGCAGCACGTTGGTGCAGCCGTCGGGCTGTCGAGCCCGGTAGCGGGTATTGACAGCGCCTCAATTATTTCTGATCCTACTTTAACTAATAGGAGGGAGCGCCAGGCAAGACCCTCCACCTTCACTTGCGTCATCAGGGAGAACCCACGTGAGAGGCCGTCATCTCGCCATCGCCATATCCTCCGGAGTCGTTCTCACCCTCGGAGCCCTCACCGGGTGCGGCTCGTCGTCCGGCAGCGGCAGCGACCCTGCCACGGCCGGCTCGGTGAAGCTGGACTTCTGGGGCTGGGCCCCCGGCTACGAGCAGTCCGTCACCCTGTGGAACGAGTCGCACCCGAACGCGCAGGTCACCTTCGACAAGATCCCGTCCGGCTCCAAGGGCGGCTACACCAAGATGCTGACGGCCGCCCAGGCCGGCAACGCGCCGTGTCTGGGCATGGTCGGCTACGAGACGATGCCCAGCTTCGCCGCCGCAGGCGCTCTGATGGACGTCACCTCGTACATGGCCCCGGCCCGGTCCCGGTTCGCCGCCTGGACCTGGGGTCAGGTCACCATCGGCGGCAAGACCTTCGGCGCGCCGGTCGACACCGCCCCGATGGCGCTGCTCTACCGCAAGGACCTGTTCGCCAAGTACGGCATCGCCAAGCCCCCGGCCACCTGGGACGAGTACGCCGCCGACGCGGCCAAGGTGCACGCCGCCGACCCGAGCGTCTACCTCGGCGACTTCGGCAACGACTCCTACAACTACGCGGGCCTGGCCTGGCAGGCCGGCGCCGCCTGGTTCGGCGCCAGTGGCGGCGCCTGGCAGGTGGACATCAACAGCGCCGCCAACCAGAAGGTCGCCGGCTACTGGCAGGGCCTGCTGGACGCGAAGCTGCTCAAGACCGACCCCAGCTTCGACCCGAGCCTGTACGCCGACATGGCCTCGGGCAAGATCCTCTCGGACGTCAACGCGGTGTGGGACACCCCCATCCTCGCCTCCAGCGTCCAGGGCGGCAGCGGCAAGTGGGCGGTCGCCCCGATGCCGGTCTGGGACGCGGCCAAGCCCGTCTACGGCAACGACGGCGGCTCGGCCACCGTCGTCCTCAAGGGATGCGCGCACCCCAAGGAGGCCGCCGAGTTCGCCACCTGGATGAGCACCGACCCGGACAGCCTCGGCAACCTGATCAAGGTCACCGGTATCTATCCCGCCGCCACCGCGGGCCTGGCCAACCCAGCGCTCACCCAGCCCGACCCCTTCTACAGCGGCCAGGTCATCTTCGACGTCTTCAAGGCCGAGACCCCGCAGATCGACACCTCCTGGACCTGGGGCCCCACCATGACCCAGACCTCCACCGACCTCGGCGACGGCCTCGGCACCAGCGGCAAGGGCTCCACCAAGCTCCCCGACGTGCTCACCACCGTGCAGACCAAGACCGTCGCCCAGCTCAGGCAGCAGGGGATGAGCGTCTCGGGATGACCGCCATGCGCCCCACACAGCGGCGGGCTCGCACCGCCGCCGCGTTCCTCCTGCCCTTCGCCGTGCTCTTCGCGCTCTGCTACCTGGCCCCGATCGGCTGGACCGTCTACCAGAGCCTGTTCAAGCCGCACCGCGACGGCCTCGGCCTGACCCCGCCCACCCAGACCTTCGCCGGGCTCGCCAACTACGCCGACGCGCTGCACGACGCCGACTTCCGCGGCTCACTGCTGCGGGTGCTGCTGATCGGCGTCGTCCAGGTGCCGCTGATGCTGGGTCTGGCCCTGCTGCTCGCGCTGCTGCTGGACGCCCGCTCCACCCTGTTCAAGCGCTTCTTCCGCCTCGCGTTCTTCCTGCCCTACGCGCTGCCCGGCGTCGTCGGCGCGCTGATGTGGTCCTACCTGGTCGCACCCGGGCTCAGTCCGATCACCGCCGCCGCGCACACCCTGGGCCTGCACCTGGACCTCACCTCGGACGCCATGCTCGCCCCCACCGTCGGCAACATGCTCACCTGGGCCTGGACCGGTTACAACATGCTCATCATCCACTCCGCGCTCCAGGCCATCCCGCCCGAGCTCGCCGAGGCCGCCCGGATGGACGGCTGCTCCGCCTGGCGCATCGCCTGGCACGTCAAGGTGCCCATCGTCCGCCCCGCGCTCGTGCTGACCACCGTCTTCTCCATCATCGGCACCGCCCAGCTCTACAACGAGCCGGCCGTGCTCCAGCACGTCGCGCCCAATCTCTCCTCCAGCTACACCCCGATCTTCGCCGCGTACCACGCGGTCGACGACAACAACTTCGGCTACGCCGCCACCGAGTCGGTGATCCTCGCGCTGCTCGCCTTCGTGCTCTCCTTCGGCTTCCTGCGCCTGGTCCAGCGGAAGGGAGCCGCCCTATGAGCACCATCGGCACCGTCCCGCAGGGGCGCGGCGGACGCTGGGTCACCCTCGCCGTACTCGGCACAGCCTCCGTCTACTTCCTGGCCCCGGTCTGGTGGCTCCTTGTCTCCACCACCAAGACCAACTCCGACCTCTTCGCCACCGGCGGCTTCTGGTTCGGCGGGCGCTTCGTCCTGCCGGACAACCTGCGCCAGGTCTTCGACCGCCAGGGCGGCATCTACACCACCTGGCTGGCCAACACCGCCCTGTACGCACTCGGCGGCGCCGCCGTCTCCACCGCGGTCTCCGCCCTGGCCGGCTACGCTCTGGCCAAATACGCCTTCCGCGGCCGGGAACTGGCCGGCAACATCGTGCTCGCCGCGGTCCTGGTCCCCCAGCCACTGCTGGCCATCCCGCTCTACCTGCTCTTCTCGCCGATCCACCTGGTCAACACCTACTGGGGCGTCCTGATCCCCAGCATGGTCAGCCCCTTCGGCGTCTACCTCGCCCGCATCTACGCCGCCGCCTCCGTCCCCGACGAACTGCTCGAGGCCGGACGTGTCGACGGCGCGGGCGAGGTGCGGATCTTCGGCACGATCGCGGTGCGGCTGATGTCGCCCGCACTGGTGACGGTCTTCCTCTTCCAGTTCGTCGCGATCTGGTCCAACTACCTGCTGCCCGCCCTGATGCTGGCCGACGACCGGCTCCAGCCGGTCACCGTCGGCCTGGTCGGCTGGCAGGCCCAGCGCGGCATCGGGGACGCCGTGCCGTTCAACGTCGTGATCACCGCCGCCGCCGTCTCGGTCGTGCCGCTGGTCGTGATGTTCCTTTCGCTGCAACGGTACTGGCGCTCCGGCCTGGTCGCGGGGAGCGTCAGATGAGGGGAGTGGCATGCCCGCCCGCTACCACCTGAGGTTCCAGATCCACGCCGGCCCCGCCCCGACCCGGGTCGCCGCCGACGCGACGGAGCTCGCGGGCGTCTGCGCCGAAGCCGGCGTGAGCGAGGTGGTGCTGCTCACCGGCGCCGAGGAGGCCTTCGCCGGCCACCCGACCGGCCCCGCCGAGGACGCCTGGTTCGAGGCCGCCGCCACCGCGCGGCAGATCCTGGCCGACGCCGGGCTCGCGGTCAGCCTCAACCCCTGGGTCACCGTCGGCCACGCGGACCGGGGCCGTCACGGCACCCTGGACAGGCTCGGATTCGCCCCCATGGTCTCGCCCACCGGGCAGGTCGCCGCCGCCCAGGCCTCCTTCGCCTGCCCGCAGTGGCGCGCCTGGCTGCTCGCCCACTACGGGCGCTTCGCCGAACTGGGCTTCCGGGTGCTGTGGCTGGAGGACGACTTCCGCTACCACAACCACGCCCCGCTCGAGTGGGGCGGCGGCTTCGAACCCCTCATGCTGGACCGCTTCGCCGCGCTGAGCGGGCAGGCCGTGGGCCGCGCCGAACTGGTCGCCGCCGTCACCGCCCCCGGCCCGCCGCACCCCTGGCGCGCCCAGCTGCAACAGGTCTGGCGCGACGCGCAAGTGGAGGTCGCCGCCGCCCTCGCCGCCGAGGTCGCACTCCGCTCCGGCGGACGCAGCACGCTGGGCCTGATGAGCTCCGGCCTGGACGCCCACTCGGTCGAGGGCCGCGACTGGCCCGCCCTCTTCGACGCCCTCGCGATCCGCGGACGCGTCGCCCACCGCCCGCACTTCGCCCCCTACAGCGACACCCCGGGCCGGGAACTCTCCCGCCAGCTCTGGTCCTTGGAGCTGCAGCGGGCGCTGCGCCCGGGCGCCGCGCGGAGTGAGCCCGAGATCGAGAACTGGCCGCACACCGCCTGGTCCAAATCCGACACCCAGACCTGGTCCGAACTGGCCGCCGCCCAACTCGCCGGCTCGCACGCGCTGCTGCTCAACCTGCACCCCATGAACACCCGCCGCGCCGCCCGCCACCCGCAGGTCACCGCCCTGCTGCGGCGCTCCCGCCCCGCGCTCGACTGGCTCGCCGACCGCTACGGCGACCAGGCCGCCACCACCGCCGGCGTCGGCCTCGCCGTCCGCCCCGACGCCGCCACCCACGCGCACAGCACGAGGGCGACCCTGACCGCCCTGGCCGCCGCGGCCGACCCGGCCCCAGTCGCCGACTGGCTGCTGCGCTACGGCGTCCCCGTCACCGCCGACCCCGCCGCGCCCGTCCAGGCCCTCTTCGGGCAGCACGCCCACGCATTCACCGACGACCGACTGCGCGCGCTGCTCGGCGAAGGCCTGCTGCTGGACGGCACCGCCGCCGAAATCCTGGTCCGCCGCGGCCACGGCCCCCTCATCGGTCTGACCGACGCCGTCCTGGTCAGCCGCGAGCAGTCCGACGGTGACCAGGTCTACGCCGAGGAGCACGTCCTGGACGGCGGCGTGCCGCTCAGTGTGAACGTCCAGCCGGCGCTCGCCCGGCTCGCCCCGGCGCCCGGCGCGCAGGTGTGGACCGAGATCCGGACGCCGGACGGCCTGCCGTGGGGCCCAGGCCGGACGGCGTTCACCAACCCGCTCGGCGGCCGGGCCGCCGTGCTGGCCGCGACCGCGCTCGAGCTGCTGCCCTGTGACGACACCGGGCAACGCCTGCTGCACCGCGCCGTCCGTTACGCCGAGGGCGAGCGCCCGGCGCTGCCGCTGGTCACCGGCGGCCCGCTGCTGATCCCACACCTGTCCCACACGGACGGCGCCACCCGGCTCGCCATCGCCAACGGCAGCGCCGACCCCGCACGGGTACGACTGCGGCTCCCACACGCTGCGCCGACCGACCCAGAGGCGACGCTGCTGGCTCCACTGACTGCACCCACACCGGTAGAGCTGCGGCGTCATGGCGCTGAACTCGCCTTGGCAGCATCGCTTCCGCACAGAGGGTGGCTGGTCGTCGAATGGTGACGTGTCCGAGCCTGCGCCTTGAGTGATCATCTTCAGTCGGCCGCTGCCGAGTTCTTCCAGCAGGGAGTGGAAGACGTCGTCGGGAACTCGGCGGCGGACCATGTTCACCGGCAGGAGCGCGATGTCCCGGGCCAGCAGGGACGGCAGATCGACGCTCAGGGTGGTACCGGCGACGTAGCCGACCAGGACGGCACGGCCACCGTGCCGCATCACGTTCGGGAAGGTGGGTACCGTGTCGCCGCCCACGGTGTCCATCAGGACATCGATGCCTCCCTCGGCATCGGCATCGGCATTGGCTGCGGCCAGCGCGTCGGGACCGCGGCCGATCAGGATCTCGGGTGCCGCGCCGAGCACCGCGGCGGCCGCTTCCTCCTCACTGCGGACAGCGGCCAGGACGTGGGCGCCGGCACGTGCGGCGAGCTGGACTGCCATGGAGCCCACCCCGCCGGAGGCTCCCGTCACCAGGACACGGTGGCCCGGGCGGACGCGGCCGATCGGGTCGACGGCGGCCCAGGCGTTGGTCATGGGCGAGTGGCAGGTGGCGGCCAGGGCCGCCCCGACGCTCTCCGGCACACCACGCACTCCTGTGAGGGGAACGGCGATCAGCTCGGCCCGGGTCCCCGGACGCTCCAGACCGACGTCCGTGCCCCGGGCCAGGACACGTCGGCCCGCAAACCCCTCCTCTCCGCCGACGACCCTGCCGACTCCCGCCGTACCGGGGGTGAAGGGAAGCGCGGGTCGATGGGCGAAGGTTCCGGAAGTCAAGGTGAGGTCCACGTGGGTGACGGCAGCGGCCTCCATCTGAGCATCGGTCAACCGGTGGCGTCGGGCCCTATTTCCGCGGACCGGCATGGCTCGGATTCCACCCGGAGCCGCCCAGGGGAGCCAGCGTGCAGAGCAGGAGCGGAGACAAGGTCGCGGCCACCCGATGGTGCGCGCCGGCGGCGTCGGGACGGTCCGCTGGCCGGTGGCCCGGCGGGCTCGCTTCGCGGCGCCACGGGCCGAGGAGAGGAGGGGCGAGGGGGAGGGCGGCCGGGCGGGCGGTCGGCTTCCGCAGGCGCAGGCAGCTTCGGCCTGCGCCTGGGTCAAGGTCCCGGCGAGCTGCTCGCCGTCCAGTGCCTGGGCGGTCGGGCGACGGGCTTCGGGGAAGGTGGCCGCCTTCGCTGTCCCGATCGGCCGGGGGTTCGCGGGTGCAGGTTGGGTTGTGTGTTGTCCGTGAGGACCTCCCAGGCCCGTGTGAAGCGCTGCTGGTCGCCTCGGGCGTTCCTGTTGCCCGGTGCGTTCTCACGTGCCGCTGTCGGCGATGGCGGCGGTGGCGGTGGCGGTTGGTGGGGGATCGGGTCTGGTCCACAGGAGCAGCATCGTCTCGCCGTTCTCGGACCAGGCGATCGCGCCGGAGTAGTCGAACTGGATCGCGGGGTGCCCGTGGACCACCAGCGGTGGTGAACTCCGGTACGGGTTGTGCAGGCCGAGGCCGACGGCGTTGACGGCGGCGCTCAGGGGGCCGTCGACCTGGGTGAGGGACAGGTCGCCGATCGCGGTGGGCGACTGCCAGTGCTGGACCGCCCCGGTGGTGGCCGCGCCGAGCGGAGCGGTGTAGCTCAGCCGGTAGCCGGCCGGGATGCGGGCGGGATGGAGCAGTCGGCGTCCGTCGAAGGACTTGAGCGCTGCTCCGGTGGCGCGGTCCACGAGGGCGCGGTGGCCGAGGGGCTGGGCCAGTTGCACGGAGCCGGCTGCGGTCTGGGCTGCCGCGCAGAGCCCGACGGGTATGGAGCGGGCCTGCGGGGTGTATTCGATGCCGAGTGCGACCGCTCCCGTGGACTCGGTCGCGATAGGCGTCGCGGTGTCGCCGCACGTGCCGCCGATCGCGCCGAAAGGGCCGATCGTCAGCGCGCGGTCGTCCGCGCCGACGATGACTTGCCCGGTATAGCCGGTGAAGAACGGAGGACCGGGAGGAGGGGCCGCCCGGGCCGTCCGGGCCGGGTGCGACGGTGCGAACGTGTGGAAATCGCCACCACCAGAGCCGACACGACGGCAGTCTTGGCCACGTACCGGAACACCATCCCTATGGCAGTGAGACGAAGCCGGCCCCGGCATGGTTCCGTCCGCTCCCTCTTCGGCTGGAGCACGCCCGTGTCCGCCGGATGCCCGGTTTCCCCACCACGGGCCGGTGGGATCGTCTGCAGAAGCCGCGGTTGACGGACGCTCGGCGGTGTCTCCCGCGATTGGCGCCGGGCTCGGGTTCGGTTCAGGTGGTGGCCGGGCCGAACCAGTGGTTCAGCGCGGTGGTGAGGCCGGGGCCGCCGGCCCAGCAGACGTAGCCGTCCGGGCGCACGAGCAGTGCCTCGGTGTCGGTCGTCGGGCCGGTGTCGTTGGCCTCGACGGTGGCCCGGACCCGGGTGATCCGCCGGTTCCAGGGGTCGGCGGTGGTCAGGTCGGTGGCGCGGAGTTCGAGGAGGACGCCCTTGCCGGTGCGGGTCAGGTCGCTGAAGCGCACCGGGTGCCCGTCGACGGTCAGGTCGAGGTCGGGCATGCGCAGGCCGAGCAGCGGGTGGTCGCCGTCCTGCGGCAGTGGGTGGTCGCTGTCCTGCGGCAGTGGGTGGTCGCCGTGTTGCGGCATGGGGTAGCGCAGGTCGAGGCCGGACATCATTCCGGCCAGGTGGCGGTTGGCCTCGGGCAGGCGGATCAGGTCGGTGAGCACCTCGCGCAGTTCGGCCAGTCCGCCGTCGCGCTGCGGGCCCATGATGGCGCCTTGGGCGCGGGTGAGGGTGATCACCCGGGCGGCGACGGGGTGCCGCTCGGTGTGGTAGGTGTCCAGGAGCTGCTCGCCGGCTCCGTCCCGCAGGACGGCGGCCAGCTTCCAGCCGAGGTTGAACGCGTCCTGGACGCCGAGGTTGAGACCCTGGCCGCCGGCCGGCAGGTGGATGTGCGCGGAGTCGCCGGCGAAGAACACCCGGCCGTGCCGGTACCGCTCCAGCTGGCGGCTGGCGTTGCTGAAGCGCGAGGCGTGGCGCAGCTCGACCACGTCGACCCGCGGGCCGTGGGTGGCCTTCAGCACGGCGCGGACCTCGTCGGCCGTCACCGGCGCGTCCCGCTCGGCCAGGGCGGTCTCGGGGCCGGAGAAGAGGAGTTTGTGCAGTCCGCCGCCCAGTGGGGTCAGCAGGGTGAAGTGCCCGGCGGGCGAGGTGCGGATCTGGCCGCTGATGTGGTCGGCGCCGTCGTCGACGGGGCCGCTGAGCACCAGGTCGGCGCTGGCGCTGCGCAGGGTGGCGGCCTGGCCGGGGAAGGCCGCGCCGACGAGCTTGCGCAGGCCGCTGTGCGCGCCGTCGCAGGCGGCCAGGTAGCGGCCGCGGAAGGTGCGGGGGCCCTGCGGGGTGTCGGCGGTGACCGTCGCGCCGTCGCCGTCCTGGTGGAGGCCGACCACGCGGTGCAGCCGCAGGATCCGCCCGCCCAGCTGCGCCAGGCGCTCCTCCAGGACGGCCTCCAGCCGGTCCTGGGGGAGGCTGACGGGGTAGGGGTGGCGGGTGTCCCAGGCGGAGTAGTCCAGCGGAGCCGGCAGCCCGGCGAAGTGGCCGCCCGTGGTCGGCCGGCCGACGGAGCGCTGGAGCGCCTCCTCCAGCAGGCCGCGCAGCTGGAGCACCTCGGCGGTGCGCGGCTGGATCGCGCCGGCCCGGGACTGCGGGTCGCGGCCGGGCCGCTGGTCCAGCACCAGGGCGGACACGCCCGCCAGGGCGAGCTCGGTGGCGAGGGTCAGGCCCGCGCCCCCGGCCCCGACGACGAGGACCTCGACGGTCTCGGTGTTCATGCTGTGCCTCCTCGATTCGGTAACCCAGACTATAACTGCACTCGGTGCAAAAATCTACTGAGTGCGGGACGGGCTGCTAGAGTGGCCGCATGGCCGAACACCTGGGACTGCGGGAACGCAAGAAGCAGCGCACGCGGCAGCTGATCGCCGACGTGGCGATCGGGCTGTTCCTGCGGCGCGGGTTCGACGAGGTGTCGGTGGTGGAGATCGCCGAGGCGGCCGAGGTCTCCAAGCGCACCCTGTTCACCTACTTCCCCAGCAAGGAGGACCTGGTCCTGCACCGGTTCGCCGACCACGAGGACGAGGCCGCCCGGGTGGTCCGCGCCCGCCCGGCCGGCACCGCCCCGCTGGCCGCCCTGCACGCCCACCAGCTCGACGCGCTGGCGCGGCGCGACCCGAACACCGCGCTCACCTCCGACCCCGAGGCGGTGGCCTTCTACCGCCTGGTCACCGGGACGGGGGGCCTGACCGAGCGTCTGATCCGCTACCGCGAGCGCAGCGTGACCGCCCTGGCCGAGGCCCTGCGCGAAGCCGGCGCCGACGACCTCACCGCCCGCCTCGCCGCCGTCCAGGTCATCACGGTCCTGCACACCCTGGCCGGCCTGGTCAGCGACCGACTGGCAGCCGGCCGCTCGGCCGACGAGGTCTACCCGGAGGCCGTCGCCGCCACCGACCGAGCCTTCCGCCTGCTCGCCGAAGGCCTCGCCCCCGCACTCGCACCCTGAACCGGCCACGCCGTCCGCACGACGGCGGTCTCGAGCGCGGACGTCGGGCTGATTCCGTGCTGGACCACGGCTGAACCACGGACCGCGCCCTGACCGCTGACGCCGCTCGAGGATGCGCCGGCGATGCGGGCGAGGCAATCGAGCCGACCCGTGGCAGGGCCCTGCCGGGCCGCCGGGCCGTCCGTGCGAGTGCTGGTTCGGCCTTCGCCTCGGCCTTCGCCTCGGTCGGGGTCTCGGCGGGGTCGACGCTCTGAGGGTGTCGGCGTCGGCCTCGACGAAGCAGACCTCCCAGGGCCCCTTGCCAGAGCCGGTCACCCAGGTCTTGTCCTGGACGGCATAGCGGCACGAGATGTCGCTTCCCCTCGAAGGAGGCCGAACCCGTCTCCTGGAGACGCGCGGCGGCAGCGGTGACCACCACGGAATTTCCCCTCACAACTCCCCTGCCAAGCAGCGGACTTCCACCGCTCTGCGAGCAGTTTCGGGTCGACCGGGCGCACGATGGCCTCGACCTGCTCGCGCTTCGGCAGCCCCCGGGGTCAGCGGGCGGTGGCGTACCTGGCGGCGAGGCGCTCGCGCTGCTCGGGGGCGGGCCGCAACGGTGCGGACCATCTCCTCTCACGCGACGCCCGGTTGCTTGGTGACCGCCTGGACGGCCTCGACCACCGCACCCGGTACGCCTGCCGCGAGGGCGGCACGCCGGTCCGTTGCGACGTGGCACGAACCGGCGTGCACCGCCGGGCGCCCTCCCCGGTGACCGATCCGATCGCACACCCGAGCGGGCTTCCCGGTCTCGGGACCGGGAAGGATTGCCCCGTGACCGACACCAGCCTGTTCCAGCCCGGCACCACCGTGCTGCGCCGCGACGTCCACGCCGGCCGGGTGTGGACCGCGATGCCCCAGCGGGTGATCGACGACACCGGCCGCGTGCTGACCCTGGCTGGCCTACTGGCCGGGGATCGAGGGCCTGTCCCCGACGACCTGGACCACCGCGACCCGCACCGGCGACGACACCACCCGCAAGCAGGCCCTCGAAGACCTGGCGGCCGGCACCTGGACCCTCGGCCGCTACCAGTGGACCGGCACCGACCGCTGTCCCACTTCCTGGCCTGCGAGTGGTTCTCCGTGCACTGCTTCCAGGACGCCACCACCCACGAGCCGCTGCGCTGGTACGTCAACTTCGAGAAGCCCTACCAGCGCCACGCCGGCGGCATCGACACCATGGACCTCGCCCTCGACCTGGTCCTCGCCCCCGACCTGTCGGGGCAGCAGTGGAAGGACCGCCACGAGTACAGCCGGCTGCGCCGCCCCGGGGTGATCGACGACTTTCTCCACCATCAGGTGGAGCAAGCCCAAGGGCGGGCGATCGCCATGCTCGACAACCGCACCGGGCCGTTCGCCGGCGGCTGGCCCGCCTGGGCACCGGACCCGGCCTGGCCGCTGCCGACCCTGCCCGATCACGCCGACGCCCCGGCCATCGGCCGGTGACCGCGCCGATCCCCGTGTGGGTGTGCACGGCCCTGGTCCACGACGGCCGCGTGGCCCTGATCCGCCGCCGGTGGGAGGCCGGCCTCCCGCACTCGCTGCCCGGCGGTTTGGTCGAGGACGGCGAGGACCTTGTCGATGCGCTGCGCCGGGAGCTCCTCGAGGAGCTCGGCCTCGACCTGGCGATGCTGCCCGTGCCTCCGGTGCCGCGCTTCGCCCAGGACCAGGAGACCGATCGGCCCGGCGAGACGGAGCCGTTTTGGCGCCGTCACCTGGTCTGCGTCGCCCACCTGACCGACCACCCGGTGGAGGGCGTCGCGTCGGTCGAGCAGGACGACCCCGGCCAGGCGCCGGCGGTGGGACCGGCAGGCGGATTCGCGTTCTCGTTCGTCTGCCCGTTGCCCCTCACGCGGGTGGGCCCGGACGGTGCGCATGCCCGTGCGCCGTCGTGCGCGGGGCTTGCGGGCATGGTCAGTTGGTGCAGGTCAGGGTGGCCTGGTAGTAGTGCGGGGCGAGGGTCTCCGTGTCCAGGTCGCATTGGCTGGCGGTGAATCCTGCGGCGTTCGCCTGACTGTAGGCGGCCTGGCGGGCGGTGTACGAGTCCCGGCCGGTGCCGACGAAGTACCCGCTCGCGGCCGAAGCGGTGGTGAGGGCACCCGCGCCGGCGAGGAGGGTGGCGGCGGTCAGGGACACGGCGGCGATGCGGCGGGGCAGTGAGGTCACGGCTGTTCTCCGTCTTCGTCGGTGGAGCGGCGGCATGCTGGCCCGTGCGGTGCCGGATCTCGGCAAGGCGGGACTGTAGCAACTGATGTGACGATGCAACAGGTATCTATCAGCTGATGCGGATCCCGGACCGGGGTGCGGCGGCCCCGGTGCGCTGGACCTCTGCCTCGGACGGCCCGGTGGGCGGTGGCGGGAGTGGTGCGGTCCGCCGGCCGGTGTCCGGTCCGTTGCGGGGTGTCGTCGGGCGTGGTCTGTGCGGGGGTGGGTGGGGATTGCTTGTGTCGGGGGCGGGTGGTGGTGGACGACCGGCGGGTGTTCGAGTTGCTGCCGGGGGTCGGGGTCGTGCTGCCGGGCCAGGTGGGGACCCTGCGTTTCGGGTCGGACGAGCGGACGGTGCTGGGGGTCCTGGCCGGGCTCGGTGGCCCGCGCCCACGGCCGGACGCTGCCCGGTCCCTCGCCGGCACCGGGTCCCTCGCCGGCGCCGCGTCTCGTGCCGGGGAAGGACCCGGCGCCGGGGTGGTCGCGGTTCCGTGGGTTCATGCGGTGTGCTGGGGCGGCGTGGAGGTGACCGTTCGTGCGGGCCGGACCGCGGAGCGGCCGGGCGGGTTGCGGCTCGGTTCGGTCGGGTTGAGCCGTGGCGTGTCGGGGTTGGGTGGTCGGGGGGGTGGTGTCCGTTGTTCTTGGGGACGTGGTTGTGTTCGGTTGTCCGGTGGGGGAGGTGTGGGAGGCTCTCGCTGGTGGCCGGCCGGTGGAGTTGGAGGTCCCCCCCGGGGGGTCGTGTGCGGGGTGTCGTCCTGCGCGCGGCCGCCGCGGTGGTTTCGGTGGGGCGTCGTGCCCGGGCGGCGGTGGAGGCGGTTCGGGTGGCGCTGGCCGTGGCGGGGTTGGCGCCGTTGTGGACCAACTGGGTGTCACCGTTGGCGGTTGCTGGAGGCCGGTGGTGGTCGTCTGCCGTGTCGGCGGGACGGTTCGGGGACGGTGCTGACGGTGTGTGACGAGGTGGTGGCTCGTCAGGTGGTCGCGGCGGTGCTGGCGGCCGGTGTCGAGGTCGTTGCCGAGCGGCTCTGATGCGGCCGGGGGTGTCCTGGCCTGGGCCGGGTTCTCTGTCCCGGTCGGGCGCCGTGGTCTTCGGCCGCGCACTCGCCCGCCGGGGGTGTCTCGTCGTGGCCGGGTGGGGATCGACGACGCGAAGGCCAGGGCTGGGTGCGTCGCAAAGGATCTGGTTGCCTTGGCTGGCTCCGGCCTTTGGGATCCGGGCGGTCTGCGACGTGGTCGTCCGTTTCGATGTGGGTGGCGAGCAGGTCCCGCAGGGCGGTGGCGGGGGCTGGTGGTGGCTTTGCCGGGTGGGGGTGGGGCCGGGTGGAGTGGGGTCCGCGATGCCGGGGCCGCCGGGCTGCCGCCGGGCTGCTGCCGGGGTGTGGCCTGGGTGTGGCCGGGCTGCCGCCGGGGTGTGGCCGGGTGATGGTGGGGCCGGTGCTGACGGGTGGTGGGGATGTCACCGGTTTGTGGTGGTGTCGTCACCGCGGAGCGGGGGCACGCCCGTCGGGTGCGGCCTTGCGGCCTGGTCCTGGCCTGGTCCTGGCCTGCGGCAGTGGTCGTGTGCTGCCGCGTGATCGTGTCCTGCGGTGGCGGCCCTGCCGGTGTCGGCGGCCTCTTGGTGCCGGAGCGCCCACTCCCTCGTGTGCCCCGGGGCCTTTCCGGGGCCCCGTCCGCTCGCTCGTGTGCCCGGCGGTCTTTCCGGGGCGGCCGTGTGCTCCGTGCCGGTGTCCGGGCCGGGGCGGCCGCGGACTCGTGGTCGGCGGTTTCCGGGCCGGCATGCCCCGGTTGTGGGTGTGCCGTGCCCCCTCCCGGATCCCGTGGCCCTCTGGTGCGGGCGGGCTCAGTCGGGCGGGTGCGAGCTGGCTCAGCCGGGGTTGGGGGTGGGGGTGAGGGTGGGGTTGGTGGTGGTCCAGGTTCCGGTGTCGGGGTTGAGGGTGAGGTCGAGGGTGAGGGTGATCGGTGCGGGGTGGTGGGGGTCGCCGGTGAGGACCTGTTCGGTGCGGCGGTCGACGGTGTAGGCGATGCCGTGGGCGGTGGCGGCGACGTGGAAGGTGACGGGGTCGCGGGTCAGGAGGGAGCGGACGGTGACGGAGGTGATGCGGGCGTGGCGCAGGACGGTGCGGTCGGGGGTGCGGTGGGAGGTGAAGTCGAGGCTGCCGTCGTTCATGATCCACTCTTCGAGGAACCGTTCGATGGCGACTTCGAGGACGGCTCGGTCGAAGCGGGGGTCGAGGACGCTGAGGTCGGCGGCGGCGGTGTCGGCGTCGGTGGTCCAGGAGAGGTTGGTGAGGGACAGGACGTCGCTCACGCCCGCGGTGACGCTGGTTTTGGCGGCGGTTTCGAGGGTCGCTTGGCGGGCGATGTCCTTCTGGTCCCAGGCGTCGGTTTCGATGGCGTCGGTGAGGTGGTGGGCGCCTTCGGCGGCCTGTTCGACGGAGGACACGGTCCAGGTGCCGGCCTGGTTTTTGCGGAGGGTCCAGTATTCGACGGGGCGGGTGGAGTCGTCCTTGCGGGTGGCGTGGGTGCCGTCGGCGCGGCGGACGTAGTCGGTGAGGGTGGCGGTGATGCGGAAGGTGACGGTGTCGTTGGTCTCGCCGGCGCGGTTGGCGACGTTGACGAGTTCGACGTCGGGGCCGGTGAGGATTTCCACGATGTTGGTTTCGCCGCGGGAGGCGTAGTCGTCGAGCTCCTCGGTCCACTTGGTGTAGAGGGCGGGGGAGAGGATGTCGTGCAGGGCGGCCTGGTCGTGAGCGGTCCAGGCGCGCTGGGCATCCGTGTAGAGCTGCGCCATGCGGTGCTCGAGCGCGGCGCGGTCGAAGGTGGGGTCGGTGTCGGCGAGTGCGTCGACGCGGGCCTGGATGTGGGTGGCGCGTTCGCGGGCCTGGGTGTCGGCGCGGTGCGCGGTGCGGTCGGAGGCGGTGTTCAGGCCTTCGGCGCGTCCGGCTCTGCGGCGGCGGGAGCGCAGCCACCAGATCAGGAGCAGGACGGCGACCAGGACCGCCAGTGCCGCGAGGCCGCCGGCGCCGAGTCCGAAGCCTGCGCCGAAGCCGTGGCCGAACCCGCCGCCGGTCCATCCGTGGGTTCCGCCGCCGTGGCTGCCCCCGCCCCCGCCCCCGCCTCCGCCGCCTCCGTTGAATCCGTGGCTGCCGCCCCCGCCGCGGGCGTACGCGGCGGTGGGGCCGCTCAGCGCGAGGACTCCAGCGGCCACACCCGTCAACCGACCGACACGCACCCGGGTCATCCCCCAAGAGTTGGAACTGTTGCCGGGCAGCCTACAAGCCGTCCGGCCGGGGCTTCGAGGCTTCCCGCCCGCCTGGGCTGGGCAGGGCTGGCAGGACCGCCGCGGTCGGCAGCCGACGGCGTGCCGGCGCCGCCGACGGCCGGTCCCCGGCCCGGCCGAGGCCCCCGCCCGCCGTCGGCCTGCTGCGCTGCCGCCGAGCCCGAGCTGCCTGAGCCTCGAGTCTGGCCTGCCTGCCTGCCTGCCTGCCTGCCTGCCTGCTGCGCTGCCTGCTGCGCTGCCGCCGAGCCTGAGCCTCGAGCCTGAGCTGCCTGAGCCTCGAGTCTGGCCTGCCTGCTGCGCTGCCGCCGAGCCCGAGCTGCCTGAGCCTCGAGTCTGGCCTGCCTGCTGCGCCGCTGAGTCTGACCTGTTCGTCTGACCTGTCTGCCGGGTCTGGCCGTCGGGGGGCGCCTCCCCGCTGCCGGGCGGCGGTGGTCTCGTCGGCGCGTGGTCTCTGCGTCCGGTCTGTGCCCGGGGTGGCGCGCTCCGGGGCCGGCGTCGGCTCGCGGCTGAGCGGCAGCCGGCAGCCGGTCGCCGTCGCGGCCCCGGACAGCGCGAGGACCTCCGGGTCTGCGCCCGGGGTCCGGTCTATGCCCGGCGTCGGGTGTCCCGGGGTGTTCCTGTTCGCCCGGCCGGGGGTGCTGCTGCCCGGCCCGGTGTGGTTCCTCGCCCGGTGTGGTTCCTCGTGCCGGGTGCTGGGTGCCGGGCCGGGTGGGGGGCGGTGGTGGTGTGCCGGTCGGAGAATGGGGTCAGGGGTGGGGTGGGGCTTTTGCGGGTGGGTGTTCGGGTGTGGAGGTGGTCGAGGTGGCGTACGAGGACGGCAGGCCGACGGTGAGGGGTCTGGTGGCGGGGTTGCAGAACGTTTCGGGGATGGCGCTCGTGGTGCTGGTGGCGGCGTCGGTCGGCACGGCGCTGATCGCGGCTCAGCCGGTTCCGCTGCTCGCGCTGATCGTTTTCAGTGTGCTGTGGGCGGCCACGCTGGTCGCGGTGGCCGGGGCTCTGGCGCGGTGGGCGGGAGGCCGGCGCCGTCACGGTCCGCTCGCCCGCTGACGGGTGTCGGGTCCGGTGAGGGGGGTTGCGGGAGGTGCGGGTCGTGGCGGGTTCGGCGGCGGCAAGTGGTGTTGGCGGTGCGGGTCGTTTGCCCGTCTGACGTCTGACGTCTGACGTCGGGCGGGGCGGGCGGCGGGTGGCGGGTGGGCCGGCTGGTGGGTTCGGGAGTGCCGTGCCGGCGTCGTGCCTGTGGACCATGAGCCGCATGGATGGCACCAGGCGGGGCTGCCGAGGCGACGTGCTTGGCCAGCGGAGGTCACGGCCTGGGCGGTCCGGCCGGTGGCGTCCTGGCGCGCGCCTGACGTCCCCGGACCCACCAGCCCGCCGGTCGCGGCCCTCAAACCGTATCCCGGGGCAAGGCCCGCCGAGGCCTGCCTGCCCGCCCGGGGCAGCCTTGGCCGGGCGTCAGCCGCCGACCCGGCGCCGTGTTCTCCTCCAGCTCCACCCGGTGCTGCGGCAGCACGGCTGTCAGCTCCCGCCGCCCGGCCGGGAACCGCTGCCGGGCCGGGAATCGCTGCGCCTCGGCGGAGGTGTAGGGGCGCAGCCGCCCGGCGGCCGGCAGTGCGGCCGGACCCTGGCCGGTGACCGGATCCGCCGTCAGCGCCTTGCCGTCCCGGTCGGTGACGGTCAGCCGGTCGACGGCCGGGTGGTGCTCGGCAGCTTCGACGACGTCAGCAATCGCCCGATAGCAGGTGTCGTGTCCGGAGGCGGTGGTGAAGCGGGCCGGGGTTCCCCGGCGCAGGGCGGTGGCGTAGCGCAGGGCGGTGCCCTGGCGGCTGTGGGCGGCGCGCACGGCCAGCACCCGGAACTCGACCCGGTACCCGGCCTCCCGGAAGGCCGCCGCTCGGGTCGGGACCGTGTCGGCCCTGCCGGGGGCGACCTTCCGGGACGGTGTCGGCGCCGCGCCCGCGGACCAGGTCCTCGGCCTGCCCGGCCCACTGGGTGTGGGCCGTGCGGATGGTGGTCGCGGCGGTGCGCGGGTTCAGGCTCAGCAGGGGGGTGTGGTCGGGATAGGCTTCCTTGAATGCCCCGTTGGGGAGCCGGACGGAGCCCGGCAACGCCGCGCGGGCGGCTTCGGCGGCGGCGGTCTTGCCCGCACCGGGCTGCCCGGTCACGAACACGGCCGTCGGCTGTCCGGACCGGCTCGGCTCGATCTGTCCGAGGGCGGGCAGGACGATGCGCCGGTACACCTGGGCGTGGTGGCTCGGGGCGAGGCGGTGGCGGTCCGTGCGGCCCGGTCGGGGATCGGACTGGGCGAGGCGTTGCACCGGCTCGGCCGGCGGCCGGGCGGAGGCGGACAAGGCGTCGGCGGACAAGGCGTCGGGGGTCGGGCGTTGCCCGGGGGTGAGCGGCCGGGTGCGCACGCGCAGTCCGGCGTCGGCGGGCCGCTGGTGGAAGCGCGTGCTCTCGGTCGCGTCCCACCGTCGTCGGTGTTCGGCGGTGAGGACGGCGGCGGCCTGCGGGGGCCGGTCCCATGCCGGACCGGGGAGGAGTTCGTTGGGTAGAGGGGGTCGAGGCCGCGGCGCACCACGCTGACCTGCTGGGCCGGGTACTCGGCCTCCGGCACCGCCGGCGGGTGCCCCAGCCTGGCGGTGCAGGCGTCGTGGTGGGCCCGGGAGACGAACCGCGCCGCGCCCTCGCCGTCGCCGTCGCCGTCGCCGAGGAAGCGTTCCAGCAGGCCGAGCCGGCTCCACGCGGGCGCCGTCGCCGCCACCACGACCTCCACCCGGTGTCCGGCCCGGCGGTAGGCGGCCGTGTCCTCGCGCGGCTCGTGCGGGCAGGACAGCGCGGTCTCCACCACGGCGTCGAGCCGTCGGTTCGTACCAGGTGCTCCATCGCCGCCTGCCACCGCCGGACATCGGCACGTACCCGGACATCGGCACGTACCCGGACATCGGCACGTACCCGGGCGCCGGCGGTGCGCGGGTCCTCGGCGAGCAGCCGGGCGTCGTGGGGGTGGAAGGGCTTGTAGAGGTCGGCGGCCACCCGCACCGCGCCACCACGGGTGTCGAGCGCGGCCTGGACCTGGTCGGCGGCCGTGGTCGTCCCGGCGCCGGGCTGCCCGGCCACCGGCACCACCACCGCCGGCGCCGCCTGCGCCACGGCTACGGAGGTGAAGGCAGCGGCGGTCACCTCGTCGAGGAGGCGGTCGGACACGGCTGCCTGGAGGAGCCCGGTACCCCTGTCTCGTCGGGCGTGATCCACGGCCGGGGCACCTGCTTTCCTGCGAGCCGGCCTGCGGTCGTGCCGGCCGCCTGCGGTCGCACCGGCCGGTGGTGGCGCCGTGTCAGGGGTTTCTGTCGGGGTGTCGTGGTGGGTCAGGGGCGGGGGCCGCCGAAGGCGCGTGGGTTGAAGCGGGTCAGGGCGAGTTCGGTGCGCAGTTCTTCCAGGCGGGTGAGGGCGGGGGTGCCGTAGAAGGTGTGGAGGAGGTCCTGGGTGAGGGTGTGGCGCCGTAGAGGTAGGGGCGGCCGCCGGTGCGGGCGCAGGCGTGCAGGAGGCGGTTCTGGGCGCGGCGGGTGCCGGTGATGGCGGGGGTGTCGGTGAGGGGGGCGGAGGCGAAGACCCCGATGCCGTACTGGACGGGGCCTCCAGGACGGGGCGAGGACGAAGGGGGTGGCGGGGCGGGGGCGTCGCACGATCAGGAAGTAGAGGCTGATCAGGCTTTCGGCGAGGGCGGAGTCGGCGAGCAGGTGTTCCAGCGTGGCGGTGAAGGCGGGCAGGCCGGTTTCGTCGAGGACGTAGTCGGCCCAGAGGTTGGCGTGGGTGGGGGTGTGGAGGAGCGGGGCGAGGTGGCCGGCGACTTCGCCGTGCAGGAGGTCGGTGTAGTCGGGGAGGGTGAGGACGGGGGTGGTGAGGGTGCTTTCGTCGGCTTCGGGGTGAGGGAGATCTGGGAGTACCAGCTCTGGCGGTCGCACATGCCGAAGTAGCCGGCGGCGTTCGGGTCGGCGGCGACGCGGGGCAGGTGGGCGGTGAGGTCGGCCAGGCCGGTGTGGGGGATGCGGGTGACGCGGGTGTGGGCGGGGCGGGCGGTGGTGCGCAGGACGGCGGTGGTGAGGTGGCCGACCTGGCCGAGGCCGCCGAGGGCGTGGCGGAACAGTTCGGGGTTCTCCTGCCGGGAGCAGGTGTGGGTGCGGCCGTGGCCGTCGACGAGTTCGATCCGGTGGACCTGGTCGATCTGGAGTCCGTGGCGGAGGGAGCCGAGGCCGAAGCCGCCGATGGACAGGGTGCCGCCGACGGTGAGGTCGAGGTAGCCGGGCAGGACCGGGACGGTGCGGCCGTGGCCGCCAGCCAGTGTTCCAGTGCGAGCCAGGTGAGGCCGTGGGGACTTCGACGAGGTGTTCTCCGGCGGGGAGTCGACGAAGCGCGGTTCGGTGGCGGTGGCGGTGGCGTGGTGGGGGAGGCGGTCGTCCAGGAGGTGCCGGCGGTGAGGGTCTGGTGTTGCAGGAGCGGCCGTTGCCGCGGACGGCGGTGTCCTGGCCGGAGGCGGCGGCGGTGCGCATGAGCTCCTGCGGGGTGCCGTCCTGGCCGACGCGTCGGACGGTGTGCGGGACGAGGCGCAGCGAGCGGCCGAAGTCGGTGTCCGGGGTCTGCACGGGTGTCGCCCTCTCGTGGGGGTCAAGGGGGTCGTGGTGGTCCCCGGCGGGGTGCCGTGGGGCCGGCGGCCGGGGTTCGGGACCGGCGGTCCGGGGTTCGGGACCGGGGCGGTGGTGGGTGGCGGTGACCGCCGCCGGGGTCGGGATCGTCGAGCGGTCGGCGGGCGGGGTTACAGGCGCAAGTCGCCGAAGGCGCGGCGGTTGAAGTGGGTCAGGGCCAGTTCGGTGCGCCAGTTTCCCGCAGGCGGTCCAGGGCGGGGGCGCCGTAGATGCGGTGGAGCAGGCCGGTGTCGAGGTCGTGGGTGCCGTAGAGGTAGGGGCGGCCGCCGGCGTCGGCGCAGGCGTCCAGCAGGTCCCGCAGGACGCGCCGGGTCCCGGCGATGGCGGGGGTGTCGGTGGTGGGGGCGGCGGCGAAGACCGCCGACGAGGTACTGGCACGGGGGGCGTCCAGGACGGGGGCCAGTACGAAGGGGGTGGCCCCTGCGGGGCGGCGGATGACGAGGAATACAGGGCGACCAGGGTGTCGGACAGCGGCGGGACGGCCGCCGCCCGCCGCACCTTCCTCCGACGAACGCGGGGAAGTGCTCCTCGTCGAGGACGTGGTCGACCCAGAGGTTGGCGGTGGGTGTCCTCCTCCAGCAGGTGGTGCAGGACCGGTCGCGGTCTCCGGTGGCTGTGGAGGATGCAGTCGGGCACCGGCACGGCGTCGGTGGCCTCGGCGGGGGCCCGGGGCGTCGTCGTCCCGGGCATCAGGAAGGACTTCATCGCCGACTACGACGGCCTCGCCGACCAGTGGTGGGGACCCGCCCGCGGCGCCCTCGCCCCCGCTGGGCTGGACGCCCGCGCCCGCGCCCAGTTCGTCCCCCCAGCCCGCGACGGGAGCGCCCGCCTCCTCGACATCGCCTGCGGCGGCGGCCTGTTCGGCCCCACGCGGCCGCCAAGGGATACCACACGGTCGGCGTCGACCTCTCCGAACTGTCACTACGCGAAGCGCTGCGCCACGGCTTCGCCGAGACCGTCCGCGCCGACGTGACCCACCTGCCCTTCGACGACGAGTCCTTCGACGTCGTCCCGCCGGCCAGTGCCTGGAACACGTCCCCGACCCCTACACGGTCGTGGCGCAGGCCTGCCGGTGCTGCGCCCCGGCGGCACGCTCGTCGTCGACACCCATCGCCGACACCGCCCTCGCCCGCTTCGTCTCCATCACCGTGGCCGAGAACCTGCCCGTCGCCGGACGCCCGCCGCGCGGCACCCACGACCACCGGCTGTTCGTCAACCGCGAACGCCTCGTCCACACCGCCCGCGAAAACGGCGTCGAACTCCGACTCCTCGGCCTGCGACCGAAGTTGGCGGAAATGCTCCGCTACTCCCTCGGCCTGCTCGACGAGGTGCGCATGGTCCGCACCCGGTCCACCTCCG